>CAYYPK010000016.1:24573-133998 GCA_964473525.1 uncultured bacterium
TTGTGCGACGCACCGACGCTTCTCGCGGCGCGGGGTCTATGCAGGCATCGCCCCCGTCGCAAGCCACTGCGCGCACTCGTCACCGAGTTGCTCCTCGGCCATCGTCTCGTACTTGTCGATCTCCTCGGCGCTCAGCGTGTCATGCCAGCGGCCGTTGGTGCCGCGGTGGATGAACGTCTGCGCCCCGCCGTCCCAGAAGATTCCTCCGAGCGGGACGCTCTTGTCGGCGTTGCGCTTCATGTATTCGAACGTGCAGTGTTCGACGATGTCGTCCCACTTCGCCTCGTCGATCGGTATCTCCAGGAACTCCGCTATGCGGCGAATCTCCCGAGGCATGTCCGCCTTGAGCGACGCAAAGTGAAGCATGAACACGTTGGGCAATTTGCGGATGGCCCACCACGTGCGCAGGTTTTCCCAGAACGGCCAGAACGGGTGGCCGTCCCTGTCCAACCATTCGTGGAAGTATTCCCGAACGGAGTCAGCGGGCGGGCCGATGGGTGGGCCGACACGGCCTGGGGTGTCGTTCAACGCCTCGTACCATGTCTGATTGGCCGAGGCGTGGTGGTTGTACATACTCCACACGACGTCGCGCCCGTCCCGGGCGATGTAGATGTACTTCGCCTTAGGGGAAAACTCGAGAGCGTCCACGGGCAGATGCGTCTTGAGAAAGCGTCGATGCTCCTGCGCCTCGATGGCGGGCATCTTGACTTCCTTTGGCGGCAGCCGCAGGTCTATCCACGGCGACATCTCGGCCACGGGCAGGCCTTCCTCGCCGTTGAACAGCAGTTGCGAGACGATCTGCTGCACCCACGTCGTGCCCGACTTCGCGTACGTCGAGATGATGATGTCATCGTCTCGGAACGGGAAGTCGTCCCATGTGGTCGAGTCGAAGTGGTGATTGTGGAAATCGCGCGTCTTCGTCGGCCAGACGGTATCACCGGTGCTAATCGCTCTTCCCCCTCTTGCGTGTGCGCCGCGCCGTCAGCCGCGCTCGGCCAACGCCTCCAGCAGCGCCCTGGCGTCTCGTAGGTCCGGCGTCGCGGACCCGTCCTCGAACCAGTCGTAAACCTCGGAAACAGCCGCGCGCGCTTCCGTGTCGCGTCCGTCACCGCGCAGAAGATTGCCCAGAGAAAGGGCAGCACGCAGCTCCCACGCCTTCGCGCTCTGCTCGCGCGCTGTATCGATGGCTCGTTGGTATGCCCTCTCGGCGGCTTCGCGCGCGGCCGCGGAGTCCTCCAAGGCGAGCAGGTCGCCGTGCATGCGGTGCAGTTCGGCGTCGTTGTGCGCTGACCGCGTGGCCCGCGTGTGGGCGAACCCCTCTTCCACGGCCGCGAGGCCTGTTTCGCGGTCGCCGACGCCGATACACCCCTCCGCCAGGAGCCCCATGAACGCAGGAGCGGCGACGGTGCTGCCTGCAGCGCGCCACTCCTCGATGCCCGTCTGTATCTGTGCGAGCCCGGGGGCTTCGCCGTGACACGCCCTCAACCAACCAAGACGCATATCAGACAGCGCGAGTCCAACGCGGAAGTCGTACTCCTGGGCGAGGGCGAGAGCCTGGTCGTTGATCTCGTGCGCCCTGTCGAACAGGCGGTTCTGTCCGTGGAATGCCGCCGCATACATCGGCGCCTCGACCCGTATCAGGGCCGACTTGTGGTGAAGGCCGAGGCGCAACGCCTCGTCAGCCATGTCCTGCGCGCGCCGCTGATGCCCCAGCCGGGACAGAGCCCACGAGCCCCACACCCGGCACATGATGCCGGGGTCGTCGCTCCCGGCGTACGCGCTGTCCAGCTCCGCGCGCTCTCGGTCGAGGGCGATGCCCTCCTGGCAGTGTTCGACGGCTTCGTGGAAGTGACCGAGGTTGTACACCACGTCGGCAAGCATGCTGCGCGCGCTGATGCGCAGCCCCAACTCGCCTGAACGCTCCGCGATGCTCAGCAGCTGGGACGCGATCTCGTGTGCGGTTGTCACAGGGCCGCGCGACATGTAGTAGCTCCACAGCCCGGACCACGCGCGGAAGTAGGCGACGCTGTCCTCGCCCACGCCACGACTGAGCGTGAGAGCCCGCGTGTAGGTGTCCTTCACCTCGGGCGTTGCGTAGCCTCCCGCAGCGATCAGAGCGGGGCCGAGGTCTATAAGGCATTCGAGTTCCCGCGCCTGGGTCTCCTGCGACGGGTCGAGGCCCTCAACTAGCGTCAGAGCCTGTCTCAGATGCGTAACCGCCTCGGCATTGGCGCCGCGGGTCTTGGCGCGTCGAGCCGCTGTGCGCCAGTAGGATATTGCCTCCTCCGGTCGCCCAGCGTGTGTATAGTGGTGGGCCAGCAGCTCCGGTGGGGTAGCGTCGAGCCCACGGTCTTCCAGCGCCGTAGCGATCTTCTGATGGTAGGTCTGCTGCGTGCTGCGCAGCAGCGAGCCGTACGCGGCATCCTGCAACAGGGCGTGCTTGAAGGTGTACGTCGCGGTCGGTGGAGCACCACGCGGGTAGAGAAATTCCGCGGCGACGAGTTCCGCGAGATGCGAGCGTAGTGTGGGTTCGTCCAAGGGCGATACCGTTCGCAGCAGCTCGTAGCTGAATCCGCGCCCGATAGTGGCTGCTAGCTGTAGCACGTCGCGAACGGCCGCCAGCCGGTCAAGACGCGCCATGAGTGAGGCGTGCAGCGTTGACGGGATCCCAAGCGCCGGCAGCGGCCGGGTCAGCTCGTAACCTTGCTCGCGCTCAACCACGAGGTCCGAGTCGATCACCGTCTTCAGCAGTTCCTCGACGAAGAGCGGCACGCCGTCGGTCTTCTCGACCACCTGTGCGACGACTTCCTCGGGGAGCGACTTGTCGCCGGCGATCCTGAGGACCATGTCGACCGTATCCTCGGCGCGCAGACGCCCAAGGTTCACCTGCGTAACGAAGGACCGCTGGGACCACGGCGACTCGAACTCCGGCCGCGAGGTGATCAGAACCATGAGGGACACCGCAGGCGCTTGATCGACGATCAGATCGAGCAGCTCCAATGTCGATGGGTCCGCCCACTGGACGTCCTCCATCACAAACAGCGTGGGCTGCTGGCTCCCGCGCACGCAGAGCATGCGAGCGAACCCGTCCAGCACCCGCTGTTTCCTCTGCTCGGGCGTCAGATCCCGCGATGGCGCTCCGGGCTCGCCCGGTATCGAGAAGAGCTCCGAGAACAGCGGGACTGCCTGGTCGAGGTCGAAGCCATATTGGGCGAGGAGCCCCGCCAGGCGCTCGCGTTTCGCGTCCGCGGTGTCTTCGGGCGTGAACCGCAGGACGGTGTTCTCGAACGTATCGACCACGGGGTACAGCGCCGTGTTCCTATGGTGCGCGGAGCACTGACTCTCGGAGAGCCACGCCTCGGAGTCCAACGCGACGTGCTCTTTCAAGGAGGCAACCAGGCGCGACTTGCCGATGCCGCCCTCTCCCGTGAGCATGACCACGGAGCCCGCTCCGCGCTTCGCGTCCGCCCAGCGTTCCGCCAGGACGGCGACTTCACGGTCGCGCCCAATCAGCGGAGTCAGGCCGCCCATTGCGGCGACATCCAGGCGCGTGCGCGCGGTGCTCTCGTGCAACACGCGGTGCAGTTCCACGGGCTCGGCGACGCCACGCAGGTCGTGTTCGCCCAGCGAAGAGCAACTGAAGAACCCATCCACGAGGCGGTGGGAGGCGTCGGTTATGACCAGCGATCCGGGCTCGGCGATCCCCTGGACACGCGCCGCGATGTTCGGTGTGTCGCCAACGGCGAGCGACTCACGCACCTCGTCGCCACCCATGTCGCCGACGACCACGTGTCCGGTGTGCGCTCCGATGCGGACTTCGAGGTCCACGTCCCACCGGTCCTTCACCTCGGGGGCGAGGAGAGACACCGCGCCAAGTATTCCAAGGGCGGCCCGCACAGCGCGGTGCACGTCATCCTCGTACGCGCGTGGATAGCCAAAGTAGGCGAGCAAGCCGTCGCCGAGGTATTGGGCGATGTGACCCTCGTACCGCAGGATGACCTTCTCCGCAGCCGTCTGATACGCGCGTATGATGTCGCGCAGGGCCTCGGGGTCGAGCCGGCCCGACATCTCCGTGGAGCCCACAAGGTCACAGAACACGACTGTCAGTTGGCGGCGTTCGGCGGACGGAACGGCGACTTGCGGGGTGGCAGGCGGCGGGGCGGCGGGCGACGGGTCAGCAACGGCGCCGGCCGCAGCCGGCGCAGCCATCGGCGAAGGCGCCGAGACCGAGGCCTCGGCGGCGGTCTCGACCGCGGCGGGCGCGGCGTTCCCAGAGGCCGGGGCGTTCAGGGATGTCCCGCAGACGTCGCAGAAGTTCGCGTCCGAATCCGCGTCCGCGCCGCAGGACGGGCACAGTCGGGCGAGCGATTCCCCGCACTTCGAGCAGAAGTTCGCGCCTTCGCGGTTGCTATGACCGCAGTGCGAACACTCCATATCCTACCGTCCTACGCTGTATCGTCTCTCTCCGGTCTATTGTCACAGGCTCGCGCCGGCGCGGCAAGCGTGCAGGACGAGGCCAACGGTGGGATTCCGCCCCGACCCGGCGGCGCTGTAAACTCCGGAGCGTCATCCGCCGATCAGAGGAGTCACGCATGAGCGCGCAACGCGATACTATCGAGCGAGACCGACTGGTCGCGCTCGGTCTGCTCGACCCCAGCGACAGAGACCTTCAGCACGGGATGGAACTGCACGCCGACGCGCTCGTGGTGGAGTCGTACGGCTTCAGCCCCCGCTGCGCGCCCGACGGCGACGCCGTCGCGTCGGCCATTGAGGCGGGCGCGTCAGAGGCCGAGCTACAGGACATCACCGAAGACATGCGCATGACCCGCTGCGTGACGGACGCCCGCGAGCGGGAGGAGTTCCAGGAGGCGTGGGAGGCGTCGGGTGTCACGTGCGTCCTGCAGAACGCTGGCGAGGAGGGTCAGGATCCGCTCCGCCTGATGAAACGCCTGGCACGGTACACCTACGTCACCGACATGCTGGCGCCGTTCCTCTCGAGGGCCGTGACGCCGAGCGACATCGTCCAGGCGAAGGCCGCCGGTCAGCACTGCCTCTACATGACGGGCAACGGCGTGCCGCTCACGCAGGACTGGGTGTCCGTCGAGGACGAACTCCGGTACGTCCGCGTGTTCTTCCAGATGGGTGTGCGGATGATGCACCTGACGTACAACCGTCGGAACATGATCGGCGACGGCTGCGCGGAGTACAGCAACACGGGTCTGAGCGACTTCGGACGTAGCGTTGTGCAGGAGATGAACCGCGTCGGCGTCATCGTCGATGTCGCGCATTCGTCGTGGCAGACGGGCATCGACGCCGCGCGCGAGTCGGCCAAGCCGATGGTCGCGAGCCACTCCGGCAGCGCGGCGCTCAGCGACCACTACCGCTGCAAGTCCGACGAGGTGATGCGCGCCATCGTCGACACGGGCGGCACGATAGGCGTTTGCTGTATACCACGCTTCCTGTCAGGCACGGGCGACATCAACGCGATGCTCGACCACATCAACGACATCACGCGGAAGTTTGGCGCCGACCACGTCACTATCGGCACGGACGTCGCCGCCGCCTCGACCGCCAGCAACGAGGAGTGGCGCAAGATACCGAGCCGCCGCCGCAAGCGCACCGCGTGGGAGATGTACTGGCGGCCGGACGACGACATGGGTTCGCGGGAGTGGCGGCAGGAGAGCCAGGTGCGCAGCATGGCGTGGACCAACTGGCCCATGTTCACCGTCGGCATGGTGCAGCGCGGCTACTCGGACGACGACATCCGCAAGATCCTGGGCGGGAACATCCTCCGCGTGGCTCGCGACGTGTTCCCTAGCGACGAGACGGCAGCATGAAGCGATGGCTCCTGGTGGCGCTACTCGTGTGCGCGGGGCGGAGCGCGTGGGCGTCGTCAATCACGCCGTTCCACGTATCCTCCGACGCGACAGCCGACAAACCGCAGTCCAAGTGCTGGTATCACGACGGGTGGTGGGCGATCCTGTCGGACGGCGTGACAGGGGTGCGCTTCTACCGGCTCGTTGACGGTACCTTGTGGCGACCCGCCACCTGGCCCGGTGGACGGCTGTGGCCCGTCACAGACGCGCGCGCTGATGTACACGCGGCGGCAGGTGATGTGACCGCGCTCGTCTGGCACAAGTCCGCACTGACCACGCGCCACTACACGTACGACCCCCAGGCGGGAGCGTACCAGGCGGTTCGGAGTCTGCCGAGGGCGGTGTACATGCCGACCGGACACGAAACCGCCACGATCGCGTGGCACACAGGCGGGTACATGGTGGCCGCCGTCGTGGATGGGGATGTCTTGGTCGTCGAAGCCGGGCCCCCAAGCACGCCGGTCGTTCTCGCGTCGGGCCTCGCTGCCGATGACATCGCAGCCATCGTGACGTTCTCTGCCGCTGGCGCGGCGTCCCCTCCAGTCGACGCACGCCTGGGCGTGTTCTGGTCAGATCAGAACACACAGTCGCTGGGATTCCGTTGGCGAGCGGGGACGGACCCGCACGGCGAGTGGCGACCGCCGGAGACCGTCGCGCAGGGAGGGCACGTCGCCGACGACCACATCAACATGGCAGCGGCCGATGATGGCACGCTGTACGTCGTGACCAAGACGAGCGTGGATGACGTGCCACGGCCCGTGGACGGGCCTACGCAGGCGCAGATCATCCTCAACGTGCGCGCGCTTGAAGGCGGCTGGCGGCTGTTCGACGTTGTGCCCGTGACCGACGTCTTCACGTCGCGGCCCATCGTGGCGCTGGATGAGACGAACGACGAGGTCTACGTGTTCTACCGACACGGCGACGAGATCCTGTACCGCGTGTCGCCCCGCGACGCCATTGACTTCAGCGGCGCGGCGCACGTGGCGCTGTCGGCGCCTGGCGTCACGCTACGCAATGTGACGAGCACGAAGCATCCCGTGAACGCCTCGACGGGACTGCTCGTGATGGCGACTGGGTCCGACGGACTCGCCTACTCGACCGTGTTGCCCATCCACGTCGGGCACCGGGCAGGCGACGAGTAGACCGCAGGCGCCGCCACATCGTCTGGGCGCCTTAGTCGGCGGTCTATGGCAGGCGCCACGCTCGCACATAGTCAATGCTGAACGTGGACGGGAGATTCGCCTCGTCGGGTAGCCCTAACCAGTCCGGCATGGTCTCGCTATCGAAGTTCAGGCGCAGCGGTTGGTGGTACTCCGCATTCTCGATCGTGCGCACGGGAACGTCGTCGAAGTAGAACGTCAGGTGGTCTGGCGTCCACTCCAGCCCATACGTGTGGAAGTCATCGGCGAGGTCGGCGGCGTGCTCATAGACGCCGTAATCGGACGTTGTATCCATCGACAGGTCGTCCGGCTTGCGGAAGACGTGCACGTTCGTGTGCATGGCGCGCTCCTTGCCAGGAACTCCACCCCCGATCTCGAACACGTCGATCTCCGTCCACCATGTCGGCGTGTCGTTGTAGAACCAGAACGAGCTGGACCCGCGAGACCGCATGGGCCGGCATCTCGTCTCGTAGTACCCGTACAGGGTCGTCGTCTTGCTCTGCACCGCGCCACATGTGTAGGTGTGGTAGCCGTCGGGTAGGCCCGGCAGATCCTCGGCCCGCATCGTGATGTGCATCTGCCCGTCGCGGACGGTGACGTTACCGGGACTGAAGTAGCCAGGTTGGCGACCAAGCCACGTCGGGTTGTGGGCGTGCCACTTCGTGTCGTCGAGTACCGACCCGTCGAATTCGTCGGTCATCTCAGGAATCGGCTGCCACTCCCGCGTCTTGGGTGGGGCAGCGTACAGCATTACCGCGGCGAGCAGGACCATCTGGCAGAACTCCCTACGTTGGGTAGAGCGGCTACGCTACGGTTTCACGGCGCTGACGACGGAGTAGTAGCCGAAGCTGTGCGTGACGTCGAACTCGACGAACCCGACATCGCCTAGCAGATCGCGCAACTCGCCCGGGGTGAACTGCTTGCCCTTCTCGTGCATCAGCATCGTGAGCGACATGCACGCGACGGCCAGCGGCCCGTCCTTCGTCTCGTCGAGTAGCATCTCGTGCAGCAGGATGCGTCCGCCGGACTCCAGCGCGTCGAACGACCTCCGCGCGAGCTCGCGGCACGCCTCCGGATCCCAGTCGTGGAAGATGTTGCCGAAGAGCAGGGCGTCGTGGCCTCGGGGCCACTCATCGTGGAACATGTCGGCGACGTGGGTTCGCACGCGCTCGGACAGGCCGTAGGTCGCGATGTTCTCGTCAGCGATGCGGCAGACCGGTTCGAGGTCGAGGATCGTGCACTGGATACGCTCGTGCTGACTCGCGACCCCGCAGCACAGAGAGCCCGACCCGCCGGCCACGTCGAGCAGGCTACGGATCGACGCGAACATCGGCAGCGCGCCGAGGCCGCCCGCAGCGGCGAGGGTACCGGTGTGCATGTGGCCTATGAACCTGCGCACCTCCTCGTCGGTCAGTTCTCCCATGACGACGGCAAACGGCTCCGGCGGGCCGTCCTTCGACTCGAACGCCGTCGTGAGACGTCCCACGAGGTCGGCGTCCGCGGAGAGTGATGTCGTGGGCTCGAAGGGCCCGTCGGTCAGGAGGTAGGTCCGGGCGACGTCCGTGGGCTCGTACTGCCCTCGACTCGTAACGCGCGCCATCCCCGTCGCCGCCACCGTGGCCAGCAAGGCCTCCGCGGCGCGCTCCGTCACGTCGTACGCGCTCGCCGTGTCGTCGATGGTGCGCGGGGCGTCGGCCAGTAGGTCGAAAAGGCCGATGTCGCGCGCCAGGGCCAGCGCTGTCGACGCCATGGCGGAGGCGCGCAGATCCTGGAAGACGCGGTCGTCCACGGGCGCGACTGGGAACGGCGTTGCGGGCATACGTTGCTCTCCACGTTCGGGCCACGACCACGCTTCGCGCCATCGTACCTCGCGGCGTCGGCGTAGCCAACGCTGGGAAGCAGGCTTGCGCGCCCCCGGCCAGGTTGCTAGGTTGTCGGAAGACGCTTGCACCCAACCGGGGGATGGAGAGACATGGTTCAGCAACGCTTCGGACAGGCTCTGGCACTTGCCACGCTCCTCGGTGGGAGCGTATACGCGAGCCATGCCGCGGAGCCCGAGAACCTGATACAGAACTTCGACTTCGAGGACGGCGGCACTCCGTGGAATGTCTGGGTCGAGGACGCCGGAAACGCTGGCGTGGAGCACGAAGTCGACGACGCGGTCGCCTTCACCGGCAAGGCGAGCTACCGGATCGACGTGTTCAACGCAGGGAATGGCCAGCGCGTGGAATGGCACCAGAACCCGTTCGTCATCGACGCCGGCACGACCATGACGTTCGCGCTGTGGCTCAACTCGGACAAGGTGCGTCCGGCGACGCTTAGGGTGAACCACCGCGCCGACCCGTGGACGACCTACGGCTTCGCGGACATCATGATCATGCCGGACGAGTGGCAGGAGCACCACGCCGAAGCGGAGATCGACGTGGATGACAACATCGTCGGTGTCTACATCGAGCTGCGCGACACGAAGGGCATGGTCTGGATCGACCGCGTGCGCTTCTACGAAGGCGAATACGCCGTCGAAGAGGGCGTCGGCGAGCCGCAAGCCGTGGACGCCCGAGGCAAGGCGGCCACCGCGTGGGGCGTGGTCAAGCGGAGACGGTAGCTCAATCGGTGGGCGGCCCCTGTGCAGCTCCGGGCCGCCCGCCGGCTCGGGGTGTTCACCGCTTCATGTCCGCCCACGTCGTCGCGAGCTTCGCCTCCGCCTGGACGTCTAGCGCGCTCTTCTCGTCGGCGTTGATGTAGTCGTCGTCCGTCGGCGTGTACGCCAGATCGTCCGCCCACATGAAGACGTCGTACTGGTCGGTGAGATTGCTCCCGCGGGTCCAGATCATCATCACGTTTTCGCCGTCCTGCAACTTGTTGACGGTGCCGCCATCGGCGCCGAAGTCGCCATCCGTGCGCCATGTCCAGTCGGGGCTGTTGTTCTCGAAGATAATGTCGTCAGGACGCACGAAGGCCGGCTCGGCTGCCGGGATCTCATCGCCGTCGTCGCCAAGCACCCACAGCCAGTCGGAGGCGTTGCTGGGGTTGATGATGCGCCCGATGAACCGCCAGTCGCCAGCCTTGCCGCCAGCCTTGCTGATGTCGAACCGGTAGAGCAGCCAACCCTTGCCACCCGCGTTCGTGACGATGTCCCCAAAGGCGCCGTCGGCAGGATCGAGGACGCCCTCGGCGTCCCCGAGCTTGTAAGTCTCGCCTGGGTCGCGCTCGTCGAAGTCCTCGGCCTCGAACCAGATCTGGTGGCCGCCGTCCCACTGCGACACCTTGAAGTTCTGGACCCCGTGCGCGGTGAGCGCGGCGACCCCGAGGAACCCGCAAGTGTAGAGAGCAATGGCGGCGCGCGATTTGAGCAGCGTAGACATGCGGAACCCTCCTGTGTCCGATAGCTGACGCTGGACAGCGTGGCGAGCTTCAGCGTCGCATCTATGGTCGGCCGACATACGCGGCCGCGCAAGCCGCAGAGCGTCGAAGCGTCGCCAGGCGCAACGGCCGTGAGGTTACGCGGGGGACGTCAGGTAATCACGCAAGTGCGTCGCGAAGGACGCCAGCATGGCCGATCCCGGCCCCATGTGGTCCTCGCGTCGCCAACTCAGTATCCAATCCGCCATGGAGAAGAACCGCACGGCGCCGAAGGTGGCCACCTGACGCTCCCAGTCGGCCGGCAGCCGCCGTCCTGTGACATAACCCTCGAAGTAGGCGTCCACTAGAGGCTGCTGACCGTCGCCACGAGGACGGCCGAGGTGGAAGAGGGTGGTCGCGGCGTCAGTCATGTAGTGCCCGTATTGGCAGTCGTCGAAGTCGATAGGCCACAGGTCGCCATCGGCGTAGACGACGTTATGGAGATGCAGGTCGGCGTGGATCAGCCCGTGGTCCGCGTCGGTAGGGAACGCTGCGGCCTCGGCCCGGACACGCGCCGCGGCCTCGGCGAAGACCGCGCGCGCGTCGTCGGTCATCGCTGGTCCCTGGTGATCCTCCCACGCTGCGGTCAGGTCGCCCTTGAGAAAGCGCGCCAGGATGTCCGGCCACTCGGCACTAGGCCGGTCGACCCGGGCGCCGCGTGAGTAGACGTCGGCGTGGTTGTGCAACGCTGCGGTCGTCTCTCCCAGCTGCCGGAGGTGGTCGGGCTGGGGCTCATCCACCTGTGCGCCCGTGACCCACGGGAAGAGACTGCACCGACGGTGGGCCGCCAGCTCGGGGACAGGTATCTCGGCCACGTGCGCCCCGTCACGCGTCGTGAGCGGAGCGAGGCAGCGCACGGGAGTTTCGCGCGCGATGGCGTTGATCCAAGCGCACTCCGCCTCGATCTGCGCCGTCGAGTACCGTCCTGGCTTCCCAACGCGAAGGGCGTAGTCCCGCGCACGACCGCCCGCGCGGGCGGTCAACCTGCACACGACGTTCTCCGAATGCCCGACGAAGCGCCACGCCGTCAGTTCCAGCGCAAAGGCGGCGCAGGTTGACGCGACCAGCTTGTCCATCACACGCTCGCAGGTCTCTGCGTCCAGACCCTCGAAGTACGGCACGCGCGCTCCCTTCGTCGGCGTGGTCTCGCCCTTCCGGCCCCTCTGGCCGTGCTGGCTCTTGGGAACCAAGCCGACAGGCATGGTATCGTGCGTCGGCTTTCCGCGCGAGGCACGACAGCACGTGAGGTGTGCTCGTGGAGCGCCTGTAGCGGCGCGCCCGGCTGATCCGTCAGGCTGTCATGCTGAGGAGCTGTAGGCGACGAAGCATCTCGAGGTGAGCGGGCCACCTTGTGCGGAGTAACAGCGGATGGGCGCCCTGGTCGTGGAGTGCTCGCGCCAGAAGAGATGCTTCGCCTCCGGCTCAGCATGACATCGCCGAAGGGGCCGTGTGTCACGGCGGCCGCTGCCAACTACTGGTGACAGAGCCCCGATGCGTGGCGCCCCCGAGGGTTCACGAGTGGACGTGTCCAGGCTTCAGAACTACCTGCGACGGATGGCGGCGACGGCATATGACGCCGTTCCTCTGCCCGGATTCACGCTCTTCTTCCACGCCACGAACGACCGAGTGCACCTGAACTACGCCATCCCGAACACCGGGGCGGCGGCGCACGCGTCCTCGTCCATCGCGGCGCTGGGCGGCGAATTCGAGAGCCGTGGGCGCACGCCGAGGCTTGAGTTTGTCGAGGAGTACGCGCCGCGTCTACCCGCTGCGTTGCGCGCCGCTGGATTCCGTGAGGAGTACCGAGGGCCGGCGATGGCCCGCGCGCGCGGCGACGGCGCGTCCGCGTCGGACCTCCCCGGCTTCACGATCCAGACCGTCGGCGCCGGGGCTTCGGACGAGACGCTCCGCGCGATGGTCACGGCTCAGGTGCGGGGGTTCGGGGCCGGCGACGAGTGGCGGCCCAGCGGCTCGGATGTCGCCGAGCTGAGGGCGTTTCTTGCGAGCGGCCAAGGGTTCGTCGGCACACTGGGCGGAGATGTCGTGTGCGTAGCTCAGCTTGCCGCGCCGCACGACGGCATGACGGAACTCGTAGGGGTCGCGACGCTGCCCGCGTACCGACGCCGGGGCATGGCGTCGGCCGTCAGCGCGGTCGCCACGGCGCACGCGTTCGAGTCTGGCATGGACGCGGTGTGTCTGAGCGCGGGCGATGAGGCCTCCGCGTGCATGTACCAGCGCGTTGGCTACAGAACTGTTGCGACGATGTTGGCGTACTCACGCGAGTAGCGGGCGCCCTGCGGCCCGAGCCTTCGGCCGCCCTCTCCTGACTAGCATATCCTGGGGAGTTGCTCTCCGCTGAGCATGTCCAGCACGCGTTCCGCCCCAAGCTGGCCCGTCACGGTGACGACGCCGGGGTTGCGGTCGGTCACTTCCCCAATGCGAGCGGGGGCGCCGGCATCGACGTGTCGCGCCATGATGTCCAGCGCGGCATCAGCGTCTTCGGGAGGCACAAAGGCGATGAAGCAGCCCTCGTTCGCCACGTACATGGGGTCCAGACCCAGGATTTCGCACGCTCCCCGGACATCCTCCAGGACGGGAACCTGCAACTCGCGTACGGAGATGTGAACGTCCGCGGCCCCGGCGATTTCGACCAGGGCGCTGGCCAGCCCGCCGCGCGTCAGGTCTCGCAAGCATCTCACGTTGATTCCCGCGGCGAGGAGCGACAGCACGGGAGCCACGAGCGGAGCGCAGTCGCTCTCGATAGTGGTCTCGAACTCCAGCCCTTCGCGGACGGCCATGATCGCCATGCCGTGCCGACCGATGTCGCCGCTCAACAGGACGACATCACCCGAACGCACGGCCGACGGGGAGATGTCGGCCTCCGTTTCACGGACGCCAACGCCTGCCGTGTTGATGAAGAGACCATCGCCCTTGCCTCGGTCCACCACCTTCGTGTCGCCCGTCACGATGGTGACTCCAGCAGTGTCCGCGGCGCGCTTCATTTCCTGCGTCACGCGCCAGAGGGTGTCCATTGGCAGACCCTCCTCGACGATCATGCCCACGCTCAGGTGCAGAGGTCGCGCTCCGCACATCGCGAGGTCGTTCACCGTCCCGTTGACGGCAAGAGAGCCGATGTTCCCCCCTGGGAAGAACAGCGGATCGACGATGTAGGAGTCCGTAGTGAAGGCGAGCCGCGCGCCGTCTATCGTGAGTGACGCCCCGTCGTGCCGACGCTCGGGGGTGTCGGCGCCGAATGTCGGCGCGAACATCTGCTCGATGAGAGTATGCGTGAGCTTGCCACCCCCTCCGTGCGCGAGCAGTACGTGGGGATAGTCGGCTAGCGGGATTGGGCAGACGAGGCCTTCTGGCATGTTCCCTCCGTCTAGGCGGGAGTCGCGATGCGGCGGTAACGGTAGTAAGCGGCGCACGCGCCTTCGGACGAGACCATCGTCGCGCCCAACGGCGATTCGGGTGTGCAAGACCCTCCAAACGCGGCGCACTCGTCGGGCTTCGTCACCCCTTGCAGCACAAGGCCGCTGACGCACTCGCTGGGTTCATCGACGAGCACCTCAGCGACATCGAAGCGACTCTCCGCGTCGAAGGTCGCGTATTCAGGAGTCAGCGCGAGCCCGCTGGCGCCGATCTCGCCAACGCCTCGCCATTTCCGAGGGACCACGCGAAACACCTCCGCCATCACGCCACGAGCGGGGGCATTGCCGTCCCGGCGGACGGAGCGCGTGTACTGGTTCTCCACTTCGGCGCGCCCGTCTTCGAGCTGCTGGACGCACATTAGCACGCCGTGGAGGATGTCCAGCGGCTCGAAGCCGGTGACGACTATGGGCACGCGGTACTCCCGCGCGAGCGGCTCGTATTCCGCATACCCCATGACCGTGCAGACGTGACCGGCGGCGAGGAATCCCTGCACGCGGTTGGTCGGCGAGGAGAGGATAGTCGCCATCGCCGGTGGCACAAGCACGTGCGACACCAGGAGTGAGAAGTTGCCGATGCCTTCGCGCTTCGCCTGGTAGACGGTCATCGCATTCGCTGGCGCGGTCGTCTCGAAACCAACGGCGAAGAACACCACCTCGCGGTCGGGGTGCTTTCTGGCGAGTTGCAGGGCGTCGAGGGGCGAATACACGATGCGCACGTCGCCGCCATGCGCCTTCACCCGCAGCAGGTCAGACTCGGAGCCCGGCACGCGAAGCATGTCTCCGAAGGAGCAGAAGATGACCTCGGGTCGCGCGGCGATCTCGATCGCTTGGTCGATCAGCTCGAGCGGCGTCACGCAGACGGGACAGCCAGGACCGTGCACCAGCGTGACACCGTCGGGGAGGAGGGTGTCGATGCCGAACTTCACGATCGCGTGGGTCTGGCCGCCACAGACTTCCATGATCGTCCAGGGGCGGGTCGTGGCGTGCGCCAGCTCGTCCGCTAGCCTGTGCGCGGCCGCCTCGTCCCGGTACTCGTCGACGTACTTCATGCCCTGGCTCCCTGCTCGTCGAGCTCAGCCAGTTCGTCCATCTCGCGAAGATACTCGAAGATGCGCGCCGCCTCCTCCTCGTCCACGCGACTGATGGCGAAGCCCGCGTGCACGATCACGTAGTCGCCTACCGAGGCGTCCGGCACGTAGCCCAGGTGCGCTTCTCTTACGGCGCCACCGAAGGTCACCTTCCCCACGCGCAGCAGACCGTCGCCGGCCACGCTCTCGATCTTCCCCGGCACGCCCAGACACATCAGCCTTCTCCCTCCACGCGAGCGATGGCGCCGACCAGTTGCCCAAGCGCCACGCCCCCGTCGTTCGGTGGCACGCGACGATGCCAGTGCGGACGCATCCCGGCGCGTTCGAGCCCGGCCACCGCGCGTTCGGTAAGATACCAGTTCTGGAAGCACCCGCCGGTCAGGACGACGTCCGGGATGCCAACAGACCGCGCCACGGCAAGCGCCATCGCCGCCAGCGTGTTGTGGAAACGCGCGGCGATCTCCGCCGTGGGAACGGACGCGCGCAAGTCCGACACCGCGGCCCGCAGCATCGGCGCCCAGTCCAACACGCCTGCGCCGCTGTCGTAGCCGAACTCGTAGGTGGAACTCGACGCGTTGGGGCCGATGGAGTGTTCAAGCATCATCGCCGCCTGTCCCTCGAACGCTGCCCGGTGCTTGAGTCCAACCAACGATGCGAACCCGTCGAAGAGGCGGCCGGCGCTCGATGTGACCGGGGCGTTCACGCCACGGTCGAGCATGCGCCCGATGACGCGGCGTTCTGTCTCGGCAAACGCCCGTATTGGTGGAAGATCCAGCATCGCGAAGGCGTCCGCGCCGTAGGCCTCATACAGCAGCCCCGCAGCGGAACGGCGCGGCTCTCGGGCAGCGATCTCGCCGCCTGGCAAGCGGAACGGACGAAGATGCGCCACGCGCTCGTAGCCCTCGCGAGTCGCCACCAGAAACTCGCCGCCCCATACCGTGCCGTCATCGCCGTGGCCGGTCCCGTCCCACGACACGCCGAGTACTGGGCCCGCCAACCCCCGCTCGGCCATGCAGGCGAGAACGTGCGCGTAGTGGTGCTGCACGGCAACCATTAGGGCGCCTACGCCCTTAGCGTAGGCGGTAGAGGCGTAGTCTGGATGGGTGTCGCACGCTACCGCGACCGGCTCATGGGCGTAGAGCGCCCCGAAGTCCTTGTGGACTCGGCGATACGCCTCCAGGGCCTGCGGCGTGTCCAGCGTGCCGATGTGCTGGCTGACGAACGCCTTGCCCCCAGATGAGACCGCAATCGTGCTCTTCATGTGCGGCCCGACGGCAAGCACGTGAGAACCCGCGCGGCCGGTTTCGATCGAGAACGGCGCGTAGCCGCGACCGGCGCGCAGCACGGTAGTTTCCCCTCGGAACACGCGCACGACCGAGTCGTCCACCTGGCGCGCTATGGGTCGGTCGTGGACGAGGAAGACGTCCGCGATGGCCCCGAGCCTGTCGAGAGCATCCGTTTCGTCGATGCAGATGGGCTCCTCGCTCAAGTTCCCGCTCGTCGCGACGACGGGGAACCCCACCTCGCGCATGAGCAGGTCGTGCAAGGGCGTGTAGGGGAGCATGACCCCCAGAGTTGGGGAACCGGGCGCCACTTCATCCGACACCTCGGTCGCGTGCTGGCGCTTGCGCAGGAGCACGATCGGCGCCCAAGGCGACGTCAACGCGGAGGCCTCGGCGTCCGACATGAGGCAGTCCGCTCGGGCGCGACTCAGCGTGGGATACATGACGGCAAGGGGCTTCTCCTCGCGGCGCTTCCGCTGTCGCAGGAGACGCACGGCGGAGCCGCTACGCGCGTCGACCACGAGGTGGAACCCCCCGAGGCCCTTCATCGCCAACACGGCTCCCGCGCCAACCGCGTCGGCCGCTCCACGGATGGCCTCGGCGCCCGCTGCCCGAACGGCGCCGTCGGGGCCCCAAAGCGCCGCGGATGGACCGCACTCCGCGCACGCGTTGGGTTGCGCGTGGAACCGCCTGTCCAGTGGATCGCGGTATTCCGCCGAACACGCCGCGCACATCTCGAACGCGCGCATTGTGGTGTTCGGCCGGTCGTAGGGCAACGCCTCGATGATGGAATAGCGAGGGCCGCAGTTCGTGCAGTTGATGAACGGGTACCCGTACCGCCGGTCTGCTGGGTCGGACACTTCGCGGGAGCAGTCGGCGCAGATGGCCAGGTCCGGCGATATGAACGCCGATACCGAGTCCGACGCCTCGCTGGCGACGATGGTGAAGTCAGCCACGCCGCCACCGGCTGCCACGCGTTCTCGGCGGAGCGACGTTACGCGCGCGGCGGGTGGCGCCTCCGTGGTGAGCGCGCGTTCGAACGCGTCGACGGCGCTGGCCGGCGCGCGCGCCTCAACGGTGACGCCCGTCGAGTCGTTTCGCACCCAGCCGGCGATGCCGTGGCGATGGGCTATGCGGTAGACGAACGGACGGAAGCCAACGCCCTGCACGACCCCCTCTATCCTGAACGTTACGGTAGTCACGTTGGCGTCCTATCGCGCCTTCAAGCACCGGTCGAGATAGTGGTACCAGCCTTCCATGCCGTCGCCCGTCTCGGCGGACAGTTCGATGACCTCGGCCTCCGGCGCGACGCGGCCGATGCATTCCAGAGCTAGCTCGCGGTCGAAGTGGGCGGCCCCCGCCATGTCGGTCTTCGTGATGACGACGACGTCGGCAGCCTGAAACATCGTTGGGTACTTGGCGGGCTTGTCTTCGCCCTCGGTCACGGACATGAGCACCACGCGCGCCGCCTCGCCGAGGTCGTACGCCGCCGGACACACGAGGTTGCCGACGTTCTCGATGATGACGACGTCGAGCTCGTCCATATCGAGCTTTGGGATGCAGTTCGCGATCATGTCGGCATCGAGGTGACATACGGTCCCGGTCGTGATCTGGACGACCGGAGCATCGGCGGCGCCCAGGCGGCGCGCGTCGTTGTCCGTTGCCAGGTCGCCAACGATTACGCCCGCCTCGAAGGTGTGTTGGATGTTCCGTAGGGTGCGCTCGATGAGCGCCGTCTTGCCGGCGCCGGGCGAGGAGGCGATGCTGACAACCGCGACGCCCTTCGCCATGAAGTAGCCACGGTTTCGCTCGGCGATTCGGTCGTTCTTGTCCATGAGGGAGACGCGCACCGGTACGTGCTGGTGGTCGTCGCCATGCGTGTGCGCGTGCAACGCGCCCGGCTCGCCGTCATTGTGTGTGGAGGCAGAGACGGAGGGTATCCCATCGATGGCGTAACCTTCGACATCGCCGCAGCCGCAGGTCTGACACATCAGGTCACCTCCAGTGATGTGAGTTCGAGCTCCATCCCTTGCAGGACGTCCGCGGCGACCGATCCGCACGTGGGGCACTCGCGGAAGATGCTGGCCGGGGAGAACTCCTCTCTGCACGTAGAGCAATAGCACAACACCGGAGCCACCCGAACGTCGAATGTCGCGCCCTCGGCCATGGTGCCGACGCTGACGGCGTCGAAGGCGAACTCCAGCGCCTCCCGGACGACGCCTGACGCCTCTCCGACAGTTACGCGCAGCACGCGGATGCGCGTGCCGCCCGCCTGTCGCGCGTGTTGCTCGGCCATCTCGACGGCGGTCGCCACCAGGCTCACTTCGTGCATGCCGCAGTGTCCTCCTGGTCAGGGGTGCGCGTGTCCGCGAGCAACGCCAGCGCCAGATCAACGGCATCGGCGATGCCCCTGCGAGTCGTCTGGGACAGAGCGGAGCCGTAGTCGAAGCAGACCGCGGGCACGGTGACAAGCCACGCCTCCGGCCTGCGCCCGTAGAGGCAGTCCGCGAGCGCCAGGAGGGAGCTCGGACTAGCGATGTGGCCCAGTGGCGAGTCGGTCGGGTACTCGGTGATGTGGACGGCTTGCGCGGCGTCGCCCTCCTGCGCGACGTAAGCGTCAACGAACACGGCGCGATCGGCCCTCGCGACGACATCGGCGAGTTCCGGTGTGAGCTGGTGCGCCTCGTGGACCTCCACGGCTACGGCAGCGGTGTCTCGCACGCGTTGCGCGACGACGCGGCCAGCCGCATCGTCGCCGCGCAAGTCGTTGCCGTAGCCGATGAGGAGGGCCACATCGTCACTCCCGGCGCGCTTGGTCGAGGACGTTCCCCTCAGCGTCGAGGAGGGCAACGTGAAGCGGCATCTTCCCGACCGCATGCGTGGAGCAACTCAGGCACGGGTCGTAGCACCGCGTGCCGGCCTCAATGCGGTTCAGCGTGCCCTCGGGGATCTCGGGTCCGTCGATGTAGTGTTTGGCGATTTGGGACACGGTGCGGTTCATCGCGAGGTTGTTGTGGCCAGTGGCGACGATGAGATTCACCTTCTGGATGACGCCGTTCTCGTCCACGGTGTAGTGGTGGAACAGCGTGCCGCGCGGCGCCTCGCTGACGCCGACGCCGTCCAGGTTGTTGATCCCGGCGTCCACGCGCACCCGGGAGCTCAGCACGTCGGGATCCTCGACGAGTCGCTCGACGCGCTCAATGCCTGCCTTCGTCTCGACGAGCCGGGCGTAGTGGTACATGAGCGAGGACGCCACGATGCCGTTGGTGGCTACGCGGTCCCGGTATTCGCGGAGTTCCCGTTCCGCCTGCGGCGTGCCCATGTGCGTGCAGACGTTCAGGCGCGCGAGGGGTCCTACGCGGTACATCCCCTCGGGATACCCCAACGGCCGGTAGTACGGGAACTTGAGATAGGACCAACTCTCGGTCGCCTCGGCGATGTAGTCCTTGTAGTCGGCCTCGTCCAGGTCGTCGCCGACGACGTTACCGTCGCTGTCGACGATGCGGATCTTGCCTCCGTAGTGCTCCCACTCCCCGTCGTCGGCGACCAGCGACATGTACAGGGACAGGAAGTTGCCGAACACCTCCGCCTCGGGCTCGTACTGGTCGAGGAGGGCCTTGAACAGTGACAGTGCAAGATCGGCCGTCGCGCGCGCCTCGGGCAGCCACCCGAGTATCTGTTGACGACCCTCCTCCGTAAGCGGCTCACGAACGCCGCCAGGCACCGTCCACGCCGGGTGCACCTTCTGGCCGCCTAGAAGCTCTATGACCTCCTGGCCGAACTGGCGGAGTCGGATCCCGGCGCGCGCCACGTCTGGGTGTGCCTGCATGATGCCGAAGACGTTGCGCTTCAGCGGGTCGCTGTCCATCCCGAACACGAGGTCCGGCGAGCTGAGGTGGAAGAAGCTCAGCGCGTGGGACTGTATCAGCTGACCCAGGTTCATTAACCGCCGCAGTTTCTCCGCCGCGGGCGGCACAGGCACACCCAGAATGGCGTCTCCGGCCTTCGAGGACGCCAGCAAATGGCTTACCGGACAGATGCCGCAGATGCGGGCGGTGATGCCGGCCATCTCGCCGAGGGGACGACCCTCGCAGAACTTCTCGAACCCGCGGAACTCCGCGATGTGGAACCGTGCCTCGTCCACCTGCCCTGCGTCGTCGAGGTGGACCGTGATCTTCGCATGACCCTCAAGACGGGTCACAGGTTCGATGGTGATGGTCTCTGCCATGATCGGTCTCCACTCAGACGCGTGTCAGCCGAATTTGAGGAGTTCGCGCCCAACGAGCCGCGGCTCCTCGCCCGCCACTAGCTGCCCAAGCACAGCCTGTATGCGCGCCGCGGGAGGCGGACAGCCGGGCAGATGGATGTCGACATCGACGATGTCGTGCAACGGCACGACGCGGTCGAGAAGCACCGGCAGCGCCGGATCAGAGGGAATCTGCGGCTGCGAGTCGGCCAGTTCCAGGAACGCCCGCTCCAGCACGACCTCCTTCTTGCCCAACGCGTTGCGCATGGCCGGCACGTTCGCGGTGACCGCGCAGTCGCCAAAGGCGATCAGCACGCCCGTGCGTTCGCGGATGATGCGCGCCTTCTCGACCTGCTCGTCGGTTGTAACCGCGCCCTCGACGAGCGCGACGTCGACGCCCTCCGGGTACTCCTTCACGTCGGCGATGGGGCTGTAGACGATGTCCACCACCTTCGCGAGTTCGAAGAGCCACTCGTCGAGGTCAAGGAGAGACATGTGGCAGCCGGCGCAGCCAGCAAACCACTCGGTGGCCGCCCTTATCTTACCCATTGGTGTTCCTCTCGCGCGCGGACGAGGAAGGCCAGCTTCGAGCGGTCCTTCTCCATCTCCGCGGTCGTGGCGCCCTGCGTGAAGAGAGCCCCCGTCGGGCAGGCGCTGACGCACTTCCCACACGACGTGCAGCTGTCGGCCTTCGCCCACGGCACGTTCAGGTCGCTGATGATGCGGCAGTTCGTACCGCGGCCCATGATGTCCCGCGTCGCGGCGCCCTCGATCTCCTCGCACACCCGCACACAGCGCGTGCACAGCACGCAACGGTTGTCGTCGAAGCCGAACTCCGCGTGCGAGACATCGACCCCGGCGGCCGGGTGCAGGTAGTCGTAGCGAACGTGATCCATGCCGACTTCGATCGCCAGATCCTGCAACTCGCAGTGTCCGTTCAGCACGCACACGGCGCAGACGTGGTTCCGCTCCGCGAAGAGGAGTTCGACGATCATGCGGCGGTATTCGCGCAGCCTTTCCGTGTCCGTGCGCGCGCTCATGCCCTCGGTAACCGGGGTCATGCACGCGGGGTGCAGTTTCGGTGACCCGTCGACCTCGACAAGGCACAGGCGGCAGGCAGCGACATCGGACACGCCGTCGAGGTGGCACAGCGTGGGTAGTGGCGCATCCGCCGCCTTCGCCGCGTCGAGGAGTGTCTGATGGTCCTCCGCGCTGACGAGGTGGTCGTTGATTGTCAGTGTGACGACAGCCATGGCTTCAGTCCTCGCATTCCTCTGAGCGCGGGCTATCCCGCGGCCTCGGCGTCTACTGCGCGGGCGACGCCAGCTTCGTATTCGCCGCGGAAATGCCGCAGCGTGCTGAAGACCGGGTTTGGAGCATTCTGACCCAGCCCGCACAGGCTGGCGTCTCGCAAGAGTTGACACAGGTCTTCGAGCTTGGACAGGTCACCTTCGCGCGCCTCGCCCACGACGAAGCGGCCGAGCAACCGTTCGAGTTGCACGGTTCCCGCACGGCACGGCACGCACTTTCCGCACGATTCGTCGACGTTGAACGCCATGAAGAAGCGCGCGAGGTCCGGCATGCTCGTGTCGTCATCTAGAACGACCATCCCGCCCGACCCCATGATGGACCCGAGCTCGGCGAGCGACTCGTAGTCGACTGGCGTATCGAGCGCAGCTGCTGGTACGCACCCGCCGGAGGAGCCGCCGGTCTGCACCGCCTTCACGCGGGCGCCGTTCAGCGCCCCTCCGCCCATCTCCTCGACGATCACGCGGAGCGACGTGCCCATCGGAACCTCGATGACGCCAGTGTTCTCGATCTGGCCGGTCAGCGAGAACACCTTCGTGCCCTTGCTCTTCTCCGTGCCGATGCTCGCAAACCAGTCCGCGCCTTTCCGCACGATGGTCGGCACGTTGGCCAGCGTCTCTACGTTGTTGATGAGCGTCGGGTACCCCCACAGCCCGGACTCCGCGGGATACGGCGGCCGAGGCCTTGGGGAGCCGCGCTTGCCCTCGATAGACGCCAGGAGCGCCGTTTCCTCACCGCACACGAACGCGCCAGCGCCGACGCGGATGTCGACCCGGAAGTCGAAGGGAGAGTCGAAGACATGTGTGCCGAGTAGACCCGCGCGGTTTGCTTGCCGTATCGCCAGGCGCAGGCGTCGGATGGCGAGCGGGTACTCGCCCCGGACGTATATGTAACCTACGCTGGCCCCGACCGCGTACGCCGCGATCGCCATACCCTCCAGGATTCGGTGGGGGTCGCTCTCCATGATGCTGCGGTCCATGAACGCGCCGGGATCGCCTTCGTCGGCGTTGCACACGACGTATTTGCGCACCGACCGGGTCTTGGCGACCGTGGCCCACTTGAGGCCGGCTGGGAAGCCCGCGCCGCCGCGGCCTCTCAGGCCGCTTCGGGTAATCTCGGCCACCACCTCGGCGGGCGACATCTCGCGAAGCACGTGGAGCAGCGAATCGTAGCCACCCTCACCGATGTACGACTCGATCCTCTCGGGATCGACGACGCCTGAGTATTCCGTGGCTATGGGGGTCTGCTTGGTGAAGAAGGGATGCTCCGTGTCGACCCGGGTCAACCCAGTGGCATGCCCCTGGGCCTCTGACACAAGGGCAGGCGCATCGTCGGCCGCAAGAGACTCGAAGAGCGCGCCTTCCGGGTCCACGCGCGCCAGAGGCCCCCTGGAGCATAGACCCAAGCACCCCACCGGCCGCACTTCGACAGCATCCGTCAGTCCCTGTGCGTCCACGGCGGCGTCGAGCGAATCTTTCAGCTCTGCCGATCCCGCGGCCAGACAGCCTTCGGCCACGCAGCAGCGGATGCGCATGGGCTTGGCGTCTTCTCGTTCGTCCTCGGCGATCTGTCGTAGTTCCAGGGGATCCATTAGCCCAGCCATCCCTTCACGCGCCGCACCGTGTCCTCTGCCGTCTGGCGTCCCGCAGCCACGTCGTCGTACACGACGAGGGGAGCCATCCCACACGCGCCGGGACAGCGAGAGATCTTGAGCGTGAGTGTGCGGTCTGGAGTCGTTGCGCCAGCCACGATGCCGGTCTCGCGCTCGATACTTGCCAGAAGAGCCGACGCTCCCTTGGCGTAACACGCCGTGCCCAGACACACCTCACAGGTGTGCTCGGCGGGCGGTTCCAGGGAGAAGAAGTGGTAGAATGTCGCCACGCCGTACACGTGACTGAGAGGGAGCTGTAGTTGTCTACCCACGAAGGTCAGCACCTCCGTGGTGAGGTACCCGAAGATCTCCTGCGCGTCGTGTAGGACTTCGATCAGCGCGTCTTGCCTATACTGACGGCGCTTCATGGTTGCATCGAGAGCCTGGTACCTAGGGTCGGTCGCTGGATCGGCCTCCGCCGTCCCGGTCGCTGCGTCTGGTGCTGCCGTCATGTCCGGTACCCCTACATCTCGCAACGCCTGAGTGTCGCGGGCGCCGCGGGGAATACTGACCGCCACCGTAACGCAGCACGGGTCAGGACGGGAGTACGTCACCAGAGGCAGGCGCGGAGGCCGCGCTGGTGGGTTCCTGTTCCCGCGCGCGTGTCGCTGACGGACCGCGCGTGACCTCCCGATCGGTGCCGTGTCACGCCCATCCTAGCCTGGTCTTTGCCGTATCGGTAGTTTTCCGCAAGAAAATCCGAACCGGTCTGTAGAGCAAGGTCTCGGCGCCCACGTCGCCCTAGCCGATGCCCAGCGGCATGCGACGCTCCCAGCGCGCTGAGCGACGTTGGCGCGGCGCCAACCCAAGGCTACGTATGGGCCCCGGCGGAGGAACGTCGCGCTCGCCCTCATCCGCCCCGGCGCTCGGCGGGAGCGAATGGGGCCCTCTGCTGTGGCCCAGCGCGCCAGCTCAGCCATTCACATGCTCCCTGCCGCGGAAGGAGACGTGACATGAGCAGCCGAGTCACTGGCCTGTGCGTAGCGTGCCTGTTACTCGTAGCGACCGTGACCCCCGACGCCCTCTCAAGCCGGGAGGCGGACAGAACACTCGACTACGGTCCCGTCAACGAACTCGCCTGGGCGCCCGACGGTCGCGCCCTGGCGCTTGCGGCGTCCTATTGTGTTGAAGTCGTCGACACCGTCTCCTGGATCCCAACATGGGCGTCGGACGACGGCATGTGGTACACGAGCGTCGCATTCGCACCGGACGGGCGGTCAATAGCCACCGGCAGCGCCAGCCGCGAAGTCGGGATATGGGATGCCGCGACCGGCGCACGGAGAGCAGCTCTGCGCGGCCATGCCGGCTGGGTGCGGGCGGTCGCCTTCGCGCAGGACTCCCGTACCGTTGCGTCCGGCAGCGACGATAACACCGTACGCGTGTGGGATGCCGTCGATGAAGTCCTGCTCGCGGAGCTCCGGGGGCACACGGACTGGGTGGAAGCCGTAGCGTTCTCGCCAGACGGGCGCGTTCTCGCGTCCGGTGGCGTCGACCGCGCTATCCGGTTGTGGGATGTGACGACCGGGACCACGGTAGCTGTCCTCCCAGGGCATGAACACACCGTGACGTCGCTGGCCTTCGGTGACGCCGGCTCGACGCTGATTTCAGGAGGGCTCGACGGCGCCGCCATCGCCTGGAATATGGAAACCCTGGAGCCGACGCTGACGATGAGTGGGCACACGTTCGGAGTCGCCTGCGTGTCGCTATCTCCGGTCGCGGACGTGCTCGCGTGTGCGAGCGGCGGCCCGGACATATGTCTCTGGTCAACCGTCGACGGTTCGGAGCTGGCTACCCTGACAGGGCCGGCGATGGGCGCCGCGGCAGTGGCGTACTCCCCGGATGGCGCGCTGCTCGCGGCGGGCGGCATGCAGATAGGCCTCTTCCTCTGGGAAACAGGCGATGCTCTGGAGCCGCCAGCGACGAATCCGTGGGACATCACCGGCGACGGCGTTGTCGACATCCGGGACTTGATCACCGTGGCGACGACGTTTGGCGCGGTCGGTGAGGGACTTGCGGCGGATGTCAATCACGATCTCGTGGTGAACATCGTGGACCTCGTCGGCGTAGCGGCGCACTTTGGCGAGTCCGTGGCTGGCCGGGCGCCCGCCCTCGGCGGCTCGACGATGACGCCACTCGTCCGTGAGTGGCTCCGCGCAGCCAACGGGTACCAGCCGCGGGCGGCGCTGCCAGCGGCCGGCATGCGTGTGTTGGAGCGTCTGGCCGGGAGGGGCGGCAAGACCACCACGGCACTGGCCGTCTACCCTAACCCCGCGAATCCCGAGGCGTGGATACCGTTCCGCATGGAAGCGTCTGGTGAAGTGACGGTCAGGATATACGCGGCGAACGGTTCGGTCGTTCGCGTTCTTCGCCCCGGGTGGCGCGCGGCGGGGTCGTACACTACGCGACCCGAGGCGGCCTACTGGGATGGACGGAACGCGCGTGGCGAGAGAGCGGCCGCGGGACGGTACATCTGTGAGGTGAGTGGTGGTGGCTCCCGCGCCGTGGGAACACTGACGCTCGCCAAGTAGCCGAGACCTAGCCGCGGCGGCTCGCGGGGTGCTCTCCGCCGATCGGCGCGGTCGACGTCCGATCGAAGGGCAAGGGGATTGCCGGGCGCCCAAGCGCGTCCCGCCGCTGGATCATGCGCGCAACTGGCGTTGGCGCACGACGCGGATGATGTCGCCCGTGGGTCCGACGCGTTGCGTATAGGGTCGGGTCTCGCGCATCAGGTAGAAGACGCCGCCACAGAAGACGAGCAGGAACGTCGCCGTGAACGCCTTCGTGAATTCAGGCGTCGCTGGTGGCGCGGGCTTGAACGTGTGCTCCATGTATTCGAGGGGCGTCAGTTCCGCCGCCTCCGCGTCGGTGATGTCCGGCTCGAACATCTGAGGCTGGCCGCCGATGATGCCGCCGACAATGCCGGCGACCAGGAACGCCGGCACGAAGCACATGACGGAGCAGCCGATGAGCCGATTGATCACGTGGCTGTCCCTTCCTCCGTCAGGCGCGCGTCGCATACTCGTGACACCATGCGGCAGTATACGCCCCTCCCCCAGTCAACGGCAATTCGCGGCGTAAGTTCGGATGGGCCGACGCGTGTGTTGGAGTGCCGCATACTAAGGCACTCCGTTCGTGTAGTATTGTTTCGTATCGCGCTACAGCGACATCTCACCCCGTATCTGGATGGCATCGCGAGTAGTGGACGACATGTGCGCACGCCTGATAGGCGGCTGGTTCGCCTCCATCCTCGCGTTTGCCGGGGTGCAATTCCTGCGTGGCTACGGGCCCTGGCGAGCGGGCTGGCTTTCGACCGAAGCTGAGGCGCGGCTTGCCCGATCGCACAGGGGCGGCTCCGCGTCTATCGCTGCGCAGGCGAGCGGGCCAACTGACTACGACCCCCTGTACGCTTTCCTCCGCCCCGCCGACGTCTATGCGCGGGATCGCCTGGAGGACGACCTGAAGCACTGGTACCAGCCGTCGCTCGTCGGCTCGGTGGCGATTGTGATCGTGGGCGGCCTCGTGGTAGGGGCACTGATGTTGGTCCTATGCCTCACGGGTGGGACATGGGGTGGATTCAGCAGGGCCGCTGGCGCTCTATGGGCTCTCCTCGCGATCGTGGCCGGTCTGGCGATCTTCATCGCCGAGTCGATGCGCGATGCGCCCGACCTCGTAGTGAAGCACGTGCTCCTTCGCCGTAGCCGGCTGTGGCCCGTGGCGCTCGTCGCCGTGCTGGCTGTGGTCCTCAGCGGGGCAGGCGTCGGAGCCTATGCGCGCACGAGTCTGCTAGTGGCGGTAGGCCTGCTGATCGTGCACAGCTTCTGGAGAGCCCTCGGGATCGTACTGGACGATGGCCTTCTCGATACAGAGCGTCGCCAGCTCTTCGCCGAACGCGTTCGCCTGAGCATCCGGCAGTCGCTACGGGACCGCATCGGCAACAGCGCCTTGCTCCGCGAGCTGGAGGGCGGCAGCCTCAAGGCGGCAGACTACTCTCCGTGGGCGTCGGCCAGCGCCGGCGACGGGTACGCGGGCGTCACGATGGACGCCAAGGGGCACGTCCGCGACATTCACGTGGGCGAGCTGGCCCGCCTCGTTGCCTACGTTGAGCATGAGGCGCACACGCGAGGCCTGGGGGCGGCTGGTGATCTTGAGCCACGCAACGCTGACGCGAAGTCGTCACGGGTGCTGAAGCTGTTGGGCGACGCGGTCTCAGGCGAGGGCGACGGCGATGCGTTCCTGTCCGTGCCGGCAGGTCTCCTCGACGACGAACCCGTTGCCACGCGACTGAGGCGATGGCTGCCCCGAGTGGTCCATGTCAGCGCTGGCCGGCTGCCCGCAGCACAACTGCGTCGATACATGGCGGGTACCCGCAATCGCCTGATGAAGGCGTGCCAGGACGAGGCGTTAGGGGATGTTGAGGCGCTGACGGACATCTACGTGGAGTTCGCAGACGAGTTCCTGGCTGAATTGGGTCGCGTCGGGGCCGTCTATCCCACCAAGGAGGCCGCGCAGGCGCGGACGAGTGTGTTTAGCCGCTGGGAGGAACTGGATTTTGTGACGCGAGACCTCTACAAAGCCCTAGAGGTAGCTATCGCGAGCGGGAGCGCTAGCATTGCGCGCCGCGTAGCGGAGGTCCCGTTCTCAATCGCATGGCGGGCGGTAAAGATCGGGGATCACCTGCTGTTCCAGGAATTCCTCCGATTCACCAATGAGATCGTTGCGCTCTGCGCGAAGTCGCCGCAGTCCGAGCAAGCGCAAGCTCTCGCGCAGGCGCAACTACGGGGGCTTCAAGCGCTAGCGGACCACGCGGACGAGGTTGACGCGGACACCTATACTGACTTCGCCCGGGAGTTGCTGCAGGTGTACCAGGAGCTAGCCAAGGCGGCGTATGACAGACGCGACTTCCCGCTGTTCACAGCGTGCGTCGAAGGTCTAGCCAGGCTCTTCCGCCGGCTCACCCAACCGGCAGCGGGCATCCACAGCGAGTCGCGTGCGAGAGAGCGCCTGAGCGAAGTGCTCGGCGCTCGTGCACAGGTGTGGCTTGGGCTCGGCGCGTGGGTGTGGGACGAATGCCTCGCCGGCCAGGAGGTGGACGACTACTGTGACGCACTGCGAGAACGCCTCCCACAGAACCTGCCTGAGTTGACAGCGCTCTGGCTCGCCGCAGAGGACGACAGAGTGGAGGACCAGTGGGGCTGGGGCCGTTGGGAGATGAAGGACACCGACGAGGTGCAGCGCATCGACTTTGGTCGGAAGCTGCGCCAACTCTACGTCGCACAGGCTTTGGAGATCCTGGCGGTGACGCCGCCGGAGGACGCGCCACGAGTACCTGTGACGCCCTCCCGGGAGCTGTCCGCGAGACTGGGAATCGACAGGCCTGGGTCACTGCAGCACATCATGCAAGCTGTTGAGACGGGCGACGATCAGTGGCGAGGCGTGCTGAGCGACGGCGCGGTCGAGGCAATCGCGCGGCTTCGCGAGATCCTCGAGCGGGCCGAAGCTGAGCAGAACGAAATCGAGGCGTCGTCTCTACGGAGCACGCCGCTTGTGCAGGAGAAGGTCGACAGTTTCATTCAGAGCTTCCTCGAGGGCGTCGTCCGAAGCGGAACGGTTCGGGCGCTGCTCGAACGGCATGGCGCAAGCGAGGGTGGCGATGCCGCCGATCCGGGTTCCGAGGACGAGGGATGGTGGGGCGTTGAGTCAATAATAGCCAAGCACGCTTTCGTGGATGTTGAGGACCTGGTGTTTGGCGACCGCGGTGGGCAGACAGGCCACGACCTCGCGGTCCAGGAGAACGCGAGCTTGCTAGCCGAGATCGTGAAGGCTGCCGGCGCCGCGGAAGTGGCTTCCACGGCTGACATCCCCCAGGCCATCGCCGATCATGTCGATGG
Organism: uncultured bacterium; assembly: GCA_964473525.1. Lineage (GTDB taxonomy): Bacteria > Poribacteria > WGA-4E. The sequence continues at coordinate 53,907 of CAYYPK010000016.1, forward strand.
CTCCGACTGGCAGAGACCGGTGCTCATCATGACCTTTGACCCGGACGATCACGGGCACGCATTCTGGGCCTCGGACATCGCAGTGCGCCGGTGGCAGGTCGACGCCGACGACAACGAGTATAGCGATCTGGATTCGTATCAGGGACACCTACGATGTGGCGACTCGCGCGTGCACGTGTTTCAGGTGTTTGTGCCGCATTCGTCCGAGACACGCGGTACATTCCTGCTAGCGTCGCTCGGCTCGCTCGGCGAGCTGAGGCAGTACACACCGCTGAAGCCGGGCGACAGCGAGCACAACCGTCACGGGCGCTTCTTCATCAGAGTGCAGGACTTGAATGCTGACGATGCCGAGCGTGCGAGACGGCTCGACGGGCGCGCGCGGTTCCCTGCCGACGTGGCCGCCGCCGACAAGGAGAACCTGCTGCGAGAACGTGCCCTCGTGACCATACGGCAGCGGATGACGTATGTGACGCGCGCTGCCGCCGCAGGTGTGCAGTTCGTCGTGACTGAGCCAACCGAAAGCTAGGCGCGGACCCCATCCTAACCTTCCCCTGCGAGGGAAGGGATCTCTTGGCGCCTCACCGCCGCGCGCTATCGGCCTGGCCCGACACGTGATGCGCGGCATGGCGTTCGCACGGCATATAGGCACGCCGATGCATCCGGTGGGCAACTGCCGCACGATGTGGCGAAAGGCGCGGGCATCCAGCACGCTGCACGCCGGGCTCGCCAGTGGCTATGAATGGCGTGGGCCTGCATCCAGCACACCAACGTCGCGTGAGTCGCACCGACGGAAGAGGGGCCGCGCCGTTTTCTAACTCATACATACGCAGTGGAGCACATTGGATGGCATGGATTCTGGGAATCAAGGGCGCTGGCTGGCACAACTCCGGCGTCTGTCTGCTGGACTCGGCCAGCGAGGAGATCCTGTTCTCGTCGGAGGAGGAACGGTTCAACAACGAGAAGAAGACGCTGGTGTACCCCGTCGCGTCGCTGGCGTACGCGCTCGACAAGGCCGGCATCACGAAAGCAGATGTCGAGTATGTTGGCTTCCCGATGTCGTGTGATGAGTACTTCGATGCGCTAGTGATGGGGCTCTTCGTCCCGCTCGCGGAACGTGACCACATGGGCATGCCTGCGCTCAAGGCACACCTCCGGCAGTATAGGAACCTCCAGAGGATAGAGCGGTTCCTGGGCAGGGAGTTCCCCAACGCGTCCATCCACATGCTGGATCACCACCTGTGCCATGTAACGAGCGCGCACTTCTGCGCTCCGTTCGACGAGTCCGCGGTGCTGACGGTGGACGGCGTCGGCGAATCCGCCACGACGACGTTCAGCCACGCCCGTGGGCTGGACATACGCGCCATACACCGTGTCGGCTTCCCATTCAGCGTGGGACTTATCTACGATCGCATCTCACGGCTTCTGGGTTTCAGCGGGCCGGGCCCCGAGGGCAAGGTCATGGGCCTGGCGGCCTACGGGGAGCCCCGATTCATCGATCTCTTCCGCAAGATCCTGGTAATCACAGGGAAGATGCAGTTCGGTTTCGGGAGCGATTACGTGAGTCTCGGCGCCGACTGCTCCCTGGTCATGGATGGCGAGCGGGTTCTTGGCCCGCTGGGTCTGCCGCGCGCCGAACAGGACGAGCTGACGCAGCACCACATGGATGTCGCGGCCAGCCTGCAGTTGCGGCTGGAGGAGGTGGTCATCCAAATGGCTCAGGATCTGTACGACGCAACGAAATCCGAGAATCTCTGCCTGTCAGGCGGCGTGATTCTCAACAGCGTCATGAACAAGAAGCTGGTGGACCAGACGCCGTTCACGAGAGTGTTCCTCCAGCCCGCGTGTGACGATGGCGGGACGCCGCTGGGGGCAGCCCTGGCGATCAAGCATCTCGCCCTCTCATCCGCGCCGCCGACCGTCTGGCGCGGCCCGTATCTTGGGGCCGCGTACGGCAGCGAGGAGATGCAAACGGTCCTGGACAGCCACGGCATCGAATACACGCGGCCGGACGACCTCGTGGGGCAAGTAGCCGCCCGCATCGCCAACGGCGACATCGTCGGCTGGTTCCAGGGCGGCGCGGAGCTGGGGCCGCGGGCGCTGGGGAACCGGAGCATCCTGTGCGATCCACGCCGGGCGGAGATGAAGGACGTGCTGAACCAGCGGGTGAAGCATCGCGAGTGGTTCCGGCCGTACGCGCCGTCCGTGCTGTCCGCGCGCTCGTCGGACTATTTCGACCTCGACCGGGGCTCGCCGTACATGCTCCTGGTCGCAGACGTCAGGCCGGAGCGCCGGCCCGAGGTCGCCGGCATTACGCACGTGGACGGAACCGCACGCGTGCAGACAGTAACAGAGGTCGAGAACCCTCTATACCATGGCCTCATCACGCGCTTCTGTGAGATCACCGGCGTGCCCATGCTGCTGAACACCTCATTCAACGTGCGCGGCGAGGCAATCGTCAACTCGCCGCAGGACGCGCTGGAGTGCCTCCTGTTCACTGGACTGGACTGCCTCGCCATGGGGCCGTTCCTCATCGCGAAGTCGGAGAACGACCAACGCCGCCTGGAGCTCTCGCGCCCCGAGTTTATCGCTCGTCGCCGACAGAGGTACGTGGACGAATTCGGCCACGAGCTACGGCGCGCGAACGTGGGGTTGGATTTGAGACGGGACGCCCGAGGGGACTAGATCCGCGGCATGACGTTCCCGCCGCACACCGGCAGATAGACGCCCGTGATGAAGTTCGCCAGGTCCGAGGCAAGGAAAAGGACGGCGTTGGCGATGTCCTTGTCCTCGCCGCGTCGCTTCATCGGCACGTTCTTCTCGTAACTCTCGACGCGCTCCGTGCCGGCGGCGCGCGCGCGGTCGCTTATCATGAATCCCGGCGCGACCTGGTTGACCGTGATTTCATGCTCGCCGACTTCCTTGGCGAGCACGCGGTACACGCCGTCCATGCCTCGCTTACCCGCGACGTATGCCGACTGACCCGCGAAGGTCTGCATGGCGCACTCCGTGTTCGTCGCGATGACACGCCCCCACTTCTGCTCGACCATCGCGGGAACGAACGCCTTCGCCATCAGCACGCCCTGCACGACGCACGATTTGTACTGCCCGTCATAGTCCTCAACCGCTTGATCGAGCACGGAGACCCAGTTGTACTGGATGACGGCGTTGTTCACGATGATGTCCGGGGAGCCAAGCTCCGCGCCGATGGCGTCGCGCATGGCGAACACGGAATCCTCGTCGGTTATGTCCGCCTGCACGGTCATCGTGCGTCGCCCTAACGCGCGGATGGCGTCCGCCGTGGCGTCCGCCTTCTCCTCCGCGCCTCGGTAGTGCACCGCGACATCCGCGCCGGCCTCGGCGAGCGTGCGCGCGATTACGCGCCCCAATTCGCCAGACGCCCCCGTTACGACAGCGAGTTTCCCGGATAGGTCGATGGACACCATGCGTGTTGCCCCAATACTCTCTGGGTAGTTTGGTGCGTAGTGCTGTGGGTAGTTCTGCGGGTTGCCCTCACGAGCGTACGAAACGGGTGTCGGCAACACAACCGCCGTCGCCTTGCGCGCGACCGGAGTCGGCGGCACGATGGCCGCGCGACGAATACTCGGACAGGAGGGCGCGATGGACACGGCGTGTTTGCAGCACCGTCTGACAGAGGGAGAGCGCGCGGCGTTCAAGCGCGACGGGTACTTCATCGTGCCGGACGCGCTTCCACCTGACGTCGTCGCGGGGCTCCAGGAGCCCATCGCCCGAGTCGACGCCGAAGGCCGCGCGGAACAGAGCCTGGGGCCGCTCGATCGGCTGAGCGTGATGGACTTCATCGGCCGAGACGACGCGTTCGTGGAGCTGTGCGACTGGCCGGCCACCATCGCCAAGGTGTGGGACATCCTGGGCTGGAACATCCAGATATACCACTCGCACCTTGTCGTGACGCCCTCGTGGGAGCCGGCAGAGCCGCGCGACATGGCGTTCGGATGGCATCAGGACAGCGCGCGCGTGAATCAGGAGATGGACGCGGACCCGCGTCCCATGATCTCCATCAAGGTCGCCTACTTCCTGAGCGACTGTAGCGACGTTGACCGCGGCAACTTCTATGTCCTCCCGGGTAGTCAACTGCGCAATTCGATGGAGTTCCCGCCCGAGGGACGCAAGGCGACGCTTGCCGAGGGCGTTCCCGTTCTCGCCCCCGCGGGATCCGCGGTGTTCTTCGACCGACGCCTGTGGCACACCGCCAGCGCCAACTACTGGACCGACTCGCGCCGCGTGCTGTTCTACGGGTACAGCTACCGATGGCTGCGACCCCGCGACAACGTCACGATGGGCCACTACTGGGACCGTCTGGACCCGATCCGCAAGCAGCTCTTCGGGGCCTCTCCCACGGGCGGATACGGCTACACCTCCCCGACCGACGCGGACGTCCCACTGCGGACGTGGATCGCCGAACACCTGGGCAGCGAAGCGGTCGCGCGATGAGGGCCGCGAGACTCACCCGAGACACGAGGAAACGCGACATGTCCCGCTCGACACGCGGCACGGCGATGCCGACGCTTCTCGCCCTGCTGCTGCTCCCGGTGTCCCACGGCGCGATGGCGACGGGAATCGCGGACAACGTCTACACCAACGATGAGTTGGACTTCACCATCGGCCTGCCTCAGGAGCTCGTCGATGCTGGGTGGCAGGCGTTGCCTGGCGATCCGGGTCTGAGCTATGTGGTCTTCGAGGGTCCACAGGTCGAGACGATAACTGTCTACGTCGAGGAGCTCGTGGAAGCGGTGCCTCTGGACGACTTCCTCGAGATCTCGGTGTTCATCTTCCCTCTCGTGTTCGAGGAGTGGGTGGAGGAATCCACGCTGCTGATCGACGTCAACGGGCGGGAGGGGTACGAGGTGGTCTACACGATGACGATCGCGGAGATACCCACGCGCGCGGTCGAGTACATGTTCGTGACCGACACACACTCGTTCACGATGTCCGGTCTGTTCCTGGGCGACCCGTTTCCGTTCCCGCTGAACGAGTTCCGGTCCATTCTCGGGACTTTCCACATCGGCGTGCCTGCCGATGTCGAACCGGCGGGCTCCGCTTTGACCAGTTGGGGCCGTCTGAAGGCGCGGCGCTAGCGCGCGCCTCCGGCCGCGGCTGTCACTTGGCTGCCTCATCTCGCCGGTGATGGGCGCTAACCACGTCCAGAGCCCGCAGGTGCGCCCGCACACGCTGCTCCCAGTCCCAAGCGCGGCTGGGGGTTTCCGTGATGACGACGTGTGGCGTGTGGGTCGCGAGAAGGTACGGCGCGAGACCAATCGTCCCCCATGACGTCGACACGGGGTAGACGCCTGGACTGATAGGCGGGTCGTCGGGGTCGGTGTCCTCGTCGATATTGCCCACCTCCGCCACGGCGCGCACGACGTCCTCTCCCGCTGCCGTCGCTTCGCCGACGCCCTCATACATGTAGAAGCCGTCCGCCTCCCAGTCCTCATGGAAGTCGACGGCGAAGACGAAGCGCCTGTCCGCGAGGAGCTCCTTGAGTGCCGTGGATTCAGGTGTCGGATCCTGATCGAACGCGCGGTTGATGTCGGCGCCGTCCGCGTTCTCGCGCGTGCCGGCCGCGTAGCCGGACGGATTCACGCACGGCGCGACCAGCCATCCCAGCGACCGCGTGTTTGCCGCGACCAGTGTTTCGAGGAACCGCATGGCCGCCTCGACGCCCGCCGGCTCGTCGCCGTGGACGCCAGCGGTCAGCAGCGCCGTGGGGGCGTCAGGGACGGCGGCGACGCGCGCGCACAGCAGCGGCTCCCCAGGGCCGACGCCGTATGGCTCGACATGCACATGTTCTGCCCGCGCCGCCTGGACGCGGCGCGCCACGTCGCTATAGGCGTCCACGGGTTAGCCTCCTCATGCCCTGCCAGTCCCTCAATGTAGGCCGTGTGCGCGATGCCACGCGCAGGGCGAGCGGGGCGCCCCGTTGCGACTCCCGCCGAATAACTGAATCGCGGCAGGCTGATGCGCGTAGATATATGGAGCGTCGTCATCGTCACCGTCGCGTAACCCGCCAGGCTCACGCCGCCTGGCCACCGTGGACCGGCCGCAGATGTTCCAGATCCTCAAACGCCGCACCTTCGAGGTGATCGAGAAGGGGGACACCGACGACGGGCTGAGCCGCGGGGTCGACATCTTCCTTGCGACGTTGATCTTCGCGAACATCACGGGCATGTGCATCGAGACGATGCAGGGGATCAGCGACGGGTTCCGGTCGGTAATCCACGACATCGACCAACTCGCGCTGTACATCTTCACGGTGGAGTACGCCCTGCGGGTGTGGTCGTGCACCACGGAGCCCGGGTACGACCGACGCATCACGGGCCGGCTGCGTTTCGCCGTTACACCGATGCTTCTGATCGACCTCGCGGCGATCCTGCCATTCTGGATTAGCATCGGGATCGTCGCGGGCATCCTGCCGGAGTTCATCAGCGCCGACACGCAGCACGCTCTGCGCCTGCTCCGAATCCTGCGCATCATCAAGATCGCGCGCTACTTCGAGTCCGTCCGCACCCTGGGCAACGTGATCTCCAGCAAGCACGAGGAACTCAGCATCGCGGCGTTGGCGGAGGTGATCCTCCTCGTCGTGTCCTCGAGCCTTCTGTACTTCGTGGAACACGACCACCAGCCGGAGAAGTTCTCGAGCATCCCGGCCGCGATGTGGTGGGGCATGTCTACGCTAACGACAGTTGGGTACGGCGACATCATCCCCGTGACGACGTTCGGGAAGATCCTCGCCATGGCGATTTCGCTCATCGGAATCACGATGTTCGCCGTGCCCATGGGCATATTGGGCTCGGGCTTCGTCGAGGAGATGGAGCGCAAGCGCGCTCCGAAGGCCCCCCTGCCCATGCTGCGGCGAGTACATACCGCGTCACCGCTAGGCGTCAGCATAACCGCGCCGGACGCCCGTCGCCATCGACCCACGGTACGGACATCCACATGCAACTGCACGGCCGCAAGGTAGCCATGCTCATCAGCGACGGATACCACGACCACGAGTTCTGGTTCCCGTACTATCGCTTCCGTGAAGAGGGCACCGACGTGATGGTCTCCGGCCCACGCGTCGGAACCGTGTACGGCGAAGGTCGGCACGGGAAGGACGGACTCCCCGCAGAGGTGACGCACAGCGTCGAGGACGCCGCCGCTTGGGCGCCGGATGTCGTGTACCTGCCCGGTGGCATCTTCGCCCCGTTGGAACTGCGCGCGCACGGGGCCACGCTGCAGCTCGTACGCGAGTCCGTGGAGAGCGGTCGCATCGTCGCCGCTATATGCCACGCACAGTGGATACTCGTGTCGGCGGGAGTTGTCGATGGCAGGCGCATCACCTGTCCACGGGACATGGCGGACGACGTGCGGAACGCTGGCGGCATCTTCGTCGAAGAGCCGTGCGTTCGCGACGGGAACCTCATCACCGCCGTGTACTTCGGGTACCTGCCGGAGCAGTTCCGCGTTCTCATGCCCGCGATACTCGAGGCGGACGCGTGAGACGCCAGCGTCACCAGCCCGTGATCCCGCCCACCTTGGACGGAATGTCGATGTGGAAGAGGAGACTCACGAGGCTTATCCCCGCTCGCAGAACGTACTCGCCCAGAACCAGGCCGAGGAAGAACGGGATGCCCTTGCGGTACGCGCCCAATCCGCGCTGCTTGATGAGCAGCCACTTGATCAGCCAACTCACCATCACGGGGAACCAGAAGTAGATCATCCCGCCCCAGGACGCCCCTGACAGCACGTATCCCGATGGGTGTAGCGGCCACCACACGAACCGGGCGCGGAGGGCGTAGAGCGCCGCGACGAACATGAACCCTAGCGCCATGAACCCGGTACCGACGTTGGTCGGTCCCTGCGGGTTCTGTATCCAGCTCTGGAGAGGCCGGAAGCTCTCCCACCCCGAGTGCCTTATCCAGCCATTGAGCGTGCCCGACACGCCGTAGCGATAGGTGATGTCGAGGTACGCCCAGAATGTGGCGACGGAGCCCACGACGGTCGCGATGACGATCGCCAGGAACACTCGGCGAGGGTTCGTTCCCGACCGCTCCGCCGTCTTGAACGCCTCGATTTGCGCTGGCATAGGGTGCGCCCGGTTGCACCTGTTGTATCCGTAGAGGAAGGTCATGCCCATGAGATTCGGCGCGCGGAGCATCCGAGACCCGAAGGTGTCGACCATGAGTTCGCGCGGGTTGATGCGTATGAGCTCGTGATATGGCGGGCCGAGCTCCGCACGCACGCGGGCGAGGGCGATTGCCAGCGCATAGAACACCGCGAAGAAGCCGACCACCACCCACAGCGCCATCCCAGCGAGCGAGCAGAACAGGATCATCCCAACGACGGCCACCACAAGCGTGCCGACAGCGGCGCGGGATGGTATCGCCTCGTCACTCTCGTCTAGCCGGGGGCCGCGCGCGAGGTGTCTGCCGACGGCCGCGAGATGCCGGCGTGAGGTCCACACCGCAAGGGCGCCGATGGCGAACCAGGCGCCGGTCGCGCGCTCGTCAAGGTACAATTCGCGCCACCCCAGCAGACTGCCGACGACGCGCTCCCAACGCGTCAGCCAGAAGAAGAACCAGCACGAGAACGACAGCCCTAACGGCATGAAGTACGTCAGCCCGACGATCGCCGGGTTGTACGACATCCACAGGAAGCCCATGGCGTTCCACGGCTTCTCCGTCAGGTACGCGTCCAGACGCATGCCGTACGGGACGTAGGGGAGCGACGGCACGAAGTCATGCGCGGTCGCCAGGATGCGTATGACCGCCGATATGCCGAACCCCAGCCACACCGACCGCGTGCGGAAGAACGCCCTGTCGTTGGCCATCGCCGTCGGGAGGGCGGTGACGGGGTACGTCAGCTTCTCGTGCTCTATCCATTGCTTGCGCACGAGCGACGCGATGCACAGCAGGGACACGTAGAGGCAGACGGTCACGCCCGACCACACGAGGACAGGAAGCGCCCAGGCGCGCAGGTGGGCCGGGGCGTAGAGCGTGCTGTCCCCCTCGAAGTAGCCGCGTAGGGCGGACGTGTCCGACACCGTGAACCAGTCGGGTATGTGCGGCCAGAACAGCGAACGCCACTCGTTCTCGGCGTCGGCGAACCAGTACGGATGGGCGAGGGTGCCTAGGAGACTCGTCATCATCGTGGCGCCGGAGATGGTGGACACCGCCGTCACCATCGCGTAGACGACAAGGAGTTCGCCCGCGTTCAGGGCCCACGGGGAGCGCAGGCGCGTGAGCAGGGAGTTCACCACGATGAGAACGACGAGCGTGAAGATGGCGTTCAGGAAGGGGTTTACGAGCGTGAAGAGCGAGTAGGCAAGTTCGCTCTCCAGGCCTATCCAGTACGTGTTGGCGACGACGAGCGCCGCCCCCAGCGGGAACACGAACGGCCGGACGCGTGGTCCGGGTTGGGACTTGGCGGTGTATGACGCGCCCTGCATGGGGTCGCCTTGTACAGGATTCCGGGCGTTCTTAGCCGCGCCCGGTTATACAGCACGCTGGCGCGCGCCGCACGGTGAGGACGGCTACGCCGCAAGCGCCCTTTGCGCCAACGCGAACGCCCCCAGCACGCCGGATCGGCCTCCCAGTCCCGGCGGGACGACATAGGCGTCGATCTCGTCCAGAATCGCGCTGTGCGCCACGTAGCCGTTGAGGAGTTCCTGAACGCGCCGTCGTATCATCGGGAACAGTTGCCGCTGGTCCATGACGCCACCGCCCATGATGATCCGTTGCGGCGACAGCGTGCAAACGTAGCTGACCAGGGCCTGCGCCAGGTATTCGGCCTCCAACGTCCACGCGTCGTGGTACACGGGTAAGTCGCTGGCGGCCACGCCCCAGCGCGCTTCGATGGCTGGGCCGCTCGCGAGCCCCTCGAGGCAGTCGCCGTGGTATGGGCAGGAGCCCTCGAACGGGTCGCGCGCGATGTCCCGCGGCAGGGGGATATGCCCCATTTCCGGGTGTATAAGGCCGTGCATCAGCTCTCCGTTGACCAGGCCTCCTCCCCCGACCCCAGTACCGATCGTCAGGTACAGGAACGTGTCGAGTCCCTGGGCGGCGCCCCACCGCCACTCGCCGAGTGCGGCGGCGTTCACGTCGGTGTCGAATCCCACCGGCACGCCCAGAGCTTCGGCGACTGCCCCCGCGACATCCGTGTGCGCCCACCCAGGCTTCGGCGTCGTTGTGATGTGGCCGTACGTGGGGGAATCGGGCTCTGGGTCCACTGGGCCGAAGGACGCGATTCCCAGGGCCGCGATGTCGTCATGGCGGCGGAAGAAGTCCACCGCGCTGCCTAGGGTTTCGGCGGGCGTCGTCGTGTCGAGTCTCACGATGTCCCTCACGTCCTCGGGGCCCGAGCCTACCGCGCAAACGAACTTCGTGCCGCCGCCCTCTATGCCGCCCCAGATGTGCATGCGCGCCCCCAGGATTCGGAGTCCGTCGCCCTGATCCGCGAGCGGCATGCTAGGCCGTGGGCGCGCTTTAGACAATGGAGAGCAATATGCGCGATGACGACGCGCGCGTCCCTGCGTATAATGCCTAGCAGCGATGTCTGCATGGGCCTGCCGTCCCTCGCCGCGCGCATGGGGCGGACCCCGAGGCATCAATCCCAGTCCTGTCTGACGACACGGCGCAACCGTTGCCATCGCCGTGCACGGCACACCTGCGGGAACCCCAGTGACTCGCCGTCACACCGCCATACTCCTTGTGGTCACCACGGTCCTCGCGGTAGGCGTGTGGGTGACGGGTGTGTTCGTGTGGCGCACTGGCCCCTTCCACGCAGTGGCGGAAGCCGCCCCCGTCGCTCTCGTCCTTGCGCTTGCGGCCTACGGCATCTACGCGCAGAGGCTCTCCCGCCAGCTAGATGTGGCGGCCAAGGAGGCGCGTCAGGCCCTGATGGACGCCGCCGCCAACGACGCTCTACTGAGCGCCGTTGTGCATGCGGCGTCGGACGCCATCATCACGTCCGACGAGACGGGGACGATTCGCACGTTCAATTCAGGCGCGGAGGCGATGTTCGGGTTCAGCGCCAGCGAAGCCGTCGGCCAGAGTGTCGGAGTATTGATGCCGGCCGGCGAGGCCCACCAGCACGGCTCGTACATGCACGCCTTCCGAGAGACCGGCGCCCCCACCATCATCGGCACAGGGCGCGAGGTGGTCGCCCGACACAAGGACGGTACGGAGTTCCCGGCGCACCTCAGCGTCAACGAGATTGCCCTTCCTGACGGCAAGGGATTCGCGGCGATCATCCGTGACATTAGCGACACGGTCGCAGCGCGTGAGGCCCTGAGGGCAAGCGAAAAGACGAGCCGCCGGATGCTCGAGGCGGTGCCTGAGCACGTCATGCGCGTACGCGCGGACGGGCTGGTGCTGGACTTCCTCCCGGGCGGTACAGAGGATCCCGCGGACTACATCGGGAAGTTCGCCCCGGAGCTGTTCGGCGAGCAGGCTGCTGCGCAGTTGCAGGCGTGCATGTCGCGGTGCTTCACATCGAACGCCGTCGAGTCCGAGGAGTACCGGATCGAGTACCCGAGTGGGCCGCGCTATTACGAGTCGCGGCACGTCGCGATCGCGCATGACGAGGTGCTCCAGATCAGCCGCGACGTAACTAGCCGGAGGCAGATGCGGGAGGATCTCGAGGCGCTCAATGCCGACCTCGAGCAGCACGTGCGAGACCGCACACTCGCGCTGGAGCGTGAGGTGGCCGAGCGCGCGGCGGCGGAGGATGCTGCGCGCGCCAGCGAGCTTCGGTTCCGGGAACTCGCCGAGACCATCCCGCAAGCGTACTGGATCCAGGAGGCAGGCGCGCGCGAGGTCTCGTACGTGAGCAGCAAGTACCGCGAGCTGACCGGGTTTGGTCCTTCGTACCCCTGGAAGGACCTGGTGCATCCGGACGACCGCGACAGCGGCGCCGAGGCGAAGCGGCGACAGCACCTGGGAGAACTGGAGTACACCGAGTACCGGATCATCCGCGCGGACGGTGAGGTGCGGTGGCTGGGGGATCGTGTCCTTTCGATGCGGAGCTCGCACGGGGAGCCGACGCGGTTCTTCGGCGTCCTGGAGGACGTTACCGAGCGACGCGAGGCGGAGCTGCTTCAGAGCGTCCTGTACGACATTGCCGAGGCCGCCCACGAGGCGCCTGACCTGCCGGCAATGTACGCAGCTATCCACGAGAACCTGAAGCGCATCATAGACGCGCCGGAATTCGGGATCGTGCTAACGACCGACGACCCGAACGCGTTCGATCTGGTCTACGACGAGCCGCCCGACACGCGTCCGTTCGTGCCTGGAACCACCGTGCGCCTACCACGTTCGCGCACGGTCGCCGTTGCGGAGACGGCGCAACCGCGCTACTTCACGGCGGAGGAATGTCGGGAGCTCGAGGAAACGGGCGACTTCGACCTACATGGCTCGGCGCCCGAGGCATGGCTAGGCGTGCCACTCATCGTTGATGACCGCCTCATCGGCGTTGCGAGAGCTCTCCACCCAACCGAGGGCGATCCGTACAGCGAGCGCGATGTCGAGGTCATGACGTACGTCGCGCGGCACATCGCGTCCGCCATCGCTCGACGAAGGACGCAGGAGAGCCTTGCGGAGGAGCAGCGCCTGTTCCAGGCGTTGATGGACCACGCGCCAACCGCCATCTACTTCAAGGACGCCGACCACAGATTCCGCCGCGTCAACCAGATCTGCGCGGAGCTGTTGGGGCACACGCGACCCGAGGAGGCCATCGGGAGGCGCGACGCGGACTACACGACCCCCGAGGAGGCCCGGTACAGACAGAGGGGCGAGGCCGAGCTGTTCCGGACGGGGAAACCCGTGTTGGACCAGCTAGAGAACTACGAGACGGAGGACGGGAGCCGCATCTGGACGCTCATCACCAAGGTTCCCATCCACGACGACGACGGGAACGCGTCCCTCCTCCTCGGCATGAACCGCGACGTCACGGACCTCATGGAAACCCAACGCGCGCTGGAGGAACACGAGAAGGAACGCACCCTTCTCATGCAGCGCATACTCGCCGTACAGGAAGAGGAGCGCGCCCGTATCGCGCGTGAGTTGCACGACCAGGCCGGACAGGAACTCACCTCTCTGCTGCTAGAGCTGCGCGTGCTGGAGGCATCGCCGTCGTGGGAGGCGGCCAAGGAGCGCGCGTCCGAATTGCGCGCCATCGCGGCAGGCACCCTCGAAGACATACGGCGCATCGCGTTCGAGATGCGTCCGTCCGCGCTGGATGACATAGGCGTGGTGGCGGCGTTGCGCCGCGATGTCGAGGATCTGGCCGAGAACGCGGACTTCGAAGGGACGTTCCGCGCTCACGACCCGGATTCATTGCGCCTGTCAGGCGAAGCGGAAGTCGTCCTCTACCGGGTCGCCCATGCCGCCCTAACGAACACCGTACAGCACGCCAGCGCCCAGAACGTGAGCGTTGTCATCCAGGCGCGGGCGAACGATGTCCTTGCGATGGTCGAGGACGACGGTGTGGGGTTCGACGCCGACGCGGTGATGGCAGGGCCGGTCGAGGGGAAGTTCGGACTGCTCGCGATGATGGAGCGCGTTGCCCCGGTCGGCGGGACCGTAGTGTTCGAGTCTACTCCCGGCGAGGGGTCCGCTATCTTCATCGAGATACCCTACGCGGATGCGCCTGACGACGGCGCCAAGGCCGACTAGGCTGCGCCTCCCGCAACTGCGTCGCGGGGCCGCCTACAGACGGGCGACCTTCTCTACGACCGATCCGTCCACCATGTGTGCCACGGCGCGCCATTCAGCTTGCTCGCCGCGCTCGATCACGTGTCCCTGGATCCACGTAGTGCGGTAGTCGACGAAGAACGGCTCGTCGTAGGCGGTGTCCACACGTTGGCCGTTCCGCCAGTATTCCACGCGGTCGATCTTCTCTGGATACAGGCTCGCGAGACGCACCCACCGCTTGCCGTCGACGGTGACGTTCGGCTCGAACCCCTGCAGGTAGAGCTCTTCGTCCGTGGGCAGTGGTGGCAGGTCGATGCCGACGCCGGCAGCCATTCGGCGCGCGAAGAACGTGTCCTCCCCGGGAGTGATGGACCAGTCGGCGGGCGGCTCCTGCTTCGTGAGGTTGTTGTAGTAGCCCCACGATGTCAGCGTGTGGTAAGCGACGCCGAGCCGGCTGACACACGGGCTATCCTCGTTGCACACGATGGGGCGGCCGAGGTCGTAGCCGCGAACCGTGCGGACAAGGTCGTAGTATCGCTGCCGCGAGCATCCATTGCCGTGGATGAGAATCACGTCGCTCGCATCGGCGACCTCGCGGTTCGCGTAGCCGCCCGTGCCGCTGCACCCGACGAGCATGCCACCGGACTCGCGGCGTGCGAGGTCCATCAGATACGTGATGCCCTCGGCGGATTGCACGATGGGGTGTATCGCGAAGCCGTTGAGATTGTGCTCGTTGGCGACCTCGATGATGACGTTGGTATAGCCGCCGTCGCGGAGGAAGCGTGACGCTGTCGCTACGGCTGCTCGCACCGCTCGGCCGTCGCTCAGCCGGGGGGCCTGCGAGGCGTAGAGGAAGCTGACGATGACAACCACGCCTGCGGCGTCGGCGGCCCGTATCAGGTGGTCGAGGCGTCCCGCGTAGGCCGGGTCGAACGACGTGCCGTCCGAGCCGAAGGGGTTGTTGTCGATGGTGCGCCAGTCGTCGATCGTGAAGACCGGGCCGCCGCCCTGCAGACCGACCGTGAACGCCCGTAGGCCGTGCGCGTGCCAGTCCGGGAGGGCAGCGACGAGTCTGTCGGTGTTCGCCTCGGGATCCCACGGGACGTGACCAAACCGGGCGAATCGGTCCGGGAGCGCGCGATCGTCGAACACGCCCTGGATGAAGCGCGCGTTCATGAGCAGACCGTGGCAGCCGGGCGCGTTCCCGACGATGTCGGCGTAGGTCGGCGTTCCGTTGACGAGGAACGCTTCGCCCCGGACATCGATGCTCGTTGTGCTCATGGGCGTCCCATCCAGTGAGAGACGGCGCGGCCGCCGCGCCGCGCGAGTCGCCGGGTCAGCCGTAGGCGGCGTCGATGCAGAAGATCGTCGCTCGTGTTCCCAGTACCGCCACGTTGTAGGTCTCGTCGTAGCGCAGCCGTTGGTGGCGTCTCAGCACGTTCCTGACAAGGCCCGCCTGAGACGTGAGAACCACAGCCCGCCCGCCCGGCTCCAACACCCGATCAGTCTCACGCATGAAGCGCGTGTACATTCCCCGTAGGTCGGCCGCGGCTCCGTGCTGCTGTCCAAACGGCAGGTTCGTGGCGATCCGGGAGACCGTGCCGTCCGGGATCGGCAGCCGCTGCGCGTCCCAATGGGCCAGGGACACAGGACGTTTCACGTTGCCAAGGTTCTGACGCGTGGCGTGCACCGCCTCCGGGTCCGTGTCGCCACCCGCCGCGATGAAGTACGGCATGCAGTAGGCGCGCTCGATGAGGATCGTTCCGGCGCCGCACATGGGGTCGAGGAAGATGTCGTTGGGCTGAGGTCGCGTCAGCCACGCCATGGCGCAGGCGATCGTCGGTTTGAGGGACGCGGCGATGTGGGCGGTCTTGTACGTGCGGTGGCGCATCCTGCGATCGGAGAGTCGCACGCCGGAGAGGATGTACTCGTCTTCCTGTAGCACCCAGATTTCCAGGTGCGCGTTGTCCTCGACCTCTTTCCACCTCGGGAAGAGCCCCTGAACCGCGTCGGCGGCGGTGCGCTGGACGTCGGACCTGCGGTAAGCCAGGTCGCCGCCCGGCCGCTGTGAGACGACGCGGTAGGTGATGCGCTTCACGCCTTTCCGCTTCAGCTCGCGCGCGACCCGCACGGCCTCGTGCCAGTGGGGCGATGCCGCGAGCTTTCGGGCTACATCGTGCTTGCCCTTGCGCTCACGCGACACCACGCCATCGGTAATGTACGCGTAGACGTCCTCGGTGGTGCCGAGTCTCAGCAGCAGCACGGGGTCGCCGGAGTATGAGAATCGGACGATGCCGCCCCGCGCGCGGGACACGACGGCGTCCGGGAGGGCGTATTCCACCTCGCGAGCCGTGATTCGCTCCAGCCCGAACGTGGTGAAGGCGTAGTACTCCATGCGTCAGCAGTCTTCCACGGCACATGCCGGTAGGTCTCAGGGGAACATCGCGTCCAGCGCGGTCTTCGCTCGCGCCAGCCCGTCCATCACGGGCCCGAGGGCCTCGCCGTCCAGCCCCAGGTAAATCAGCATGATCTCTTCGTCGTAGCCCACGCGGTCGAGCGCGCGGCACACTGCGGGCAGGTCCATCTCAGGCGCCCAGAACGGCTCGCCCGCTCCGTCGGGATCCACGCCGCAGTTGAAGTAGACGTTGCACAGACGCCCCGCCAACGCCTCCAGGGCATCGACAGGTGATTCGCCCGCGCGGTGGAAATGGTAGCCGCTGTAGTAGAAGGCAAGCGCAGGGGATGCCACGTCGTCCAGAATGCGTCGCAGTCGAGGCAGGTTGTAGCCTATGGAACCCTCGTGCGCGTAGAGCCCCAGTCGGACGTCGGCCCGCTCCGCGCGCTGCGCAAGAATGCCGATGCGCTCGACACACCGCGCGACCTCCTCCTCGGACGCCTGTTCCTGGCCTCCCGTGGGTATGCTCACCATGGGGATGGACAGTCTCGCCGCGGACTCCACGAGGTCGGCGAGGGCTTCCCGCCCTCCGTCAGCCATGATGTCGTCCGTGCTGAGCAGCGACCGGAACTTCACACCGTGCGCGCGCTGCAGGGCGTCGGCCTCGGCGGCTGAGAGACCGTCGAGGTGCCCGCGCGCCAGTTCCGCCGCGCTGAACCCCTTCTCTGCGAGGGCCCGTAGAACGTCGCCCAGGGCATGCGCCTGAAGCGGCATCGTGCTCGCACAGTATGTTCTGTTCACGTGGAGTCCTCCGTCAGCGGACGCGCATGGGTGGAATTAGGCGTAACGCCTTACGTCGCAGAGCGTCAGATCTATCTCAGGCGTCTCACGCGCCAGAAGCTGTGAGACGAGCTTACCGGTGATCGGCCCCAGCGCAAGCCCGATCGTCGAGTGCCCGGCGGCTACCGTCAGGTTGTCGTAGCCTTCTGGACGCCCGATGTACGGTAGTCCGTCGGGCGAACAGGGCCGCATGCCGCGCCATATCTCGATGAGTTCGAGAGCGGCGGCGTCCGTGGCGAGGTAGGGCGGTACGCCGTCCACGATCGCCTGCACGCGGCGCATGTTCACCGACGGGTCCATCCCGGCTAGTTCCAGCGTGCCTGCGAACCTGAGCGTGTCGCCCATAGGTGTCACCGCGACGCGCGTCTCCGTTAGCAGTAGAGGTATCGAGGGCGCGTCCTCGGGCCGTCGCACCGTGACGCTGTATCCCTTCGCGGGCTGGATCGGCAGGCGGAAGCCGAGAGCGTGGGTCATCTCAGGCGACCAGGCGCCGCCAGCCAGGACGACTTCGCGCGCGCTGAACCCGCCGTGCGTTGTTGTCACCACCCCGACACCACTCCCCGACCGCTCCAACGTGAGCGCCTCCACGCCCTCGAGCACGCGCGCGCCGCTGTCCTGGATATGCTTGCCAACCGCGCGAACGAAGCTTGCCGGCTCGATGTGCGCGTCCTGCGGATGGTAGACAGCGCCGATGATGTTGTCCGAGAGGCCGGGTTCGCGCTCGCGGCTGGCGTCGCCGTCCAGCTCCTCGTACTCGATGCCGAACTCCGCCGTAACGCGTGCCTCCTCAATGGCCTCCGCGAGCTTCTCCGGCTGCGTGAACGCCATCATAAGGCCACGCTGCTCGAAGTGGCAGTCGGCTTGCGTCTCGGCGATGATGTCGGGGTAAAGGTCCAAACTGGCGAACTGTAGGTCGCGGATCACGGGCATGGCCGCGCGCGCGCGGCGATGGTTCGCAGCCCTGCGGAACAACCACAGCCACCGGGCCAGGCCGCGATCCATCCGTGGGCGGATGTAGAACGGACTGTCAGGCCTCGTCAGCCATCTGAGCCCCTGGGCGAACACGCCCGGTTCCGCAAGCGGCACGATATGGCTTGTGGCGATGAGCCCGGCATTGCCGTAGGACGCGCCAGCGCATACGCCGCCCTTGTCGATGAGGGTGACATCGCGGCCCTGCTTGAGCAGGTAGTACGCCGCGCACACGCCGACGACGCCCCCGCCGATGATGAGCACGTCCGTGGTGTGGTCGCCGCCCTGCGTCGGCATCGCGCAGCCTCTCGTTCGCGGCCCGGTGAGGAGGGCCGTCCAGCGCGAATTGTAGGGCGCCGAGCGCGCCTCGTCATGGCGACGCGCGCAGCGGTGTCATGCCACTCGCCTTGCGCGTATCATGCCTCCGCACGGCGAGACGACATCCAGTGCGCACATCACATAGCCAGGAAGGCCGACCCATGGCGGACATACCCGCAGTACCGCGCAGACGGTGGGGCAAGAGCGAACTCCAGATCCCCGTCATACCCTTCGGCACGCAGGGATTCGGCAACAACTTCGGCCCCGTATCCGACGACGAGGCCGTGGCGCTCATCCGGCACTCCGTGGACATCGGCATCAACCATTTCGACTGCGCACGCTGCTATGGCGACTCGTTGCGCAAGCTCGGCGTAGCGCTCAAGCGCGGCGCCATCGGCCGCGACGAGGTCATCATCAGCGGGCGTCTCTGTTGCCACAGCGCGGCGAAGTGGGGGTTCTACGGCGAGGGCGAGCCGGACTATTCGGCGCAGCGCGCGATGGACGACGTCAGGGACCAACTCGACATGCTGGGCACGGACCATTTCGACGCCATGCTCATCCACGACCCGGGCAAGATCGAGCCGACGCTCGCGGCCGGTGGCACGCTGGAGGGCATCAAGCGGCTCAAGGAAGAGGGGCTCATCAACAACGTCGGCTACGGCATGAACCCGCACGACTCGCACCTTGCCGCCATCGAGCAGGGCGACATCGACGTCCTCCTGTGCTTCAACGACTATAACGTGCTGCGCGCCACCGTGCAGGACGACATCCTGCCCGCCGCCGCCGAGAAGGACATCGGCGTGATGAACGGGTGGTCCATCATGCGCGGCTACCTGACAGGCATCGACCTGTCTGGACACGACCAGTCGAACGAGGACATTCAGCGCGCCACGAAGATGCGGCAGTGGTGCATCGACAACGACGTCAGCATCCTAGCGGTGGCCCTCCAGTACTGCCTGAAGGAGGAGCGCATCCAGGGCAACCCGCTGGGCAGCCTGAACGTCGAGCAGCTCGAAGCCAACGCGCGCGCCGTTACGCAGCCGCTGCCAGAGGACATCTTCGACCGGTTCTTCGCGCAAGGGTTCTAGGCAGCAGCTCGGGCCGGCGATCCGGCGCGGTGGCGCGGCGCCCGCTGGCCCTGCGGGCGTCGTCAGGCGCGCGACCCAACGCCGCCGCGCGGTCGCTCGCAGGTGTCCATGCTGAACGTGTCCGCTATGGGTGAGGGGATCCCAATGAACGAGGCCCCGAACCACGGTACGTAGGAGGTCGGCAATCGTGACGCATACGGGCCTTCCACCCAGCGATGCGGCGGCAACTGCGTTCGCCCATCCTGGCATCTCTCACAGCGTATCGGAACTGGATCGCATCAAGGCCGGCCTCGCGGCAGGGAAGCAGCCCTGGCAGCAAGCTTGGAGTGAGTTGCTTGATTCCTCGTATGCGGAACTCGAATGGGAACCGGGGCCTATAGCGAACGTCGAAAGAGGGGCGTACAACAACCCTGATGTCGGTGGCACGGCATTCCTCCGGGACGGAACCGCGGCATACACGCAGGCGTTGATCTGGTGGCTTACGCGTGAGGAAGCCCACGCTACCCAAGCCGCCGCGATACTCAATGCTTGGTCGGCGACGCTGGAATCGGTCGGCGCCCACGACGCGAAGCTGCTGGTTGGGATGGGCGGCATACATTACTGCAATGCGGCCGAGATTCTCCGGCACACCTGGAATGAATGGCCAGAGGCCGATCAGGACGCGTTCCGAGCGATGTTGCGCGAGACCCTGTACCCCGTCATCCAGGACTTCTACCCGACCGCCAATGGCAACTGGGACGCGTCCATGGTACAGACCGTGATGGCGATGGGGATCCACCTGGACGACTCGTCTATGTTCCAGCGGGGCGTCGCCTATTTCCTGGAAGGCGAAGGCAACGGTCGTGTGAGTCACTACCTCAAGGAATCCGGCCAGTGTCAGGAGAGCGGCCGCGACCAGTCGCACACGCAGATGGGGTTGGAGTATCTAGTCAACTCCTGTGAGACCGCGTGGAAGCAGGGCGTTGATCTTTACGCCGCCTACGACTGCCTGTTAGCCAGGGGCTTCGAGTACACGGCACGGTACAACCTCGGCGAAGATGTTCCCTTCGAGTATTACGAAAGCTACCGCGGCCGATACAAGCATAGCGAGATCTCGAGCAAGGGCCGCGGCCGCCTGCGGGCCATGTACGAGAAGGCGTACAATCACTACCACAACCGGATGGGCATGGACATGCCCTGGTGCGCGAGTGCGATTGAGAAAACCAGACCCGAACAAGGCGGCTCTAGTACGCTCGCCTGGAGCACCCTCATGTATGCGAACCAGACCGACGCGGCTCCGCTTCCATAGAGTCTGACGCGCAGGCGCCGTGAGTCGACGTCTCGGTGTGGCCGTTGTTGGCTGTCATCGACTGCCGTGTCGGGGCAAACGCCGCCACTCCGATGCGCCCACGGGGTGGCCCCCGCCGTACAGCTGCAGGCGGCTCCGCTACCGGTCCCCCAGTCCTAGACGCAAGACGTTCGCGCGCCTCCCGTCCCGCCCTGTTGCGGCCCGACCGCGGTCGGCTATCAATGCCGTGGGAGGCCGCCATGATTCACCACGACATCCGTAAGCGTCCCGACACGTCCCGCGTCGCCGATTTGCGCGCCCGCGTACGCGCCGCCATGGACGCCCGCCCCGCCGCGTGGGGCTGCCCCGAGCAGATTGGGGACGACCAGATGGTGGCGCACCTTGCCGTCCGCAAGGCGCACGCCATCAGTCTGAAGCTGGCGCACATGCCCACCGACCTGTGGCGCGGACAACTGCTCGCCGGCTCGATGACGCTCGAGGAGCCTCGCCTGCACGCCGAGTGGGGATTCCCCGAATACACGACCGCCCAAGAGCGGGAAGAAGCCAAGGCGAAGGGGGTCAGCACGAGGTCGGTGTTTGGGCACGTCGTGCCGGACTACCCACGACTGCTGTCTCAGGGGCTCCACGGAATCATCGCGCGCGCCGAAGATGAACGCGCGATGGCGCGCGGCGAATCCGAGGAGGCGTTCCTCGACTCGGTCGTCGTCGCGTGCGAGGGGGTCATGGCTTTCGCGGCGCGGCTGGCTGCTCGTTGCGACAGCGATGCGACGCTAGAATCGGACCCCGCCCGCGTCGCTGAGCTCCGACAGATGGCGGAGAACCTGCGGGCCGCTCCCTCGGGACCCGCGCAGGACTTCTGGCAGGCGCTCCAGTCCGTGTGGCTGCTCCACATGGTGTACCACGCCACGATGAACGGGAACGCGGTCGGACGGCTGGATCAGTACGCGTGGCCGTACCTCGAGCGGGATCTGCGGGAGGCGCGCATTGACCTGCCGTTTGCCGCCGAACTCGTGGACTGCTTCTGTCTGAAGTTCAACGAGCGCGCGAAGACCACGGAAGAGCAGAAGACCGACGAGCGCGAGGAGGCGACGCCGAACTTCCGCCGACGCACGCGCCACTATACGTCCTCGCAGGTAGGGTCCGCGCGCGACAGTCTGGACGCGACGAACCACTGGCTACAGAACGTCATTGTCGGCGGAGTTACTCCCGAGGGCGAGGACGGCACGAACGCGCTCACGTTCCTCCTGCTCGAGAGCTACCGCCGCCACGAGATGACGAACCCGCTCGTGACCGTCCGCACGCACGCCGAGTCTCCCGAGGAGCTGCTGGCGTACTCGTGCGAGGTGCTGAAGGAGGGTGGCGGGATGCCGGCCATCTTCAACGACGAGGCGCTCGTGCCCTCGTTGGAGCGCCTGGGCATCCCTACGGCGGACGCCCGCGACTACACGAACGACGGATGCTGGGAGGTCGTCATTCCCGGCAGGACGGACTTCCGCTTCCAGCGCCTTAGCCTGATGCTGTGCCTGGAGTGGGCGCTCAACCGAGGCGTCTCGCGAAGAGGGCCCGCCGATCACGAAGGCGAGGACGTGGACGCTCGGCGTAGGCACGGGGAGGACACGGGCGATCCGCGCGCCTTCGCCTCGTTCGACCACGTGTGGGAGGCGTTCGAGACGCAACTCGACACGATGGTCGCCGCCGTCGTCGAGCGCGTCGTCAACACTATAGACGACCGCGGCACGATCGCCCCGGTGCCTCTACTCAGCGCGCTGGTGGAAGGCGCCATAGAGACGCGCCGGGACATGACGACCGGCGGCGCGAAGTTCCGCACGTTCGGCATGCTCGCCGAGAGCGCCGCGCACGCCATCGACTCGCTGATGGCGATTCAGACCGTGATCTACGCACGCGAGGAAGCCACCATGGCCGAGTTGTGCGACGCCCTCGACGCCGACTTCGAGGGTCACACGCGACTACGCGCGAAAGTGCAAGCGGCTCCCAAGTACGGCAACGCCGACCCGGACGCCGACGCCATGGGCCGCCGCGTGATGGACGCCTTCACGGCCGCCGTGGCGAAGCACGCCGCCAGGCTGCCTTCGGAGATGCTCTTCCCGTGCGGCGTAGGCACGTTCTCATGGTATGTGGGCATCGGCGAGGGGCTCGGCACGGCGCCGGACGGACGTCTCTCGGGAGAGCCGGTGTCGTCCAACTTCTCGCCCGCGCTCGGGCAAGATGTGGACGGGCTCCCCGGCGCGATACTGAGCTACGCGAACATGCCTCACGGCAATCTGCCAGCAGGAGGGCCGGTCGATCTGCGGTTGCCGCGCAAGCTCGTCGAGGACGAGGTCGGCACGGCGCGCATGGTGGCGCTGCTGCGGAGCTTCGTCGCCACCGGAGGCGCCATGATGACGCTCACCGTCGTCGACGCCGAGGAGCTCAAGGCCGCGCGGCGCGAACCGGACAACTACCGCGCGTTGCGCGTGAGAATGGGTGGCTGGTGCGCGTATTTCACGATGCTCAGCGAGGAGCAGCAGGACCACCAGATACGTCGCCAGGAGGGTAGTCTATGAGCCCCGAATTGGAGGGCGGCGAGGTACGCGGCACGATCTTCGACATCGACACGTTCGCGGTCCACGACGGCCCCGGCATACGCATGGCGGTGTACCTCAAGGGGTGTCCGCTAGAAT
Source organism: uncultured bacterium (assembly GCA_964473525.1). Lineage (GTDB taxonomy): Bacteria > Poribacteria > WGA-4E. The sequence continues at coordinate 77,195 of CAYYPK010000016.1, forward strand.
GCGCCTGGTGCCACAGTCCAGAGTCTCAGGAGGCGCGGCCGGAAGTGATTCTCGTGCGAGACCGGTGCGTCCATTGCGGCGTCTGCGAACGTACGTGTCCTCGCGGCGAGCACGCCGTTTCGACCACGTCGCATGAGATTCTCCGGGAGGACTGCGCGTTGTGCGGGGGATGCGTTGAGGCATGCCCCGAACGAGCGTTGGCGATGAAGGGCTCCGAGGCGAGCGCCTCGGACGTCGTGGCGAAGGCCGGTCGGATGGAGCCGTTCTTTGCCCATTCCGGCGGAGGGGTCACGCTCACCGGTGGCGAGGTGACGCAGCAGGTGGACTTTGCCGAGGCGGTGTTGGGCGGCTGCCGTGATCTCGGCATCCACACGGCCATCGAGACCTGTGGCGTGTGTTCCTGGCAGGCACTTAAGCGACTGACTGCGCACACCGATCTCGTGCTCTACGATCTGAAGCTCATGGACGACGACGCGCATCGCAAGTGGACCGGGGCGTCGAATCGACCGGCGCTGGAAAACGCCGCCAGGCTCGCGGAACACGGCGTCCGAACCCGCGTCCGTGTCCCGCTGATTCCCGACATCACGGATACCGACGAGAACCTGCGCGCGGTCTACGAGTTCATGCGCGCCGTCGGGCTAACCGATGTCGAACTGCTGCCGTACAACCCATCGGCGGCCGCCAAGTACGAATGGCTTGATCGCAAATACCGCGTGGAGGGCGCCACCGAAGCCACGCCACCTGACGTTTCGCTCCTCCAGGCCACGGCGACGGAATACGGGCTGAATCCCGTCGCGGCGTAGCCCGAAGCGCGCGCCCCCGCGGATCGCAACACCGGTGACAGTACGGCTCTGGACTCCTTTCCCTTGCGGCGGACGACCGGGCAGAGGTCGTTCCTCACAAGACGCGCGCCTCCGCCGCGCCGACTCCGCCTGGAAACAGGCGCCTGCGGCGGCGCTGAATGCGCCAATAGTGTTGTGTGCGCGGAGCTGTATCGGCCTGAACTCCGGTAAGGGGAACCATGGAACTGGAAGGACGCGTCGCGCTCATCACGGGCTCAACCGCAGGCGGCATGGGACGCAGCACGGCCATCACCCTGGCCCAGCGTGGCGCGGACATCGTGCTGAACCACGGCACGCACCGAGACGACGCGGAAGCCGATCGCCAGGCGCGCGATGTCGAGGCGGCCATCAGGGACATGGGTCGTCGCGTGCTGCTCGTGAAGGCGGACACGAAGGACGCCCGCGCGGTTACGACCCTCGTTGAACGGGCTGTCGAGTCGTTTGGTCGGGTCGACATCGCCGTGGCCAACGCCTCGGGCGCGTGGAACCTCAAAGGCATCACGGAGATGACGCCCGAAGAGTTCCGGGATGGGATAGACGCCGAGCTGCACGGAGCGTATGCCCTCGTCCACGCCTGCCTGCCGGTCATGCGTCGCAACCGATGGGGCCGCATCGTATTGATGGGCGTCCACGGCGCGGGCATCGACGCTCGAGATCCAGCGGACTTCCACATTGGCAAGGGCGCACGCCACCTGCTGACGCAGCATGTCGCGCGGCAGGAGCGGGCGCACAACATCACGGCGAACCTGGTGAATCCCGGCGCTGGGCATACCGCCCACTTCGACACGCTAGGTGACGCGCTGACACACGCGGGGCACGGCTCAGAGTGGCGTGGTCGTACGAGCTGCACGCCGCAGGACATCGCGGACGCCATCGCGTACATCTGCAGCGAGCAAGGGCGGTTCGTCAACGGAAGTCAGCTCTCATTCGCAGTCGAATGACGCGAGGCCGCTGCCCACGGGAACCGACGCAACGCAGGTTTGTCTCGCGCTGCGAGAGAGGCTAGAAGTCGAACCGCGCCGTGGCATAGACGTTGTCGCTGCGATCGAACCTGCCCAGCATCGTGTGCGCGTCTCCGCCGAACAGGTTGGCCCCAACGGACACGCGCAGTTCGTCGGAGAGCTTGTATTCCGCGAGGGGCTGGACAAGGTAGTCGCCATCCGCCGGGCTGTAGAACGCGAAGAGCGAAAGGCGCAGAGCCTGCTGACGCGCGAGTTGCTCCAGCCGCACCGTGACAAGGTCGCGCAGCTCGCTCTCCACGGGAGATTCTGCCGGTAGCGAGGCCAAGTAGGCGTCGTAATGCGCCATCGCCTCGACGTAGTATTGCGCGCCCGCTCGCGCGTCCTCCCACAGCGGCCGCTCGTAACCAACTAGGGCGCGTATCTGCGAGTTCGGCGTCGTCGGGTCGTCGCCGCGCGCGTCGTCGCGCGAGTCGTACAACCCCGCTTCGGCGCTGACGACGCCGCCGGCCGCGTTTGTCTGCGCAGTTAGCGTATAGACCGACAGGGCTGGGTAGAACATCGTGACGGATTGCGGAGGGTTCGCACCTTCCAGACGGGCCGACGGAGCGCTCCAGAAGCCTCGATAGGCGTGCGCGGCGAAGTCGACACCCAACGCCTTCCGCGACAGCTTCACGCCTAGCTCGGCGTTGTCGTAACCGTCACGAGGGGCGTCCATCCGCGTCTCGATCCCAGCGAACGGGTTGGCGACGGCGAAGCGGGCGGAGTCGGGCAGCGCGTCCGGTTGGAAAGGCGTCGCGCCCACGACCTCGACGTTGACGACATCCCACCACAGGCGGACGCGCAGCGCCTCGACGCCGACCTTGAAGTAGTCCATCGGCCTCCCGGCGAAGAAGCTGACCCAGTCCTTGGGCCACACGTCGCTCACGAAGAGCAGGTCGCCGACACCCCACGTGATGACCTGGCGCCCTAGCCGGAAGTCGAAGTCGCCGGCGGAGTAGTCGAAGTATCCCTCGCGCAGATCCACCGTGATCTCACGCGCCAGAGCGTCGTGAACTACCTCCGCCTTCACCTTGATCTCAGCGTCGATGTCCTCGGACCAACCTTCGAGGTCAAGTCGGAACCGGTCCTCGCGTAGCAGGAAGTCGCCCTGCGGGTTGCCGTCCGCGCCCGTGTCGTGGATGCGCCCCGTGGCGCCGGTGACGAGGAAGCCGTGCGTCTCGACGTTTCCGCTCTGTGCCAGGGCTACCGACCCGATCGTCAGCAACCCCGCCATCGCCACGGCGGCGCGACTGCGTCTCATATTCCATCTCCAACCAGGCTAGCTGCTATCGGGTCCACCTACGCGGGGGCTTCCGCATGTTGCGCTCGCTGAAGTCGCCATCCTTCAAGCCGCTGTCGTACTCCATGTCCTCGTATGTGACCTCGGTGCGGTGGCCGGACTTCACGTTACGCATGGTGCGAGCGACGATCGTCGGAATCCCGCCAATCTCTTCGATCTTGTCCGCCGTGAAGACGCGGGAGAGCTGCTCCTGGGCGTCGTAGTACTCCTCCCTCAGGGGCAGGTAGCTCTCGGCGTCGATCCAGGAGAGCTTGCGTGTAAAGTCCGTGCCTTCCTTGGGCGCGCTCTCGATCACGAACGCGTTGCGTTCACCGAGCGCCTCCTCGCGCGCTAGGCTGTGCGTGTCTTCGGTCGGGGCGCGGCCAGAGACGTCCTCGTACGTGAAGTCCGAGCCGACGAAGCTGGACCGCTTGTCGTCGGCTGAGATGCGCCGGACCAGATCCACGGCGGGGATGAACAGCCACCGGTCGTCCGCGGCGTCGGCGTACTTCCACACCATGAACGTCATGTCGCGGACGTCACCGGGGCGGTGGAAGTAGACGAAGTACTTCTGATCCGCAGTGTCGGCATCGTCGATTCGCAGCAGCGTCAGCACGCGCTCGCGCGTCGATCCGCTCTCCGCGACGAGGGACATTGTCACCTTCGTCCGCATGTCGTCGGCAGCGTAGTAGAACGCCTCGTGCGACTTCTCCATGATCTCGTCCGCGGTAAGGTCCGCAGCGTCGGCGCTGAGCGTCGCAACGCCCAGGGAGACGCCCAGCAGCAGCATCGCCAGCGTCGTCGTAGCAGGCTTCATCCTCTGTCTCCGTTCGAAATAGCCGCCGAGCGCCTTCAACAGCGAGGGCAGCAGGGCGAGTGTCGAGATGGTGCTGAACGCCATCAGCAGCGCGAAGAACAGGCCTACGGTCACATACGGAGTCAGCGTCGAGAACACCAGTGGCAGGAAGCCCAGCGAGACGACGACGGCGTTGCGTGAGATCGCCCGCGCCGGCTCGTCGAACATGTGGTCGCAGGTCTGTCGCATATCACCCGTCTCGGCGTAAGACTCCTTGAACCGGTGCAGGAAGTGAATCGCGAAGTCGACCGCCAACCCCAACGCCAACGAGGAGCAGACCGCGATGGGCATGTCGTATTCCTTGCCCGCCCAGCCCATGAGCCCGTACGACAGAAGGATCGCCAGGCTTAGAGGAATCATCGAGAGCAGCGCGAGCACGAGCGACCGGAACTCTATCAGCATCAGCGCGAACACGACGACGAAGCTGCCGAGCACCGCCTTCAACATGCCGCTGACCATGAGGCCCTGCCACACCATGTTGATATAGGTCATGCCCGACCAGTGGAGGGTCACGCCGTCCGGTAGCGGGTTCACCGCGACGTAGTCGTCCAGGTGCTTGACGACGCCCTGCATGAGGCTGTTGTCGCCCGCCTTCATCTGCACCCACACGTGCGCCTTGTCGCCCTCGGCGTTCAGGAACTTCTGCAGGTCTCCCGGGCCACCGGAGGATTCAAAGAGGAACAGGAACTGACCAACCGCGCCCGCCGTATCAGGGATCACGTCGTAGGCTGGGTCGTTGTCTCGAAGCACGAAGTGGATGCGCTTCACGATGTCCGCCACCGACGACGTCTTGCCCACGACGGCGTGCGACTCGAGGTGTTCCTGAGCGTTCGCCAGGTATGCCAGGACAGCGGGATCCTTCATACCCTCTGGCTTGTCGGACTCCAGCACGATGTCGGCCATGTACGTGCCGCCGAACGCGGCGTTCATGACTCGATCCGCCACGCGCATCGGGTGCCTGGGTCGGAACCACTTCACCGGGTTGTCGTTGATTTCGATCCGCGTGAGGCCCACGATGCCGAACGCGATCGTGCCGGCGGCGAGGAGCAGCACGACGCGTGAGCGCGCGTAAGTAAAGCGCCCCAACGGCCGCAGCGCCTTGTCGAACGCCGACCCCTTGTCACTTCCCTTCGCCAGTATCGCCTTGCGCAGCCGCTCCTCGCTTGTGAGGGAGATGGCGGCGGGAACGAGCGTGATGGACAGAAGCCAGGCGGCCACGATACCGAACGCGACGAATACGCCGAAGACGCGCACCGGCGGGATGTCCGCCAGCGCCAGGGAGGCGAAACCGACGCTCGACGTGAGCGATGTCATGAGCATCGGCCGGTAGAGCGGCTTCATCGCCTCCATGACCGCCGCCCGAGCCTCTCCTCGCTCGCGGTACCTGTCGAAGAACTCGCTGAGTATGTGGACCGCGTCGAGGATGGCGATGGGCATGAGGAACACGGGGATCATGGAACTCATGATGTGGACGGCGTTCCCGCTCCCTATCAGGAGCGCCATCGTCCACACCACGGAGAACATCGCCGTCATCGCGAGTGGCGCCAGGAAAGCGCCAGTGCGGAAGAGCAGGAACGCGAGCAACAGCACCGCCGCGAACGCGATCGGCGCGACGACGGCCATCTGAAGGAACATCTCATGGCCAAACGTGTTCTCGGCCACGGGCAGTCCCGCGAGGTGCGCCTCCTGGTGAGGCAGCAGCTCGCGGTCAAGGATGCCCTGGATCTCCTTCGAGATGCGGTAGCTCATGTCCTTCGCCTGGATCGGCACGTAGATGGCGATGGCCGTGCCGTCGGCGGAGGCGATCTTCTCGTGCAGAAACGGGTTCGCGGCTACGTCCTCGCGGATCTGCGCGAGCCCCTCATCGGTGGTCGGCATGTCCGTGAGCGCGGGCCGCATTTCGAGGAGGCCCCCGCCGGACTTCACGTTGTTCGTCGTCGTTAGGCTGACGACATCCTCGATGACGACGCCCTCGACCGTCAGGATCTCGTCTATGGCCCGCGCGATGGGCGGCAGCGACTCCAAGCGGAAAATGCCCTGCGCGTCGACGATGCCGACGACGAGCATGTCACGGATGCCGAACTCCTCTTTGAGCTCGTCGTAGTAAACGCGGTCTTCCTGACGAGCGTCCAGCATGTTCTCGGGGTCGGTGTCCACCTTGATCTTCGGGAACTGCGTCGCGAAGAGCGCCGTGACGAGCACCGCCAGACCGATCACCGTCTTGGGACGATCCAGCGAGAATCGAGTTAGCTGCTGCATCATAGCTGCTCCTTCGTGCTGTCGCCGTGTTCGGTAGGATGTCCCTGGTTGGCCCAGTCAGGTACGGCTAGAGTGAGTCTCGAGGCCGAGACGCCCACGCGGGCGAACTCCCGCACCGCGCGAGGGCCGAGCAGGCAGAACGGGCCGCGGCAGTAGACTACGACATCGCCGCTCAGTCGCGCCTCTTCGTAGCGTTCGTGGATTTCGTCCACGGGTAGTGTAATGGCCCCAGGGATGTGGGCGTGTCGGTATTCCACGACAGGTCGCACGTCCACTAAGGTGATGTCTCGGGACGTGGTCTCGGCGACGAGTTCCTCCTCGGTGGTCGGCCGTCGGATGGCTCCGTCGTCGAATTCGTCGGACAGAACCTGGCGCACCTCCGCGAGGCGTTCCTCCCCGAGGCGTTGCATCGCGCGCCAGAGGTCGTACACCGACGGATCGGCTAGTGAGTAGTAGACGTGTAGCCCCTCTCTGCGGGCCTTCGCCAGGCCAGCCCTCCGCAACGACTGTAGATGCTGGGAGGCGTTCGCGATGGAAAGCCGGGCTGCCCGCGCCACCTCGTCCACGCTGCGCTCCGCCTGCGCCAGGAGTTCCACCATCCGCAGCCGGTGTGGGTTCGCTAGCGCCTTTCCGATCCGCGCGAACTGCTCCATCAGAGGGTTCGCATCCTGTGCATCGTGCGCCATCGCCCATACTCCACTATTCAACGGACTCCTATACTATCGCCGATCGCGCGACACAAGTCAAGGGATATGTTGAATAGTGGCCCAGGCGTCGTCAACGGCGGAAGGGAGGCCTGCGAGCTGGAGCGGGCCGCGGTTGGTCCCGCTACGGACAGCGTACGGGCGGGCGAACGGCCGCTGTCGAACCGGCCACTGTGAGGGACGCTACTGCGTGCGGTCGCCGATAGGCAGCCCAGCCTTGCGCCACGCCTTCGTGCCACCCGCCAGGTCGATGATGTCCGAATAGCCCATCGCCACCAGCGTCTTGGTTGCCGTCTTGCTCATGCCGCCGCTGGTGCAGTAGATGGCGATGCGGGCGCTCTTGTCAGCGGGGAGCAGGTCGGCTGCTTCTTGGAGCTTGTTGTACGCGATTGCCATGTCCGTGCCTGGGAGCTCACCCGAATTCCGCCAGGTGCACACGTTGATGAGCGTGGCGTCCTCCGCCGCCAGGGCGGCTTGCAGGTCAGCCGGAGCCATCATGCGCGGCCCGGGTGTGACGGATGCCTGGATTCCCGCAGGCGCGCTCTCTGGCTTCGGCTTCGCCACGGTCGTCTCCGCGGCCTCGGGCGGTTTCGCTGTCTCGCTGGGACGGCACCCGCCCATCGCGACTCCGGTGGCAATCAGAACAAGGGAGGCTACGGTTCGGACTGGTGACGGCGCCAAGGGGCGTATCTCCGGTGGATTCGGTGCTGTCTCAGGGCGATCCGCGCGGGGAGAGACGCGGCCTTAGTTCGCAGCGCCGGTCTCGGTGGGGCGACCCTCGCGCGCCCACTCCGGGACGGACAGCGTGAGGCGAGAAGCGGCATACCCCGCGCCGCGCAACTGCCGCACCGCGTTCGGTCCCAGGAGGCAGAACGGGCCGCGACAGTAGGCGATCACCTCACGGTCCGTGGCGAGCTCCTTCATGCGTGACTCGAGCTCGTCCAGCGGCATGGAGACCGCGCCCGGAAGGTGCCCGTGCAGGTACTCGTCCCTGGGTCGCACATCTATGAGCGTGACCTCGCCCGCGCGTATGCGCTCGCGCAGGGCGGCTGGCGTGACTGCGTCGGCTTCGGCGCCATCGCCAAACTCGTCGTCGAGGAACTCGCGCACTTCCGCGAGTCTCGTCTCACCGAGACGTTGCATAGACCGCCACAGCTCGTACACGGCGTGGTCGGCGAGGGAGTAGTGGACGTAGAGCCCGTCCTTGCGATTGTCCACGAGCCGCGCGCGGCGCAAGACCTGAAGATGCTGAGAGGCGTTCGCGATAGACATGCCCGTGACGGTGGCAAGCTGGTCGACGGTGCGTTCCGCCTGCGCTAGCAACTCCACCAGCTTCAGCCGCTGTGGACTCGACAGCGCCTTGCCGATCCGCGCGAACTGCTCCATGAGAAAGGCCCCGGTCGGGCCCTCCTGCTGCTCAGCCATATGCCCCTGTCTCCTGCGTGCGACCGCGCCGTAGATTGCCACCCGAGCGTGCCGCGCACAAGTACAGCCTTGAGTATTGCTCGGAGCCGTTCTCTGTGGGCCCGCCGCGGCGCGCCCTTCGACCCATCGGCAGAGCCGCGCGCCTATCGACGGGACGCCTCCAGTCCCTCGATGTCCACGACGATATTCACGCTGGCGCGGAAGTTGGCCGGGTCGCGGACGAACGCGAGGTACTCGCTCAGTCGCTGCGCCTGATTCTCACTGTTGTGAGCGAGCACGAGCGCGCCGGGCGACAACTTGTCGAGGCAGGCGTCCAGTATCTCCAGGTAGATGCCCTTGCCGCGGCCGCCATCGCCGTCGGCGTCGAGATACAGTAGATCTATGTTGTCCTCGAACTCGGTGACCACATCAATGGCGTCGGCAGCCACGACGCGCGCGACGCCACTTGGGTCTATGGCCCGCACGTTCCTCTCGGCGCGCTCGGCTTCGTCCGACCGAATCTCAACGCCGATGAGATTCTCCGCCGTGTAGGACGCGCCCGGCCCGACGGCGGCGCCCGCGTTGGAGATGAACGTGTTCCCACAGAACACGCCAGCGGCAATCATGTTGCGGGGCCGCGCGATAGCGCTGATGGCGTAGAGCACGCGCTGCATGCGAGGCGTGATCGCGGTCCAGGGCATCTCGAAGCTGTCGCGCACGGCAGCTCTATGGGCGAGCATCTTGGCATGGCCGTACGATGCGTGATCCAGGACGCCTTCGCCAGTCAGCAACGCTAGCACGTCGTCAACGATGGCGATTTCGCGCTCGAGGGGCTCCAACGTCGCATGCGGTTCTCGGTACTCCATGCGGTAGTCGTTCCAGTCAGCGCAGCGAAACTCGACCGTCATTATCCGCCTCCGACGATGAGCGCCCCGTGTGCGTGATCGACTCGGTGTACTCATAGCCGCCCGCCGCGAGAAAGGCAGGTCCGGGTCAGCTTCATGCGCCTGTCTCATATCACCCATCGGCCATAGGAGGGCCGTCGCAATCCGCGCCAATGCCCCAATATGCGACGGCCTTCCGGGGCCGCCGACGCGCCGACACGCGCCACCGATCACACGCAGGCGCCTGGGCCAGCGGCGGCGCGCGGGCCAAGACACTGCCGTCGACACTGGCACGAAGCGTGCTAGCTGCCAGACCGAGCGCTTCTGCTCACCAGGGCGATCGCGTACCGCGTCCAGGCGCGCGTCGCGCCCACCACAACGTAGGAACGCCGCACGAGTGGCGTCCAATAGCCGCGAACACACGGGATGGCTCCGGCGCATGCGCATACTCGTAGTCGACGACGAACCGGACATACTCCTCATCGTCAGGGTGGCGCTCGAGGAGGGTGGTCAACACACCGTGCTGCAAGCCGAGACCGGCGAAGAAGCGCTCAGAATCGCACGGACTCAGCGCGTTGACGGCATTCTGCTGGACGTCTCCATGCCCTGCATGGACGGCCATGAGGCTCTGACGCAGTTGAAGGCGGAGGAAGCGACTCGGCAGATTCCCGTGGTGTTTCTCTCGGCGATGACTCAGGAGAGCGACATAGCCGAAGGACTGGCCCTGGGGGCGGCGGGCTACATTACCAAGCCGTTCAACCCCATGCTGCTCGGGGACCACGTCCAGGAGCTCATGACCGGAGCGGCGCGCGGGTCGGCGGGGTCTCACGCGCCGCAACCTGGGCCGTCCGCGACACGTGGGTACACAGCGCGCATGTCGCCACGGTAATCGGCGCGACTCCCTATTGCACAGCGCGATGCGGGCGGCTTCGCCCGTGAGACAGACTCGGTGGCGTCGAACGCCGCGCGTTTAGGTCCACCCCTCCGCGTAGCCTGTCTCGTACATGGCAACGACATTCTCGGGCGGGCCCACCGCCTGGATGTTGTGGCATGGCGTCATGATGTATCCCCCGTGCGCGCCCAGGATACGGGTGTTCTCGCGCACCTCGTCGCGGACCTCCTCGACGCTACCGAACGGCAACGTGTACTGGTTGTCCACGCCGCCCTCGAAGACGAGATCCTCGCCGAAGTCGCGCGCTAGTCCTTCTCGGTCCATGCCGTCGCATCGCCATTGGATGGGGTTGACGATGTCCGCGCCCATGGCGATCAGGTCCGGGAGGATCTCACGGATAGCGCCGTCGCTGTGCGTGTTCACGCGCGCGCCCGCTTCGTGGGCGAGGTCCATCATTCGCCGCATGTATGGGAAGAAGAACTCCTCCAGATGCTCGCGCGAGTATAGGAGTCGATCCTGCGCGCCCATGTCCTCCGCGACGGATGTGACATCCACCCTCCCCGCCGCCTGCTCGTAGATGCGTCGCGTGTTCTCGTAGCAGAAGCCGTACAGCTTCTCCATGCAGTAGTGGACGATGTCCGTGTGTTCGAGCAGGTCTATGTACGCCTGCTCCTCACCGCGCAGCCGCTTGTAGAGCAGGTACGGCTCGGAGCCGCCGCCCGCGACGACGCGGCCTCCAGCCGCGTCGACCTGGCGTGACACGCCCGAGTAGTCGTACCAATCCACGGACGGCCACGTGTAGTTGGCCTCGATCTCCGCCACGGACGTGTACGCCGCCAGTGGGTGATGGACGCACTCGAGGTATGCGCCCGTGCCGTAGTCCACGGTTTGGCTCCGACAGCCGTAGATGTCCTCCCCGGGAGGCGGCGTGGGCCCCGTGTAGGACGGCCCTACACCCGCTGTCGTGTCGATGTGCAGGCGTGCGTACATCTCGCTGGCGTCGCAACCGAGGTGGTCCAGCAGCTTGCGCGTGGCTTCACCAGTTGCCCGGTAGTACATGGGCAGTCTGTCTGGCGGGTCACGGTTCACGACGGCTAGCCAACGCTCGCGGGGCGTCATGGTGTCTTGCGGCATGGCGAGTGCATCCTCGGCGGACGGCAGCAGGCACGTCAGAGGGTCGTGGACTACAGTAGCGCCGGCAGGACTCCTCCGCGAGGGATACGACGCAAGCGGACAGACGGCGAGTCTCAGAACTCGAAGTGCGCGAACCCGTGGACGCCGAAGATCTCACCCAGCACCGTAACCCAGAAGCCGTTGCCCGCCGCTTCACCGACGATGAACCCCAGGAACAGCGGCACGAGCTTTCGATACGCCGCGATCCCGCCGAGGCGTAGCGCGGCTGCCTTCGCGACCCACCCCATGAGGAACGGCGACCACAAGTACTCCATCGTAAACGTGTTCGCCACCGCGTAGCCGACTGGGTGGAACGGCCACCATAGGAAGTGGTTCCGCGCGGCCGCCAACGCTGCGTATACGGCGCCTCCCATCGCCATATAGAGCGCGGCGGGCAGAGATGCCGGCGGCGGGTTGGCCAACCAGGACTGGAGCTCCTCGAATGCCCACACGCCACTCTGCACGCGCCACTGGTTCATCGAGTCGGCCCCGTGCGCGTAGTAGAGCCCCAGTGACGACCACGTGCCGACGCCCATGTACAGCGCCATGCCCGCGAGAATGACGACCGTCAGGTCACGTCCACGCACACCCCTACCATCAGCGGTCTTCAGCGCCTCCATCTGGAACGGCATGATGTAGCCGTTCTGCTCGAAGGTGTGGAACTTCAGCGACGCCAGCACCGTCAGGTTGCGCGCGCCTGGGCGGCTCGCCCCGAGGAGGGTCGTGATGACGTTGTTCGGCGGTCGAGGCAGAAACAGCCACGCCATGCCCGACTCCGCCCTAATGCGCGCCAACGCAGTCTGGAAGACGAAGAAGATGCCGAGGAACAGCAGACCATACGCTGGCGACAGCCCGGCGGCGGTCATCCAGAGGACGAGGAAGCCCGTGCCGCCAAGGGCGCCGAGCACGGCGAGCGAGTACGACATCGCTTCCCGCCCTTCGGAGGCGTCCGCGTTCGGTCCGCCGACGCCGATGGACCGCGCAACGGTCGCCAGATGCCGACGCATCATCCACACGTTGGCGAGGAACAGCGCGATGAACGCTCCCACACCCTGGTCGTTCACCGAGGGGAACCGCGCCAGCACTCCTCCAGCGTGCGACGCGCGCCATCCCATCGACACGGCGAACACGTCCTCAAGCTTGCGCAGCAGGTAGAAGAACCACAGGCTGAACGACACGTCCGCTGGGACCATGTAGGCGATGCCGACGATGGAGTACACGACGCTCACGTGTAGGTACGTGATCGCGTTCCACGGCTTCTCGCGTAGGAAGGACTCCAGTGGGAGGTGCATGACCTTCAGCGAGGGCACGGTCGGCACGTGCAGATGCAGACCTACCGATAGCTGGACGACGATGGGGATGCAGAACCCCACCCACATGAGCCGGTTCGTGAAAAACGCGTTCAGCGGGCGACCCCTCGGCGGATCCTGAGCCATCGCGAGCGGGGCTGCCAGGACGCCGAACGTCAGCCGTTCGTGGTCCACCCACTGCCGTCGGACGATCGCGCACAGGCAGAAAACACCCAGTAGAGCGTCAGCGCGAACGCAAGCCACAGCAGAAGAGGCTTGGCCCACGCTGCCCAGGGTATATGGTCCCAATGTCCCGTGTAGAACGCATCGACGACGACCGGATCCTGCGGCCCGAACCAGGACGGGATGTACCTCAGAAACTCGTCCGCCCACATGTTCTCCGGCGTGGCGAAATGCCCGGGGCCGACCATGTTGGGGAGGAGGAACTGCACGAGGCCGAAAGACGCCAGCGGGGCGCCGACCATCGTCATGGCGTAGACAAGCAGGAGCTCGTTAGGGGACAGCGCCGACGAGGGCCGCCAGCGAAGCACGAGGGCGTTGCCGAGTACGAGCAGGAGGAAGAAGAACATCACGGACACCGGCGGCGCCGGCAGCGTGTAGTCGATCTCCCACTCGTACTGCTCGACAATGGGGCACAGGTAGGCGATGGCGCAGATGATGACCGTGCCGATGGCGACGGCGCGGCCGCTCAGCCCCTGGCGACGACGCCTCCCACGTCTTGCCGGGTGGCCCATTGGGGTTCCTCTCGTTGGCGCGAGAGCATATCATCCGCAGGACGACCCGACCACGAGGACACCTCCCCTTGCACGATGCCGATTTCCCGAACGCGCCCCGCTTCTGCTCTTCGTGTGGTGAACCAGTGGCGCGGGAGTTGGGCGAGTACGTCCGCTACGTCTGTGCGGCATGTGACGCCGTGCACTACCTGAATCCGAAGGTCAGCGCGGGTGTGATCGTCGTGTCGGAGGGGTCGCTGCTCCTGGTGCGCCGCGCCATCGAGCCGTACGCTGGACAGTGGAACCTGCCTGCTGGGTACGTGGAGTACGAGGAGAGCACGGAGCAAGCAGCCGTGCGGGAGGCCCGCGAGGAGGCTGGCGTAGACGTGGCGTTGCGAGGCCTGCACGGCGTCTATTCGTGCGTGGACGATCCGCGAGCGCACTACGTCCTCGTCATATACCGCGCCGACATTCAGGGCGGCGAACTGCGTGGCGGCGACGATGTCGACGACGCGCGGCTCTTCCCCCTCGACGACCTGCCCGAGCGCATCGCCTTCGACGGCATGCGTCACGCGATCGACGACCTACCTGCCTAGCGCGTCCCTTGCTTGACCGAAATCGCCCTTCGCGGCCAGTCGTATACCGGCCTGTGTGGGGAGCACATGTTGACGCGCGGACCCGAGGCGCCCACCAGCATGCCGATGCAACGGTCTGTACTCACGTGCGAAGGAGAACGCTCATGAGTCTTGCGCTTGTTCTTACCGCCGCGTTGGCGGCCGCCACTGCCGACGGAGCGCCGCGCACGGAGAACGTCATCGAAGGCATCGAGCCGATGCAGTGGGGCAAGGGTCGCGACAACACGTGGGTGAACGCGTACGCTCTGTCGCTCCAGGGAGCCGGCGAGGACGCTAGCTACGACACGGTCATGGGTTACTCCGGGGCGGCATTCCGGCTTCACTTCCACCAGCCCGACTGGTGCCCAAGCTCACCCGACGCCACGGTCGGCTACAGCCACGCTGTCCCGGCGGCGCGCGCGTTTGGCTACGCCGGCGCCGGAACGATGGTGGACACGAAGGACGCCGATGCCGTCGCGGACATGCGGGCGCGGATCGTCGCGAGCATCGACGCAGGCAAGCCCGTGCGCGCAATCGACCTGGTGCAGATCCCCGACTGGGGCGTCATCGTTGGCTACCGCGACGGCGGCGAGACGCTTCTGTGCCGCGACTACCACGCGCAAGGCGAGGCGTATGCCGAGGTCGCGAAGTTCCCGTGGATCGTGGAGTTCATCGGCGCCAAGGGACGCCAACCGTCCGTGCGAGAGAACGTCGTGCGCGCGCTACAGGTCGCGGTCGAGTTGGCGGACACGCCGCGCTTCGGGAAGTACGCCAGTGGCTTCGCCGCCTTCGACGCTTGGATCGCGGACCTCGGAGACGAAGCACGCTACGAGACCGCCGACGCCGATCTCATGACGCACATGACGCACGTCAACGCGTGGTGCTACGACAGCCTGACGGACGCCCGCGCGTCCGCCGTCCGGTTCCTGCGCGCGTCCGCTGAGCTCCTACCGGACGCCGCCGATGACCTCGAGACGATCGCGGCTGAATACGACGCTGTATTGTGCGTCCTTCGCGAGGGGCGCAGCGACATCGTGTACCCGTGGTCCCTGAAGGATGGCGCGACCTGGACGCCCGAGATGCGCGCCGCCGCCGCGTCGCACCTGCGCAAGGCGCAGCAGCGCGAAACCGAAGCGGTCGACACGATCCGCCGCGCGCTCGCTTCGGAGTGGGCAGAACTGCCCATCGACTACTCCTCGCTACAGCTCGACGGCAATGGCCACAAGCAAGACTCCTTCTCCCTTGTGATGGTTGAGACGGCTCGCTTGCTCGGTCGTGAAGCCGACTACGAGACCATCTGCGCCGTGTCGGGCAACGCCTTCTCGCCACGCGTTGATCTGGGCGAGGACTGCACCGCGTGGTGGCACGTCGAGGGGCGCGACGTTGGGATGGAACTCGCGTGCAGGAGACTCGGACTGACGGCCCGCAAGATCGACGCGCCCGAGTTCGACGGCGACTGGGACAGCGAGGATGACGTGAGGCGCTTCCACGCGGAGCTCGCGTCGCGGTTCCGCGCGGCGATGTCGGACGGCGAGGTCGTGCTGTCGTACAACGGCTGGGGCGGCCCTCCCGGTGGGTTCGCGCCGTGGGGTTGGTTCGGGGTCGTCACCGAAGCCAACGAGGACGGAGCCATCCGTGGGGCGTGCCTGAACGGCAGGGACGACAACGTACTGAAGTGGGTGGGCGTCAACTGGGCGATCTCACGGGCGGACGTGCGAGACTCAGCAGCTGACAGCGACCTGGCGGCGTTGCGCAACGTCGTCGCCCAGATACGCGGCGTCGGCGATCAGTACGCCCCGACCGAACGCATCGTGTACGGGCTCGCCGCGCTGGACGCGTGGACGGACAAGATGGAACACGCGCCGTTCTGCGGGCCGTGCTTCGAGTCGGCTCCCGACAAGGTCTGGACGTGCGCCATCAACAACGGCGAGGCGTGCGTGGGACAGTCGCACGTGGCGGCCGCATATCTGCGCGGTCTTGCCGACGCGTACGGGCCCGAGCTCTCAGCAGCAGCCGCCCGGTACGATCGCATCGCGGAACTCCTCTCCCCGGCCGTTACTGGGGAAGACGGGACGCACTACCGCGACTTCATCGGCGACGTGGACGGCCAGCGGCAGCACGCTGACGTCCTGCGCGAGGTGAAGGCGGAACTCGCCGCCGTGGCGTCCGAGCTTGATACGGCGTTGGCTCGCGTCGCGTCGGGAATCTGATTCCAGGGCGCGGTATGTCGGCCTTGGGGTGGACAACGTCAGGCCGCCATGTCATCATTGCTCCGAACGCCTGTATGGCCGCATTGCGCGCGCTGGCAGGCTGTTTGAGCGGCGAACGAGGCGGTCGCGCGACCCTCGACCGGGTCTCGTGCAGCGCGTCGGTTCCGCCGCGACCGTTGACGGGCGCCGCTCTGCCGCGCCTAACGCTGTGTCTGCTACGTACCTCGGAAGGGGTAGTCTGTGCCGCGAGTATACGTGCACGATGACGAATCGATTGACCGGGCTCTCAAGCGCTTCAAGAAGGCGTGCGAGCGCGAGGGGCTCCGACGCGAGACCCGTCGCCGTCGAGCCTACGAGAAGCCGAGCGAAGCGCGTCGCCGCAAGGCCCGCCAGCGCATTCGGCAGTTGGCCCGCGTACGCCGGAAGCTGAAGGAACAGGGCAAGCTTTAGGAGCTCCCACGCGTTCTCGGCTGACGCCGAACGTCGACGCTACGCGGTCGCGTCCTGACTGCTGACCACTGGCGTACGGCCTCGCCGTAGCATAGACCTGTGTAGCCACTCCCCGCGCCAGTGGATGGGGGAGTGGCTTTGTCGTGCCCCGGCGCTTGGTTGTTCGCGGCACCAGCGCCCATTCACACGCCGTGCCATGCATCAACCTAACAGCGGAGTACCTGCTAGCCGCCGGAGCCGGGCTCGCCGATCCCTCAGCGAGAGGCACTCCGCCCTCGCCCGGCGGCCCTGTCCTCGCGTCCTGCGAGCTACGCCCACTGCGTCAGAGGGACCCGATGCGCTTGGCGAGGAAGATGTCCGGCTGGCCAAAGCCGTTGGCGTCCGGCAGCATGCCGACGACCGCATAGCCGCACTTCTCGTAGAACTCGTACGGGTGGCCCCGCAGGTTTCGCAGTTCGGCGAGATGCTGCAGCGGGTCCGGGTACAGGTCCACGCCGCCGAGAGACGTCTGGTTCGTGTGATCGTCTGATCCGAGGTAGACGGTCATGCCGCCGCGGAGCCGCGCCTGCTCCTCGAAGTCAGCCACCAGCGCGCGACCCACGCCGCGACGCCTGTTGTCCACATGCACCACCAGCGGGTGAAGTTCCCAGACGTGGCCGTCGTAGTCCGGGATGCCGCCGACCCACCCGACGACCTGCGAGCCGTCCAACGCGACGCGGCTGATGCGTTTGGGATCAAGTGACTCGCGCACTTCGGCGAGCGCGTCTTCGGGGTCGGCCCAGCAGTCGGGTATGTGTTGGAAGCCCTCGCGCAGTACCTCGGCCGTCTGAGCGATGGTGGTCGGCTCGTCGTCGCGTAAGTCGCGAATCTCCAACACGCGCACCCCTCGGCGTGGGCGTGAGAAAGGCGCCCGGGGATCCCCGAGCGCCTTAGGAACTCACCTGGTTCGCTCCGCCGACGGGTCGCGCTGACGGAGCGGGCACGGTCTAGCGGGTCTTCAGCGACCCCCATGCGGTCGCAAGCTTGCCCTGCGGCTCGACCGGGGTCGGAGCCATGAGGCTGCCGATTTCATCCGCGGCGAGAGCGCGATTATAGATCATGACCTCGTCGATGGTTTGCGCGGCCTTGCGGTCGCCGCAGCAGCCGCGACTGTCGCGGCCGATGACGACATCGACATCCGACGTCGCCAACGGGCCAGCCTGGTCGAAT
Source organism: uncultured bacterium (assembly GCA_964473525.1). Classification (GTDB taxonomy): domain Bacteria; phylum Poribacteria; class WGA-4E. The sequence goes on from CAYYPK010000016.1 coordinate 94,995, forward strand.
CTGCCCGCCTCTATGCCATCGATGTAGGTCACGACGGCGGAGCCGTCGTACGTGCCAGCGATGTGGTGCCACTCGCCCAGGGGGACGACCGCACTGCTCGTGGTCTGCCACGCAACGAACCCAGGAGTCCACAGCAGGGGCTCCCAGTCGATCGAACCATCTTCGCCACGCCAGTTGCTGGTGTGGATCATCCACGTGTCAGCCTTGGTGATAAGCGAGTTGTGGCTGTCGGGCATGGTCTCGACGAGCGCCCACGCGGCGAGCGTGATTTCGCTCTCCGGGTTCAGCGACGCGCTGTTCGCCACGACGACCATGTTGTCGCCAGCGTCATCGCTGACGGAGATCCCGCCATCGTTCTGGCCGGCCACCCACGAGACGTTCCCCACCAACGTGCCGTCGTTGCCCGAGCCCGACGAATCGCTCGCCGTCGTTCCAGACCCCTCATTGAACTGGAGCCACAGGACGAGTCCTGTCGAGTCCGAGACGTCCGCCGCAGCGCCGCCCGCGATGAACGCCAGCGCTATCAGCACCGAAATTCGGCGTGCCCACATAAGGCATACCTTTCTTGTTGGACCTGTTACCCACGAGGTACGACGCGCTCCGACGCGCGCGTCGGAAGCCGAACGCATCTCCCACGACTGGAACCGTGGTTCCTCCTTCGCCGAGCCACGCGATGCGTGGCCACCAACTGGTAACACACACACGCCGCGGGAACAACCCATGGGCCGGGGTCAACGACGTGGGGCGATCGTAGGAGGGCAAGCTGGTGTGCGATCCTGTGCCCAACTCCACGCAGGGGCCGCCATTGCGGCTTCCGCGGAGCGAGCGCTGCGTCAGGGTCTCGCGCGGCAGGTCGCCCGCCCGCCGGTGGCCGAGGGAGACATGACGCCCCTCGCGGTCTGCCGCCGGCCGCCGGGGCTCGCCCGCTATGGGCGCCGCAGGCTACGGACGGTCGACCCGCACGTCAACGTCGGGCGCCGCGCCGTCGTCTCCGCCCGCCGCGCGTACCTCGACGGTCCCAAGAGGTCGCTCGTTCGGGAGCGTGCCGCCCGCTGCCTCTCGGAGGCGCTCCGAGTCGATCCTCACCATCTGCCTCCCGTCCGCCTCGGTGCGAACGAAGGCGTCTGGCGCCAGCTCCTGAAGCCTGGTGTCGAGCGCCAGCAGCTTGTCAATGTACGGCTGGATGTGATCCATGCTAGAATCGTGTTCCGCTGCCGCGGCTAGCTCCTCCATCGCGCGCTCCTTCAGCGGCAATACGCGTACCAGTTCATCGTAGACTTGCTGTTCCTTCGCGGTGCGTCCGCTCGACGGCGGCAGGTCGGCCGGCACGCTGGCGGCAGTTGATCCAGGCGCCGCGCCCGGCGCGCGCGTAACCTGCTCCGCGACCTCGTCCATGGAGCCGGATCGCGCCGGCTCGGGCGCCGCAGGAGCATCGGTCGACAGGCGACCCGGGGCGGCTTCGACAGGGGTGGGTTGTGCTGCGGCTCGAGGGGCCGCCCTGCGCGGCGACGCAAGAGCATCCGCGCCGCCGGCTCGTGATGGCGGCACGCTACGCCCCGACCACCACATGGCGCCCCCGAGGACCGTCGCCGCCACACCGAGAACCACTAGCGCACGCTCCACTGGCCCGTTCATCCGCGCCCTCCTCCCGCCCGTATTCCCGCACGCATTGTCGGCGTGGGCAAGACCGCGGCTGCGGCTGGCCGCGCCTCCAGACCGGCACATCCGGCCGATTCCAGGTCTTGACAGCGTTCCGAGGCGGCCTTTACAACTAGCGTGGAGGCATTGGCCCGCCAGGGCCGCAGGGGAGGCAGACTTATGAGCACGAATATCCACTACGATGCGCCCGACTCGCTATTCAGCCTGACGGACACGGAGGACGTCATCGACGCCGACGACCTCGTCTTCCACCCACTGTGCCCAGCCGCCGACTTCGAGGAGGGCGAGGGCAAGCCGTTCCACATCGACGGCACGCATCTGGCGGTGTTCCACGAAGACGGCAAGTTCCACGCCGTGGACAACCGGTGTCCGCACATGGGCTACCCGATGTCGGAAGGCAGCGTGCGTGACGGCGTGCTCATCTGCCACTGGCACCACTGGGAATTCGACCTGAAGACCGGCGGCTGCTTCCTAGCGTTCGGCGATGACCTCAAGGCGTTCCCGACGGAGCTCCGCGACGATGGCGTCGTGTACGTCGGCCTCTCCGCTGGCGAGCAGGAAGCGGCGCGCCTGCGAGTGATCGAGCGCGGCAAACGGCAGCTCGTGCAGGGACTCAAGGACCGTAGCCCCTTCCTCATTGCGAAGGCCGTCGCCGCGTTGCAGGACGCGGGAGCGCCCGCGCGCGAGATCATCCACCAGGGTCTGTATTACGGGTCCAACAAGACGAGCGACGGGTGGTCCTCAGGTGTCGCGATCCTCGCTATCGCCGCGAACATGTGGGACGACGTGGACAGCGCGGATCACAACCTGTTCCTCGTGCACGGCCTCACGCAGACGGCTCGACGCACGACGGGGGCGTCCCGTCGCCCGCGGACGGCGTTCCCCAAGACGGCGGACGACCACAGCCCGGACCAGCTGGAGCGCTGGTTCCGCTACTTCGTCGAGAAGCGCGACACGGGAGCGGCGGAGCGCGTCCTGCTGACGATACACGACCGGGGCTACGACAAGTCGGACATCGCGCGGCTCATCTTCACGACGGCGACGGACTACTACTTCACCGGATCCGGCCACGCCCTCGACTTCGCCAACAAGACGTTCGAGGCGCTCGACTACGTCGAGTGGAGCGGCGCGGGCGAGATGCTGCGACCCATCGTCGTGGACCTCGTGGGCCGCACGCGCCACGAGGAGACCTCGCGCTGGGCGGACACCGTGCCGGTGCTGGACGGCATCTTCGCGAACCTCGACGAGATATGGGATGAGAACCAGGCAAACAGCGCCGAACTCGACATCGCGGAGTTCGCCCAGACGTTCCTGCTGGACGACTACCAGGAGTTGTGCCGCGAGGTCGAGCAGAAGCTGCGCGCGGGCGTCAAGCCGACGGACATCTGCCGGGCGATGGCGTACGCCGGAGCGATCCGCACGGCGCGTTTCCATCTCAAGAACGAGGGCGACTGGCACGACGTCGCGAACATCTACTCGTACGCGCACGCGCTGTACCGCGCCTTCCACTACGCTGACTGCAAGGAGCTGTTGCGCGGTCTGTTCCACGGCGCGGTGTACATGACCATGCTGCGCTGGCTCAACATGCCCTCCGCGCGCGTGCCTCGGCCGGGACAGCGCCTGGAGCAGCAGTTCGACTCGCCGCAAGCGATGCTCGAACAGTTGCAGGAGTTCGCCGACTTCCAGAAGGTGTTCGAGGCGGAGTTGCTCGTGAGCCAATACCTGGAGGAAGGCCACGACGTGACGGCGCTCAAGCACGCCCTGGCGCACATCACACTGCGCGAGGACGCTGAGCTCCACATGTTCCAGGTGTTGGAGGTCGCCTACCGACACTACGACCTCACGGACGACGCGGAAGAGCAGCGTCTGCACATGCTCGCCGCGACGCGGTACATCACCGCTCAGAAGGTGATGAAGAACATCCTGTGGTCGACGGAAAACGCGGAACGTCTACAGCGGGGCGACCTCCTGAGCGACCGCGACGACGATGATTGATCCCACGGGCGCCCCGGTGTTTGCCGAGGGGAGCCGTTCCTGCTAGCCTCGGTGACGCCATCGTGAAACGGCGCGGAGGGACCGGTTCGCCGAACGACCCGGTACAGCGCTCACAAGGAGAACTGCACGTGAAGAGAACGAAGAAGCTCTTGTACATAGCCATCGGCGGAGCCGGCGTGCTGGCGCTACAGCTCGCGTTCCATCTGTCAGGGCCGAACGCCTTCGCCTCGAGCCACGAGGAACACCCAACCGAGCATCCGACCGCCGCCGAGCACGGTCAGAGCCACATCGTCGTGGCGCCGTTCGCCGAGGGGAAGGCCGAGGCGTGGCAGGCGTTCGTGCGGGAGTGGGCCGAGGACGCCGAAGGCGTGATCGACTTCAACAAGCGGCATGGACTCACTCGCCAGGCTGGCTGGCTTGCCCATACACCGGCTGGCCCCGTCGCGGTGATCCTGCACGAGGGTCCCGGATCCGAGACGCTCATGCAGAGCATGACGACGTCTGACAATGAGTACGATGTGAAGATGGTCGCGCAGTTGTCCGAGTTGCACGGTATGGACTTCAACGCGCCGCCTCCCGGCCCAGCGCCAGCCATCCAGTTCGACACGAGCCAGGAAGGCGCCTGGGTACCCGGTTCCGAGCACCCGACGGAACACCCAGAATAGAGCACGCAGACAGCTGAGCCGCCGGCATCCCGCTGGCGGCTCGCCGCCTGCACTGCCGACAGGGCTGGCAGAGGCGGCGCCCCAACCGTCCGGCGTTCCGGCGCTTCCTCGCGCGCCCTGGCGCCCTCACGTAGAGCAGTCGACCCAATGCGCGCTCAGGATCTCACGATCGGTGACGCCGACATCACGATACGCCCCATGGGCCTCGACTACATCATGGCGAGCGCGGAGCCCGAGGGAGTCACCGTACAGCTCGCCTGCCGCGAGTGCGCGGACATCTGGCCGAACCCGATCTACGTCGAGTATTACACGCAGCTCACGAGGGCGTACGGCGCGGCGGCCATCCTGGCGTGGCAGAACAAGGCCGTTGTGGGTGTCCTCCCCTTCAGACCGCTGGAGTCGGCGCCGCAGCACCTGCCCCACTGTTTCAACTACGTCGCCAAGGAGCCGGGCGACCCGAACCTGTCCGACGTTCAGGAATCCCCGCCGACACCCTTCGACGAGCTCGAGTCCAGGACGCTGGTCGTCCAGTGCGCGAGCGTAAGACCCGACATGCGTCGGACGGGCCTGGGCACGGCGATGGCGAGGTACCTCGTCGACTGGGCCAGGCGGAACCGATGGGACCGCATCCAGGGCTCGGCGTTCGTCGAAGGCGACTGGGGGTGGCTTCCAGGCGTCCGGTTTTGGGAGAACGCAGGCTTCGTACGCGGCACGGAGGACGAGTCCACCCTGGAGTATGGGCCTAGCTGCGGCTTCCACTACGATATCAGCGCGACGACCTACTGATCGACCACAGGGGTCGCGTTGGATCCAACGTCGAGCATGGAGTGGATCAACTAGAGGGAACTACTGTCCGCGACGCATGTAGCGTACTGTCAGCCTCGTCTGCGTCGAGGAGATGCGGGCCCAGCGATACGACACACTGATGCCCACATCTTCGTAGAACGGCGTAAACTCGATGAAGTTGTCACTGAGGAATTGGTAGAGTCCCGCCACCTCGGCTCCCGCCTCCTCCGCGTCAACGGCGAGCCCCGCCAGATAGGCGCGGAAGGCGTCGGCCTTGTCCGCTCCACCGAACCGGCCCTCTAAGGACGTGGAATCCGGGCAGGTTGGGCAGTCCGGCTCGGCCTCCGCAACTGCCAGGATCTCTGCCACCCCGGGCGGGCGAACAACGGGCGATGTCTCGGGGTCGCGGCACCCTAGCCACAGACTCACTACAGCGAGCCCAACGACCACGATCCGACACCGCCACACGACCATCTGTACCCACCTGCTCAAAGCTCGCCTAGATCTCCAGCATCAATGATGCGCAGTGTGTGCTCCTGTCCAACAATGACGTGTGTGTGCTCAAACACATGCTCGTGCACGGGGCCAGCCTCCAGCACCTCTATCTCGAACTGCAGCACCTCCAACTCGTCACGAGCGGCCGCGAGGTCGGCCGCGTCGGCAGGTTGGTCAATCCGCGCGTGCAGGCTGTGCTCCTACGCCCTAAGCCGGGTCACGCGTTGCTCGTCCGCCTCGCTGAGGGGGCCTCGTGTGCGATAGGTACCCACGACCCTCGTGCCTATCTCTAGGGGTATTGTGCGACCGTTAGCGAGCGTCACCTGGTTCTGCTGCATCAGGCCCGCGCGCACCATGAGCGACCCGGTCCACAGCGCGTACTCTGGAAACTCGCTCGCGTGTTCAACAACGAACTCCATGATATACGCATGGTCCTCGCTGTTCTTCAGCAAGTCATAGACTGCATCCATGGCCCGATCGCGCGCCTTTCCGTCGGGCATGGTACCCACTCGTTCGCCGTATTCCTCGGTGATCAGGTCGACTATCGTGTCAAGTGCGTCGTCCGCGGTCAGCAAGACTCGAGGCGCGCCGGGGTGCGAAGTCGCGTCAGAGACGATCTCCGTAGTTGGCAGCTTGTCGGGAGGGAGGGAGGAAGCAGCGTCACCAGGGGTCGCTGAGCCCACTGGGGCACGTGCCGAAGAGGCCCCAGAAGCAGAGGCCTCCCTGGCGTCCAGGTTGCCCACGGAGTCGGGTGCGGCCGCGTCGCCAGGAACCAGTGCCCATGCAACGACGAACACCACAACTGCTACGGCTGCAAGAACTAGCGGGACGACCGCGTGTTGCCTGTCCACTGGCGCCAGCCTAACCTCTGACAGTGCGTAACGCTGTTTCTTCTTCTTCTAGCGCGCCTCCACCTTACCACTGCCGCTACAGAGGCATGCCAAGAGGCGGAGGACGACAGGCACGGTACCTGCCGCGAGACTAGTGATAGGACTCGGCGTAAGATCCGTAGTAGGGACCGAGGGTTCCCTGGCTAGTGCCATAGCCATATGTAGGAAAGTAGCCGTACACCCCGATAGTGTGGGTGACCGCCGAGCATCTCCACACAAAGTGCGGGTAGGGCAACCACACCCAGTCGTCCCCGCAAACGACGTTTCCGCGGTAGGTATCTGGGTGGAGTTCCTCGGACCCACTGCTTACTACAATCACTGCATCGAGCTCATGCGTGTAGCCGTAGCTCCACGTGTTGCCGTCGGGGGACTCTGGCTTCGCCGTCGCTTGTGCCCAAGATCCTCCATAGTTCGCGTTGTCCTCCCACGTGTTTGCCCGGGACTGTGAGTATCCGTAACCCTCCGGATAGGGAGGATCAGTATGCCACACCAGCCCATCCGCTGCCCAACTCGCGCGGTATGCCACGAGGGCCGCCACGAGAACGACGATGCCAGAGATGAACGTCACGCGCGGACGAGCGTGTCAGTCACCCTGCAGCCACGCGGCCCGCAGCGGCCCAGGGGGGAAGTCTGGCTCCATGTATCCTCGTGGCGATGCCATGCCGTCTGGATAGTCGATCCGCCACACGCCCACGCCCACGCCATCCTCGCCCGCCGGCGGATAGATACGGTGGAAGTAGCGCGATCCGTGGCCGCGGAGAAGAAGCCGGACAAGTAAGGACTCGTAGCCAGCCTCGCCCACATAGTACGCGTGGTGGAAGTCCTCGGACTCGCCCCGTACCATCACCACGGCTCCCGGGAAGATCCCGTCCTGCCCTTGTTGTCCGTATACCCAGGTGCGGCCCTCTATGTACCCGTGTCTTACCGGCAGATCGACGGTCCCGCTGGCCGTGCTGACCGTCGCCAGTGTGGGGGTCGGGCTCGCCGGGAGCAGGTCGATGCGGAATGCGCTCAGCGAGAACTCCCCTGGCGCGTATGCCTGGCCAGCAATAGTGAGAGGGGTTTGCCTTGGCTGCTCCAGTGGCCGGAGCGTGCCTGCCTGGTCCCCTTCCCACTGCCCCAAGGGAATCACCTCAAACAGCCTGTCCAACTCCGCGTCCGAACCGACCAGTGATATGTGCGTAGCGGCGGCTAAGTCCTCACGTGCTAGGAGCACGTGTGTGGCGTTGCGTGTGCCCAGGAAATCGAGCGCCTCGCCGTCGGACTGAGCACCGAGGAAGTGCCTCCCGGAAAGATGTATCCAGTATGGCAGATAGTGATCCTCATCCACGACCGTGGACACCCCCGCCAGGACGTTCAGGTGACTGCCATAGTTCCAATCCGCAGCGACTACGGCGTTGGCAGGCAGGTTGCCCTTCATCCATGAGAACGCCGCGCGGCACTCATCGTTGGCGAAGAGCGGCCGCGCATCGCGGGCCGTCACGGACGCGACCTGGACGTACGCGCCGAGCGGCGGTGGGAACAGGACGCCGATCCCGACGACGAAGGCGGTCACCGGCGCCGTGGCGCGCCCAAGTGTGTTGCTTGCCGCCCATCTAGACGTGAACATGAACAGGGCGACAAGCGCGTCCGCCGCGAGAAGCGCCACGGGGACCGAGAGGAAGAAGCTATATCGCCGGGCCCCATGGGTGAGCGTCAGGGCGATCACGAACCAGACCAGCACCACGAGTCGCAGGAATGCGCGACGACGTGCCGGCCCATCTGTCGATGGGGGTGTATCGGGTGCTCGCCTCATCAGCGCATGTATGCATGTAACCACGCAAAATGCGCTAACGCATCCGTACACAAGGCCCGCGCCGCGCAGCGACTCGTACACAGACGTTCCTCGAGTGTAGGCTAGCGCTATGTAGGCCAGCGAAGTCAGTACCGGGGCTCGCGGAGGCAGGCGGAAGGCCCGGCATGTTCGATGCGGCATGATGGCGAAGCCGACGCCCGCCGCAACGTAGACGGCTCCGAAGCGCGCGGCCAAGTAGGGCGTCGATGACTGCTGGAGTTCGCCGATCCCACGCATGAGTCGGCTGTTTCCCAGAGGGGACAGGATGTTGTCCCAGACGAGCGCTGCGTAGTCCCTCGCAGCACTGCTGAGGACTGCCGCCACGGCTATGCCGATCCCGGTCAATAGAGCGAGTGCGGCAACGGCCAGCGCCTCTGACGGCATGCCCCAGAGCCGTGCACGGCGCGTGCGGCTCCGGGCTAACATGGCCGCGGTCGCCACCGCTACTACGTAGGCCGGGTAGACAATTGCGGGGAGTGCAGACGGCGACGACAGGTTCGCGTTGACGCGGTACGCGCGGGATCCGCCCACGAGACCGGCGACGCACACCGCCTGCCAACCCGCCAGCCTCAGCAGATCACTCGTCCGAAAGCCGCCCGCCAGTAGGCGGACCAGCTCCGCGGAGACCACGACCGCCGAGAAGACCCCAACAGCTTCCCACGTAAATCCGAGCGCCACGAAGACCACACTGGAGCCGAGGAGCCACGCCCATGCGATCAGTCCCGTGGGGCTGGCCTTGCTCTGACAGTACATGAGGATCGCCAGCGCGCTTAGAAGCAAGCACAGGGCGTCCCGGTCAGCGTACCCGGCTACCGTACGCGCCACGGAGGCCGGCAGGAGCGCGAAGAGCGCGACGGCCACTAACCCACCCGGAGCCCCACACATCGCCTGGCCAAAGAGGAATACGACGATCGCGGTGCATGCCCACGCAGCGACGGGGTAATAGACGGCCACCTCGTAGAGGGTCGTGCACGGACGGACCCGTTCCGCGAGATGGGTCGCAAGCGCCATCATGTGAGGCGCCAGCACGGCAGAGGTCGTCAGGTCACGACCCACCGGTTGCTATCGCTCCACGTCGCGCTTAGGCAAGCCACCGTTCCGGTGGACCATCTCCGCTTGCCGGTACATCCGGAACGAGTCCGTGTCTAGCAGGTAGCCCTCAGGCAACCCGTGCCTGGACTGTAGTCGTACGCGGCATCCGATCGCCACGATCGCGGCAAGAACAAGGCATATGGCTCCCAACTGGATAGGACGCCTGTGGTCCGACATCGTCATGGTCTGGGGGCGTCTCCGGGGTCATCGTCGGGCCGCGAGCAGATCCCATGGCAGCCAGCGCGACCTCTCAATCTGCCCGACACAGTGCGCCTGGGAATGCGGCAGCGAGGCACGGGCCGGACGCGTGCGCGAAGCCGGCTAACGGCCACGCGTGGAACTTCCAGATATCGCGTTCCATAGCGTCACGGCGCCGCTCGCGCCGCCAGTGGCCAGAATGGCGCCGTCGGGAGAGAATGCGAGCGCTTTCGGCTCCGGTGGATCTCCTTCCAGCACAGCCACCTGCTGTCGCGACCCGACACTCCATAGGTCGGCCGCGCCACGGATGTTGGTCCTCGCGAGCGTAGATCCGTCTGGTGAGAATGCGAGGCATCTGCCGATGGAGCCGCGTCCGTCCCAGGTAGCAAGCTGTTCTGAATCGCTGACATCCCATACCCTCACCGTATGGTCTGCGCTACTAGTGGCCAGAACAGTCCCATCGGGGGAGAACGAGACGGAGAACACGGTATTGGTGTGCCCCTGCAACGTGACGGACTCCTGTTGGGTTCTGGCGTCCCAGAGCGTCACCGTGCCCTTGCCTCCCCCGATCGCGAGGAGGCTGTCGTCAGGTGAGAAAGCCGCGGAATGGACCGGCTGGCCGTGTTCTAGCGTCGTGAGTTCTTCGCGGTTGCCGACATCCCAGAGCTTCACCGTTCTGTCATAGCTAGCGCTCGCGAGCGTGCTCCCGTCGGACGAGAACGCCAAGGAGGCAACCGGAATGACTGCCTTCGCGTGGTGTAGGGTCGCGATCTGCTCTCGCCCTGCAACATCCCAGAGCGCCACCGTACCGTGTCCACTGCCGCTCGCAAGGATGTCGCCGACCGGCGAGAAGGCAACTGACCTGACTCGGTGAGTCGGCTCTTCCGAGCTAATGGCGCTCAAGTCGTCGGTGTGTTCGAGCCTTCCGGCCTCCTGGCGAGAGCGGACATCCCAGAGCGTGACGAAGCCATCCTCGCTGCCACTCGCGAGGAGAACCCCGTCTGGCGAGAAGGCGAGGGACGTAACGACAGACGCCCGCCCGCGTAGCGTCGCACTAGGCCTCTCGGACGTTGGCGACGCTGCGGTCTCGCGATCACCACACGCGGCGACCCTTGCTGTGGCGGCGATCAACGCCGCAACGCCGGCAAATCGGCATCTAGTCTCGACGGACAGCCCTTCAGTCAGACGGGCGCCTACGGCAGCGCGCCGTAGGCCGTAATACGTGTTTCATGAGGGCATCTACGACACCCAACACGATCAGGGATCCTACACTCGTACGCACACGGTATCAAGCCGGGCTGGCACACGCGCCCGGAACCAGTAGACACGTTCCGCGCGCCGGCGCCGTGTGACCCGATGGCGGCGGCTGTGAGGGACAAGAGAGCATGCGCACGCGACCGTGCTGCGAGGCTTGCCAGGCTCATTCTGGCGCAGTCTGAACGCTGACGAAGGATCGCTCGAGCCTGGCGTCAACCGCTAGAGACAGAATCTGTGGACATAGGCCCAGAAGCCGGTGACCCGTCAGCAACCGCACACGTGGAGCCGCTCGAGTGCGCGCGGTGGCGCACCCGAGGTACACGATTGCGTGTTGCGCTCCTGTCTGGCTGAGGGCTGCCAGCAGCGAACGCCCGCCGACCTAACCAAGAGACGTAGCTCGGTGGAGTTGAGCCAAGAGGGCGTGAGCTCCCTCCCCTCGCAGAGAGCGTTCGGATGGGACCGGGCACGCACACCACCAGGAGCTGTGTGGCGGACGCCAGCCCTCGGCCCAGAACTGCGCCCGACCACCCCTGCCTGTGTCTTGGCCGCCGCGAGCGCTGCCTCGACACGCGTAGCTGCTGAGCCTAAGATGCTGTCAGTCGAGACTGCCTACACGACTGGGAGCACGGCCATGCCTCGCCCGACTTGCGACCGACCAGAACACGCCGGCTATGCCTTGCGAGGGCATCTCGACGCCTACCTGGACGCGGTGACCGACCAGTGGCTCGCCGTCGCGCCGGACGCCAACCCCGGCATGCTCGACATCTTCCGCGACCGGGACCGACGCCCGTACCGCGATATGGTGCCGTGGGCAGGTGAATTCGCGGGGAAGTACCTCACCGCGGCCGTCCAGGCCCTTAGGCTCACCGGCGACGCGCGATTGCGCGGCGTCATCGAAGCGTTCGTCGCCGAGCTCGTGGAGCTTCAGGACGACAGCGGCTACCTCGGCCCATGGCCCCGTGGTCATCACCTCACGGGCGCGGCGCCGAACAACGAGGGCGGCATCGCCACGTGGGACACGTGGGGTCATTACCACATCACGCTCGGCCTGCTGCTGTGGCACGAGGACACGGGATCGACACTCGCGCTGGACTGCGCTCGACGCATCGGCGACCTGCTCGTAGACAAGTTCCTGGGCGACGTCACGCAACGCATGGTGGACACCGGCTCAACGGAGATGAACCTGGCGCCCGCGCACAGCCTGTGCCTGCTCCACCTCCTGACGGGGGAGGCGAGCTATCTTGATCTCGCCCTACAGATCGTCGACGAATTCGAGGCGAAAGACGCCGAGGGGAACCACCTCGCTGGCGACTATCTGCACACCGGCGTGGCGGGCATGGAGTTCTTCGAGACGCCGAAGCCCCGGTGGGAGAGCCTGCATCCCATCATGGCGCTCGCGGAACTCCACTACATCACGGGCGACGACAAGTACCGAGAGGCGTTCGAGTCGCACTGGTGGAGCATCGTGAAGCTCGATCGGCACAACAACGGTGGCTTCTCGTCCGGCGAGCAGGCGCAGGGGAATCCGTACCACCCGGGCGCGATTGAGACGTGCTGCACGATCGCCTGGGTCGCCATGAGCGTAGAGATGCTGCGACTCACCGGTGACTCCATCGTCGCAGACGAGTTGGAGGTGTCGACGATCAACTCGGTCGTCGGACTGCACGCGGCTAGCGGCCGCTGGGCGACATACAACACGCCCATGAACGGCGTCCGACGGGCAAGCGCGCACGACATCGTGTTCCAGTCGCGCGAGGGCACGCCGGAGCTGAACTGCTGCAGCGTCAACGCGGCGCGCGGGTTCGGCATGGTGAGTGACTGGGCGCTCATGGCTGACGGCGACGGCCTGCTCCTGAACTGGTACGGCGCGGGCGCCATGAGCGCGGACGCTGGTGGCGCGCGCGTCACGCTGGACCAGCGCACCAGCTACCCAAGGTCAGGCGGCGTGACGATCCACGTGTCGACGTCCGGCCCCGCGGAGTTCGACCTTCGTCTACGCATCCCGCACTGGTCCAAACACACGTCGGTAACGGTGAATGGCGATCCCGTTCAGACCGTGTGGGCAGGAGCGTACTGTTCGGTGGCGCGCCGCTGGCAGACGGGCGATGTGGTCGAGCTGACGCTCGATATGAGCCTGCACTACTGGGTCGGCGAGCGTGAGTGCGAGGGATCGACATCCATCTACCGCGGCCCGGTGCTGCTGACGTACGACCGACGGTTCAACGACATGGATCCCGCTGACATCCCCAGCCTGGACGCGAGGTCGCTGGTACTCCGCCCGGCAGCAGCCACCGGCCGCCACCGTCCCGCGCTCCTGCTCGAGTGCGACGCCCCGGACGGGCGCGCAGTACGCCTCTGCGACTTCGGGAGCGCAGGCGAGGGAGGCTCTCCCTACCGCTCGTGGTTGACCGTGCAGGGCGTGATTCCCACGGAATTCTCAGCGTCTCAACCGCTGCGCACGGGCCCGGGAATCTCACCCGACGCGGTATGACCCCGGCGTCTGCTACGCGAGCGCTGTGCGACTATCGGCTGGCAAGCAGCAGTTCGCCTACGCCGCCGCTCAGCATATCCAGCCACATCAGGCCGAGCGCCGTCGCTACGGCGAAGATGATGAGGCCGTACATGACCACGCTCGCCGCGATGATCGCGCGGCGGCCCGCTTGCTCGTCGGACTGGCTGTCTGCATCGTCCGGTCGCGTTGTGGCATCCATGTTCCTTTGTCCCCGTGTGAGGAGCCATCTGTCTGGAGTCTGGCTGGTGGCATCCGCCCAACGGCGCGTGGCGGCCCGTTTCTGGTGGTTGGGTAGGAGTCAGGAGAGAGCTCCGGCGGCGGCGAGACCGGCGCCAGGCGCGTGCTACATGCGTATGGGTGCGGCGAGTCGATGAGCTTGGGGCGGCTGTTGGCGAAACAGCCCGCGCGCGTCCGAAGCGTACCGGATACCGGGTTGCGGACGGTCGCGACGGCGAGGAGTCGCTCCTATCCGTGTAGAACGAGTAGCTTGTGGGTATTCGCCCCGCAAGGGTCTTGCTCACATCTCTCCGTTTCGCGTCTCGCTGGCACGGGCGTTGAGACCGGCACGCCGCTGGGATACATTCGGCTGGTCGCGTCGCCGCCAGCAGATCACCACGGGCCTGTCCATGCCAACGTATCCTGCGCGCGCGCTTGACCTGTTCCCGGCTGGATCGAACGGCGAATACATGATCCCGGCCGACCTGCTACCGATCATTGAGCGAGGGGCGGGGGCGTATGTCTGGGACACTGAGGGGCGCGAGCGCCTGGACATGACGATGGCATGGGGAGCCGCCCTCGTGGGCCATGCGCACCCCAAAGTCCTCGAAGCGGCTGCCGCGCAGGCGAGGCATGGGGCGAACTTCGCCGCCATTACGCGCGTCCTCCTCCACCTCGCGGAGCGAATCCGAGACCTGAGCCCGTGCGTCGAGAAGATCCGGTTCGTCGCGTCGGGAACGGAAGCCACGATGCTGTGCCTGCGGGTGGCGCGCGCGGCGACCGGGCGCTCGAAGGTGCTGAAGTTCGAGGGCGCCTACCATGGACAGCATGAGGTGGGCGTCACTAGCCTGGTCGGCGACACGCTGCCGGACTTCCCGCAACCTGACGACGCCGGGGTCGGTGGGGACTGGGTCAACCGAGACGTGCTCGTGGCGCCATTCAACGACCTGGACACTACGCGCCGGATCATCTCCGACCATGCCGACGACCTCGCGGCAGTCATCGTCGAGCCGTTCCACCGCTGCCTGTCACCGGTCGAGGGCTTCCTGGAGGATCTGCGGCAAGCCACGTCTCGCCACGGCGTGGTCCTCGTGTTCGACGAGGTCGTGACCGGTTTCCGGTTCGCGCCAGGAGGGGCGCAGGAGTACTACGGCGTCTCCCCGGACCTGGTCGCCTACGGCAAGGCGCTTGGCGGCGGATTCCCGATCGGCGCGTACGGCGGTGACGCGGACGTGATGGAGGCGGTCTCAGAGTCACGCTTGCCAGGCCCGAACTACGCGTGGTCTGCGTCCACGGGAGGCGGGAACCCGGTGTCCGCCGCCGCCGCCAACGCAACGCTGGACATCCTCCAGGAGGACGGCGTCTACGACGCGCTCCACGCGCGCGGCCAGGAGCTGAGGGCGACCATGACGGGTGTGCTGAACGACGCGGGCGAGTGCGCGCAGGTTCTGGGCGACGGCCCGCTCGCACAGGTGGCGTTCGCGTCGGAGCCGGTCACGGACCACCGCTCCTGGAGGAAGTCGGACGGCGCGCGGGGACGCGCGGTCATGCTGGCGTTACTGAGCGACGGTGTCTTCCTCAACCCCATGGGGACTAAGCTATACCTGTCGATCGCGCACGGGAGCGAGGAGATGGCCGCGCTCGGCGACATGTTCCGCCGCGCGCTTGCCGCAACAGCTGGCCAGTGACAGTGTCCTTAACACGCGATGGCATGGGGCCTCGCACTCGCCTCCGGTCTGTCATTCTGAGGAGCGACGCGACGGAGAATCTCAGCTTCCCACCAGGCCAGGAGACTCTCCCTCTCGCTTGTTGATGCCGTACGGCACGCTCGTCCCTCAGAGTGACCGACGGTCGGATGCCGCGCCATGCATGGTCATCACCTGTAGAGAATGCCCTCCCGCCTAGAGCCTTGCGGCCGAAGCCACGGGCAGCTATAGATGCGTCGGACGGCGTCGACGTCTCGCCGGAAGAGGAGCGCGCGATGGACATTCCTGCCGGAAACCGAGGTCCGCTGCGTTTCAGCGCGTACGTGCCAGCGCAGGAAGTAAGCGCGCATCTCGCCGACGGGGAGGGACGGGCAGAGGCGCTGGCGCGCTTCCAGGCGAGCCAGGTGTCCCGCGTCTATCTGGACTGCCTCAGAGGGGGGCATACGCCCGACGAGACCGTCCTGACCGAGGCTCGGGAGTTCTTCACCGCGAGCGGGATAGATGTCGCGGCCGGGCTCACCCCGACGCGGGGTAGCGGTCGCGGATCGACGCACGGCAGGCACTGGCTCTGCTACACCAGCGAGGACACACGCCGGGAGCTCGCCGCCGTGTCGCGCTTCACCGCGCGGCATTTCGATCGCATCATCGTCGACGATTTCCTATGCACTCAGTGTCAGTGCGCGGAATGCGAGCGCGACCGAGGCGACAGGACGTGGGAGGAGTTCTACAACGATCTCATGGCGCGCGTCGCCCGCGAGTGCTTCATCGACCCCATCAAGGAGCAGAACCCCGACGCCCACGTCATCATCAAGTACCCGCAGTGGTACGACCGGTTCCACAACTTCGGGTACGACGTCACACGGCATCCGTCATCGTTCGATGAGGTGTGGGCGGGCACGGAGATCCGCGACACGCGCGTCGAGTACGTCGTGCAGTACCAGGCGTTCGCCAACCACACGTGGCTTGGCTCGCTCTCCGGAGGTCGCATGGGCGGCGCGTGGTTCGACTTCATCAACTGCTACCCCGAGATATACGTCGAGCAGGCTGTGCAGAGCATTCTCGCGGGCGCGCGCGAGCTGATCCGGTTCCACTACGGGCCGGAGCTCTTCGACCCAGAGAGCCCGTGTACCGCGGCTCTCATCGAGGCCATTCCGACGCTGACGGCGCTGGCCGAGGAACTAGACGACCGCGATCCCGACGGAGTTCTCTTCTACAAGCCACCCATGAGCGACGGGGGAGACGAAGCCTACCTCCCCGACTACCTTGGCATGCTGGGCCTACCCGTCGTACCGACGCACACGCTGCCGACGTCAGCGTCCGCGGTCTGCCTGGCGGCTCACGCCGCACGCGAGCCGGGGATCGTGACACGCGCCGCCGAGTTGGTGGAATCCGGGGCGACGCTGCTCCTGACGCCTGGGTTCATCCGTGCGCGCGCCGACGACACGCGCGTGCTGGATATGGCCGGGCTGGCGCATCCCGGCGTCGCGCCGTGCGACCTGTGGACGTTCCGGTTCGCCGTCGATGGGCAGTCGGCGTCAGGCGAGCAGCACGTGCGCTTCGCCTCCCGACTGCTGCCTACGACAGCGGAGACGCTCGCCGCGGCCGTCCATCCCGACGGTGTCTCGCCCGTGCTCACGCAACACGCGGTCGGGGCGGGGCGGGTGGTGGTCTTCAGCGCCTCGACGTTCCGCTACCCCGCTGGTTCGGGCCGCGTCACGAGCGCCGAGCCCGTGAGTCTCACGGGACTGCCTCAGCCCGTCGTGGACGGTCTGCGCTCCTGCGTGCTAGGCGACGGCCCCCAGGTCAGCGTGCGCTCGAGGGTGGGCGTGTACCGCTTCGGCGACCGTCTCGCTCTGACGAACTTCAACGATCAGGAGGCGCAGGCGCGCGTCGTTGGCGTCGCCGTCGAGCCGCGTGTCTCGTACCCGTCGAAGTCTGACGCCGCCAGCGCCGCCGGCGGGACGGTCGTCGTGGACATACCGCGTCGCGGATTCACGCTGCTGGCCACCAACGAGTAGCGTCCGCCGTCGGCGCCGCGAACGTTGCCGATGGCGCATTTCTAGCCTACTGTGTTCGTGGCGCCGCCCGTATGTACGCGCGCTGCCCCAAAGGAGAAGACACGATGACCCTATCCCGACTTCTGTCGCGCGCCGGCGTCGCCGGGCTGCTGCTGGCCGCGGCGACATGGACGGCCCACGCGGGCCTCGACGACGACTCACTTGTTCTCTACCTATCCCTCGATGAAGACGGCGGCGGGACCGCGGCGGACAGCTCGCAATACGGCCACGATGGCGAACTGATCGGCGATCCGTCGTGGGTGCCCGGCCAGTCTGGGTCGGCGCTCCAGTTCGACGGTGGCCAGGGCCAGCACGTCGTCGTGCCGGTCACGGACATGCTCCAGTTGACGACCGCCTTCTCGGCAGTGTTCTGGGTGCAACGCGCCGAGGACCAACCCGCTGCGTGGAACTACATGATCGGCGCTGGCACGCTGAAGTGGGCGACGATCTTCAACACGGACCAGTCCGTCTACGTCTACTCCCGATCCGGCGGCGCGTGGGCGCAGGCCGCCAAGACGACCGCTCCCCTCACCACCGACTGGACCCACGTCGCGCTAACGCACGATGTCGACGCCGACATCGTCATCTACTTCAACGGTGACCCCGCGTTCGAGGGCGCTGGGCCTCCAGAAGTCGACCCCATCGACGGGTCGATCATGGTCGGCGCCCGGCATCCTGGCCAGGAGTTCTTCAGCGGCACGATCGATGAGGTGTTCCTGTTCAACCGCGCTATCACGGCCGACGAGGTGGCGAGCATTATGGACGACGAGTTCCTGTCCGTCGATCCTGGCGGCAAGGCAGCCACCACGTGGGGCGCCATGAAGACGCTCCGGTAGCGGCGTGGCGAGCATCGCGCGGGCGCGCGCGGTTGCACTGGCGACGGCGATCCTGATCGCTCTTGCGGCGCGGCCAGCGGCGCTCCCGGACACTCCGGCCCCGCCGCGCTTCGAGGTAGGCCGCGAGCTGTTGGAACGGGGTGAGTACGCCGCCGTCCTTGCTCTGTCCCAGGACGCCGTCGCCGTAGCGCCGGACGATCCTCGCGGGTATGTGCTGATGGGCGCCGCCCACCTGGCGCTAGGGGAGCCCGGGCGCGCCCTGCCCCTGTACCTGGACGCTGCCCGTCTCGACGCCACCCTCGCGGAAGCGCACTACGGGGTGGCGGCGGCGCACACGGAGCTGGAGCAGTTTGCCGCCGCCATCGAGGCGTATCGTCGGGTCATCGACCTGCTACCCGACCATGCGGCCGCGCACCACGACCTTGGGGTCGCGCAGTCCCGTCTGAAGCTGTACGGGGCCGCGGGGGAGTCCTTCCGCCGCGCCATGTCGATCGACGCCACCAACGCCTGGCCCCACTTCAGCCTTGGCCGCGTCTTCCGCGCGCGCGGCGAATTCGACGAGGCAGCGGAGTCCTTTGCGCGCGCCCTGGCGCTGGACCCAGGACTCGTCGACGCCCACGAGGCCAGCGGCGCCCTTCACCTGGACGCTGGCCGTCCCGCCGAGGCCGTGGCCGCCTTCGTAAGGTCGGTCGAACTCGCGCCGGACAGGCCGGAGGCGCACTGCGGGTTGGCCAGGAGCCACGCCAAGCAAGGCGAGGCCGCGCTGGCGCTGGCGGCGTTTGGCCGCGCCATCGACCTGCGCCCAGACTACAGCGAGGCGTACTATGGCCTCGCCCGTCTCCATCTCTCAGTCGGCGCCGAGATAGAGGCGCGGGCGGCCATGGCGCGATTCGAATCGCTCCGCAAGACGGACCCCCTGCTCGCGAAGGCGGCCCTCAACGCAAAGGCGCGCCCGGACGACCCGGCAAGCCACAACAACGTCGGCGTTGTGTACGCGGCGCGTGGCCGCTACGACCTTGCGGCGGATGCCTACCAACGGGCGGTAGCGTTGGACCCGACCTCCGCTGCCGCGCTACACAACCGCGGCGTCGCTCTTGGCAAGCTCGGGCATCGCGAGGAGGCCATCGCGGTATACGCGCGCGCGCTCGCCGTCGATGCCAGCCTCGCGGCCTCGCACAACAACCTGGCGATGCTGCTCGCCGAGGACGACGGGCAACTGGACGCTTCCTTAGCACACGCGCGAGAAGCCACACGCCTACGCCCTGACTCAGCCAACTACCACGACACCCTCGCGTCCGTGCATCTGCGCCGTGGCGAGTTCCTCCCAGCGCTCGTGGCGGCCAAGCGCGCCACGGAGCTCGACCCGGACGACCAGGACATCCGCCAGACGCTGAACCGCGCGCTCGCGACCGGGCCCGTGGCGCCGTGAGGATAGCTGCCCTCGCTCTAGCGTGCCTCGTAGTCGGCGTGACGCGACTGACCGTGTCGGCTCAGGTCACCTACGTCGACATCACCGATGAGGCAGGCATCCGGTTCCGGCACGTGGACGGGCGAAGCGGACGGAAGTACCTCCCCGAGACGCTGGGATCCGGGGCGGCGTTCCTGGACTATGACGGCGACGGCGATGTCGACCTCTATGTCGTGAACGCAGCCGACCTGCCCGGCAGCGTGACGGCCCCAGCGCCCACGAACGCCCTCTACCGCAACGACGGCGCCGGTGCCTTCGAGGACGTCACGACGCTCGCGGGCGTTGGTCACACCGGGTACGGCGTGGGCTGCGCCGTCGCCGACTACGACAACGACGGCGACCCGGACATCTACGTGACCAACCTCGGCCGCAACGTACTGTATCGGAACGACGGCGCCGGCGCGTTCACGGATGTCACGGCGCGAGCGGGTGTGGGGGACGACCGCTGGGGCGCGAGCTGCGCCTTCCTCGACTACGACGGCGACGGCCTCCTGGACCTCTTCGTCGTCAACTACATGCGCTTCTCGACCAAGGGGCATGCGACACACTTGACGAAGGGGCTGCCGACCTACGCCAGCCCCGTGGACCAGGTCGGGGGCGTGAGCTTCGCGAATGAACCCGACCTGCTGTACCGGAACAACGGCGATGGGACGTTCCAGGACGTCTCGACGGAGGCGGGCATCACCATCAAGGGACTTGGGCTCGCCGTTGCCGTTGGCGACATGGACGACGACGGCGACCCCGACCTGCACGTCGCGAACGACATGGAGCCCGACACGCTCTATCGCAACAACGGCGACGGCACGTTCACGGACGTGGCGCCGTTCGCCGGCGTGGCGTACGACCAACACGGCATGCCCGGCAGCGGCATGGGCGCCAGTTTCGGCGACCTCGACGGCGACGGCCGCCTGGACCTCGTCGTCAGCAACGCGGCGTCCGCGCCCGCGTTGGTTTTCCACAACGAGGGTCTGGCGATGTTCTCGGACGTCTCCTTCTCGTCTGGCGTGGGCCAGCCGACGCTTCCCCGTTTCCAGTGGGCGGTAGAGCTGCTCGACGCGGACAATGACGGCCTCACGGACATCTACATCGCCAGCGGACATCTACAGGACAACATCGGGCGCTTCTCGGACGAGACCTACCGACAGTCCGACCAGCTGCTAAGGGGCATCGGCGGCGGCGCCTTCGTCGATGCCTCTGCGGAAACAGGCGTGGCCGCCGCCACGAACGACGTCTCGCGCGCCGTGGCCGCCGCTGACATCGACAACGACGGAGACATCGACCTCTTCCTCAACAACTCGAACCAGAGAGCGAAGCTGCTGCGGAACGACGGGGGGAACAGCGCGAACTGGCTGATGCTCCGCCTGGCTGGCGCGGTAGGCTCTCGCGACGGATTGGGCTCGCGCGTCCGTGTCGTGGCCGGTGGCGCGTCGCAGGTGAAGGAATGCCGCAGCGGGTCAGGCTACCTCTCACGGAGCGACCCGCGGCTGCACTTCGGCCTAGGACGCCACGCCGTCGCGGAGCTGGTCGAAGTGCGCTGGCCCAGCGGTGTGGTGACGGCGCTACACGACGTCGAGGCCCGGCAGACCATCGTCCTACGAGAGCCGAGCGGCGTCCGGTGAGGCAATCGCTCAGAACCACATCTCGCCGCCCGCGAGGGGCTATACTGTGGCGGCGCCGACACCACCGTCCGGGGAGCTACCGTCCATGATTGCCCGAAGCTTGCCGTTCATCGCCCTTCTCATCGCGACGTTGGTGAGCGCGTGCGCTTGCCCGTCGCCCACCACCCGCGCGCTGCGCAACGGCTCGTACCTGATCGACGGCGAGATAGTCCAACTCACCGAGGCGGAATACCGTCAGGCGTACGCGGACGACTCCGCGATGGAGAGGGTCGTGCGTCTCGGGGACATCGTCGAGCAGGGCGACCTGGACGGACAAGACGGCAAGGACGCGGTCGTCGTGTTGGTGGACGACGGTGGCGGCTCCGGCACGTTCTACCACCTTGCCGTGCTGCTGCGTCGGGGTGGGACGCTCGAGAACGTCTCCACGCAGCTCCTCGGCGACCGCATCCTCATCCAGAGCGTCGCGATCGACGACGCCGCGCACGGCATAACGGTGCACGCCCTCGTGCGCGAGGAGGGCGCCGCGATGACGGCGACGCCGGAGGTCCAGGTAGCCATGCGGTACGTTGTCATCGACGACCGCATCTCGCCGGTGCGGCGCTCCGTCACTAGCCCACTCAATTCCACCCAGTAGCCGAGATCGCGCGCGGTTCATGGTGCGCGGCCCCGCATCCAGGGATCACCTCTCGATGAGACTCATCAAGCCACTGCCGGACCCGTTCCTTACGGACGATGGGCGTGTGTCGACTCCGCCGGAGTGGTCGCGGCATCGCGAGAGCATCAAGCGAACCATGCTGGATGTTCAGTACGGCACGATGCCCGGGCCGCCAGACCGAGTGGCGGTCACCGTCGCGGAGGAAGCGCCGACGCGGGAGGGTCACACTGAGCAGGTCGTCTCCTTCGTATTCGCGCCTCGCGGCGACCGCCCCGATGTGTCGTTCGGCATGGACGCGGTCGTGCGGCGGCCTTCGGCGTCGGCGGCCAGCGCGCGGCGCGGCGCGGTCGACGGGTTCGGCGACGGCGGGCTCCCGACGCTCATCTACGTCGGCGGGGGGAACTTCCCGCTGCTGCTAGACGCCGGGTACATGATCGTCAGCTTCGAGAACAACCAGATCGAGCCGATGGAGATGGGCCGGCCCATGGTCGGCGTCGCGCGGGAGGCGTACGAGATGGTCGACCCCGGCGCCTATTCCTGGGGGTCCGTCAGCGCGTGGGCGTGGGGCGCCCTGCGGCTAGTAGACTACGCCGCCACACTCGACGAGGTGGACTCGTCTCGCCTGCTCATCTCAGGCCACTCGCGCAACGGCAAGACGGCGCTGCTCGCGGGCGCGCTGGATGAACGCATCGCCCTCGTGAATCCCGCCGGATCAGGCTGCGCGGGCGCGGGGTCGTACCTCGCGCTGGACACCGGATGCGAGGATCTCGCGGCGTTGACCAGCCGCGAGCGCTGGTGGGCCTGGACCCACGCCGACTTCGAACACTGGGCGGGCCGGGAGGCGGAGCTGCCGTTCGATCAGCACTTCCTCATGGGCCTCGTGGCGCCGAGGCCGCTGCTGAGAACAGAGGGGTCAGCCGACGCATGGGCGAATCCCGCCGGAACGTGCGCCGCGTTCCTGGCGACGCAGCCGGTGTACGATGTCCTCGGCGCTTCCGACGCTAACGGCATTTGCGTGCGCGACGGTGGCCATTTCCAGGGCGACGAGGACATCGACGCTCTCCGGGAGTTCGCCGACTGGCATCTGTACGGCGTTCCGCCGACCCGCGACTTCGACGCGGTTCCATACGACGATGGCGTATTCAGCGAATGCTTCCCATGGTCGACTCCCGCTGGTGACGGAGGCTGACACCGATGGGTACACCCGCGCGTGACGTCACCAAGTCGGAGCGGTTCTTCTTCGACACCAACGGCTATCTCGTTCTGCGGGACTTCCTCCCTGGCGCCCTCGTCGAGCGCCTTCTGACGACCTGCCTGCGCGTTGCGGAGGAACGCCGCGAGAAGGAGCGTGAAGGCGCGCCGCAGACGGGCATGACGCACGTCGACGGGGAGAACACGCGGTACTTCTACATCCTCGACGACGACCCGCTGTTCCTCGACATGCTGACGTACGCGCCGCTCATGCCGTATCTCACGGGACTGCTCAACGCCAAGCCGCACCACCACGCCTCCGACGTCATCATCGAGCGCGGTTTGCACGACCGTGGCATGGGGTGGCATCTGGACGGGCACGACGACGGATACCGCCTGTTCGGGACGCCCATCCCGTTGCTGCAGCTCAAGGTGGGGTACTACCTGACGGACATGACGGAGCCGGATCAGGGCAATCTGTGCGTTGTCCCGGGCAGTCACAAGGCTGCCGTCGATCCGGACGCGGACGACTTACAGAACGGCGAGCTGTTCGAAGGAGCCATGCAGGTCTGCGCGCCGGCCGGAACCGCGATCTTCTTCCACAACGCGCTGTGGCATTCGGCAGGGCCACTCAGGCGCGAGGACGGCGGTCGCGTCATCGCGTACTACGCCTACGAGCATCCGTGGATGATCGCGTCAGCCGAACACTGGGGTTATTCGCAGGCGTTCTACAACCGGCTGGACCCCGAGCAGCGGAGTTTCTTCCACGGCTTCGTCTTCGATCCGCCGGAGCATCGGTGGGGCTAGGCGCCGTCGTCGGGACTGGGCAGCGCCGCCTGCCGCACGTCTTCGATCATGAATATCAGGTCCGCGACTTGCCTCCATGTCCTCGCGCAGGGCGGCGACTTCCGCGCGCAACGCCTCGATGTCCGCCGCCGGCAGATCGTGGCTCCTGCGACGCGCTTCGATCACCATTTTGACGATGACGATGGGTGTGCCGAAGACGGCGAGTATCGACAGGATGGAGACGACTGCGACCCAGAACGGCATGGGTTCCCTTTCACAGGAAGGTCGGCGGCCGCCGGTGGCGGCGCTCGCAGTCTACCGCACGGCAGCCTGCTAGCAAACCCGCTTCGCTTGACGCGCAGCCGCGTAGGTACGCACCCCCCAACGTTCAGCAGAGAAAGGACAACGAGTGAGCAGCGAACCTACTGCCGTGCCCGGCGCCCGCGTGGCCATACCCGACACGTGGTGGGACGCCTGCCTGCCCGACCCCGCCGGCGACGAAGAGACGCGCGCCATTGATCGCATGATGGGCGAGATCGGCGACCTCCCAGACTGGGCGCTGCACGTCCGCGCCGACATGCCGAAGTGGGGGTTCGAGATGTGCGCGCACCGGTGGCTCGACGGCCTCGACCACGTCGTCGGCATGATCGCGAACGGCGCGCATGTCGCGAGCGAGGCGGGCCACTGCGGCGACGTCCCAGCCGCGGTCGCGCAGGCGGCGGAAGCGCGCGCCGACGCCGTCCAACGCTGGGTCGACAATGACGACGCGGGAGGCGATCCCGTCGCACGGCACACCCGAGACGTATTGGGAGACCGCGATCCCGCGAAGGTCGAGGCGGCGACATGCTTCGCGCAGCTCGTGCGCACCGGGTTCTTCCAGTGGGAGAAGCTCGACGACGTAGCAGCGCCATGGCGGGAACGTGCCGCCGACAACTCCCTGCTCGCCGCGGTCTTCGAGGGCGAGGGCCTGGACGGCCACCTGCACAACGACTGCGGCTACAAGGTGATCGACCGGCTAGACACGTTCGTGCGGCTGATCGGCCGCGACACGCGCGGGACGGACGAACGCCACGGCGCGTGCAATAGTCAGCTCCGATTCGTCTTCCGGGACGATCCAGAGCGGTACGAAGTCACGCGAGGGGTGCTCTGGGGGCTCTACGCCTATCTCGCGAGGCATGACGCGGAGTGGCTGCGCGGCGCCCATCCCGAGGTCGCGGGAGCAGGCCTCGTTACGTTGCGTCGCCTTACCGACGCTGGCGACGCGACGCCAGTGAGACGCTGGCTGGCGGCATCCCTGCTGAAGACAACGAAGCTATGGTGCGGGCGAGCCCTCGGCCGATGCGAGCCCGCGCAGGTACCCGCTACGGCGACGCGCCTGCCCGGCGTGCCAGCGTAGCCAGTCGTGGCGGTCACTCGTCGCCGTCGGCGGGCGGCAACGCGTCCCGTCGCATGTCCTCGAGCATGAGCGTGATGTCGGCGTAGTTCGCCTCCATCTGATGCTGCATTCGCTCCATGTCCGCCCGGAGAGCCGCCAGCTCATCTTCCGAGCCCGTCACTGACTTCTTCTTCGCGTTCACGATCAGCCACGTAATGGCCACGGGCGACCCGAAGACGCACAGAATCGCGATTACCGTGACAAGTCCCATCGGTCCCATGTCCACCCCCTCGGCGCCGCTTTGATGACTGGCGCGGCCGACTGTCGCTCCGGGCGCACAGACACAGACGACAGCGGGCGCCCGATGGTTGACGCGCTGGTGATTCGCGCGGACGGGCCGCGTTGGTCTCACCGCGCGTAGATGGTGGTCTGCCCCGGTTGCAGCACGACCGGCTGTTCCACCTCTACACGACCGTCCGCTCCAGAGACGGTCAGGGTGGCCGCTCCGCCTGTCGCGGGCGCCACTACGACGGCAACGCTTCGTTCGCGCGCGCGGATGCGGGCATCTAGCTGCGCGCCGCCCGCGCCCCGTATGGAGACGCGCTTCTGCGCGAACGCGACGGCGATGCAGTTCCGATTCCAGTTGTCCGCGGGCGCGCCACCGTAGTACACGGCGACCCACTCTCCGTCCTCGACGTAGGCCATCGGCGTGACCTGCCCGTACAGGTCGTACGGCTCGCCGCTGTTGCGGAAGAGGAAGCCCCGGTCCTCCCATGCGACGCCGTCGGCGCTCGTAAGCCAGCGGGTGCCCTGGCCGCTCTCCGCGAGCATGACATACTCCCCCGCGACCCGCGCCACGTCAATCGCTCCAGAGTGCATCACGAGCGGGTTCGACGGGTGCGGCGTCCACGTCACGCCGTCGGACGAGGTCGCCAGGCCTACGTGCCGCGCCGCGGGATCGCCGATGCGCGACGCGTCGTCTGGCAGCGAATTCGTGCCGTCGTACCACATTCGGAACTCGTCGGCCTCTCGTAGGAGGCTGGGCCGACCGACCTTGAAGCTGTCCCATGCGCCCGGTTCGCCCAGCCGTATGACAGTGCCGCGCCGCTCCCAACGTACGCCGTCAGCCGACGAGGCGAGGTGTATCTCGTCTTCCTCACCGCGGGGCGCGACGGAGAACGCCACGTACGCCGTGTCGCCAGCGTATGCGACCGAGGGGTCGTTGACGTGGTTTTCGTTGTCGACGTCTATGACCGGGTTGGCAGGGCTACGCCGCCAACTGAGCCCGTCGTCGGACTCCGCGAGCAGAACGCGGTCGTGTCCGTCGCGTCCCTGGCCGCCGTACCACATGCGGTAGACGTCGCCGTCTCGGTGGACATCTGGAGCGTAGACGTTCCCTTCGCCGGCCTGGAGTTCGTACTCCTCTTCGCCCACCAGGATAGGGTTGCCGTCGTAGAAGCGCCACTCGCGATGCGCCTCGGCGGGCAGCGGCCCGGCCGCGACCCCATGCACGACGAAGACGGCGTCCGACGCGGCGGCCGCGTGGATGAGAGAAACACACAGCGTGAACATGCAGACTCCCAGGACGTGTCGCGAAGTCATATGCGGCCGTGCCGCGCGAGTAGTTCGCGAACGCTGCCCAGCGGTAGGCCCGCCAGCGTGTTGCCGTCTCGCCCCACCATGGTGTCCGAAGCGAACGCTGAATTGAGGGTGGCTTCCTCGACGGCGTCCGCGGTCGCGGCGAAGAGCGGGTCCAGCAGCTGCTCGCGCCGCGAGACGGCGGCGACAACGGCTGCGTCGTTGGCGGCGAGGGAGGCCCTGTACGTCGTCGAGAACGCGATGAAGTAGTCGCCGCTGCCGTGTCCTCCCGACGAACCAGCGCGCGCGAGGCCGAACGAGCCACGCTTGGCAACACGGTAGAGCTGGCGCGACGTGAGCGGCGCGTCCGTCGCGATGACCACCATGATGGAGCCTGGGTCCTGGTCTGCCGCAGCCTCTTGAGCAAGAAGGCGGCCGACCGGCACGCCGTCCACGACGAGGTCGCCGCCGAAGTTGCTTTGCACGAGCGCGCCGACGGTGTGTGACGCGTCCCCCACGCGGATAGCGCGCGATGAGACGCCGATTCCTCCCTTGTACCCGCAGCAGGATGTGCCCGTGCCAGCGCCGACGGACCCCTCGGCGACAGGGCCGGCTGACGCGGTCTCGATCGCCGCGACGACGTGCTCCTCGCGTACGTGCAGACCGGCGGCGTCGTTCAGCCCGCCGTCGTACGTCTCGCCGACCGTGGGGCTGAACCAGCGCGGGTTCTCTCCCTCGTTGAACGCCGTGCGGAACATATACCGTGTGACGGCGTCGTACGCCGCGCCGACGCTGAACGTGTTCGTGAGGACAACCGGTGTCTCAATCTGCCCGAACTCGTCGATGAGGGAGAGACCGGCGGTCGTCCCGGCGCCGTTGAACACGTAGTGCGCTGCCTCGACCGGCTCGCGGATGAGGTTCCCCGGGTGCGGCAAGACCGCCGTGACGCCCGTGCGCACGGGGCCGCTGCCAATGACGAGCGGGCCGTCACCCTCTATGAGCGTAGTGTGCCCAACGCGGACGCCGGGCACGTCCGTGATGGCGTTGTGCTCGCCCGTGTCGTGCGACCCGATGCGCACGCCCATCTCGCGGGCGCGCGGGCGGTGCTCCGGCATATGCTTGCGCCTCCCGTTCGCATCGTATCAGGCGGGGGAGGCGCGCACACGCCCGTAGGCGTCTACTCGGCGGGTGTGTAGGACACGAGGAGCCAGTCGGTCTGAAGCTGGTCGCCTTCGCCGTGGCCGTCGGCCGACGACATGCGGACGAGTCCTACGCCAGGCGCGTAGTGGAAGTAGCCCGACTCGTCGCCTGCGATGACCAGCCGCACCGCCGTGCAGTCCTCGTATGTTCCGCTCGGCGTGTCCACTACGCCCGCGGTGTCGACGACCTCGAAGCGCATCACGGCGTCGCTCCCGCCGTCGCCGTCGTCGACGCGCACGTCCCACGCCAGATCACGTCCGTTGGGCAACCAGGGGACGACGAGGTCGGGCAGTTCGTCGGGGTACATGACCGATAGTCCGCCACCGTCGCCGTAGGACATCCGCGCGGCCATTCTGAAGACGCCTATGTCGACGGTGTACGACACGCGCCCGTCGGCGTCCTCGCTCGCCTCCGTGACGGTCACCGTGCCGGTGTCGCCGGACACCTGGTCCTCATACGTCCAGACGGACCCGACGGCGAGGGGCATCAGCTCGCGCGCGTCCAATGCTACGGACTCGCTGGTTTCAGCGACGGAGTCGGGCCGCGCCTCCCGCTCAACGACGGCCGCGCCGCCCGAGAGCGTCATCTCGTCCTGCTCGTCGTTCCACTCGCCCGAGCCGCCGTGCATGACGGCGTAGTGCTCGAGGAAGGCGCCGTTGTTGGGCTCGCCAGCTCGCCACCTCGTGTAGACCAACGGCTCCCCTGTAACCCACCGCCACGAGCCCTCCTCGTCGGCGTCGGACAGGCCGATGTACGCCTGCACACCGCTATGGATGACGCCTGCGACCCAGCGCCTTTCCGCGTCGCTGGTGATCGTGGCCAGGTGACCACCCAACGCGGCCGCGCTCCCCATGGCGTCGTCCCACGAGCGCGCCGTGATGACGCGGTACTCGTGGCCGTTCTCAGGATTCAGCCGCCACTCTGAGCCGTCTATTGGCCAGTGCGGGGTTGCCGCTAGCGTCACAACCAACGGGCCTCGGCTTGGGGCGTTGTCGACAAAGCGCAGCCGCATGGACGCCGACTGCCCGTCGTGTGTAACGGTCAGTGTGCCGTCTGCGGGGTCTCGTCTCGTGAAACCGCATCGGCCCCGCTCGTTGGTAGTCAGGCCGCGGGAAGAACTCCCGTTGGCGTCGACGACCTTGTACGACACCTTGGCACTGCTCGCCTCCGATCCGTCGGCGCGCGTCACGCGGATGTCTACGCGCTCACCGGTCGCGACGACTGTGACGGCGACAACCGTCACGTCGACGTCCGTGACGACGCCATCAAGGCCGAGCGCGAGGGGTCCGCCGTCGAGAACCACGGGAACGCCTCGGATGCGCACGCCGACGATATCGTATCGCGTGCCAGCGCGTAGCCGCGTGTGCGCGATGGCTAGCTCGTAGGTTGCGTCGGCCAGTCCCGCCACCGTGTATCGGCCGTCGGAATTGGATGTGATTTCGTGGGCCGTGTCGGTCGTCAGAAGGCGCTCGCCGGTCGGGGCCATCGGGGCCGTGCGAACCGCCAACGGCACTCCTTCGAGCGGCGCGCCGAACACGTCGACGACACGGCCGGTCAGACCCGCCGCCGAGGCGTGGGTCGCCAGCGATGCCGCGACAGCAGAAAGCACTCCCAACGCCAGTCGGCCGGAACCAGTCCTCGTGCGGTGCGAAAGCCAATCCATCGCTATTCTGCCCTGTCCTCGAGCATGACGCGCGCTAGGCCGGTGCACCTGCGACGGCCGTCTGTACGGCGCGATCAGGCCACGGAGCGGTCGCCAGTGCACGTACCCGGGCGCTACAAGCTATGTCCTGGGGCAGCCGCGACGGGGAGCTCGTCATCCGCGTCGTACGTGCCCCCTTGCGATTTCGTCTGCGCCCCGGCGCAGCCTTAGGTCGCATGGCGGCAGTGCCTACGCGCCAGACTCGCGGCTCCGCGCCTCCTCCGTATGTCCGTCCACGCGCGGACGTGTCCTCCAGTCCAACGCTAGCGTCGCAATCATCAGCATCATCGCCACAACATGGAACATCCAGCCCGGCCCGTCTCGGAAGAACGAGAGCATGCCTCGCGCGGACTCTACGTGAACACCCATCTGAGGCAGCACCGTCGATGACAGCCACGCGCCCAGGATCGTGGCGAAAGCACGGAAGTAGCGCCGGCGTGGGTTGAGCAGCAGGACCGCCGTGAACACGGCAAGTCCCACGATCAACGAAGCGCGCAGGACACCGGCGCCCACCAGTACGAACACGGGCGGGATCGCGGCCGCACCTATCCCGCACATTGCGGCCACCAGCGGCCACGGCAGGGCGCGTCCGCCGGACGGACGCGGGATCAGTGCCTGTTCGCCGTCGTCTTCGCCATGCTCACGCGCGCAGTCGCATTGGAGGTATTGGCCCAACGTCCCAGTCGGGTTCTGGATCAGTTCGCGCTTCTCGACGAACGCATCGAACCGTCCAGAGGAGCGAAGCCCCTGGTCCGCGGGGAGAAACTGCGACATACCAATCATGCGCGTCTCTGGTGACACCTGCGCGATCTGCTCGGCGAGTTGGTACCCCACATAGGCCTCGGCGGGAGTTCCGTCCTCGAGTGGCAAGTAGATGTCGATCATCGCGTATGCGTAAACGGACTCCGTGTCGCGGATGAGGTCAAGCGCCGACGCTGAGCTGCTGGCTACTGCCACCGACCACTCGAGCGCCTCCATGTGCGAAACGACGAGCCTGGACAGCGCGGAGTCATCCTCCACGAGGAGCAGCGACCGGTCAGGCAACGCCTTTGCTGGCATTTAGAGATCACTCAGGGGGAGCACCGCGCTGAAAACGGTACCTGTTAGCTGCGGTGGCGGGACGTCGCACAGCAGCTCGCCACCCACGCGTCGGGCGAGAGATCTGGCGATCGTCAGTCCGACGCCGTGTCGGCCCGCCTTGGTGGTGTAGCCGAGCTCGAATAGCCTCTCTGGGTTCTCGTTGATAGGCCCTCGACCATCGTCCTGCACGACGAGCCGGACCCCGTTTCGCACGGGAATCCCTCGGATTGCGGCGTCCGCACGGTTGTCCGTTGATACGCTGACGTGGGACGCCCCGGCTTCCACAGCGTTCATGAGCAGGGCGGACACGACCTGCCGCAATTCGGCCGGCGCGAGGCGCACCGTGTCCCGCCCTGCGTTCAGGGCGAGTCCGACGGTGCAGCCCTCGGAGCCCTGCCCCCTGACGTGCGCTTGGACGACCTTGGCCACTTCCTCGTTCACTCGGGACGAGTGATCCTCCTCACCTTTTACATGCAGAGCCCTTGCCACACGTAGACGGTCGGACAACACCTGGAGTTCGGCGGCCGCCTCCCCAAAGAACGCGAGCGCCCGCCGGAGCCCCTCCTGGCTTGGGTCGCGCGTGAGACCGTCGACCTTCCACTGGCAACGGCTTAGCACGTGGCGCATGTCATGAGCGACGTGGCTGAGGAGTTGCCCAGCCGCGACCACTGAGCTCTCGCGAGGGGCTACCGGGCGGTGTGCGTCCTCCGGGGCGTGTGCGTCATCTCGCATGCATGTCTCCCACGGCGGCTGGGTGGATCGGTCGTACGTCTAGGTGGCGTGCTACGCGGCCCATTTGCGTCTACAGTCGTGTGCCGACACGTCGACGCCGCTTGCGACACCGCAGAGCATTCGCGACTCCAGGCCACCAGGTCGAACGGGCGTTGTCATGGACCACCCGCCCACCGCTGCTGTCCTCGTACGTCGGCGAAGACCGCAACGTCCATTATAACATTGGCACGCGATATATGCACGGGGCGGGCGTCCAGAGATGTACCTTCCGCAGGCAGCGTTGACCTTACTCAAGCGACTCCCGGGTTCCGTCCTCAGCGGATCGGTAGGCAGCGTCCAGCAACTCGAGCACGCGGACGCCGTCGCGCAGGCTGCTCGGCGGCTCGCCCTCGCCGAGCGATGCGCGAATGAACTGTCGCACGAACTCCTCGCCGTATACACCGCCATAGGCTGGGCTGGCGGCGACCTCGAAGTCGATCTCGCGACGCGGCGCGCCCGCCCAGGAGGGGTGCGCGCTCTCGACGTGCAGCTTCGTCGAGCCGACGGGATCCCACCACAGCCGCCCCTTCGTGCCGTAGATGCCGATGTGCGTGTCGTACGCGCCGGACATGTATCCACCGGGGCTGAGCGCCAGCAGGTAGCCCGCCGTCATCGTCGCGAGCGCGCCGCGCCGGAAGCGCATGCTCAGCATGGCGACGTCCTCGACGTCGATGTCCTCGCCCGCCAGGTTCTCCGCGTGCGCCGAGACGCTCGCGTAGTCGTCGTCGAGCACGTAGGCGAGCAGGTCGAGATAGTGGCAGCCCAGCCACGAAAGTATCCCACCACCCGCCTGATCCTCGTTGAAGAGCCAGTGCGTCGGGTCGCGGAACCGTACCTGTGACGTCACCATCCGCGCCTCGGCGGCGATGGGCGTACCAAGCACGCCGTCGGTGATGAGCTGCCGCGCGGCGACGGTGATGGGGTGCAGCCGCGCCTGGTACACGACCGTCAGCGTGACGCCGCTCTCTTCGACCGCCATGCGCGCGGATTCGAACGCCGGCGCGCTCACGGCGAGGGGCTTCTCCGCGATCATGTGCTTGCCCGCGCGGGCGCATGCCTCGATAACGCCGGGGGCTCTGTCGTTGCGCGCGCAGACGAAGACGTGCGTCGCGTCGGAGTCGAGCGCGTCTTGCAGGCGTGTGACGACGGCGCCGACCTTCTCTTCGTCCGCGTAGCTGGCGCCGACATCCTCGTCAGCGTCCGCCACCGTGATGGACGCCACCTCGGGAAGCTGCTGCAACGTCTTGAGGTGCGCGCGCGAGTGCGGATGCGCGCCGCCGATCAGAGCGAAGTGTATGTCCGTCATCGTCGGCTCCCAGCGCGGTCGGGGCTGTCTCGAAGGCTTGCGAACGTGTCGACGCCGTCAGTCTTGCAGAACGCGTCGGCGACCTGGGCTAGGCGGTGACCCGCTGGCGCGTTCGGTAGACAACGTACGCTACTTTGACTCCCAGAGCGAGGCACGCCCACGTCGCCCATCCGGGCGTCGCGAACGCCGCCAGGA
Organism: uncultured bacterium; assembly: GCA_964473525.1. Lineage (GTDB taxonomy): Bacteria > Poribacteria > WGA-4E. Next base: position 128,119 of record CAYYPK010000016.1, read on the forward strand.
ACGCGGCGACCGTCGCCACCTTCACGGCTCCCCACACGGCGAGTGATCGCACCGCCCCGCGCGCTGACACACGTCCGCGGAGGAGACGCCATGTTACCACCAGTAACAGCATGGAGAGCGCCCAGCCACACGCGGCAGGAAGGTAGTTCAGGGGAGTCGGCGCGTCCACGAGGCGCCCAATGACGGCACGCACGTCGGATGTGAGCACGCGGTTGCTGATGCCAGTGCTGGTCAGTCCCTCGGAGCGCGCGACTTCCTCGGTTACGAACACGCACTCGGCGCCCAACTCGTCGACGGCTTCCCGCACGTACGATGCCGACGAGGTCGCCTTGAGCTGAACCTGGCGTTCCTCGCCTGTCGACGCGTCGCGGAGGATGACGTCGTAGTCCGGGTGGTTCGTGTCGGCGAACATCTCCGCGGTGACCGAGTCACCGTCCGCGTTCTCCGACTCGACGAAGTAGATCTCGTGCGCGATGCCCTTGACGTTGCTGACGACGCCCGGCATCTGCGCTTCGTCGAGCGCGGACAGGTATTCGCGCAGTTCGGCGCGCGTCGCGTCTGCGAGGTCGTTGCGGCTGCGCCGCAGCGCGGTGAGTATATGCGCGTCGTCGTCGGCGATAGCGCCCGTGAGAGCGAAGTGCGCGAGAACGGCGGCGATACCTATCTCGTCCCACACGCCGACCACGATCCGCCCAACGCCCGACACGGACACATCACCCCTCCTCGGGCCGTGCGCGGTCGCCTTCGTCGCGTCCACGCCTGTACGCTTCGCGCAGGTCGTCGTCCTTGGATGTGCGGCCAGCCGCGCGGTCGGTGAAGTAGAGATCCATCACGCGTCCGACGCCGTACGTCATCCCGTAGATCACGGGGCCAGAGATGAGGCCGCCGACCCCCGGCGCCGCGACCTTGATGAGGGTGGATGCCGCCGACCGCGTGACGATGCTGAGACCCAGCGCGCCCATCGTCGTCTTGAGCGACTCCATCGCCTGCTCTTCGCTCGCCACGCGCACGCCGCGTATGTTGGAGATCTTCCACGCCATGATGCACTGGAGCGGCGTAAACAGGAACATCTCGACGAACGGGATGGGCTGCACGGCGACGCCCGCGCACGCGGCGGCGGTGACTCCAATGACGCGCTTGACCTTCTCGTCCGCGGAGTAGCGCGGATTGCTCTCGATGTTGAGGTACTCCTCGTTGAGCGCGCGCTTCATGTCCTCCGCAGACATGTTCCTGAGGCGTCCGGCGAACGCCTTGAACCGGTCGCCGAGGCCGGCGATGCCCTTGGCTTGCGGCTCCGTCGTCTCGCGTCCCGCTCTCGCGCCGTTCTCCGCGCGGAACGCGTCGATGAGGAGCTCTGCCTCCGCGCCCGAGATGTCGTCGACGCGGTCTAGCAGGTAGTCGACCTGCTGTATGGTCAGTTCACCGCGCGTCGCGAGGTCCAGCACGCGCGCGCGGGTTCCATTGCCCATGGTCGCCTCCGTGGAGTCTCGTCGGTTTGCGCCCGCCTGACGACGCCTGGTTGCTACGGCGGCAGCCGCTCCGACACCCGCGCTACGCGTCCTGCGCCCACTTCTCGCCTACGCCGAGCGTCTCCTGGCAGTAGCGGATGCTCGCGTCCAGGTGCGTGCGCTGTTGCGTCGCCATCGCCGCCGCGTATTCCGGGGATAGCTCCGTGCCGCGCCCGGCGTCCGCGATGAGCATCGAGCCCATGTAGGGCGAGCCCGACTTCGCGAGCGCGACGAATCGGGCGAACTCAGACGCGGGCGTGTCTGGGAACGCCTCCCAATACTCCGGCTCGAGGTAGTTGAGTATCTGCGGCGCCCGCCCGGCGATGATTTCGACGGTCAGCGACGCGGTAGGGCATAGCCGTTCGAACTCGCGGACCCACGCGTCGATCCCAATGCAGCCCTCGCCCATGGGGAGCCACTGCATCGCCGCGCCTCGCGGATGCTCCCAGACGACCGCGTCGCGGATGTGGCTGGTCACGACGTATGGCGCCAGATGCTCCAGCGTGACAAACGGATCCTCCGCGACCCAGACCGCGTTCCCGGTGTCGATGCACGCGCCGACATACTCAGGCCCGGCTTCCTCGATAAGTCCCCGCAACTCATGCGCCTGGAGGTCGCCCGCATGGTTCTCGATCGCTATCTTCACGCCCTTGTCGAGGGCAACGTCGCGGACGGCGCGACACGTCTCGACCGTCGCGTCGATGTGCTCGCGCAGTGGCGTGGTGTCACGTCTGTCCGATCCGCCGCCGAGCACGCATCGGACGAAGGGCGATCCCACGACGTCCGCGACGTGGATCATCTCCGTCAGTTGCTCCAATGCCGTGCCACGCGCGTCGTCGAACCACGTCGACGTGGGGCAGATGGACAGCATACCGACGTTCACTTCGATCCCGTACTCGTCGGCGCGGGCCTTGACCGTCCGCAGATACGCCTCATCCAAGCTATCGAAGTACGTGCGCTCGGAGAACTGCACGGCGTCGAGTCGCTTCTCGTGGGCGTAGTCGAGGTGCTGGAACGCGTCCCAGTCGTGCGATCTGAGGCTGTACGTGTCCACGCCCAGTTTCATGTGACCCGTCCTATACTGTTACCGACGCGGGCAGACGCGAGCGCCGCGCCTTCCCCAACCGGATGATTGCGCCACCGCGCGCGCGATGCAACCGAGGCGCCGTTTGGTGTCGCCAGCTTCCGGCGCGTGGCGTTGTTCTATGCAAGGAGGGAAGCTGACCCATGGACGCACATGAATGCGCGCACGCCCACCGCGGCGGACTCGGCTCTACAGCTCGACCGGCGGCAGCGACGGCCGACGCCTTCGGCGGCCGCGAGGGCCTGCAGCGGCTCGTAGACGTCTTCTACGACCGCGTCGGAGCCGACGAGGAGCTGGCCCCGGTGTTTCGGAACCACGCCGACCAGCCGCACGCGCGCGCGAGACTCGTCGCGTTCTTCATGGACTGGCTCGGCGCCGACCCTTCGTATCACCGGGAGATGCGAGGCGGACAGCAGCGTGTGCACTATCGCGCCGTTGTTACCGCGCGCGGCGCGTCTCTCTGGCTGTCGTACTTCAAGGAGTCCATGGCTGAGTGCGGCATCGCGGCGGACGCCAGCGACGCCATGATGAAGGCGCTCGGGCCGCTGGCTCGCGGGATGGTGAACATGGACGGCGAGGTGCGCAACCGTCCCGACGGATGCAGCAACGCGACGTTCCTGCGCCGCATCTGGATCCTCGCGGCCAAGGGCGACCGTGACGGTCTCGCCAAGTGGATCGAGGGAGAGCCGACGCTAGTGGCGCGGCGCGGCGACGGCGGCCGCACGCTGCTGTGGGAGGCGGCCAAGCACGGCCGCCGCGAGATAGTGCAGTGGCTGCTGGACCTGGGCGCCGACCCCAACGCGCCCGGAGTCGCCAAGCCCAGCTATGGGAAGACCAGCCCTCCCGAGACGCTTCTCAGCATGACGCCGCACTGCGTGGCCACCCTCAAGAAGAAGCGCGAGGTCGTGGACGACCTGCTCGCTGCGGGAGCCGTCGTCGACATCTACACCGCCGCCATGCTCGGAGACATCGGTACGCTCGAAGCGATGCTCGATGACGGCTCGCCTCTGAACGGCCAGGATCCCGCCGAGGACTTCTCTCCGTGCACGCCGCTCTACCACGCCGTGTGTGGCAAGCAGGCGAAGGCAGTGGACATGCTGCTAGAGCGAGGGGCGGATGTCGAGCCCCACAGCGTGCAGCTGCTGACGCTCGCAGCGCGCCGCAACGCTCTCCCCATCGCGAAGACGCTGCTCGAAGCAGGAGCCACCGCGCGAGATTGCACGCGCCTGCTGTACACCGTGGTCGACAACGGCGCGGCCGATTGGGCGGAGACCCTGATCGCCCACGGCGCGGACGCTTCGCTCATCGGTGTCCGCGGAAGGGCCATGGTCGAGTTCCCCGAGGCTGCGGAGTTGGCGCTCAGCCGGGGCGCCACGCCGACCGGCCTCATCGCCACGTGCAACGGCAACAACGGCAACAAGGGCGATCACCCCGAGTACGCGCAGGCGTTGCTGGCGAGAGGCGTCGACCCCAACACGCCGGATGGCGGCGGCCGGACAGCGATCTGCACTGCCGCGAAGTCGGGCTTCCCGGAGTACGTGGACATCCTGCTTCGGCACGGGGCCGACCCCAACATCGCTGACGACAGGGGACGCACGCCCCTCAGCCGGGCCTTGGACAACAAGCTTTGGGACATTGCGACGACGCTGCTCGCCGCCGGAGCCAACGTGTCCGACGCGCCCCTCAACAGGCGTGGCGAAACTGTCCTGCATAGGGCCGCGTCAGCGGGACATCTCGGGCTGGTCCGAGGGCTGCTGGAGGCGGGGTGCGATCCCACGGCCACCACGCAGGCGGGCACGACGCCGGAGGCATACGCCCGCAAACGGGGTCACGAGGGAACCGCAGAGGCGCTGAGGAACGCTGCGCTCCAGGGCGTACCCGCTTAGGTCAGAGCATGACGCGGCAGGGCCTACACCCGCTGCCAGTCGTGCGGTACGAAGTACAGCGAGAGCGGGATCGCCGCCTCTTCTGGGGTGTAGAGCGTCTCGTCGTCGCGCGCCTGGTACGTCACGCGAACCGTGAGACCGACCTCCTCGTCGCGGTCCTCGTTGACCCCGAGACACGTCGCTTTGACGACGACCTTCCCCTCGTACGCTGGCGCCGTCGCGCCATCGGCGTCTGGGTAGCGCACGCCCAACAGCGTGATGGCGTCGCCACTCTCCAACCGCACGTCTAGCGGCGCGCACCCGTTCGCTCCGGGCGGGCCGCAGATCCGCTTGCCCGCGGCGACGTCAACCTCGACAGTCAGCGTGAGGCTCTGCGCGCGGCGTATCGTGGACGACGCGAAGCTCGCCGTCACACGCGCGTTCGGGCGGTTTGCGGTCGCGGCAGGGCCGGTCTGCGCGTGGGCAACGCCGAAATCATCGCGCAGCACATCGCTGATCGCATCGCGGACGTTGTGACCCTCGTAGAACGTCTTGCCGAAGACCCGGCCGTCCTCACCTATCAGATACGTGCCAGGGCGCGGGAGCCCGTAGTGTTCGTGGTCCTCCGCCATGGACGTGTTCAGGAGGCCGAATGCGCGGATGGCTTCGGCGTCGGCGTCCGACAGCAGTGGATACGTGATGCCGAACTTGTCAGCGAAGCGGCCGAGCACGTCCACGCTGTCTGGACTGATCGCGAACACGGCAATCCCGGCGTCGCGCATGGCGTCGAGGTTCTGCTGCAACTCCACGAGCTGCGTCTTGCAGTAGCCTCACCACGACGCGCTACGGTAGAACAGGATGATCGCCTTCCCGCCGCCCCGCGTCGCGGAGTAGCTGACGACCTCGCCAGACTGGTCTGGCAAGTCGAAGTCGGGCGGCGTAGCCCCGATCTCAGGGCCGGTTCCGAAGCTCGTATCGTCGCTGTGGTTCATCGGTCGGGCGCCTGGTTGCGGTGGAGGCAGTCGCCGTGTGACGCCAGTCATGCTACCGGCAAACCCCGCCCAGCGCCATCGCCCGCGGCCACGCGCCGAGTCGTGCGGTTCGACGCGCGCCGTGCAGGCGATGTCGCTACTTCAGCACAACGAAGCGACGCATCTCGCTGTAGGTGCCAGCCTCAATGGCGTACGCGTAGGAGCCACTGGCGACGCGTTCGCCGTCGTCGTTACGCCCATCCCAGTAAGCGGCACCCTCGCGCGCGACGTAGTGGCCTGCCGCGCGGCGACCCAGGTCCAGCGTCCGCACGATTTGCCCAGACAGGTCGTAGATGCGAATGGCGACGTCCGACGACGCCCCGAGCTGGAACGGAATCCACGTCTCCGGGTTGAACGGGTTGGGGTAGTTCTGGTAGAGGCGCGACGCGCGC
>CAYYPK010000016.1:134009-145914 GCA_964473525.1 uncultured bacterium
GACCACGGGCAGCGCGCGACGTCGGATGCCGCGGTCGTCGGCAGTGATGATGCGCTCGAAACGCACGGCGTCTTGCAGCCTGTGGTCGTCCGCCTTCACGCTGAACGTCAGCCGCGCGTACGCCGCGCCGTCCTGCACGGAAGCCGAGGCCATGCTCGCGAAGCCAATAGTCGCTCGCCCCGGCGTCGAGTCGCTGACTGCGCGGAACGCCCCCGGCAACGCGTCGCCTGCCGTTGCGTCGGCGAGCTCCAACACGCCAGCGTCGTACGACACGTCGAACTGCACGCCGCGTGCGGGGTAGTCCACGCTCGGCGCAAGGGAGACCTCCAGCACGTCTGGCGCCGGACGCGCGTAGGTGACGGTGACTGGCATGGGCTGAGCAGGCGCGGCGAACACCTCCTCCGCGACCGGCAGGATCACGCCGCCGATGAACCCCTGCGCGGCCAACACGAGGTCCGAGATGTCGATGGAACCGTCGTCGGTGATGTCCTCGACCGCGATCTCGAGGTCGACCTCAACGCTCGTGCCAAACGCCTGCGCGACGATCACGAGGTCGATGATGTTGTTCTCACCGTCGTCGTTGATGTCCGTCGCCTCGCGGCCCGCCTGAGCGGCGGCGTCCTCCGCGCGAGCCACGGCCTCTTGGGCGCGCTCCGCCGCGGCAACGGCGGCGTCGGCGGCGGCTTGAGCTGCAACGCTGTTCCGTCTGGCGGCGCGCTCGACGGCCCTCGCTGCCTGGCTCGCGGCTTTCGCGGCTTCCTGCGCGGCGCGCTTCGCGGCTCTGGCCGCCTCGCGCGCGGACCTCTGGGCTTCCTTGGCGCTCTGCGACGCGGCCTCTTCGGCGTGGAGCTCGGCTTCGAGCGCGTCCGTCTCGACGGACATCTCGAGGCCGTCGAGCGCGACATCGAGGGTCTGGGCCAGGTTGCCATCCGCCCAGTCCTCAAGCTCCTCCAGGGCGGCGTCGGCTCCCTCGGCCGCAACGCCCGTGGCGGCCGCCAGAAGGATGTCCAGCAGATTGTCCGTGGCATCGGCCGTAGCAGCGGCCTCGTCGGCGAGCGCATCGAGGCCGTCGGCCGCGGCCTCCGCCATGTCGACGGCGACCCCGATAACTTCCTCGACGAGCAGGGCCGTCGCCTCGGCTTCGGCGAGTTCCGCTTCGGCGGCGCGACGCTGGCCGACGCTACCGGTCTCCGCGCGCTCCGTGGCTGCTTCCGCGGCGCTCGCGCTGTCTGCCGCGAGATCCTCTACGCTGTCGCGCAGCGCGAGTGTGAGATCGATGACCGCCCCGAGAACCTCGATTGCGGCTTGCACGGCGTCTTCGGCAGCGGCTCGCAACGCCGGGTCAGCGTCGTCCTGCAGTCCCGCCAACGCTGCCGTGGCGCTCTCGACGGCGTCAGCGGCTCGGCCGGCGGCTCGCTCTGCGTTGCGTATCGCAGCTTCGAGGCTCCGCGGCAGATCCGCTGCTTCGACGTCTACCAGCGCGTCCAGATCGTCGATGACATCGTCGATCGTCTCGGAGGCGGAGCCCGCGTCCTCGACCGCCTGCGCCGCGCGTTCGATGGGGTCGAAGCCGCCTCCGTTGAGCGCGTCTTCGATCCGATCAAGGATGTCGGCGGCGTCGAGCACCAGACCCTCCGCGACGCTCAGACGGTTCAGAGTGATGGCTTCCTCGGCGTCTGCCATCAGGGACTCGAACTCCGCGACGAGCTCTGGCGGCGCGTCGATCCCCTCCTCGTCGTATTCACCTAGCACGTCGGCTAGGTCGTCGACGACGTGAGCGATGTCCTCACGCGTCTCCAGCTCGCGCTCCAGTGTCTCCGCGATAGCGTCGGCGTCCTCGAGCAACTCCTCGGCGGCCTCCAGGTCGTCAGCGTCGAAGGCTGCCTCGGCCTCGGCGACTGTCTGCAGCAATAAGTCCGACAGCCGCGCGTTAGCGATCTCGAGACCGGGTGCATCGATCTGTTCCGACAGCTCACTCAGGCGTTCCTGCGCTTTCTCCAGGCCCCGTCCAGTCTTGTCCTTGTCCTGCCCAGGAGGAGTCTTGTCGGTTCCTCCGCCCTTGCCAGAATCCCCGTTGCCGTTCCCGTCGTCCTCATCGTTGCCGTCCTCGTCCTCGTCGTCGTCCTCGACCGGGGGCTCGGCGACCGGAGGCTCTCCGTCGATCGGCGGGTCGTCGACAATTGGCTCGTCGTCCACCGGTGGATCGCCATCCGGTGGCGGCTCGACGACCGGCGGATCCTCAACCACTGGTGGCTCTTCGTCGACCGGGCCACCGTCTGCGGGCGGCTCCTCGTCTACCGGATCGTCATCCGCAGGCGGGCCCACCACTGGCGGGTCCTCGTCGACAGGATCCCCGTCCGTCGGTGGGCCCACCACGGGCGGCTCCTCGTCAACCGGGTCGTCAGGCGCCGGCGGGTCTGCCACCGGAGGATCGCTGGCGTCTGGACCGTCGGCCGGGGGGTCAGCGTCCGGTTCTGGGTCGGCAGGCGTGACGAGGTCCAAGGTGGCCGTCCGGTCGAGGATGCCGGTGAACGTCGCCTGATAGGTCAGCACGGCGCCGGAGTCCGCGCCGTCGGGCAGGACCACCTCGATCGTCAGCGCCGAGCCCACGGCGTCCGCGCTCGTCGAGCCGGTGATGTCGCCGCCGACGCTCACGGAAAGCTGGCGCACCGCGCCCGCCGACGAGTACGCGTACACGCCAGACGCGGGAGCCGTGAACTCCCACGGGACGACCACGGTCACAGGGAACTGGCCGCGCACAAAGAGAGCGTCGACCTTGGCCGTCATGCCATAGGTCTCGGTGACCGCGTACGTCTCTCCCGCGACGAGCGTGAACGGCCCCGCAGCTCCTACGCCGCCGCCAGTTCCCTCGCCCGTCACGGTCTGGCCCGCGATATCGACGTGCAGTCGGTTCGTGATGTCGAGCGTCAGGGGTATGGCGAACCCGGCGGGCAGCGCCATGAACATGGGTCCGACCTCCTGCGCGGGAGGCGTGTCGGCCACGTTCACGGACTGGAAATCCTGGACCTGCGCGCGCGCGCCGCCGCCGAGCAGGGCGAAGAGAGCCACCGCGTAGATCACGCGCGAGAAGCGAGCCGTTCTAGCCGTGTTCATACACCATCCTCCGCGAAGCGATGTACCTGCCACCGACGCCATGCTACCACCTTCAAGACCGCCCTGACGGCGTGGCTTGCCGTCGGCGCTGCAAGGGATAACGGCGACCCCTGCCGCAGGTTCATTCCGTGGGTTACGCGAGTGGATGGCCCTCGCGTCAGGCGGTGCGAGCCCTTCTGGCGCGGTGACGCGGGCTGGGTTCTGCCCTGCTAGGCGGCCGACTCGACGTGGTCTCGGAGGCCGTCGAGCAGCTGCGCCATGCCCTTCCGGTACATCCGACGGACCATGAGCGCGTCCATCATCCAGCCCAGAGGGCCGAACTTCATCGCGTAATCAGGCGACACTGTCACCCTCGTGCCGCCGCCGTCGGGATGGAGGCAGAAGGCGATGTCCGCCCGGGCGAACGGCATGTTGGAGCCGACGATGCGGAACGTGATCGCCTCGTTGGGCGACCACTCGACGACGTCCTCGTTGAGATAGCTCTTGCCCCCGAGATCGCAGTGCCGACTAGCGCCCACGCCCTCGCCGCTCTCGCTGGTGACGTGAGAGTCCTGTACGCCCGGGTTCCAGGTGTGGATAGCTCCGATGTCCGCGAGGACGTCCCAAACGGCCTCGGCGGGAGCTTGTATGCGCGCCTCGGAGGTGAATGTAGCCACTTGCTGCTCCCTGACTCTGTGCCTCCCACAGGCCAGCCGATGGCAGGCCCCGTCGATTATACGGCGCCGTTCATGAACGCAGCGATTTGGCGGGTGATCTCCCTTGCGCTTCCCGAGAACCCAAGCGGCGACTCGGCGGGAGAACCGTTCGCGCCGTGCATGCGGAGGAGGAGCGCGCCGTCCGTCTGGAAGAGCAGCTTCCTGCCCAGCAGCGGATCACCGTGGCGCGCGAACCCAGCGAGCACGCGGACCGCCCTGAGCTTCGCGTTTGCGTCCATCAGCTGCGGCACGTATGCGAGTCCCGGGCCATCCTTCACTGGGAAGCGCCACTCCTCGACGAAGTCGTGATCGTGCGTCATGAGGATGCGGCCTCGGCGCCGCGCCCAGTCCCAGTTGTGACCGTCGGGCTTCTTCACCAGGCCGACCTCCTGGGCCGTCAGCACCGAGCAGCCATGGCCGCGCAGATCCTTGACCAGAGACAGACTGAAGTTCTCATCGGCTATCAGGCCGACGGGTTTTCCCGGTGTCTCCGTTCTCCGTGCTATGTCGATGGGTGTCATGTGCACTACAGTAACAGGAGCGCAGACCCGTTGGCGACGGCCAGCGTGGGCGACAGCGCCGATCGCTTGCGTCACACAGGATAGGAGAGGCGACATGGGTTCTATCACCGCGCGCGGTTTCAACCACGTCGCGCTGTACGTGCGCGATGTCCGCCGTTCAGCGGAGTGGTACAAGGAGACACTTGGGATGGAGGAGGCCAGCGCGGCGGAGCATCGGGTTTTTCTGCGGCTCGCCGACGGGCCGGTCCTCGCCCTGTTCCAGGATGACAGTGGCGACAACGTCGGTCCAGGCCTGCACCACCTCGCCCTGAGTCTGCCGGATGACGAGAAGGAAGCAGCGTTGGATGTCCTTCGCGAGAAGGGAATCGAGCTGGCGCGGCGCGGCCCCTCTCTCAGTTTCCAGGATCCCGACGGCTACTGGATTCACTTCTAGCCCGCCAGGCGCCCTACAGCTTGGCGCCATGCCGCGTGGGTGATACTGTGCGCGAACGCGTCTGGCACAGTGGCACCGAAGGCGCGATCTACACATCCCGTCGGGCGTCTGGAGCAAGCGTGAGCGGCATGCAGAGAACACTCCTGTTCATCGAGGACGACCCGGACCACCAACTGCTGGTGCGGATGTCCCTCTCCCAGCATGACCACTACCGTGTGGTCTACGCGGAGAACGGGGAGGAGGGTGTCGCGAAGGCTCGTGACGAGGGCCCGGACATCATCCTGCTAGACATCATGATGCCTAGGATGGACGGGCTGGATGTGTTGGACATCCTGCAGCGCGACCCATCGACGCGCGCGATCCCAGTTGTGATCCTCAGCGCCAAGGCGTTGCCGGAAGATGTCGAGGAGGGACTGTCACGCGGGGCGCGCGCGTACCTCACCAAGCCCTTCGACGCCCTGCGCCTCCAGGAGCGGCTGAACGAGGTGCTCGGCGAGGCGGCAGACGCGTAGCGCCAGCCATTGGAAAGGCTGTGGGTGTTCACGGATACCCCCTATCCTCGCGTGGCCATGCTGTGGGCGTCGGTGCGAGGCGACAACTCGCTGGATGCGGTCGCCCGCCACGACCTCGCCCTCGTCGGGCCTGGGCGACTTGGACTCGCATACAACGCGGCGCCGGTCGGCCTAGCGACCGGCTTCACCGGAGATTCTCACGAGCGAGCGCGTGAGACCGTGGCCAAGGTCCGAGCTCTGAACCCAGACGTCATACTGCTCTGCGAGATCTACTTCTACGAGTGGTCCGAGAAGTGGCTTCCGGCGGATCACGCCTGGTGGATGCGCGAGGACGGCGAGCGCGTGCAGTTCTGGCCCGGGACGTACCGCATGGACTGGTACAACCCTGAATACAGAAGCCACGTCGTCGGCTGGACGGCGTCGCTGTTGGACGCGGGCGTGGACGGCGTCTTCTACGACAATGTGCGGCAGGAGCCGGAACCGTGGACATCGTTCCTCGGAGATGTTCGCGACGCCGTCGGCGACGAGTTCCTGATACTGGCGAACGCTGGATACGCGGTGGGCAAGCACGACTTCGCCGCGCCCTACCTCAACGGCGTCATGTACGAGTCCGGTTGGGGCCACGACCGCGTGGAGTGGGACGACGCCATTGCGAGCATGCAACACACCGAGACTCTCCTGAGACACCCCAGAATCAGCGTCGTCGAGCGGTTCGAGGAGCAGCGTAGCGGGGCTGGCTGGCCCGGCGATGAGAAACGGGGCGACCGGCCGCCACCAGATCCCGCCGCGAGGCGGTGGTCCCTGTGCTTTTCGCTGATCGTGGCGGACTGCTACTACCTGTTCTCCGACAACACGAGCCACCGACACGATTGGTACGCGGAGTACGACGCCAAGATCGGGCGCCCGCTGGCGCCCGGCGAGCGCGTGACCTCGCACGTGTGGCGGCGGCGCTACGAGGATGCTACCGTGATCGTGAACCTGCCGGGAGCCTCGGAGCCGTACCGCGTGACGTTGGACGCGGTGGCGCACGATACTCTGTCCGACGAGCGCGGAGCCGCATTCGTCGTTCCGCCCGGGGACGGGCGTGTTCTGCGCACATAGGCGGGCATCACGGGCAGGCATCAAGCCGAAGCCGTGCGGAATCTGCTACTAGGAGAAGACACGACATGCGAACGTGGATACTTGCGGGCCTGATGGCGGGCGCCGTTTCAGCCGCCTGGGCGCTAGATACCGACGACCTGGTACTGTACGCGCCCATGGACGAGGGCGCCGGAGACACCGTGGCTGACTTGAGCCCGACGGGAGACACCGGCGACATGCTCGGCGCCGCAGCGTGGACGCCGGACGGCAAGGTCGGGGGAGCCATCGAGTTCTCCGGCGACGCGCGCGTGGAATTCGCCGAGAACCCCGCGCTGAACATCACCGACGAGTTGACCATGGTCGGATGGATCATGCCGACCGAGGCCCCAGCCGACACCAACCTGTTCGGACGGCGTAACGCCGCGAATCAGGGCGGCTACACCATGCAGTGGACGGCGAACAAGGTCGAGGTGTGGGTGCACTTCGGCGGCTGGACCGGCACGCGAGGGCAGCAGGCGCTGGTTCCCGACGTCGGCGAGTGGCACTTCGTCGCCGCTGGATACGACGGCTCGGACGTCTTCCAGTACGTCGACGGGCAGCTGGACGCTGAGGTCGGCGCGGGCGGGCCTGTGGACGAAGTAGCCGAGGTGTTCCGCATAGGACAGGCGCAGACCGGTCTCAGCGCAATGCCAGGGATCATCGACGAAGTGGCTGTCTACAGCCGCGCACTCACCCCGGCCGAGCTCGAGGAGATCCACGCGGACGGCGTATTGCCGCTGGCGGTACGAGCCCGAGGCAAGGCGGCCACGCAGTGGGCGAGCCTGAAGCGGCGCTAGCGAGCCGTCCGGCGCCGCGCGGTAGGTCGCTAGTCGGGTGATTTCCCGTCTGAGGCCTGGATGTACGCCCAGATCGCGATGACTTCCTGTGGCGTCATCGACGCGAACGACCGGTACGGCATGAATGCGTCCAGAATGACTCCATCGGCGCCCAAGCCGGTCGTGACCGCGGCCGCGAAGTCCGATGCGGACCAGCCCGCGAGTGCCACCTTGCTGATGTCCGCGGGGTCCGGCACACCTGGCGGGAGGCCCGCCATCGGCCCGCCCGTCAGGTCGCTCCCGTGGCACCCCACGCAGCTCAGCGACACGAGGTACTCTCCGTAGGCGACCTTGGACGTGGTATCGGGCGCGGAGGGCAGCGGCGCAGCGTGGTCAATCTTGTCCGCGTGGATGGGGAGACCGCCCGTCAGGACCAGCAGGGAGCCGAGAGGCGATAGCTTGATGGATCGGCTTGCGCGGTTCACCGGTGGCGCCTGTCTCAGATACGCGATCAGCGACGCCAGGTCGCGCGCTGACAGATTGCCATAGTCCTCGGACGGCATGAGGAGCGCGCCCGTGCCGTCGTTCTTTATCCCGTGCCGGATGACGCGCACCCAGTCCGCGGTGACGAAGCTGGACGTCACACTGCCCTGGCCCGAGGTGATGTTGGGCGCGTACACCATCCCAGGCGGGCCGTCGAGGACCACATCGCCGCCAAGCCGCTCGCCGTGACAGTGGCCGCAAGCGAGAACGCTCTTGGCGAGGTGCCGACCCCACGCGATGGACTCCGCGTCTGCGGGCAGCTCCAGCGGGTCGACGGCGATTACCCGCGTGACGCCGAGGCGACGTCGGCCCGCGATATCGAGCGCGACGGTCGCCACGAACGCCAACACGGCCACGCCGACCACGGCCGCTGCGATCCCCCAGCGGAGTCGTGACGTCATCCGATGCCCTTCCCAACTGCGGTCGGTGTCGTATAGACGAGCTCGTCCACGGAGCGGGACGACTCGACCAGTCGCCGAGGTGCGGCGCTCCCGGCGCAGGGCTACAATACACCCATCGGCTAGCGGCGGCCACCTCCCCCGTTTGAAGGATCCGCGTTGTCCATCCCGAAGTTCTCCGTGCGCAATCCGGTGCTGGCGAATCTGGTGATGGTCGTCATCATCGCGTTCGGCGCGTACGCCTGGATCGCCCTCCCGCGCGAGCTCACGCCCGAGATCAAGCTCAAGAGCGCCACGGTCACCACCATCTACCCCGGCGCGTCCTCCGACGAGGTCGAGCGCCTCGTGACCGCTCCTATCGAGGACGCCGTCGAGGAGGACGTCAGCGACATCGATATCATGTTGTCGACATCCTCGGTCGGCCGATCCGTCATCATGCTCCAGTTCGAGGACATCCCCGAGCGTGACTTCGACAAGCAGATGCAGAAGCTGCGCTCCGCCGTCGAACGCGTGAGCGACCTGCCCGCGGAGCTGCCCGACGACCCGCGCGTGACGGAGCTAGACATCTCGGCGGGCTTCCCGATGATCACCGCCGTGGTGAGTGGCTCCCTGCCCGAGCGCCGCATGAAGGAGATCGCGGAGACCCTCCGCGACGACATCCTCGACATCCCCAACATTGGGACGGTCCAGATCGCGGGCGTGCGAGAACGCGCCGTATGGGTTGAGATGGACCCGGACAAGCTGGCGGCGCACCGCATCTCCGTCGGCGAAGTCATCGTCGCGTTGCGGGCGCAGAACCTCGACCTGCCCGCTGGCGCGATGGACGTCGGAGCAGCGGAGTACATCGTGCGCACCGTGGGCCAATACCGATCGCTTGGCGACATCGAGGAGACCGTCGTCAGGTCCACCACCCGGGGTGGCGCGGTCAGGCTGGGCGACCTCGGGGTCGTCACGGACACCTACGAGAAGCCACGCACGCTCGCGCGCCTGAACGGCTCGCCGTCCATGAGTCTCACCATTCAGAAGAAGAAGGACGGCAACACGATCCGTCTGGTGCGCAAGGTGCGAGAGCTCGTGAAAGCCAGGCGCGGCGACATGCCGGAGGGTGTGACGCTTTCGGTCGTCAACGACTACTCGGTGATACTGCGCGAGCGGCTGGGCATCCTGCAGAGCAACGCGGGCATCGGCCTCGTTATGGTCGTGTTCCTCCTGTTTCTGTTCATCGGCTGGCGCAACGCCGTCTTTGCCGCGCTTGGAATCCCGGTCGCGTTCATGGCGACGTTCTTCTTCATGCACACGACGGGGTACACGCTCAGCGGCGTCGCGCTGTTCGGTCTGATCCTGGTCGTCGGAATCGTCGTGGACGACGCCATCGTCGTCATAGAGAACGTCCACCGCCACATGCAGAACGGAAAATCGCCCGCGCGCGCGGCGATCGAGGGCGCCGAGGAGGTGGGGTGGCCCGTGCTCGCCGCGAGTCTCACGACAATCGCCGCGTTTGGGCCGCTGCTGTTCATGTCGGGGGTGCCCGGTCAGTTCATGCGCATCGTGCCGGTCGTCGCGATACTCGTGCTGATCGCGTCGCTCGTGGAGGTGTTCTTCATCCTGCCCGCCCACATCGCGGAGTGGGGACGGGCGCGCAGGCACACGCGGGACGTGTTTGTTCGTCCGCGCCGCTGGTACACGTCCGCCCTGAAGCGTGTGCTGCGGCGCCGCTACCCGTTCGTGGCGGCGGTGTTCACGTTCGGGGCCATCGTGTGCGTCGCCGCGTTCTCGCTTCTTGACAAGCAGCTGTTCCCCGGCGAGGACTTCCCTCAGTTCTACATCAAGGTCGAACTCCCGACGTCCGCGAGCCTGACGCGCACGTCGGAAGTGCTGGGGGAGCTGGAGCAGCACGCGCTTGCCCTGCCCCCCGACGAGCTCATCGCCGTGGTGACGAACGTCGGCATTCTGACGCCGACGTCTGGGATGGAGACCATGTCGCTTCGCTCGAACGTCGGCGAGGTGCTCATCGAGCTCGTCCCGAAGGACCAACGGTCGCGGAGCGTCGACGCCATCATACGCGAGCTGCGGGAGAGGGTTGGCTCAGTAGCTGGTGTGGAGCAGCTCTCGTTCGCGAAGATG
This sequence comes from uncultured bacterium, assembly GCA_964473525.1. Lineage (GTDB taxonomy): Bacteria > Poribacteria > WGA-4E. The sequence goes on from CAYYPK010000016.1 coordinate 144,245, forward strand.
GAAGGTGGCCCACCGCAGGGGCAAGACGTCGAGGTGAAGGTGAAAGGCGCGCGACTCGACGAGCTCCGACGGCTCGCCGCGATGCTCATGGCGAAGCTGTCCACGATGGAGGGCGTCTACGACATCCGCACCGACTTCACCGCGGGAAAGCCGGAGCTGCGTGTGCGCGTCGATCCCGAGCGCGCGCGCCAGTACGGGCTGGACGTAACGCAGGTCGCGTACGCCCTACGCGCGCGCATGGACGGCGTGACGACGACGACGTACCGCGACGCGGACGACGCCGTCGATATCGTCGTGAAGACGAGGGGTCGGGAGGTCAGCGGAGAGTCGCTCCTGGATATGGACGTGATGACACCCACGGCGGGCGTCGTCCCGCTAGGAGCGATGGCGACGGTCGATGAGGACATCGGCTACGCTGAACTACGGCGTTTCGAGGGAGAACGCGCTATCACGATTACCGCGGCGGTAGATCGCGACCTCGCCAACGCCGTGGAGGTGAACGAGGAGCTCATCGCCGCCTTCGCGGACATCGAGGCGTTGTACCCCGGCTACCGTCTGGACTTCCGTGGCTCCTTCGACCAGATCAACGAGTCGTTCGGGAACCTGTGGAAGCTGTTCATTATCGGCGTGCTGATGATCTACGTCGTGCTGGGCGCGCAGTTCCGGTCGTTCGTGCAGCCCATCGTCATCATGTTCGCGGTGCCGTTCGGCATCGTCGGCGCGATGGTGGGGTTGCTGCTCATCGACGCCACGCTCAGCATGGTCGCGATGTTTGGCATCGTCGCGCTGTCCGGGATCGTGGTGAACGACTCCATCGTGCTCATCGACTTCATCAACCGGTACCGAGACCGCGGATACGGCGCGTGGAGGTCGGTCCTGCGCGGAGGCGCGGTGCGCTTCCGACCCATCGTGCTGACGTCCGTTACGACGATCGTCGGCCTGATACCGATGGCGGTGGGTTTGGGCGGGAAGTCGCCAATATGGATGCCGCTGGCGGTTACGATCATCTTTGGGCTCGCGACATCCACGCTGCTGACGCTCTTCATGATGCCCGCGCTGTACGCGATTCTCGTCGACATCCGCGGACTACGACGACAGAGGCATTAGGGCGTGGTGGCTCGTCAGACGACGATGGGCGGCTCGTCGGCGTCCTGGTCTGCTTCGTCAAACCCGAAGATGCCACGCTCCATGAATCGCTCGCGCGCCGTGTGCGGCACCCCCACGAACCTCAGCGGCACGTCCTCGCGCCTGCATTCGGCGTACCACTCAGCGAGAACGCCCAGCGCCTCGTCAGGAACGAGCGCGGGGTTGCTGAGCTCGACCTTCAGGACGCCCAGCTCGCCCGATGACAACTCGTAGGCCTTCGCGACGGCATCGCGCAGCTGCGGGCCGTCGGACGCCTGAATGCGGCCTCGCGGGTGGAAGATCATGTCCGTCCCTTGCTTGCGGAACGTCAGGTCCATCGCACGCTCCCTGCATCTCTCTTCGCTCATCGACGGACAGGCGACATCCGCAGGCTAACCCCCGCGTCAACGCGGTGCAACACGTGCCGCGCGGTCGGGTCCGCTCACGGCCATGCGCCGGTGGCCGACGTGGCCCGGCCGCCGGGCTCCGCCCTGTCATGCTGATATTGCATGACCTTGTCAAGTCGACTTACACCGACTGGCTCC
>CAYYPK010000017.1:0-137448 GCA_964473525.1 uncultured bacterium
AGGATGCCAGTGACGTGAGAAGGCCGTTTACACCGAATCCTTGACACCCTCCGGAAGCCGGGCGAACACCTGAGCTTCGGCGTTCCCCAAACCCTATGTAGACCATGTCCGCGCCAGCGCGAGCCGGCGCGGCGTCTGTGTGCCCGCCTGCGCATTCCGCAACCCCACTGAGCCTAAGGCGTCGTGAGCGCCTTCAGCGTGTCGTACACCGCCGGATCGTCGGAGCGACCACCGAAGACGAACGGTTGGTACTGGTTCACCGCCGTCGTCATGAATCCCCACGATGCTCCGTGCTCGACGCTCAAGCGAGCGGCTTCCGCCCCGTCCTTCCGCACCTTGTCGTCTTCGTTGCACACGATGGGCTTGCCGTACCGCTTGAGGGCCTCGATACGCGCCGGAATGTCCGCCAGCGGCGTGCCGTTGTAGTGCGGCATGATGAAGTCGACGGCGTCGGCTACGGGCTCGTGCATGCGCCCGTGTCCCAGGCCGCTGGTGGAGACCAGTAGCTCCGGCGCGGTGGCCTTCGCCAGCAGCACGAGTTCGACCTGTCCGTCCACGGACTTGATGAGCTCGTGGTCGAAGCCGTTGTGATCGAATTCGTTGGCGACCTCCAGCATCACATTCGTGAAGCCGGTGTCCCGAATCCAACGTACGGCGTTTCGCACGGCGGCGCGGATCGCTGCGTCGTCAGTCAGTACCTGATCCTGACGCTGATAGAAGCACCCCAGAATCACGACGATGCCCTGCTCGTCGCACGCCTCAATGACGCGGGCGATGCGCGCGAGGTACGAGCTGCGCAGAGATCCGTCCGGCGTGAACGCCGAATTGAGCGCCCCTTCATAGCCGGGCATGCCCCCCTGCAAGTTCAGCGTGAAGGCCCGCGCCCCGTGGGCGTAGTAGGCAGGGATATGCGCCAGAAAGGCGCCCGTATTCGCGTCTGAGTCGAAGTCGTCGCGGTTCCTGTCCTCGAATGTCGAATTCACCATGCGCACGTTCATCAGGAGCCCTTCGGCCTGCGCGCCGGGATAGGTCACTTCGCCGTTGACGTGCCATCGACCGTCCACTATCGCCACGCTCGTCTGTCGCGCCGGGCTCATACACGCCTCCTGCTGATTGCTCGCCTTCTCAAACGTGACCCGACGCACGGACAGCGCGTCCTCCCCCGAGAAGACGAGGTGACACGTGAGCCCGTCGTCGCTCATCCACTTCGTGGGTAGCGAGCTGCTCTCGCCTGGACCCATGTCCCATTGCTCGGTGAAGTACACCGTAGTCCACGGCCCCCACGGTTCCGGCGCGTCGTAGATTCCGAAGCCACCCGAGAAGCGCACGTCGTGCTCGGGGCCACGCCCGCGCATATTCGGTATGGGCGGGATGATTTGGCACCAGATGTAGCGACCTAGGCCGGCGTTGTATGTGATCCCAGATCGGTAGCAACGTTCGGCGTGCTCGAACACGGCCTCACGGTCATCGATGTCGCTTGTCCAGCGCGGGCCGCCCTGCGCGTCGGCTCCAGCGAAGAACTCGTACGCGTCGCGCTCGCGGACGGCGTCGGTCGGGACGCGCGCGAGCACCATGCGGTCCGCGGCGAGATAGGCCGTGTCGGCGTCCTGCGAGTAGATGTACGCGTAGCTGTCACGAGCGCCATCGTAGTTGGGACCGAAGTTCAGGAAGGTGGGGCAACCGAAGCTCTCGGTGAACTTCCAGCCGGACCACGTCCAGGTGTTCCCGTGGTCTTCCGACCACGCCAACTGCGAATTGCCTGTGTTGCGGACCCACATGTACAGCACCCCATCGACCATGAGCATGCCGCTCCCCTTGCCGCCAGAGGCGCCGTCGCCGGGTCGCTCGATGGACTCGGAACGGATGTTCTCACCCACGATGTCCGGCGGGTCGCCCGTGACGCGGCCTACACCGAGGCTCAGCTTGTCCTCCGTCCGCGGGAGTAGACCCCATCCGTCGCCATAGGCTGTGTAGAGCGCATCGTCGTCGCCCCACGTCATCGGCCAGTTGTCTGAGCCCTCACCGATGCGGACCACGGATTCAGCGTCCGCCCAGCTCACGCGGCCGACCGCTGCGCTCGGTAGGTAAGGTTCCTTGACGCCCTGCACGATGCGACTGAAGAAGCCCTCCACACGCCCTCCCCAATCGTCGTCCCAATCCTTGCCGCCGTCGGGACCGGGCAGATGTGAGGCCTTCGACCCGGTCCCGAGCCGCACGGCGACGATGTCGAGGCTGGGGCAGAAGACGACGAAGCTGTCGCCCAGGCCCGACGCCCAGTAGGTGTCGCGGGGCATCCGGGCGTACTCGCCGTTCTGGTTGGACCCCCAGTAGTAGGCGTAGTAGGACCACGGCGCGGGCAGGTAGGTCGGCCGCGTGGCGCGACCGAGGAAGTCGGCAGAGAGTATCTGCTCGTCCCGCCACCGGCCGCCGCGAAGGTAGAGGTACCCGATGCGAGCCAACGCCTCGTACGTGATCGTGATGCCAGACGCGAACTCGCGGTTGTCGAGGCCGCCGACAGTCTTGGGGCGATAGGCGTTGCCTCGCCAGCGCCACTGCGAAGACGGCGTGTCGATGCGGTCCATGACTTCGCGCTTCGCGACCGCTCGTAGATCCTCGCCGAAACGGAGGGTGAGGAGCTCCGCGAGTATGTTGGACGTGTCGTTGCTGTATTCGCCGGCAGAGCCGGGCTCACGCACGAGGCGCGCGGGTCTCTCGTTGTCGAAGCCTGCCGTCATCGTCGCGAGTTGGCGCACGGTGACGTCTTCGAGCCATGTCCTATCGTCCGCTTCGGCGCCACCCAAGCCCGGGTAGTGTGTGGTGGCGGGGTCGTCGGAGGACACGAGACCCCGATCTATGGCGACACCCAGCAGCGTGACGCCGAAGGAGCCCTTCGTCGCCGACTTTATATCGGCGCGGTACTCGGGGTCGCCCCACTCCGACACGATGTACCCGTGTCGCACGACGCAACCGGCGCCTCCACCGTGGCTCCCGGCGTATTCGGCGGCGTCTTTGACCGCCTCTGCTGACAACCCCTGGGTCTCCGGCGCCGAGCGCTCCCACTCGTCGGCTGGATATACCCAGGCTCCCGCCGCATGCGCGATCACGAACGGACACAACGCCAGGAACGCGACAAGCGGCAGAAGCATGTGTGGCTCCCTGTGGCGGCCGAGGTTAGCCCTTCCTGGCGCCGGACACGCCAGCCAGCACGCCGACGAGCAGGCCGACTTTCAGCGCCGTAAGCCAGGAGATCGTGGCGGCGACGTACCCCTCCTCCACGGCCCGAGGGAACAGGTCCGGGACGGTCCACTCCCACAGGAGCTTGACGAGCAGGAGCGTGAACACGAACGCGATCAGCGCAAACATACAACCGGCGGGTATGGCGACCGCCCTCCATAGCGTGCGCATGGGATGTCTCCGGCGGGCCACGGGGCAGAGAACGCCTGACGGAAGGAGCATAGGTCGAGGGTCGGGCGCTGGCAACGTCCTGCAAGACGCGAGTCACGGGAACGGCTCATCCCCCAAGCTATCGCCGCCCTGACGGTGTATAGTTCAGGCGACTTGACCGCCCGGTATTGGCAGAGAAGTTGCACGGCTAAGACGACACGACGGAGAAGGACGGGCATTGGCTGATTGGCTGCGCATAGCGCATCGCGGCGCGTCGGGACACGCGCCGGAGAACACTCTGGCGGCGTTTCGTAAGGCGGTGGACATGGGCGTCGACGGCATTGAGATGGACGTCCGTCTCACATCCGACAACGAGGTGATCGCCCTCCACGACTCGTCGCTGAACAGAACCACGGACGCCACCGGAGAAGTGTCGGAGATGCCGCTCGCCGATATCCGTCAAGCGAACGCAGGCGAGGGCGAGCGGGTGCCCACGCTTGCCGAAGCCCTGGAGGCGATCCCGCCGGACATTCTCGCGTTCGTCGAGATCAAGGCGATCGAAGCGACCCGGCATGCCGTGCGGATCGTGCAGGAGATGGACAGACTTGATCAGGCCGTCATCATCTCGTTCAACGCCGACGCGTTGCGTATGCTGCGCGCGTTGGACTCGCGCCTGCCGATGGGTCTGCTCCTCGGCGGAGCGATGGGAACGTACAACAAGGCGTCGTCGGTCGGTCTCGACCTGCTCCACCGCGCGCAAGCGGCCGGCACTTCGACGGTCAGCGCCAACTGGCAGCTGCTGACGCCGAGTACTGTCAGCGAGGTCCGGCGGCGCGGCGGCTCCGTGTGGACGTGGACTGTCAACGACGTCGACGACATCCGACGCGTCGCCGACATGGGCGTGCAAGCGATCACGTCCGACTACCCCGACAGGCTGAATGAGGCGCTCTCGTAGATGCCACCATCGTCCCTGCAATCCGCGATCGAGCCGTTCCTTCGCCGCGCGCGTTGGCGGGCGACAGCGCGCGGCGCGGTAGACGGGACGATGGTTGGGGCGGCTATCGCCGCGTGCGCGCTCGCCTCGGGTCGGCTGTGGGACGTCGGTGGGCCGCCACTCGCCACGGTCGGGCTCGCGGGATCGCTGGTCTTTGGCGTCGTAGCGGCCCGCTGGCGGATGCCGGCGCCGCCGCGACTGCTCGCCTCGTTGGACGCCGAGCTGGGCCTGAAGGCACGTGTCCGCACCGCTTGGGAGTCGGAGGCCTCCGGCGACCCAAACCCTCTCGTCGAGGCGCAGATCCGCGACGCCATCGGCAGGCTTAGCCTTCGCGCGACGCGCGATTGGATACCACGCCTCCTGCCGCGTAGAGCGTGGGGGATTCCAGTGGTCGTCGTCCTCGCGGTCGCGACGCTGCTACTGCCGTCGCGCGGCGAAGCGGAGCCACAACTCAGCAATCAGCAGCGCCAGGCAGTCACGCGAGCCGCGGAGGCGTTGGGCGACGACGAGGCGTTAGCCGAACGGCTGCGGGAGGCGGCCACGGTAGACGAGGCTCTGGCCGCGCTCGCTGACGTCGAGGCGCGTGTCGAGGCGCATGAGGAGAGTCGCCGCGCGCTGGGCGCGACGCGCGAGGCCCTACGCAACATAGCGGACGGCCCTAGCCCAGCCGACGCCTTGCGTGACGTGGCGGCGACGTCCTACCCAGAGTTGCAGGACCAACTCCGCGCGCTGCGCGCCAAGCTCGCCCGCAATGCAACGACTGCGGGATTGGCGCAGGCGCTGGAGGAGGTAGGGACGCGCGACGTGACGGAGACCACCCTCAGAAAGATCGTCGAGGAGTTGCGCAAGCTGGAGGACGCCGCTGGCACGGAGCCTCTGGCGTCTCTGGACGAGATACGCGAGCAGAAGCGCGCGGTCGCCCTGGCCGCGATAGACGCGCAAGAAGGCGGCACGAACGCGCGTACAGACGGCGTAGCGGGAACCGAGACGGGCCAAATGACCGCGCAGGGGTCGCGTCTGGAGGATGTCGCCGCCGCGCGAGAGGCCGCAGACGCCATGCTGCTCGAGAGCATGGAGTCCTCGTCGCTGCGGGAAAGCCGAGTGCAAACGAGAAGGCGAGACGAGAACGGCCTCGCGTTGGAGGCGGAGCTCATGCCGTTCCGCGAAGCCGTGGCGAACGCGCGGGCGGGAGTGGCATACGCGGTGCAGAACAACGAACTCCCCGCAGCCTATCGCGACAGGATTCGCCGGTACTTCGACGCACTACAGGAGATCGCCGAGGAGGACGCGCCGTGAGCGACAACTCCGTCGAAGCGCGTGTCGCTCGTTTCGGAGACGACTACAACGCGGCCCGTGAGGAGATCGAAAAGGTCATCGTCGGGCAGACGGACGTTGTCGACGGTGTGCTAACCGCGATCTTCGCCTCGGGACACGTGCTGTTAGAGGGCGTGCCGGGGCTGGGCAAGACGTCCCTCGTCCGCGCGTTGGCGGAGACGCTTCGTCTGGACTTCAAGCGCGTGCAGTTCACCCCCGACTTGATGCCCTCCGACGTCACCGGGACGCGCGTGCTCGTCGAGTCGCGGGACGGTCATAGAGAGTTCGAGTTCCAGCGGGGGCCGCTCTTCGCGAACCTCGTCCTCGCCGATGAGATCAACCGCGCCTCGCCTCGTACACAGTCGTCCCTGCTGGAAGCGATGCAGGAGCGGTCGGTGAGCGACGGCGTGACAACGTACGAACTCGACGCGCCGTTCTTCGTCATGGCGACGCAGAACCCGCTGGATATGGAGGGGACGTACCCGCTGCCCGAGGCGCAGTTGGACCGCTTCCTGTTCAAGCTCCTCGTGCCGTTCCCAACGGCGGACACGCTCGCAACGGTCCTGGAACGCACGACGGCGAACGAGCCGCCCCACGCGTCGCCCGTACTGGAACGCGACGCCATCCTCAGCCACCAGCGCCTCGCACGCGAGGTGGTGATTGCCTCGCACGTCCGCGACTACGTGATCCGCCTCACGCTGGCGACACATCCACACTCGGAGCACGCCCCGGAGTCGGTGCGTGAATACGTGGCGTACGGAGCCAGCCCACGCGGAGCGCAGGCGTTAGAGCTAGCCGCGAAGGTTCGCGCGCTTCTGGACGGCAGGCTCAACGTCGACTTCGACGACGTGCGCGCGGTTGCGCTGCCCGCGCTGCGCCATCGTGTCCTACTCAATTTCGAGGGGTCCGCGGAGAGGGTCGAGCCGGACGCGCTCGTGACCGACGCGCTGGCAGCCGTCCAGGCTACTTGAGCACGACCATCCTGCCGTAGCGCGACTCCGCTCCCGCGCGCAACACGTAGATGTACGTGCCGCTGGCTGCCGTCTCACCCAGCGTGTTCCGACCGTCCCAATGCGCGGCGTTCTCGCGCGTGACGTGTCGCCCCGCGACGCGGTGGCCGAGATCGATGACCCGCACCATCTCGCCGGTCGTCGCGTATATCTCGATGCTCACGCGCGAGTCCTCGTTCAGCTCGAAGGGAATCCACGTCTCGGGGTTGAAGGGGTTCGGGTAGTTCGGTAGCAGCGCCGTCGTCGCCGGCACGTCACGGACGAGCCTCGCCATCAGTTCCTGACGCCCGGCTGGCACGGCCGCCGAGCCTCGCCTCGCCAGATCATGCGTCCCGCCGTATGCCGACAGAGAGATGCGGTATCCTGGCGGCGGGGCGCTCCCGGCCCAGCGCAGAACGCCCGCGTCCGGGGCGTTCACCACGACCCGCCACTCGGCGCCCTCCGTATCGGCGGGCTTTATGCTCTGCGTGAGACGCGCGACGACATCGTCCGTCGCGATGTAGAGCGCCGCCCTGGATCCCTGGATAGGAGCCGGGGGCTGCGGCATATCCATCGCGTCGTATCCCGAGGAAGCCTCTGCCGACAGACCAAGCGTTACGGAGCGAGCCAGCGAGTCGACTCCAGACAGCGCCAGCGTTGCGCTCCAGTCCGGGGTCTCGACATCCGGCGCCGGGTAGAACTGAGTCGTCGTGCCGGACAGGTGGCGCGCTTGCGTGAGCGTGACGACGCTGTCCGTCGAGTCTGGGTTCAGCGCCCAGTAGCCCTGCCCCTCGGTCAGACTCGTGACGGCGGCGTACGCCCCTGCGCTGTCGAAGCTGAAGACGCGGTTCGTCGCCCCTCCCGTTAGCAGGCTCGCGGGGGTTACGCCCCACGATTCCGAGTCGTTCTGCGTTGCTGGCGCGCCTACGAGGTTCCAGCCGGGGCTCAGCGTGACCGATGTCTGCCGCGCGCTCGCGGTGTCCACGTCAAGTTCCAGGGACACGGTCGTCGTGGCGTCCGAGAACAGGAAGATACCGGTTGACACGGCGTCTACCGCCGACAGGTCCGTCACACCCTCGTACACCTCGCTCGAGGCGTTCCACGTGAAGGCCGACAGGTTCGCCGCCTCAAGGGCTGTCAGGTCTCCCGCCCCTGGCAACGACAGGAGATGCCAGGTGTCCGCCGTCAGGGAGATATCGACCGGCACGGTCGTCCGCACGGATGTCTTGTCGACCATGAGCGTCCACGTCTCACTGCTGGACGCCAAGACCGTGCTCGTGAACCCGTTGTTCGCAGCGCTGAGGCTGTACGTCTCGCCACTGGAGGCAACGAGGAGAGCGTTGTTGAACGAGCCCGCCGCCGAGAGCAGGGCGTCGATATCCGCCTGTGTCCAAGAGATAGTGACGTCCGCGTCCTGCGCCGTGAGCTCGTCGACGACCAGGCTCCACTCGAGGGAGTCGCCCGCTGGCGTCGCTAGGATGTCCCGCTCGAGATCGGAGCCAGAGCGCGAGAACGCCGCGTTGATTATCGAACCGCCACCAGCGGACGCGATGTCGGCAAACGCCGTGTCGACAGCGTCGGACGCGCTCGCCGAGAAACCGAAGGACACGACGTGGCTCTCGCCGCCGGAAGCAATCGTCAAGCTCGCCTCCGTGACGGACACAACGGTCACCGTGAACGTCGTCGTGCCGCTCTGTGGGTCGCTCCCGCCGGCCGTCGTGCCGTCGTCCTGAGCGGTCACGGTGATCGTGGCGCTGCCGGTGGCGTCAGCGACGGGCGTGAACGTCAGCGTGGGGTCCGAGCCGCCTTCCGTGAAGGGCGACCCGCTGATCGTCGGGTGCGGCACGACGCTGGTCGTGTCGCTGGTCGCCGATATCGTGAGGCTCTGCGTGTCCTCGTCGGACCCACCACCGGCGTCGATGCCGGACAGCGTGATCGTGACCGAGCCCAGATCCTCGCCGACCGTCTGATCGGCGACCGCGGTGAACGTCGGCGCGTCGTTGGCTTCGCTGACGGTCACGCTGACCGTCGCCGCCGCGCTATCCGCCTGTCCGTCGTTCACGGTGAATTCGAACGTGTCGGAGCCGGCGAAGTCCGCTGTCGGTGTGTACGTAACGTCGGGCGCCGTGCCGGTTAGCGCGCCGTTGGTCGGCTGTGTAGTCACGGTGTACGTAAGCGTGTCGCCGTCGGCGTCCGTCCCAGCAAGCGCGATCGCGAGCGCCGTGTCCTCGGTCGCCGTCACCGACTGCGCCGTTGCGACGGGCGTGGTGTCGTTGTCCGTGATAGTAACGGTGTGCGAGCTCTGCGCGCCCTCCGTCGCGTTCACCAGAGACGCTCCGTCAAGCGTGGCGATGACGGTCTCGTCGCCTTCCTCCGTCGTGTCGTCAATCACGCTGAACGATGCGGACGCGCTCGTCGCGCCTGCGGAGATAACGACGCTTGCCGCAGCCAGGCTGTGATCCACGCTGCCACCACTCGCCGTGCCTCCGACGGTGAACGGGGCGGTGACATCTCGGCCGCTTGCCGCGCTCAACTCGACCGAGAAGGAGACGGAACCGTCACCCTCGCCGACCGTCTGCGACGCGGACGAGAAAGCCACCGTGGGCGATGCGTCGTCGTCCGCGACAGTCGTGGTGTGCTCGGTCACGACACCAGCCGTCGCGTTCACGATCGACCCCGTCGTCATCGTGACGACGATCGTCTCATCGTCCTCGTCCAGCGAGTCGGCGATCAACGAGGCGGTGATGTTGGCGGTGGTCAGTCCGGCGGTGACGGTGAGACTGCCGTCCGCCAGGTCGTGGTCTACGGACCCAGCCGTCGCCGATCCCGACACGGTGTACGGCACCGTGATATCGAAGGCGCTCGCGATGTCCAGCGCCACGGCGATGGTGAGTGTCCCGTCGGCCTCGCCTACGGTCTGCGAGGACACGTCGAACGCGACGGACGCGTCATCGTTGTCCGTGATCGTCAGCGTGTGCGTCGTCGTCGCGCCCGCTCCGGCGTTGACAAGTGAGCCGGTCGTCATGGACACGATGGCCGTCTCGTCGCCTTCGTCCACGGCGTCGTCGGTGACTGTCAGGGTGAGGGAGCCCGTCGCCGACCCTGCGCTCACCGTCAAGCTGCCCGCCGCGAGGTCGTGGTCCGCCCCGCCGCCCGTCGACGTGCCTGACACGGTGTAGGGGATCGTGACGTCGCGCCCACTGACGGCGTTCAGAGTCACCCCGATGGCGACGGCTCCCGCGCTCTCCGCGGCCGTCGCAGTGGACGCGTCGAACGTCACCGTTGGCGACGCATCGTCGTCCGTGATTGTCAGTGTGTGGGTCGTCGTCGCGCCCGCCGACGCGTTCACGAGCGAGCCCGTCGTGACCGAGACGACAATGGTCTCGTCGTCCTCGTCCAGAGCGTCGTCCGAGAGCGTGAGGCTAACCGATCCCGTTGTTGCCCCAGCGAATAGAGTCAGGCTGCCATCCGCCAGATCGTGATCCACTCCTGATCCCGCTGACGTGCCCGACACGGTGTACGGGATCGTGGCGTCAAGCCCGCTCGCGGCGCTGAGGCTGACGCTGATCGCGATGGCGCCCGCGGTCTCGGCAGACGTGGACGCCGATGCGTCGAACGTCACGGTGGGAGCAGCGTCATCGTCGGTGACGGTCACCGTGTGGGTCGTCGTCGCGCCCGCGGACGCGTTGACCAGCGACGCCGTAGTCATGGCGACGACCACCGTCTCGTCGTCTTCGTTCAGCGAGTCCGCTGTCACGGCGAAGGCGATCGAGCCACTCGTGTCGCCTGCGTTGATCGTAAGAGAGCCGTCCGCGAGGTCGTGATCCGTCCCCGAGTCGGTCGCCGTCCCCGAGACAGTGTACGGGACCGTCACGTCGAACGCGCTCTCGATGCTCAGCGCGACAACGACGCTCACCGACCCGACCGACTCGACGACCGTCTGCGTCGCGGCGGAGAACGCCACGGTGGCGGTGTCGTCGTCCGTCACCGTCATCGTGTGCGCGGTGGTCGCGCCCGCGCTGGCGTTCACGAGGGAGCCCGTCGTCATCGATGCGATGATCGTCTCGTCCGACTCGTCGATGGCGTCGTCCGTGACAGCCACGCTGATCGTAGCCGTTGTGGCGCCCGCGCTGACTGTCAGGCTACCGTCCGCGAGATCGTGATCCGTCCCGCTTCCCGTGGTCGTGCCGGACACCGTGTAGGGGATCGTGGCATCCAGGCCGCTCGCGGCGCTGAGGCTAACGCCTATTGTGACCGTCCCGTCGCTCTCCGCCACGGTGGAGGAGGACACGTCAAAGGTGACCGTAGGCGCGGCGTCATTGTCCGTGATCGTCAGTGTGTGCTCCGTAGTCGCGCCGGCCGTGGCGTTCACAAGAGACCCGGTCGTCATCGTCACGACCACGGTCTCGTCGGACTCGTCGAGCGCGTCGTCGGTCACTGTCAGGGAGGCGGAGGCGCTTGTCGCTCCGGCGACTACCGTCAGGCTGCCGTCGGCGAGATCGTGGTCCGTGCCGCCGCCCGTGGCCGTTCCCGACACCGTGTACGGGATCGTGACGTCCAGGCCGCTGGCGGCGCTCAGGCTGATGCCGACCGTGACCGCGCCGGCGCTTTCGACGGCGGAGGATGTCGCGGCATCGAACGCCACGGTGGGCGCGGAATCGTTGTCCGTGATCGTGAGCGTGTGCTCTGTCGTGGCGCCCGCCGTGGCATTTGTGAGAGAGCCGGTCGACATGGTGACGGCGACCGTCTCATCACCCTCATGGAGCGAGTCCATCGTGATGGAGATGTCCACGCTGCCGGTTGTCGCCCCGGCGAGTATCGTCAGGGTTCCGTCCGCGAGGTCGTGATCCGTGCCGGACCCCTCCGCCGTGCCAGACACGGTGTACGGGATGGTGACGTCGAGGCCGCTCGCGGCGCTCAGGCTAGCAGCGATGGAGACCGATCCGGCGCTCTCCGTTGCCGTCGAGCTGGCTGAGTCGAACGCCACGGTGGGCGCCGCGTCGTCATCGGTAATCGTCAGCGTGTAGACCGTGGTAGCGCCGGCAGATGCGTTCGACAGCGACCCGGTGGTCATCGACACTATCGCCGTCTCATCGCCCTCGTTGAGCGCGTCATCGACGATCGTCAGCGTGAGGCTGCCCGTCGTCGCGCCCGCGCTGATCGTCAGACTACTGTCGGCAAGGTCGTGATCCGTGCCGGAGCTCGTCGCCGTGCCCGACAGCGTGTAAGGCATCGACACGTCCAGCCCGCTGGCGGCGCTGAGCGTGACGCCTATCGTCACCGCGCCAGCGCTTTCCGCAGCGGTCGCCGCGGACGCGTCGAACGTCACGGTCGGTGTGGCATCATCGTCGGTGATAGTCAGCGTGTGCGCGGTGACGGCTCCAGCGGACGCGTTCGTCAACGACCCCGTCGTCATCGTCACGATGACCGTCTCGTCGTCCTCGTCCAATGCATCTGCCGTAAGGGCGACGCTCAGCGATCCCGTCGTCGCCCCCGCGCTGATGGTCAGGCTGCCGTCAGCGAGGTCGTGGTCCGTGCTCGATCCGGTAGCCGTTCCTGAGATCGTGTAGGGCATCGTGACGTCGAACGCGCTGGCCGCGCTCAGGCTGACGCCGATGGTGACCGTACCATCGCTTTCGGCAGCGGCTGAGGTCGACGCGTCGAACGTGATTGCCGCTGCGTCGTCGTCGTCGGTGACGGTCGCTGTGTGCGTTGTGACAGCGCCGGCGCTGGCGTTGACGAGTGAACCTGTCGTCATCGTGACGATGGCCGTCTCGTCCTCCTCGTCCAGCGCGTCGTCCGTGACCGTGAAGCCGATCACCTCGGCGGTGGAACCAGCCAAGATGGTCAGCGTGCCGTCCGTGAGGTCGTGGTCCGTGCCGGATCCCGTCGCCGTGCCTGAAACGGTGTACGGCACGCTGACGTCGTAGCCACTCTCAGCCGCGAGCAGCACAGACAGGGAGACCGTCCCGGCGGACTCAGCGACCGACTGCGACGCCAACGAGAAGGTCACCGCGGGAGCGTCGTCGTCGTCCACAACCGTGACAGTGTGCGTCGTCGTCGCGCCAGCCGTCGCGTTCACAAGGAAGCCGGTGGTGATGGTCACGATCGCGGATTCGTCCGGCTCGTCCATCGTGTCGGCGGCGACGGTGAACGCAATGTCTCCGCTGGACGCTCCAGCGCTGATCGTCAGAGAGCCGTCGGCGAGGTCGTGGTCGGTACCGCTCCCTGTCGCCGTGCCGGAGACGGTGTACGGCACGGTAACGTCGAGGCCGCTCACAGCGCTCAGATTGACCGTCGCCGTGACGGGCCCCACGGCTTCCGCTGCGTCCTGCGAGCTGGCGGAGAACGTCACGGTCGGCGTAGCGTCGTCGTCCGTGATCGTCAGTGTGTGCTCCGTCGTGGCGCCCGCCGACGCGTTGGTGAACGAACCCGTGGTCATCGTCACGACGACCGTCTCGTCGTCCTCGTCGAGGGCGTCGTCGGAGACGGTCACGCTTACGGAGCCGGTCGTCGCCCCCGCAGTGATCGTCAAGCTGCCATCGGCGAGGTCGTGATCGGCGCCGCTGCCTGTCGCTGTGCCGGAGACGGTGTAGGGGATCGTCGCGTCGAGACCGCTGACCGCGTCGAGCGTGACGCCTATCGTCACGGTCCCGTCGCCCTCGGCGGCCGTCGACGTCGCCGCGTCAAACGTGACGGAAGGCGCGGAGTCGTCCCCGGTGATCGTGAGCGTGTGCGTCGTAGTCGCCCCTGCCGTCGCATTCGTCAGGGATCCAGTCGTCATGGTGACGATGACCGTCTCGTCGCCCTCGTAGAGCGTGTCGCCGGTCACGTTCACGGTGAGCGTTCCGCTCGACGAACCCTCAGTGATGGTCAGACTGCCGTCGGCGAGGTCGTGATCCGTGCCGCCGCCCGTCGACGTGCCGGACACGGTGTAGGGCATCGTGACATCGAGCCCGCTCGCGGCGTCGATATCGACGGAGATGGTCACCGCGCCCGCGCTCTCGAGCGCGGACTGGGCGCTAGCGGAAAACGCCACGGTCGGTGGGTCGTCGTCGTCGGTGATCGTCAGCGTGTGCGCTGTCGTGGCGCCTGCGGTCGCGTTCGTCAACGCCCCTGTCGTCATCGTCACGATGACCGTCTCGTCGTCCTCGTCCAGCGTGTCGGCCGTTACGTTGACAGTGATGTCGCCGGTCGTGGCTCCCGCGCTAATCGTCAGGCTGCCATCGGCGAGGTCGTGGTCCGTGCTCGAGCCTGTCGCCGTCCCGGTCACCGTGTACGGAACGGTCACGTCCAACCCGCTTGCCGCGCTCAGAGCCACGGTCACGATGACCGCGCCCACGGACTCGGCCGCCGTCTGCGCGCTGGCGGACAGCGTCACGGACGGCGGCGTGTCGTCATCGGTGATCGTCAGCGTGTGCGCCGTCGTAGCGCCCGCCGATGCGTTCGTCAGCGACGCCGTCGTGATCGTCGCAATGACCGTCTCGTCGTCTTCAGCCAGGGCGTCATCCGTCAGCGTGACGCTCAGCGAACCCGTGGTCGCACCAGCCGAGATCGTCAGGCTGCCGTCGGCGAGGTCGTGGTCCGTGCTCGATCCTGTCGCGGTGCCGGACACGGTGTATGGGATCGTCGCGTCAAGGCCGCTGACGGCGCTCAGCGTGACGCCCACGGTGAAAGTCCCGTCGCCCTCGGCGGCAGTGGATGTCGCCGCGTCGAACGTGACAGTCGGCGCGGAATCGTCGTCCGTGACCGACAGCGTCTGAGAGGTCGTGGTACCGGAGAGAGCATTCGAGATGGACGCGACCGCAAGCGTGATGTCCTCGGCGCCCTCGTACAGCGTGTCCGCCACACCCGTGATCGTCACCGTGTCGCTGGTAGTGCCGAGTCCGCCAGGTATCGTGAGCGTCAGCGTGCCGTCCACGTAGTTCGTGCCGGCAATGGTGTAGTCGGAGTCCTTCGTCGCCACGCCCGATGTCGAGAACACGACACCGACGTCGGAGTCGGACGCCAACGCCGCGCCAACGTCGTCCGTCAGGTTAACCGTCAGCGTTACGACGCCCGCGGCCTCGGCGAGCGTCGACGTGTCAACTGCCAGGTCCACGCGCGGGACCGACGGGAAGCCCGCGCCGCTGATTGTGCCACCAGTGACCGAGAGACTATCGACCGACGTCGTGCCGTCGATCGTGACCGTGCCGCCGGACACACTCATGGACGTCGCTGCCAGGTCCGCCCCGTCAGCGACCGAGAACGAGCCGCCGGAAATCGAGAGCGATGCGGCGTCCAGGCTCGCCCCCGACGCGACCGTGACCGATCCAGAGAGCACCTCCATGGATCCGGTAACGGCAGCCGTGCTCTGGAAGTCCACGGAGCCACCGTCGACAGAGACATCCGTGAGTGTCGCGGTGCCCTCGAACGCAATGGAGCCACCCGTGATGCTGAGGCTCGTGACATTCGCCCCGTCGCCCAGCACGACATCGCCACCGGTCATCGTGAAGTCGCCGACATCGGCGTTATTCGTGAGTGTGAGGGATCCTCCCGACACCGAGAAGTCGCTCACCGCGCCGTTGTTGTCCAGGGAGACGTTGCCGCCCTCAATGACAATAGAACCCGTGACGTCGGCGCCGTTCGCGAGAGCGAGGTCGCCGGACTCGACCGTCATCGTGCCGCTGAGTTCGGTGCCGTTCGCCAGGTCCAACGACGCGCCCTGGAGTACCACGGAGCCCGAGAGCACGGCACCATTGTCAAGGGACGCCGTCCCACCTTGCAGCGTGAGGGCACCGGAGAATGTGACGTTGTTCGACCCGCTGAGCTCGCCGGCCGTCATCGTGATGTCGGTGAGGGCCGTCCCGCCATTGTCAAATCCGACGGAGCCCCCAGCGATCTCCAGTAGGCCTCCGGCGTCTCCGACGGACGCGTTGCTCCCGAAGTCGATGGAGCCGGCGGTGAGTTGGAGGGTTTCGGCCAGCTCCAGACCGTCGAGGTCCGTGCCTGTGCCTTGCGAGTGGAGAACCGTCGTCGTGGTGTTGGCATCGCCGTCGTCGATTGAGACGGTGTCGCCAGATTCCGGGATGCGCTGCGCGCCGGACGCGTCAAAGGCGCCAGAGCCGTCGGCCTCGCGCCAGTTCGTGGCGGTGTGCCAACTGCTGTCGCCGCCCTCGCCAGTCCAGTACAGAGTGGCGGCCGAGCACCACGATGCGTATGCGGTGAATACCAGCGCAATGGTTAGCAGTAGGCGCGCGTGCGTCTGACTGCCCGGCTCCATGCCTCGCTCCGCTCCTATGCGACCCCCTGCGCGTCACCTACGCGGGCTGCTCCAACGGCCCGTGCTACATAACGCGCGCGCGACGGCGTTGTTCACCTCTCGCGACCCGTGTTGACGACCGCGCCAAACGCGCGCGAGGCTGCGCAGGCGGGCCACTTCGCACCTTAATATACCCCACATGAGACAAGGTATAGCCCACGGCCTAACGGCGCAACGTAGACTCCTTCGTCCTCGCTCCCATTCCCGCGGTCTCGACCGCCCCGCCAGTCAGCACAAAACCTGACCGAAGGTCGGCCTGGCGCCCAGGCAACGCCCCGACTAATATCTACGTATACTACTCAACCTCCGGCCCACTGTGTTGCCGGAGAATCCCACAGGCAGTACACTCGGCCGTACTACCAGTGGGGTTTGGATACGTAGTGTTCGACGCTTAAGTGAACACGGACGAGGCGACTCCCGTTAGAGTGGGGAGCCTGGACGTTGCCCTCATGGTCACGCGTCAGGCGCCCGCCGGGCGACGGGAGCGTCCGTGGGTGGAATACAGCGCGCGCCCGTCAGCGCGCCACGAACGCTGGACTGTCTCGGCAGGCTTGAGCCGCCGGGGTGTCGTCTGGGGGTGTACGGATATGAATGGCTCGAAGAACCAGGGCGCGGATCGTCTCGCACGGCGCGGGACCGTCACGGCTCTCGCAACCGTCGTAACTGCCACTTTCCTATTCGCCGTGGCTCCATCAGCCTGGACGGCGGACGACGACTGGACGGCGACGTTAACGCTGACAGGCGCTCTCACGACCGGTGGCGCCGACGTATCTCGCGCGCTCACGTTCGGCGTGAGCCCGTCAGGGACGTCAGACTTCGACGACGGGTTGGACGTGGCGAGCCCGCCAGCGGCGCCGAGCCCAAACCCAACCATCTATCTCGAGAACACCGCGCACACGAACACGCACCTTCAGCAACTCGTCACGGATCTTCGCGCCTTTGAGCCGACGGGCGTCGAGGAGCAGGTATGGTCGCTCTACGTGGACAACCTGGCGCCCGAGGCGTGGACCATCGCGTGGGACATCAGCGCCGTCACGACGTACTGGCAGACCGCGCGGATCGTGAACACGACGGCTGGCGTCGACCTCGACATGACCGCCGCCTCTTCCACCACGATCGCCGCTGGCGACGCGTACACGTACACGATCACGGTTCGCGAGGACGGCATTCCCGCGTCGGTCGATATCGCGGCAACGACGGCGGAAGACACGGCCGGCTCCATCACATTGACTAGCGAAGACCCCACCGTAGACACGTACACCGTCCTGACGCAGCCCACCAACGGGACGCTGACCGGCACGGAACCCGACATGACGTACACCCCCGACGCTGACTGGGTGGGGGAGGACTCGTTCACGTACCAGGCGGATGACGGCATCCTCCAGGACAGCGCCACGGTCACAATCACCGTCACCGAGGTGAACGACGACCCGACGATTAGCGCCATCACGGATCCCGCCGACGTACTCGAAGACTCCGGCGTGTCGTCCTCGATCACCATCGCCGGGCTGGGCCAGGGCGGCGGGGTGGATGAGACCAGTGGCGTCGACGTGCAGACCCTCACGTTGGCGGCCACAAGCGGCAATACCGCGCTCATCGCGGACGCCGACCTCGACCTTAGCGCGACCACATGGACGACCGGCGATGCGGACCCAACCGTTACGTTCACGCCGACGGCGGACATCAGTGGCACGGCGGTTATCACGATCACGGCCACCGATGACGGCACAACGAACGGCGGGCCCGATGTACTCGACGTCACAGCGACGTTCACCGTCACCGTGACGGACGTGAACGACGCCCCCACGATTTCCACCATCACCGACCCGGCAGACGTGGCGGAGGACTCGGGCGTATCCGCGGACGTCACGATCGCTGGCCTCGGCGTTGGCGGCGCGGCGGATGAGGCTGCGGCCCAGACGCTGACTCTCTCGGCGTCCAGCAGCGATGAGACGGTCGTCGCTGGCCTGACGCTATCAACCACCACGTGGGTGGACGGCCAGGCGAACCCGACGATCACCTTCACGCCAACCGCAGATGCCAACGGCACGGCTGTGATTACCATCACGGCCACGGACGACGGCACGTCGAACAGTGTCCCGGCCGTGTTGGACGTCACGACCACCTTCACGGTCACGGTCACCGAGGTGAACGACACGCCCACCATCGGCTCCATCAACGACCCGGCCGCCGTGGACGAGGACTCTGGCACGTCAGCTGCAATCACTATCTCTGGCCTTGGCGTTGGCGGTGGGGCAGATGAATCGGCCGCGCCCCAGACGCTGACGCTCGTGCCGACGAGTTCCGATCAGACGCTGGTACCTGACGCCAACCTGACCCTAAGTGCCACAACCTGGGTTACGGGTGACGCCGACCCGACGATCACGTACACCCCAGCGGACGAGGCAAACGGGACTGCGGTCATCACCATCACCGCGACCGACGATGGCACGGACGACGGCGTCGCGGCCGAGTTGGACATCTCGACGACGTTCACCGTCACCGTCACGACGCTGAACGACGCGCCTACATTCGACGCGCTGGCGGACATCAGCGTGGCGGAAGACGCTGCGGAGCAGACGGTGTCCATCACCACGGTCAGTCCTGGGCTGAGCGCGGACGAGTCGGGTCAGACCGTCACGTTTACCGTCGCAAGCGGCGACACGGCGATCATCGCCGACGCCGACCTCGCGATCTCTGGCACGGGCGCGACGCGCACGCTGACGTACACCCCGACCGCGGACGCGGTTGGCGATGTGACGATCACCGTCACGGCAGACGACTCGCAGGTTCTCAACAACACGACAGTCGACTCGTTCGTCGTGACCGTCACGGAAGTGAACGACGTCCCAGCCGTCGACGCGATAGGTGACCAAATCATCGCCGAAGGCGTTACCAACTCCGTTACCGTCGCCGGGCTGCTCGCGGGAGGCGCGACGGACGAGGACGCACAAATCCTCACACTGTCCGCCACCAGCGACACTCCGGGCGTCGTGCCCGACCCGACGTTCGACGACGCGTCGTTCGTCGAGGGCGACACCGACCCGACGCTGACGTTCACGCCCATCGGCACAGGCACGGTGACGATCACCGTCACCGCCGAGGACGACGGCGCGGATGACGGCGTCCTCAACGCGCAGAGCATCACTACCACGTTCCAGATTACCGTCGTTCCCGTGTTTGATGCCGATCTCACCGTCTCCACGGGCGCCGAGAGCCACGCGGTGACGTTCGGATTCTCTAGTAGCGCCACCGACACGGTGGACCTCGGGTTCGCCGACGAAATCACGGACTCCAGCGGTCCGACGATTAGCGTCTCGTTCTCCCGCGATGGCAGTGGTCTGAAGAAGGACATCATCGGCACTCCAAGCGGGACGGCGACATGGTCGCTAACCGCAGAGAACCTTAGCGGGTCCGCCGCGTCCGTAGGCTTTGCCTGGACACAGAGCGAGATCGACAACCTGCTGTCAGTGGCCGGCTCCTACAACAACGCGTTCCTCGCCGACGACTCGTCGGGGGACACGTACAACATGAGCTCCAGCCAGAACGGCTTCTCGATCAGCGTCGCGGGATCCAGCACCCTGAGCATGACGCTCACGTTGGAGCTGTCGGCGACACGCACGGGAACACCGGTCAATATCTCCCTGACGGCCAACGAGTGGCACACGATCTCGCTGCCGGGATCGGGCGATCTCACCGACCTGGACGCGGTGAACTTGTCCGCCTTCACGTGGAACGCCACCAGCGAGGTGTACGAGGCCCTCGGCGCGATGAGCGGCCTTGGGGTCGTCTCGCAGGGCGTCTTCATGGCGTCGAGTTCGTCGACGACGGTCTCGCTCGAGCTGGATGTCGACGACTACGCGTATCGCAGCGTGGACGTCACGCTCAGCCCAGGCTGGAATCTCGTGGGAGCTCCGGCGTCCCAGAACGACTCCACGTCGTGGGGAGACGCCACCGCTGATCTCCTGAGCGGGGGCTCGGCCAACCGAGTGTTCGCGTTCACGTCGTCCGCTGGCTACACCGTTGCCACGACGTTGAGCGAAGGCGTTGGCTACTGGGTGCTGAACCCAGACGGCTCCGACTCCGTGGTGTCGTTGACCCAGGCGCGTCACCTTAGCGGAACGACGACGCAGTTCTTCCCCGCGCCCGCCTTGCCGGCGATGCAGTGGGAAGTGCCCGTTGTCATGCGCCCGCACGGCGGAGCCGCGCGCGAACTCACCCTCGCATCCGCCCGCGACGCCTCGGACGACTTCGACGACTTCGACTTGCCGCAGCCGCCGCCAGCCTTCGGCTCCGACGGCGTGCAGTTCTACGTGCGCGCTCCGCACCCGGTTCGCCGGATGACCCGGGCGGTGTTGCCCGTGGGACACGGCGAGGGCGAGTGGTCTGTCGTTGCCGACGCTCCGGCAGGGGGGCGCCTACGTGGAGTGGAATTCGGACCTGATCCCCGAGCACTTCCGGGCGATCGTGACGGCGAACGGCGTCCGGTACGACATGCGCGAGACCAGGGGGATACGACTGCCAGAAGGCGCGCACGAACTGCGCGTGGTGATGTCGTGGACCGCGCCAGAAATGACGCGGGCGCTCCCGAACTTCCCCAACCCATTCAACCCCGAGACGTGGATTCCGTTTGAACTGGACGAGGCCGCGCGCGTTATGGTGAGTGTCCACGACACGCGTGGCGCTCTCGTGCGGCGTCTCGACCTCGGCTATCGCGAGCCTGGCTACTACACGGACAGGTCAACGGCGGCGCACTGGGACGGGAGAAACGCGCTGGGCGAAACCGTGGCTAGTGGCGTCTACTTCTACGTCCTCGAAGCTGGGGAACACCGTGTCGCGCGCCGAATGGTCATCCAGAAGTAACGTGGGTCGCACACAGCCGATCTAGCAAGACGGGCTTACGTTGGCGTGCCGACGTAGGTCCGTTTTCGCGTGCGAGCGACTTTTGGTGTAGAGTCCATGGGATTGGGCTTGACGCTCCGTGACGAGATGGGGAACTGATGTCTACCGCGCGGATACGCCGCTTGTCGATCTCGCTTATCACGGTCGCTGCTCTGGCGTTCGCGACGCTTTCCTCTTCCGGAGTAGAGCCCGCCGACGGACTCGGCGCCGTTTCGGAGAGCAACTGGGCGCTGGAGGTCTCGTTTGCGGGGGTCGCGGGAGGTCGTGACCGCACCCTTACACCTGTCGAGCTGGGAGTGCATCCGGCGGGAACAGGCAGCTTCGACCAGGGCATCGACCTGCTGCTACCTCCGCCGAATCCCGGCCCACTAGTGCCCGACGCGTATCTGTTCGACGCGGACGCGCCCTCATTTCTGCAGCGACTCACCCGCGACATGCGGGACACCCCAGCGTCGTCCCTCGACACGATGACGTGGACGCTCGTCTTCGAGAACAACGCCGAAGCCGACTGGACGATGGGCTGGAATACCGCCGGCATGCCCGACCGGTGGGCGCCCCTGCGCATGCGCAGCGATGACATGGACATCGACATGCGCGAGGTGGGCACGGTGGTAGTGCCGTCTCAGACCGAGGTGATCTTCACAATCGAGGCCACGCTACAGGACGAGGGCGACATCCTCGTCGCTCGAGGTCTTGCCGAACACCGCGCAACCTCGGAGACGGACCCACGGGCGATCGACCTCGCTGGCGACGACCCCGTCTTCGTCAACACCCTCGATCCGGGAGCCCCTGTTGCCGTGGAGGCGGTGTCCTCGGACCCCGACATCGTCAGCGTGTCCGTCGAAGACAACGAAGTCGTGCTGACGTTCGGAGAGCCGGGCGACGCGGTCATAACAGTGCAGGCCGTCAACGATGACGGCTCGCCGGGGCCAGCGGTGGACTTCCCGGTCCTCGTGCTTGCCGACGACGAGAACAACGAACCGCCGATTGTCGAGCCCATCCGCCCGATCGTGATGGACGAAGGCGTCCGCGCCACTGTGGTCGTCGACGCGGTGGACCCCGACGATGACCCCGTGTTCGTGAGCGTTGTCAGGGTGAGATCCGCCACTGGAGGGGGGGGCTCCCGCCCTCACGGTGTCTCTGGACCGCGACCTTCCGCAGGTCCACCTCGACGCTGGCGCCGTCGACAAACGCGGTGAGCGTTTCCTTGTGGACCTCACCGTGGAGGACGGCATCCACGAGCCGGTGCCGGTCGAATTCCTCGTCCTCGTACGTAGCGGCAACGAGCCGCCCGCTATTGGCGCGCCGGAGTCGCTGACGGTCGCGTCAGGCGAGGACGCCGTCATCAACGTCGTCGCCACCGACCCAAACGCGGGGGACGCCGTCGTGCTAACGGCCGTCCTTCGTGGGAGCTCTGGACCGACGACATCCGCGCTTGCCGCCGCCATCCGGACATTCAACCAGGCCGACGCCGTCGAAGCCGGGGGCTCGTTCACGAAGTCGTTTGTGTACACGGTCGAGCCGGAGCTTGAGGGGACGTACGCGGATATATGGTGGACCGCCGACGACGGCTTCGCGTCCACGTCGTCGGGTACGCAGCTCATCGTGGGAGACGTGAATCTGCCGCCGGAGGTCGAGCCCATCGACCCGCAAGTGGTGGAAGAGGGCGGCTTCCTCGAGGTTGCCATCGTCGCCTCGGACCCCGAGGGTGGGCCACTGACGGCGCGCGTGACAGGGATGCCCGAGGGTGCGTCGTTCGACCCGAACACGTTCGTGTTGCGGTGGACGACGATCCCGTTCGGAGCCGCCGGGCGCCACCTGCTCACCCTACGTCTCGTGGACGAGGGCGGGGCCAGCAAGACGTGTCCGATCAACATCACCGTCACCGATGTCAACCAGCCGCCCACGATCGTCTTGGGGGACTCCACCGACGCGGAGGGAGTGATGTCCGAGTTGACGGTCGTACGCGGCCTCGAAAGCGTCTATGTGGCGCAGGCGTACGACGCGGACGGCGACGACATACAACTCCGGATAGCCGGCCTGCCAGAGTGGGTGCGCGGACGTCGCATCGGTGATCGGCGGAACCCGACGGCGATCCTTCAGTTGCAGGCGTTGGAGGACTCAGAGCCGTTCTCGTTCGTGCTCACGGCGACCGACCCGGAGGGCGTGTCCGCCGAAGAGACCGTGTCCGTGCTCATCGAGGATCCGCCGAACCTGCCCCCGCGCATCGAGGCGCCCCTGTCCGTGTCGGCCCAGGCCGGAGACATCGTCGATGTATTCGTGCCAGCGGTGGACCCCGACGAGGAGCCGCTGACGCTCACCATTGAGCCGCAGCCTGCCGGTCTCTCGTCGTCCGAGCAGGAAGGCGGCTTTCGCCTCACGTGGCGCACCGAGGAAGCCGACGCGCGTGACGAGCCATACGTGCTCACACTCACCGTGGCGGATGACGAAGGGGAGGAGGCTGCGGCCGTGTTCGTCATCACGGTCGAACAGCCAGCCAACCGACCCCCAACGGGAGGCGACCCGCTCCCAGTAGTCGTTGAGGAGGGTGACACGGTCGTGCTCGACCTTCTCGCTGGCGTCTTCGACATCAATGGCGATGTGCTGACGGCGGAGCTGACAACCGATCTGCCACCGAGCGCCTTCTCATTCGACACCGCGGCGGGCATCGCCACGCTGACCGTGTCTCCGGCCGCCGGCGACGCCGGGGCGTACACGGCAGAAGTAACCATCAGCGACGGACGCGGCGGGCGGCTGGTCCACGGCTGGTCGGTCACCGTCCCGGCGGAGGTCACCGGACAGCTGCAGATCCTGTCGACCACGCCAACCATCATCGAGAGCACCGCGTTGGGCGGGTATCGGTTCATCGCTGTCATCACCACCCCGAACGGCGAGGATCCCGACAGTGTGGGTCTTACCGTAACCCACAACGACGGCGTGTCACGCCAGCTCGAAATGTCCGCTACCGGCGTAGGGGATCTCCTCGATGGGGCGATCTTCGCGGTCACGACGCGTCTTGCGGAAGGCTCCTACACGTACACGGTGGATCTGACGCTGAACGGCGAGGTGCAGACTCTGTCCGGTGACGGGCCTCGAGTGGGATCGACGCTCGTGCAGCTTACGCAGGTCCGCGCGCTGGGGCGTTCGGGCGAGATTCCGTTCGCCTACGCGCTCCTGTACCCCAACCCGACAGGACGGGCGAACCTCGCGGTGGACTACCGGCGTCAGGCGGGGGATCCGTGGACGCCCGCCTCCGTAACCGGCGACCTCATCGAGGTGACGAGTGGCGTCCAGCTTACTTTCGTGTGGGATTCCGCCGCCGATGTGCCGGACGCTGCGTCCGAACCGATCCAGATACAGGTCACGCCCGAGAACGGGATTCCCCGTGTGCTGACGCTTCTGGTGGCGAACGTCCCACCGGCGGCGCCGACGCTCGACCTCCTGCCGCCGTCCTCGGTGACGACGGTGCGGGTCACGGGCCGCAGCGATTCACCAGGGGCGAACGTAGACATCATCACGCAGGACGGGGACGTCGTCGGCAGAGCGTTCGTGGAGTCAGATGGTCTGTTTGCCGTCACGGTCACACTGCCCGAGGGTCGGAGCCTCCTGAGCGCCATCGCGTCGCTGCCGACGGATGTTGACGAAAACGGGCCGCGCAGTCTCGCGTCTCGTCCCATTGAGGTCGTGGTTGACCCGGAGCCTCCGACGCTTGCGGTCGCTTCTCCCGCGCGGAAGTCCACCGTGGCGACGCGCACTCCGACGATATCCGTCCGCGCGGACTTCGGCATCAGCGGCGGCGAGATCGACTCCGCCGACATGCGCGTGAGCGGCAAATCCGTGCCGGTCGAGTATTCCCCGGAGAGCGGCGTGTTTACGGCGTCGAGGGAACTGCCCGACCTGCGGGTGGTGCTGGTTACCTTCGTCGTGCGCAAAGCGAACGGTCTGTCGTCCTCCGTGGCGTGGACGTTCACGGTAGATCTGTCCGCCGACGACGTTACGGCGCCTGAAGTTGCGGGCGTCCGACCACGTGGCGTGGCGCGTCGCGTGGCACGCGTAGAGGCTACGCTCAGAGACGGCGAATCCGGCGTGGACGCGGACAGCATTGAGATCACGTTGGACGGCGACAGTCTTGCCCCCACTTTCCTGCTCAGCGACGCGCGCAACGGGCTCGCCGTCGCGGACATCCCCGATGAGCTCGCCCCGGGCGACCACGAGATCGTCATCACGTTCGCCGACAGAGCTGGCAATGAGACAACGGCGACGAGGCGATTCAAGATTGCCGACGCCGTACAGCCACCGTCGTTGGACGACGACTTCGACTTCTCACCCACGAATTCACCGAACGCGACACTCAGCGGCTCGGCGGAGCCCAACGTCGATGTGGCCGTGTTCGTCGGCAATGACCTCGCGGGAGTCGCTCCCGCGGACGAAGAGGGCGCCTGGGAACTGGACATCACGTTCGGCGCCGAAGGCTCCCACGTCATCCACGCGCAGGCGCAGGACGCTTCCGGCGTGAAGTCGACGGGCGTCGTGTTCGGCGCCGTAATCTACGACCTGACTCCGCCACGCGTCGTTGTCGCGGTTCCCGCGCTGGGTTCCGTCACGGGCGATCTCGATCCCGTCTTCATCGGCACGGTCTCGGACGGACTGAGCGGGGTAGACCCGGACACGTTCCTGTTCTCAGTGGGCTCTCCGTCGACGGCGACGTATGACGAGGCGACCGGACAGTTCACCGCGCAGGCGGACGATCCGCTTGCCAACAACTCGTCGGTGACAGTCGTCGTGACCGCGTCCGACCTGGCGGGCAACGTCGCCACGCTCGAAGGCCCGGTGACCCTTGACGCGCGCTTGGGCGACGCCACGCCCCCAGCCATCCTGTCGGCGTCCATCGACGGATCGGCCCTCGCCGAGGGCGCGACTCCGGTGGTTCGCTCACTTCCGGCGACCGTCGCTCTGAGCGTCGTCGATGACCGGTCGGGTGTAAGCGGCGTCGCCGGCTTGCTGGACGGCGAGGAGATCGAATTCACCGTCGAGGGCGACGCTGCAACGCTCGTCGTGGACGGTCTCGCAATCGGCGAGCACATTCTACTCGTGCGCGCCTCCGATACGGACGGCAACATCGCGACGGTGCGCAGGTACACGTTTGCCGTCGGCGCGGCGCTGGCCGCTCCGTCCATTGACGCGCCCGCCGTGACATCCAACCCCGACCTCACCATCACGGGCGTGGGCATCCCACCGTCGGTAGACTTCCGGTTGCTTGTGAACGACGCGCCGGTTGACGTGTCTGTCGTTGGTGATGCCTTCACCTCCGCCCCCGCCCGCTTGCAGGAGGGTGAGAACACAGTCGCCGCGATAGTCGAGGACACTGCGGGGGAGATCGCGCAAGCGGCCTCCGTCGTCCTTCTGGACACGCAGGCGCCGCGCGTGACCTTCCTGGAGCCGATAGCCGGGGCCGCCGTCGGGCCGCAGGCAGACACTGTTCGCGTGCGCTTTGACGACGACACGGAGGTCGACGTCGGCTCCGCTCGCCTGACGCTCGACGGGGAAGAGGCGCCACTGACGGACCTGGATGGCGTCACCGCCGAATACGTCGCGGCCGAGCCGTTCGCCGCGGCGGAAGTGGACGCCGTCGACGCGCGCCCGCGCTTCGCCCGCGCGGTTGTCCGCGATACGGCTGGGAACCTGGGCTCGGCGAGTATCGCATTCGTCGTGGACACCACCGCTCCGTCCATTGAGGGCGTCATGCCTGCGAACGGCGAGGTGGCGCAGACGCTCGAACCCACCGTGTCAGCATCCATCACCGCGAGAGATGTCGACCCGACAACGCTGGAGGTGCTATTCGGACCGCAGGGCGACACGATGGTGTCCGTCGTGGGCGACGCCAACTTCGAGTACCTCGTCTCCGTCGACACGTTCGTCTACGTCCCACTCGTCGAGGACGGGGGAACGTACGACGTGCTCGTCCGGGTAGCCGATCAGGCTGGGAACGTCGCCGAGAGCGCGTGGACGTTCAGCGTGGACACGCAGCAGATCGACGAGGTGGCGCCCATCATCACGGTGCTTTACCCGAAGCCGGGGCAGGCCATCAACGACGGCGGGCTCGACAACCTGTCGTTCTCGCTTGGGGACGCCGCCGGAGTAGACCCGAGCCGCGTGCATCTCTTCGTGAACGACCCTACGGGCGCCGCCCCTCTTCCCCTTGGCCGCTTGGAGGAAGAAGGCATCGCGCAGTTCAACCGGTCCACTGGGGTGGTGCGTATCCTTGGTCGCCGGCTCTTCCGCCCCTACCAGGGCGCGCGCGGCGGCTTCTCGTTTGACCCACTGGAACTCAACGCCCTCGAGCGATCCCTGACGGGCGGCGAGGCCTCCTTCGACCCATTGGAACTCAACGCCCTGGAACGCAACTTGTCGGGCGCCGACGCGGCGTTCGAGCCTCCCGAGGCGAACACCATCGCCAGTTCGTTGGGCCAGAGCGGCGGCGGACTATCCTCGTCGTTGGAACGCTCTCTGAATACGGGTGTGGGGCTGCTCGGGCGGGGCGAGAACACCATGGGTGTGCAGGTCGCCGACCTGTCCGGGAACGTCTCGTTCGCCACGTGGTCGTTCTCCGTGTCGCTCGATCCGCCAGCGGCGCCGGTGTTCGACGATCGCGGAGCGTCAACGGGTGACCAGCTGACGACGGTCGCCGGCCACGTCCCTGGTCTGCTGACAGGAGAGACGCTCCCAGTAGTCGTGGACCTGCGTGTGAACGAGGTGTCCGCCGGTCGCGTCGAAGTGACCACTACGGACGGACGCTTCGCGTTCACTAACGTCAGCATCGTCGCGGGCGACAACGTAATGACCGCCACGGCGGAAGACAATGCCGGCAACCTCAGCAACCGCTCCGATTCAATGACGCTCGTCGGCGATCTGGTCGCCCCGGTTGTAACGCTGCTGTCCACACCGTCCGCGCTGCCCACGAATCAGTTCACGCTCAGCGGCAAGGTGGCGGATGACCGCAACGAGACGCCGGCGTCGGTGACCGTCAAGCACAACGACACAACCATCGAGCTCGGGGCGGCGCTTGGTTCGTTCAACCAGCTCGTGACACTTGACCCAGGGGCGAACACGCTGTCCGTGGAGGCGGTAGACCCCGCCGGGAACGTCGGTTCCTCCCCAGAATTCACGATCACCATCGACGACACATCGCCGGAGACCGCGCCTGCGAGCGTCACGGCGCGCCCGACGTCTGACGGCAGAGGCATAGCCCTGTCCTGGGCGGCGGACACGAACGCTTCGAAGTACGTGGTGTACCAGTCGTCGAGCTTCTTCACGGACGCGACGAACGCCGACCGGATCGCCGAGTCGGTGAGTGGCACGTCGCACACCGTCACGTCGATCGAGTACGGGGCCACGCGGTACTACGGCGTCGGGTCCGCCGACGCTGCTGGGAACACCGATCCCGCCGTCATATCTCCTGTCATCAACGTGGCGCTGATGGATCAGCGGGGCGGCACGGCGTCGCTTGCTGACGGCACGCGGTTGACGGTGGCATCTGGAGGTCTGTTCACGAGTCCATTGCAGACGGCTACCGTGTCCCTCACGCTTCCCGACAGCGAAACACCACTAGGGCTCGCCCTCGACGGCACCACGCGCGAGGTGGCCGCGTACGCGTCATCGGGAGCCGCGGTTGGGAACTTCGAGCGCCTTCCGTCGCTGCGCATACCTGTCGACGCCGATGTCGACCTTGTGGATGAGCCACCCGTGATGCGGCAGCAGTCCGGCGCCACGTGGGAGAAGCTCGACAGCGCGCAGGATGTCGTCGGTCGCGCTGTCACCGCCGATGCGCCATCGCCTGGCACGTACCGACTCACGGAGGACGGTGACCTGTCCCCACCGTGGGACGTGAACGGCGATGGGGTCGTCAATATCATCGACCTCGTGACGGTGGCGCGTGACTTCGGTCAGAGCGTCTCCGTGGGAACTCCATCCGACACCAACGGTGATGGTCTCGTCAACATCATCGACATCGTGACGGTGGCGTCCCATTTCGGGGAGGACGCCTTCCCCGCGGCGCCGTCGCGCTCCATGCCAACGGGCTCGGACGCGACGGTGTCCCTGCGGCTGCTGCCCGCTACGTCGGGCCGACCGTTCGCGCAGGTCGAGGTCCACGCCAGCGCCACGACGCCCATTGCCGGCTACGAATTCCGGGCCGGTGTCGATCCGTCGAGAGCGACACTCGTGGACGTACGGCGCGGCGACCTGCTCCCGGAGCGTTCCTTCTGGATGCAGCCGGTGGTCGCAGGCGGCTCCGCACACGTCGCCGCCGTCCGACTCGACCTGGCAGGCGGGCCGTCTAGCCCCGCGCGGGACGGCGTGCTGGCCCGCATCACCCTGGACGCCAACGCCCCAGACGCGAGCTTGGTGCAGTTGCGCGACATCCGTCTCAGCGATGCCCGAGGGAACTTGATTCCACACCGCGTGCTGTCGCCCCGGGTTGCGAACGGAGCGTATCGCACCGCGCTGCTGCCCAACTTCCCGAACCCGTTCAACCCCGAGACGTGGATTCCCTTCTCCCTAGAAGCCGAGAGCGACGTCACCGTCCGCATATACGACACGACGGGCGCCCGCGTACGCACGCTCCACCTTGGCAAGCGTGCTGCGGGTGAATACGCCAAGCGCGGAGACGCCGCCTACTGGGACGGACGCAACGAACGGGGCGAGAGCGCCGCGAGTGGCGTCTACTTCGTCGAGTTGCGCGCTGGCGACACACGCGTGGTGCGCCGCATGGCGATTTCGAAGTAGTTGTGCGCTCCGCACGACTATCGGGGACCGACCCTAGGCGGTTGGGACGACCACGCGCCTAGGGCTAGATATTGACCGGGGTCGGGCAGCGTTCATCCAGAACGACTCCCGCACGAATCTCGCCGAATTGACAGCCCAGAACCAGGTGTGCTACTACTGCTTCCGCCCGTCGGAGCAGGCGTGGCGACGGCATCTTCGCGCGTTCATGTCGAGAGGATTCATCGATGGCTCAGGAGTCAGGTAGCGTCGCAACGGACAGCATGAAGTTCGACCCGCCGAAGGAGTTCCAGGACGCTGCGCTCATCTCCGACATGGACGAATACCGTCGCATCCACAAGCGCTCGATAGAAGACCCCGAAGGGTACTGGGGCGAAGTCGCCAAGCAGTTCCACTGGTTCAAGCCCTGGGACAGCGTCAAGAAGTGGGATAACCCGTGGGTCGAATGGTTCGTCGGCGGCGAGACGAACATGGCGTACAACTGCCTCGACGTTCATCTCGACACCTGGCGAAAGAACAAGGCGGCGATCGTCTTCGAGGGCGAGCCCGGCGACGTGCGCACGCTGACTTACCAGCAGTTGCACCTCGAGGTGTGCCGCTTCGCGAACGCGCTCAAGAATCTCGGCTACGAGAAGGGGGACCGCGTCGCGGTCTATATGCCGATGATCCCGGAGCTGGCGATTGCGCTACTTGCGTGCGCCCGCATTGGCGTCACGCACTCCGTCATCTTCGGCGGATTCAGCGCCGAGGCGATTCGCGACCGGGTCAACGACGCGACGTGCAAAGGCGTCATCACCGCCGACGGTGGCTGGCGGCGTGGACGCGTCATCGAGCTCAAGAAGGCGGTGGACGACGCGGTCGCTGACGGCGCATGCCCGACGGTCGAGAACGTCGTCGTCTACAAGCGATGTGAGAACGACATCGACTGGGTCGAGGGTCGCGACGTCTGGTGGCACGACGCCATCGCCGACGTGGACGGAGACTGCGCCGCCGAGCCCCTGGACGCGCAGCACCCGCTCTTCATCCTCTACACGAGCGGATCGACCGGCAAGCCGAAGGGCGTCCTGCACGCCTTGGGCGGCTACATGGTCTATGCCGCGCACACGACGAAGTACGTCTTCGACCTCAAGGACGAGGACACGTACTGGTGCACCGCCGACATAGGGTGGATCACCGGCCACTCGTACATCGTGTACGGCCCGTTGGCGAACGGGGCGACGTCATTCATGTTCGAGGGGGCGCCGAACTTCCCCGACTGGGGCCGCCTCTGGGACATGGTCGGGCGGCACAGCGTGGACATCTTCTACACCGCGCCGACGGCCATCCGAGCATTCCTGAAGCAGGGCGACGACTACCCCAACAAGCACGACCTGTCCAGTCTGCGACTCTTGGGAACTGTCGGCGAGCCGATCAACCCCGAGGCGTGGCTCTGGTACCACCGCGTCATCGGCGGCGAGCGGTGTCCCATCGTCGACACGTGGTGGCAGACCGAGACGGGCGGCATTCTCATCACGCCGTTGCCGGGCGTCACGCCGACGAAGCCGGGATGCGCCACACTGCCGTTCTTCGGCGTGGACCCGGACATCGTGACGCAGGAGGGCGAGTCCGTGCCGGACGAGGAGCAGGGCTTCCTCGTCATGAAGCAACCGTGGCCGGGCATGATGCGCACGATCTATGGCGACGACGACCGCTTCCGCGAGACGTACTGGGACGTCATCCCCGACCGCTACTTCGCGGGCGACGGGGCCCTGCGTGACAAGGACGGCTACTACTGGATCCTCGGCCGTGTAGACGACGTCGTGAACATCTCTGGGCACCGACTTGGGACCGCGGAAATCGAACACGCCCTCGTCGGGCACGAGGCAGTCGCGGAAGCCGCCGTCATCGGCACGCCGGACGAACTCACCGGCGAGGCGCTCGTGTGCTTCGTGACGCTCAAGGGCGACCAGGAGACCTCGGACGAGCTCATGGCCGGCCTCATGGAGCAGGTGTCGCGCGAGATAGGGCGATTCGCGCGTCCGAAGGAGATCCGCTTCACGGAGGCATTGCCAAAGACGCGTAGCGGCAAGATCATGCGCCGTCTGCTGCGCAAGGTGGCGGCGAACGACCCCACGCTCGGAAACATCGACACGCTCGAGGACATCTCGGTCCTCGCCCGCTTGCAGGGCGACGAGGAGTAGAGCCAGCTCCGGCACGCATGGCGCGATGTCTACGTCCGCGGCGGCTGGAAACCCCGGGAACGGTGGTATGGGTGGATCCCTTCCCCCTGGTCCGGGGGAAGGCGAGGATGGGGGTCGCGCACATCCATGCGTCTTGACGGCGAACCAGCGAGGACTCCAGTTGTCGCGCCACTCGGTCGGCATAGCAGGAACTAACCCATGCTGAAGCCCGTGCCTGCGATCGTCTCACCACCGGGGACCCCAGCGATGGCGGTGTGACTGGATCCCTTCCCCCTGGTCAGGGGGAAGGTGAGGATGGAGGTCGCGCCCATCCATGCGTCTTGGCGGCGAACCAGCGTAGACCCCAGTTGTCCGGCCACTCGGTCGGAATTGCAGAAAGTAGCCCATGTCGAAGCCCGTGCCCGCGATCATCTACCACATGACGACCGCCGAGTCGTACGCCGTTGACGACGGCGAGGGCGGCTACAAACCGGACTACTTCGACGAGGAGGGCTTCATCCACACGTGCGCCGAGCCCGAGTGGGTCGAGCGCATCGGCGCGCGCGTCTTCGCGGAGGACATCGACATCCTCCTGCTCGAAGTCGACACCGCGCGCGTGACGTCGGAGATCATCGTCGAGGCGGCCAAGAACCACTGGTTCCCGCACATCTTCGGGCCGCTGAACCGGGACGCCGTGCTACGCTCCGCTGTCATGGGACGTGACGCGAACGGCGCGCCGGTATTCCCAAGCGAATGGCGCTAACTCCCACACGCCCGCGACGCCGCCGCGAAACGCGGTAAGACCCCGTGCCCAGCAGCGAACTTGTCATCCTGCTCGCTCTGTTTGCCGTCACGATGGGCGACCACTCGGCGGTGCCCAACGCCTACGTGCTCGCCATGGTCCTCGCCAAGGGCAAAGGTCTCGACCCGTACGCCATCTTCGCGACGGCGTACGCGTCCGTCGCGGTCTATGAGAACGCGGTCTATTGGATTGGACGATGGACGCGGCGCCACAGCGCGCCGGCGTCTCGCGTCGTGCGCGCTCTCTCCCGTGGATCACGCTCCGTGAGCGCCGCCCTCGCGCGGCACGGCATCCTCTGGCTGGTATGCGGCCGACTCGTCGCGTTTCTGGGCCTGTACGTGCCGTTCGCCGCAGGGCAGATGGGGCGAGGTTACCCTACGTTCCTCGCGTGCACGACGGCTGGAACGCTGGCGCACCTCGCTGCCTTTGGGATTGCGGCGTACTTGCTAGGCGATCTCGTCGACGTGTACATCGAACGGATCGGATTCGGGTGGATTGGCGCGGGCGTGGTCGCGCTGTTCGTCGCGGGTCAGAGCTTCAGCTACTACCGCAGACGCCGAGGACGGCTCCGCGCGACGCAGGACGGGAGGCTGTCAGCCAGGAAGCATACTACTGATGAAGTTGAGTAGGAACATCCCCGCCAGGGGCGAAAAGTCGAGCCCAATTCCCGACGTGAGCGGCATCATCAGCTGGCGTATAGGCCCGAGGAACGGGTCGGTCACGGTGTGGAGGAACTGTTGCGCCCTGTGCATGCTCGGGTGATCGGCGCCGCCAAAGGTGACCCACGACAAGATGACGCTCGCGAGTATGAGGAAGCTGTACAGCCGGAGGCCGGCGCGGACGAGGCCGAAGATAGGTATAAGCGCTTCCATGGGCGGAGGGTACCCCCTCGTATGCGACGTGTCAAGGCGCACTGCGGCCGAACGCGCTCTACGACAGGCGTTGGCGGCTGTGCAGGCAATGTGGAGGCCGACGGATGAAGGATGCTGTGCGGGTTCCAAGGAACTACTACGCGCGGGTGCATGAGGCGCGGTACCAGGCGATTCTGGGCGCCGACGCCGTCTTCCGCGAGGGAGACATGTCGGAGTACGTCCAGCCAGCATGGCGGGAGTTCGTGGTAGATGCGGGGCTCTCCGTCGCCGAGCGAGGGGCGGAGATCGGTAGCGGAACGGGCATCAACGCGCTGCATATGGCGTCCGACGGCTTCCCGATGGTCGGTCTCGACATCTCCCCGACAGCGGTGCGACGGGCGCGTCAGCTCGCGGGCGAACGCCGACTCGACGCCCGCTTCGTCGTTGGCGACATGTTCGACCCGCCGTTCGCTGACGGGGCGTTCGATTTCACCGCGAACATATGGACGCTGCACGCCGTTGGTGAACAGGTCTTGCGGGATCGAAGTCTCGCGGAGATGTGGCGCATCCTTCGGCCGGGCGGTTGGCTGTTCCTGCACAACGAGCGCGGCGAGCAGGATGCGCGCGCAGACGATGTCGTTACCGTCGAGACGGACGCGTGGAACATCGGCGAGCGGACGCAGACGTTCACAAGGCGCGACGGTGGCGAGGTCGAGGTCAGCTTCCCGGGTCACATGCCCGAGGGGTTGACGGGCCGCCGGTCACTCCGCGAGCATGTCCAGGAAGTGGAACGCGCGGGCTTCGAGATCACACGCGCGAAGGAATTCACAGCGCAACCCCGCCCGGATGTGCCAGGGAATCCCATGATGGTCGTGTTCGCCCGCAAGTCCTAGCGCAAGAGAGAACTGGAACCATGCAGAGAGTCGCGGTGACAGGGGCCACGGGGCGGCTCGGCGCCAACCTGGTGTCGGCGCTGCTGGGCGAGGGCTACGCCGTGCGCGGCCTCGTCATTCCCGACGACCCCAAGCGCGGCAAGCTGGACAGGCTGGACGTCGAGATCGTCGAGGGCGACATACGCGACGCCGACACATGCGCGCGCTTCATAGAAGGCGTGGACGGAGTTGTCCACACGGCGAACCTGGTCGGCATCCCTGGCGGGATGGGCCGCGACACGTTCTTCGACATCAACGTCAAAGGCACCCTCGCGCTGACGGAGGCGGCCGCTGATCGCGCCGACGCGCTGGCGCGCTTCGTGCACGTGAGTTCGGACGCCGTCTATCCGATGGGCAACCACGACTCGCGCCCTGACTACGCCCCGATAGACGAGGACCATCCTAAGCGACCCGCAGGCCTCTATGCACTCACGAAGGCGCTCAACGAGCAGACCGTTGAGTCCTACCACGCGTCCCACGGCCTACAGACGACGATGGTGCGTCCCGCCGGGATGTTCGCTGGCGCCGAGGTGCTGCCCCGGTGGACAGTCGGGTTCGTGCTCGGGTTGCTGCGGGGAGCGGCTGGGAATCCCAAATGCGGCATTCATCATCCCGACTTGCCTGCCACCATCGCCAAGATAGAGGCAGAGGCGTCGCCGGATGACTTCTGCGCCGTGACGGACGGCGAGGGCCGACCGTGGCTCTACTCGCCCGCGGACGCGCGGGATGTCGCGCACGCCTGCGTATGCGCGCTGGAGCGCCCCGCGGCGGTCGGTGAAGCGTTCAACGCAGCAGTACCGCAGCCGTTCGCGTATGATGAGGTCGCGGCGTATCTGTCGGAGCGCACGGGGCGAGACGTCTACGAGTGCACCGTACCGACGCGGTGGGTTTACTGGTCGGACATACGCAAGGCGCGGGCGCTCATCGGCTACAAGCCTCAAGGCACGATGGAGCGCGTCTTCGACACCGCCCTCGCGGATGAGGCGGGCGAGGCTGTAGACGTTATTCCGGCGTAGGAAGTCAACGTAGGAGCAGGCATGGCGCCCGACACGGAGAGCAGCGGCGTGGATTACCCGACCACGCGACGCGTCGATCAGGTGGACGACCTCCACGGTCAACAGGTTCCCGACCCGTACCGCTGGCTCGAGGACGACGTGCGAGAGTCGGACGAGGTCGCCGCATGGGTCGCGGCTCAGAACGAGGTCACGGAAGCCTACCTGGACGCAGTCCCCACGCGGGATAGGATACGCCACCGCCTAACTGCCCTGTGGGACTACGGGAAGCACGGCGCCCCGTTTCGCGTCGGCGGACGGTACTACCACTACCACATCGACGGCCTACAGAATCAGAGCGTGCTCTACACGCAGGACAGCCTCGACGGCGATCCCCGCGTGCTGATCGACCCCAACGGGTGGTCGGAAGACGGGACGGTAGCGCTCGGGGGAGCGGCGTTCAGCGACGACGGTCGCTACGTGGCGTACGCCGTCTCCGAGGCGGGCTCCGACTGGACTACCTGGCGCGTCATGGACATCGACTCAGGCGACGTGCTGAGCGACGAGGTCAGGTGGGTCAAGTTCAGCGGCGCGACGTGGACGAAGGACGGCCGGGGGTTCTTCTACGGCCGCTTCGATGCACCGGACGAGGGAGACGAGTACCAGAGCCTGAACCTGAACCAGAAGCTCTGCTACCACCGTGTCGGCACGCCGCAAGCGCACGACCCGGTCGTGTATTCGCGACCCGACGAACCAGAGTGGGGATTCAGCCCGGTCGTCACGGACGAT
The DNA here is from genome assembly GCA_964473525.1 of uncultured bacterium. Lineage (GTDB taxonomy): Bacteria > Poribacteria > WGA-4E. The sequence continues at coordinate 36,191 of CAYYPK010000017.1, forward strand.
GGTCGCTATCTCATCATCACGATCTGGAAGGGCACCGACAGCAAATACCGCGTCGCCTACCGCGACCTCGAGGAACCCTACGCCGCCCCTGTCGACCTCATCACGGACTTCGAGCACGAGTACAGCTTCGTCGGCTCGGACGGGCCCGTGTTCTACTTCGAGACGGACAGGGACGCGCCGCGACGCAAAGTCGTAGCCATCGACATCCGGCGCCCCGACGCCGCCGATCACCGCGAGATCATCCCGGAAAGCGACGACACGCTCACGGACGTCAGCATCGTACATAACCAGTTCGTCGCCACGTACCTGAGGCACGCTCAGACACACGTCGCGATCTACGCCAAGGACGGGGCCCGTGTGCGCGATGTCGAGCTTCCGGGCGTCGGCACGGCGATGGGCTTCGGCGGGCGACCGAGCGACACGGAGACCTTCTACGCCTTCACCAGCTTCGCAGTGCCGACGTCGATCTACCGGTACGACATGCTGACGAACGCGACCGAGCTCTTACACGCCTCCGAAGCGGATGTCGACTCGGACGCGTACGAGACGCGACAGGTGTTCTACGAGAGCAAGGACGGGACACGCGTCCCCATGTTCGTCACGCACAGCAAGGGCATCGAGCTGGACGGCGAGAACCCAACGCTGCTGTACGGCTACGGCGGATTCAACGCATCCATGACGCCCGCGTTCTCGGTCAGCCGCCTCGCGTGGATGGAGATGGGTGGAGTCTTCGCGATGGCGAACCTGCGTGGCGGCGGGGAGTACGGCGAGGAGTGGCACCAGGCGGGCGTGAAGCTCCAGAAGCAGAACGTCTTCGACGACTTCATCGCCGCCGCTGAGTGGCTTGTCGAAGAGGGCTACACGCGCCGTGACAAGCTAGCGATCCAGGGCGGCAGCAACGGCGGCCTACTCGTCGGCGCGGCGATGACGCAGCGACCGGAGCTGTTCGGCGCCTGCCTGCCCGCGGTAGGGGTAATGGACATGCTGCGCTTTCATCTGTTCACCGCGGGCCGTTTCTGGGTTGACGACTACGGCAGCCCAGACGACGCGGAGGAATTCGCGGTGCTACTCAGGTACTCACCCTACCATTGCTTGCGCGCGGGGATCGCGTATCCCCCAACGCTCGTGACGACGGCGGACACGGACGACCGCGTGGCGCCGGGCCACAGCTTCAAATTCGCCGCCGCGTTGCAGGCCGCGCAGACAGGCGCCGCGCCCACGCTCATCAGGATCGAGACGCGCGCCGGCCATGGCGCGGGCAAGCCAACCACCAAGCAGATAGAGGAGGTCGTCGACCTGTGGAGCTTCCTGACGAAGGAGCTGAACATGGAGCTCCCCGACGGGTACCCCGCGTGATCTCTCGGCAGCGCTCCTACACGAGAGGGAGGCGCCGCTGATGCCTGACGACCATCGGGCAGACCATCCCACGACGGACGACACCACCGTCGTCGCGGCGCCGTCGGAAGGCCCGGGGGAAGAGACCGACCTGCGCACTCGCATGCGCCAGTTCTACGGATCCTCCGAGACGTACAAGGGGCTGCTCGACGCGCACGACGAGGCGTACGCCGCCCCGTACGTCGGCCTCGTGCGCAAGTACGCAGAGGACCGTTCGCGCCTGCTGGAACTCGGCGGCGGCAACGGTATCGCCTCGCGAATGCTTGCTGATAGTGGGTTCCAGGTAGTGGGCACGGACCTGTCACCGCTGTTCCTGCGCGAGGTAGGCGGGTGGGCGCGCAAGGGTCTCGGCTACGCGGTCTGCGACGGGTTCGAACTGCCCTTCGCGGACGCCTCGTTCGAGGTCGTCTGCTCCAACGAGTACCTCGAGCACGTCCCAGACGCCCAAGCGGCGCTCGACGAGATGACGCGCGTCACCGCTCCTGGTGGGCGCGTCATGGTGATGGGACCCAATCTCTGCTCCCCCTTCCTGCCGTTCCGCGAGGGGTTGCAGGCGTTGCGCGGTCACCACGCCGGGCTCATCTGGACAGACGGCCCGCGCGACGCGTGGCGCAAGACACTCGCCAATGTCGCGCTCATCAACGACAAGAAGCGGCGCACGACACCGCAATTCCTCCACCGTACGCCGGACCTCGAGGACCGAGTCATCGGGGGTGACGCGGACAGCGCGTATCTCGCGACGCCTGCCGACATGGAGAGCTACTTCGCGGCGCTCGGGTGGGACACCATCGCGCTGGCGTCCGGCGGGAGCCGCAAGGGACGCCTGATAGCGTCGCTGATGCCGCGCTTCGCGCCCTACCTTTCGGTGATCGCGCAGAAGCCGGGGTAGAGCGGCGGCGCGAGTCAGCAATTGACTCCCCGAGCGGCAGACGCGAAAAGGGTCTGTCCGAAGACAGACCCCTCTCACGAACTGTCGTTCGGCCGCGTCTCTAGCGGTTGGACTTGAGGTCGCCCCACAGAACGCTGGTCTTACCCTTGGCCTCAACATCGCTGATGATGCCGTAGAACTCGCCATCCTCGTCCGGGGCAATGCCCAGGTTGTCAGCGTCGAACGCAACGTTGACGTAAGCGGAACCACCGGACTCACCGCACTTGAACAGCATGACGTTGTCGCCAGCGTTCAGGTCGATGTCCGTCGGGGTCGTGACGGTGCGGACGCCGCCGGTCCACTGGTCGTTGTCGTAGACCTGCTCGCCGTTGAGCCAGATCTGGAGGTAGTCGTCGTGCGCGGGCTGCATCGTGGTCGTCTGCGCGCCAGGCGAGCCAACTACGATGATGCCGTACCACTCAATGTCATCGGATCCAGCGTCAAGGCCCCAAGACGTGGCCATGTTGTCGCCATCGTTTGTATCGATGGTGACATACTGCCAGACGTGGTCGCCGCCGTAGTCGGCCAGGTCAACCACCATGCTCTGGGTCGCGCCAACGCCAGACAACGTCGAGACGCTCTCGTGCGTGTGCGCTCCGCCAGTGCCCTCACTGATGAAGTCAATCAGGCCGGCGGCGGCGAATCCACCGTTGTTCTCGATGATCTCGAGTCCCTGCCAACCCTCCACCCACATGTCCGGGCCACTGCCCTGCCTGGCAGCCATCGCGCCGGTCGTGACCAAACCCAGCGCCAAGGCGCCGGCTATGAGCCATGTGCTCTTCATGCGTGCGTTTCTCCCGTTGAAAGTTTGAGCAACAGGACCGGATTAGCGGGATGCGCCCGGCCGTTACCCACGTAGGCCGCTGGCGTGAACCAGCAACGAGACACGTTACCACGTATCCGCAGGTATCCGCAGTGGCCGCTAGCGGCTCTTGAGAGCTCCCCACACGGTCGAGACCTTATCCTGCGCCTCTACCGCGAGCCCGGCGTACTTCCAGAACTCGTCGTCCATCGTCGGGACAATGTCGAGGTCGCTGTCGCCGTCCTCGAAGTGCAGGTTCACGTAGTCATCTCCGCCCGACTCGCCGCACTTGTAGAACAGGACGTTGTCTCCCTTCAGCAGGTCGACCTCGGTCGGCTGCGTCACGGTCTTGACGCCACCAGTCCAGTCCGGGTTGTCGTACACCTGCTCGCCGTTCAGCCATATCTGGGCGTAGTCGTCGTGGGCGGGATGCATCGTCGTCTGCCGAGCGCTGGGCGCCTTCAGGACGATGATGCCGTGCCACGTGAAGTCGGACTGGTCGACGAGGCCCCAACTGGACGACATGTTGCGACTGTCGTCCACGTTAATCGTCACGACCTCCCAGTCCCAGACGCCGTCCTCGCCCATTCCCTGACCAGAGTGGGCGTCGTCCAGCACGATCTCCGTCCTGTCGAGCAACCGAATGCCTTCGGTCGTGGACAGGAGTTCGTTCGTCAGGTCGCCACCGGTGGCGTCGGCGAAGTAGTCGACAGCTCCAGCTACATTGTGGCCGCCGTTGTTCATGACGTTTTCCATGGAGAACCACTTGGCGATCCACTCGTCGCTGGCGGTCTTCTGGAAGTCGACGGCGCGGGCGGGCGAGACGGCGATGACGATCAGGAACGCGAGACCAAAGATAGCGCTTCGGCGCATACAAACTCCTCCTTATGAACCCGGCGCCGCGCGGCGCGGCGCATGCGATCTGGGCCTGCGTCGACGCGCGATGCGACGGCAAGCCTACCACAGGATACGACATATGGCTCGCAGATGTAACACAACGCCGGGCTTGACCACGGTTGATCTCGCCCGGCGTTGTGCGATGTCGTAGACGGTTCTGTCGGCGCGGGGCTAGCGAGTCTTGATGTCGCCCCAGGTCGTGGCGGCCTTGTCATGCGCTTCGACGGCCAAGCTGGTGTGCTTCCAGAACTCACCGTCCTCGGTGGGGACGATGTCCATATCGCTCTCGCTGTCCTCGAAGTGCAGGTTCACGTACGCGGAGCCACCGGACTCACCGCACTTGAAGAGCAGAACATTGTCACCCTTGACGAAGCTTACGTCCGTCGGAGTGGTGACGGTGCGAACGCCGCCGGTCCACTGACTGTTGTTGTAGACCTGCTCGCCGTTGAGCCATATCTGAGCGTGGTCGTCGTGCGCGGGGTGCATGGTGGCATCCCTGTTCTTCGACGACTTCATAATGATGATGCCGTACCACTCGATGTTGTCGGTCGCGGCCTGCAAGCCCCACGAGGTCGCCATATTGTCACCATCCTGCGTATTGATGGCTTTGACTTCCCAGTCCCACACGCCGTCTTCACCCATGCCGTTGCCGGCGTACTTCTTGTCAAGCTCTACCGACGCCTTGCTCAGGGCGGCCAGCCCGCTGGTCGTTGACGCGGTTTCGTGGGTGACGTCCCCGCCAGTTCCGTCAGAGATGAAGTCGATCACGGCGGAGGCCGCGAAGCCACCGTTGTTCATGACGACTTCCATTGAGAGCCACTGCTCGATCCAGCCGTCGTCGCCCGTGTGCTGAAAGTTGACCGCGAAGGCCGAGGAGGCCGCGAAACCGGTAGCGAGGGCCGCACACAGAATCAGGTGCTTCCGCATAGAGATCTCCTTACTTACGTCGGTCGACGAACGCTAACAAGAGGCGGTGCCGGCGCACGCTTCGGCCGTCACCCCCTTGATTACGATACCAATCTGGACGCGCCAGGTCAAGGCGCTACCTGTGGCAAGCCGCGTGCCATCTCGGTTGACAGCCCGTGAGCCGCCTCCTATACTCACGGTTCCACCAGCCAGTAAAGACACATGAGGCGAGTAGCAGAGCATGGGCACGTTCGTTCGATTCCTGGGCGATGACGGCGTTGCGACGTGGGGTGTGGTAGACCAGTCCGACGCCGAAGGACACGCGTCAGGCACGCTCCTAGACGATGTGCCGGCCGAGCACGACCCGGGGTACTGGCCAGCGTTGCTAGCCGCCTTTGACGACCCGTCAGGGGGCGAGCCGTTCCATGCCGAGTCAGGCATGATCGTGTCGCCGGTGGGTAGGCCGCCGCAGATCCTCGCCATCGGCCTCAACTACCAGGACCACCTGGACGAGATCAACGACGCCAACGCCGCGTCCGGCGCGCCCATCATCCCACAGCCGACCGAACCCACTGTGTTCGTGAAGTTCCCGGCGTCCGTCGTCGGGCACGAGGACGCCATCGTCATCCCGCGGATGGCTCCCGCGCAGGTGGACTACGAAGCGGAATTCGCCGTCGTCATCGGTCGCGAAGCGCTCAACGTGGCGCCGAACAACGCCCTGGACTACGTGGCGTTCTACACGTGTGGTCACGATGTCAGCGCGCGCGATGCGCAGTTAGAAGCTCCCAACGGTCAGTGGGCGCGCGGCAAGTCATTCGACACCTTCTGTCCGCTTGGACCCTACGCGGCGACCGACCTCGACCCGTCCGGTCTCGACATTCGCCTCATCCTGAACGGCGAGGCGATGCAGACATCGAACACGCGCCATCTGATCTTCGACGTGCCGACCCTCATCTCCTACCTGTCTCATAACATGACGCTGCTGCCCGGAACGGTGATCATGACCGGCACGCCAGGCGGCGTCGGCCACTTCATGGACCCACCGGTCTACCTCGTTCCAGGCGATGTCACCGAGGTGCATATCGAGGGCATCGGGCGGCTGCGGAATGACGTGGTCGGAGACGAGACCTCGGGCTACACGCCAGCTACCGCGTTCGCGGGGCCGATGCCAGAGCCGCGTCCGACAGGTCAGGTTCAGGACGAGGACCAGGACGAAGACGAGGTCTGAGCCGACTCGCCAGGCGCGCGCAACAGCAGCCCGAGCGCAACGCCGGACAGGATTAGGAAGCCGCTTGCTGCGCGGAACACGACGGGAAGCCCCAGATTCCCGGCGATGTACCCGCCGATGGGTGGCCCGACGATACTGCCAAACGCGCCAGCGAGCTGTAGCATCCCCATGGCCGTTCCACGGGCGGACGGCTTCACCAGATCCGTGATGAGCGCCACGCTGACGATGCTGCCCGCCAGACCGAGCCCCCACATAGCCTGAGCCACGGCAATCCACGCGAGACTCGAAGCGACGCCCAGGAGGGCGTATCTCGCTCCCGCCGCGATGGACGAGAAGACGAGCAGGGGCTTCCTGCCTAGCCGATCCGACGCGCGGCCGAGCAGGATGATCACGGGGATCTCGACGACCGCGGCCAGTCCCATCATACGCCCAATCCACGCCTTGGACATGCCGAACGTCTCGTCGAGATGGTTGGCGTAGAACTGCATCCCCATCGAGCTGCCGATCGAGCCGAATGCCACGCACGCGTAGAGGACGATGAGGTTCCTCTCGCGCAACACCTCGCGCCACGCGCCCCAGGGCGATGTCGCCGCCTCTCGCGCGGGTGGCTCGTGGATTCGGGCGCGGGCGAACAGGGCGCAGCCCAGGTAGATGACCGCCCCTGAGAGGAACGCCGTCGCATACGACGTGTCGCGAGCCACGAGGGGGAGGAGACAGAGGCTCGTGATGGCGAACCCGACACTCCCGGAAACGCGATAGACCCCATACTGCTTGCCGCGCGAGCCGTCGTGCAGCGTCGTCGTGACGAGGGCGCCTATGTTGAGGCTGTACGCGACCGTGGACGCGGCGAGGGCGAAGGTGGCGGCGGCGAGCGACCAGAAACTACGGGACGCCAGATGCAGCCCGGTGGCGGCCGCCGATATGGCAAGCCCGGTCACGATCCACGGCTTGCGGCGCCCGGAGCCGTCCGACAGCACACCAACGACGATGGGCACTGCGGATGTTGTCGCCGACCGCACGAAGCCCAGCCAGCCAATCTGCTGGAGGCTCAGGCCGATCCAGGGAGCCCGGTAATAAAGACTGCGCAGCGGCCACACGATGCCCGCGGCGGTACCGAGGGCGACGGTGAGGAACCAGCATGCGCGAAAGTCACGCGACTGCCAGCCAGACCCCTCGGTCTCCCTGTTCGATGGCTGTGTGTCCGACGGTGGCACGATGCTGGATCTCTATGGCGTGCGCGTCGGCGCCATCGAGGTCGGCAAGGGAGCGTTCGCCTCTGCCGACCGCGGCGGACGGAGGAACAGCAGCAGCCCGACGCCACCGGCGACAGCGAAGCCGCCACCCACGCGGAACACGACGGGGAGGCCGATGTTCTGCGCGATGTATCCCCCTACGGGCGGCCCGACAATGCTGCCGAACGCCCACGAGAGCTGTAGCATCCCCATCGCGCTGCCCCGCGCGGCAGGTCGCACGAGGTCCGTGATGAGGGCGACACTTACCGTATACCCGGCGAAGCCGAGCCCCCACATCACCTGCGCCACAACAACCCACGAAACGTCGGGAGCAATTCCCACCAACGCCCAACGCACGCCGCCGATGATGAACGTGAACACGAGGATCGGCTTCCTCCCCCACCTGTCCGACGCGCGACCGAGGAGGATGAGAGCAGGAATCTCGATCACCGCGGCGAGGCCGATGATTCGGCCGATCCACGCCTTGGACAGATGGAACGTCTCGTCCAGGTGGTTGGACATGAACTGCATGCCCATCGACGTGCCGATGGAACTTACCGCCATGAACACGTACAGCACGACCAGGTTGCGCTCGGACAGCACCTCTCTCCACGCGCCCCACGGCGACGCGGCGTGCTCTTTGGCTGGCTCCTCGCGAACGCGTAGCGCCGCGAGGACCATGCACACCAGATAGATGCCTGCGCCCGTCAGGAACGTAGCCGTGTACGTAGGGTCCATCGTGGCGACGGGTATGATGACAAGGCTTGCCGCAGCGTAGCCGATGCTCCCGGATACGCGGAAGATGCCGAACTGTCGGCCTCGGGCGTTGTCGTGCAGCGTCGTGGTCACGAGCGCGTTCACGTTGACGTTGTATGCAACGAAAGCCATCGTCGTGACGAACGTCACGGCGGCCAGGGACCAGAAGCTGCCGGCGAGCAGGTAGAGCGCCACGCCCACGCTGGACAGCGCGAATCCGCCCACGATCCAGGGCTTACGGCGCCCGGAGCCGTCGGAGAGGACACCGATGAGCACCGGCAGCGCCGCCATCGTCACGGATCGGACGAACCCCAGCCACCCAACCTGCTGTAGGCTCATGCCTACCCACGGCTCACGGAAATACAGGTTTCGCAGAGGCCACACGAGACCCCACGCGATGCCGAAGGTGGCGGAGATCATCCAACACGTGCGGAAGTCCCGCGAGCGCCAGACGGACGGCGCCGGCTCCTGGCTCCTCGCGGATGTCCCGGACGGTGGCAAGTTGAGGTTCTCCTCGACCAGGCTGGCGCAGGCTCAGCCCTCGTGTGGGCCTAGCCCGCCTGCGGCGCGGTGGACGGCGCCCGAAGAAAGGCTAGCAGGCCCACGCCACCCAGGATCGCAACGCCTCCGCCAATCCTGAACACGACGGGCAAGCCTACGTTCTGCGCGATGTACCCGCCTACCGGCGGGCCAATGATGCTTCCTACGGCCCAGGACAGTTGCAGCATACCCATGGCGCTGCCGCGTGCTGCGGGCTTGACCAGATCCGTGATGAGCGCGACTCCGACCGTATAGCCCGCGAAGCCCATGCCCCACAGAAACTGAGCGGCCACGACCCATCCGAGCGAAGGGGCCAGGCCGATGAGCGTCCAGCGCACGCCGCCCATGATGAACGCGACGACGAGAATCGGCTTGCGCCCCCAGTGGTCCGACGCCCAGCCAAGCGCAATCAGCGCGGGTATCTCCAGCAACGACGCCAGGCCGACAATCCGCCCTATGGACGCCTTCGACATGCCGAACGTCTCGTCGAGGTGATTCGACAGGAACTGGAAGCCCATCGACGTGCCGATGGAGCTGACCGCCAGGCAGGTGTACATCACGACGAGGTTGCGCTCACGCAGCACATCTCGCCACGCGCCCCACTGTGAGCCGGACTCCCGGGGCGCCGGCGTTTCTTTGATCCCCAGGGACGTCACAACCAGGCAGCCCAGGTAGATCGCCGACCCGGTAAGGAACGTGCTAGCGTAGGTCGTATCGCGCGCCACCAGTGGAATCAGCGCGAAGGTGGCAAGAGCATAGCCGATGCTTCCCGACACGCGGTATTGGCCGTATTGGCGCCCGCGCGCGTTGTCGTGCAGCGTCGTCGTCACGAGGGCGTTGACGTTCAGGTTGTAGGCGATGAACGCCACGGCGATGAGGAACGTGACCCCCGCGAGCGTCCAGAACGTGTGGCTGACGAGGTATAGGGCGGTCGCCGCGCTGGACAGCACGAAGCCAGCCATGATCCACGGCTTGCGGCGGCCCGAGCGGTCGGAGAGAATCCCAAACGCAAGGGGTACGGAAGCCATCGTCGCGGATCGCACGAACCCTAGCCATCCGATCTGCTGAAACGTCAGCCCGACCCATGGCTCGCGAAAATAGAGACTACGCAGTGGGAACACGATGCCCCACGCCACGTTGAACAGGGCCGTGAGACCCCAGCACACCAGGAAGTCGCGCGAACGCCACACCGACGTGGCGGGCCGAGAGTAGGGCGGTTCTGATCCAGGCAGGGACAAGCGCGGAGTCTCTCTGTGCGCGAGGGTTGGAACACGGGAATCATAGCTTACGCGGGCAGGTGGGTCACGGGCAGTCCCAACGCCCCAGCTACTCTAGCCCGATACGCAGGCACGACACCGTAGGAGAAACGCGTTGGCATCGAAGAAGCGAGTTGTCGTCGTAGGGGCGGCCGGTTACATAGCGTCGCAATTGGTCCCGCAGTTCCGCGAGCAGTACGACCTTGTCGCGGTGGACATCACGGACACCACCCGTTCAGGCGATGTCGTCCCAGACATCCACGTGGCCGATCTGCTGAACACGGACCTCGAAGCGAATCGCGAGCTCTTCGCGGGCGCCGACGCTATCGTCCACTGCGGCTTTCGCGGTAGCGCATCAGCCGCGTACGGCGACGACGGCAAGTTCGACGCTGAGATGGACAACGTGCGCATGGCGCGCAACGTGTTCGAGCTGGCGCAGATGGAGGGCGTCAGGCGGGTCGTCGTGGCGTCGTCGAACCACGCCGCGGACTGGTATGAGCCACTGTTGCATTCGGGCCGTATGGACGTCGTCAGCCCGGAGACGTTCCCGCTGTCGGACAACCTGTACGGCTGGGCGAAGGCGGTGTACGAGCACCTCGGGTTCGTCTACGCCACCGGCAAACTCGGCTCAACGCTCGAGGTGGTAATGGTCCGCATTGGGGCGCCCCGCCCCATTCTGCTCGAGCGGTTCATCAATAGCGACCCGTCCCGGTACAAGCGGGATCTGGGCGCCTGGATATCGCCACGCGACATGCGGCAGCTCTTCTCGAAGTCCATCGACACGCCAGACATCGACAACGAGCACGGCATCCCATTTCAGATCTTCTACGGCGTGTCCGGCAACGCGCGTGGGTTCTGGAGCATCGTGAACGCGCGCTCTGTCATCGGTTACGCGCCAGAGGACGACTCGGAACGGGAGTACGCGGCCGACATCGCGTCGTTCCTGCACGCTGACTGAGGTCTTGGTCGGTACGCACCAGAAGGGGAGCGCCCAAGCCTGGGAGCTCCCCTTCCTGCTCGTCGTTCCGTCACTGATCTCGTCCGCGGGCCCCGGCTATCGCCCGCGCGCCTTGTCCGTCGGCGCTGCCCCTCCTTTGCCGTATCGCGGAGGCGTGCACGCCATCGTCGAACGCGTCCCTAACGTACCGTGGCCCTCGAACGCGTCCGCTACGCGGCCCCCAACGGAGACAGCGCTGATCGGTCCCTTAGTGGGTCACTGCGCGCGCCGCAAGGACGAACCCCGAGGCTGTCGACACACCATAGGCGTCTCCTCCGGGGATCGGTATGGTCATTTGCGAAGCGCATCCACGCCACCGGAGCGCGTCGCGCGCCACCACGGCAAATCCCGGGACGCTACCTAGAGCGAAGCACGGGCAGGAGAGGGCGCTTTCGCCACCAGAGCTAGGCGCCCTGCTCCTACCCGTTCATTGCTGTTCCCGCTTACGTATCGTGAACGGCTCTCGTGTTTCTGTCCCGTTCATTGCCGCTTCACCCCTACAGTAGCCCCGCTTTTCGGCCGCGCAAGGCGCCACGGCAAGAAATGTCGCCCGGCATTGAGACCGGCTGATAGCCACGTTCCACGGTCGTCCGGTTGCTCTTGGAGACGCTTGCCAGGGTGGCTATTAGTAGAGCGGATGCCCGACCCAAGGAGCATCTCCCCGATCCGGGAGCGGATGTGCCATTCGGCGGGGCGGGCAAGCACAAGGAGCGTGTCATGGCCGGGCCAGAGGAACGGACTGACAAGAGCCTCATCGAGGAGAACTGGGTGCTGGGCGCCATGCTGGGGGTACTCCTCATTCTCGGGGTGGCTCTCTGGTGGCTCGCAACGCACCCGGACAACGTGGCTGCCTGGGTCAAGCGGGACGCGACCAAGACGCGGGTCGAGAAGCCCACTGCCGTCGCGCCATAGGCGCCGAAAGGGGTGTGCGACCATGGATGAGAAGGAGGCTGCCGGAGGAGTATCGCCGATTCGGCAGTATCACTTGAAACTGGACGATCCCGACCTGCTCGTGTTCGTCCGGCACGTGACCAACAGGGCGTGGAGGGGTATTGCCCCCCAGCTGCCGGCGGAGGCGCGATCCGCTGAGACATACCTCACGATGCGCAGGGCGATCGAAGAGGAGCTACGCGAACACGTCGTCGGTATGGACCTATGTGGACTCTCGACCGTGTGCGTCGAGTCCGAGGAATACGACCCGTGGCCCGAGGCTGGCAACTTGCCCTCCGGGCTGATCGAACCGCAGAGAGCATGAACTCACCGGCCCTCCCTCGTGGGAGGGCCTTTCTACGTCGGAATATATATTATGTCCCGCTCATTAGCTGTCGATACCCGCGAGGCGCCGCGCGTCGGTACCGTGTCCCTCGGGAGGTGGGGCGTTGTCGGGGGCGCGTTACTTATCCAGGCAATCCTCGGCACCGTATATGCCTTTAGCGTCCTGGTGGAACCCTTCGAGACGGCGTTCGCGTGGTCCAGAACACAGATAACCACTACGGCCAGCATATCCCTGGGCGTGTTCGCGCTGACGATGGTCGTTGCCGGTGGCGTCCTCGACCGTCGAGGGCCACGGTTCACCGCGCTCATCGGCGCGGGCTTCCTAACGACGGCGTTCCTCGCCGTGAGTCAGATGAGGTCGCTGGCGGCTATGTACGTCGTGCATGGCATTGTCACGGCGGCGGTCGCGGTGGGGCTCTATCTGCTCATCAACACGATCACCGGTGGTAAGCGGTCGCCGGTCGCCGACAGCATGAAGATCGGCGCGATGATTGGGGTGGCTGTCACATCCCTGCTGGTTGCCCAGGGCATGATCAAGGGCACGTCGACAGACTCGCTGTGGATGTTCTATCTCACCTATGGATTCCTGGGCGGAATTGGGATCGGCTTCGGCTACGTCGCCCCGGTCACCGCGTGCGTGAAGTGGTTTCCCAACCATAGGGGCCTCATCACGGGCATCGCCGTGGCGGGCTTTGGGGCCGGCTCCATGATATTCGCCCCGTCCGCGCGCTGGACGATTGACGCGCTGGGCTGGTCAAGCTTCTTCCTTATCCACGGTTTCGTCTGTGCCGCCGGTCTCAGTATCGGCGCCCTGCTGCTGAGGAACCCGTCCGATGAAGACAAGGCGAGGCTCGGTTCCGTCCGACATGCCGCCAAGGAACCGGGCGAGGAGACCCATTGGTCTGAAATGGTGCGCACGTGGAAGTTCTGGCGGCTCTGGATCCTGTTCGTGTTCGGGGCGACAGCGGGTTTGATGACGATCACTCAGCTGAAGCCGTTCGCCACGTTGCAGGGACTCACGGCTGGTCAGGGCGCCGCCGCGATCGCGGTCCTCGCCGCGTGCAACGCCGCTGGCCGAACACTCTGGGGCGCCGCGTCCGACCGCATCGGACGGAGCCGGAGTATGGCCGCCATGTTCGCCCTCCAGGCTGTGATGATGTTCGCCATCAACGGCTTCGATGGGCCGACGCTCTTCTTCCTCGCAGCTGGATGGGTCGGTTTCAATTTCGGCGGCATCTTTGCCCTGTTCCCGTCCGCCACGGCAGACTCCTTCGGCACGCGGGGCCTGGGAACGAACTACGGCATCGTCTTTACCGCCTATGGCGTCGCCGGGATTCTCGGTCCCATTGTCGCGGCCAGGGTGTATGACGCGACGCAGACATATGCGGTGGCGTTCACGTTTGCGGCCATCCTGTGTGTCGCCGCGGCAGTCATCGCGCTCTTCTCGGGGCGCGCCGCGCGGCGCGCGCAGACCGCGTAGCGGGGACGCTTGCCAGGTCGGCCTCGGATGGGGCCGACCTGGCGCTCCCCGAGCGTGCATGCTCCGCCGACGTGTGGGCCGTTGTTGGCTCTGCTATGATCGTCGCGCCGCGACGCACGAGGGCGCACGTAGGGAGCTAGCATGTCGCACGATCTGACACCCGAACAGGTGGAGCAGTTCCGCGAGGACGGCTACCTCGGCCCCTTCGAGCTATGCCCGCCCGACGAGATGGCGCGCATCGCCGCGCGTGTAGACGCCGAAGTGCTTGCAGGCGAAGCCCCGCCACAAGGGCATCACCAGTCCCGGCATCTAGACAGCCGGGTGGTCTACGACCTCTGCGCTCATGAAGCGATAGTGTCTCGCATGGCCAGCGTCTACGGGCCTGACCTGCTTCTCTGGCGTTCCCACTTCTTCCTGAAAGAACCGGGAGCGGCGGAAGTGCCGTGGCACCAGGATACGAACTACTGGCCGCTGGAGCCGCCGCTGAATATCTCGGCGTGGGTCGCTATCGACGACGTGACGGTCGAGAACGCGTGCGTCAACATCATCCCCGGGTCGCACCAGAGCGTTGTCCCGCACGTACGCTCCCCGGAAGGGATGCTCTTCGCGGAGATGGCGGACATGGACTACATCGACACCTCGACGGCTGTCCCGATGGAACTGCGCGCCGGGGAGTTCTTCCTCTTCAACGAGCGCACGGTGCATCAGTCGGAGCCGAACCGCTCCGACCGCCGGAGGCTGGGGCTCGCGGTACGCGTGACGACGCCGATCGTCCGGGTGGACCACCGACGCCTCTTTCCGGGTCACAAGGCCGTCCCGCTGTGCGGCGAGGACCGTATGGACCTCAACGAAGTCGGCGCCCCGCCGGACTGACGCCGTTGCCTACAGTGCCACGTTCTCGGGGCCGAAGTAGTCGTTTGGCTGCGCCTTCGAGAAGTCGTGATGCCACACGCCTCGGAATAGCGTCCTGCGTTTCGGGGGCATCGCCCCAATCACCTCGGTCGGCAGATTCAGCTTGTGGTACTGCGCGTCGGCGTTGCTGTAGCAGTTGAAGACGGCAACGCGCGGGTTCTCCTTCGTCTTCCACACCGGGCCAGCGTGGTTCACGCTTTCAGAGAAGATGATCGCCGACCCGGGGGGACACTCATACGTCTCGAACAGCGGGGAGTCGAAGCCCTGGTGCGACTCGGGGATCGGGAAGTTCATCTTGTGACTGCCGGACATGACGAGCGTGCCGCCCTCGCCCTTCCGCACGGGGTTGAGCTCCCACGCCACCCGCGTCAGGCCGCTGTAGATGCTGCCGTTCTGGTAGGAGTACTTGTGGACTCCTACTCCGAGGCCGCCGCCGTGCGGCTCGAGTCCCACCTGCCCCTCGCTGCGGATCATCGGGAAGCTATTCTCGCATCGGAAGCCGTAGCACCCTTCGTGACGGTCGCCGCCCAAGACGCCACGCAGGATCGTCACGATCGCTGGGTGGTCCACCAGCACTTGGGCAGGGCCGCTTAGCGAGTATCGGTCCTTCGGGTCAAGGCTGTCGCGGTCGTCCCGTAGCGCGTAGACGTGCTCGCGGATGGCGGCTACCTCGTCCGCGGCGAGTATGCCGGGAAGCAGAAGCCACCCTTTCAGGTCGAAGACGAACTTCTGCTCGTCGGTCATCGGCAGCGCGGCGTCGAGGGGGTGATCTTCGTAGGCCACGAGGGTCTCCTGGGTCAGGGCGAGTAGCGGACGCAGAGATCCTCTCGCCAGGCTTCTCCGCGCTCGCGCGTGCGCTACAGGGCCACGTTCTCGTCGCTGAAGTAGTCGTTCGGCTGCGCCTCGGCGAAGTTGTGATGCCACACGCCTCGGAAGAGCGTCCGACGCTTCGGGGGCATCGCCTCAATCACCTCGGTCGGCAGGTTGAGCTTGTGGAACTGCGCGTCGGCGTTGCTGTAGCAGTTGAACACGGCGACGCGCGGATGCTCCTTCGTCTTCCACAGCGGGCCAGCGTGGTTCACGCTCTCGGAGAACATGATCGCGGAACCCGGCGGGCACTCGTACGTCTCGAAGAGCGGGGAGTCGAAGCCCTTGTGCGACTCGGGAATCGGGAAGTTCATTTTGTGGCTGCCAGACATGACGAGCGTGCCGCCCTCTCCCTTCCGAACCGGGTTCAGCTCCCACGCGACCCGGGTGAGGCCACTGTAGATGTCGCCATTCTGGAAGGAGTAGCTGTGCAGGCCTCTGGGGCCTGCGTGAGGTACCAGCCCGACTTCCCCCTCGCTGCGGATCATCGGGAAGCTGTTCTCGCACCGGAAGCCGTAGCAACCGTCATGGCGGTCCGCGCCCAGCACCCCGCGCAACACCGAGACGATCGCGGGATGGTCCACCAGGATCTGCGCCGGGCCGCTGAGCGAATAGCGGTCCTTTGGATCAAGGCTGTCGCGGTCGTCCCTCAGCGCGTAGATGTGCTCACGGATAGCGGCCACTTCGTCGTCCGCAAGCAGTCCAGGGAACAGGAGCCACCCCTTCAGGTCGAAGATGAACTTCTGCTCGTCGGTCATGGGTAGGGCGGCGTCGGCTGGGTGGTCCTCGTACGTCATGTCTTTCCTCCTCTGTCGTCCGGGGAGGCGAGCATACGCGTCGCGCGGCGTCGCTGCAAACCGCCTTGAACGGCGCCGCCGGCCTCGGAGGATCTGTCGGCCGAAGTCCGACGGTCCTGGACGGTAGATGCGACAGCCGGCGCGCGGCCCAGCATGGCCTGCGAGGCGACGTTGGAAGCACGTGGTTCACGAAGCAGGCGATCCCCCGAATAGAGAAGGACATCCTTGCCTGCCACCGGTACTGGGCGGTCACCGGCCGAGAGTGTCAGGTTGCGCGAGTGAGGGCAGGGAAACTATACTCTACACTGGTGTAACTGGGTGTGGGGCCGACATGGGGTCATCCGTTCGTGGAGGCGAGGATATGCTGTCGGAGCACAGAACACCGCAACGACGCGAACATCCGCAGGCAGGGAGGCCATGCCACGTGGTCGGTCTGCTGTCTCTGCTTGTGCTGTTGGCAGCGGCCGCGCACGCACGCTCCCACGGGGAGCTGATCCTGTACGAGCACATCACCGGCCCCCGCGACGATCGCGAATACAGTCTCCGCACGATGGCTCCGGACGGTTCGAACGATACGTGGCTGGCGGTGGGGTTCGCGCGCGGACACGACTGGTCGCCCGACGGGTCGACGATTGTGCTGGCAGGACTCGAGGTGATGTCGACGCTACGATGCGACGGCACGATGGTCTCGCAAACGCCCCTTCCACCCGGCATGGGGTCCGCCGAGCCCGCATGGTCGCCAGACGGACTTAGAGTTGCGTTCTGGGCCGAAACCCGCGGACTCACGCATATCTGGATGCTGGAGTTGGCCACCGGCGCCCTTGTGGACCTCACTGTGCCACAGGTACCCGCACGCATCCCAAGGGAGCACAGCCCGTCGTGGTCGCCCGATGGGACGCAGCTTGTGTACGACTCAAGCCGCGATCGGGAGTTCTGGTTGCGGCCCGAGGGTGACCCTCGTGGCGCGGCGCTGACGGCGGACCTGCACATCATGACGGATGCTGGCGCCCACGTGGTAAACCTGACGCAGAGCCTGGACCACGAGTACGATCCTGCGTGGTCGCCGGCTGGCCATGAGATCGCGTTCCTCAGACGTCCCGAAGGCGGCTTCGCATCCGTGTTCGTACTCGACATCGACGCCGGAACCGAGTGGCGACTCACCGACGACGACATAGGGGCGCGGGACCCCTCGTGGGCGCCAGATGGACAGCGCATCGTCTTTGCGGCATTCGACGCCAAGAACCCGTCGGGGTGGGACATCTTCGTGGTTGATCGCGACGGCGGCGCCCTGGCTCAGATCACCGACCACGGAGGCGAGTTGGCGCGGCGGCCCATATGGTTCGATCCCGGCCTCGACGCATCCGCGGCGGGAAAGCTGCCCACCATGTGGGGAGAACTGAAATGGTGACACGAGCGACGAGGCTACGGATGCGACACTGGGGCCGGGGTAGCGTGGGTCGCGTAGGCATCTGCATCGCCGTCGTCCTTGCGCATGTCATCTTCGCCGGTAGCGTCCTGGCACGCCCGCAGACCCCGCTGATCGTGTACCAGCATATGGTTAGGAGGGGAGACGACCTCGCGGTCAACCTGCGCACGATGGAGCCGGACGGCTCGAACGACAAGTGGCTCGCGAAGGACGGGTGGCAGCCGGGCCCCGACTGGTCGCCCGACGGTTCCCGCATCGTGCTGGGTTCGGCAGAGAACGTGTTGGTGACAATGCGTTGTGACGGGACGGATCGCAGGGCAATCGGGCTCCCCGAAGGCGTTCGGCCCATGGAACCGAGGTGGGCGCCAGACGGACGCCGTGTGGTCTTCTATGCCTATGTTCCCATCGCAGTGGCCAACTGGCGCCCACACGTCTTCGTGCTGGACACGGCTACTGAGGCGCTGACGGATCTTACCGAGGCAATCGGAGGGGACCTCCTATGGGATGAACGCCCACACTGGTCTCCCGATGGGACGCGGATTGTGTTCGATTCGCTACGGGACAGGGAGTTCTGGGCGGAACAGCCAGACGCTGCGAAGCAGAAGGGCGCCCTGACCGCGGACCTGCATGTGATGACGGCTGACGGCGTCTACATCCGTAACCTCACGCAGAGCAAGGACAGCGAGGAGGATCCCGCATGGTCGCCCGACGGTGAGTTCATCGCGTACACGTGGAGGGGGCCCAACGCCAGTCCACCGCAAGTAGGGGTACGGGATGTCGCGACGGGTCGTACCCGACTACTCACCGAGCCCGAGCTGTGGGCAAGTGATCCGTCCTGGTCCCCGGACGGCGGGCGGATCATGTTCTCCGCAGCTGAATCGAGGAATCTAGCCAAGGGCTCGAACGTATTCGCGATAGGCCGGGACGGCGGGAATCTGACCCAGCTCACCCACTACGAGTGGGAGTCCGCAAGAGAGCCAGCTTGGTTCGATCCTGGCCTCGCGGTATCTCCCGCAGCGAAACTGCCGACGATGTGGGGCGAACTGAAGTGGTGGTAGCGTGACCCGCGTCGCGCGCCTGCGGACGACCCGCCGGTCTACGACACCGCCGTTTCTTGGGACCAGGTATGCTGCGTCAGAAGCTGGGCCGCCGGGACCGAATCACATCCGTGCATCCGCTCATGGAAACTCACGCGCGTGGCGCGTCGCATGGCGTGCGAGATGCGTGAGTCCCTTCGCTCGCAGGGACAGGTCACGATGAGGTCGGGGCCTGGCAGTCAGCGGCATGGGAGCGGCGACCATTAGTCGCTGGCTGCATCCTCGAGGAGTCCGGCGATCTCCTCGCGGGGCATGCGGCGGAACTTGCGGCGGCCGCGGCTTTCGGCGAGCGTCGCGACCTCGAGTCGGTCGGCTGCGAGTCTGTCGTCCTCACCTTCGCTCTCGCGCGTGGCGTCGAGCGCTTGCACGCCCAGGCGAACAACATCCGGCAGCGACAGGTCGTCCTCGTATCGCTCGGCGAGCCACTCCCGGATCTCCTTCGCCTTCCCGCCTATGACGGCGGTCTTCTCGTCGTCCGCGAGAATGCCGTTGTACGAGATGCGGTACAGGCGATTGGTCGAGTAGCCGGGCTCACCGAGCTCGGCGATGAGGAGTTCCACCTCGAAGGGCTTCGTATCGAACTGGCGCCATACGCCGCCGATGTACTGCGAATACAGGTTGGCGAGCCATCTCGCCGTGACATCCTCGCGGCTGTACGTGTACCCCTTGACCTCGGCTTGCTCAATGCCGATGGTGCGCATCACCTCGTATTCCTGGATGTTCCCGACGGCGGCGAGGGAGAGGCGATCGTAGATCTCTGACACCTTGTTCAGCGTGCGGCTGGCGTTCTCGGCAACGAAGGCGATGCCACCCTCGTAGTCCATCGCGATGACATCTCGCCCGAACTGCACGCCCTTCCGGGCGAGTTCGTCCTTCTCGGTCATGATCTGTTCGGGCGACGCGAAGATGGGCGATGCCATGCGTTGGTAACTCCGTCAACGTGTCCGTGTGGGCGTCGCTACGGACGCTCGAAGCGGGTCTCGGCTCAGTCGTCGGCGTCGGCCCGGCGGGCTCCGTGGTCGCGCCGCCACTCGTCCAAAAACGCCTCGGCGGTTTCCCTCAGATGCTGCTCTGGCACGGGCTCGGTGCCCTCGGCGACGATGAGCTTCATCGTGGGGAAGATCCCGCGCATGAAATCGAAGCCCTGGGTGGCGACATCCTCGTCGCTCGCATCCAGCAACGCCTCTACGGCGAACTGCACCGCTTCGTCGCGATCGACGCCGGCGTGGTACCGCTTCTTCAGCGTGTTGCGCGCGTCCTTCCCGCCGGAGCCCGTCGCGTAGTAGTCGAGTTCCTCGTACCGCCCGCCGATGGGGTCGTACTTGTAGATGCGCCCTTCGCGCTTGCGGCTGTCGTAGCCCGCGAAGATCGGCACGACGACCAACCCCTGCATCGCGGCGGGTAGGTTCTGGCGCAGGAGCAGGCTGAGATAGTTCGCCTTGCCCTCGAGGCTCAGCGCGATCCCCTCGACCTTCTCGTAGAATTCGAGCTGCGTGCGCAGGAGCTTCGCCATCTGCGTCGCGGGCGCGGCCACTCCGGCGATGGCCATGGCGCAGTGCTCGTCCATCTCGAACACTTTGTCGATGGCGCGGTCAGCGACTTCGTAACCCGCCGTCGCCTGCCGGTCACCTGCGATCAACACGCCGCCCTCGAAGCGGATGGCGAGAATCGTCGTGCCGTGTGGGAGGCGATCGATGTCCACGCCGCCCGCCACGGCGGGGCCTCCTGGCGATTCAGAGCTCGCGCGGAAGCTGTTCGGGAGGAGATCTGGATGGCGGTCGCGCAGTAGACCGATGAAGTCAGACTGAACGGAGCGGGTGTCCTCGGCGGTCAAGTCTCGTCGGAACAGAGTAGTGCCCTTTCACCGCGATCAAGCCGGGCGGGGAACGCCGTGCGCCACGAGCGACCACTGCCGGGCCTCACTCGCCACCACGCTGAATGTAGTTCTCGACGAACTCTTCCGCGTCCTCTTCGAGCAGCTCGTCGATCTCATCGAGCAGCTTGTCGATGTCGCCCGTCAGAGCTTCACCGTCCTCGATGATCTCCTGATTCGGCTCCTCGGTCGAAGCTTCCTCGTGCTCCTCCTCGCGGGTTTCCTCGCGAGTCTGCTCTTCCTGTCGGCGTTCGGATGACGGCATCTATCTTCCTCCCGCGTCGTCCGCGTCGGGCTTGGCCTCAATGGCCTCCAACAATTCCGCGGCGGAATTGCACTCCTGCAA
Source organism: uncultured bacterium (assembly GCA_964473525.1). Taxonomy (GTDB): domain Bacteria; phylum Poribacteria; class WGA-4E. Next base: position 57,201 of record CAYYPK010000017.1, read on the forward strand.
GAGGGCGCCCACCATGTCGCGCGTGCCACGCTGCGGATACTGCATCGGCACCTTCTGCAGCGACTTGCCCTCTACGTCGAAGATGAGCGAATTCCAACTGGCCGCGTGGATCTCTCCGGGGAACCGCTTGAGACATGTTCCCCTGAAAAAGGCCCGCGTGTCCAGCGGCGGGTTAGTTATAGCGTGAATGACCTCGTCCTGCGACACTACGCGACGGACGCGCCCGGCCTTCTGCAACCGATGGAACACGCCGACATTCGGTCGTATATCGTGGTATTGCAGGTCCAGCATCGACAGGCGATGGTCGTTCCACTTGAGGCCGTGGCGTTCACGAAACGCCCGCAGCCAGGCGTACTTGATAACCCAGTCGATGTCGCGCTGTAGCTTCATCGGGTCGTCGCCCAGCGCGTCCAAGACTTCACCCCACTTCTCGACGACGTCCGCGGTGACTTCGTGGTGGGGATCGTTGGCTGCGTTCGCAGTGACGTATTCCACGGCCAGCCTTTGGTACGCGCGCTGGATATCGAGCGCCGACATCTCGCGCGCGCCTTCCAGTGGCAGCCCCTCGGAGCACGTGAGATCCCGTGACACGCTCTTCATTGCCGCGACAGGGTCGCGCAAGCGGAATTCCCCGCCAACGACGCCATCCTCGATCATCTGAAGGACGACCGCCGTCGTGCCTACCTTGAGGTAGGTCGTGTACTCGGACATGTTCGCGTCGCCGACGATCACGTGGAAGCGACGATGCTCCTTCTCGTCCGCGTGCGGCTCGTCGCGCGTGTTGATGATGGGGCGGTCCACCATGGTGGACAGGCCGACCTCGGTCTCGAAGAAGTCGGCGCGCTGCGATATCTGGAAGTCCGCGTCGTCGGCGCCGTTTTCCGCGCCCGTCTTGCCGCTACCGGTGAATATCTGGCGCGTCACGAGGAACGGCGTCATGCCGTCCACCAGCGTCTGGAAGGGGATGCCGCGGTCCACGAGGTAGTTCTCGTGACAGCCGTAGCTGTGTCCCTTCCCGTCAGAGTTGTTCTTGTAGATGATGAGTTCGCGCTGGTTGTCGAGCAGTTGCTCGGCGATGCGGCAGCTCATGTCCAGGATCAACTCGCCAGCGCGGTCGTACACGACGAGATCGCGCGCGTTCGTGCATTCCGGCGTGCAGTATTCCGGGTGGGCGTGGTCGACGTAGTAGCGGCCGCCGTTTGTCAGAATGTCGTTGATGACGGCGTTGGTCTCGTCGTCCGGGGTGGGGCCGTTCACGTCCGTCTGGAAGCCGCGGGCGTCGAGGAGCGGGTTCTCCTCCTCATAGTCCCACACCACGCTACGGACCTCGCGATCCTTGTAGCTGTTGACGACGAGCGTCGAGGACGCCACGGGGTCAAAGTCTGCCGCGTGGCGGACCATGATCCCGTATTCCGTCTCGACACCCATGATCTTCGGCTGAGCCACTGCCGTACCTTAACCCGTGGTAAGCGACTACAGGTACTGCCCTGGAGTCACGGTGCGCACTTCGCGCTTCTTCTCCTGCTCTTCGGCCTGCACGAGCATCTTCACGTTCACGATGCGTTCGCCCTTGCGGCCGGAGATACTGGCCCACTCGTCGGGGTTCTTCGTGTTCGGCAGATCCTCGTTCTCCTTGAACTCGTCACGGATCGCTCGTTTCAGGTCGTCGGCTGAGAGCCCCTTGTCGCCACCGTCGATGACGCGCTTTAGCGCGTATTTCTTCGCGCGCGCGACGATGTTCATCACCATGGCGCCGCTGGCGAAGTCCTTGAAGTAAAGCACCTCGCGCTCGCCTCGCGAGTACGTCAGCTCGAGGAAGCGGTTGTCCTCGTCCTCGGCGTACATCGTCTCGGACGCCGTGTCGATCAGTCGCGCGACGGCCTGCGGCTTGTCTTCCCCAGCGTGCGCGGCGGATTCCGCGATAGGGATATCCGGGGTCAGGTAGATGGAGAAAATGTCGCGCGCCTGCGCCTGGTCGGGTCTGTCGATCTTGATCTTGACGTCGAGCCTACCGGGCCGGAGGACGGCTGGGTCGAGAAGATCCTGCCGGTTGCTTGCGCCGATGACGATGACGTTGCGCAGCCCTTCGACGCCGTCAATCTCAGCGAGGAACTGTGGCACCAACGTCGACTCCATGTCCGACGAGATCCCTAGTCCGCGCGTGCGGAACAGGGAGTCCATCTCATCGAAGAAGATGACGACAGGCATGCCTTCCTGAGCTTTCTCGCGCGCCCTGGCGAACACTTCGCGTATCTTGCGCTCCGTCTCCCCGACGTACTTGTTGAGGAGTTCCGGGCCCTTGATGTTGATGAAGAACGCCCGGATGTTCTCGTCGCCGGTCAGGTCGCGCGCCTTCTGAGCGATGTTGTTCGCGACGGCCTTCGCGACGAGCGTCTTCCCACAGCCAGGTGGCCCGTAGAGCAGGATGCCCTTCGGGGGGCTGAGGTCGAATTCCTTGAACTGATCCGGGTAGAGGTACGGTAGCTCCACCGCGTCCCGGATTTGCTCGATTTGGTCGTCGAGGCCGCCGATCTTCGAATACTCGACGTCGGGTACCTCTTCGAGCAGCAGGTCGTCCGCCTCGACCTTCGGCAGCTTGTCGATGAGCATCCCAGTCTGCGAGTTCAGCAGGACGCTGTCGCCTGCTTTCAGACCGTCCTCCCCGACGGCTCCTGCGATCTCGACGACGCGCTCTTCGTCGGCGCGCATCGTTACGAGAGCGCGCGTCTCATCGAGTATGTCCTTGATCTTCACGACCTCGCCTTGCAGGTCGGTCGGCGCAACGGCGACGACGTTGTACGCGCCGTTGACGATGACTTCCTGCCCCTTGTACAGGTCGTCCACGACGATGCTGGGATCAAGGTTGACCCGCATCTTCTTACCGAGCAGGTTGATGTTCGCCGTGCCGTCTTCGTTCTGGTTCAGGTAGGCGCCGTAGTTGTTCGGCGGCGCGCTGAGCTTTTCGACCTTCTCACGGAGCAGCTCGAGCTGCTCACGCGCTTCCTGGAGCGTGGCGGTGAGTTCGCGATTGCGGCGGTGTAGCTTGACCAGGTCGCGGGTGGCGTCATAGAGCTTTGCTTCCGCATCGTCGGAAGACGCCGCGTTCAGCTTGCGGCGCAGATCGCCCATCTCCGTCTGCATGATCTCGATAATGCCATCGAGTTCGCGGATGCGTTCGATGTACGCTCGAGCGTCCTCGGTGAACGTCTCCTCGCGACGGCTCGCGTCACGCCCGCGGGTGTGTTCCTGATCTGACGTCTGTTCCGGCGCCATCGCGTACCCCCTCCGGCGAGTTAGAACCGTGATGAACCCGCTCCATTAGCCGTGTCCGCGCCCTCTCGCGAGAGTGGGCCATTGTAGCATTCCGGCCCCGGGTCGTCAACATACGCCCGGCGTAGACCGCGCTACTAGACGCCCGTGGACGCCCCGTGCGCTTTCATTATACGACGCGCGGCCTCCACCACGAATAGGTGACGGGGCATCACGGCCGACCGCCCCGACTCTACAAACGCGCGCGGCTATCTACTAACGCGCCGCTCCCGGCCCATGATGACCCGGCTACGCGCCATGGCTCTCGCGGAGGAAACCCATCGCCGGGGCGACTTCGTTGGGAAAGTCGCGCCAGTTGCACTCCACGGAAATACGCGAGTCGTAGCCCGCCTCCGCGAGAGCCGCCCAGAAGCCTGGGTAGTCGTACGACCCCGTTCCCGGATGCAGTCTGCCCGTGTCCGCGACGTGTACATGTGTCAGTTGGGCGCCGGCGTCCGCGATGTTTGAGAGCGGCTCGTCCTCCTCGTCCATGTGGTAGAAGTCGGCGAGGACGGTGACTTCGGGCATGTCCACGCGTTCCGCCACGGCGCACGCTTCCTCGACACTTGTCAGGATGTTCGATTCCTTCGTGTTCAGCGGCTCAATGGCCACTGTGACGGCGTGCTTGCGCCCCTGCGCTCCTGCGAAGCTCAGGAACTCCAGGATCTCGGCGTCAGCAGCGTCGCGCGAGTAGCCGTCTGGCACGTTGCGCGCCCCGCCGCTGCCGAAGACGACAACCTGGCCCCCGGCGGCTCCGACGCGCTCGATGGCCGTGCTCACGTAATCCTCTACGCGCGCCCAGTCTCGCTCCGGCCCCACGAGACGGACGGACGGGGCGATGAAGCTGTTGAAGCACTCGGCCGTCAATGGGGCGTCGGCGAGCGCGGCTCGGAAGCTCTCGAACGACGCCTCGGGTAGGTCTGGGCCGACCATCCCTACTCCGAATTCCATGAAGTCGCACCCAGCGTCCACGAGAACCTGGATGGCGTCCGGCACTTTCTCGACCTGGGCTTGGTGCGCGCTCCCGGCGTCCAACTGGCCGGCGCCGGAGGTCGGTGGGACGAACGAAGCGAGAGCGACGCAGCATCCGAATCGCATGAGTGTTCCCCGGCATGTGGCTGGCTGGGATCGCGAGCGGGCGGCGTCTATCTTAGCCCATATCGGGTCGCAACGTGACTGGGCGCTAGTCCTCGACCGCGCTGGAGCCGATCGATGCCACGGTCCACACGCCGTAGAGCACGAGCGCGCCGAAGCCTATCGCGATGAACGTGCCCATGTGCCGTCGGGCGACGGACGTTGGGATGCCGGCCTCCCACCGGGCCCGCTCCAACTCGTACGCGTAGTGCGCGGCGGACGGGTGCGTCTGGGGCGGGGGAAGCACGCCTCCCCCTCGGGCCGCGAACGCGACGCGGTAGTGGTCGCGCCACACAACCAGGCGCGTCTCGCTCGCGTCGGGCGCCGCCGTCTGCGCGCGGGCGGGAGTGTCCTCGACGCCTTCCCGCGCGACTGGGCCGACGCGGCCCGGCTCCCCTATACGACGGGGAGCGGCACAGCCGGCTACCCAGAGCGTCACGAGAGCGAGTACAAGAGCCACCGTACGACGCATGGCGCTGGCCGCGTGGCCCAGCGTTCGTGCGGTCTCCCGCAGGCGACGTTCACGGCGTGGCATGTGGAAGACTCGCCTCGTAGGACAGACCGACCACGAAGAAGGAGGGGCCGGCGGCGCTACCGTCGAACCGTTCAATGTCGATGCTCACAAGCGATTGCCGCACCAGCGCGACGACGGAGAGCGGAGACTCCGGCGCGAGCGGCCAGCGCGCGCGAGCCCCAAACACGGCGCCGCCTCCCGCCCTCGCGCGGCGGTCGCCGGCGTCGACCCGCACGCGGACGAACGCGGCTCCGAGCGATACGGACAGGAACGAAGAGGGATTGAGCGACGCGTGCAGGTTTGGCGTGACGTCAACCGCGAAGTACTGATGCGCCGACGGCGCGTTGGGCCAACGGACGTCAGACGGCGTCTCCGTGGTGTACCGCATCCACTCCACGCCGAGGCCCCACTCGTTACGCACCCCGCCCACGCGGATGTAAGGAGCAGCCGCGAAGCTACCGTCAGCGAACGCGCCGCCACTCGGGGGCGCAACGCCAGCAAAGCCGGCGGTAACGTCGACGGTGGCAAGGCCGACGTCTCGGCGCATGCCTGGCTCCGCAGGAACCGACGTCGCGCGCGCCACGCGAGGGGCCGCCACGGCCACTGCGGGCGAAGCGAGCAGCAGCGCGCAAAGCGCAGCCAACGCCGCGACGCTCCCAGTCAACCGCAACACGGGCCATGTACGACCCAACGCAACGTCCGCGGGACGTGATCCCATGCCGGTCCCTCGCTCATCAGAACAGTTTGTCGGGAGCCACGAAGATCAGTAGAACCACGTCGACGATGGCCCCGGTGATAGCGCCACCGAGGACACTCCACAGCGTGTTGTCCCTCTCGACCTTCTCTATCTCGCCTATCTCTATCGCCTGTTGCCTGCCCATCCGGTCGACCACGACCACCGTGGCGGCGACTTCGTCGACCCGCGCGAACTTCCCCATCACCGTCGGAGGATCCTCGCCTCCGGGCGTGGCCGCAATCTCGGCATTCGTGCGATAGTCCTTGAGGATGACGGTGACGCCTATTCCAGGTCTGAGAGCCGCGACATCCGCCATCGGCACGGGGCTCTGAATGAAGCCGGGGTCCACCACGCCAACTGCCGCTCCCGCGACGCTACATCCCGCAATCGCGACGACGACAACCAGCGCGGCGACCAGTAGCCAGGGAACTCTGGCGGGCATCTGTGTAGACTCCTCCGTATGCGCGAGGCCGTGTAGCAGGGGCGTTGTCCCGCCGCGGGCAGATGTCCCAGACTCCTATACTCGTATCCAGAACAGTATACTACGGCGCCGAGGGAGAGTCACGCTCCCGCAGGTCGCACGGTCGTGTGGGCAGAACCCCTGCGCTACGCGTACTTGCGTTCGAGGCTACCGGACGCCATGTCGCGCACGTGCTGCTCGGTCTCGGTTCCGAACTTCTCGCGCACCATGCCGAGGTAGGACGGGCTGCTGTAGTACGTGTCGAAGGCGGCGTCGCGGAAGCGCAAGACTTCCGATCCAGACAGATGCTTGGTGGGGAGTGGGAGCGTGTCGTACGCATGCTGCGAGTAGCCGCTCCACGTGTCCGGCAGGCGCCACCCCTCGGCCACGGCTTGCGTGTAAAGCGGGGATCCCGGGTACGCCATCGCGCAGTAGAAGTTCGCGAACTCCGTGTTCAGTTCGAGGGCCATGTCGAGGGTGGCCTGCATCGTGTCGTGGTCGTCCTCGGGCAGGCCGAATATGTAGTTGCCCATGACGCGGATGCCGGACGCTGTCACGGCGCGGAGCGTCCCGCGGGCGGAGTCCTCGTCGAAGCCCTTGTCCACGTCGGATCGGACGCGCTCACTACCCGCCTCGATGCCGAAGCACAGCCATGTGAAGCCGGCGGCGCGTAGCATGTCGAGCATGTCGTCCTGCACGGAGTCGACACGGGCGTACGCCCATATGTTCAGGTCGTAGCCGCGCTCGATGATGCGTTCGCAGATGCCCGTCACGTGTCGTCGGTTGAGGACGAACATCTCGTCGGCGACTTTGATGTTCCGCACGCCGTGCTCCCGCACGAGATAGTCGATCTGGTCGACCACGACGTCCGGGCTCCACCGTCGGTAGCTGTTCGCCGATTCCTTGTAGCCCAGAAGCCGCTCGCCGTCCTTGAACGGCGCCTGTATGCAGCAGAACGAACACTTGTACGGGCATCCAAGGGTTGTGTAGACGGCAGCGTACGGTTGGCGCTGTAGATCGTCGAAGCAGTGCCAGTTGTGCGCCCGATACTCGTCCATCGGCAGTAGATCCCACGCCATGTGGGGCATCTCGCCGTCGAGATCCTGCAACAGCGGAGCGGGAGGATTCGATGCGCAAGCGCCATCGTCCTCGTACCAGAGCCCGGCGACCTTGCGGATGTCCTCAGCGCGTCCGCCGCGCAGCGCCTCCAGCAACTCGATGATCGTGTGCAGCCCTTCTCCGCCGCTCACGTACTCCGCGTCTTCCTCGCGCAGCGTGCGTTCGGGCAGCGACGCGACGTGTCCACCAACGAGTAGCGTGGGGGCCTCGGCGGCGTCCTTCAGGGCTGTGCACACGGCGCCGGCAGCAGGCATGTTCTGCGTCGAAGCCGATGGCTGGTGTCCGTATACAACCACGGCGGTCAGCAGCGGGTTGAGCCCCGCTACCCGACTCGCGACCTGCTCAGGTGAGATCGCCTCGGCGTTCATGTCCAGGAGCGCGACGGACCAACCCTTGAGACGCGCGTACGTCGCGATCATCGCGGCCCACACGGGAGGCTCAATTGCCGCCAGATCTGCCCCGAGGGACTGATACACCTGAAAGCGGGAGCCCGGGTTCACGATCACAAGATCGACTTCGCGTCTGTTCGCCATGCCTGCTACGCCTTTCGCGCTCGATCCGGCTCGCCCGTGGCCGGCACGCCCGTGGGAAGAGCGTTGAGTATGTCGCACAGCCGTTCGATCTTCTCTCGTTCCAGTCCGGGATAGTTGCCGATGTAGAACCCGTAGAAGTGCACATGCTCCGTGTGCGGATAGCTTGCGTAATCCAGTTCGCCCAAAGCCCTGCGCAGGTACGGCTGCCGCATCTGCGAGCCGCCGCCCGACAGCCCACGACGGTACTCGACACCGTGAGCGCGCAACGCGCTCGTCACCGCCTCGTACAGCACGGGATCGGCGTGACGCTGCACGAGCGTGAAGGCGTAGTTGCTGCTACCCTCCGTGTGGAACTCCGTGCGGTACTTGTCTCCGTCCAACCGCGAGAGAAACGCCGCCAGGTTCTCCGAGCGGATGGTGTTGTTCGCGTCGAGCCGCCGCAACTGCGATCTGCCCATCGTGGCGGCGATCTCGTTGCTGCGTACGTTGTAGCCCGGATAGGCGAAGATGAAGTCCGGCGTGAGATCGTCACGCTCGGTGGCGTAACGGTCTTTGACGTCCTGAGAGCGCGCCTCTCTCACCATCCCGTGCGCGCGGAACATGCGCAGCATGTCGTACAGATCGGGATCGTCCGTGGAGACCATGCCCCCTTCGCCCGTGGTCATGTGATGGGCGTAGTAGAACGAGAAATTAGAGGCGAGACCGAACGTGCCGATCTTCCGGCCGCGGAAGGTGGCGCCGTGGGACTCGCAAGCGTCCTCGATGAGCGGCACGCCCCGCTCCGCCAGGCCTTCGAGCAGTTCGTCCGTGAGCGCGTTGTACCCCAGGACGTGGGTGAGGAAGACGGCGCGCGTTCGATCCGTGACGGCGTCTAAGACGCGGTTCGTGTCCATCCCCAGCGTGGTCGGGCTGATGTCGACGAACACGGGCTCGAAGCCAGCCGCCAGCACCGAGACGATGTCGGACACCCACGTGATCGTCGGCACGACGACTTCGCCGGGGTCGCTGATCTCGCGTAGCGCCGCCACCGTGATGAGGTTCGCGGCGGACCCGGAACTCACGAAGACGCTGTGCCGCACGCCCAGCCATTGGGACCACTCCTCCTCGAACGCCGCGACTTCGCGTGACTGCGTGAGGATGGGGTCGTCCTGCTGAAGGAGCGCGATGGCGGCGTCCAGATCCTCGCGCGCGAAATTCCCCTTCATCAAGGGCCAGTTCAGGTTGTCGACGTCTGGCATCATGCTCCGTTCGTCCGCGTCCGCCTAGAAGGGGCCGCGGAATTCCACTATTTCGGGGCTTGCCTGCCCCGACGGCTCCCACGGGTCGGCGTCGGGTTTCGCGAGTTCGTAGGCCGTCGACGCGATGGTAGCGGGGCTCGGGTAGAACGCGTCCTCCAACACGCGCGTGGTCGGACACGGGGTCGCGGCAAAGCCCATCCGGCGATACTTCACGGCGCCCCCGTCGCCCGCGTCGTCGTCGCCCAACGCCTCGACGACCTGCGCCAGAATCTCCGCGCTCAGCCCGGAGCCTACCCACGCGTGGTCCACGATCAGCAGGCGACGCGTCTTGCGCACCGACGCCGTAATGGTGTCGATGTCCAGCGGCGAAAGCGACACGGGGTCGATTACCTCGGCGGAAACTCCAACGTCGGACAGATGCCGACGCGCGCGCAGGCACTCCAGCACCATATGCGACACTCCGACGATGGTGACGTCCTCGCCCTGCGTCAGCACGCGCGCCTGCCCGAACGGGACAGTGAAATCTTCCGCAGGCACATGGCCGCTCTGCCCATGCAGCATCCGATGTTCCACGAAGAGAACGGGATCGTCCGTCCGCAGCGCCATCGTTAGCAGGCCCTTGGCGTCGAAGGGCGTTGTCGGCGCGACGACACGAATACCTGGCACGTGCGTGAACAGCGAGTGCAGCGCCTGGGAATGCTGCGGTCCCTGTCCCCAACTGCGACCGATGACGGCGCGTACGATGAGTGGCGCGGTAACGCGTCCCGCGTACATATACCGGCACTTCGCCGCCACGTTGATGAGCTGGTTCATCGCGAGCAGCACGAAGTCCATGCGCACGTGCACGTGGATGGGCCGAAGGCCCGCCATGGCCGCGCCGATGGCGATGCCGGTCATGGCATCCTCGGACAGTGGCGTGTCGAACACGCGAGAGGCGCGGAATCGCTCTTGCAGGCCGACCGTCGTGCCGTAGATGCCGCTCGGGTCCGTCACGCCCAGTCCACAGACGACGACCGACGGGTCCGTCGCCATCGCGTGGGCAGTCGCGTCGAGGATGGCGTCGGCGTAGGTGGCTTCTCTTGGCATCTAGGCGCCAAACACGTGCGTGTGAAGGGCGTCGGCGTCTGGGAACGGACTGGCCTCGGCGAAGGCGATGGCGTCCGCCAACTCCCGCTCGACGTCGGACTCGATCACGCCGCGCTCATCGGAGCCAACGAGCTCACGGACGGCCGCGACTTGGTCGCGATCCAGCCATTCCCGGGCTTCGTCGCTCGGCCTATGCGGAGGGCCGAGTTCGTCCAGCGGGCCTACGTGCTCTTTCCATCGGTACACGCGTGTCTCAATCAGCCGTGGTCCTCCGCCACCCCGGAGCGCAGCAAGTGAGTCCGCGGCAGCGTCGTGCAGTTCGACCACGTCACCGTCCTCGATACATCTACCTGGAATGCCGTAGATGGCGCCGCGCTCGTAGATGTTCCCTAGCGGCTGCCTGTCGCGCTGGTGCGTGTGGATCGCGTAGAGGTTGTTCTCACAGACGAACAGGACCGGGAGTCGATGCAGCGCGGCGAAGTTGAGGCTTTCGTGGAAGACCCCTTCCTCGACCGCGCCGTCGCCGAAGAACACCGCGACGACTGTGTCCTCTCCTCGGAGCTTCGCGGCGTAGGCGTATCCAACGGCATGCGGGATCGTCGTCGCCACGACGGCGGAACAGCCCATCACTCCAGCGTCCGGGTCCACAAGATGCATGGAGCCGCCTTTGCCGGCCGCGCATCCGGTCGCCTTACCGTAGAGTTCCGCCATCATCGCCGGTAGGTCGCCGCCCTTTGCCAGATAGAGCGCGTGTCCACGGTACGTGCCGAAGACGACGTCCTCCGGGCGCAACGCCTCGCACACTCCCACGGATGCCGACTCCTGGCCGATGGACAGGTGCACGGGGCTCTTGATCTTGTCGCTCGGATAGATGCGGGCGATCTCTTCCTCGGCGCGGCGTATGCGGTAGAGGGAGCGGTAGATGCGGGGATGTAGTTCGGCTCTACTCACGGCCGCCCTCGGCGGAGAGGCGCGCTGCCTCGATATCGGCGCGTTGGCGCCAGTGGTTGAGCAGATCCTCGAGGCTTTCGTCGAAGGCGTATTCTGGCTGCCAACCTGTCGCCTCGACGAAGGCGTCCACGCACGGTACCTGGAGCGTCACGTCCGCGGGTCGCAGCAGCGCGGGATCCACGCGCGTGGGGATAGGAACGTCGCAGAGCGACTTCAGCCGCTCCAGCACCTCTCCGACGGTCATCGTCGTCACGCCGCCGATATTGTACGCCTCGCCGTATTCACAGTGCAGAGTGGCCAGCCAATACGCGCGCATGGCGTCCCGCACGTCGAGGAACGTGCGCACGGAGTCGAGGTTCCCGTGCACGAGTTCGTCCTGCAACCCGCGCTCGATGAGGGCGACCTGACGCGCGAACGACGTCGCGAACAGGTCCGCCCGGCGCGGGTTCAGGTAGGTGAACATGCGCGTTCGGATGGTGCGCATCCCGTAGCTCACGAAGTACGAGAACCCGAGCAGATCCTGAGCCACCTTCGACACGGCATACGGGCTGACCGGCCGCATGGGGCAGTCCTCGCGTATCGGCGTGTCCTCCGGGCGCACCTGGCCGTACACCTCGGAGCTGCTGCACACGTGCACGATCGCGTGCGGCGCGACGCGACGGATGCCCTCCAGCAGCGTGCTCGTGCCGAGAATGTTGTTCGAGAGGACGGCGTTTACCGTCGTGAACGAGGCGCGGACGTTCGCGTGCGCCGCAAGGTGGAAGATGACGTCGGGCCGCGATGCCTCCAGCGCCTCGAGCACGGAACCCATGTCGGACAGGTCCGCCTCGTGCACCGTGATGTCGTCGGCGATGCCCCGCAGGTTGTTCTGTGCCGTGGTGCTGTGCCACCGCGAGATGCCGTGCGTTTCGACTTCGGGATGATGGCGCACGAGATACTCGGCGAGGTAGCTGCCCCCCGAACCTGCGATGCCGGTGATGAGAGCTCGCTCGACGCGCCGATCGGCGGCGCCAACTGTTGCCACCTTATTCACTGAGCGAGTCCAACTCGCGGAAGGCGCCCGGTTCCCCCGAAAGTCGCGCGGCTTCCTCGTCGGCGTAGTCCGAGTCGCCTGGCTCGTAGAACACGGCTTGCGAGCCGGCATAGTCGAACTCAAACGGCACGTGGATGAGCCCGCGCAGCGCCTCCTTCACGACCGCTTGGCGTTCCGGCGGCACGAAGAACAGGATGAATCCGCCTCCGCCAGCTCCGAGTATCTTGCCCCCGATCGCGCCTGCGGATGTCCCTGCGGTGTAGATGTCGTCCACGGCGCTGTTCGTCACGAGGTCGCTGAGGCTGCGCTTCTCCAGCCACGACTCGTGGAGCAGGCTCCCGAAGCGCGAGAGATCCTCCGAACTCGTGAGCACCCCGAGGGCGGCATCCGCGAGCGAGTGGATGATGCGCAGTTGCCGTTCCCGCGCGCCGATGTCCTCGACGTACGTCTTCGCGACGTCCGATGCCGTGCGCTTGATGCCCGTATAGAACAGCATCAGGTGCGAGCTCAACTCGTCGGTGCGCTCCTGGCTGAGGACCAGCGGATGTACGGTGATGGCGCCGTTCGTAGCGAACGTGACGTAGTTCAGACCTCCGTACGCCGTGAGATACTGATCCTGTGACCCGACGGTCTCGCCGATCATCTCCTGCTCTACATGGATCGCCTCGTCCGCGAGTTGCTTCTTGCTGGGCATGTGTCCAAGCATGCCGTGCGCGGCGTGCAGCATACCCACCGTGAACGACGAACTTGATCCGGTGCCGCTACGCGCCGGCAAATCGCCGTCGTGGTGTATCTCCAGCCCGCCATGAAGGCCCACGTAGCGTAGCGCCTCGCGAACAGCGGCGTGCTGAATGTCGTCGATCGTCTGACACAGCTCGATGCTGGAATACGCGACGCGGATGCGGTGTTCGAAGAACGGCGGCAGCCGCCGGCAGGTGATGTAGCAGTGCTTGTTGATCGCCGTGGCGAGCACGGCGCCGCCGTGCTCACGGTACCACCCAGGGTAGTCCGTGCCACCGCCAAAAAACGAGATCCGATACGGCGTGCGGATAACGATCAAATGCTCGTTCCTTGCCTTGCTTCAAGCGTATCCGGGCGGCCCTCCCGCCCGTCGCCGTATGCATCAGCCGAGTGGCCTCGCGCCACGCTGCCGCGCCAACCTGAGCAACGAGCCGTCGCGTCCCGCCCGCTGGCGTCTTCCAGTCAAGCCGGACGGAAGCGCGCGTCTAGCCGGCCGACATGAGATGCTCGACGTGACGTGTCGCGTCGATAGGTTCGGTCGCCCCGCGCGGTTTCACGTAGAAGTCTGATTCCTTCATGCGCCCCTTGAGCGGCGGCACGACGCTGATCGGCTGGCCTTCGCCGTCCAGGAACACGTGCTGCACCTGGTCTCCCAGTAGACGCGAGCGATAGCGGCGGACCCGGCGCAGATAGTCCATCATGATGAGACGACGTTCCTCGGCGCGGGACGCGCTCAGCTGGTCCTCCTCGCGACGCCACAGACTGACTATCTCCGGCACACCGTAGGGCAGGTACCCGTGAGAGACGAAGTTGTAGTAGAAGGCGAACAGCTTGTCCATCACGCGCGTGCCGACTCGGTAGCGGGGCATGCAGTCACGCAGGACGTTGCGGCGCACGCACATGTTGTTGTCCGGGAAGTACGCCCCGGAAGAGAGCCAGTAGTTGAGCCAGAGATCCTTCTGCACCTCGCCGATCGTCTGCGGGTGCGCGGCGTAACCACCCCACGGCCACTCCGCCACACCCACGAATTGATCCCCGGTGAAGATGGACGGCACGCCCCACACGAGCGATATCGAAGGGTCTTGCTCCATGAGTCCAGCACATACGCGCAACCAGTCCATATGGACGTACGCGTCGTTCCCACAGAGGAACATCACGTGGTCGCCCCGCGCGCGGCTCAACGCCTGGTCCCACGCGTGCGCTACGCCGTAGTCGGGTTCCTGGTATAGCTTGATCCGCTCGTCGCCAAACCCCTGGGCGATCTCTGCCGTGCCATCCGTGGAGCACGCGTCCATCACGAGCAACTCCCAGTCCTTGAAAGTCTGCCCGATAGCGCTCGTGACGGCGTCGGCTATCCAGTCGGCGCAGTTGAGCGTTGCCATGATGACGGAAATGCGGGGCGCGGCGCGCACGTTGGCGTACTCCTTATCCCAGGCGCGGGCACGGTTTGGCAATAGGCCCATCGGAACATCTGCACACCCGCTTGAGGCGCCACGGATGGCGGGATGCTAGCCCGGCGTCGTAGTCTCGGCAGCGACGCGCAACTCCTCGCCCATGTCGCGTGGTTGCGTGGGCGTGAGAACGATCTCTTGCACGTGGGTGCGGTGTGGCATTGCGGCGCAAAGAAGGATCGCCGCCGCCACGTCCTCAGGCTGCATCATCGTGGCTCGCGCCTCTGCCGCGGGGGGCAACGGTCGACCCTCCAGGATCGGCGTGTCCACCTCGCCTGGGAAGATCGTGCAGGCGCGGATGCCCTTGCCGCGCAGCTCGGAGTTCATGCACCGCATGATGTTGTGAGCGGCGCCCTTCGCGGCGCTGTACGCGGTACCGCCGAGGAGACCCGGCGTGAGAGCCGCCATGGACGACACCGTGATGACGGTGCCCGACCCTCGCGTCAGCATATCCCTTGCTGCGGTCTGCGTGAGTCGATAGACCCCCTCGACGTTCACGCCGAACACGCCGTCCCACTCCTTGGGCCCGATGTGTAGGATGGACCGCACCTTGCTGCTGTGGCCGGCGTTGTTGACCAGGATGTCCACGCGCCCAAAGTTCTCGACGGCAACCGCGGTCACTGCGGCGGCGGCGTCACCGTCCGACAGGTCCGCGCTGTGCGCTACGGCCTTCCGGCCAAGCGCATGGGCCTCGGCGGCGGCCTCCTCCAGCGGGGCCAACCTGCGCCCGACGAGCACGAGGTCCGCTCCCTCCTCGGCGAACTGTCGCGCTACTGACCGACCGATGCCGCTACCCGCGCCCGTGATAATCGCGATCTTGCCGTCAAGCGATGCCATGAATCCGTCCTATTGTGGTGTGGATTGGCGCCGCGCGAGTCGACGCGACAGACGGGTCCGTCCACGCCAACGCGGTTGGGCCGCTGAGGCTGCACGGTCGCCCTCGGCTCGCTACCGTTCCAGTCGATCCAACGCGAACCTGAACAGCGCGGGATACAGCGTGTCCGCCCCGAGCGCGTCGGGCATGCGCATCCACACGTACAGCGTCTTCGCGCCGACAGGCTCGGACGCGACCCGTTCGACATAGGCGATCCCGTCGCCGAGGGAGTCTCCGTTCGCGTCGCGCAAGCGGGCCAGCGGTGTGTACACATCCCTCTCGGCAAGGAGATCCCGTCCCGCAGGCCGCCAACGCAAGTCGCCCGCCTTCGGGAAGTCCACCGAGGGCGGCAGACCAGGCAGCAATGCCGTGTCGATATCGAACGTGGGCGAGGAACCCTCCGGAGGCCGTTCCCACCCCTGCTTCACAGGCAGGCCGAGGCGAATCGCCGCGTTCACGGGGCCTTCCTCCGTCGAGTAGAACGGAAACGGCCCGGACGACACGCACACGAGCATACCACCCTCCCTCAGATAGGCCTGCAGGGCCGTGTCGACATCGCCGTCCTCGTGCACCGTATTCTGGTATCTCTCGTGACTCGCGTAGATGGCAATAGGGAACGCCTCGCCGCTGAAGCGTGCGGCATCGACAATCTCCTCCGGCGTCACCTCGCGGATGGACAGACCGGCATCCGCTAGCCAAAACACGACGGAGCTCTCGTAGCCGGGAAGGATGGCAATGTCCGTTCCAGCGTACACTTGCCGGAGTGCGTCGAGGGCCGCATCCTGGGCACCTGACCGCGCCACGGCCGACGCGCCGCTAGGGGACGCGCGGAACTCCGTGACGCGGTCGGCGGTCTGCGTCACATACGCGTCGCCGTCCTCATAGCTTGGCTCTATTTCTGATCCCTCATGCCACTCGTTCCACGACGTTATCAGCACCCAATCTGGGTCAGCGGCAATCGCCTCTTCCCACAGGACGTCGTATGTCTCGCCGTCGTGCCGGTCGACGGCCAGGCCTGGTGTGCGGATCTTGGTATCGTCGTAGCCGGGGACGATGGTTAGGCAGGAGATCTTCGCCCGTTCGCGCGCCAGGCGGACGCTATCTTGGAACGCCGCGCGGCTTGTCTTACGGAGATCGTCGGGAGCCAGCCCCGATGCCCATCCGGCGATGTTGTAGGTGTGCACGCCGTCAAAGACGCGCGCGTAGCCTTCCTGGTACCCATCCGCGATGAGCAGGAAGTCCGACCCGTGGGTTTCTCTCGCCCTTCTGATGATCTCAGGCCACTCGCCGAGGGCCACCTGGTTCATCACGCGGCCGTACACGAACACGACGGGTTTGCCATCGACCGTCAGAAACGCCTCGTGCTCACCGTAGCTGTCGAGAGCGTATACGAGGTCGTTGACTGCCCGATCGCGTTTGTCCTGTCCCTCGCCTGGCACGGTTTCCCAGTAGATCGACATCTCCATGCCGTGCGCGGCCGCGCGGTCCAACAGCGTGGGAAACACGACATCGTCGAATCGGCCTGGACCCCACCATGTGGCGATGAAGCCGTCGATGCCCGCGTCCGTGGCGAGCGACATGTGGTAGTCGATGATCTCAGGGTCGTAGGAGTCGTACGCGCCCTTGGCCGGGTAGTTCGTGGACGACCCAATCCAATGCTCGTCCGGTCGCACGTCGTCCCAGTGAACCCATCGGCCGTGTCGATCGGGCGCGCCGTACCACGAGTAGTAGAAGGCGAGCGTCTTGCGAGGCGTGTCCGTCCACACGCGGTCGCGCCTGGCCGCGAGGAACGTGAACAGGGAGTCTTGCTCGCTGTCTGCGCCACCCGCAGGGCGTGGGACCACGAGGCCGACGAGCGCCCCGACGACCACGACGAGAGCAACGCGCCTACACCACATCACACGAGCCTTCCGTATGGAACCGGGCGACCGACCCTACGCAGGGACCACAAGCCGCGCTATCTCTGCTAGCGTGCAGCCTTCGACCATGCACCCATTCCGTCAACCAGAGGCACTGAGCATGTCGCAGGAGATGACGTCCCACGAGCGGCTGACCCGCGTCTACAACCACGAGGAGCCCGACCGGCTCCCCCTAACCGATAGCCCGTGGGGTGTAACGGTAGCACGGTGGAAACGGGAGGGGCTGCCCGCTGACGCGAATGTGGGCGACTTCTTCGGCTTTGAGAAGATGGCGGGAATCAACGCCGACAACAGCCCACGGTACCCCAGCAAGATCGTCGAGGAGACCGACGACTACGTCATCAGCACCACGGGCTGGGGCGCGACGCAGAAGAACTGGAAGAACTCCGCCTCGACTCCCGACTTTCTCGACTTCCGCATCCGCGACCGCGAGACGTGGGAGGACGCGAAGGCGCGCATCGAGCCCACGGACGACCGCGTCAACTGGGAGCATCTCGCCAAGAACTACGACACGTGGCGCGCGGAGGGACGCTGGATACAAGCCGGTCTCTGGTTTGGCTACGACGTGTTCGCCAGTTGGAACGTCGGCACCGAGCGCATGCTTATGGCGATGGCCACCGATCCGGACTGGTGCCGAGACATGTTCTCACACTCGTTGGAGACCCAGCTCACGCTGTACGAGCGCGTCTGGGACAAGGGGTACCACTTCGACTGCATCTCCTTCCCCGACGACCTGGGCTACCGGAACGGACTGTTCTTCTCGGTGCCGATGTACCGTGACGTGCTCAAGCCGGCGCACAAGCGCGCCTTCGACTGGGCGCACGACCGCGGCGTGAAGGTCATGATGCACTCGTGCGGCAACATCCTCGAACTCCTACCGGACCTCATCGAGATCGGCCTCGATGGTCTGAATCCGCTGGAGACGAAGGCGGGCATGGACCTCGTAGACGTGAAGCGCCTCTATGGCGACGACCTGGTCCTCCAGGGTGGCATCGACGTGCGCGCGATGGTGGACGGCCCCGCGATTGAGGAGGAGATCCGCAGGAAGGTGACCGTCGCGAAGGAGGACGGCGGCTACATCTACCACTCGGACCACTCGGTGCCCGACGACGTGAGCTTCTCCGACTTCTGCCGCGTCATTTCCCTGGTTAGGCACTACGGCGCCTACTGAGTCGGGTCGTCAGCGCCTCTGTTGTCACGCTCGCCGCCTCGCGGGAGACTCCTGGCGGGCGGGCATGCGACTAACGGGGGATAACATGGCCAAGTACGCGCGTTTCATCTGTCGCACATCGCGTGACTCGGCGCCTCCAGGCGACGAGTGCCGCTGGCTGGAGATCCCGCGCGACATCCCACTGCTGAACGAGCTATGGGAGACTTCCAGCGGGCGCGGGCTGGCGGACGCGGAATGGGAGCAGATCGCGCGCGACGGCTACCGGTACGCCGCCATCGTCCAACACGGCGTAATCGTCGCGCTCGCCGCCGCTTGGAAGCGGTCGGCGAGCGAGTGGGAGCTCGCTGCGGTCGCGACGCGTGAGGGACACAGGCGCCAGGGCCATGCCACGTACGTATGCGCCTTCGTGACCGCATACATCCTCGCCGAAGGACGTCACGCGACGTGCACGGCCCATCTCGACAACAGGGGGATGATTGCGACGGCGCTCAAGCTGGGGTACGAGCGGCTGCCAGACAGCGACGACTGCCCACGCGAAGGAAGCCCTGGCGGACTATAGCCCTCCGTCGAACACCCACTGGCCCTCCGGGCTGTCGCACCTCATCGCGACGCGCCACGACTTCGCGTCGGATCCCGCCACCACAATGCTGTATGGTACGAAGACGCCCTGCCCGCCCGCGTAGCGCCGGTCTTCTTCCTGGTAGGGCTGGCCGATCTCCACGACATCCGTGACCCCAGCGTAGGACGTCTCCTGCCACGGCCGTCCGTGGTAGGCGGGTTCCGTGAGCGCATCCGCAAGAGCGTAGTCGCGCCGCAGCAGAGCGTCGAAGAAGCGCGCCACCGCGTCCCTGGCCTCCTCCGCGTTCATCTCAGCGGGAGGCGCCACTCGTACAGCTTCCTGGGTGGGACGCCGTGGCGCCTGCGCCGCCTCGATCCCCTCCTGGTACCTGGCGAGAACGTGCGCCACAAGCTCGCCGACCTCGACGCCACGCGAAGCCGCGTGTTCGTGCAGGAACGCCTTCAGGCTGGGTTCGATCCCAATGCGCAGTTGAGCCGTCATGGGTCCGTGTTCCTCTCTCAGTCGTTTTCGGGCGCGCTGCAGTCTCCCCAGGACGGTGCTGACCGGCAGCGCAAGATCCGTTGCGATCTCCGCGTAGGACATCCCGTGAAGGTAGTGGAGGGTCACCGCGTCGCGCTGGTCGGGCGGCAATGCCTCCACGCTGTCGCGCACGCTTGGCCAGCGCCCGGCGGCATCGCGCCGTTCATCCCGCAGAAGGTCGTGTGGTCTGCCGTGAGCTTCGACCATCTCGCGATAGCGCGCCTCGTCGCGGGTCCAACGTCGCGCCAGGTTCACCGCGATACCAGTGATCCACGCGCCGAACTTGTCGTTGGACCTGAGTTGAGGCAAGTCCGCCCACGCGGCGGCGAAGGTCTGCTGGACGACATCGTCGCGGTCGGCTGCCCCGCCGCCCATGCGCGCGTCGACGACCCGCCGCACGGCCTCGCCGTACCTCTCCACCAGCCTCCCGTAGGCGATATGCGAGCCATCCCGGGCCTCAGCGGCAAGCTGGGCCTCGGCAGGGAGCTGTGTATTGACGGCGCCGGCCACGGCAGATCCCTTCGCGTGAACCTCGTTCGCAATGGGTAGTGCCACGCGGCGGGCGGAAACTAACACCGGGATGTTGGCCCGTGCGTCTGGTGGACATCTCGGAGCGTAGGGTGCGCGTGACGGGACGACGTACGGATGGGCTCCGTGGCGAGCTCCGAGTCGCGGCCTTCGTCTGGACGTGAGCGCTGGTCGGTCAGCCCGAGTTCACAAATCGCCCGCAGTAGTTACACGCGCGCCGATCCGACGGACCGCCCACGAGTTCCGTGCACGCCGGCAACCGCGGCTCGTGGTTGGTCACGCATGTCTCTGCATGGCACACGCGTTCCGCGTGGTCGTGGGTGCCCCGTGGCTGGGCGGCGAACCCCGGTCGGTCCACGCGGCCCATGAGCATCGCCATGAGCGCCATGCGGACCGGCACTCCGTTGGAGGACTGCTCGAAGTACGTCGCGCGGGGGTCGCTATCCAACTCGCGGGCCAGCTCGTCCACGCGTGGGAGGGGATGCAGCACGAGGCAGTCGGGCTTCGCGCGCTTGATGAGCTCGGCGTCGATACGGTATCGGCTGGCTATCCGCTGTACTTCCGCGGGGTCCAGACCCTCGGGAAGCCGCTCCTTCTGTAGGCGGTTCACGTACAGCACGTCGAGGTCGCCGATCACCTCGCCCGGTTCGTGCACGAGCGTCACGGAAGCGTCGTACTCGTGATCCAGTCGCCAAGCTTCCTCAGGCGGCAGATCCAGGCCGGGCGGCGCGATGAGGACGATATTCACGCCGAACGTGGCGAGCCCGTACACGAGCGAATGCGCCGCGCGTCCGAAGCGCAGATCGCCGCAGACGCCGACCGTCATCGACGAGATGTCCCGCCCCGTCTTCCACAGCGTGTAAAGGTCAGTCAGGGTCTGCGTTGGGTGCTGGTTACCGTCGTCGCCCGCGTTGATGACCGGGACGCGCGACTGCTGCGACGCCACCTTCGCCGCGCCCGCCCAAAAGTGCCGAATGACGAGGATGTCCGCGTAGTTGCACACCATCTGGATGGTGTCCGCTAGCGTCTCTTCCTTAGCGAACGACGTCGCCGCCGGGTCGGCGAAGCCCAGGACGGACCCGCCGAGTCGACTCATGGCGCTCTCGAACGACAGCCGCGTGCGGGTGCTGGGCTCGAAGAACAGCGTGCCGAGGATACGGCCCTTGCACAGGTCTGACCCCATCTCACGCATGACTTCCATGTCGTGAGCGAGGTGGAAGAGGCCTTCTATCTCCTCGCGCGTCACGTCGTCGACCCGGATGAAATCGCGCACTGCGGCTCCCTAGCGAAACAGGTCGGAGTACGGCGTGGGGTCCGCGAACATGCCCCCGCTCTGCTCGTAGAACTCATCGTCTAAGACGAAGGCTCCGCAGTCGGGTTTCAGCCACGAGGCGCGCGCGTGAGGGACCTCATCCAGGAGGCGCGGCCACGTGGCGTAATTCTGCGCGCCGTTGGTCTCCATCATGCCGGAGCGAACGCCTGGAAACACCGGTAGACGCGCAGCCATGACCTTGTTCCAGTCCACCAACCAAGGCACGCACGCGTTGTCTGCGACAAAGGGAATCGCGCCTACTCCAGTAGTAGCCTCGACCATGCGGAACGCCATGGACAGCGTCTTGCCAGCAGGCTTGATCGCCATCGCGCCGTAGCCCTGCTGCGCGCGCGCCACAACGTCGTCGGGACTGTGCAGGCTCTCGTCCGCGGCGAAGGTGGCGGGCAGGTCGCTCACGTCGATGTCGGCCTCCTCCTCGAACGGCTCCTCCACGAGGATGACGCGGTCGAGCATGTCGAGGCGTGCAGCGTGGTCCAGCAGGCGCCGCATGCTGTCCTTCTTGGTGTAGCGACCGTTCGCGTCGAGGTAATACACCGGGTGGCCGCACACGGTCATCTCAGAATCATACCCACGCGCGATGTCGTGCAGCTGGGTGAGCCACTCCTTGTCCTTTGCCACCATCTCCGCCTCGTCGCCGGGATGGCCGACCTTGATCTTGAGGACGTAGACGCCTGCGTCCAGCAGCGCGCGCACGCTGTCCATGGGAAGCGTGTAGCCGATCGCTGGGACGGCGGCGACGCGTTCGCGGCGTTGAGACAGATGTGGTCTGTACATTTCGGGCGTTAGATCGTCGAACGACGCGATGCCACGTCCTCGCGCGTGCAGCATCCAGAGCGCGTTGTCGAGAGCCACGAGCGAATTGAGCGTGAACGTCCGGCGCAGGTTGGGGGCGCCAGTGACGACTCTGGCGTAGTCGTCTACATGCGGGAGGATGGCTTCGAAGATGTCCTGTGGATGGGTGGCTTCGCACTCCCGAGCGAGGCGCACGCCCCGCTCGAGGATGGCAAGCATGAGGACGTTCCCGCCGGTCTCCGTGTGCGCCTTGAAGACGTCGGGGTCCGACCAGAGCGGCGCGAACCCGCCGACGCCAAACGCCTCGACCCCGTCAGCATCGCAGAGCCGCACGACAGCATTCCACTTCTCGTGGAATGCCGATCCCTTGAAGCCGAAAGGACGCGCGAACGGCTCGCGCTGTATCTCTAGGTCGGCGGTCTGGATTCGCATTCGCGTGCTCGGCCGAGAGGGAGTGACGGTCGCCGCCCCATGGGGGGGCCACCGCGGCGCCGCTTAGCCAGCGGCCTCGTAGAGTGTGAAGACGCCTTCGGAGGCGGCCTGCCTGAGGGGCACGGCCTCCTGGTACGCCGGTGAGTTGTACCACTCCAGCGCTGCCTCACGATCGGGGAACTCGACGACGACACACACCGGATGCTCGCTCTTGCCCTCAAGGTCGTCGGTCACCTGCCCGCGGAACACCAGCTTGCCTTCGGTGCCCTGTAGACTCGCCTGGGCCTTCTCCCCGTAAGGCCCCATCGCCGCCATGTCAGTGATCGTAAGACGCACTACGAAGAATGCCGCCACGTTAGGCTCCTCGGTTGCTGTGTGGGCGATGGCGCCGGCGGCGCCCCGCTAGAGAGTACTCGAAGTCGCTCCGGCGACGCCAATCGAGTCATGATGTCGGCAGGCCGCCGCGGTCCATGACGATGCGCTTGACGTCCTTGTAGCCAGCGCGTTCCGTGAGTTCTCTCGTGTCCGCGTCGAGCCGCGACAGAACCGCGTCGGGGAGGGATCCGCCGCCCGGGTGGAACTGCGGCTGGTATCGCAGCACGAGGAGTCGACGAAGCCTGTCTTTCGGCTGCCATCGCAGCGTCCCGTGCGTGAGGCGCTCCGAGATGATGGCGACATCCCCAGCGCGCGGAGTTACGTTGATGATGCCAGCGGGCAGATCGTCCAGCGTTTCGAATGTCGTCGCGCCGAACGCGTCGGCGGGGCGGTCGAATTCCGCCTTGTGCGAGCCCGGAACGACAAGCAGTCCACCATCGCCCGCAAAGACATCGTCGAAGTAGGGGAAGACGACGATTTGGTCGGCGAAAACGCGCCCATCTCGGACGCCGTAATGCGGGACGGACCAGTGGTAGTCGTCGCGCGCGCAGTGCAACCCGAGCGGCTCCGTGTCGATCTGGAGGGTGCCACTCACGAGACGCGGCCGCCCGTCGAGAAGTTCGTTTACGATGGGCCAGATGGCTGGATGCAACGCGAATCGCTCCAGCGCCTTGTCGAACGCAAAGCCGTGGACGTGTCGGCGACCGTCGCCGCCGAACCCCCCGGGTAGATCGTCCGTTGGCGTGTCGATGTAGCGTTGCGCCGCTTCCCGCGCCGCGGCCAGTTCGGCGCCCCCAAAGGCGCCCGGGATGTGCAGATACCCCAGGGTGTCGAACAGGTACCGTTGCCGGTCGGTCATGCTTTGCTCCTGGCGCGGTCGCCGTCTACGAACCGTCGGGACACGGCTAGCGAGTCAGTATCCCACAGGGCAGTCATCGGCGCAGCCGCGCGCGCCCGCTGGAACGCGTCGAAGTGTCGAGACGCCCCGAAGCCGCGGGCCTCCGGCATGTTCACGTCGAGCTAGCGGGTGTCGGGAGGAACTCGCGGCACACGGGGGCCGCCGTACGTGGGTCGTCCGCCTCGCGGAAGACGGTGTATCCCGCAGCCATGAGCGCGCCCGCGGCGTGGGTGTTCCGCGGATCGTCGTCTACGTTCTGCGGCAGGCGGACGAGATCACTCGGCTGTGAATTCGAAGGCGATCACGGGCGCGAACGTGGGATCGAGCACGTAGTCCAGGTGGACAACCACGTCGTACGTGACGCCACTGATGAACGGATGAGCAGGCTCGGGCTCCAGGATGAGCATCGGATCCTCAGACCGGGTCGCTGGATCCCACGAGGATCCGTCAGATCCGGTGATGCGCGCCCGCGTAACGTCGATCACAGGTATCAGGAGGGCGTCGCCCACGGGGCCGCCCACGTATATCTGGATGCCGCCTTCAATGACCCCGGGGCGAGCGACGCCGTTGCCGGACCACACCAACACCGGCGTGTGCCGCGGCCGGTCCTCCTCAATGGGCTTGATCGGATCGTATTCCAGCTCCAAGACTCCGCCGACGCCCCATGTGAGGATCGTAGGCGAGCGCTCCAGAATGAACGCCCGCGTCGCGCCCCTCGCGGCGAGCTCGTACAGCGGCGGATCACCTGCGTAGTCGAGTGTCACTTCGCCGGGGTCACGATCGAAGACCACGCGCACCTCCGTGCCGTATCGGAAAGCAGGCTTGCCAGTGTCGAGGTGCGTGACGTGTAGCACCCGCGCCAAGGGGCCAGTGGGCGCGGTCACGTCGTCACTGGCTCCGCACGCCGCGGACAAGGCGAGCCCAACCAATACGAGGAAGGCTGCCGCTAGCCGCGGCGTGTGAACGAGGAGGACGCCCACCGTGCTGGTCTCCTGCTAGTCCTGTATGCGGAACTGGTAGTCGTAGATCCGCGGATCGTCTGGGGCGACGACGAACGTCACCTCCACATGAACGCGATACGTCTGCGCGCGCTCGTATGGGGCGTCCGGGCGCCGGGCGAGTGAGAAGCCGTACAGCCCCGCGCTGGCCTCTGGCTCCCAAGACTTCCCGTGGGGACCAGTGATACGCGCGGTGTCCACGCGCAGCCTGGGGATGACGTCCCGACGGTGCGCGCCCGTGTTGAACGTGAAGTGCACGTTCGTCCGCGTATTGATGTTGGCGTAGGAGACGTGCTGCGCGTCGAACTTCGGCCACACCTTCGTCAGCGCGGGTACGCGGGGATGCGGCATGATGATGGGGTCGTATTCGAGGAAGAGCGAGCCGCCGTTGTCCCACCGAAGGACCGTTGGCGACCTCTCCAGGAGGAAACGATGCGTCAGGCCGTCGACGTGCATGGGCGCGATGGGGGTCTGTCCGCCGTAGTCCAGCGCCACCGTGCCTGGATCCCCGCCAAACGTGACGCTGATCTCCTCGCCGTAGCGAAACCTGCGTTGGTCCGTGTCCAGCACGCTGACGACGAACGCGCGGGCGGGGCGCGGGCCCAGCTCGGTGACAACGTCGTCGCGACCCTCGCCGCAGGACGCAAGAACAAGAACGCAAGCTGCGCAGGCCGCTGTGAATGTCGACGCTCGGGGCCGTCGCATGGGCGCTACTCTCCTGAGGGTAGACATATGATAGCCATGGGCGTGCAGACGCGCAACACGGCGCCATCTCAGGTGGGCGGGCGGCGCGCTGCACTGGCGCATTCCGACCGGCAGAACGCATGCGGACGACTCGTGACCGCGGAAGATTGGATCAGCAGGCGGTTCGTCCGGCCGTGACGGGCGAACATCGTCGAGTTGTCGAAGGCCGGACCGCGCTTGCGGGCGTGCGCGCGCGGATGCCTAGGCGCGTGGGTCACGCCCCTCACGGGGCGCGTCACCCCACGCCGAGCATGTGGTTCCACATCTCGCGCCGTAGGCCACGTTCCTTGTAGTGGTCCGACTGTCCGCAGGCGATGCCCCTTTGGCCGAGGATGTGCGTGTGTTCGCCAACGGTATCGGGGTCGTGGTTCCAGCTAGGCTCCGTCGGGTCGCCGACGCGGTTGAACAGGAACTTCAGCATGTGCCGCGTGCGGTCGCCCTTGTTGCGTGAGGCGGCGTGCCAGATATCGTAGTGCGCGATAGCGACGGTTCCCGCCTCGCACGTTAGCGCGACCTGATCGCGGAAGTGCGCGTACGTGGCCATCCGGTCTGTCGGGCAGTTGCGGAAGTGCGTGCCGGGCACGATCATCGTCGGGCCGAGATCGGCGGGCGTGTCCTGCGGGTAGTAGAAGCCCAGGATGACTCGCGTCTGGTGGTGGCGCCGGTTGACGCCGTCCTGGTGCCAGCCCTGGCTCCGCGTGCCGGGCGGGTTCACGTGGCAGTGCCGGTGGCCGCTCATCTGGAAGCCTTCGCCGGCGACGCTTGTCAGGGCGCCACGCACGGTCGGATGACCCCAAACATCGTGCAGCTTCGGCACGAGTTCCAGGATGCGGTCGCCGGGGTTCCCGTCGGCGGTCGCCTTGGTGCACTCGTCGTAGCAGAACTCGTTGAAGCCGTCGGGGAAGTCGGGCTTGAGGACCATGTACCCGTCGACGATGAACTTCAGAACCTCGGCATCGCTCAGCAGGTAGTCGCGCTCACACATCGACTTCCTCAATCTTCTGTAAGATGAACTCGTATCCGAGCATGTCGATCTCGCGGTCGTCGAAGGCAGCGAGTTGGTCGGGGAAGTGGATCACCTGCCAGCCGTCGATGACCGCGGCCTTCACGGAGCGGTAAGGGATCTCCGGCGGCTCTGGCGTCAACTCCTCGACGGCTCCTGCGACGGGTTCGTGCAGCGCGAAGGCTACGACCTGCGACTGGATGTTGGGCGTCGCGGCGTGGAGGTAGAGCAGGCGTTGGCGCTTGGCGCCCGCTCCGCTGACCGCATCCGCCAGCGCGTCAAGGTCGTCCAGGGTGAGCCCACCGTTTCCCAGCTTCGCGCGCGCGGCATCAACCCACGCGCGCACGGCGTCAGAAGTCGCTCCCATGCGTATGCCTTCGTCCTATTGCTCGGTGTAAGACCGGTACCCGCGCACGACCAGTCCACGTTCTCCGCCCTTCGTCACCTCGGCCGCGCGTTTCTCGGCCTCGGCGCGGTTCGCCGTGGTCGTGGCTCCGATGATCGTGTAATCCTCGACGCTGCGATAGCGGTTGATGAAGACCGGCCGCCGCGCGTTCGAGTGGTTCTGCTTGGACCCGTGGATCGTCCGGTAATGGAAGAAGATGCCGTCGCCCGCCTCGCCGCAGACGGGTAGCGCGCGCTCCCAAGGCCACTCGCCGTCGTCCAGACCCAGGTGTGAGAACGTGTCCACGTGCTGCAATTGGCCGAGCTTGTGGGAGCCCGGCACGACGTGCAGGGCGCCGTTCTCCAGGTCGGTGTCCACGGCGTAGTTCAGGATGGCGACCGGGCCGTAGTAGCGGTGCTCGAAGTAGGCGGCGTCCTGGTGTAGGTGCTTCGGATGGCCGCCGACGGGCTCTTTGACGAGGCATTGCCCGCCACCGAACATCTCGACGTTGGGGCCGAGGATCGCCGACACAATGTCGAGCGCGGTCTCGTCGAGCGCCGATTGCAGGAAGGCTCCGCTCGTGTTGTAGCCGATGGACAGCACCATGATCTGCTTGTCGCGGTCGTACCCTTCCGGCGCGGGAATGAAGAGCGTGCCGTCCGGCGTGCGCCATCCTTCGACGATCTTCTCCGCCCGGTCGAGCATGGACAGCGCGCGATCCGCCGCCTCGTTGATGTCACGCTTCAGTGCGTCCACGTACTGGCGCATCAGTCCCCGTACGACGAGGCAGCCGTGCTCGTCGAAGAGCTCCTTCGCGCGTCCCAGGTCGATGTCGTCGACGGACATTTCGATGTCCGCGACCGTCGGTAGGTCGTTGCCCAACTCAGTACCTCCTCGGCGGCGCATCGGTCGCCGCTATCCACGCCCCCACGGTCCCTTCCCCCTTTCATAAAGGGGGAAGGTTAGGATGGGGGTTCCGCCACACACGCCGCGTGACCCATTCACCCCTACAGCGGGAGGTCCACAGCCTGCCCCGTCGAGGAAGCGCGGTAGACGGCTTCCATGACTTCCGTCAGGTTGCGCCCGTCCTGGATCGTGATCGTCATGGGCGTGTCGTTGAGGATGGCGCTTACCCACTGATCCATGGCGCTGGGCAGGTCCGCGGGCGGGTTCGCGAGGAACGCGTCGCGCGCGTCGTCGTCCAGCTTCCGGGTCAGCAACTGCGTACCGTTGATCCCCTGCACGAGCGACCCTTCGGTGCCGTACAACTCCAACGGGGCGGGACCAGACCGATGCACCCACGAGCAGTCCACGACGCCGATGGCGTTGTTGGGGAACTCGAAGAGCGTGACGCTATTGTCGTCGATGGGGTACGACCCGGAGTGGTTGTTGATGATGCCCGTGATCTTCTTGGGCGAACCACCCATGAGCCAGGGGAGGATGTCCATCACGTGGCAGCCGAGGTCGAACAGAGCGCCGCCACCCGCGCGGTCGGCATCAGCAAACCACGCGCTCGGGCCAGAGAACCAGCTGTCGAGACCGGCGGAATGCGCGATGCGCGCGCGCCCGAACGTCAGGTCGCCCAGCAGTCCATCTTCAACCGCTTTCTTGGCGAGCAGGATGCCCGACCGCGACCGCGACGGCAGCGAGATGATGAACTTCACCCCTGCCTCTTCGACGGCTTCGATGATCGTGTCCGCCTCGGCGACGGTGATCGAGAGCGCCTTCTCGGTGAAGATGTGCTTACCCGCCTTCGCCGCCGCGATCATCACTCTCGGGTGGTCCGACGTGATGGCGTTCACGATGACGGCGTCGATGTCGTCGCGGGCGAGCAGTTCGTCGAGGTCTTCATGGAAGTCGAGACCGTGACGCTTGGCGCCTTCGCGGCCGCCGTATTCGTCCTCGTCCCAGACGGCGAGCAGGTCGATGTTCTCATTAGCTATGGCTTGCTTGGCGTATCCGTCTGCGTGCACGTGCGCGAAGCTAAGCATTGCCGCGCGGACTTTGTCACCCATGTCGAATGGTCCTGTCTGATGGTGTTACTGCGGTCACGTTGCGCTCGATTCGAGCCGGGCCGTCTTCTTAGCGGGCCTGACCTTCGTCGGCAGGCGCGTCATTATCCGCGTCCCCGCGAATGTGGCGCAAGACGGCCGCCCGCCACGACGGCTCCGTGTCGTCCATGCCCACACATAGCTCGGCCGCCGTGCCGATGCCCACTACGCGTCCCTTGTGCAGGATCACCGCGCGGTCGATGACGTCCTCGAGGAGTTCGGGCAGGTTCGTCGCCAACAGGATCGCCTTACCCATCGCGCGGAGCTCGGCCAATATCTCCGCCATCTCCGCCTGTCCTGCTACGTCGAGACCGGCTAGCGGCTCGTCTAGCAGTAGGACGGGTGGGTCGTGCAGCAGCGCCCTCGCTAGCTCTACTCGCTGGGCCTCGCCGCGCGATAGATCCGTCAAATGCGCGTCGGTGAGATGCCCTACGTCCGTTAGGTCCAGCGCTTGTGCTATCGCCTCCGCGCGGTCCTCTCGCGGCAGTCGGTGCGACGCCGCCATCGCCTTCATGTACGTCGCTACGTCCGTCTGGTCGGGGAAGAGGGGCGTCTCCGCAACGTAGCCTATTCGCTTTCTCGCTTCGCGTGGCTTGCGGCGCACGTCGATCCCCGCCACCTGCGCGTTGCCCGACGCGCTGCGCGTTGCCGTAGCTAGCGTCTGGATCACGAGGGACTTGCCCGACCCGTTCGCGCCTAGGAGGGCGACGCACTCGCCCTCGTCGACCGTGAGCGAGACGTCGGTAAGGAGGCCACGGCGGCGGGCTCGGACGCTGATGGTGTCCAGTTGTAACACTGCTGAATGCCGGTAGGGTGATGTGGATGCCGAAGTTCTACGAGCCCCGCGCAAGCATGTCAACCTGCGCCACGCCTGGCGCTGCGGGCGAATCGACTCAGACCCGGCCACAGCACACGACAGAAAGTTGGCGGATTTCGCCAGCGCGACCCGTCTACATGGCAGGAACGGGCCCGGCGCCTCGATATCACACCGCGCGCAATGTGCGCGGCGCGGGGCCGTAGCTCTATACCATCGCTTCCTGCTGCATCGGAGCCCGTGGACAACGTCCGCGCAGTCGTCACTAGGGAAGGACCTCCATGGTCGCCTTGTCCCGCCGATCGAACGCCGTGCACCGCTCCCAAACTCGCTGCGTCATCGGCCTGATGGCTGCCGCGCTTCTCACGGTCAACGTTGCCCATGCACTACCCGACGGTGCCTTGGACCGCCTCGGATTCGGCCTTCCAGAGGCAGTCACGTACTCGCCAAACGGGGATATCCTCGCGGTGGCCACAAGAATCGGTGTCGAGCTATGGGACACCAGCACCGACCAGCGCACGGCTTTCTTCGAACCAGGCGCTAGTGTTTGGTCTGTCGCGCTCTCTCCCAACGGAGACACGCTCGCGGCCGGTATCTCTGACGGAACGGTGAGGCTTTGGGATGTCCACACTCGACAAGAGGTCGCCGCCCTGCAAGGGCACACGTTCTCGGTGGAATCTGTCGCGTTCTCACCCGACGGAGCGACCCTCGCGAGTGCTGACTGGGAAGCGGTGAGGCTCTGGGACGTCAGCGCGCGGCAGGAGATCGCGACACTGCAAGGCCACACCGACGGGATTGCCTGCGTGGCCTTCTCGCCCGACGGCGACATCCTCGCGAGCAGCAGCTGGGACACCACCATTAAGCTCTGGGATGTCCACACGCAACAAGAGACCATAACGCTAGAAGGACACACGGGCGCGGTCAAATCCGTGGTCTTCTCGCCTGCGGGCGACATTGTGGCCAGCGGCAGCTGGGACACCACCGTAAAGCTCTGGGACGTCAATGCGGGGCAGGAGGTGGCAACACTTCTGGGACACACGAGTCAAGTGCAATTCGTCGCGTTCTCACCTGACGGAGACGGCCTTGCGAGCGCAAGTTGGGACGACACGGTGAAGCTGTGGGACGTCAACGGCCAGCAGGAGGTAGCGACACTCCAAGGCCACACGCAGGACGTCAGCTCCGTGGCGTTTTCGCCAGGCGGAGGAACCCTCGCGACCGCGAGCGATGACGGCACGGTAAAGCTGTGGGACGTAAGTGCGCGGCAAGAGCGGGCAACCCTACCAGGACACACAGACGGTGTCCGGTCCATCGCGTTCTCCCCCTCTGGAGAAGTCCTAGCGACCAGCAGCGACCTGCACGTCAACTTGTGGGACGTCAGCGCAGGGCAGGAGTTGGCGGCCCTGCACGGACATGTGGATCGCGTCGATTCTGTTGCGTTCTCGCCAGACGGCGACACGATCGCCAGTGGTGGCTTTCAGCGGGTAAAGCTCTGGGATGTCAGCGCGGAGCAGGAGATCACGACCCTACACGGGCACGCCTCATGGGTAAGCGCCGTCGCCTTCTCGCCGGCCGGCGGCATCCTCGCAAGTGGCGGCGACGACGACACTGTGCGGCTTTGGGACGTCAACACAGAACAGGGAACCGCCAGCTTGGAGGGGCACACGGAGATCATCCGATCAATCGCGTTCTCGCCGGACGGAGCCATCCTTGCGAGCGCGAGCGATGACGGCACGGTGAAGCTGTGGGATGTCGACGCACACCGAGAGATCGCGACGCTACAAGGGCACACCTCCTGGGTGTGGGCCCTTGCTTTCTCACCCAACGGGCGCACACTCGCCAGCGGCAGCACGGATAACACCGTAAAGCTCTGGGATGTCGACACGCGGCAGGAGACCGCGACCCTACAGGGACACGCCTTCTGGCTAAGAGGCGTTGCGTTCTCACGCAACGGTAATGTTCTCGCGAGCGCGAGCAGTGACGGCACCGTGAAGCTCTGGGATGTCCACGCGCGACAGGAGATCGCAACGCTGCTAGGACACACAGCCTCGCCGACCTCAGTCGCCTTCGCCCCGCAAGGCCACGCGCTCGCAAGCGGCAGCTCGGACGGGACCGTCCTACTGTGGGACATGTCGCCGTATGTCCCGTCGCCCCATTTCGCGGCCCGCAGTGCATGGGTCGTCGACCGTGACGCCAATGCTGACGGAGTGGCGAACCCGGGCGAACGTGTCGAACTGCGTGCGCGTATGAAGAACGAAGGCGCCCTGGACGCGGCGAACGTCGTTGCCACGCTGACCACCGCCGACACCGACGTTACCGTCGTCAACGGCGAGGCAACACACGCTACATGGCCGGCCGGGGCAGCGCGTGACAACGTGGGATTCGTGTTGGACATCGCTCCTGACGCCACTCCCCACGACGTGACCGTCGTCGTGGATGTGACAGCGGACAACGGCGGCCCGTGGCAGTTCACGTACACGTTCGCAATTGAGCCTCCACCACCAGGTCTTGCCAGCCGGAACTTCTGGGCCCGAGACGCCGTCTCCGGCAACGGCGACGGCGAGGCGAACCCCGGCGAACGCGTCGAGATCAAGGCGCGGCTCAAGCACGAGGGAGAGACGGATCTGCTTAATGTCGTGGCTACACTCAGTGGCGGCGACGGCGTGACCGTCATCGACGGTGAAGTCACCCACGCGACGTGGCCGGCGGGCGTGGCGCGCAACAACGACGGCTTGCTCGTGGAGATCGACGCGGACGCCACGGGGCCGATCGAATTCACGCTGGACGTCACGGCGGACAACGGCGGCCCCTGGCAGTTCACGTACACGCTCCCTATCGTAGGGTCGGCGCCGGCGCCCGTATTCACGGCTCGGAGTTCTTGGATACGCGACAAGGACACGGGCAACGCCGATGGCCAAGCCGACGCCGGGGAGCGTGTTGAGTTCAAGGTGCGCCTGAGAAACGACGGCCCCGGCGATGCCCAGAACGTTGGGGTAGCACTCAGCAGCGCTGACGACGTCACCATCGTCGATGAGCCGGCAGACATCGCGTCTTGGCCTGCGGGAGTCGCGAGAACCAGCACCTTCCTTGTCGACATCGGTGCGGGCGCGTCTGGCGAGGCAGCTTTCGCTCTGAGCGTCACAGCCGACAGCGGCGGCCCGTGGCAGTTCACGTACGCTCTGCCTATAGTCGCGGCGGGGGCCCTCCCGTCCTTCACGGCGCGCAGTTCCTGGATCCGCGATAAGGACACCGGCAACGCCGACGGGCAGGCCGACGCAGGTGAGACGGTTGAGTTCAAGGTGCGCGTGAGGAACGACGGCCCGGGAGACGCGCACAACGTGGCGTTCTCGTTCAGCACCACGGGCGACATCGTTAGCTGGAGTAGCCCGGCCGGCCCCGAACTGTGGCCCGCAGGCGTTGCGAAGACGCTCACCTTCGATGTCGAGATTGGCGCGGACGCGACGGGTGAGCTGTCCTTCGGCCTGGAGATCTCCGCAGATACCGGCGGCCCCTGGCAGTCCGTGCACACGGTGCCTGTTGTGGCTGCGTCCGTCGCCCCGGCGTTCGCATCCCGCAGTTCTTGGATCCGCGACAAGGTCACCGGCGACGCTGACGGGCAGGCGGAGGGCGGGGAGCGCATTGAGTTCAAGGCCCGCCTCCGCAACGACGGGCCGGGAGCCGCCCAGAACGTCGCCGTGTCGCTAACCAGCGAAGCCGATGTGACGGTTGTGCAGGCGCCAGCCCCTTTGGAGTCGTGGTCCGCCGAGACAGCTCGGACCAACACGTTCCTCGTCGACATCGGGTCAGGCGTTGCGGGAGATGTGACGTTTACTGTTCACGTGACGGCGGACAACGGCGGGCCCTGGGAGTTTCCGTACACCATATCGGTCGTGGCGGCCCCGGCCGCCGGCCTTGCTGCCCGCAGCTTCTGGGCGCGTGACCGGAGGACGGGCAACGACGACGGCGACGCCAACCCCGGCGAACGGGTGCAGATCAAGGCGCGCCTGAAGAATGAGTCGGATACCGAGTTCACGAACGTCGTCTCTACTCTGAGTACTGACAACCCCAACATCACCATCGTCAGCGCCCAGAAAACCTACGGTACCTGGGCCGCTGGCGCCGCCAAGAACAACGACGGTCTCCTCATTGACGTTGGCTCAGATGCGTCGGGTTCCGTGGCGTTCACCCTCGACGTCACCGCGGACAACGGCGGCCCGTGGCAGTACACGTACTCGCTGCCCATTGTGACGCTGCCAACGAACTTCGCGATGCGCAGCGGCTGGGCGCGCGACAAGGACACTGGCGACGGCGATGGTCAATCCGAAGCCGGCGAGCGTGTCGAGGTGCGGGTCCGTCTGAAGAACGAGGGGCAGATCGCTGGGGAGAACGTCGTCGTGACGCTCAGCACGACGGACGTGAACGCCACAGTGGCATCAGCGACCGTAACGCACGCGACGTGGCCAGCCGGGGTGGCGCGCAACAACGCAGGTCTTCTCGTCGATCTCGGAGAGGCGGTCGGCGGAACGGTCAGCTTCGTCGTGGACGTGACCGCAGACAACGCAGGGCCATGGCAGTTCACGTTCGATCTGCCAGTTTCGGCGCCCGCGGCGCCAGCGTTGCTCGCGTCTGGCCTGCCAACGCGGAGCGCGGCCCTGCCCAACTACCCCAACCCGTTCAACCCCGAGACGTGGATACCGTTCGAGCTCGCCGAGTCGTCGGACGTCACCGTCCGGGTGTACGATATGCGGGGTCACCAGGTGCGTCGCCTCGACCTGGGGTATCTAGACGCCGGCAGGTACCACGGCCGTTCGGCCGCCGCCCACTGGGACGGCCGCAACGACATCGGCGAAGCCGTCGCCAGCGGGGTGTATGTCTACGAGGTGCGCGCCGGGAGCTTCGTAGAGCGCCGACGGATGGTGATCCGCAAGTAGAAGCCATGAGTGGCGGGCAGTTAGCGCCACGCCTGAATCCGCCCATGGGCCACTTGAGGTGAGCCAAGACGCGTCCCGGCCGCGACGCGGGACGCGTCCTGATCTGCTGCTTGTCGGCATGAGAAGTATGACGCCCCGGGGCAGGGGGCCGCCCCGACATGAGAAGGCGCCCAAGAGGCTGGCCCGGCGGACGAGCGAACCGCCCAACCAGCCACACGCCCAAGTGCGAACACTGCCCTTCCCGCAGTGCGACCGTCCTCGATTTCCGTAGCCGCCGCCGGCTCCATGATCGGCCATGAATTCCGCTCTGAGCAGCAAGGCCGCTGCACACCAAACTCGCCCCAACGCTGACCTTACGCCGCAGAGACGAGACGACGTCAGTGCGACATGGGACTGTTGTATAGGAATTAACCTAGAGCTACAATTCTGTGCGTTCGGCAGTCGGCGTTTGCTGAAGGGGGCAGCAATGGACCCGCGCGGAAGACCGTATCGCGGACCTCGCTGGGGCACATGGGTCGTCGTCGTTCTGCTAGTAGTGACTGGCGTGGAGCGCGCGGCCACGCAGGAAGTCGTGTTTCAGCGGGATTTCGAACCTGCGACGGGGCCCGGCGAGACGACCAGCCCGTCTGGCCGCGGCTTTGCCGGCAGGTTCGGGAACAACGTCGCCGGATTCACGCTGGACGACCTGCCACCGCATGCGGGCGTGAGGATCCAATTCTCCCTGTATCTTATCGGTAGCTGGGACGGCAACCACGAATACTACGGGCAAGACATATGGTCCATGGGCGTCGTTGGTGGGCGCACGTTGGTGCGAACGCCGTTCGCGAACGGCTTCGATAGGGCGTTCCCCGACGATCCACACGAGCGAAACACGCTGGGCTACCCGACCTCTAACGGTGGGGACTCCGTGTACTTCTTCGATGTGGAAACAGCTCATTCCGAGTCGAGCATTCGCATCGAATTCGCGGCATCAGGCCTCCAGAGCCTGTCGGACGAGAGCTGGGGTGTCGATGACATTGTCGTCACCGTCGGAGATGCGCCCTCGGTCGACACGCGAGTGCCAGGATTGCCCCTAGATCCGCAGGCGACTGCCGCGTATCAGGGCGCCGTCATCTCGTGGGACGCGTCTTCCTACATCGGCGTCGGGATCGACCGCTACCGCATCCTCCGGTCACCCGCGCCATCCAACCTGGGTAGGCTGGGCTTTGTCGTCGTGGCTGGCGACACCACCGTGGCCACGGTAGACGGGCTCTCGACCGGCGGCACGCAATACACGTTCCGCGTCATGGCCATCGACACGCTCGGAAACATCAGCATCTCGGAGGCCACAGACCCCGTGATACCCCTCGCGGAACCCCCCGGTCCTGCGACGCCGAGTATGGAGTTTGTGGCGACGCACGTCGATGACAACACGGTGGGTGACAGCGACGGGGATGGCGACGGCAGAGCGGAGCCCGGCGAGACCATCGAGCTCTCGGTATTTCTGGCGAATGGCGGCGCGGCGGACGCCACCGGTGTAGTTGGGAACCTCACCAGCGCCGACCCAGACGTCATAGTTACATCCGCCACCTCTACATACGGCTCGGTGCCTGCGGGTACTGCCAGCAGCGGTCTCTTCTACGTCGTAGCCATCTCCCCAGACGCGGCTCCCCACGGCGCGAGCTTCTCCCTGACCGTCACGGCAGAGAACGGTGGCCCGTGGGAGCTCACGTTCGTGGAGGAGATATATGAGCAGGATGCTGGCCCGCCGGATGGCAACGACGAGCCCTGGAATGCCACCCACGTCCTGCCGGACGGCGCCTGGCACGACGAGTCGTTCGGCTCCGGTAGCGATGTCGACTGGTTCCGCTTCGAGGCGGTGGCTGGCTCTGCGTACACGGTGGAGACCGGTGGTCTTGGCGGCGGCGCGGACACCGTCATCGCGCTCTACGGCGACCCGCCATCGATCCGGATCAGCAGGAACGACGACTATCCGGGATACGCGAGGGCCTCTCGGATCGACTGGATCGCCACGGCCTCCGCGACAGTACTGATCGAGGTCCGGCAATTCGGCAGCTCGGGCACGGGCACGTACAGTGTGCGGGCATTTCCGACCGAACTGCCCGGTGAGGGCAACGACGTCTCTACGGGCGCCACCCCGCTGACAGCCGACGGGGCATGGCTGGACGAGTCGTTCAGCTCCGCCGGCGACGTGGACTGGTTCGAATTCGAGGGAGTGGCCGGTTCTACATACGCGGTCGAGACCGGTCGCCTGCTCGACGGCGCGGACACGGCCATCACCCTTTTCGGCCCGTCCTCGATCTCCCCGATAGGCGAGAACGACGACTACCCGGGCGCCAGTCGCGCCTCCAGAATCGACTGGGTTGCCGCGGCGTCCGGAACATACCTGGCTCATGTCAGGCACTGGTCGGGCTCGGGCACGGGCTCTTACAGCGTCCGGGTCGAGACGTTGTCCGTTGGCCCGTCGTTCGCGATGCGCAACGCCTGGATCTTTGACGGCGGAGGCGACGCGAACGGAGATGGCATGGCGGACGCTGGCGAGCGCGTGAGACCACGCGTTCGGCTGAAGAACGAGGGCGCAGGCGCGGCGAGCAACGTCCGAGTCGTCCTCTGGATCGACGATGCCGACGTGGTCGTGGTTAACGGCGAGGCACTTCACAGTTCCTGGCCCGCCGGGGAGGCACGCAACAACGAGGGCTTTGTTCTGGACATTACTCCAGATGCAACCGCGCACGCCGTGACCGCTGTCGTCGACGTGACGGCAGACAGCGGCGGCCCCTGGCGTTTCACGTACACATTCCAGATCGTCCCGCCGCCCCCGGGTCTCGCGGCTCGCAGTTTCTGGATGAGGGACAGAACCACGGGCAACGACGATGGCGACGCGAACCCCGGCGAACGCGTAGAGATCAAGGCGCGCCTCAAGCACGAGGGCGAAACCGACCTGCTGAACGTCGTCGCCACGCTTCGCAGCTCGGACGATGTCACCATCGTACGCGGGCAAGTCACCCACGCGACGTGGCCAGCAGGCGTAGCCAGAAACAACGACGGACTGCTCGTGGAACTTGGCGTGGGCGTCACGGCTTCAGTGGCGTTCACGCTGGATGTCGCGGCGGACAACGGTGGTCCGTGGCAGTTCAGCTTCACGCTTCCCGTTGTGCCGCTGCCGGTTGTGCTCACCCAGCGCAACTTCTGGATCAGAGACAAGGTAACGGGCAACGCGGATGGCGATGCCAACCCCGGCGAACGACTGGAAGTGCGCGCGCGCATCCGCAACGACAGCCTGGTGGATGCGGAGAACGTCCTTGTCGAGCTCACGTCGACCGACCCCAGCGTCACTGTCGTGAGCGGTCAAGTGGCGCATGCGACCTGGCCTGCGGGGATCGCCAGGAACAACGAAGGTCTCGTCATTGAGGTCGGGTCGGATGCGGTCGACGCCGTGTCGTTCGCTCTGGACATCACTGCCGACAACGG
This sequence comes from uncultured bacterium, assembly GCA_964473525.1. Classification (GTDB taxonomy): domain Bacteria; phylum Poribacteria; class WGA-4E. The sequence continues at coordinate 95,321 of CAYYPK010000017.1, forward strand.
TGGGCCGTGGCAATTCACCTACACGCTGCCCGTCATCCCGCTGCCGGTAGGCCTTGCTTCGCGCAGCTTCTGGATACGCGACAAGGTGACGGGCAACGCGGACGCGGAGGCCAACCCAGGCGAGCGTCTGGAAGTGAAGGCGCGGATCAAGAACGAGTCGGAGACGGACTACGTGAATGTGGTCGCCACGCTCAGCAGCCGGGACGACGTCGCCATCGTGAGGGGCGAGGTCACCCACGCGACGTGGCCAGCGGGTGTCGCGAGGAACAACGACGGGCTCCTTGTCGAGCTGGGAGCCGGCGCCACGGGTCAGGTGGCGTTCGCGCTCCACGTCACGGCGGACAACGGCGGCCCGTGGGAGTTCGCCTACACGCTGCCGGTGACGCCCCTGCCCGTCGTCTTTATCAGGCGGAACTTCTGGATAAGGGACAAGGTAACTGGCAACGGCGACGGAGAAGCGGATGCAGGCGAGCGCGTCGAGATCAAGGCGCGCCTGAAGAACGACAGCGCCACGGATGCCGAGAACGTCCGCGTAACGCTCAGTAGCGGCGACGATGTCGTGGTCGTTAGCGGCGAGGTGACACACGCGACATGGCCGGCGGGAAGCGCCCAGAACAACGACGGTCTCGTCCTGGACATCGGCGATGGGGCCTCCGGTTCGGTCGCGTTCACGTTGGACGTCACCGCGGACAACGGTGGGCCGTGGCAGTTCACGTACACGCTCCCCGTCGTCGCGGCGCCGGTTGTTGGTCTAGCGGCCCGCAGCTTCTGGGCGCGCGACAAGACCACTGGTAACAACGACGGCGACGCCAACCCCGGCGAACGCCTCCAGATCAAGGCCCGCCTCAAGAATGAGTCGGACACCGAGTTTACGAACGTCGTCTCCACGCTGAGCACGGACGATCCCAACATCACCATCGTCAACGGTGAGAAGACATACGGAACCTGGGCCGCCGGTGTCGCCAAGAACAACGACGGTCTCCTCATTGAGCTGGGGCCAGACGTCTCGGGTTCCGCGGCGTTCACCCTTGACGTCACGGCGGACAACGGCGGCCCGTGGCAGTTCACCTACACGCTGCCGATCGTCACACGCCCGCCGGAGTTCATCTTCCGCAGCGCCTGGACGCGTGACAAGACCACGGGAGACGGCGACGGAATCTTCGAACCGGGAGAACGTCTAGAAGTACGTGTGCGGATGAAGAACGAAGGGCAGATGGCTGCGGAGAACGTCGTCGTAACCCTCCGCAAGGCGAGCGATTTCGTGAACGCCACGGTCGTCACGGGGGTCGTGACCCACGCGACCTGGCCCGCAGGCGAGGTGCGCAACAACGTCGGCCTGGTCGTCGACTTCGGGCACAGCGCCGTCACCGGGTTCCCGTTCGACGAGGACATCGCTCTTATACTGGATGTGACTGCGGACAACGCCGGCCCGTGGCAGTTCGCGTTCTCCGTGGTCATGCAGATACGCGGGGCCCCGGTGGCCCTCGCCGCGCCGGCGGACATCGACCTCGACGGCGCGGTAGACATCAAGGACATCCTGACCGTGGCGACCGTCTACGGTCAGGCCGCGCCGGCGTTGCCTATGGCGGACCTCAACGACGACCGCGTGTTGGATTTGTCGGACATGGTCCTTATCGAATCGGCCCGTGCGGACGGGTTCGTCGGCGCTCCTTCGGCCCGTCGGAGCCCCGTCGGCCTCGTCGAGCGATGGCTGCGCGAAGCCGCCGGTGCTGACGACGGCTCGTCCGTCTTCCGTGACGGGATTCCCGCTCTTGGCGCGCTGCTGGCATCACTGCGACCGACAGTGAGCGCCCTACTGCCGAACTACCCCAACCCGTTCAATCCCGAGACGTGGATACCGTTCGACCTCGCGGAGCCTTCGGACGTTACCGCACGCGTGTACGACATGCAGGGCCACGAGGTGCGTCGCCTCGACCTGGGGCATCTCGACGCTGGCAGGTACCACGGCCGTTCGACTGCCGCCCACTGGGACGGTCGCAACGACATCGGCGAAAGCGTCGCCAGCGGCGTGTACGTGTATGAGGTGCGGGCGGGTAGCTTTGCAGAGCGCCGGCGGATGGTGATCCACAAGTAGACAGGCAACGGGCTCCACTCGCATACAGACGAATCGCCAGGTCACCACACGACCCGGCGATTCGCCACGCCATCCCTTCCCCCTTCGTGAAGGGGGAAGGCTAGGATGGGGGTTCTGCCCAGAAGTCAGCCCTACGACTTCTCGACCTTCGTAGTCTCGCTTTGCGGGGCGCCGACGGATGGTCATCCGCAAGTAGGGCGAAGCACACGCCATCCCCGTACAGACGAATCGCCGGGTCACCACACGACCCGGCGATTCGCCACGCCATCCCTTCCCCCCTCTAGGAAGGGGGAAGGCTAGGATGCGGGTCCGGCGTTGAGCCCCGCTACGACTTCTCGACCTTCGTCGTCTCGCCGCTCTCCGCGGCGCGCCAGCACGCTTCCGTGAGTTCAATCACGCGGAGCCCGCATATCGGTGGAACCTGCACTTCGCCTTCGCCGCGGATGGCGTCGATGAAGTTCTGGTCCTTGCCGCCCGGGTAGAGGTCGGCGTCGCTGAAGTCGGTGACTTCGGTCGGTCGCGGCTGATCTTCCGTGGACACCATAAGCCGGCCGTCCTGCGGCATCCACATGATGCCGTTCTCGCCCGCGATGGTGATGTCTTCCCACATCCCGCTCGCGACCTGGTCGCCGACGATGGTGATCGTCCCGACGGCGCCGTTCGTGTACTTCACGGTGACGGCGCTATTGATGTCGACCTTCTCGCCGCGGTTGTCGACGAAGGCGAACACTTCCTCCGCCTCGAGGTCGGTGATCCACAGGAGGATGTCCACGACGTGGCTGCCGGAGTCGTTGAGCTGCCCGCCGCCGCTCAGCTCGGGGACGAGCCGCCACGCGCCCTGCTGGCTGCGGAGCCAGTTCTGACCCTGGAACACGTGCGTCAGCGTCACGCGGCCGATGAGTCCCTCGGCGATCTTCTGCCGCACCCAGCGGAACCGCTGGTCGTAGTGCCGCTGGTAGCCGATGAGGACGACGAGTCCCGTCTCCTCCTGCTTCTGCATGATCTCGCGAGCGTGCGCGCTCGTGCACGCCATCGGCTTCTCGATCTCAACGTGGATGCCGCGTTCGAGCGCCGCCATCACCTGCTCGTAGTGCAGCGTGTGCGGCGTGCTAATGACGACGCCGTCCATCTCGACGCTGTCTAGCATCTCGATATAGTCGGCGAACGTTGGGACCGTTCCCTCAACGTGCTCCTGCGCCGCTTCGAGCGCTCTCTCACTGGGGTCGGCGAAGGCGACGACTTCCGTGCCCTCGATCGCTGCTACTTGCCGGATGTGTCCACGCGCGTTGCCGCCCGTGCCAATGAATCCTATGCGAATCGGATCAGCCACCGTCTGTCTCCATCTGTTCGCCCGCGCCATGCCTCAGCGCGGATTGTTCGGTTCTCGTCGAAACCAGTCCTACGCCGAGGGATCCCAGCGCATCGCTTCGAGGTAGTGCAGCAGTCCTTCGGTCGCTTCTGGCGTCGCGATGCGCCGCAACGCCTGCACGCTGAACCCACGCACGTAGTAGTGCGGTTCCCGCAGCGACTTCGTGAGCGCTGGCGTCGCTTCCGCGGCATTCTTGCCAATGCGCGCCAACGCGAGCGCCGCGCACCTACGGACGACATCGTTCTCGTCGCTCAGCAGGCCTGCGAGCGGCATCGTGGCGGCGTCCGTCTTCTGCGCCGTCGTGCCCAGCGCTTCGGCGGTGTGTCGACGCACTACCTCCGACTCGTCGTCCACACGGTCGATGAGCGCGTCTATGGCGCTGGAGGCGTTCGCTCCCATGTCGCCAAGCGCGTCGACCGCCCGCGCGCGGATGCCATCGTCGTCGTCCTTCGACGCCTCGACGAGCGCCTCGACGGCTTCCTTGCCCATGACGGTAAAGCCATAGCCCGCGTTGGTCCGCGTCGCCACGGAATCGCCCCGCAGGGCGTCCATGAGGACCGGCACGCCGGCCTCGCCAGAGTAGCCCAACTGGTAGGCAGCATCCACGGCTTCCGGCTCGGAGTCTCCGCACAGGATCGTCGCGAGCTCCGACACGGAACGCGTCGGCTCGAGCTTCGACCCGTTGGCGCCGCCGTGCCAGTGCCACAGGTGCTCCCACGTCCGGTCCTGTGGGTCGCCCTCGGCCTCCCAGCGGGCGCCACCATGGTCCCAGCTCGCCGACTCCGGCTCATCCATCCGCGTGAACAGGAGCTTCACCATGTAACGACCCATGTCCGCGACGTTGGGCGTCGCGCCGTGCAGCAGGTCGTAGTGCACGATGCAGACGGTCCCCGCCTCGCCCGCGACGGGCATGACGGGCGTGTCCTCGAACGGCTCGCGCGTGTTGAGATACTGGGAACGCGGGATGACGCCCGTCGGCCCGATCTCGACCGGCGTGTCCTGCGGGTAGTAGAACGCCATCGTCCACCGGGTGTGGTGGTGACGGCGTTTGTCGTCCACCGCGAACCGGCTGTTCTGGAGGCTGTCCTTGTGCATGTTCTGCCCCTCGCTGCCCGGCGCGTTCCCATGCATGTGCCGGTGGAGGTGCAGGTAGTAGTCGTCGCCCAGGATGCTCGACATCGCCCCGTTGACCATCGGGTCGTCGAAGATGTCCTGTATCTCGGGGACGCGCGGCACCAGGTTGTTCGCCGGGTTGCCGGACTTCTCCATCATGTTGTCGATGCGTTTGCGGATCGTCTCGTTGAACTCGTCCGAGAAGCCGGGCTTGAGGATCACGTAGCCGTCGCGCACAAACCGCTGCATCGCGTCGTCGTCGAGCTTCACCATTCGTGCCGATCTCCTTGTCGAACTCTCAAGCTACCCTCACTGAGGAGGGCGTCACTCCCAATCCTGACCCTCGCAGGCGCAGTCCGCACGCACATCCCGTCCCCTCGCAGGGGAGGGCTAGGGTGCGGGTCCAAACAGAGCGCCGAACGCTCTAGCCCCGGTACCGCTCGTCACGATACGGAGAAACAAGCGGGTCCGGTAGGCAGGACAGTCCCCCGTCCTGCGCCCATCCGCAGTCGCGCGCCCGCAACTCCGCCACTAACCGATCAGTCCATACTGAAACTTCGTCAGCGCGCGCCGGTTCATCGACGAGGTCGACCAACTCGCCCGGGTCATCGTCGAGGTCAAAGAACTGCGTGCGATCCAGTCGGGGCAGCCAGACGAGCTTGCGGTGGCCGTCCGTGACGTACTGCATCTCCTGCTCGGGCGAGTAGCACGTGCAGTGTTCGCCGTGGACGTACTCGCGCCATCCGTCGCCGTCGCCTTCCATGAGGGGGATGACGCTCTTGCCGTCCACCGTTGCTGGCAGGTCGACGCCCGCAGCGTCGAGAATCGTCGGCATTATGTCCATGATCTCGACCGGCTGGTCGACCACACCTTGCGTGACGCGCCCGCGCTGATTTGGTGGCGGCGCCACGATTAACGGTATGCGCGCGCTGCCCTCGTAGGCGTACGTCTTCCGCCACAGGTGATGGTCGCCGACCATGTCGCCGTGGTCCGACAGGAACAGGATCCACGTGTTCGCAGCGACCTGCGGCTGATAGCGTCCCAGCCAGTTCCTCAGCCGCCCCATCTGAGCGTCGATGAAGCTGATTTCGCCGTAGTAGCCCGCGCGCCCTCGATGGATGCGGGACGCCGAGAGCTTGCCCCTCCACGCGCTGGTGTTCGCGGCGTCCGCGGGTCGGTCGTGCATCTCCGACCAGTCGCCGATGTACGGTGGTGGCGTCTCGCCACGGTCGTACATCTCGAAGTATGGCGCCGGAGGCACGTAGGGCGAATGCGGACGCGCGAAGCTGATGTTCAGGAAGAATGGACGCGCTGGGTCACGGTGCTGGATGAAGCGCATGGCCCGCGACATGGTCCACGCCGTGGGATGCAGGTGCTCTTCCGTGTGCCAGGGCCGGCCGATCCACGAGTTCCAGTCGACACCGTGGTCGTCCGGGGTGACGTCGCGCTGCTTCTCGCGGTCGAACCAGGCGCGGTATTCGTCCTGCTCGCCGTTGCGGAATAGCCTGCCCGACTCGTCCAACTCCCGGCTCTGGAAGCCCATGTACGCGCGTGGTGTGTTGAAGTGTCCTTTACCGACGAGGTGCGTCTGATACCCGGCGTTGACGAGTTCGCCGCCCAGCGTGTGCGGGAAGTCGTTCGGGATGGGGCCTTGCCCGCGACCCATGCCCAGCACGCCCGTGTGCCACTGGTTCATGCCGGTCATCAGGATGGACCGCGCGGGGAGGCACGACGGCACGGCGGTGTACGCGTGCTCGAAACGCGATCCCATCGAAGCCAGATGGTCCAGATGCGGCGTCTCGACGACCGGGTGACCGTCCGCGCTGAGACAGTCGCCCCGCATCTGGTCGGTCATGACGAGGATGACGTTGGGCTGATCCGGCACGTTGTCGACGCCAGGACAGAAGACGGAGGCGGCTAGGACAGGCCGCGATAATACTCCTCGACGCCTTCTACGTCTACCGTCTCGTCCGGCTCCATGCCCAGCTTTGCGTACAGGCGGCTGCGCGCCTTCATGTCCGCGAGCAGGATCGCCTGCGCGTGTGTCGCCACTTCCTCGGCGACCTCGGCTGGCACTACGACTACTCCGTCGTCGTCCGCGCCGACGATGTCGCCCGGGTTCACCTGTGCGCCTCCGCAGCCGACGGTACCCTGCGTCTCGATCGACATGATGCGCCCTGGGATGATGGTGCGTCCCCGCGAGCGGCAGCAGATGGGCGTCTTCTGTAAGGTGAGTTCGCCCGTGTCGCGCGCGTAGCCGTCCGTGATGATGCCGACTCCGCCTGCCGCCAGGACGTTCAGCGCATTCGCGGAGCCCCAGAAGCCGACCTCGCCCGCCCCGCCGGTCGCCGTGACGACGACGTGTCCAGGCTTGAGGTCACTCGTGCCCACGTTCCCGACCTCGCGGAACCAGATGCCGTGTGCGTTCACGATGTCTTCAGTCGTATCCAGCTTCCACATGGGGCGGTTCGACGGCACGCAGCGCTGTGTATACGCCACTCCCCAGAACTTCATGCCGTTCCAGAGCGGTCGCACGCTGGGGTCCATCAACCCGATGTCGAAATAGCCAATGCCGTCGAGGGCGTCGACGACATCCACGACGCGCGTGTGCTTGTAGTGCGGGAGTAGGTCGAAGGTGTCTGACACGTTCCTGCGCCCCAGTAGCCTGAGGGATCACCGCAGTGAAACCGCCCGCTCATCGAGTTCGCGCACGATCGCGATCTTGCGCCCTTGGATCGAGTCCGCGCTGACCAGCCCTTCAGCCTCATCAAGGTACCACTTCGCCGGGCCAGTCTCGACGCCATCTGGCGCGGTCAAGGATAGGGCTGCGGCACTCGTTAGCGTCGCCGCGAGTTCACGCGAGGAGGCGGGGGTTCGCTCGCCCGACGGTATGGCCCGTATGGCGTCCATCGCCTTCTTGTAGGCGTCCAGAGCGGCCGTCCAATCGCCTACCTTCGAGCTCACCATCGCGCGTCGCAGGTAGGCGTCCCCGAGCGCGCGCTGCGTCGCCGGCTCCTCTGGCGTATCGGTCTGCTGGCCCAGCGCCTGCCCGTATGCCTTGATGGCCAGGTCGAGGTGATCGGTCGTTTCCCGGCCCAGAGATATGGATCGCATCTGGTACAACTCGCCGAGGCGATAGTAGGCCTCCCCCAGCGCGGGCGGGTTGCTAGCCCCCTGTGCCGTCCACTTCTGCATCAGGTCAATCACGGCCTCGTAGCCCTGCACTGCGTCGTCCACCACCGCTTGCGGGACGGGGTTATCGGCAAACACTCCGAGCGCCGCGTGCTCCAGGAGAAGTAGGGGGGCCTGCATCGCCTCCATGGGGAGCGACGTTCCAGGGTCGTCCTCCCACGCGATGACGGCATCCCAAACGCGGGCGACGACCTCACGCCGCTCGGCGGCATCGCTCGACGCGGCCAGAGCTACACGCAGATATCCCTGAGAAGCCTTCGGCAGCGGCGTGCCAACTAGGCGCCGGTGTACGCGTCGTGCGAATCTCTGCGACGTCTCTGTCGCAGGATAGTATCCGTCGTGCACCAGCCCGCCGAGCCCACCAACAGCTCTGCCCAGCGCCACCCTGGCGGCGCTGTACATGTCGCGCACGTCCTCGGAGGCAAGCCACCGGAGGGCCTCGACATGTTTGGATATAGCGCGCAGCCGGTTCTCTTTAGCGGCTTCCAGATCGTCGGTCTCTGCCGCGGCCAGCCCTACGAGCGCCGAACCGAGGTTGTTGTTGGCCCTGGCCCGCTGCACGACGAAGCCTTGCTCTGGATACTTGTCTATAGCCTGTTCGTAGTTCGCGACCGCCTTCTCGAACAGCTCCCTGGCGTCCTTCGCCCCCGGTCGACGGGCCTGGCCGACTTGCACGTCCCCCAAGCCCACTTGGGCCCCGGCCAGACTTGGGTCAGTGACATCAAGGTAAGCAATGGCCGACGTGAAGTCTCCGTTCGCACCAGTTAGAAGTCCGTCCACTTCGTCGTCGGCGACAGCCGTCGCGCGTGCAAGCGAAAACCTGGTGTTAGCACGGTTCAACAGCGCCGGAACATCGCCCGCATCCCCGGCCTGTCCTATTGCAGTTGTATACTCCCTCTCTGCGCTCTTCAACCAGGCGACCCGCTGATGCTCAGCGGCGTCGGAGTCGAGGCGTGTTGCAAGGGTGTAGTAGGCATTCCCGACCCGCATGGCGCGATCCGGTAACCCATCAACGGACTGTGTCACCGCGAGGTACTGCTGGCGCGCGCTCCCTCGATCATTGCTAGCCAGGAAGACCGCGCCACTCTCCTCCCGCTCGATGCTTCGCTGGCGATACAGTTCGCCCAGCTCCCATCGCTTGTCCGCCGAGATCGCCGAATCGACTTGCGCCGACCCATGGAACGACAACTCCCCCTCGAGAGCAGATATCTGGACGTCGAGAGAGGCGGCGTCCCACGCGCGAGCGGGCGTGGCGAGCACTACAGCCCACGCTACGAGCAACACACATGCCAGGTAGCCGTTACGCATCCTTGTACCTCACACATCTCCGAACGCACGACACAGGGGCCAGTCCATCAGTAACGCACGATCACGGGTTCGCAGCTACATGCCACCAATTGGAGTATAGCGTCCCTGCGCGCCAACTGCCACTGCTGGGCACCAGGCGTCGCCAGCAGACCACACGGCCCGACGGACCAATGGACTAATAGGACTGCTCCCCGGGCATGGTTCCTGTCGCGGAGGCACCGCGGCCCGGCTGCACGGCGCCAGTGCCCAATAGGGCGATTCGTGCATCCACTCTATCCCAGTCGACGTCCTTCGCCCACCGCCTGGCCTCTGCGACGAGCCTGCGGGCGGGCGTCGGATTGCCGTCATCAACGAACTGTTGCAGCCTCTGGCGGACGGCCAACAGGTATCTCCTAGGTGATAGCAGGTTTGCTGCTACGAATTCCGCGCCCTCAAGAACCCAGCGCGGATGGCCGCCGCCTGACTCGCCAGCCAAAAGGTCAGACGATCCGATCCGAAGCCTACCTGGCAAGCTTGGCGTTGGCCTGCCTGGACGGGACACCCTTATCACGATTCGGTGACCCTCTCCCGTCTGCGCAGCCTCTGTCGTGGGAACCAGCGGCTGCCGCTCGCCCACCGATCCGAGGACATCACCGGATATCACGGTCGGCCCGAGATCGAAGCGGGCCAGGTAGAATGACACAAGCGCCCGAATGCCCATCACCGAGCTTACAGAGTCGATCTTCGCATCGGCGCGTGGATCCCCGGAGAGCCGGATGCGCAGCTCCTTCCGCTCTTTCGCGAGCTGTCGATCAATATACCCTATGGCGGACGACGCTGGGAGATTCTGTAGAACCCGGGGTGCGTCTTGAGGAAGGAGAACCATCGCCGTGGCGGCCTCTGCCTCGGACAGGAGAGCAGCCGCCGTGGCGACATCTCCCGGGCGAGCTGCCGTCAGCTCTGGCTCGTAGGCGGCACGCAAGATGTCGCGGAGCGCATCATGCAGTTGCCGAGACATGACGGCCCCGCTGTAGCCCTGCTTCGCGAATCCTTCTGGAGTGTTGAGATCCTCCAGTACAATGCCAGATCCCTCGACGAAGCAGACCAACGCCACGATCACACCCACGGAGGCGAGAGCCTGGACGCGCAAGAGCTTGGCCACGCGTAGGGCCACTAGACCGGCGCCGCGAGCCCACTTGAGAACAGACGCCGCCCAGCCTGCGGTGTGCGCCCCGCCGCCGTTGGCGCGGCCCAGCGCGAGGTGTGACATGAAGCGTGGACCTACTTTCACGCGCGCTACGCGTGACGGAGCGCGCCGCCTCAGCGCGGTGGGCCTCACACCGATCCCCTTCCCGCACTATGGATCCCGCAGGGCTGGTTGCGCCCGAGGAAGCCCATTAACCGTGCTCCGCGGGATCGGCAGGACGCGTACCTGTGGGCCCCGCGCTCTGACCATCCTCAGCGGTTTCCAGAGAATCAAGCGCAGTCTGGGGGGCAATGCCACCCCAGAGGAGGACGTTAACGTCCCTCAGCAGCTCCGTAGCAGCACGACCCAGCATGCGCCTTTCCTGCCCGTCCCTGCCTCCCAACGTGTTGACCAGTTCGAGTGCTTGGCCCACGTTCTGCATCAGAGCCATCCTGACGCCCGCAGCTTCCACTGCTAACAGGGCCGCCTGCCCGCCGCGTCGCGAGAAGGCCGCCATGGTAGCGACAACCACCCCAGAGAGAACCAACACCATCCCCGCAAGGCCTACGTCTCCGTGAATCTCTCCCTCGGCGGCGGAGAGCCTCCTGGCGAACAGCATGGCAAAGCCGATTAGCCACATGCACCCGGAGATCAGGGCAAACAGACACGTAACGTCCGCGTAGGTCTTGGCACGAGACAGTGACGCGGCGTGTTGGCGGGACAAGGCGCAGATCGCTCGCGAGGTCTTGCATCCGCACTGGCATCCGTATACGTCGGTCACGAGACGTCGCTGCCTCCTCTTGCATCCATCCGCTAGCCACGCAGTCGATAGACTGCGGCGCCTACCTATGTTATCGACAGGCGGTTGACGAATCTGAATGCCTTAACATGTTAATCACGGCCTGGCGCGAATGTCGCAAGGGCCAGGGTGGCCGATGACGTTGCCTCATCAATGGGACAGAGGAGGCCATCCCACTGCCGCGCGGGCCACAGGTCGGTGGCGGGCGCACTTAGAGGGGATGGACGCGAGCGATGCTGCGCGGCGCGCGGTCATACCACAGCTGTGCCGCAAGGGCACCCGGCAACGTTGCGCGTAGGCGGTCTATGCAGTCAGCCCAACAACGGCAATCTCACGGGTGCGCCCGTCTCATAGCACTGCTGCGCCGCGAAGGCGATCTCGTGCGTGTGGATGGCGTCCGCCAGGTTGCAGTGCGACTCGCGGTCTTCGCGGATGCAGTCGACGAAGTGGTCCATCTGCCCCTGGAACGGGTGGTGTTCCACGTCGGCGCTGTCGGGGAGTATGGCGGGTATCGTGACCCAGTCGTTCTGCCCCGGATACTTGTGCGACCAGACGCGGTTGTCCTTCACGGTACCCTTGTCGCCGAAGATTTCCAGCGGGAACGTGTACGGCATGACGCAGCCGTAGTTCACGGACACCTTGCCGACGACGCCGTTGTCGAACTTCACGATGGCGATCTCAAAGTCGTCGTATTCCAGTGGCGGGACGTCCTCGGTCCACTCGCCAGCAATGTAGTTGTATTCCCGCGTGAGTCCCTTACGGTAGCCGCCGGAATACGCGAACACCTCCGTCGCGCGCGCCGCCTCGAACTCGCCCTGCGCGGCGAACCAGCGCATCGAGTCGATCGCGTGGCATCCGCCCGTGAGGAACGCGCTGACGCCGGTCTCCTTCTTGCGGGCGTCCTCGAAGCCGGTCCACCAACTGGCGATGTCGTGCTGATAGTCCGTCTCGACGGCAAACACCTTGCCGACGGCGTCGTCCGCGACCATCGACTTGATCGTCTCGAACAGAGGGTTCCAACGCAGCACGAAGCTGACGATGGTCCTCACGCCCGCGTTGTCGACGGCGTCGCGCATGGCGCGCATCTCGTCGAGGCTGTTGCCGATGGGCTTCTCAATGACGACGTGCTTGCCCGCTTCCGCCGCCGCGATCGCGTTCTCTGCGTGGATATGCTGCGGCGTGCACACGCAGACGATGTCCACACCATCGTGCTTCAGCGCCTGCTCGTAGTCGTCGTAGACGGCGACGCCTTCGAGTTCCGCCTCGTCCACGCGCGCCTGCGCGCTCGCGAGCTTGCGGCTCGACACCGCGACAACCTCGGTATGTGGATTATTGCTGTAGGCGGCGATGTGCTGCGTGGATACCCAGCCCGCGCCATGAACCAATACGCCCAGCTTGTCCGCCACGGTTCTCCTCCGTCTCGCGATTGCGCTCTGTCGGTGAAGCCGTTGGATTATGGCACGCGGCATGTGGACGCTCAAGGAACCCCAGGACCGGTCGCTGCATGTACCGGTCGATGCATATAGAGGGGTCCAGGCTCAGCCGGTGGGGCGAGCGGCCCACGACTCGAAGGCGAGGTCGTATTCAGGATCGGTGGCGTGGTTCCACGGTGTAGCGATGTCCGGCCACAGCTCGCGGTAGGCGTCGTACCCGTGACGACGCATCAGGGCGACGTATTCCCGGGTGAAGCGGCGGCAGCCTACGCACTGGTTCAGGGGAGCTAGGTCTTGCTGCAGCTCGCGCATTTCCGCGCGTAGCTCGGGACAGATGCCGGCGGCGATCTCCCACGCGCGTTCCGGCACGCCCAGGTGCTGCGCTATTGCCAGAGGGTCCGTGGCATAGCTGAGCAGCATGTGAGGGACGGACGTCTGTCGGGCGTCGCCCAGTGGGAACTCCGTGAACCAGCAGCATGGATACACAGGCCCGCCGTTGATGGCCACTTGATCGTCCGAACCGCCGCCAAGGAAGCCGCGGCCGCCAGCGTGCTTGGGGCAGTAGCGGACGCCGTTGTCAGCCTCGTCGACCAGGCCCGCGCGCACCGCGCGCGCGTTGGGCACGAGGTCGTCGATGATGAAGCCGTCGAAGCGATGCTCGATGTCGGCGCCGAAGAAATGCGCCGTGAGGATCGACGGGTCGTCTGGCGCCCAGGCGACATCTTCACCCGTGACGAACAAGACGCGTTCCCGCCGCAGGTTCTCCTGCACGCGGGCGTAGTGTCGCTTGCGCTCCTCGAAGCGATCCTGTGACGTCGCTCCCTTGGCGTGGTACATGTCCATGCTGGCGACGACGACCCGCCTCAATCCGGCCTCGCGCAGAGCGGACACCGTCTCGTGACAGTGGCGAGGATCCCTGAGGAAGTCACCGTTCGTCTGTAGCGACAGGAGGAGCTCACCGCCGTATCGCTCCGCGCAACGCCTGATCGTGTGCAGCGTCAACGGCATGACATCTGGATGTAACGTCTCGCCGCCGCTGATTTCGATCTCTCGGAGCGGGCGCGGCAGGTTCGCGACGACGTTCTCCACCTCGTCGAACGTCATAGAGACGCCGTTGGGGCCGGAGCCGTTCAAGCAGTGAGAGCAGGTTCTGTGCGTGACGCGTCCGGCCGCGTCCGCGATGGCTGCGCCGTTGTTGCACTTGGTCGTGACCACCAGATACACGGAGTCCTTGCCGCGCAGACCCTCTGGAAGGCGTACTGCCTGGACGTCGCCACGCGTCCTGGGATCCTGCCAGTCGAGGAACAGGCGTCGGTACGCAGATGTCTCTCCGCCCCCCGAGGCGACCAGCGCCTCCAGGGCGCCTGGCGCGTCCAGAGCGGTCGCTGGCGCGCGGGCCGCGGCCCGGAGCGTGCGCGCCCAAGCAAACATCGCGTGCGTAGCTGCCGTAACTGCAACCTGCGGTATGGCTCGAATCCCCCGCCGAATTGTACCGAGTGCCCGCGGCGGCAGGCAACGCGGCGAGATGTCGCGTGCCTACGAACCGCGCTATCGCTAACGTGGAGACGGCTGCACAACGCTCTGATTCTCAGCGTCGAGGCGCCGGCGCCCTGGTGGCGGGCCTTCGCCAAGCCGGGCGCACGCGGCGTTCGTGCGGTTGACCGTGGTACGACCCGTCCGTATGCTTTCACGCGTAACAGCCAGCAACACCTGATTCACTGCGGAGACTGTCGATGGGGCAGGGACGCGAATCCGATGCGGACCGTGGAGATGGTCCGCACGCGGGCATGGGCGCTCCCGTGGCGATACTGAACGCGGCCGAACACGCCGTGTATGAGCGCGCCCGAAAGGCCGTGGACTCACGGCAGCGAGAGCTGGACCGGGCTCGCGCGGCCTTCGAGGAAGCGGAATTCGTAGAACAGGCGGTGAGCGGAGAATTCCTACGGGTCTGCTATGAACTGTGGCAGGAACGTGGGCTATCACCGCGAGGCCGATACGTGATCGACGCGGAGGGACGGGTCTACCACGATCCGCCAACGGACAAAGACACGAACACAGTGGCGGACGACAGCGCCACCAAATGACATGAGAGGAAAGCCAAATGGCGCTGAGCGCGACTTTCGAGGGCGACGTGACCGCCGAAGGCGATCTAGTGATCGGGTCGGCGACCACCGGCAACCGGCCGCTGATGAACCAAACAACCGACGACGCCGGGGCCTACTTCGAGAACTCGGGCGGCTCGGCCGTGATCCTGTATTTCGACGCGTCGAGAACGGGATCCGGCGAGATCATCTCCCGACTGTACGGTCGGTGGGCGAACAACAACGTAGCGCAGATCGCCTTCATGACTGGAAGCGACACCGTCAACAGGGACGATGGGGAGATTGCGCTGTACACGTCCACCAGCGGGTCAGCGCCGGCTGAGCGCGTGCGCATAGCCCGGGACGGCGGCCTGTTCCTGAGAACCGTCTCCTCCAACCCAGCGACGAAGGCGAACTTCGGGGCGATATTCAGCAAGGACGTCTCCAGCAGCGCCGAGGTGTTCGTGATGGACGAAGCCGGCAACGTGACACAGATATCGCCGCACGACCCAGAGTCGGGCGAGTGGGTATTCTACTCGGAGAACACGAGGACCGGCAGGCGCGTCCGCATCGACATGGAGCGGATGGTCCGTTCGGTGGAGTCCATCACGGGCGAGACCTTCATGGTCGAAAGCTACGACGCGTAATCTCTGGCCACCTCGCAGGCCACGCGCCAGGGCTGCCGAGTGTGCCCGCGGCCCCTGACCTCCAAGGCCAGGGGCCGCAGTGCGCCCGGCGCCGCGCCCTTGCAGTATTCACGTTGCGCTGCTCCAATTGCCGCGAGGCGTGAGCGTGGCACTCCGTGGAGGACAGGGCGATGCGTGGGCACGACCTGATGATCGTTGGGGCTACGGTTGTCGACCCCAATCGGGGCGAACACGCCGCGATGGACATCGCGTTCCGAGATGGCCGTGTGTCCGCCGTAGGCGCGAATCTCAGCCATGACGACGCGAGCGAGCTTGTTGACGCGGCTGGCCGCTACGTCATCCCTGGCATGATCGACGTGCACGTCCATGTCTTCGAGGGCGTCAGCCACTACGGCATCCCGCCCGACCCAACATGCCTCGCCAAGGGCGCCACGACAGTCGTTGACGCTGGCTCCGCGGGCGCGGACACCTTCCCTGGGTTCCGCAAGTACGTCATCGACGTGAGCGAGACGCGCGTTCTCGCCCAACTCAACATCTCGTCCCAAGGCATGCTCACGCAGGAAATCGGCGAATTCACGATCCCCGAATACGCGAACGTCGCGAAGGCGTACGCGATGATCGAACGGCACCGGGATGTCATCCTCGGCGTGAAAGTGCGACTCACGAGGCACAGCCTCGTCAGCGAGGCGTCGGGGATGTCGCCTCTTCATCGCGCGCGCGAGGCCGCCGACGGGGCCGGGCTGCCCATCATGGTGCACCCGCAGGACGCCTGGTGCGATTCCCTCGACGACATCCTTGCGGTCATGGGCGAGGGAGATATTCTGACGCACTGCTTCCACGGACACCCCTGCGGCATCCTCGACGAGCACGGACGCGTCCGCCCGGCCGTCCACGACGCGATCGACCGTGGCGTGCTGCTCGACGTGGGGCACGGACAGGGATCCTTCTCGTGGCGCGTTGTCGAGAGCGCGCTGGAGCAGGGCGTCGAGCCGCACACCATCTCGTCGGACCTGCACGTATATAACGTGGACGGGCCGGTGTATGACCTCGCGAACGTCGTGACGAAGTTCCTGCATCTGGGCATGCCACTCGACGACGCGATAGCGAAGGTGACATCCACTCCCGCGGGTGTCGTCGGCATGGCGGGGGAGATCGGCACGCTCGGAGTCGGGGCGTGGGGAGACGCCGTCGTCTGCGAGTTGCGCGAGGGCGAGTACATGCTCGAAGACTCGCACGGCCAGACGCGCGCGGGCTCGACAGAGCTCGTCCCGGTGACGGTTATCAAGAGCGGGCGCGTGTACCAACCAGCGTAAGCCAACGCAACCATCAGCGGAGTTCGCGCGCCGGGTGACGCCACGCGGCGCCCGAGTTGACCCGCCGCGCCCGCGTACGTATACTGCGCGCGGTTTTGCGGGCTGTTTTGCGGACAGGAAGGCAATCGAGAATGGTGACTTCGGAGCAGGTAGAGTTCTTTCAGGAGAACGGATACCTGCACTTGCCACAGGTGTTCGATCGCGAAGAGATGAAGGCGATGAGCGACGAGTTGGACTACGTCATGGAGACGTTTGCCAACTGGAACGCCGCCTGGAAGGGACCGTGGCGCAAGGACTACCTCAACGACGAGGAAGACCAGAAGGCGCAATTGGTCGCTATCCACGAGTTGCAGAACTACGCGGCATCCTGGACTCGGGGGCTTACCAAGCCGGAGATTGGGAACGCTCTCGGCGCGCTCATGGACACGGACACCGTCGAAATCCATCACTGCACGCTGCATGCCAAGGGGCCGAGCGCTGGCGCGCCGTTCCCGATGCACCAGGATGTGCCGTTCTACGAGCACTCCGACGGTCGGTACATCGACGGTCTGGTGCACATGGACGACGCGAACGAGCTGAGCGGGAACATCAAGTTCCTGGCTGGGAGTCACAAGGACGGCCCGCTGGAGCACATCACGGGCCCTGAGACAGCTCCACACCTTCCCACCGACAAGTACCGTCTCCAAGATGCCGTCTCGGTTCCGGCGAAGGCTGGAGACATGGTGCTGTTCCATCTGTGGACGATCCACGGGTCCGCCGTGAACAACAGCGGCGCCTGGCGTCGTCTCGTGCGCGTGGGGTTCCGTGACCCGCGGAACGTGCAGGTTGCCGGTCAGGCGCTTGGGCGTCCCGGTCTCATGATCAAGGGCGTCCGCCCGAAGGTCGAAGGTCAAGAGGTAAACGTATACGGCAATTGGGCGCGGTAGCCGGCGCCGAGGGCCGCCACATTCGGTAAGAGGGGTGATCGACGATGACACGGAGTATTCGATGGAGCCGCCTTGCGCTCCGCTCGTTGACGGCAGCCGTCGCGGTTGTGATCGGCGTGTCCGTCGGCTGCGGCGGCGCTGCGGAACTGCCGCCGCCAGACTTCTCGACGATGCAGAACATGGCGATAGCGCCGTTCATGGCGCCGCATGACACTACCTTCGGTATGCGAACCGCGCGCGACCTCAGCAACCAGTTGCAGATCGTGCTGAAACGCGACGTGGAGGGCTTCCAGACCGTTTTCGACGAGTCGGACGACCGTCGCCCGGTCTCCGACGCGGTCGCGGAGTTGGGCATCACGTTGGAGGAGGCGTACGCCGATCCCAAGCTCGCGGGTAAGGTCGCGACCAAGCTTGGCGTTGACATGATCCTCATCGGCAGCGTGCGTGAGCCGCGGTTCAAGATCGACGAGAGCGACACGCAGGTCTACAACATGAGCGAGTATGCGGGCCTGTCGAAGGGTGACACGATCTACGTCATCACCTACCAGAGCGTGACGACGCGTGTGTGGCTCAAAGCCGTGTCGTCGGCCGGTGAGTTGTTGTGGCAGACGGGGTCGCCTCCACCAGAGGAACCGGGTCACGTGCAGGCGTACCTGAAGTACGCGCGCGCCCACAAGCTACAGGCGCCTGAGCGACCCGTGGTCGAAGAAGAGGCGATCATCACGCACCTGCGGGATCACATCTGGCGTCTGCTGGCGAACCGGCTGTACCCCAGCAAGTTCGGGGAGATCAAGATCCCCCACTGGCAGGAGAAGCCGACGAAGACCTTCATGACCTCCGGTGGCGAACTCGAGTTCAAGTAGCCGTTGACCGCGTGACTTGTCACGGAGAGACCCCCGCAGTCGCAGCTGCCGGGGGTCTCTTCACGTCCGCTCGCGACTCTCCAAGCCTGACTGCCGCCTACTCGTCGCGAATGATGCCGTAGTGTCGCCCCATCCAGTAAGGCAGCAGAAACACCGTGCCGTCCTCTTCGCGACCGCCCGCATCTCCGCCGTCGAGACGGAATGGGTTGCCGTTCCACTTGTGCAGGGGGCGCTCGTAGTACGGCAGGAGGACGGTGTCCATCTCCTCGGTGTATCCGCCTTCCGGCGCGCGCGCCTGCACGTCCGCGCGGTGGGAGTTGCGCATGCGCCAGCCTATAAGGTCCATGGGCCATTCCTGTAGGGTCAGGATGGAGCCGCTGACATCTTCGAACCTGCCGGTAAGGACGTTATAAATGAAGTTCCAGAGCGGACACCGCTCGGGGCGCTCCATCTGCCACGAGCGTTCCAGCCCCGCGAGGTAGATGGCGCGCAGGCCTGGGTCGGTCTCGTAGGACAGGAGCGTGTAGTAGGACAGAAAGGCCAGCTCGTCGTCGGAGTGGTTCACCCACTCTGGCTCGGTAAGCTTCTGGTCGATGGTGTTCAGGGCGTAGTGGTGCTGGTACGCCAGGTCACGGTACGCCTCGTCGTACTTAGCGTCGCCCGTCAGGTAGTGCGCGGCTTTGTAGACCGCGAGGATCTCGAGCGAGTTGAGCCCCTGCTGAGGCTTCCACTCGCCATTGAGATGCTCCGGCCCCCAGACGCCCCATCGCGTTACCTTGCCGTCCATGTCGATGAGGTAGTGGCCGTTGTCGATGAGGTGCGTGGCGATGCGCCCCGCGACTGCTTCGATGCGGCGCTTCTCCGCCTCGTCCGCGACCAGGTCGTAGTAGATGCAGAACGCGTAGAAGTGCCCGTCGATCTCGTCGGAGCTCGTGTCCGCCTTCCAGGTCCACTCACCGTCAGGAGTGTCGTGCCACTCGCCCCCAGACTGTATGGCGCCTTCCTCGCCCTTGCGCATCACCGCGCGAGCGGGGAACCCGTCGATGGGGGTGATTTCCTCCAAACGCAGGAGCGCATCCATGGACGCGCGCGCCAACTCGCGGGCGTCCTCGGATCCGGTCGCGGCGTAGCGATAGCACTCGGCGGCTATGAACATCGCTGTCCACAGACCGTCATTGTCCGACGCCTCGTGCACGTGGCCGTTCGGATCGCCTGGCGGGTCGATGAACGTGAGCGTCACATAGCCGTACCGATTGTGGCGAGCGCGCACCTGCTCCTCGAAGTGCGCCGCTTTGGTCTCGAGCGAATAGGGCGTGCGTTCCACACGCGCGACGCCCGCCGATGTGCCTACCCAGGCGTCTCGACCTGTGGCTGCCAGGCACGTCACCTCATCTGCGGGCAGCCATCTCAGCCCAGCGTAGTATTCCCATCGGCCCGCTGTCAGGAGGCAGACGCCGTCCGGCGTACCGAGCCACAGGTCGTCTTCCTCGCCCGCGGCCACCTGCGTCACGTTCTCGATGGGCACGCCGTCGTAGCCGCGCAGCAGGTACCAGCCATCGTGTCCGTCGAAGCCCAGCAGTCCCTTGTCCGTGCCGATCCAAAGGTGGCCGTCAGACGCCGCCGCGATGCTCTGTAGCATGATGTCTTCGGGGGCCAACGGGCGCTGATAGCACATCGCCCATTTGGCAGCGGCGTCCGGCGCGGGCACGGCTACCGTCCGCCACTCGTCGCCGTCGAACGCGCGCAAGGAGTCCGAGGCGACCAGCCAGAGGACGCCAGTCGCCGTGACAGTCGCGTCGGTGTGGTCGGCACGATGGTCAGGCGTCGGAACCCACGCGCCGTCGGACCTGCGCCACGCGCGCGTCGCCGTGACAGCGTACAGCTCCCCGCCTGCCGCGAACGACTGCACCGGCTCTCCGACAGCGTGCTCCTCCTGGACGCAGCCGTCCACCATGAGCATGAGACTGCCGCCCGCGCCAACCCACAGGCCTTCCTCCGACCAACCAAGCGCGGTCGTGTTGAGGATGTTCAGCTCGTCGCCCGAACTCATGTGCGTCACGCGAACGCCATCGGACATCCACACCCCTCGGACGGGACACGCCGCGACCGCTACGGCGGGCTCTTCCCAAGCGTGCTTCGTTGCCATGCGTTGCAGGTACATTCGCGTCTTCCCGGCTTTGAGTTCAGGCGTAGGTCGGCGCGGCGAACACATCCGCGAAGTCGCCGCGCGCCTTGCGCCGCTGGTATTGCCACTCGTAGGGAGACTCCCGTAGGCGCGTCGGGCCGTTGCGGACGTCGGCTCCCATGTCCGCAGCTTTGGGATAGTGGCTGAAGATCATGAGGCGGCGTGGTCGCCCGGAGACGTTGGGACGCGAGTTGTGGACGAGCAGCGCGTGGAAGATCATGACGGAACCCGCTGGCGCCAGGATGTCCACGCCTCCATCGAAGTCCACCGTACCCTCAACGACGTGCAGCCCGTTTTCCATGGATTCATGTTCGAGGTGCGTCACGTGGGAGCCGGGCCACACGCGCAGCGGGCCGCTATCCTCAGCGCACAGGTCCAGACTGACCGCCGACGACAGGATGCCCTGCGGATACTGTTGCGCGCGGTAGTACGCCCAGTCGTTGTGGATAGGGAACGAGTCGTCCTTCACCGGGGCGTCCACGCCGTCTACGGGCCCCTCAAGCGGCTGCTTGTAGTTCAGCTTCTCCTCCATCAGCACGGGGTCGTCGCCCATCACGGCCGCCAGCGGGCCTACGAGCCGCTCGTCGGCAGAGACCTGGGTGAAGCACACGGACAGGTCGTTGATGGGCTGTATCTTCCGCACGATGACAACGCCGTCCGGTCGCGCGCGCATGTCGAGCCGCCCGCTCCGACGCTCGTTCGCGACGGAGGAGTTCAGAATGAGTTCGAGGATGGCGTCTGCGTCGGAACGCATCCGTGCCACCTCGTCCGCATCGAACGCGTTCTCGATGATGAGGTAGCCGTTCTCGGCGAAGAACGCGAGTTGGTCGGGCGTGAGGGCGTCGCTCATAGGGTCCGTCTTCCTCTCCGTCATCCGCGGGCTGTTACGCTTGCAGATCCCAGGACCGCAGACGGTCCATTGTCTCGTCGTCCGTCATGTCCGCGTGCAGAGGCGTCACGGAGACGTAGCCCTCCGTGAGCAGGCCAAAGTCCGTCTCGTGACGGTTCGGGGCATCCAGTCGCTTGCCGCCGATCCAGTAGTACGGCTCACCCCACTTGTCCTCGCGCGTGAGGACGTGGGAGTCGTACGGCGCGGGATCTTGCCGCGCGATACGGACGCCCCGCACTTCCTCCGCCGGGACGTTTGGGATGTTCACGTTCAGCAGGACGCCTGCGGGCAGTCCGTGGCGTAGCGTCTCCTCGACGACGTTCCGCACGATGCTTTCCGCGGTCTCTAGATGCCACACGTCGCGCCGCCCTGATATCCATGGCATGGAGAAGGCGACGGACGGCACGCCGAGAAAGGTCGCTTTGCGCGCCGCGGCCACGGTGCCTGAGAACAGCACGTCGTGACCCAGGTTCTGCCCCATATTGATGCCGGATAGGCAGAGCGCCGGAGTCTTCGGCAGCAACTCTCCGACCGCTAGGTCCACGCAGTCGACCGGTGTGCCGTCGACGGCGTACCTGTTGTCGCCGTGGCGATGTGCGCGCAGCGGCTTGTCGATGGTTATCGCCATGCTGATGTTGCTGCGCTCACGGTCGGGCGCGACGACCCACACCTCGCCCAGAGGCTCGACGGCCTTCTCGAGGTAGGCGATGCCTGGGGCGTGAATGCCGTCGTCGTTAGTCAGGAAGAACATCAACGTCCTCTGCCATGGCGGTGTTGGGGGCGGCGGGCGACGGAGAGCGCAGTCGTTCCGGCGACGCGAGGCTGCGGAACAGCAGACGCGTGAAGCGCAGCATCTCCCTCAGCGGACGGACGTGACTCACCTCGCCGGCGTAAACAGTGGCTACGGGAACGCTGTCTATGGCGTGGCCCGCGCGTCCTAGCCTGAGCAGCAGCTCCGCCTCCATCTCATAGCCGCGCGTCTCCAGCGCGAGGGCGCGCAACGGCTCCAACAGCATAAACCGGTAGCCGCACTGGAAGTCGGGAACCACGCTGTCGCTCAGCCACTGCCCCACGGCGGATACGAGGCGGTTGTTCCACACGCGGTGGATGGGCATCGCGGCAACATCGCTCATGCGCGTTCCGACGACCACGTGCGCGCCCGTCTCGCGGTGTCGGTCGATGAAGCGCGGTATGTCCATCGGGTCGTGCTGGCCATCGCCGTCTATAGTGATGACCGCATCGTACCCGTCGGCAAGCGCCCGCTCAATGCCGGAGCGGATGGCGATCCCCTTGCCCATGTTCCTCTTGTGCCGGACGACCGTTGCGCCCGCCGCGAGGGCAACGTCCGAAGTGCCGTCAGACGAGCCGTCGTCAACGACGCAGACCGCGTCCACATGCTGCGTGCCACCTTCGACGACGGAGGCTATTCGGGCAGCTTCGTTGAAGGCAGGAACTATGAGACACACCCGCACGCGCAACCCTTCACGGCATGTGGCGCTTAGCTCCGGCGCAACCGCGCGAAGCGCCGCTTCCCGACTTTCAGCACGGCGCCTTCGGTTGGCGTGATCGCCGCCATTGGGTCGGACACGCGTTCACCGTCGATGGACACCGCCCCCTGCTGGACGAGTTGGCGACTTTCGCGATTGCTGGACGCGAACCCAGCAAGCGCTATAAGCGCCGTGATGCGGATGGAGCCGTCCGCGAGCGCATCCTCTGACACAACCAGGTCGGGCATGTCTTCCGGCACGTCGCGGCTGCGGAACACACGCTTGAACTCTTCCTCCGCTTTCTCGGCGGCCGCCTCGTCGTAATACAGGGCCACGATCTCGCGCGCAAGGCGGAACTTCGCGTCCATCGGGTGCATGTCGCCCGTGTTCACGCCGCTTACGATGGACTCGACCTCTTCCAGCGGGACGAGCGTCGCGAGCCGGAAGTACGGGTCCATGAGGTCGTCGGCGAGGGACATGATCTTGCCGAACTGCTCCGACGGTGGCTCGTCGATACCGACGAAGTTCCCCAGGGACTTGCTCATCTTCTCCACGCCGTCTAGGCCAACAAGCAGCGGCGTGAGCATGACGACCTGCGGCTCCTGCTCGTCGGCGCGTTGGAGGTCACGGCCGACGAGGTTATTGAACTTCTGGTCCGTGCCGCCGAGCTCGATATCCGCGCGAATGGCGACGGAGTCTTGCCCCTGACACAGTGGGTAGAGCAGTTCGTGCACGCCGATGGGTTGCTCGCCGGAGTAGCGCTTAGCGAAGTCGTCGCGTTCCAGTAGCCGCGCGACTGTGTACTTCGAGCACAGCTTGACCACGTCGGCGAACGACATCTCCCCGAGCCAGTCGCCGTTATACAGAAGCTCCGTGCGGTCGGGGTCCAGGATGCGATAGAGCTGCTGCTCGTACGTGTGGACGTTCGCCTCGATCTCCTCACGGGTCAGTATCGGGCGCGTCTTCGAGCGCTCGCTCGGGTCGCCGATGGACGCCGTGAAATCACCGACGACCAGGCACGCGATGTGCCCAAGATCCTGGAACTGGCGGAGCTTGCGCAGCACGACGGCAAAGCCGAGGTGAAGGTCGGACGATGTCGGGTCGATACCGAGCTTTACGCGTAGGGGTCGATCCTCGTCCCTCGCGCGCTTCAAAAGCTCGGGCAACGATCCCTCGGGAACCACCTCCTCGACCCCGCGCATGAGGAGGTCGCACTGCTCCTGTACCAGACGGTCGCTGTCGCTCATGATTCCGGCTTTCAACGTGGTGGATGTCGCCTGGGAATGATAGCGCAACTTCGCCGTGGCGCCGGAGGCGCGGCGCGTCTGCTGAGCACGGACGCCACGCCGTAGGTCCACGGTACATGGGTGGATATGGATGCGTCGCGTGGCGGGTTCGGGAACAGGCAGTCGCCGACGCTCCTTGCCCCGGGGCGCCGGGTCGTGACATCGTCACGCTTGGATAGGGAGCGCCCGTGAACGCCACAGACCAGATGAGTACGAGCGAATTCTACGTCGCTGGCGGCACGTTGCGGCCGGACGCGCCGTCCTATGTACGCCGACAAGCTGACGACGATCTCTACGACGCGCTTTCTCGCGGCGAGTTCTGCTACGTCCTGACGTCTCGGCAGATGGGCAAGTCCTCGCTGATGGCACGCGCGGCGCAACGACTGCGTGGAGAAGGGGCGACCGCTATCCTGCTCGACCTGACGGCGATCGGGCAGAACGTCACGGTGGAACAGTGGTACGACGGGCTTCTCGCTCGCGTCGGCGAGCAACTAGACCTCGAGGACGACCTGGAGGCGTTCTGGGACGAGAACGCCGGTCTCCCACCCGTGCAGCGATGGATGACCGCCCTACGGCGCGTCGTCCTCCCAGCACGCGATGGACAGGTGGTCGTGTTTGTCGACGAGATCGACGTTG
The DNA here is from genome assembly GCA_964473525.1 of uncultured bacterium. Lineage (GTDB taxonomy): Bacteria > Poribacteria > WGA-4E. The sequence goes on from CAYYPK010000017.1 coordinate 120,108, forward strand.
TGCAGAGCCTGCCCTTCTCGACGGGGGAGTTCTTCGCTGCCATACGGGAAGCCTACACACGCCGCTCTGAGGACGACGAACTACAACGCGTATCATTCTGCCTTATCGGCGTCGCCACGCCGTCCGACCTGATCGAAGATCCCCTCACGACGCCCTTTAACATCGGCAAGCGTGTCGACCTGACAGACTTTGGCGCGGCCGAGGTGTCGCCGCTGGCGGAGGGCTTGGGACGAGGCGACGCGTCTCCCAGACTGGTACAGCGGGCGCTGCACTGGACCGGCGGGCATCCGTACCTGACCCAGCGACTGTGTCGCGCCATCGCAGAGGATCCGTCCGTCGTGTCCAACGCGGATGTCGACCGACTGTGCGAAGGTCTGTTCTTCTCGGAGCGCGCGCAGGCGCAGGACGACAACCTACAGTTCGTGCGCAACCAGATGCTCCGCCGAGACACGGACCACGCCGCGCTGCTGACGATGTATGGTCAGGTGCTTCGTGGCAAGCCGGTGCTGCCTGACGAGACGAACCCGGTCGTGAACATCCTCCGGTTGGCTGGGATCGCCGGTGTAGAGCAGGGCTGCCTGCGCGTGCGCAACCGCATCTATGAGCGCGTGTTCGACGCCGCGTGGGTGCGGGAGAACATGCCCGGCGCGGAACTGCAGAGGCAACGAGCCGCGTTCCGTCGAGGCGTGATGCGGTCGGTAGGCGTGGCAGCGATAGTCGTCGCGGTGATCGGCGCGCTGGCGGCCATCGCTGTGCGGCAGAAACGCGCTGCGAACCGATCGGTAGCCAGAGCAGAACTGGAACACGGCGTCCGGCTGCTCGAAGAGGGCTCGCACCGCGGCTTGCTTCACGTTGTCGCGGCGCGACAGACCCCGAACGTGACACCGGAGTTCCAGGAGTCTGCTGGCAGGATATGGGCGGGATGGCACGCGCAACTCGCGGGTCGGTTACAGAATGTCGTGGACCTTCCCGCCGACACGACACCTATCCTGTTCACGCCATACGGACAGCGTCTGGTTGCCCTTGAGCGCGCCACGAACGCGCTGCGCCTGTTCGACCCAGCAACGGGCGTCGCGGTTGGCTCGCGAATTCAAGCGGCCCCTGCATCGTGGCAATTCTGGACCACTGGGTTCAGGACCGGTGGCGACCTCCTTGCCGTGCCGACAGACAGCAGCATGGTTGTGTTGGTCGATGCCACTTCGGGCTCGGTGCTCGGGCCGCCGATCCGTGAGGGAGACGACGCCGACCCCATCATGGGGGTCACGGTGAGTCGCTCCGGGGGCCTCCTCGCTGTCGGCCTGTGGAGCGGCAGCGTCAGCGTCTGGGATGTCAAGACGCGACAGCAGGTGCGCCGGTTCAAGGACCACTCTGTACCGGTCTCTGTACTGGCGTTTAGTCGCGACGAGAAGCTGCTCGCGATGGGATCGCAGGACTTTACGGCCAACGTCAGGGACATAGACACAGGCGATCAGTCGTACCAGCCCGTTGCCGAGACGCGCGGGTGGGTCGTCAACGGGCAGTTCGCCAACGACGGCATACACCTCATGACGACGTCCACTAGCACCTGGCATCTCTGGCACTTGCCGACAGGCCAGGCCAAGTCACACATCGTGTCGCCGGGACGCATAGCGAGGTTCGCCGTCAGTCCCGAGGATACGCTGCTTGCAACGGCGGCCGTCACGGGCGTCGCGCAGTTGTGGGACCTGCGGCAGATAGACGCTGACGGCCAGCCGGCGACGCGCGGGCCGCAGTTCTACCATCCTAACCCGCTATCCGCTGTCGCCTTCAGCGCCGACGGTGGGGATCTCTACACGGCCACGGTCGCAGGCAGGATTCGTAGGTGGCGCGCCCATGCCGACCCTGCGTATCTGCGCCGCGTTGTCGAGAGATGGCCCACGGGGCCATCGATGGCATTCACCCCGGACGGGAGACGGCTGGCGATAGGCGCGTCCTCGGACTACTCAGGAGGGAGCTCGGCCTTTCCCGTGCAGATCTGGGACACGGAGGCGTGGGAGCAAACGGGCCAAGTGACACCATCTGGCTTGGACGTGCGGCAGATAGCTTTCAGCCCCAACGGTGACCTGCTCGCGGTTGGCGGAGTCCATCTGGTCGAAGGCGTCTCCGCCATTCAGATGTGGGATGCTAAGACACTGGCGCCAACCGGACCAATCATCCGGCTGAATCCCGACGGAGGGCCAGGCATGCTCTGGCGACTTCAGTTCAGTCGGGACGGCCGGCATGTGATAACGACCAACTACGCGTTGGGACCAGCAGTCGTAACTAATGTAGCCACCCGTGAGCAGCGGCTTCTGGCGCTGCCGATGAGCGAAGACGCCCTGGCGCTCGCCGTGAACCCGGTAACGGGCGAGATTCTGACGAGCTCTGGGAACGGCGCCTTGCGACAGTGGGACGTTGATGGGCGACGCCTTAGAGACCCGTTGTGGCTGGGTGACCTGGTGGTAGGCGCGGAGTTTAGCCCTGACGGTCGACAGTTCGTCACGGGTCGTGACAACCTGACTACACAGGTCTGGGACGCGGCGAGTCACAACGCTGTGGGCTTGCCCCTTCGGACCGCCGACGCGGCTTGGTATACGGCTTATAGCCCGGATGGGCAGGTCATCGCCACGCTGCTCCTAGATGGCACGATACGTCTATGGGACGTCGATTCTGGCTTGCTTACCGCCCCACCGCTTCCGGCGGCGGCCATAGAGGATTTCGCGTGGAGCCTGCGGTTCGCCCCGAACGGGAAGTACCTCGTTGGCGGTCGTCCCATCTCTGTCTGGCCGATCCCCCAGCCAGAGTCTGACGCCGATGTGATGGCCCAGAAGACACTGGTCGACCTGGGCATGCGGCTCGATGGGGACGGCCGAGAAGTGGCGCTGTCCGGCGTGGAGTGGGGTCGGCTGAAGGACGAATTGGCCGGACACCGTGATCCCCGAGATCGTGCGGCGGCTCCTTGAGTCCCCGTCGGATCGGGTAGGGGCACGCGAGCCTGCCGCCCTCAGGAATTGGACTGTAGGCAGCCTACCTCGCGCCCGTCGACCCGAACCCACCCTCACCCCGCTCCGTGTCGTCGAGCGCGTCGACCACCACGACTTCCGGCGACGCGTGCGCCATCACGATCATCTGCGCGATCCGCGTCGCGGACTCGATCTCGCGCGCTTCTGACGACGCGTTCGTGAGCACGACCTTCACGTCGCCGCGATAGTCCGAGTCAATGACGCCCGCGCTCGTGCGCAGTCCCTTCAGCGCAAGAGAACTGCGGTCTCTGACGAGCCCGAAGTGACCAGCGGGTATCTCCACGGCAACGCCCGTAGACACGAGGGTCGTCTCGCCAGGCTGCAAGACCAGCGGCGCGTCGAGGTCGCAGTAGAGGTCGAGACCGGCGGCGGCGGCGCTGCCGCGCGTTGGCGGCTTCGCGGAGGCGGTGAGCAGTCGGACACGAAGTTGCATGGCGTCTCGTTCAATGCTAGGAACGGGGGTGTGTTGGCGGGTTGGCATCGTAAAGGAGAAGCGTCGTGAGCGACAAGATTTCCGTAATCCTGGACACCGACATCGGCTCGGATATCGACGATGCCGTGTGCCTAGCCTATCTCCTGCGACAGGAACGCTGCGACCTGCTCGGCGTCACGACCGCCACGGGCGACACCAGGCAACGCGCGTCGTTAGCCGCGCTTGTGTGCCAAGCCGCTGGACGCTCGGACATACCGGTCCATCAGGGGTCGCCTGGGCCGCTGCTTAACGGCCCTGGACAACCGAACGTCCCGCAATACGAAGCCATCAAAGATCGCGACCACCGCACGGACTTCGAGCCGTATTCCGCTACCTCGTACCTGCAACGCACGATCCGCGAGCGACCGGGCGAGATCACCCTACTCGCCATCGGACCCATGACGAACCTGGGACTGCTGTTCTCCCTCGATCCGGAGATACCCAGCCTGCGCAAGGAACTGGTCCTCATGTGCGGCGTGTTCACGTCGGGCAATGGACACGGCCCAGGCGCGCGCGAGTGGAACGCCATGAGCGATCCGACCGCGACGGCGATCACCTACGCCGCGCGGCCCCCGCGGTTCACGTCCATCGGCCTGGAAGTCACGACGAAGTGTAACCTCGGCGCCGACGAGTGCCGCGAACGGTTCCGCAAGGCAGGCGGCCCACTGGAGATCGTGGCGGACATGGCGGAGGTGTGGTTCCGAGGCAGGAAGGCGATCACGTTCCACGACCCGCTGGCTTCGGCGGTCATATTCGAGCCGTCGCTCTGCGAATACGCCGAAGGCGAAGTCACGGTGCATCCGTCCGGCCACGGCATCGCGGGACTCACGGCGTTCAACGGACGCGCCGAGCAGAAGCCGCACCGCATCGCCACGCAGGTCGATTCGGACGCCTTCTTCGCGCACTACTTCGATGTCGTGGGCGGCTAGACAGTCTGTGGGCCGCTCCCCGACCCCATCCTAACCTTCCCCTGCTAGGGGAAGGAACCTATCAGGCACGCAGCCTGCTGAAGGCAGGGCGCGTCGAAGGAGACGACGCTTGGCCGACCATCCTGATGCCCGCCCGCGTGAGCGCATCCTGAGACAGGGCGTGAAGGCGGCCAGCGTCAGTGAACTCATCGCCGCCATCCTCGGCCCCAAGGCGGAGAAGCTCGAGCTAGCCGACCGACTGCTGCGACGCTTCGACGGCAACCTCGTGCGCATGGCGGACGAAACGCCGCAGTCGCTCGCGCGGACCATTGACATGGGTCCGGGAGATGGCGCGCAGCTCGCCGCCGTGTTCGAGCTGGGACGTCGTTGGGCGCAGTTCCTACCCGCCTCGAACCCCGTGATCCAGACGGCGGCGGATGTCGCAAGCTTCCTGATGCCGCATCTGAGAGGCGAAAGCCAGGAGGTGCTGTACGTCCTCTGCCTGAACGCGAAGAACGTCATCACGAACCATCAGCCGCTGTTTGTAGGCACCCTCAACGCCAGCCTGATTCATCCTCGCGAGGTGTTTCGGTTCGCCGTCGAGAACGCGGCGGCTAGCGTCGTGCTGGCGCACAATCACCCGTCGGGCGATCCCACGCCCAGCGATGAGGACGTTACGATCACGCGCCGGCTGGTCGAGGCGGGAAGGGCGTTGGAGATACCCGTCCTGGACCACGTCATCCTGGGAGAGAACGTGTTCCACAGCCTGAAGGAGAGTGGCGCGATCCCGTAGCCTACGCGCCGGATGCGACTTCCATCGCGTGCTTGATCATGATGCGCGCGACATCGCGTCGGGTTGCCTCCTCGAACCCCTCGAACCCAGGCGATGGGTTCACTTCCAGCACGACGAGATCGTCTCCCAGGCGCAGCATGTCAACGCCGGCTATGCCCAAGCCTACGGCGGCAGCGGCTCGCACGGACAGGTCGACCATCTCCTCGGAGGCGCGTATCGCCCGCGCATGGCCGCCACGGTGCAGGTTCGCTCGGAAGTCGCCCTCCGCCGCGACGCGCTCCATCGCCCCGATGACCTTCCCGCCGACGACGAGGACGCGTATATCGCGGCCGGACGCCTCCGGCGAGAACTCCTGCGCGATGAAGTTCTTGCTCATGCCCCAGAACGCCAGCAGCGCGGACTTCATCGTCAGCGGCGTCTCGAAGAGCATGATCCCGCTGCCCTGGGTGCCCTCGAAGGGCTTCGTGATAAGCGGATAGCCGCCCACGCGCTTGACGCCCCGGTCTAGGTCGCCCGGCGCGCCGGCCAGGAACGTCGCCGGAACCGGCAGACCGTGTTCCGCCAGCGCGCGCAGACTGCGCCACTTGTGGCGCGCGGTCTCGATGGCCGTGGCGCTGTTCACGGACGGGACGCCGACGTGCTCGAAGTGCGAGACCACCTCCAGGCCGTATTCCGCCGTCGCGGTTCCCAGCCGCGGGATGACGACGTCCAGGCCGTCGACCGAACGTTCGTTGTGCGTGATCGTCGGTGCGCCAGCAGCGATGTACATCGTGCAGTCCCACGGGTCCATCAGGGTGACCCGGTGGCCGAGTTCGTTCGCCGCCTTCACGAGGCGGACGGTGGAGTAGTTCTTCTTGCCCCGCGAGATAACACCGATGCGCATGGGTGCGGTGGATCCTACAGATGGTCAATCGGCGGAGGAGCGCTGCTGGGTCGGCGCGCTGGGAAGAGCAATGGACTGGTGAAGTATAGCCCGGCTGAGGGCGAAGCGGAGGCGAGCGGCGTGCAATTGGGGAGTGGGCGGGTCACGGTCAGGGCGCCCGGCGGCAGCGGCTGCCGCCGGGCTGCGTAATGCGTCGGTCACGCGCGGTCTACCACAGCGAGTGCTTGATGGGAGCAGCAGGCACCACCGTCGCGCCTGTCGCGGCTATCCATGCCATGAAAGCGTCGTAATCGTCCCAGGACTCCGGGGCCTGAGCGAAGTGATCCGCTACTCCAGCGGGCGACTCGTACACTTCGTTAAGGATGAAGATCGTGTTCCCGGTCGGCTCGGACTCGGGATCCAACGGGTTGGACAGCTCAGGAGCCATGGACACGTTGTAGCGCAGCAGCGCCTTGTCGCCCTCCTGATGGTGCGTGGACTTCATCCACGGAGCGTGCGACGTGAACAGTCGCTTGCCCTCGACCGTCTGCTCCTCGTTCGCCACGGCGACGATGATGAGCTGAATCTTGCCCTCTTGACCGCTCCCGTGATGCTCGGCCACGATCGTGAACGCGATGGTCAATGCAGCGACGGTCGCCACCGCCCATGTCAGTGTCTTTCTCACGCGGTCGTATCTCCTTGATGTGCTGTCGGCCACCTCCTCGTAGCCAGACTCCCTTCGTATAGCACACTGTGTGGGGCGGGCGCCACATCGCCAGGCGCGAGAGTCCGGCGTGTCGCGGTCAGCTCTTTATGGCGTCCAGCGACGTTGCCCTCCGTGAGATCGCCGGGCTCGTGGTCGCCATCACTCGGGCCCGAACGGGTACCCCTGCACGTCGTCGGCGACCGCTTCCAGAAGCGTGTTGATTTCCTGAATATCCGCCTCGTCCAGTTCCGCGGAAGGCGCGCGCTCCGTCATGGAGCTGATGACACCGCGCCGCCGCAGGATGTATCGGATCAGCGCGTGGTTCTCGAGGTTGATGAGGGGCAGCAGACGGCGGTGCAACTCGCGCGCGCCTGCCTCGTCGCCGGACGCCCATCGCTCCATGATGGTCGTGAGGATGTCACCGAACTCGCACGCGGGCATGCAGCCGTCGGCGCCCTGGCGTATCTCGGCGGGTAGGAACTTCCCGCCAGCGCCGCCGAAGATGGTCTTCACGCTGTCGCCGACGCAGCGATGCACCTCGCCGATGTGGCGCGGACCAGGCTGCCGCTCCTCCTTCACGTACTCGATCTGTGGCACTTCATCGACGAGCGTAGCGATCTGCTCGCCTGTGAGGGGCGCGTACCCGCCCGCGTTCTGAATCATGATGGGTCCGTCGAACGCGTCGCCCAGGCGGCGGAACATGTCCATCGCCACAGCCGCGTTCGTGCGCGCTGGGGCCATCGCGATGACGGAGTCCGCGCCCGCCCGCTGTCCCGCCCGGGCGTACTCCAGCGTCTGTGGTACCGATATGCCCGAGCACCCGTAGACGACCGGTAGACGCCCGTCGACCTCGGACAGCACTACGTCCAGATTGCGGATGCGTTCCTCTTCGCCAAGGAAGAAGAACTCCCCGACCATCACGGGCCATACGATCCCCTGCTGTCCGGTCTCACAGCAGAAGCGCGCCGTCGCCCGCAGGTCGCCCGCGTCGATCTCTAGGTCTGGGTGGTACGTCGTCGGCAGCAGGCCGAAGACTCCGCGCAACACGGCGTTCTGTTCCACGCGTTCTCCTATCCAATGGCTTCACGGGCGTACCGGTAGTATTCCGGCGTCCACATTGCCCGACGCACCACGTCCTCCAGCGGCCCCTCCGAGGCATCCGCGACGCCAGCGTCGATCGCCTCCCGCGCGACGGCCGTCGCCACGTCCATCGTAACATCGCGCAGCCGGGACATGCTCGGATAGACACTGCCGCGCGCCAGATCCTCGTCGTTTACGGCGTGGAACAGCGCCATGGCGCCCGCCGTGAGCATGCCGTCCGTGATCTCCCGAGCCCCGGCAACCAACGCGCCAAGACCGATGCCCGGGAAGACGAACACGTTGTTCCCCTGTCCGATGTGACGCCGCGACCCTTCGTAGTTCACCGGCTCGAACGGGCTACCCGTGGCTACAACGGCGCGGCCTTTGCTCCACCGCAGGATGTCCTCGGGCTTGCCCTCCGCCTTCGCGGTGGGGTTCGAGAGCGGGAAGATGAGCGGCCGGTCGAGATTGTCGCACGCCGCGCGCACGATCGTCTCGTCAAAGACGCCTGGCTGGCCGGACATGCCGATCACCGCCGTCGGGCGCGCGTTGCGGACCACATCCAGCAGGGCAATGTGGTCGGCGGCGGCCAGCGTCCATCCGGCGACATCCTCGCGAGGGCGCGCGAACGCCTGCTTGTAGCCGTCCACGCCCGGTCGGCCGTCTACGACGAGTCCCCTGCTGTCGAGCGTGTAGAGTCGCGCTTGGGCCTCGGTCTCGGAGAGCCCTGCGTGTACGAGACCCGCGTGCAACTGCCGCGTCACGCCCACTCCGCCCGCTCCGGCGCCGAGCACGACGAAGCGTTGGTCACGCATCTCCTGTTTCGTCATCCGCAACGCCGCCAACACGCCGCCGAGAACCACTGCGCCAGTGCCCTGGATGTCGTCGTTGAACGACAGCAGCTCGCTTCGGTACTTGTCGAGCACGCTGAAGGCGTTCTGCTTGCTCAGGTCTTCCCACTGTAGGAGGACGTCCGGGAGCGCCTCGCGCACGCCAGCGACGAACGCCTCGACGAACTCAAAGTAATCTGTGTCGCGCAGCCGCTCGTGTCGCCATCCGAGGTACGCGGGATCGTCCAGAAGTTCCTGGTTGTCGGTGCCGACGTCCAACACGATAGGCAAGCACGCGGAGGGATGAATCCCAGCGCCGAGCACGTACAAAGACAGCTTCCCGATGGGGATGCCCATGCCACCCGTGCCCTGGTCGCCGATGCCGAGGATACCCTCACTGTCGGTGGCAACTATGAGCCGTATGCCGTCGCTGTACGGGTAGTCGCGAAGGATCTCGGCGCAGTGGGCGATGTTGCTTGGGTTCAGAAAGAGGCCGCGCGGGCGTCGGTATATGTGGCTGAACTGCTCGACGGCCGTGCCGACGGTCGGCGTGTAGACGATCGGGGCGAGCTCCTCCAGGCGCGACAGGACGAACGCGTAGAACAGCGTCTCGTTGCGGTCTTGCAGCGCTCTGAGGAAGACGTATCTGCCGATGTTGTCGGTAGCGCGCGCGTAGTTCTCGTTCAGGCGCGCGATCTGCTCCTCGAGCGTCAGGGCGCGCGTCGGCAGCAGGCCCTCGAGCCCAAACGTCTCGCGCTCGGCGTCCGAGAACGCGGTGCCCTTGTTCGCCAGGGGGTCTCGCAGGAGAGCGTACCCGCGGAGTGATGTCGTCGCCTCGCGCGCGTCGATGTCGAACGTCAAGCGGTCTCGCATCGCAGCGGAGCCCCTTCCCCTACGTACGGTGTGGCGCGCCCGCCGTCTCGTGTGGCGATCTGCCGACACTCACCGTGGCGCCCACACCCAATATGTAGCGCGCTACACGGTCCTCCCCCGCGTGAATCTGCCAGGCGGCCGGGGCTAGCGGCAGCCGGTTCTGAGGACGGATCACGTCCGCGGGCGGGCGGCGGCTAGTAGGAGTAGCGCCCGTAGGCAGCGGCGTCTGCAATGAGCCGCAGCGCAACGCGGATACGCTCTGGCTCCTCGAAGCCGTAGGACAGGCGCAACTGACGCCGCCCGGCGGCGACCATGCCACCCTCGGGATGCACGCAGTGCTCGCCAGGTATGTAGACCACGCGCGCGCCCATCTCCGCCGACCCGTCGACATCTGCGTCCCCGGTAGTCCTGCTCAGGTACGCGAAGAACGGCGACGCTTCGTGCGTCTCGACATCACGCAGTGTGAGGTAGTAGTAGAAACCGGCGCGGCCTCCCCGGCACTCCTCGACGACCTCACCCAGGTAGTTGTCGATCCATCCGCGCACGGCGTTCGCCTTGCGCCGATAGCCTTCGTTCACTGAGTGGATTTGCTGCTCAATGTGGTGGTCGAGCAGGTAGCTCGCGATCTCCTGGTTGGCCAGCGGCGCACTGAAGCCGATATCGCTGGTTCGCTGCACCATCGCGCGCAACAGCGGGCCGTCCCGACCGATCATGTACCCGATGCGCAGCCCGGGAGCGAGTATCTTCGACAGCGTCCCGACTTCGTAGACCAACCCCTCGCCGTCGTGCAGCAGCGCCGACTCCAGCGGCTTGACCGTGGGATCGTGCGCAAGCTCTGCATACGCCTTGTCCACGATGACGGGAACTTCCCGCCCGAGGTCGCGCGACAACTCCCCCGCCATCATCACGATCTCGTGGAGGCGCTCATTCGCGAGGATCGTGCTCGTGGGGTTGTTCACCGTGACAATGTACAGGAACCGCACCTGTGAACGGTCGTCTCCCAGGGACGCGAGCGTCTCGCGTAGCCGGTCGGGGTGCAGTCCGTCGCCGTCCTCGGGCGTCGTGACGACGCGATGGCCTACGCGTTCCAGGTAGTCGCAGTAGATGTAGTACATGGGGTCGGACGTGAGGACGATGCCCGGCGGCACCACCTGCGCAAAGCTCTCTAGTAAGCTCGTGGCGCCGTTCGCGCCGATGACGATGTCGCGCCCCGCAAGGTCCGCTTCCGTCAGCCCACCGATGCGGCTGCGCGCGTAGAAGCGTCGGATGGACTCGATCAGGTTCGGCGAGCCCGCAGCGCCGCCGTAGTTCAGTGGCGCACGGTATCGGTCCGGGTTGGCCAGCACCGCGTCTAGCGCCTCGCGGAACAGGTCGCGAGGGATGGTGCGCTCGTTCACGTAGCCGACGCCGAAATTGATGTCGTGGCCGTCGCGGAAGTCCACCGCGAATTGTGTCATCATGCGGTTTACGGGCGACGGGAAGGCCGACCTGCGGCCGTAGCCAGACAGTTCGGTGGGCACGCTTTTCACGATTGCTGGTCTCCTACCGCAGGCATCCGTACGACGTTTCGCCGCCAGTCTGTCTACCTGCCGGCCTGCCCGGTCGATCTCACCGCCTTCAACTCGTCCGCTGACAGGACTTCGGTAGCGCCCACCGCACTGAGGCGCTCCCCAGCAGCGGCCTGGGACCGAGATCTCATGCCGTCGGGGGAGTAGGACGTGTCCGGTACGCGCCAGACTCGGACGATGCCATCCAGCGAAGAGGCGATGACGGCGCGACCGTCGTGCGAGAATTCGCAACTGTGGACAGGGGAGCCATGTTCCATAGGCAATCCCACAGGGTACCCCGTCCCCCGATCCCATAGTCGCACGGTATTGTCCTGGGAAGCGGTGGCGACCAGGTGACCATTCGGATGGAACGCTACGTCGAATACCGCGCCCGCGTGTGACAGGACTGGCCCGTCGGCTTCGCCCGTCGTGGCGTCGCGGAACATCACGCTAGCGAGTCCGCCGGTGGCCATTGCCGGCCGCTGCGGGTCCATCGCGATGGTCACAACGTACCGTTGGTGTTCCTCGGCCAGGGGGTAGGATCGACCCGTCTCGATATGCCATCCCACGACACCCTCACCAGTGCCGGTCGCAAGCGCAGATCCATCACCGACGAAGGCTACGGCCCACACGGCGTGTTTGTGATGGAGCGTGGGACCTACCTGGCGCCCGGTCTCGATATCCCACACCCTCGCTGTTTGGTCGAGCGAGCCGGTAGCCAGCCGCCTGCCGTCGGGATCGAAGACCATGCACAGCACCTTGTCCTCGTGTAAGAACGTAGCTGGCCCCTTGGCGGCGCTTTGCACATCCCATGTCGCCACCTCCCCGGCCGCCGACCCAGTGGCGACGGTGGCGCCGTCGGGGCTAAACGCCACGCTTTCCACTTCCCCGGCGCCGATCCAGCCATGCAGCGGCTTCCACGTGTCTACCCGGTAGAGAAGCAAGTCGTCACCGGTGAATGCCATATACCGGCCTGAGGCATCCAGCGCGGCGTCGTCGATGAAACTCGATCCCGTGTCCACCACCCTCTCGAGTCTTGTGTCCCGCGCCACATGCCACACCCGGGTAACGTCCTCGTCGGAGGCAATCGCCAGATAGCGAGCGTCAGGACTGAACGCTATGTCGTCTGGGAAGCCGCGGTTGGGGAGAGCCAGGTCAATGGCCTTGCCGGAAGCCACGTCCCACACACGCGTTGCTCCGTCACCACATGAGACAGCGAGCATCGTCCCATCGGCGCTGAACGCCAACGCCCCGGCGGAGCCAGGATGTTCCCAGGCCGTACCGATCTGCTCGTGCGTCTGGGGATTCCACAGGCGCACGCCGCCGTCCAAGTGTCCCGTGGCAATAGCCTGCGCGGTGGGGTCGTACGCGAGGGCGATGGCGTTCGCCGACGTCTCCACGGGTGGCGCGGTGGCCCTCCCCGTACGCCTGGTCCACTGGTAGAGAGATGGCCGCGCGTTGGTCACAGCGGCAATATGGGCTCCGTCCGGGGAGAAGGCCACCTCATCAAGCCACGTCGTCGGAGCCTCGTACAAATCAAGCTGGGCTGGTTCGCCTGTTCTGGCGTGCCACAGCCTGATCCCGTCGAACATGCCGGCCGTGACGACCCACTCGCCGTCGGGCGAGAAGGCGATAGAGCGGGCGAGCCCTTTGTGGCGCAACGGGCCGACGGCGAGGGCGGCGGTTTGGACCTCCCACACGCGCACAGAACCATCCCACGAGACCGTCCCCACGCGCCCGCCATCTGGGCTGAACGCGATATCTGGGATGACACCCGAGTGCGCCTCCAGGCTCTGCAACTTCGCTCCGGTCTGCTGATCCCACAGCGTGGCTGTGCCATCGTATGAACCGATTGCGAGCATGGCGCCGTCAGGACTGTAGGCGAGGCAGGCGGCCCCACCGGGCGTGTCGAACACCCAGCGCAGGCGGTCGCTGTACGCCTCGTACCACCCCATCCAAATGCGGTCCAGCGTCTCAGCCTTTGGCGACGAATCGCGCACGAGCTCCCGCGCGTCGACGAGGTGCAGCAAGCCAGCGGCGTCGCCAGCCGCAAGCAGCCGCAAGCCCTCGTTGGTCTTGGCCTCAGACGCGAGCGAGCGCGCCTCGCGCGACCGCTGTACGGCGACTGTCGCGAGCGCACCAAGAACCAACAGACCAACGGCAGCGATCGCCGAACTCCGCAGGACGCCGCGCCAGAACGCTGCACGCTGACGACGCAGCTCAGCACCGGGCATGTTCGCGCGCACCCAGGAGCGGTCGAACACCCGCTCGTAGACTCGGTTGCGGACGCGAGCGCGGCCGCCCTCTACCCGCGCGATCCCGGCGAGCATGAGCACGTCGTGAAGACCCGACTCGTCGTGTATCCGCGTCTTTCCGCGCAGCGCGTCGTCGTACAGCGTCAGAAGCGCAGCGGAGTCCACGTCCTCTCGGTTGAGCAGTTGGTTGCGGACGAACTGCAGGTTGTCGTCCTGCTCCTGCGCGCGCTCCGTGAGGAACAGCGACTCGCACAGCCGATCCACGTCCTGCGGCGTCTCAGCCTCGGGGTCGTCCGCCACGGCCTGGCTTAGGCGCTGCGTGAGGTAGGGGTGCCCGCCCGTCCAATGGATGACACGCCGTAGGAGCGCCTCGGCAGCGGTGGCGTCTCGGCCCATCCCCGCTACGAGACGGAGCGCGTCGTTTTCGCCGAAGTCGGCGAGCTCGACTCGTCGGCCGATGTTGAAGGGCGTCACGAGCGCGTCGTCGATGAGGTCAGAGGGAGTCGCGACGCCGATGAGGCAGAACGTCAGGCGTTCGAACGCCGCGTCTTCCGCGCGCCGCGTGTAGCACTCACGGATGCCCGCGAAGAACTCGTTCGTCGAGAACGGCAGGCTCTGCACAACGTCGATCTCGTCGACGAATACCACGACATCGCCGTCGACCTGTTCCAACACGACGCGCCAGATCGCCTCGAACCACCGGCGCATGGGCGGCAGCCGGTCGTTGTCGAGCCAGAAGGCCTCGAGTTCGTCCTCGATGTCGAGCCGGTCGCCGATGGTGAGGAGCAGGCTTTCGTACCACTGCTCGACGGTGACGTTCTGCCCGAACGCGGTGAGGTCCAGGACGACGACGTGGCGGCCCTGGTCGCGCAGCTTCGACGCCGCGCGCACCATCAGGGAGGACTTGCCCATCTGACGCGACGTGAGAACGTAGCAGAACTCGCCTGCGGAGAGGGCTTCCAGCAGCTCGCCGTCGGCGCGGCGCTCTATGTAGCACGGCGCGTCCGCGCGGAGAGTGCCCCCAGTGACGTAGAAGTCACTGGGACTGGTGTCGGAAGCTGCCACGAATCCCTGTCCTCGACTGAGCAGATTGGACCCCAGCGTGAGCGTACTATGCCGTGGTCCACAAGCGAAAGGGGGTCGACAAGCGACCCCCAGAAGCCAGTAGTGAATGTCCGTCACGGGGCGCTATCTGGCCCTCAACTCTCCCCACGTCACGGCGAGCTTGCCCTTGGGCTCCACAGCAACAATGCCCAACATGGCGGCTTGCACTTCCGCCTCGGACAGGGCGCTGTCGTAGAGCGCGACCTCGTCCAGCCTGCCGGCGATGAATCCACCACCGACCCACGACCCGATCGTCACCACTGACTCGGCGTTGTCCGGGGGCAGGTCCACGGCCTCCTCGCCGTCGTTGACGCCGTCGACGTAGCAGATGAACGTGGTCTCGTCGTAGGTCGCGGCGATGTGACGCCACTCGCCGTTGACGACATCCGAGGCCGCGTTGAACGAGTTCCAGCCGTTGCCAGACGTGAACGAGTAGTGAATCAGCCCGCTGCCGTTGTTGATGAACAGCCCGTAGTTGCGCGTGGGGCCGTCGGTATTCTGCGTCATGATCGTCTGCCACGCGCCCGTGAAGTCCGGCACGTTGACCCACGCCATCAGCGTGAACTGACCGACCGAGAGGGCCGGGCCGTGGGGGATCTCCACGTTCGCGTCCGCGCCGTTGAACTCCAACGCGCCACCGATGTGCCCTGCCGCCCAGGACGCGTTGTTGATGACGCCGTCGTTTCCGTTGCCCGAGCTGTCCTTGGCGACATCGCCGCTGCCCTCATCGAACAGCCAGGCCCCCGCCAGGCCTGCCCTGGCATGGGAGGTCGCGACCGCCACCATCGCTACTATCACCAGAATCGTTCGCAGCTTCATGCAGTTCTCCTAACCCGACTCCGCGCCAAGACCGCCCTTCATGGACGGTCACCAGCTACCGAGACTTTAGCGCGCCCCACATCGACGAGAGCTTTCCGCCCGCCTCTACAGCCTGAACGGACAGCCCACGCTCCATGAATCCCTGTATCTCGTCCTGAGTTAGCGCGTGATTGAACAGCGCCACCTCGTCAATGGCGCCCTGAATCCATCCGCCGCCTACCCAGGAGCCGATGGTAATCACCGAGTCGGCCGTGTCCGGCTCGAGGCCTACCGCTGTCTGCCCGTCAACTTCGCCGTCGACGTAGCAGAAGAAGGTCTCGAAGTCGTACGTCGCGGCGATGTGACGCCACTCGCCGTCGACGACGTTCGAGCTGGCGTTGTGCGAGCTCCACGCGTTGGCGGACGTGAACGAGTAGTGGATCAGCCCGCTGCCGTCGTTGATGAACAGCCCGTAGTTGCGGGTGGGTCCGCCGGTGTTCTGCGTCATGATCGTCTGCCACGCGCCCGTGAAGTCCGGCACGTTCATCCACGCCATGAGCGTGAACTCCTGCACGGAGAGCTCCTCCGCGTGCTGAATCTCGACGTTCGACGCGCCACCTGCGAATTCAAGCGCGCCGCCGAACTGACCCGCGACCCAGTCGGCGTTATTGACCTGACCGTCGTTCTCGTTGCCAGACGTGTCGCGGGCGACATCGCCACCTCCGTCGTCAAACAGCCACTGCCCCACGAGTTCAGCCCTTGCCGCGCCCACCATCGCTCCAGCCAGCAGCGCGCAGACGACGGCCATCAGTGCAATTCCACGCTGGCAGTGGCCTCCGAGACGCGCGCTATCCAGCGGTCGTGCCCAAGAACAGTCCATAGGTCTTGCCTCCAACTACGGCGCCAATGCGACACGGGCCGCAGGCGCAAGTCGACCACGCCTTCACGCCTATAGTCAGCGTAAACTATTCGCAATTGGGTGTTCACGCAACGGGGCACCGTCCGGCCCGTGGCGAGCGCCACGGGCCGGACAATCAGCAGAGCTGGTGGGGTTAGTTCGCTGAACGGTCGATCCAGGAGGGTAGCGACACGGACTCGGAGATGTCCCACGCGGTCTGGAACACCGCCGCCGTGAAGCGAGCAGAGGCCTTTCCACGCTCCTCGGTGAGGGAGCGTATGGCGGCGGAATCTTCCTCGGACCGATCCTCACGCGACAGTAGCGCCGCCTCAAGCTCGTAGATCGGGTCGATATGCTCGCGCGACTCGTGCACCATCTCCATGATCCCCGCCATCAGGTCTCCGTAGCCCTCTGGCCTGTCGACGACGAGGTCGGCCGCGGTGAACTCAAGACCCTGGATGAGCCCGTCAACCGCTTCGTGGATGCCGTTGTGTGGCGGCTTGCCGTCGTCCCCAACGCGCCCATCGAAGTGAATCGTCAGGTGGAGCGGCTGCCCGGCGTCGTTGGCGTAGTGCGCCAGGATGCCCGCGTACACGAGCGCCTTGCTTCTGATGTGCGGGTTGTCGGGCCACTCGCGGTGCTCCTTGAACGCGACAGCGAGGCGCTGCGTCCATTCCGCGACGGAGTACGCCAGGAACCCAACGTGCTTCGGGTTCGCTTCCAGCTCCTGGCACAGCGCGACGAACTCCCCGCGCGTCGCGGGCAGGTCGCGGCCCTCGAGCAGTTCCAGGTCCAGATAGTGTTCGGGCCCCTCCGTGGCGTGGAGTTGCGGCACGGCGCGACTCTTAATGACGTCCGGATCCTTAACCGTGTGGGAGATCATCGCCTCTCCCGCGCGGAAGAACTCCGGCATCTCGTCGCCCAACGACCGCACGGCGGCGCGCGTCACGATCGCGTGACCCTCCGGCCACCACGCGTGAGCCGTCCCATGCACGCCCAACAGAACCAGCCCCGCCGCACACCATCCACGCCATGCCCTCGGCAAACGAATCATTCCGTCTCCATCACGCGTATCGCCGGACGCTACGAGAGCGCCGCCTTCAATTGACCCAGAAGCGCCACGTGGATAGTGTGACAGACTTCGCGGGCCGCGTCGTCCCTCGGCGCCGACAACGGATAGCAGAAGGGGGGGGCG
>CAYYPK010000017.1:137458-142162 GCA_964473525.1 uncultured bacterium
CCCCCCCTTCTCGATCAGTTCCTGTGAGACTGTCCGGCTAGATGTTTCCAGCGAGTTCCTGTAGCATCCGCCAGTTCTTCAGCCGGTCTTCCTTGGCGGCCAGCAGATCGTCCGAGGGATTGCCATCCGCGTCGAAGTGCTTCGCGAAGCGGCCTTCCGACCGCGCGAACGTGATGAAGTCGATGACCTCGCCTGTCTTCGGCACCGTGTACCAGTCGTCCTTCGCGGACGGGTTCCCGCGCAGGTCGATGCGCTCGCTCAGCCGCTCACCCGCGTTCGGGTCGTGGATGAAGATCGGGAACGCGCGCGACTCCTTCGCCAGGCGAGCCTGCGCGGATGCCAACTCATCAGCGACGCCGTGTTCCGGCTGACACGTCGTGTAGACGTTGATGATCGCCGGGCCCTTGTATTCATTGGCGGCCATGACCGCTTTGTAGAAGTGGTTGAAGTCCGCGCACGTCGTCTGGGCGACGTACACGTCCGGGTGCATCATGCAGATCTGAGCAAGTTCCTTGCGGCGCTCAGTTTTGCCCTTGATGGCGGTCCCGTGGAACGACATCTTCGTGTTCTGACCCATGTACGACGACGTGGACGCTTGCCCACCCGTGTTCGAGTAGACCTGCGTATCCAGGACGAGGACGTTGATGTCCATGCCGGACAGCAACATGCGGGACAGCGACTGGAAGCCGATGTCGTTCATGGCGCCGTCGCCACCGAGAACCCACAGCTTCTTGTCTTCCCAGCCCATCTGATCCCACCGGGCGCGCACGCCCATCGCGTCTGCCGGGGCGTTCTCGAAGAGCGAGTTCGTCCACGGGATGCGATAGGGGTTGTACGGGTAGGTGGACGTGTAGACGGTGTTGCAGCCTGTCGCCGCCACGATGCCGACCTCTTCGGCTCCGTATTTGAAGCCGGTCGCCGCGAGCATCATGCGGATCGCGGACGCCTCGCCGCAGCCAGCGCATGAGCCAGCGCCACCTGCATAGAGCAGTGTCCGCTCCGCCAGCATCATGTCCGTCAGAAGACGCTCGTTGATGTAGTTGGGAGCCGTGTCCGGCAGGTTTTCGTACGCGTTCCACGTCTGCTGATACTGCGGGATGTTCTTATCGGTCTTCTGCAGCATCGACAGCGCAAAGTCGTCGCACTGGTCCACGCACTCGGCGCAGCCCTTGCACTTGGTCGGGTCGATGAAGATGCCGAACAACCCGCCGGAGCCTTCTTCCTTCTTCTCGTGAGCGTCCCAGTATTTCCTCGTCTTCACGAACCGCGATCTTACCGATTCCCGGACTTCCGGGTCCGAGACCTTCGCCAACTCCTCGTCGAGGGTGTCTGGATGGACCACCTTCGCCAGGATGGCGGTGTCGGGGCATTCGATGACGCACTCCATGCACCCGATGCAGTTGGAGGGGTCATAGATGGGAATATCGGGAGCGATGTAGCTGAAGTCGCGCAGGGCGCCCGTGCCAGCGGGCACGATGCTCAACGCGGTGTCTACATCTGCTTCGAGTTCCTGCTCGGCGACGCCTCGGTTGTAGGCGCCTACGATGCGACGATTGAACTCGTCAATGTCCATGAGAGCGGGAGACGGCTTCGCGGCATCGGTCGTAGTAGCATCGCTCATCCGCTAAGGTCGTCCTTTCAGTCTTGATCGCGTTCGCGGAAGGTCTCGCCGTTGACGAGGATGCGGGGCAGCCCGAGCTTTGTCCACGCCGGTCTGTCGCCAGCTTCTATCTCAACGATGTCGGCGTCGATGGCGCTCTGCTCGCGCCGTTCCATGACGAAATCACCCTCGTCATGGATCTTCTGGCTCGTCCAGCCGTCGTCGGTCTTCGTGTACTCGACGTGGTCGAGGATCTTCGGCATGCCTATGCGACCTCTGCTGCTTGCGGCGGCGTGATGATGGCGGCGGGAATCTCGAACACTTCCTCGTAGCCGCGCGATACCGCCTGTACGTTCGCCTGCACCACTTCTTCGCCCCGCTTGCCGAACCACTTGCGCAACGCGTCCTCGACCCGCGTGAACAGGTCTTCCTTCGTCGCGTTCGCAGCCTCGACGATCGGCGAGACGCGCAGGAAGATGCCCGCCAGGACGATGCCCTGCATGCGCATCTCGAGGTCCGCCGTCGGGGCAATCTCACGCGCGATCTTGACGGTGTTCAGCGCGAACACACGGATGTTCCGCTTGCGAATGACTTCCTGCGAGTCCGCGGGGATGGCGGCCCACACTTCCGCCGGATCCGTCTTGTCGCTCTGGATGAACAGCATACCGTCTTCCTGCAAGCCGCCGAGCGGGTTGCCGTACTGGAAGGCGTTGACGTCGTTCAGCGGGACGAACTCGACGTGGTTCATCTCGCAGTGCGTGCGGATCTGCTCGTTCGCGACGGACAGGTAATACGTCGTCGGCAGGCCCTTCTTCTCGGAGCCGTACTTTGGGTAAGCCTGGACGTTCCAACCAAGCTCGCCCAGGAACGACGCGATCACCTTGTTCGTCGTCACCGACCCGAACCCACCCACCGAGTGGCCTCGCATCGAGAACGAACCCGCCGGGCGGATGTCTGGATCAAACGGGGCTTCAATCGCGAGATCGTGCTTGATGCCAAGGACGAAGTAGCGCGGCTCGCCGCTGTTCCACATGTGCGCGCACGTGCCAATAAAGTCGCCGGGCCGCACGTCGCGGCTACCGAGCCCAGCGGACCCTGAGTAGATGACCGGGATGCTGTCGATTGCGGGGTAGCCCTCGTGGCCTGTGAGCGCGTCCGCGAAGGAGGACTTGATCTCAGCGGTCAGTGGGTTCGACTGCGCGATGGGGTTGTCCATGCGCTCGATGACGGCGAACGCCTTGACGTCCTTGAGCGCCTCGACGACTTCCGGCCCAGGGAACGGGCGGAACGACGAGATGTGCACCACACCAACCTTCTTGCCCTGCTCGTCGCGCAGATAGTCCGCCGTCGCCATGGCGGTTTCCATCATGCCGCCCATGCCGACGAGGGCGTATTCAGCGTCTTCCATGCGGTACGGCTCGACGACGCTGTACTCACGGCCCGTGAGTTCGCCCCAATCCGCCATGGCGCTCTTGAGCGCCGGCATCATCTGGTCGTAGTAGGCGCGCTGGGCGATCTTGCCCTTCATGTACGAGTCCTGGTTCTGCACCGTACCCGTCATGATCGGGTTGTACGGGTCGAACAGGCTCGTCAGGCGGTCGCTCGGGCTGCCGACGAACTCCTCGAGGAGTTCCTTCTCCGCTAGTAGCACGGACTCGACGGTGTGCGTCGTCAGGAAGCCATCCTGCACGTTCATAAACGGGCGGCCGCAGTCCTCGGCGGCGCGGCGCGTGATTGCCGCCAGGTCGCCAGAAGCCTGACCGTTCATGCCGAACACCATGCCCCAGCCGCAGTCCGCCACCGCCATGACGTCGTCATGGCCCGCGTGGACGTTCAGCGACTGCGAGGTCAATGCGCGGGCGCCGATATGGAATACGATGGGGAGGCCCTTACCGGAGATCGTGTAGAGGACCTCCTTCATAAGCACCAAGCCCTGACCAGACGTGAACGTCGTCGTGCGTCCACCGGCTACGGCGAAGCCTTCGCACGCCGTTGCTGCGCTATGCTCCGATTCCGGCTCCAGGAATATGAGTGTCTCATCCCAGAGATTCTTGGTCCCGTTGGAGACGGCAAGGTTGTATCCCTCCCCCATCTTGGACGAAGACGTGATGGGGTAGGCACACGCGGACTGGGTGATGTTCGTCTCGACCCATACGACGGTTTCGGACCCGTCCGCGGTAGTCGGAATGCCGGGATACGGAGCCGACTTGCCAGACTCACCCTTAGACTGCGACATTGGGCGCTCCCTGTATCAACTGGACCTTCTCCGGGTAGGACGCACGGCGGTGGGTTCCGGCTAGAACCTCGGCAATCCGGCTGTGGACCGGACGCGAAAACGCGCGCCGAACCCGCCCGCGTCATACTCAGTTTAGGCGAGACGGCCGCAAATTGTCAATGCTGACTGGCCTCGCGAACGCCGTCGTATCCCGCCCGACAAGCGGATCGACCACGTTTCGAGGCAGCTAGCGCGCGGAGGAATGGCGTGCCCTCTTAGGAGTGACTCCCGGCGGGGATGACGGCGATTGCGCCGCGTGGGCGGTTACCCAACTCATAGCCGCTGATGGCGCGCCGGTCAGTCTCGTGAAAGGGTGCGGGCGGCCGTGGAACTCCCGGCGAACGCCACCGAACTGCCGGGCGCGAGCGCTATCGGCGCCACGGGATCCTGCAGCCCCGGGAACGCGACGACAACGTGTACGGTGCTGGCTCCGCTGCCCAGCCCGACCACCATCTCCGGCGCGCGCGCCGACAGGAAGCTCGCGCCTCCCACGAAAGCGCGGGCCTGCGTGTGTCCCGGCTCCTCGAGGGTCAGCCTCGTCCCGACGGGCGCTCTCACCTTCACCCAGTCGCGATCCTGCCCGACATCGTTGCGGAACAGCAGCAGTCGGCCGTTGTTCTGCGTGACGAGCACGTCCACGTCGCCGTCGTCGTCGTAATCCGCGGTGGCTACGCCGCGCCCGGCGCCCCACGTGCCTACGCTGAGGGCGTCGCGCATCTGGACGAAGCGCCCGCCGTCGTTCCGGTACACTTGGTCTGGCTGCCCTTGGCACACGGACAGGTCGTCGCCAATGGGAACCGTATGCCCGTTCGTGATGTAGATGTCGAGG
>CAYYPK010000018.1:0-24645 GCA_964473525.1 uncultured bacterium
CGAGCTACACGCGGCGGTTGGGATGGTCACGCAGGCCCCGGCGTACGTCGAGACCACGCTACACGACGCCAACCGCGAACTCGGGAATGCGCGCGCATTCCACACGCTGTTAGGGATACGCCGCGATATGGGCGGTGCCGTCTCCGCGAGCGGGGAAGCGTACGTGAAGAGCTACCGAGGCCTTCGGACGTTTGTCGAGGAGGGCTCCACGGTTCCATCCGGGGAGATGCAAGACACGGGCCGACGGCTGAGCCGCGGTGTGGACATGTCACTGGACTGGCGCGGATCGCGGACCGACGTGTCTGGGTCCGTGTCTCTATCGAGGGCCGTAGAGCGCTCTAGCGCAGACTCCGTCCAGTACCCTTCGTCGTTCGACTACCGCTACGCCGCGACGCTCAGCGCGGCGCGGCTCCTAGCGGGCGGTTGGCGCGTTGCGACTCGGTGGCGCCTCGTCGGCGGACGGCCTTACACCGAGTTCAGAGTCGTGGAGTTGCCGTGGGGCGCGTACGACTTCATACCGGGCGGCGTCACCCAGAACCGCGCGAGGTACCCGAGCTATCGCCGGCTGGACATACAGGTGACCCGGGCCGTGCACTGGCGGGCGAGTTCGCTGGGTCTGTTCGCCGAGTTGCAGAACGCTCTAGGCCGACAGAACGTCCACTCGTGGCGCTTTAATCGAGGGCTGGGCGAGTTCGAACCCGTCCACCAGTTCCCGAGGCTCTTTGTCGTCGGCGTAACGGCCAGCCTTCCCCGCGAGTAGCCGTCATCGAAGGCTTCGCCGGAATCCTGACCAGTTTCCCGCGACCCAACGACCCGCGATGGTCGGGTCGCCCAGTGGGCGGCACAGGCATGACACCTGCGCCGCCCGCCTGTTTCCCGCGTGGGAACGCCCTCCGCGTCGGTCGCGCCCCGCTTGCGTTACGAGTCTAGGCTAAGAGTCTATCTCAACCGGGTCCTTGGCTTTTCAGTCGATGCCAAATGCGAGCCCAGATTAAGGACGCAAGCGAACTTCACGAGACCGGCGTACTTCTCGGGCTTCACGTCACGGCGTATCTCAACGGCTCGGAACTTCGATAGCCACGCGAGGGTTCGTTCGACAACCCAACGTCGCGCGGGATGGCGCTTCTCGTGGTTTTCGTCTAGCTTCTCCTCGCCGATGCGACGGACGTGTCCGGTGTACCCGTACTCGGCAACTGCTGCATGACCGGTGGGATTGTCATACCCCTTGTCCAAGCAGAGATGCTGCAGTTCCCCAGGCAAGGGTGGAGGCGAGAACAGCGCCATGGAATCCAACGTCGCCGCAAGGAGCTTCGTGTCGTGGACGTTGGCTCCGGCGATTACGACACCCAAAGGCCCGCCGTCGCCATCCACGACAATGCTCCGTTTCACCCCTTTTCACCCCGGTCCGTGGGGTTCCGACCCACGGCGTCCTCAGGCATCTATCTTGGACTTCCCAGTAGCCTTGCCCATCGACGCATCGACCGATTGCCATGCCCATTGAATACCGTCCAGTTCCTCGCATCGCAGCAGGAGTTCACGCCAAATCTCGTCGAAGATTCCCAGGCGACACCACGCCTGGAAATGCCGATGCACGGTGCTATCGTCGCCAAACTCCTTGGGAAGATGGTTCCACTGGCAGCCCGTGCGAAGCCGGTAGAGAACTCCGTCCAGCACCGGGCGCAACGGTACACGCTTCCGGTCCTGCGCGCGCTTGGGGTAGCGGCGCGCAAGTATCTCCTCGACAATCTCCCACACGCCATCAGGTACATGCCAGATCGGGGGTTCTGGTTGCCGGTCGGTATCGTGCACGCGATGGTCTCCTGTGTATAGCCCTCAAGAACGGTATCGGCAGGCTGACGCATGTGGTTGAGATAGGCTCTAAGGGCTTCCAGCGGCGCCAGGGCGTGGAAACTTCCGCGCGAACGCGAGCAACTCTTCGAACAGGATCAACTGGATGTCGACGATCTCGTCGTGTGTGGCGTCGGGGTATCGGGCCTCGACGACGCCGTGGCAACACTCGTGTAGGAGCGACACTGCTCCGCAGACGTGGTGCAGCGCGCTCGTCAGGTTGAATGACGGCGGCGGATAGCTCTCGCCGTCCTCGGACACCCCCGGCGGCCCCCCCGCCGGCAGACCCGCCGCTTCGAGACGCGCCTTTAGTCGTGCGCCGAACTGCGCCGCGATTTCCTTGTGGAACCGGGGCGCGTAGGCGGTGGACAGGATCATCGGCGCAGCGCCGTGCGAGTGCAGGTTGATGATGTAGTCCGGCGCCTCCTCGCGGGCGACGCCGAGCACCCCGCGCGTTTCATCCGCCATGGGTTCGAAGAAGTCGTCGTGCATCAGGTTGATGCCGTCGTCGTTGAAGTAGGCGCCGAGAAGCCCGACATCGCCCTGCATGGGATGGACTGCCTTCGCCCCCGGCCAACCGTATAGGGAGTCGTCCTTGCGCGTTCCCTGACCTACGCGCGTCATCTCGTCTACAGGGAGACCGACGAAGCTGTCGTGGATGCATCGCGCCCTGCCGTCAGGGTTCGATAGTGGGACGATGAGCGTCCGGCACGCGCGCATGCTCGCCGCTAGCTCCGGCCATGCCTTGCCTCGCCAGTCGGTTCCGGTCTCCCCGACGCGCATCAGGTTCACGGTTCCGACGACGTTCTCGACTTCCTGACCGTGCGGCGTGCCGACGATGTAGACGACAGGTGGGCCGCCGTCGGGTTTGACCGCGTAATGAGCGGGGTTGCGAGCGCCGGTGGCGGAACCGTAGTTGGCCTGGCTATCGTAGTCCGTAGACGGCCCGTACGCGATGACGTGGACCTTCCGGCCCCCTGGCGTCGTAGCGATCACGCGCGCATTGCCCACGTGCGCCGAAGCGACGGCTTCGTCGACGTCCGCGACGCGGCTCTTCCAGAAGTCCGGGAGTGCGTTGGGCATGGTCGGCGTCCTCCGAGGCTGATGGCCGCGACACGTTGCGGCGGGTACGACGGCGCGTCAGACTCTACGACCAAACCGGCGGACGTTCTACCATGGGACGCGTCTCTTTCATTGTGCTGGGCGGCCTGCTTGCGGTCCTGCCCGTGCTTCTTCTTACTGCGGGACCACGCGCGATGGCTGACACACGCCACCTGGACACGCTCCGCGAGGACCATCCTCGATTGCTCCTGGACGCGACCGGATTGGCGGCGCTGAAGGCGGCCGCGACGAGCGATGCCACCCTCGCCGGCATCGTCGAGGACGTGCTCCGTCGCGCCGACCGTGACGCCGAGTTGCCCCAACTGACCTACGACAAGCGCGGGCCGCGCCTGCTGCACGTCAGCCGCGAGTGCCTGCGACGCGTGTGGTCGCTGGGCATGGGATGGCGCTGGACCGGCGAACAGAAGTACGCGGATGCATTGGTCGAGAACCTGCTGACCGTGTGCGCCTTTGATGACTGGAACCCGTCGCACTTTCTCGACACGGCGGAAATGTCACACGCTGTCGGGTTGGGATACGACTGGCTGTACGACGTCATCGAACCCCAAACGCGGGAGCACATCCGCGCGTCCCTCGTTCGATTGGGTCTGCAGCCGGGTATCGACGCCTACGAGGGGCGCGGGCCGTCGACATGGTGGCCGCGCAACGAGCACAACTGGAACCAGGTGTGCAACAGCGGCTTGTCCATTGGCGCGCTCGCCATCGCCGAGGACGAGCCTGAACTCGCGGAGCAGATTCTCAGCTACGCGCTGGAATCGCTGCCGATAGCCTTGGCGACATACGCCCCTGACGGCGCGTGGGGCGAAGGCCCCGGCTACTGGAACTACGCGACGCGGTACACGGCATACGGCATCGCCGCGATGGAGTCGGCGTTAGGGACTGACTTCGGTCTCAAGGCGTCAGAAGGACTTTCCGAAGCGGGCTATTTCCCCATCCACACTACCGGGCCGACTGGCCTCTACCTGAACTACGCCGACAGCGGAGAGCGCGCGGCGCGGCGCCCGATGGGGGTCATGTTCTGGCTCGCGAGAGCGTACGACAACGCGGACTACGCTGCGTCGGAGCACGCCGCTGTAGCGGAACGCGGTGCCAGCGCCGAGCATCTCGTGTGGTACGTGCCGCCTCCCGACGAAGACCCCGCGGACGACCTCGCCAGGATGTTCCGCGGCCCGGTCGAAGTCGCCATGATGCGCAGCGCCTGGAACGACCCGCACGCGCTATTTGTGGGCGTGAAGGCGGGCTACAACCAGGTCGCCCACGGTCACCTCGACCTCGGGACGTTCGAGATGGATGCCCTCGGCGTGCGGTGGGCGCGTGACCTCGGTTCCGACGACTACAACATGCCGGGCTACTGGAACGCGCGCAAAGGCGGGCGCCGCTGGGACTACTATCGCCTGAACACGTTTAGCCACAACGTGCCGACGCTGGACGGGCAGGATCAGGACGCCGAAGCCACATCGAAGTGCCTCGACTTCACGGCGGGTGACGCTCCCCACGCGCTGATAGACGTGACGGAAGCGTACGCCCCCAAGGCGAGTCGCGCGATCCGAGGAGTCGCGCTTGTCGACGGCAAGCGCGCGGCGCTGGCGCAGGACGAATTCACGCTGGTGGAATCTGCGGACATCGCATGGGGGATGACCACGGACGCGGAAATCACGATCCGCGACGACGGATCGGCATTGCTGCGGCAGGACGGCGAGACGCTCACGGTCTTAGTCCTTTCGCCCACTGGCGCTGCGTTCACCGTTGAGTCTGCCGAGCAGGCGCCGCCGCAAAGGCGTAACGAGGGCGTGCGACGTCTGATGCTCCATCTTCCGGGGCAATCCGGCGATGTCCGCGTCGCGGTGCTGTTTGCCCCGCGTTGGGAGGACGGTCGCTCTACTACGGACGCGGTGGTGGCGCCGCTAGCCGATTGGTGATGCTAGGACGTGCGAGGCAGGGACGGTACTGCGGTTGCCCAACTACCATAGTAATGACTCCAAGTGTTGGGCTACCGATTCCGTACCCACGGCCCTCGGCACTGTTCCGCACTGGAGGGCCCGAACATCCACGTCGCGGGAACGCCGCGGCTGACCGACACCGGCCGCCCCGTGGATGAATGCTCAACGCGCTGAATCAGACAGGAGACATCTGACAATGCGGTCCATGAAGGTCTTGGCAACGACAGCCTTGCTCGCGGTTCCTCTCCTCACGCACGCTGCGCAGGACATCGTGATCGACGGTGACTTCGCCGACTGGGAGGCGATCCCTGTCGCCATAGAGGATCCCAACGACATGAGTCCGGCGAATATCCACGGTGACTACAAGTCCATCAAGGTCGCCTCGACGGATACCACCCTCTACGCCCTTGAGACGGTATTCGGTGACGCCGCGCCCGCCGACGCGTTTCGGTACTACTACCACCTCCTCATAGACGCGGACGGTGATGTCGCGACCGGCGTTCCGAACGACTCGTACGAAGGGAGCCCCACCGACGTTGCGGACGTGATTGGGTCCGACTTCTACGTGCAGATCGGCCGAGACGCCGGAGCGGACGATGGAATCTCGGTCACGCACCTCGAGTCCGACCAGGTGGTCTTCGAGGGCTTTCCGTGGATGAACAGTGGCGACTCCATGGAACTGTCCGTCGACCTCGACGTGCTCGTCCCGCCGGCTGGCTTCGAGTTGGGCGCGATCTTCCAGCCTGGCTCGACTATTCGCGTCGCTGCGTTTCAGGAGGGCAACGCCGACGGGTGGGGTCCCATCGACTGGACGGAGCCCGCCGAGCATGTCATCGGGCGCGCGTTCTCCGTGGAGCCACGCGGCAAGGTGACGACGACTTGGAGCGACTTTAAGAGGTAGGGCGAGGGCGCGTCTGGCGTGCCGCGGCGACGCGCCCTGCCGCAGGCCGCCCGAGGTCAGATCCTCACGCCAACTCGCGTACCGAACGCCTTAGAGTGGTCGCCCGCTCGGCGAGGGCAGGCGACACGTAGAGGGACTCGTACGTCTCTGTCGAGCGGCCGCTGAGCGTCGCCTGGGATGACCTGCCAGCATGCAGTTCCACGCGGACAAGACCCAGACTGCTAGGCAGTTCCGGGCCGTACGTCTTGGCGCCCGTCCGACCGTCAAGGCTGATGAGATAGGACACGCCGCGCGCGTTGAGGCGCTCGAGGTCGGCGATGAATCGCGGACGGTCGAGCGACTGGTGGTACCGCCGGTCGTTGCTGCCGCTAGTGCCTTGGTATGGCGGGTCCATGTATACGAGATCGTCTGGCGTCGCGGCCTGGATCGCCTTCGCGTAGTCGCCTGCGGAAGCGACACCTCGCCCGCGCAGCAACTCGTGCGCTCTGAGGATCTGTTCCCGCATCCTTAATGGACTTCTACCTAAGCGCCGGTTGTCCGGCGACTGATTGAACTGTCCAGAGCGACTGAATCGCACGGCGTTCTTCACGCACCGGGCGAGCAAATACAGTAGCCGAGCAGCGCCTCCCTCGTTGTTGTAGGCGTCTCTCACGCCGTTGTAGAACGCGCGTGGATCAGGTCGTTGCGTATTCCAGAGGCGTTCGTAGTCGGCGGCGAGTCGCTCTGGCTCCGAGAGGACTAGCGACCAAATGTCCGCGAGCGGCTCCAGGCTGTCGGAAACGCAGAAGCGACGGGCGACCCCACTGTGCGCGGCTGCGAGGGTAAGAGCCGCCGACCCCGCGAAAGGCTCGTACAGCGTGCCGACGCGCGGTGGGAAGTGGTCCAGTATGAGCGGGGCCAGTCGGCGCTTGCTGCCCTGGTACGGTATCGGGTGAGGGACGGTGGGCATCAGTCCGCGCGCCAGTTCGGGTCCGACTCGAACTTCGCGGTCATACGCGCCTTGTCGTCGTCGGACATCCACGACGTAGAGATGCCGCTGAGGATGAGCGCGCGTATTTCGTCCGACGTGAAGTCCTGCTCGCGCTCCAGCGCCTCGTATTCCTCCGCGAGGGAGTTGCCGAACATCGCCGGGTCGTCCGTGTTCACGCTGACGGGTATGCCGCGCCTCAGGAACTCCCGGATGGGATGCGCCGCGACGGACGGTATCACCGCCGTCTTGACGTTGGAGATGGGACACGTCTCGATGGGGATGCGATGCTCCGCGATGTAGTCGAGGAGGCGTTCGTCCTCGATGGCGCGCGTGCCGTGTCCGACGCGTTCGGCGCGGGCGTCGCGGACAGCTCCCCAGACGCTCTCTGGGCCAGCAGCCTCGCCCGCGTGCGCACTCGTGTGGAGCCCCATGTCTCGCGCGTCAGCGTACACCTCGGCGAACGGTGTGGCGGGGTGTTCCGCCTCGTGGCCACCGATGGTTATCCCGATCACGCCAAGGCCCTGCGCCTCGCGTATCTCAGACAGCGTGGCGGCCCCGCGCTTTGGGCCGTAGTTCCGCACGAGGTCGGTGACGAGCTTCACTTCCACGTCAGGCACGCGGCCCAACCCGGATCGGATCGCCTCGGTCAGCGGCAGCGTCTCCAAGCCGTGCTGGCGGAAATCGCCGGGCGAGTAGTACGCCTCGACGTATTGGATGCTCTGACGCGCGAAGTCACGCGCCACCGCCTCCGCGATGAGCGTGAAGTCGTCGTATTCCCGCAGGAAGGCGAGTTGCCACGTCCACGTAGCGATGAAGTGGCGGAAATCGCGATAGACGAACTTCCTGCGGAGCGCGTCGAGGTCCGGCGTCGACGGGTCGCCCCCGTATTTCGTGACGAGCTCCCAGAGCGTCGCGAGAGGAATGGACCCCTCTAGGTGCACGTGTAACTCGACCTTGGGAACGCGTTCGTACCAGCTTGGCATGTGTCCTCCACGCGCGGTCTACTTCGCGCGCGCGAGTTCCTCGAGCGCCTCCTTCGTGACGGAGCGAATCTCGATCGCGCGCTCGACGACGCTGTTCGCGAGCGGCTGTCCGTCCATCGTGACGTCGGACACGACGAACTCGCTCAGCGCTGCCTTTGCCACCCACATGGACGCGAGGTCTACGTAGATGTCGCCGAAGTAGTGCGACGCGCCGACGGCGTTCACACTCATGCCTGGAGCCAGTTCCATCGCCATCGCGAACGAGCTCTCCCCGGAATCATACGCGACGATGGCGCATGACGCTCCGTCGACCACGGCAAGACCTTTGAACGCCAGGGCGATCTCGCCGTTTCGGAATGTCGATCCCGACTCTGTGACGCCTGCCAGATGTATGGTTCCCTCGGAGGACGCAGCGGCATGGACGATCCGGTCTCCGACCCGCGTGAGATCCTGGATACCCGCGCCGTCGGGGGCCGCCTCGGCAAAGACGTTGCATATGGCGTGGAAGTCGACGAAGACGTTGTACACCGCGTACGACAGATCTGGAGCCAGCGCCGTGCCTGTCGCGTCGGCTAAGGTCTGAAACTTCGCGTGGTGGATGCCGAACATGTCGCCAGTGGAGTTCGACCCTGTCTGGTCAGGACGGAACTCGTACGACCATCCGGTCAGTTCAGGTATCTCGCTGGCGTCGCCATCCGTCCGGGCTGTCATGCGCACGCAGGTGTATTCGACGCCTCCGGCGCCCGGCGTGCAGCGTAGGAGGAGCCGTAGCTCGTGATAGGGCTTCCGCGCGCCGTCCTGCTCGTATTGGATCGACGTGGTGCGCATCTCATAGAACTGCGGCTCCGGCGCCCGCGACCGTGCCAGGTCGAACTCCGCGTCTAGCGCCAGTGGCGCCGCGGCGGCCCAGGAAGTGGCCAGTAGGCATTGCAGCGTAGCGACCACCCTTGGCGCGATGGACTTGTGTCGACGCATGGTTTCGCCCCTTCTACTTCTTCTTTGTATCTGACGTGCCTGCGTTGTCTGTCGAGAGCGTGTGGATGGCTGCCGTGGCCCACCGAATGTGCGCCGCGTACTGCTCCACGCCATGCAACACCGCGACGGCCGCGTGGTCGCGGCCTTCGTCTTCGAGTTCCTGCCGCGTCTGCTCGAGCGTCGGGAGGTACTCCGTCATGCGGTCGCGGAACGACCCCAGGAACTCCATCGCCGCCGTCCGCCCGAGGACATCGCCCATGAAGGCGAACCGCAGGACGAGAGCCTCAACGTTCCATATCACGTCGTCCGGCGCGATCGGCCGGGTGAGTTCACGTCGTAGCGCCTCCAATCCACCCTCGGTGAGGCGAAACACGCGCTTGGGTTTCAGGGTGTCGCCACCCTCGATCGTACCCACGACAAGTTCGCGTTCCTCGAGTCGCTTAAGCGCCGGGTAGATGGCGCCGGGGCTGCTGCTGAAGTGCCCCATGGGCGTCGTCGCGAACGTCTTCCGCAGGTCGTACCCCGAGCGTGGGCGCTGGGATATCAGACCGAGGATTGCCAGGGACAGGACCGATTCGGGCTTGTGTTCTTGCATGGTACATACAGAATAGAACGAATCGTACTATATGTCAAGGGCACTGGCCCGCCATTACCCTCGACATGGGGAGGACCGTGCAGGGCCGCGCGGGTATCTATCGAGGTCGACTTGGCATCAGGATGTCGGCTCGCGCCCGCGGACGCCTGTCAGTCGTTCTTGGGGACGATCTCTATCTGGCTGGCGACGCGGATCGTGACCGATGTTGGCTCCGCCGGTCGCTCCGGCTCGCGCTCAAGGCCGACGCCGAAAATGGCGTGGACCGTGCGTGGGGTGTCGGCGTCGTGCGGGAGGCCCGCGCGCAGCCGGATCGTGCGCGTCCCCCACGGCGCGAATGGCCTCGCCATGGCGTCGGGGTCAACGAGCGCCAGAAGACCTGCGGCGCCTTCTCGTTCGGTCACGACCCCCGCGTCATCGGTAACCGCCTCGGCGACGCGGAATGTCATCAGGCGTTCGCGCTCCGACGGGTTCCTGACGACCAACTCAACGATGCCGACTGTTCCCGGCGCAACGAAGACGCTTTGCCGCATCGGCGTCACGATGATCCCCGGCGCCCCTTGCTTGACGGGATCCCTCTCCACGATCGCTCGCCGCACTCTGTGCCAATCGCTCCCGGTTGGGTCGACAGCACGCCAACGCCCGCGGGGGTCGGGGTAGGGCAGCCAACTCATGAGCGCGTAGTCGGCGCCCGTGGCGAAGCCGTCGGCCGGCTGGCTCTCAGACCAGTTCGTGTAATCCAGGGGTTCGCCCGTAACCCATTCCCACTCGCCCTCGGCGCGTTCGTCGGTCAAGCCAATCCAGTACGGTTCAGCGTCACCGAATGTGCTCACCAACCACGCCATCTCCGCCGCGTCCGAAATTGTCACCAGGTGAGCGTGCATGGCGTCGGCGGTCTTCTGGCTGTTGAACCACCCGTCCTCCTCAATGAGCCGGTAGCTATGGGCGTTGGCGGGGTTCTCGACCCACTCCGTCAGGAGGCGTTCGGGGGTGGTCTCGCCCAGCACGAGGTCCACGCCGTGGATCTCCTCCCCGGGGCGCTGGGTCACAAACACGCGAGTGGCAGACTCAGCGCCGCGCGACACGGTGATGGTGTGCGTGGCGATGTCGTCGAGCCACACGGAATAGCGACCCAGCTCGTCCGTCGACAAGCTGCCGGAGTTGCTGCCGCGTCCACGCACGCGTCGATGCTCGTGCTTGCTGTCGAGGCGAGCGTTGGCCACCGGGCTGCCATCCGCCTCGAGCACGCGGCCGCTCACGACGCTGCGCTTCACAACGGCTATCGTGACGTCCTCGAAGTCCGTGTCGGGGCTGAGCGTAAACACAAACCCAAACCGGCTGTGTGCGTGGAAGCTGACGCCGCCGGAGTCGATAGTGCGTACCCAGGCAGACGGTTCCCCGCTAGCGCCTTCGCGCGTCACGACCAGCGCCACCGCGCCCTCCGGCACGGCATCAAACGCGAAGGAGCCATCTGCGTTCGTCGCTGCCTGCCAGGAGTTGTCCACGGCCTGGACCAGTCCGCCGTCGTCGTGCACCTGCGTGGGCCTCAGGAGCACGACCATGTCGACGCCTGGCATGCCGTCCGCTGTGACAATCCACCCGCTGAATGTCGACCCCGTCGCGGAGAGAGGCGCGAGGATCGCGAGGATGGCGAGCAGCCTTGGCCGAAGCCGCGTGCGGCCCGGAGCATTGGTGGAGCTGGTCATGGACATGTCCTGGTTGAGCGCCCGCAGAGCCATCCTGGGACCGGACGGCGGCAGAGCGTGCTGCTACGGATTATGTATCCCTTCACACCACGCCGCAAATTCGCACGTGTGGCACGTCCACAACGGACTCCCGTCGCCCGGTAGCGACCTTCTTGACACGCTGAGGCATCTGCTGGACCGTCTACACTCGACACGTCTGCCGCAGACGCATCGAACTGGAGGACGCCCGCGATGGCACTGAGCGCCGCGACGCTAGAGAAGCTGGTCACCTTCGACACGCCGACCATCTGCAACATCATCGAGCTGTTCGATGTCCGTCCGCGGAACACGGGCTACATGGACGGCCGCATACAGGCGTGCTTCCCCGAAATGCCTCCGATCGTAGGCTTCGCGTCGACCGCGACGTTCCGCTCCAACGCCGCGCCACGAGCGGGCGACGCGTATAGCGGCTTGGACGACCAGGTAGCTGGGTTCGACGCGCTGTCTGGGCCGCCCATCGTCGTCTTCCAGGACGTGGACGACCCGACAGTGTCCGCGACGTTTGGCGAGGTCATGTGCACGACCTACAAGACGTTCGGGGCAGCGGGACTCATCACCAGCGGCGCCGGACGAGACCTGGATCAGGTGCGCGACATCAACTTCCCAGCGTTCACGAACGGGACCATCTGCGCCCACGGCTACTGCCACTTCCCGCAGGTTGGCGTGCCAGTTCACGTCGGTGGTATCACCATCTTCCCCGACGACTTCCTGCACGCGGACGTCAACGGCGTGACGACGCTGCCTGTCGAGATAGCGGCCGAAGCCGCGGACATCGGTGACGAGTTCGTCGCGGCGGAGGGTGTCGTATTGGACGCGCTGCGGTCGGGCGACCCGTCCGTCGAGAGGCTGCGCGACGCGCGTCGCGAGTGCGGCGAGATCGTGCGTCGGCTACAGCAGCAGGTGTCGAGGTCCGCGGACGCGTAGTCATCGACGCGCTGGACGCGGACCGCGTTATTGCCCGATGGAATCGTGCTGACGCACGCCGTCTTCCGACAACCCGGCGGAACCACATCGCCTACCTGAGGAGCATGAGCATGGCACGCATTGGCGTCGTCGGCGTTGGAGGCATGGGTCGCGCGCACTGCAACACGCTACCCAAGGTGGCCAACTGCGAGTTCGTGGGTGTCGCGGACCTGCGGCTCGAAGCCGCCGAAGAGATCGCGAGTCAACATGACGCCGTTGCGTTTGACGACTACCGGAAGCTGTTCGAGCAGGTCGATGGCGTCGTCGTGGCGACCCCGCCGAGCACGCACCGGGCAGTGACGGTCGCGGCAGCGGAGATGGGCGTGCACGTCTTCTGTGAGAAGCCCCTTTCCCTCGACATGGCGGACGCGGACGCCATGATCGAGGCCACGGACGCCGCGGGCGTCGTCCTGATGGTAGGCATGGTGCTCCGCTTCTATCCGGTGCACACGTTGGCGAGACAACTCGTGGACGACGGCGAGATTGGTCGCGTGCTGTACATCGAGGGCGACTACACGAACGCCTATCGAGGTCCGCGTGAACGCCCCTCGTCGTGGTACGGGACCGTCGGTGGCTACCTCGAGAACGGCATCCACAAGGTCGATCTGGTGAACTGGTTCGGAGGGACGGCACAGACCGTCACGGCAGAGGTGGGCAGCTACTCGGGTCACGAGGACTGGGAAGACTACGCGCTCACGCTCCTGCGATACGACGCCGACACGGTGGGGATCCTCCGCTGGGGACCGTTCATGGGCGCCCGGGGCACGAACGAGACGACTATCGACGGGTCCGAAGGGTCGCTACGGTTGTCCATTCGTGAAGACACCGCCTATCTCAAGAAGATCGGCGAATCCGAGTGGACCGAGCGCGTTCCCGACCGCTCGAAGCCTCACGGAGTCGCCGGTGAGCTGACGCACTTCGTGGAATGCGTCGAGACGGGCGCCACGCCTCTCGTCGACGGACGCGCCGGACGTCACGCCGTCGAGGTGGTGTTGGCGAGCTACCGCTCCGCGAAGACCCACGCCAAGATCGACTTGCCGATGAACAGCTGATGACCGATATGTGAGAGGGAGTCATCTGGCCTAGGTCTCCGGCGAGCCGCTTCGAGCGCAGATGCCTGCGGCGCGTTGCTCAGCCCCTTGGCGGTCCTGTCGGCGCTCCTTCACCCCAACGCGCGGAAAAGTGTCACAATCCGTGGTGTGGCGAGTTCTGTGTTGGTGAAGGAGCTGGACGCCGCCTTGCAGAACGAACCGACCACCCTACGCGAACCGTTCGACGAGCGGGTGCTGTCGCACCTGCGGCTGATCCGACACATCGGCTCATCCGACCTGCGCGACCCGCGTGACCGGCAGGACGTGGACGACTTCGTCCAGGAAGTGCTGGCGCGGGTGTACGCGAGCCCGCGTCGAGACTTCACCGAGGGCGACCTCAAGGCCTGGGTGACGACGATTGCCCGCAACGCCGCGCGATCCTGGAACCGCAAGCAGCGCCCGCACCTCGTCGACGTGTTGGAGGACGCGCCGCTCGACGCCCCCTCCATCGACCACACGCTCGAGGACCGGGAGCGGTGGAACGCGCTCACCGACGCGCTCAGCCGGCTCAGCGAGCGCGACCGCGAGCTGATCCGCGCGTACTACCTGGACGAGAAGCCGTACACCGACATCGTCCAACGCTTCGGGCTGACGTACGCCGCGTTCCGCGCGCGATTGAGCCGCGCCAGGCGCACACTTCGCACTCAGCTCGTCTCCCTGCTGACGCTATTCGGGCTGCTCGACTCGACACTGCGGGAACGCGCGTTTGGGCAGACCCGCTATGGAGGCTCACGCTTGGCCACGACCATCTCGACGACCACATCCATTCTGCTCGTCGCCGGAGCCGTTCTGACCGCGTTCAACGCGGATGTGGCAGCGCGCGACCGCGCGTCGTCCAATGGGCTCGGCGGGGCCGACTCAACACCTGTGCAGTGGGTCGCCGCCGCCCAGACCGCGCCGAATGCCATCGCTAGCCCGCAGGAAGAGCCCTCAACATCGGGGAATGACATGAAGATCGGCTGGGTGTCTCAGCTTGTGGTGATGCAGGAAGGCCTAAAGCGCATAGGGGTGGATCACTCCGACCCATGGCTGATGGGCGGGATGGGGTACGCCTTCGTTGCGAACGCCAAGCCCGGGCTGGGAGCCGTCGATATGCTGACGTACGCGGGATGGGATCCCGAACGGTCATTTGAGCTCGGCGAGAACCTCGGCTTTACAACAGGGCGAGTCAACGCGCGCAAGGGCGACGCCGACTTCGCTGCGAAACAGCGGGAGGCGTGGGACAGCATCCGCCAGGCGTTGGACGCGGGCCACGCCTGCTACGGCTTCAAGATGGAGATCCCCGAATACTCATCAATCGACGGGTACGATGATGTGGGCTACCTGTACTCGGGGAATTTCGGATCCTCCGACGAGGGGTTACCGTGGCGGCAGTTGGGCGCCGATGACGTCACCAGCGTGCTGGACGTTGGGTGGATGGCTCTGACGGATGGCGCTGACGATCTCACCGTCGTCCGGGACGCCCTTGCCTTCGCCGTCGCGTTTGCCGACGGGTCGAACCGCTGGAGCCTCGGTGAAACCGAGGGTGGGCTGGCGGCGTACGACCATTGGATCGCGGCGCTCAGTTCCGCCGAGACTGCACACCCGTTCAACGTCGCCTACAACGCCCAACTGTGGCACGAGTGT
This sequence comes from uncultured bacterium, assembly GCA_964473525.1. GTDB lineage: Bacteria > Poribacteria > WGA-4E. The sequence continues at coordinate 14,757 of CAYYPK010000018.1, forward strand.
CGTGGGATGGCGGCCGGCTTCCTCGCCGAGGCGGCGGCGCGTGTCGGCACGGAGGCGACACGGCCCACGTTCATGGACGCCCGCCGCCGTTACGCAGAGGTGGCCGGACATCTGCAGAAGGTGACAGCGCTCTTCCCGTGGGAGGAACACAACCTGGACAAGAACACCCGCGACGACAAAAGACGTGCGGCGGCTGTGGAACATCTCCAGGCTGCGAAGGCTGGGGAAGCCGCAGGACTGGAAGCGCTGAGTCGGCTTGTCTCAGAGCTGTAGCCAATGTCGGCCGGCGTAGTTGGCACTCCTGCCGCACCGACCATAGGGGGCGAGCCGTTGCGACCGACAGGAAGCAGATTCCGGCTGTCTCGGCGGGAGTTCGTCGTCGCGTGCGGTGTGCTGCTGGCCGGTGGCACGCCGTGGCGCCCAACGGTGGGTGAGGAGCAAGACCCGATGGATCTCGCAGCTGAGCTCGAACGCATGATTCCGACGCTCATGGCGGAACACGACATCCCCGGGGTTTCTGTCGCCCTAATCGAAGGCGCCAGCGTGGCGTGGGCCAAGGGCTTCGGCGTGAGGCACGGGGAAACCGACGCGCCGGTGGACACTGCGACGGTGTTCGAAGCGGCGTCGCTAACGAAGCCAGCGTTTGCTCACGGACTGCTGCAACTCGTCGATGCCGGGCGCATCACGCTGGACACCCGCCTGAGCGACCTCATCGACGAGGCGTTCGTGCCGGACGACCCCCGCGCCGAGGAAATCACCGTTCGGCACGCTCTGTCCCACTCGACTGGGCTGCCCAACTGGCGTGGCGACGATCCGTTTGTCACGGCGCACGAGCCTGGCAGCGCGTTCCGGTACTCGGGTGAGGGGTACGTCTACCTGTCCAAGGTCGCCGAAGCCCTGACGGGACGACCCGTCCACGAGTGGCTACGCGACACAGTCCTGGACCCTCTAGGAATGCAGGTGAGTAGCCTCGTCTGGGAGGACAGGTTCGAGGATCTCGCCGCCGACGGTCAGGGGTGGAAGCGCGAGGTCGTCGAGACGTGGAAGGGCGATACGGCGAACGTGGCGTGGTCCATGCACACAACGCCCACGGAATTCGCCAAACTCACCATCGCGATGATGGACTCCCCTCCGTCGTCAGCTTGCCTCCTGTCGGATTCCCTGCGGCGCGAATCGCTCCGGGCGCAGGTGTCCGTGGAAGACGACATCGCCTGGGGCCTTGGTTGGGGGCTCGTGACCGAGCCCGACGACGGCACGTTCTGGCACTGGGGCGAGAATCCCTCCTTCACATGCTTCGTGGTTGGCTCCGCGACTCAGCGACGCGGTCTCGTCGTGATGACGAACAGCTCCTTCGGCCCGCGCGTGTCCCGTGAGGTCGTGAAGGCGGGCGTCGGCTATGAGTATCCGCCCTTCTCCCCCAGCCTCATCACCGTGTTCTAGTCCAGCGACCGACACGGACTCGGCCCGCCGCCGTCGCGGATTGGAACGGCCTCCGCCGCGATCTGCGACGGCGACGCCCTGAATCCGCGCCTGTACGGGGATGTCTGCCCTCCAATGCATGGGTATCAGAGGCGGCATTCCCTCTGTCTTAGCCGTCTCCGACGGGGCGGTCTGTAGTTGGCATGTTCGCTGCATGCGCCCCCTGCAAGCGAGCTCTCGTCCGGCGCGACGCCGTCCGGTGGGAGTCCGACCGGGGAGCACGGAGGCTGCTGATGCTGATACAGATGGCGATGATCCGGCGTGACCGCGCCCGGGCGCGTCAACTGCAGCGAGTACAGAAGGCGAGAGAGAGCGCGACCGCCGACGCTGGCGGTCGCGCGAGCCGGGACGCGCGTGAGCGTGGCGCCGACACCGCCACCGGGCCGCGGCCACGAGGCGCGGCCGGGCAGATGGATCGCTCCTCGCAGGGGCATACAGAGAGGGGCAGACGTGGCTCTACGCGTGCTAGTGGTGGATGACGATGCGGACATCCGCACCGTGCTAAGAGCGACATTGGCGAAACACGGCTGCGATGTCCTGGAGGCGAAGGACGGATCGAAGATCACGGCGACGGCGCAGAAATACCGACCAGACGTCATCCTACTGGACATCCTCATGCCCCGCGCCGACGGGTACGAGGCGTTGGAGGCGCTTCAAGGAAGCGACAGCACTTGCGACATTCCCGTCGCCATGCTCACCGCCATGTCGGACATGTCCGCGATAGAGCGCGCGATTGAGGCCGGAGCCACTGGCTATCTGACCAAACCCTTCAGCGTGGACCACCTGTACGATCAGTTGGAGGCGGTCGTCGCCAAGGCGCGCGAGGCGTCCGGGCACAAACTCGTGGCCTATCCATCCGTCATCTGATCCCGTCAGAGCTCGTGCCCCAACGCGCAGGGGGCCCTCCCACCGAACCGCGAGCCCGCTGCCACCAATGCTGTCGGTCTCCCGTTTGCCCCTGGCGCCATGCGCCATCGCACGTCCGTTCGCCTCGGCCAGCCGCATTGTGCCTCTTTTGCCTCTATGCTAGTCTGACTCCTGGTTTCACCAGGCATGAATGAGGGCATCGCGGGAGAGACGAGCATGGCTGACAAAGTGTATCGAGTAGGAATCGTCGGCACTGGTGGCATGGGGAGGTCACACGCGAACGCGTGGACGAACCAGGATCGCACGGAGGTCGTCGCGACCGCGGACATGAGCGGCGAATCCGCGAAGGCGCTCGCCGACCAGTTCGACGCCCGCTCCTACGACGACTACAACAAGATGTTCGCCGAGGAAGACCTGGACATTGTGTCCGTGACGACGTGGCAGAACGTCCGCGCGGAGATCACCGTCGCCGCGGCGGAAGCCGGGATTCAGGGCATCTTCGGCGAGAAGCCCATGGGCGAGAGCATGGGCGGCTGTTGGGACATGATCGAGGCGTGCGAGAAGAACGACGTCAAGCTCGCCATTGGGCATCAGCGCAGGTATAACGCGCAAAACGTCGAGATGCGTAGACTCGTCACCAGCGGGGCCATCGGGCAGCCGAACGCCGTCCTGCGACGCGACGCGCACGGGCTCCTGAACCGCGGCACGCACGAGATCGACGAGATGCGCTTCTGGCTCGGAGATCCCGACCCCCTGTGGCTCATTGGGCAACTGTCACGCAAGACCGACCGATGGGAACGCCGCGTCCGCACCGAGGATCTGTGCGCCTTCCTCGTATGCTTCGAGGGTGGTATACGTGGCACGTATGAAAGCGACATGCCGGAGCCGGACCTGAACCGCCACATCGTCTACGGCGAAGATGGTTCCGTGAAGCGCGGCCCAGACGGCACGGTTCTGCTCCTTGACGCGAAGACAGCAGGCTGGCAGTCCGTCACGCCGAAGCCTGTCACGGGCAACCAGTTCTCGGAATTCGTCGAGTGGATGGACGGCGCGCGCGAAACGCACATCAACGAGGGCAAAGTCGCCGCGACGACGATGGAAGTCCTCATGGCGATCTACGAGTCCGTGCGCATTCAGGGCGTCGTCGAGTGGCCGTTCACGACCCGCGAGAACCCGCTAGACCTGCTCGTCGAGAGCGGCAAGGTTCCTGTCGAGGTCGAAGGGCGATACGACATCCGCGCGCCGTTCCCCGAACAGAAGTAGCGCCGAGTGACGACCGATTCGCGAAGGGGACGCCGTGCCAGGCGTCCCCTTCCTTGCGCGCGCCCTGTACTCGTACGCGAGCCCACCGCCGGAGCTGAGACTAGCGCACGATGGACAGCTTGCCGACGCGGCGTGAGCCGTTCCACTCCGCCGCGAAGATGTAGACGCCTGTGGCCACCGGGGCCGACGCGTCGTTGAGGAGATTCCACGTCCAGGCGTCCCGTGCGTCGGCGACCCCTTCGACGATGAATGCGCCGTCCGCTGAATACACCCGTATCACCGCGCCCTCCGGGACGCCGGCGAAGTGCGCGCGCGCCGCGTGTCGCTGTAAGTAGACCGGGTTGGGAAACACGCGCAGCCCGCTAAGGTCGGCCGGGCGCGCGTCACGTGGTCGAACGTGCAACGCCACCGACCGCGCGGATTCGTCAACGGGCATCTCGTCGGCGCTGCGCGCGTCCTGCGGTCGAGCCACCTCCGCGACGTAGTCGCCAGGAGGCAGCGAGTCGGCGAAGGCGAGAATCAACTCCGCGTCGCTGTTCTGCCGGGCGACGGACGTCGGCGTCCACACACGCGTGTGGCTCCCGTGGGCGACGACGCGATACAGCGACCCCTGCCGCGCGCCTCGGTCCATGGGTAGGCTGAACGACAGCTTCACGCGCGACGGGGTGAGTTCCTCCGCCGCGAGCAGCCGCGGCTGCTCTCCCACGAATATCCCCGCCGGGTCCGACGCGTCCGCGCCGACACGCACCTCGTAGCGGTAACGCTCACCCTCTGAAACCGTGTCGTCTACGTACGTGGGATCTCCCACCACTTCCGCCAGCGCGGCGAACTCGCCATCGTCGCCGACGGCGCGATACACGGTTCCGACGCTGCCTCCCTCCGCCCATCGCCACGTGAGGGTAACCGACCGAGAGCTTGTCGCGGTAACGTCCAGCGCGAACGGCCGGCGGGCCTGCGTAACGTCCGCGTCGGATGTCAACTCGCTGAGGAATCCGCGGTCGTTGTAGAGGAACGACGCGCGGCCGTCACCGTCCACGTCCAGGAACGCGGGAGCAAGCGATGGGTCGGCAGGCCCAGACCACTCCAACGCCAGGTCGCCAGCCGCGTCCATGCGCAGCAGATACGCGGCGCCCCCGGAGATCACCGCGACGAGGTCGTCCGAGCCAGCATCCATGCGACCCGTCAGCAACGTGGCGCGATCGTCGCGCTGTTGGAGACGGCGAACGGCGCAATGGGGTGTGTCGTGAAGCGTCAGGTCAGAATTGGACTCGTCCCACAGGTACACCGCCACCGTGGCCATCGCCCCTCCCCGACGTGTGAGACCGAACGGCTCCTCGGCCATGACGACGACGGCGCGTCTGCCCAGGAACACGCCGGACGCGATGTCGAGTATCGTGTTGAAAGGCGTTCGCGTGGCCCACACCTGTCGGAGCTCAGCGCCGTCCCAGCGAAACGCGACGAGATTGCCATCAGCGTCGCCGAAGAGGATTTCGCGCGAACCGTTCCCGTCGATGTCGCCAACGACGCGCGACCGCGTCAGGAAGTTCACGCCAGACGTGCCGTTGCGCAGGGAAGCCGCTTCCTCGAAGGCGTTGTCGCCCACCGCCCGGACGACCACGAGCGTCGATCCACCGGTCGTCGCGAGGATTTCGGGTGATCCATCGCCGTCCGCATCCACTATACGCCCGTTCTTCAGCCGCTCGCCCGTCCAGATGAGTTCCGAGGGGAACGCATTCGCGGTGGGCGCCTCTAGAAGGATGAGATCATCGCCCATCTGCCCGAGTACCTCGGCGAGGCCGTCCCCGTCGAGGTCTCCGACATCCAGCGGCGTGAAGAAGTCCCTGAATTGATGCGCGGATCGGAACTGCCCGCCGTCGCGCGCCTCGAACACCTGCGTGAATACGAACCCCTCGCCGCCGGGTGACGAGCCGACGATCTCAGGTAGGCCGTCACCGTCGAAGTCCGCGAGGCGTGGCGCGATGTCGAGCGATGGAGCGCGATTGCCGGCTCGCACGGACCGACTCCCTGGGTTCGCGTATTCGATGTCGCTCGACGCGGCGCCCTCAACCGTCGTGGACATGCCCGCGAAGTTCGTCGCGACGAACGTGTACGTCCACTCGCCGTCGGGCAGCTCCGCGTCCAACCCGATGATGTAGTGGCGCTGCGGCGTCGCGAACTCCGTCGTGTCCCGGACGACGCCCGTCGTGGCATCCCGGATGGTAAGGGACGCGTTCACGAAGTCGTCCCACTCGACCCACAGGAACGGGGCGCCGGCCCCTTGTGACAGGGCGTGGAAGAACTCATGCCGCAGCGCGACGGGTGGCGTATGGTCGATTTCGACGACGCGTTGGGCCCGCGCCAATGCCCCCGAGGAGTCGTAGGCCTCCAAACGTAGGGTGTAAGTCCCTTCCTGTACGCCGGACGTATCCCAGGCGTGTAGCGTGCGATGGAGGCCCGCGCTTTCGCCGCCTCGCACGTTGACGAGTAGCTCCCATTCCGCCGGCGTGGCCGATTCGCCAACGAGCAGCCTGTACCCTGCGTAGCGGGGTCCACCCACGGATCCGACGACCTCCAGGGCGTTGTCACCGCCCATGCCGATGCCGGCGTTGGTGATCTCCGCTACGAGCGTATCGCTCAGAGTCAGCGCGTTGCGGGCGTTCAGGAGCGGCACGCCCACCGCGCGGCCTTCGTCGACGAGCGCCGAACCCGACGCCACGAGAATGCGCTTCACGTCATCGACGCCGAGGTTAGGTCGCTTCGAGAGCATGAGGGCAGCGACTCCGGCGACGTGGGGCGCCGCCATGGACGTGCCGCTGAGCGTGCGCAGCCGACCCTCCGTGTGCAGGCTCAACACACTCACCCCGGGCGCGAGCAGGTCTACCTCCGCCGTGGCGTTTGTAAAGTACGCCGCGCCCGTATCATGTGCCGATGCCGCTACGGAAATCACCTCGGGGAACGCGGCGGGATACAGCACGGAGTCGTGGTTCTCGTTGCCGGAGGCGCTCACCAGGACGACGCCCATCGCGTGCGCGTACTCTAGCGTGTCGCGGAGGAGGCGCGATCCGCGCTCGTCGCCCCAGCTCATGCTGATAACGGAGGCGCCGTTCTCGACGGCGTAGATGATTCCGGCGGCGGAGTCGTCCTCTTGCAGGAACGTCCCGCCACCGCTCGCGGCGAATCCAGAACGCACGGGCATGAGACGACAGTTCCAGGCGACGCCCGCGATGTCGATGCCGTTGTCGGGCCGCGCGGCCACGATGCCCGCCACGTGCGTGCCGTGGCCGGTCTCGTCGGTGGGATCGCCGTCGGGTTCGTTGAAGTCGCCTCGGCCCGCGGCGGTTGGCGCTTCGACGAAGTCCCACCCTTGCACGTCGTCGACGAAGCCGTTGTCGTCGTCGTCGACCCGGTTGCCAGGGATCTCACCGGGGTTGGTCCAGAGCTGACCCTCGAAGTCCGGGTGATCCAGCGTCACGCCCGTGTCTACGATGGCGACGACGACGGAGGGGTCGCCGCGCTCAATCGCCCACGCGCGCGGCATGGCGATGCTCTCGAGGTTCCACAGGTTCTCGTACTCGGGGTCGTTGGGGACGATGGGCGGGACGGCAGACCCTTGGAGCGTCTCGAACAGGATGTTCGGGGAAGCCCACTCCACGCCTGGCGTTGCCTCGTAATGCGCGATGACCGCTCCCAGATCCACGCGCCGGGCAAACCGCAGCGTCCATGTGCGTCCAATGGCGGCCCGCAACGGATGGGAGCCCTGGCCAGGCGTCACGACGCGCTTTGCGGACACCAGTGCCCACCGGCGGTGCGCCGCGACTAGCGAGGCATCCTCGCGGACATCTCGCTGGTCGCTCAACCTGAGGAGGATCTCTCTCGGCGTCACGCGGCCGGAGCCACTTCGGGCGGGCCCCTCAGCGTCGATCGCCGCCCACGCGGCCGCTGCGGAGGCGAGTAGCGTCACAACGACGACGGCATGAAGCGTGCGAACGGTCATCGGCATCCCGGGAAGCTGGTGGCGGGTAGGACGTTGAGCGTAAAGCAATGGTTCGCCGCTGGCGCCACCGTGTCAAGTTCGCGCGCCGGTCGGCGTTGTCTACAGGCGATGGTCGTGGGCATCGCGCGTCTACGCTCCTCCGATCTGTCGCTTGCCGCGACCGCCCACACAGTACCGTCGCGCGTTGAGAAAGCCCTTGCGCGCCGAGCGTCTGTACGGTACTGTATGATGTAGTATTGATACGTCTTTCCGCCTTTCCGCGGAGCCGGTGGCCAGCGCGGGCAGCCTAAGGAACCGTATGGGAGACGACACTTACATAGCTGCCGCAGCGGCGGCCGAAGACGTCGTCGCGCGTCAGCCAGCGGCGGTATTGGCGCCCGAGCAGCTGGCGAACTACCGACGAGCGCTCGCCCTGCTCAAGGACCGGCAGGAACTGCTGGACGCCGCCCGCGCCGCTGTCGGACGCGAGCAGTTCCTGACCGAGGCCGTCGGCGACCGGTGCGCGAAGCTGTGGGCGGAGATATGCGCGGCACACGCCCTTGACGACGAAGTAGCCTACACCGTGGACGCGTCCGGCCGCGTTTACATTGTTGACGAGAAGGAGTGATGCGATGGCAGCCAAGTTCCCAGGGGTGATTGTCGACTTCGACCCGAACGAGAACGGTCTGACCGCGATCGACGGGGCGTACATGACAGAACGCGACGAGGAGATTGTCGCCGTCGAGAAATCGCTTGGCGCGGATCTCGTCGAGAACGTCACCGACCCCCTGACGAACTACGCGAAGGTCGTGGACGGCCACCTGTCGTTGGGGCACGTCGCGGGCAAGCGCGTGCGCGTCGGCGATGGCGATCTCACGGAGCAGCCCTCCGTCCCGCTGGAAGTCATCGCGGACGACGCAAGCCTGATGCTCTCGGACACCAGCGCCAACGGCACGAACTACCGGCTGCAGTCGGAGGGTGGCTCGTTCCATCTGATCCGGCACACGGATGGCGATCCCGGCGCGTCCTACCGCGTGATGGTCGCCGAGGAGAGCACGTCCCGGGACTCTATCTACATTGACGACGTCGGGAACGTCGGCATCGGCATCAACGGGGCGCCCGGCGGCCCCACCGCTAGCCTGGACATCAACGGCGACACGATCCGCCTACGCACGATCTGGCAGGCCGCGCCTACGGGTACCGACGGCAAGATCGGGGACATCAGGCTCGTCGCTATCGGTAGCGCGCACTACATCTACGTGAAGATGGCGTCCGCGACGTGGAAGTCCGTGGAGCTGACATAGGCAGCCCGCAACGCCCACTTCGCCACCGCTTCAACATCACGAGGACGGATGAATGGCTGCTGCCTATCCCACGAACATTGCAGCGCTTTCGAGTCAGAACGGCGACGTGCTGAGCGAGGACTTCATGAACGCGCGCGACGAGGAGATCGTCGCTATCGAGCAGTCGCTGGGTGCGGGTTTGGTCGAGGACATCGCCGACCCACTGGTGCTTCACATGCGCGTGCTGAACACGAACCTGTCCTTGGGGCACAGCCTCGGAAAGGACGTGCGGATCGGCGAGGGTTCCCCTCCCCATCACCAGGTTGCCCCTCTCGACATCGTGTCGACGAATCCACGCGTGCGGCTGAACGACACGACCACGGGCGGGCACACCTACCAGGTCCGTACGCAGGACGGCCGGTTCGAGTTGCACAGGGTCGGGGTGGGCTTCAACTCACGCGTCATGGTCGCTGAGCTAAGCCAGAAGACCGACTCCATCCACGTGGACGCCGTCGGGAAGGTCGGGATCGGCATGGACGGCGCCGGCCCGCCAACCGCGAGCCTCGACGTGAACGGCGACACGATCCGCCTGCGCAAGCTCAAGACCGCGGCGCCCGCGCCGGGCGAAGGAGAGGTCGGAGAGATACGGCTCGTCGCCGACGGGTCGGACCATAGGATCTACGTGAAGGTAAGCGGCGCTGTCTGGAAGTCAGGCGTCCTCAGTTGACCGTGAGAGAGCCCGCTATGGATGGCACAGCGAGGGACGGCGCGCGGCGGCTGATGGGGAGGCCGGCGGCGATTGCCAAGGCCGGCGGAGCGAAGAGCGCGATGCGCGTAGGGACCGAAGTCGCGATGGCTCGCGTGCTCGGTCTACGTTCTCTGTCAGGATACGTTGGGAGCAGCAGATAGATGGCTAAGATACCGCACGGTTTCGATGTTGGCGCCTACTGGCTGAACGGCCGTGGGGGCGGCGCGCTCAGCACGCCAGCGCAGCTGAAACACGAAATCCGCCGCGCGTACGAGG
>CAYYPK010000018.1:24745-41173 GCA_964473525.1 uncultured bacterium
TACGAGGCGTGCAACGTCATTCACTCGGGTGGCGACCAGGACTGCTGGGGAGCGGGCAGCAACGAACCCGTTGGGTTCCAGCAACGCATCGACAACAACGTGGCGCAGTGGATCACCTTCCTCCAGCAGATCAAGCAGGTCGGCGAGGAGCTCGAGATACCCGTAGGCGGCCTGCGGGGCGTCATCTCGCGCGACCTGTGCGGGCTCAGGCGGAATCTGAACAACGACTTCCCGGAAGGGAAGTGGCAGATCACGCGCGACATTGAGCCGTACATCACGGACCTGTGCTCGCAGATCAGCGCGTTGGATCTGGAACCGTACGTCGCTGGATGGTTCTTCGGCAACGAGGTGTTCTTTTCCGATCACTACCAGACCTGGACGGAGGCGGACATCGAGGAGTTGGCCGACGCGGTGCACGACGCGCAAGTGGCGCAAAACGCGTTCTACCCGTTCTACTGGGCTGAATTCGCCAACGGCTCGGCGATGCCTTCGCGCGACCCTTGGGTGCTCGAGCCGGTGCAGGAGCGCTGGAACTACGTCATACCCAACGACTTCAAGAAATGGGTGGACGCGCTGCCACTGGACCACGTAACGCCCGCGCGGCTGATGCTCCAGTTGCACTTCTACCCGTGGGGAACCGCAGCGGACGCGTGGCGCTATCGCAAGCACGCGGCGCGGACCTTCGAGCCTCACAAGGGCGCCGTCAGCCTGGAACTGGCCGACAACGCCCCGTGGCAGGTATGGTCGACCATCCTCGACGCGGAGGATCCCTATGGCAGCAGCGAGTTGCACAGCTACCGGAGGAAGTTCCCCATCGGGAGCTACCCGAGCTCAAAGATGCAGTTCCAGCCGAAGTTCGGCCTGAACGTCCACGAAGGGAGTGAGCGGCCGGGCCACGTCGACGCGCACAAGATCATACGCGTTCTCATGAACATGCGCCGACAGTGGATCGACGTGCGCGAGGATGGCCGGCTGACGGGCTTCTGGGCGCACGCGTGGAACGTGCCAACGCCCTCACTGGACAACATCTGGCGTCAGTGGACGGAGACGGGAACGACGAAACACCGCTACGCCGAGGCGATTCAGAACGAGTTCGGCGCGGGCGCCGAGGGGTTGCCCGAGGTGTGGATCGACCCGCAGACGCAGGAGATGATCACCACCGGCATCACCGAGGTAAAGCCCGTCAGCGACGTAGAGCAGCGAGACTTCGTCATCAAGTATCACATCGCACCGACAACCGTTCTGCGTGCCGCGACAGACCCTGACCATGTCGAGCTAGGTAGCACAACGATCCTTGGCAAAAGGCCGCAGATGAGGATAGAGATCCACCTGACGGACGGCTCGAGCTGGGCGGGACTGGTGCGCACGATCACGGAGGGGTACACATATCCGACGCCGTCCGGCCCGAGCATCTACCCTAGCACCGTGCCGCACGGGAAGTACGATGCAGACCCAACAGACGATGTGCCAGCAATGCATGGCACGGCGGCGTATTGGGACGGGCTGTGGGACTACGGCACGGAGGATGGCAAGAATGCTCCCGGCGGCGACGACCCTCCAGTGCCGTATCGGGCTGACCTGATACTTGATGGACAGACCGTATCGTCGAAGGCATTCACGAAGCTCTCGTGAGGATCAGCCGATGAGGCAGACGAGGAACGCTCTGCTCCCCTCAGTCATGTGCGCGTTGTGCGCAGTAGGGCTTCCCCTGCTGGCGTCGCCGGGCTGGATCACGTTCGGCTCGCTCCGCGCGGAGGCCCCGGGTATGTACGCGATCGACATGGAAACCGGCGCGCTGTTGCTCCTGTTCCCCGGTTTCAGTGCTGGCAGATGGTCTGCGGACGGCTCGAAAGTCGCAACCGTCCACCGGGAAGACCGCAACGACCGTGACATCTACGTGATGGACGCGGACGGCCGGCGCCGACGCAACGTGACGCAGCACCCCGCGCTGGACCAGCAGCCCGCGTGGAGCCCTGATGGCTCTCGGATCGCGTTCGTGTCAAACCGCGAGGACGGGCACGCCGAGGATGTGTTCGTCATGAACGCCGACGGCACAGATGTGCGGAATCTCACGCGGACGCCGCGACCCGACACGCGACCTCATTGGGCACCTGACGGGAAGCGCATCGTGTTCCATTCGACCAGGGACAGCACAGACTGGGTGGGGATCCCGCGTAGCGCAATCCGAGACGAGATATACACGATGAACGCGGACGGCTCCGACCCACGACGCCTGACGGATAACACTATGACGGCCAACCCAAGTGGTCGCCGGACGGTACGCGGATCCTCTTTGCGAGGGATTTCGGTCATCAGACCGGGGGCATCTACACCATCTCTCCTGATGGGACCGGGAGCGAAGAGGTGCGACATTTCGACGAGTATCCCGGCACAGCGGCCGCTTGGGCGCCCGATGGCGCACAGATCGTGTTCCAACGACGTACTCCGAACGCCGCTGGCGAATTCGCCGACACGGACATCTACGTGATGGACCGGGACGGGACGAATATGCGGAACCTGACGAACCACCCGGCCAGCGACCACGCCCCTGACTGGTTTGATCCTCACGTATCGACGGCGGTGGCTCCCGCTTCCCGGGCGCTGTTTCAGTGGGGTTGGCTGAAGCGTGTGGGTCGGGCGCGCTAGCATCCGGTCGGCCGCAGCTCGGAGCCCTTTCGGAAGTAGGCGTGAGGGGCGCTGATGTGCCAAACTAGGACCGTGCGACCGAGGGACACGTATCCAACGCCTTCGGGGCCGAGCATCTTCCCCAGCACCGTGCCGCACGGGAAGTACGACGCTGACCCAACCGACGATGTGCCTGCGATGCATGGCACTGCGGCGTATTGGGACGGGCTCTGGGACCACGGCGTGAACGATGGGAAGGACGCGCCGGGCTTTGCCACGGATCCAAGGCCCTATCGGGCCGACCTGATACTCGATGGGCAGAAGGTAGCGTCCAAGCCCTTTGTGAAGAAGGCGTGAGGGAAAGTTGGTGAACCGGGTCAGGTTCGTCGCAGTCGTGTGTGCGCTGTTGGCCGTTCGCCTTCCTCTTATGGCGTCGTCGGGTTGGCTCTCGTTCCGGTCGAGCCGCGAGGAGGCACCAGGCACGTACGCGATCGACATGGACACCGGCGCCCTGATGCTTCTAGTCCCCGACGAGGGCGTCTGGGCATGGGTTGCCGACGGCTCGAAAGCTGCGATCGTCAAGTCGCAAGGCCACAACGACCATGAAATCTACGTGATGGACGCAGACGGTCAGAACCGCCGGAACGTGACGCAGCATCCCGCGCTGGACCAGCAGCCTGCGTGGAGCCCCGACGGTTCTCGGATCGCGTTCGTGTCGAACCGCGAGGACGGGCACGCCGAGGAGGTGTTCGTCATGAACGCCGACGGCACGGATGTGCGGAATCTCACGCGGATCCCGCGACCCGACACGCAGCCCCACTGGGCTCCTGATGGGAAGAGGATTGTATTCCATTCGACGAGGGACAGCACGGACTGGGTGGGCATCCCGCGTAGCGCCATCCGGGACGAGATATACACCATGAACGCGGACGGCTCGAACCCGCGGCGCATAACCGACAATGTGGTGGATGATGACCAACCCAGGTGGTCGCCGGACGGCTCGCAGATCCTCTACGTAACGGACCTCGGTCATCAGATGTTCGCGATCTCCATCATGTCTCCAGACGGATCCGGGAGCAGACAGATAATCCAGTTCCACCGGACCTTCCCCGGCCGCGGCACATGGGCTCCCGACGGTACGCAGATCGCGTTTCAGTGGCATGTTCGGGATCCCGCAGGTGTATTGGCCGAGCCCGATATCTACGTGATGAACCGGGACGGGACGGACGTCCGAAACCTCACGGACCACGCGGCCAGCGATCGGCTCCCAGACTGGTTCGATCCGCACGTATCGACCGCGGTGACGCCCGCTGCCCGTGCGCTTTTTCAGTGGGGCTGGCTGAAGCGTGTGGGTCGGGCCCGCTAGCATCCGGTCGGCCGCAGCTCGGAGCCCTTTCGGAAGTAGGCGTGAGGGGCGCTGATGTGCCAGACCAGGGCCGCGCGACCGAGGGATACGTATCCACCGACGTCGGGGCCGGGCATCTACCCTAGCACCGTTCCGCACGGGAAGTACGACGCAGACCCAACGGACGATGTGCCAGCGATGCATGGCACGGCGGCGTACTGGGACGGGCTCTGGGACGACGGCACGGAGGATGGCAAGAATGCCCCATTTGAGGCTGTAGATGGGACGCCGTACCGGGCCGATCTGATACTTGATGGGGATATGGTGGCGTCGAAGCCGTTTGTGAAGAAGGCGTGAGGGTGCGCCAGTGAGACAGACCAACTTCGTGCTGTTCGTCTCAGTCGTGTGCGCAACGCTGGCCGTTCGCCTTCCTCTTGTGGCGTCGTCGGGGTGGCTCTCGTTCTATTCGCGCCGGGAGGAGGCGCCAGGCACGTACGCCATCGACATGGACACCGGAGCCCTGATGCTTCTGTTGCCGAGCCAGACCGTCAGCGCATGGAGTGCCGACGGCTCTCAGGCTACCACCGTGAAGAGGGTGGGCCGCAACGACAGGGATATCTATGTAATGGACGCGGACGGCCAGAACCACCGCCACGTGACGCAGCACCCTGCGCTGGACATGCAACCCGCGTGGAGCCCCGACGGCCTCCAGATCGCGTTTGTGTCCAACCGCGAGGACGGGCACGCGGAGGATGTGTTCGTTATGAACGCCGACGGCACCGATGTGCGGAATCTTACGCGGGTTCCGAGACCCGACACGCAGCCCGACTGGGCTCCTGATGGGCGGCGCATCGTGTTCCATTCGACGAGGGACAGCACCGACTGGGTGGGAATCCCCCGCAGCGCCATTCGCGATGAGATATACACCATGGACGCGGACGGCTCGAACCCACGGCGCTTGACCCACAACGAAGACACCGACAGTAATCCCAAATGGTCGTCGGACGGCTCGCGGATCCTCTTCCGCAGGAATACCGAGCGCCGAGGGTCGGGGATATACACCATATCGCCCGATGGCTCCGGGAGCAGAGAGATACGGCACTTCGATGGTACCTCTGGCGGAAGAGGCACATGGTCGCCCGACGGGAGACAGATCGCGTTCCAGTGGCGTCCTCCCAACGCCACCGAGCCTGACATCTACGTGATGAACCGGGGCGGGACGGACGTGCGGAACCTAACGGACCACCCGGCCAGTGATCGGCTCCCAGACTGGTTTGATCCTCATGTATCGACGGCGGTCGCCCCCGCTTCGCGCGCCCTGTATCAGTGGGGTTGGCTGAAGCGTGTGGGTCGGGCGCGCTAGCAGCGCTCCCCGGTAGGTCGTGCGCCTGGTCGGCGTACGTCACTCAGCGTCTTCGGCGGCAGCGCGGTTGAATCGGTTCATCGCCTTGCCCAGTCCCTCTGCCGCGGCCGCCTCGACCGCGTCCGCCGTGTAGGCGATGAGTTCGTCCGCCACCTTCCGCTCAGACTTGCGAAACGTGCCTAGGACGTAGTCGATCGTGGACTGACGGCCGGGCGAGGAGCCGATGCCCAGGCGGAGCCGCGGGAAGTCCTGCGTCCTCAGCGAGGCTATGACGGACGCGATGCCGTTGTGGCCGCCGTCACTGCCTTGCATCCGCATCCGTAGCGCGCCCAGAGGTATGTTGTAGTCATCGTAGACGATCCAGGCGGCGGACGGATCGACATCGAAGCTGTTCAGCACATCGCGGACGGCGTGCCCGCTGTTGTTCATGAACGTGAGCGGCTTCACGAGCAGGATGCCCTTCCCGCCGAGCTCCACGGGCATGAGCCACGCCTGGTGTTTCATGTAGGCGCCGCGACGCGCGTGCCGCTCGGAGAGCAGATCGACCACCTCGAAGCCGAGGTTGTGTCGCGTGCCTTTGTACTTGTCGCCGGGGTTGCCGAGGCCTACGAGGACGATGTCGGGAGCCGTCATTCCATCTCCGCGAAGCGCGCGAGGCGCAGGGGCGCCGATATATCGAGTTGTCCGCCGATGCTGTCGGTTTCCTGCCCATTCACGAGAAGCTGCAACTCCACCATAGTCGGCAGGTTGGCCCGGATCGTCTTGGCGAGGCCGACGACGAATTCCAGTTCGCCCGTGAGGCCAAGAGGCGGCCCCGTCAGCAGTTCGGAGGACAGGTTCACGTACGCCCGGCGGTCGTCATCGACGTGCGCGCTCAACAGCCGGGCCGAGCGTGTCGTCCTGGCTCCGTGTCGCAGCCACGTCGTCACGACGCGTTCGAGCCTTAGGGACTCGTCCACTGGCACAACAACCGACTCCGCCGATGTCACCCAGCCGCCGCTGTCGCCGTCAGGCAAGACCACCTCAACCTGCCGCGTCTCCATCGACGCGTGCTCGGTGGCGAGCCCGTCCCATCGGGCGAGGTCCTCGGGGGTGGCGCGCGGGCCGGTGGAGGACCGCCGCGAACCAACGCCCGGGTTCGTCGCGATGATCCACAGAATCAGCGACGACACCGCAACCAGGCCCAGGCCTCCGCCGAGGACGTAAGGTAGCGCGCGTGAGCGAGATTCGCCCTTGTCAGCCACGAGGAGTTCCTACGGTCGATGGCCAGATAGCCCGGCCCAAATGGCTTCCGCCGCGAGGCGCCGCGTCTTGGAATTCATCCATAGCCGCGCTTCGTCGGGGTTCGACAGGTAGGCCATTTCCAGATGCACGGCCGTCATCGCCGCGGGCCGCAAGCTGGCCATCGGCAGCAGGGCCTCGGCGCCTGTAAAGCCGGCGCCGCCGAGGGCCGCGTGCAGCGAAGCCGATAGCTTCACCGCAGCCGGATCCGACGGGTCGTCCTGGATAACGAGCCGGTACCCAGATCGCGTTGGCGCGAGGGAGCTGTTGAAGTGCACCGTAAGGTACACCGTTGAGCCGCGCGCTTCGGCACGTTGGGCTCGCTCGCCTGCGGTCATGGCCACGTCGCTGTCGCGCGTCAGGGCGACACGCCCCCTAGCGGAGCGCCCAACGCGGGCGATTTCCCGCGCCAGGTCCAATGTCAGAGCGGCTTCCGTCAGGCCATTGAGCGACACGCCAGCATCGGATCCGCCATGCCCAGCATCCACCATGACCCGGAGCGACGACCACGAACTCGGGCGCGCTGGGGTCGGTCTATACGGCAAGTCAGCATCCGTGGCGGCCTGCGGGGAGAGCGGCGCCACGCCAGGCGACCTTGCCGCGCCCGGCTGTTCCGCCTCGCCCACCGTGATGAGAGACGCTGCTGGGTCTACGCTAAACGGAATCCCCACCGCGAGCGGCGCGACGACCTCCAGGAATCCCAGCGGGAGCCAGGCATCGCCGCCACGGTCCACGGGCGGTTGATCGAGTGACACGGGGTCGCGCCCGACGAGCGACACCTCGAGCGCGTCTACCTCGCATTGCACCGAGGCGCGCGTTTCGCCCGCCAGCAACTGGACGGTCAGACTGCCTACGGCCGGGGTGTAGCGGTATCGAAACTCGATGGGGAGCGCGGAGCCGTCCAGGAGTCCTCGCAGGTCGTCCGCCGAGACGTACGGCGCGCCTTCGATGTCTTCTGTGGATAATTCGCCGACGGCGATGCCATCGGGGCCGGCGACCGAAACCGGCTGCGCGCGAACGCTAGCCGCGAGCAGAAGCAGAAGCGCCCCCACGCGGACCAAGCCGGTGGGGACGCCACATATCGTGTAAAGCGCGCGCGTAGCGGATGTGCTACGCGTCGTCCTCGGCATCCTCGGCATCCTCGTCGTCGTCGCCGACGCGTTCCGGTTCCTCTTCGCCCTCTTCGAGTTCGCCCTCTTCGAGCTCCTCGGGAACCACCTCGTCGATCTCGATGATGCGGGGAATATTCACCGCTGCGACGAGTGTATCCGGCGGGTCGAGGATTTCTACGCCCTCGGGCACCTCGAGCTCGTTCACGAAGATGCTGTCGCCAATGGCGAAATCCGATACGTCGACAACTATGCCGTCTGGGATGTTGCTCGGGAGGACACGGATCTGCACCGTGCGGGTCGGGTTCTCGAGCGCGCCGCCCTCGGCAATGCCGACCGGTTCTCCCTGCAGGTCGATGGCCGCCTCAATCGTGATTTCCTGGTCCATGCGGATGGACTGGAAATCGACGTGCATCAGGTGACGCGCGACGGGATGCTGTTGTACTTCCTTTACGATCGCCAGGAACTGCTCGCCATCCACCGTAAGGTTGATGAGCGCGCGATCCGCGGCTTCCTTTACGAGCGCGTCGCGGAACGCGCGCGTGTCGATATCGATTGCGCGCGCGGGTCCACCGGCTCCATACAACACCGCGGGCAGCCTGCCCTCGCGGCGCAACGACCGCGCGGCGCCCTTGCCACGCCCCTCGCGCGATCCTGCTTCAACGCGTACCTGCTGCATTACCCGAACTCCGCTAACTAAAGTCTCAAAAGGGCTTGGCGCCTGGGCACGAAATACCGCCTGGAAGTGTATCGGCGGCGCGATGGACGGTCAAGGCGGCCCGCGCGTATCTAGCCGTGTGCGCCTACGCCGAGGCGGGATACCAGCCCCATTCAGGCGACCGGTTGGGTTGTCCGGCCGAGGGGCCGTCGGCTAGAATGTCACACCGTGAACAGGGTACGCCCATAGCTCAATTGGTAGAGCGGCGGTCTCCAAAACCGTAGGTTGGGGGTTCAAGTCCTCCTGGGCGTGCCATCCCACTTCTGATCGCAATGCCCGGCCTCTCTTGATAGCCCATCTCGGCCTTCGCCTTGCGTGTGACAGCGCGCGCCTACGCGCCAAGACCACGCCCTGCTAGCATCGGGTGGGGGAAGCACGGGCAGGAGGCGTCGAGGCAGTCGCGGAAGCGGCCGAGCCGGAGCAAGTGTCGCATGCCCGGCTCGGGCGTCATCGCTAGCTGTGCGGGCGCGCGCTCGCGGCGCAGGGCAGGAGCGTCCGCGCGCTACTGTTCGCTGGGAGGCGCGACCTCGAAACTCACCGTGCCGCCGATCGCGCCCTCCGGGAAGGGGTTTCCACTCGGTGTCGTGATCCTCGCAGCGGTTCCATCTTCCAGGCGAAGTTGCAGCGTCCCACCGTGGCGACCCACGATCTGGCCGACGACCAGGGCGAGCTCGCCTCTGGCTCCCCCACCGCCTAGCGTGCTGTCTGCGGCGCCAGACGCTGTTGCATCCGGAGCAGCGACCGCAGGGGGTTCTGGCCTGACGCTGGGCGCGGGCGTCGCCGCTGTAGACGTTGACGGCGCCGCTGCCGTGTCGGAGGACTCGCGCGGCAGTCGGCTATCTGCGCCGCGCCCGGCAGTCGGCGAGGCGCTACGGCCGGCCCGGTCAACGGGTGTGGTCACGCGTTGTCGACGCGACCCAGGCGAGCGAGTCGTCGTCACCGATTCCGCGCGGTCATCTAGCGGCGGGGCATCGGCGCCGGGCTGCGTAACCTGCCACACGCCGACGGCAATCGTCCCACCCGCTGCCGCTCCGACGAGTAACGCCGTCTTCCATCTCGCAGTCACTATCATGGCTCCCATGGCTTGCCGCGCGCCGAGTCCTACTCCGTACGCGGCGGCTACGACCATGGCTCCCAATCGCTGTCGCAGGCGACGCTTCGCCCGGTGCAACCGGACGCCGACGGCGGAACTCGACAGTCCGTAGCGGGTCCGCAGGTCACCGTACGCGACCCCGTCCACTACGTGCGCGACGAGCATCTCGCGATCACGCGGGGCAAGCGCCATCAGGGCCGACCGTAAGGCACGGAAGCGCTCCTCCGCTTGCATCCGGGCGCAAGCATCCTCACCGCCGTCGGTCGAGTCGCCGACTGCGTCACTGAGCACTGGCAGATACCTGCGATTCCGATTCCAGTTGATCGCCGTGTTGCGCGCGATCGCGTGAACCCACTGCGGAAGTCTCTCGACATCCCCAAGCTGGTCGCGGCGAGTGTACGCGCGCAGCAGCGTTTCCTGGACGAAATCTTCGAGTTCGCCCGCGTCCGTCAGTCGCGACCGCCCGATGGCTCGGATGGCGCCTATTTGCGCTACGAGGCCCTTATCAAACTGCGACGGCATTGGGAGCCGGTTCCTCCTATGCGTATATACCAGACACGCGGCCGCCCCATTTCTTACGGCGAATCCGCAAGCCGGCAGAAGAGTGCCGACGCACTGCTTGGCACGCCGCAGATAGAACCACCGTGAACCGTCCTATAGGCCCAATATCTCGCGCGGAGCCACGCTCCGTCGCAGACGCCGGGCCCTCTGGTAGGACCTACCTTGCCGTGGCGGGACATGGCGGCTGGAGGCCACTGGCGAGTCTATCGTAGACTGAAGCCGCTCTGGAGGGCGCCTGTACCGGGATCGAGTAACGACGAACATGGCTACCGACGACCGGCACACCATCCGCTACACTGTCCTCAATCACGATCTGGCTGACCCAGTGCGGGAGGTAGAAACGCACGCCTCGCGCGAGGAGATAGACCATCTCGTGGAGCGCGGCTATCTGCTGCGCGAGCGGCTCTTCCAAGGGTCAGCGTTAGACGATCTAAGATCCGCTCTCGACCGCGTTGAAGCGCGAGAGAAGGCGGACATCGGGGTCAGTACGTCTCGCCGCTTCGGAGGCCTCTTCCTGCGCCACCTCATGGACAAGGAGGAGGCGTTCCTGCGACTCCTCAACTATCCACCGACGCTCTCCATCGCGCGAGCCGTTCTCGGGCCTCTAGTACAGGTGCGTGGACTCAGCGCGCGGGTCAGCTATCCCGGCGAGGAGGACCAGGAGACACATTGGCACGGGCATCAACGCGTCCTGTCGGACCCGCTACCACCGTTCTTCTGTCCACCGCAGGCGATCGACTGCCTCATCTACCTCGACGAACTGAACGACGCCAACGGACCCGTGTGTCTCCTGCCAGAGTCGCATCTGTGGCACACAACGCATCCCGAGGGGAACGACCACTCGGAGATGCCGGGACAAGTGACCGTGCGGGCTCCAGCGGGCACGTGCGCCATCATCCACAGCAACCTGTGGCACCGCGCCATGCCCACCCGTCCCGACGGCGAGAAGCGACGCCTGCTGATTCTGTCGTACACGCCAACGTGGATGAAACGCTCGCCCTACGGCGTGAAACCCAAGGACGGGCTCACCGACCGCGCGTTGGAGGACGGGGACGCCGAGACGCGTGAACTGCTCGGCCTTGGCGGCTATACTTGAGCCTGCTCCGGGACCACGGCGACGGCCGGAGCCGGGCCAGAGTGCCACGACGACTAGGGTACGCTCCGCCACGCGATAGAGGCGCGTACCTCCTCGATTTCATGCACGCCCATCGCGCATGACGGTGTCGTGGTAGGCGACATAGCTGGCAACCGGAATGTCTGGCCCGATGGAGTGCGCGCCGATGATCACGCCTCCATCGCTGGCGACATCCAGGATCTCTCGAGCTTGCGCCCGTATGGCGTCGGGCGACCCGAACGGCAACGTCAGCGAGTTGCACATGCCACCGATGAACGACAGCTTCCGGCCGTAACGCTCCTTCAGGGTGGGTAGGTCCATGCCCGCCTTGGGTTCGACCGGGTTGATGCCGTCGATGCCGGCGTCCACAAGCATATCCAGAAGCGGAGCGATGTTCCCGTCGCTGTGGAGGATGACCCGCGCCGCGCCCGCGTCCTTGAACGCGCGGACCATACGGCGGTACGCCGGCAGGAACACCTGCTCGAACGACTTCGGCGATGGGAACGGCTGTAGGTTGTGCGCCATGTCGTCGTAGATCCACAGACCCGTGTCGTGCAGATCGCCGCGGCGCAGTGATTCCACGCCGATGTCGATGATGTGGTCCGCGACACGATCCGCCATCGCGCGGGCGAACGCTGGGTCGCCCGCGATGTCCATGAGAAACTCGACCTTGCCCCGCATGAACGACGTTCTCAGGAACGGTCCTCCGGTCTTGCAGAACACGGCGCGCTTGCCACGGTTCGCCCGCACGGCGCGCAGGAATCCATCGTAGCGGCTGTCCAACGCAGGGGAATCGAACGCGAGGCGATCCACGTCGCCTGCTCGCCGGATGGGTACCTCGAGTACCTCCGAGAAGTACGCGCCTGCCCTCTCCCGAATGATGCGCCCCCAACCGTCGCGCCGCACGGTCTCGTCGCCATCGCGCGAGATGACTTCCGCCCGCGTCGGAAACGGGGTTTCGTCAGCCACGGCGATCGTAATGTCGATGCCGAAGTGGTCGTCCAGGTCGGCGTCCTGCGGGAGCTCCAATTCCTCTCGCGCCAATGAGGCAAACTCCGCCCAGAACGAGTCGAACTTCGGTGTCCGATCCGGCGCGCGATGCTCGAGCGTCGCGAGGACGCGTTCCTGGCATGCCATATGAAGGCCCCCATACATCCACTCTCTCCAGGCGCCGCTGCCCAGCCGTCCACATATAGCCACGTTTCCGTGGGGCTTGGTCGTGGGCCGTCCATCAACTACGTAGGGCGCCGCCAACCGACCGGCGCGAGAAAGCGCAACCTGGCTGGCGGATCCGTTCTGCGGATTGGCGAGACCGGTCCACGCCAGTCTCCCCAATCCGCACGTTCTGCTGGGATGTCGAGTGATACCCAAGCCTGTGAGGCGAGCTATGTTTGGGTGTGATCGTTCGCCAACCGCGGGACCACGCCGCAGGAGGACGCCATGAGCATGGGTCGGCCGACAGTCGCCGGTGATGGTAGAAGCTTCGTGGCCGAGGGCAAGCCGTACGCGCCTTTCGGTGTGAATTACTACCGTCCGGGCACCGGCTGGGCCCCACAGGTGTGGAAGATGTTCGATCCCGCGGCGACAGCGGCCGATTTTGAGATCCTCCGTGACTTGGGGGCGAACTGCGTCCGTGTGTTCCTGACGTTCGCCTCCTTCACAACGGAGCAGGGCGGCTCCTCCTCCGAGGGATTCGACAAGCTGGATGCCTTCCTCGACATCGCAGAGGAACACGACCTGTATGTCCACCCAACCGGGCCGGACCATTGGGAAGGGCTACCGTCGTGGGCGCAGACAGATCGCATCGCCGACGACATCGTCCTGGACGCGCTCGAGCGCTTCTGGGCGGAGGCGTCTCGTCGCTATCGCGCTCGAGACGCGCTATTCGCCTACGACCTGCTTAACGAGCCGGCGGTTGGCTGGGACACGGACGCAATGCGACCAAAGTGGGGCGCGTGGATCCTCGACCGGTACGGGTCGGTCCCTGCGGCCGCGAAGGCGTGGGGCATCGACCCGGGCGCCAGTGGTGAACCTCCCGTGCCGCCACCTGAGCCGGCGCCCGGCAGCGGGCATTTGCTGGACTACCAACGCTTCCGCGAGTCCATCGCCGACGAGTGGACGAGGCGGCAGACCGTAGCGATACGGGAGGGCGATCCCGACGCGCTGGTGACAGTCGGCGCCATTCAGTGGGCGATACCGTACCTTCTGCCGTCGCTGCCGCACTATGCGGCGTTCCGTCCGAGTAGGCAGGCCGAGTTCCTCGACTTCCTGTCGTTCCATTTCTATCCCCTGGCGGAGGGCATGTACCAGTACGAAGGGGCCGCCGCGCGCGACGCGAATCTCGCGTACGTCGAGGCGGTTGCCCGCGAAGTGGCAGCCCCTGGCAAACCGGTCGTTGTTGGCGAGTTCGGGTGGTACGGTGGCGGGTCGTTGCCGATCCGTAACGGGCAGAGGACGCGGGAAGCCACCGAGCAGGATCAGGCCGAATGGTGCGCCGGGCTCATCGACGCGACACGCGGATTCGCGGCCGGGTGGCTGAACTGGGGCATGTACGACCAGCCGGAGGCCACGGATGTCAGCGCGCTTACAGGGCTCCTCACGGCCGACGGCGTGATGAAGGAGTGGGGCAGGACGTTTGAGTCGCTCGCGGCAGGCATCGCGCGGGGCGCCCCGGGGACCGAGACGGTCGCGCCACGATTCGACTGGGACCGGTTCATCACCGATACGGAGGCCGCGCGGGCGTACCGGGCCGAGAACGTCGACGCCTACCGCGCCGCGCGGTAGTTCCCTGCCGAAGATGATCGAACAAACCAAGGGTCGCCGCGTTCGTAGCTAGGGGCGAATTGCGCGCAATTGCGACGGCGCGTATACTCCGGCCGCACATGAAATCGTGGGAAACGTCGGCCTGGCCCGTAGGCCGCAGAGGGACATGAGAGCCGATGGCTCAAGATCACGGGTCTGCTTCGGAAGCGCTGCCCGAGACCCCAACGCTCGCCGACGCTGACCCCAGCGCCGCGGACGACATGCGGGCCGTCATGGCCGCGTTCCAGGCGTTCCAAGTCAAAGCTAGCGACCTCACGGACACCTACGGCCGACTAGAGGCCGAGGCCGCTCGTCTGTCCGAAGAGGTGGCGCGCAAGAACGAAGAGGTCGAGCGGAAGAACCAGGAACTCGCCGAGAAGCAGGTCCTCATCGAGGCGATGCAGGCGTTCGCAGACACGGCGTCCAGCCTCGAAGAGACGTATGCGCGCCTTGAATCACAGGTCGAACACGTCAACACGTTCCGCGCCATCGTGGACAGCGTGAACCACGGTTCGATCGCCGTGGACCTCGAAGGCCGCATCACCGTGTTCAGTCGCGCCGCGGCAGAACTCACGGGGCGGACCGAGGAAGAGGTCGTCGGCCGCGAATACGCGGAACTCTTCCCGAACCATCCCACGATCCTGTTGGAGACGTTGCGCAGCGCCCAAACCCACGTCCAGGAATTCGACGACTATCTGGGGGCCGACGCCGACCGCGCGCGGCACCTGGAGGTCACGACGGCGCTCGTCCTGAACGACGAGGGCGAGGTGCGAGGCGCCGTAGCCGTGCTGCGCGACCTCACGGAACGCCGCGAGATGCAGGAGCAGATCGACCGGCAAAAGATGTTCTCCGCGCTGGGAGAGGTCTCCGTCACGATCGCCCACGAAATCCGCAACCCCCTGGGAGCCATCCAGCTCTACATGGAGACGCTCCGGGACGGCGGTCTAGAAGGGGCCGAGCGCGGCCGAATGTTCGACCACGTGTTCAACGGCATCAAGCTGATGAACAGCACGATTTCCAACCTCCTACAGTTCACCAGACCGGTGCTGACATCGGCGGATTTCCAGAACCTGTCGCCCATGCTCGACCAGGCTTTGGCGCTTGCCGAACACGCGATTCGGGTGGAACATGTAGAGGTGACTCGCGAATATCCACTCATCGGCCTCATGTGCCACGTGGATGAATCGCAGTTCGTGACCGCCCTGCTGAACGTGCTACTCAACGCCGTGCAGGCGACCGCGTCCAAGGAGTCCCGCGCCATCACGGTGCGCGCCCGACGACGCGATCCCGATCCCATGGACCCGCCGATGGCCGACGGCTATGTCGGCGTGCCCTGGGTGGAGGTCGAAGTGGCCGACAACGGTTGCGGAATCCCGGCGGATATGCTAGAACGGGTTTTCACACCGTTCGTTACGACGAAAGACGACGGCATCGGTCTCGGGCTGCCGCTCGTGCACAAGGTCGTTGAAGCGCACGGCGGGAAGGTAACAGTTGATAGCGCTGAGAACGAAGGCACGCGAGTGCGTCTCCTACTCCCCGTCTACAGGCCGCGCGAAGATCACGAGGTTTGAACTCTTGCGAGCAGTGTGTAACACTCCGAAGGCTCTAGCTGGCTAAGGAGGCCGTAATGGCGCCAACGAATCCAATGTCGCTCCAGCCGTTGCCCCTACGTGAGGGTGGCGAACGTCTGCAGGAACTCGTCCGTAACCCGGATTTCGCCCGCATGGGCGGGGCGGACGAGTCCGAGTCGGGTGTGTCGTTCGTGGACACGCTCAAGAGCTCCATCGCCCAGGTCAACGAGGCCCAACAGCAGGCCGACCAGGCGATTACCGGCATACTGACCGGCGACCAGGCCGACGTCGCCGGTACGATGATCGCCGTCCAGAAGGCGAACATCTCCTTCCAACTCATGACGCAGGTACGGAACAAGATCGTCGAGGCCTATGAGAGAGTGATGCGCATGCCCGTATAGCTGCGCGTTTTCGATATGGGCGTTGGGGCGCATGAGGGTACGCTCCGACGGCTAGTTTACCGCTGCATTCCTGCAAGGATGTGAGGGTGTTTTCGATGAGGGACTTCTTCTCGAGGTTCAGCGCGCAGATGCGCGAGATGTGGCAGGGCATGGTCACGTGGCAGCGAGCATTGCTCGTTGGCGTGCCGGTCGCTGCCCTTATCGTCGTTATCGCGCTGGTACTGTCGCTTCCCACCAACTACACGACTCTTTACACGAACCTGCCCGACGGCGATCGGATGGACATTGAGCGCTCGCTCATCGCCTCCGGCATACCGTTCGAGGCCGATCAGACGACCGGCACGATTTCGGTTGACGGTGAGGATGTGCACCGCACCCGCATGGTGCTCTCCATGGAAGGGCTGCCGCGCGCGTCTAGCGAAGGCTACGAGATATTCGACAGGCT
>CAYYPK010000018.1:41183-137909 GCA_964473525.1 uncultured bacterium
GCGCCACCGAGACTGAGCAGCGCACGGCTCTGATCCGAGCTTTGACCGGAGAACTTGTCAGCGCCGTCAACAGCCTGGAGACGGTTCGTAGCACGCGCGTGCTGCTGACCGTCCCAGAGCCCTCCGTCTTTACAGAACGTGAAACGCCGCCCAAGGCGTCCGTGATACTGACGTTCCGCAAGGGCGCCAGGCAGGACGAAGACGAGATCGCTGGCATCACCCTGTTGGTGGCAAACGCGGTGGAAGGGCTCGTCGCCGAGAACGTCGTCATAAGCGACAGCACTGGCCGCGTCATTTCGAAGACCACCGACCTCATCACGGAAGTGACGACTGCCCGCACGGCGTTGCGCAAGCTTGAAGAGAAGGCGCGCGAGCAGAAGATCATCGAAATCTTGATGCAGACCTACGGCAACAAGATTGGCGGACTGGACCCTGTCGCAGTTGGCACGGACGGGAATCCGCTGGGTGACACGATCACGGATGTGGCGTCCGTCCACGTTACCGCGGACATCGACCACAACATGATCGAGACGGAAACGACGGACTATGACCCAGAAACCGTCGTCTCCAAGGAGATGATTCAGTCGGAGAAGTCCGAAGGCGTGCCGATACCGTCGGCCGTTGGCGTGCCGGGTGTGACGTCCAACGTCTTGGGTTCAGGCTCGGTGTCCGGCGCGGGTGAATACACGCGCGAGGAAAGCACGACGGAGTACGACGCTGGCATCACCCGGACGATCTCCAAGGAGACGCCGAAGCTGGTGAGCCTCTCGACTGCGGTGAACGTGAACTCAGCGGTACTCGCCTCGCCGCCTCCTGGTGGCTCGTTGGCGGACCCCACGCTCGAATCGGACGAGATGAAGCAGATACGCGCCCTGATCGCTGGCGCGGTGGGCTACGTTGCGGGCGACCCGGTCATCAAGGAACCGGTCGTGCAGTTCATGCGGTTCGCATCGGCTCCTGGGCCGGTGCCTGTTCCCGTGGTGGTGACCACGTGGTGGCGCAACCCGTGGATCATCGCTGGCATCCTGGCGGCGACGACGCTGGGTCTGATAGGGTTCCTGCTCCTCAAGCCGCGGCTCGCGAAGACGGGCGTCGAAGCGGAAGAGGACGCGGAAGCGCTGCCAGGCGTCGACGAAGACGAACTGCAGGCGCTTCTGGCGCGCCAGCGTGAGGCCCTCGAAGACGAAGAGCGCGAACAGCAACGGCGGCGGCGTCAGGCGCTGGTCGATCTCGCGGGCGCCAATCCCGAAGAGATCGAGCGCGTGATCCGGCACTGGGGCGAGGCCAACTGATCGAGCGTAGGTTTGTGACGGCGCGGCGGGAGGTCCGCCGCGCTGTCGCGGAAGGATGATGTGCGATGGAAGAACCTCGAACCGACGACGGTGAGAACGTACCGGTTCCCGTAGACGACGCTGACGGCGCCGTCGAGGCCGTTGAGGACGACGAAGAAGAAAGCGAAAGCGGGGGCTTCTTCAGCGCGTCGCATGGGCTCACGGCCATGCAGAAGATGTCGGTCCTCCTGGTAGCTCTCGGTCCCGAGCGGTCCAAGGCTATCATCTCGGGCTTCTCGGACGAGGAAATCGAGCGTATCGCGAAGGAAATCGCGAACATGCGCTCCATTTCCACCGAGCAGCGCGAAGCCGTGCTGGCCGAGGCGTACGAGTACATCTTCGGGGAAGACCCGTCAGTCCAGGGCAGGCTGATGGCCGGCCGTGGGACGGCGAAGATGATCCTCAACCAAGCCGTCGGCGGAGTGCGCGCGCGGAACATCCTCGACCGCCTGGACATCCCACAGACGGAGACGTTCCTGTTCGTTGGGGACAACGACCTCGAGAACCTGGCGTATTTCCTACAGAACCAACTCCCACAGATCGCCGCCGTTACGATCCTCCACCTCCGCTCCGAGCACGCGCAGCGCGTCCTGGAGATGTTGCCGCCCAAGCTCAAGGCCGAAGTCGTGTCACGCATGGTCGCCATTGAGAAGGTCGACAAGCAGTGGGTGGGGATGCTCAGGGAGACGTTGCAGGAGCAGCTCAAGCTGTCGAACGAACTCGTCAACCTGCACGGCACCGACGGGGCGTCCGGCCTGCTGAAGCGGCTGCCCGGACCTTCGCAGGAATCCATACTCACGGCGATCGGTGAGACGGACAAGGATCTACAGGCGACGATCGAACGTCAGCTGAACACGTTCGATGATCTTGCCGACATGGCCGAGCGAGACCTGCAAAAGGTTCTGGAGCGAGCGCGGCAAGCGGACAAGGACAAGCTCCCGATTGCCCTCCGCAGTTGCTCGGAAGTGATGACGGGCAAACTGTTCGGCGCGATGACGTCCAGCGTTCGCGAGGAGGTCGAGTACCGCATGGAGGTCGGCCAGCCGCAGCGTCTGTCCGACATCGAAGAGGCGCAGTACTTCATCGTCGAAATCGCGAAGCAACTCAGCGAAGAGGGCTCCATCATCTTCGGCGGCACCGAAACCGTCATATAGCGGACAGAAGGAACGCGCCACGTGAGAGTGCGACGGCCCGGCCCTGTCGGCCCAACGAGGTTCGAATATCGACGCTTCGCGCGCCCCATGGACGCGGAGGCCGAGGAGCAGACCGAGGAACTGTGGCCGGAGACGGAGGCCGCTCCCGAAGACGAGGACGCCGCCCCAGAGCCTGAGGACATCACCTCGACCGAGAACTACAAAGAGGGATATCGTCAGGGACTCGACGCGGGCATCCAGGAAGGGTACGAACGCGGCTCCCAAGAGAAAGAGCAGGAATTGACGTCAGCTCTCGAAGAGCACTTCGCGGCGCTCATTGACGCGGTGCGGGCAAGCGCCGCCGAGGTGGCCCAAGAAGGCGAGCGAGTCCGCCAGGACTTCGAGGCATGGCTTCCACGCGCGGTGCTACTGGTAAGCGAATGCGTGCTGCGCCACGAGACGCAGACGGACGTCACGTCGCTTGCCAAGGTGGTTCGCGAGGCGGTCGCGGAGCTGGGCGTCGCCGAGCCTTTGACAGTGCGGCTCCATCCCGACGACTATGGCATCCTGGCGCAGCAGCCTGCGGAAGTGTGGTCCAACGATCACCTCACCTTCAGCCCCGACCAGGGCGTGACGCAGGGAGGCGCCGTGGTCGAGAGTTCGACGCAAGTAGTGGACGCGCGTATGGAAGCGCGTTTGCTGGAGGCCGCACGCACGATACTGTTCCCGCCAGACGGAGCGGGGAACGGCTCTCCAGCCCAGTAATCCCGCGTCCGGGTCGAATCCGCGTTAAACCTCTCCGCCCGCCGTTCCGATAGTCTGACGTGGAGACCCATGCATGCTCCATCGACTTCAGCTCACGCTACGCCGCAGGCAGCGGATCTTGAGGATTCGCGAACGGCAGCAGGAGCAGGCGGAGCAGCAGTTGGCCGTCTACCTTCGCGAGGAAGACGACCTGCGCCAGGAGCGCGACAGCTACCTCGCCGCTGGCCTCCGCACGAGCGCGGCGATGCTGGGGGCGTTCGACAACGAAGGTGGGACGGTCCCTAGCGACGTGTTCATGACGTACGTGAGGGCTGGCGAATCCCTCGGTCGTCTCGCGGAGGGCAAAGCTGGGGAGATAGAGGCACTCCAGCCGGCGATTCAGGAGCGCCGCGAAGACGTGCTCGATAAGTACAAGACGAAGAGAGCGATGGAGATCCTCACCGCGAAGACGGGCGAGAGAGTGCAGCACGAGGAGCTGCGCGGTGAGCAGCGAACTTTGGACGAACTGACTAGTCAGCGACACCGAGGGCCCAATGGCAGCGACGAATCACAATGATTAAGAAGATCCTGATCGGATTCGGAGCCGTGGTCGCGCTGGCGGTGCTGGTGCCAGCGGCGCTCGTCCTGCTGAACATGAACCCGTTCGGCTTGGTCGAGCGGCTGCCGCTTGTCCACTCGTTCACCGTCGAGGGCGATGTCCGCATGACGGACGGCACGTCGCTGCCCGAGGACACCGTGACCGTGCGTGTCACCAGGGAAGGCGGCCGCTCGAAGAAGGCGAAGGCTACCGAGAAGAACGGCTACGCCTATCGTGCGACCTTCGTCGCGTTCAAGCCACCGATTGAGGACGACGACAACGTAGCCGTGACGGCGACGATGTCAGCTCCCGTCTCTCTGGTGGATCAGACGGACGCAGTGGAAGGGGAGGATCTCCTTCTGGCTGACTACCCCGCGCGTCCAGCGTCACCGTCGATGACGCCAGAGGCAGACAGGATCATCCTTTCGGATCGCCAGCTGCGTGTGACCGGCGACGCGCCGAAGGACATTGATGGCTGGAGTGCCGTGATGCTCGCCGGCCTGCGTAACCTGCCGCATCTCCAGATCGACGACGACGTCGTGGTGGTTATGCGCGCGCAGCAGTCGGAACGAATCGCAGGCGACCCTTCGTTCCAGCTGACGTTTCCCAACACTTTGACGATCGCAGAGGCGACCGCTCTGCGGCTCAGTGAGGTCGGTGAGGAGATCGCGCGCGAGGACTTCGTCTGGGACAAGAAGAGCCCGACCGTTGGCTTCAACTACGAGATGACCCGCCGCTCCTTCCGCTCCGTGCATATCCGCGACGAGGACGGTCTGACCATCCGGTCGGAGCGGCTCGGGAAGCCCGGGCAGACCGGGACGCAGACGTGGGTGTGGGACGGCCGTGACAACGACGGCGCGCTTGCTCCGGCTCCCCCGACTGGCAAGCCGTATACGTTCATCGCCAACGCCGACTCGTTTGACTTGGATCCCGACCCCTCCATCACTAAGGGCTTCCAGGTCGAAATCCTGGCGACCACGGGCCCGCGCGTGCGGTATGGCGAGTTCAGTTCCGCCACCACTGTTGGCGACTTCTTAGACTCGTTCGGCCTGTCGCTCGTACGGACCGTGCGAGGCGGGGAAGAATACCTGGAACTGAGACAAAGCACGCTACTACACACCGCTCGGTTGGTGGGTGATCCAGAAGATATCGAGGCCCCCATCCGAGGCGACAGCACGGTCGGCGACGTTCTGACGGCGTTCGGCGTTGAGCTCGACCCGATGGAGCGTTCTACGACGCAGGTAGCGGAGTTCGACATGGTCGTCCGTGGAGCCACCATTCGCACCCGTCTAGACATGATGCAGTTCCGCTCCGCCGTGTCCGTGGCAACGCGCGAGGAGTTCCTGGACCTTCCGCTGACAAGCCTGGAAGCGATGCAGAGCCAAGGGTATGTAGCCCTTGCTGGCGAGTTCGCCCAGAACGGCCCGTTGGATATGACAGTGACGCGCCGCCTCGACGACGAACACCTGGAGGACTGGGAACGCGGGCGCTCGGAGCAGTTCGAGTTCCCGCTGGATGGCTCTGACACCTTACGCCTGTACCTCGAAAACGTGAACAAGCTCGAGTATGTCTCGGCGACGATCCAGGGAGCCATCCACGACGAGTTCGAATACGACGTTCGCCTGGGAGCGCCCAACGGACAATTCGTGACTTTCTTCCTCGCCCCCGAGGACACCCCCAACGAACTGCGCGTGAACGTGCGCGCCTCGGGGGTCATGGCCAAGCTGACGGGCGATCCTGCGACCGTTCCTGGCGATGCGCTCACGCCCGTCGGCATTGAGGCGATCGTCGTTGGGCTAGACGGCTCGGAATCCGTCGACGACGTCGTCACGGCCTCGGTCACCGAGGGCATCGTGGTGGACAGTGGGGCCATGCGCTACGTCGATGCCGCGTACCGGGGTCAATACACCGCCGTCGAGACCGAGGAAGACGCCACGGATGTCCTCGTCGTGACCGCTACGGCGCTTCAGGAGAGCAACGCCGCTCTCAGGGCTGAGGACAAGGACCGGGGTGGCGTGCTGTACAAGGCGGCGCTGAACATAGACGTCTTGGGCGTTGAGCCGGCGCCGGTCGTGGTACTGCCCGCGGCAACCAATGGCAGTGAACCGGTAGCCGCAGCGGCTGACGGAAACGGCGCAGCGGGCGCCGCGGGGGCCGACGGAGCGACGATACCAGCGGCTGCCCCCGCGCCAGACATCCGGAAGATGGCGAAACTCTACGGCGGTCTGCCTCCCGCAAGCGGAGCGGAGCTGTTGCTGGCGATGCCCGCCGACGAGGCGCGACCCATCCTGCTGGGAATGGGTGAACGGGAAGCCGGCAAGATCATCGACGCGATTATCACGGGCGATGTGGGTGAGACCGCCGCATCACTCTCGGCGACTGAGCGGATGCAGTCGCTTCTGTCAATTCTCGGGGCGTCCAACAAGCACCTGGTTACCACTAGCCCCTAAGCAACCGACCGAAGGAGCGGTTCATGGATCTCGCAACAGTCATAGGATTCGCATTGGGGCTTGGCGCCATCGTCTACGGCATCATCGGCTCCGGCGTGCCCTTTTCGTCGTTCATCGACCCGCCATCGCTGCTGATCGTGCTTGGTGGCACGATCGCGGCGCTCCTGATCAACTTTCCGCTGGCCCGCGTGCTGGCGGTGCTAAAGGTGCTGCCGCTCACGTTCCAGGCGAAGGAATTCGACCCGGTGCCGATCGTCAGCCAGCTGGTCGAGATGGCGGATGCGGGCGCCAAGCGTGGAGCCGCCGCTCTCGAGCAAATGGCGCAGGATTTACCGGATCCGTTCATGCGTCAGGGCATGGAACTCGTGGCCTCCAACGCCCCTGACGACCAGATCCGCTTCGTCCTCGAGACGGAGCTGCAGTTTATGGAGGACCGACACGAAGAGGGCGAGAAGGTGGTTAGCGGGTTCGCCGACTATGCTCCCGCTTTCGGTCTGATCGGCACACTCATCGGGTTGGTGGCGATGCTCGCCGGTCTTGGTGGCGGCGGCGGCGGCGGCTCGGCGGTTGAGGCGGTGGCGAACGGTATGGCTGTCGCCCTCATCACGACGTTCTACGGCGCTGTCTTCCAGAACCTCATCGGACTGCCGTTGGCGGGTAAGCTGAAGGCCGCGAACCAGACCGAGGCGGCGTATAAGAGTGTCGTCATCGAAGGCATACTGATGGTGTCGATGGGCATGCGCGAGAGCCTACCGCCGAACATCCTGGCGTCGCGTCTGAGCATGTACTTGCCGCCGGATCGCCGCGAGGAACTCGCTCCCAGCACGTGATCCCAAGAGGGCCGTGCAGGCCCTCGTTGAGGAGACCGACGTATGCCCAAGAAGAAGGCGGCGGCAGCAGGCGGAACGAAACCTGGCGCCCTGCCGCCCACGTTTACCGACATGCTGGCGCTGCTGCTGACGTTCTTCGTGTTCCTGATGACGATGGCGGAGTTCGACGAGGCGAAACTGAAGGACATCTTCGCCCACATGTCCCGCGCCTTCGGGATGGAGGGCGCGTCTGGGGCGGGCGTGTTGGCAGGCGGCGAGGCCATGAGCAGCGCGCGCGAGCAGTTCAGAGACGGCCCCGAGGTCAACCAGCCTGCGAGGAACGCGCTCGTGACCTTGCGCGCGGGCGCCGAGATGCCTGGCAAGGGTGGGGCGTCGCCCACGCCCAAGCAGTCAGCAGAGGACGGTGACGGCCCGTCCACGGGCAGCACGGATATACCTGCTGACTCGGCCGGCCAGCCCGAGCAGCGTGTGGGCGAACAATCCAAGGTGCAGGTCTCCGAGGTCGAGCAGCAGATGTTCGAGCAGGGAGTTCTGGACTTGGGTGAGATGGCGGGCGTCGATGCCAGCCTGACTTCGCAGGGGCTCAAGGTCGAGTTGCAGGAGGGCTTTGCCCGCTTCCCATCCGGTGGCGCGGCTCTCCCAGGCGACGCGCAACCCGCGCTCGAGGCGCTGATCCGGGAGCAACTCAAGACGTTCATCGACGACAGCTTCGAGATATCGGTGATCGGCCACACGGACAACGTGCCGCTCAGCGCCCGCACAGCCGCCAAGTACGGCGACAACCGAGGTCTGTCGACCGAACGCGCGAACACCGTCCTCCGCATGTTCGAGGGCATGGGGGTCAACCCACGGCAGATATCGGCCCAGGGATACGGGGAGCACAAGCCCAAGGACGATAACAGTACTGCCGACGGGCGGGGTAACAACCGGCGCATCGAAATCCTCGTGAAATACAAGGTATTCTCGATGACCGATTGGGGCTCGGAGACTCCCGCGCCGTAGTCGTCCGTGGCGACATGACACGAGTAGCTGACGGGGCGCTGAGAGAGCGCCCCGTTCGTCTGCCCGGCCACCGAGACCGCTCTGGCAGGGGCGTCGGTCAACAACGGCCCACAATCCAATCACCTTCGCGGCCGGCCATGATATACTCTCTCGTGCGCGGGCGTCGCAGCAGTTGAATGACCTACACTGCTCTGCTAGAATGTCCTTCGTGCTCGCACTCCGCAACCCAGGGTAGCCCGGCAAGATGCTGTCCACGCAACAACAACAGGCGGGCTCTTCGGACATGCGAACGCAGGCCCTCGTGCTGCAGTCGTATTCCCGCGCGCTCTTGGAAGCGCGACTGAGCTCCCACCTCAAGCGCGATGTTCGAGTCGAGATCGGGGAACTGTCGCTTGGCACATTTGGTGACTTCGCCAACCACGTCGACGGACCTAGCAGTCTCTGCGCGTACCACCTTGGCGGCCGCTATCGCAGCGTGCTGGAGATCAACCAGAGCCTGTCGTTTTCGATCGTCGACCTCCTTATGGGCGGGCGCGGGCATCCACCGGTCGAGACACGTTCCCTGAGCGCGCTGGAGCAGAACCTCCTCGGCAACATCTTTGAGGCGTTCGCAGAGGATCTGCAGCGGGCGTGGTACCAACTGGTGCCGGAAACGTGGACGGTCAGCCAGGAAGCGCAGTTCACATATTCGCTCGATGGCTTCTTCCCTCAGGAGAAGATGATCATCGCGCAGTGGAACGTGGAAATCGAAGAACTCGCGCAGGGCGCGATACAGCTGGCGGTTCCCGTGGCCGGGGCGTTGGCTGGGGCTCGTCGCGCGGTGCAGGCGTATGCGGAAGCAGAAAATCCCCTGGACAGTTCGCTGTCGGATGTCCTGCCGCTCATGCTTCAAGTGGTGCTTCCGCCCACGAACGTCACCGTGCAACGCATGCTGTCCATTGAGAAGGGCGACATCCTCGAATTCGCGGATTGGGAAGTCGCTACGGACGAGGAAGGTGTCGAAGTCGTCGTATGCGTTCAGGGCGAAGCCAAATACAGTGGCCGAATGGGCGTTTCGGGCACGAGGAAGGCCGTCGAAATCGAGGAAATCCTCGAGGACGACACTGTCGCTGGCCTGAACGCGTATGCGTGAACCAATGTCCGTCGTCTTCTGTCGATAGGGATCGCTGCACATGGAAGAGAACGTCGTCAACGAAGTCGAGGACGAAGGCGTCGCGGGGAACGAGCGCGCGAACATGGACATCCTTCTGGATGTGCCACTCGCCGTGCACGTGCAGGTCGGCCAGACCCGTATGCCTCTCCGAGAAGTGCTCAAGCTCGGGCCAGGTTCCATCCTGCGCCTGAACAAGCACGAGGGCGAGGGTGTCGAGCTGTACATCAACGGCCGGCTGATCGCCAACGGCCAGATCATCCAAACGCCTGAAGGCAATCTCGGGGTGGAAGTTACGTCCATCGTCACCCGAGCGGAGCGCATGCGGAGCGTTTCATGACCATGCCGGGGCGGCGGCGCGGGGCGATAGCCCTGTCAGTCGTCTCGTTGCTGGCGTGGTTCTGCCTGTGCCTCGCCGTCGTGGCTGCGGATGGTGATGTCGATACGCCCACGTACCCTGAGTACGTCGCATCCGGCCGAGAGGCCCAGCCGGACGCCGACGATGACCTAAACCTCACCATGGCCACGATCAAGATCCTTGTGGCGCTGTGCGTGGTGCTGGCGCTCGTCGTGGGTCTGGCGCTCGTGCTGAAACGCGCGACGTATCGCATGCGCCATGTGGGAGGAGGCACGATCTCCGTCATGTCGCAGGTGCCCCTCGGCCCTACGCAGTTTCTCACCGTCGTGGACATCGCGGGCGAGATCGTTGTGCTCGGGGTGACGGAGCACACGGTGACCGCTCTGTCGTCCATTGAGGACGCTGCCGCAGTGGAGCAGTTGCGCGAGGACAGCTCGGGGTACGGCAAAGCGGGCGCCCTTCTTCAAAGCGTGCCGAGCTTCCGACAGTGGCTCGATCGCGCCGAACGTGGTCGCGGCTGAGTAGTGCCTGTGCGGAACACGGGAAACCCAATGCGTCGCAGTCGTAGCACATGTATCACGGGTCTCGTTGGCCTTCTGCTGGCGGCGGCCTTCCTTGCGGCGCTGCCCGTGGTTCCAGCGATGGCGCAGGACGTGGATTCGCCGTCCGTTCCGCCCATTCCCGGCATTTCCCTCCCTGATATCGACATTCGGTTCGATGGCCAGAGCCGCCCAGAGAACTTCACCAGCAACATCCAGATCCTGTTCGTCCTCACGGTGCTGTCGCTGGCTCCCAGCATCCTCATCATGATGACGTCGTTCACTCGGATCGTGATTGTGCTGGGGTTCCTGCGTCAGGCGATGGGAACGCAGCAGATGCCCCCGACGCAGATCATGCTGGGTTTGGCGCTGTTCTTGACGATGTTCGTCATGCGGCCAACGTGGACAGAGATCAACGACACTGCGGTGCAGCCGTATCTGCGTAGCGAGATCACGCAGCCAGAGGCATTCCGGCGGTCGCTACAGCCGATACGCACCTTCATGTTCCGTCAGACGGGGAACAAAGAACTCGAGACGATGGTGTCTTTGTCGGGCGCCCCGCAGCCCGCGAACGAGACGGAAGTGCCGACGCTGACGCTCGTTCCCGCGTTCGTCATCAGCGAGCTGAAGACCGCGTTCAAGCTGGCGTTTCTGGTGTACATGCCCTTCGTCATCATCGATCTTGTCGTCGCGTCGTCGCTCATGTCCGTCGGTGTGATGATGCTGCCCCCGATGATGATTTCGTTGCCGCTCAAGCTGCTGCTGTTCGTGCTCGCTGACGGTTGGAACCTGGTCGTGACGTCGCTGGTGTCAGGATTCCGCACTTAGGATTGCAGGCATGACCCTCGAGGCTGTCACCGAGATCACACGGAATATGCTGCTAACGGCGCTGCTCGTTGCGTCGCCAGTGCTGGTGACAGCGCTCCTCGTCGGCCTGTTCGTGAGCATCATGCAGGCGATTACGCAGATTCACGAGATGACGCTGACGTTCATCCCGAAAATCCTCTCCATCGTCACGATGCTCTTGGTTCTGATACCGTGGATCTTGCAGACGCTTGTTACCTACGCAGTGCGGACACTCGGCTCCATGAACAGCTACCTGGAGCTAGGTATCCGGTTCTAGCTCCCGGCGGGAGCGGGATCGCGCGTCGCAATCGGTAGATCGCCCGCAACACTCGACCAGCGTGGACCGCCTCCCAAACGGCGCCCCACGGGAGCCGCGGCAGCGATGATCTCACGCCCGTTTGACCCGACCGCCGAACGCATGGCGATACTCGCGGACGGCTCGTTCGGCGTGCTCGAGTCGAAGCTGGCGGCGGCTCTACTGCGATACCGGGCGGAGCACGTGGGCTGCGTGATTGACGCCGACAACGCCGGCCGTGACGCCTCCGACGTCGTCGGAGTGGGGCGAGGCGTCCCTGTCGTAGCCGACCTTCAAGCCGCAATGGCATACACGCCAACACTGCTCACGCTGGGGATCGCGCCGCCGGGCGGCGGCCTGCCCGCGGGATGGCGCGCGATCATAACGCAGGCGCTATCGAGCGGGCTCCACATCATGAGCGGCCTGCATCAGTTCCTGGCGGATGACGAGGAGTTCAACGCCCTCGCGAACGCGTCTGGCTGTGGAATATGGGACGTGCGGCGGCCTCCCGACAACCTGCCCATCGGCACGCGACGCGCTCTGGAAGTGTCCGCGCGACGGGTGCTAACCGTTGGGTCAGATTGCCGCACCGGCAAGATGGTGACGTCTCTTCAGTTGCTCGAGGGCGCGCGCGCGCGTGGATGGGACGCTGCCTTCTGCGCCACGGGTCAGATCGGCATGATGATCGCCGGGTCGGGCATTGCCGTCGACGCGGTCGTGTCCGACTTTATCGCCGGCGCGACTGAGGAGCGCGCGCGCGCGACGGACGCTGAGTGGCTGTTCGTTGAAGGCCAGGGAGCTCTGACGCATCCGGCGTATTCAGGCGTGACGCTCGGCTTGCTGCACGGGTGCATCCCCGACGCCATGATCCTGTGCCATCAGCCGACGCGTACGCGCATCGCCCGCCAGACCCTCGAAATACCGTCGCTGCAACGCGTCGTGTCGATCAACGAGGAGGCCGCTTCCTGGATGCGGCCCGCGCCGGTCGTCGGCGTGGCGCTCAACACGTTCGACCTGTCCGACGACGATGCTCGCGCCGCCGTGAGGGCCGCCGAGGCGGCAACCGGGCTACCGACCACGGACACAGTGCGTTTCGGCGTGGAGCCGTTGCTGGACGCTCTCTCGGACGCTCTCCCGAATACTCAGAGCGAGGCGCCCCGTTGAGGATCGAGCACGAAGTCATCACGCTACGACTCCGAGACCCGTTCCGTATCGCCCGGACAGGGGCCGACGAGGAGCGTCAAGTCGTCCATGTGCGCGTTGGCGACGGGATCGGCGAAGCGGCGCCGCACCCCTACTACGGCGAATCCGTCGACACGGTGCGCGTGGCCCTGGACCGATACGCCGCCGCCATGCAGGATCTGCCAGACGACGCGCCCATTGAGCAGGCATTGGGCCGCGCCTCCGAAGCATTTGGCGGCAACGCGGCCGCGCGTGGCGCGTTGTCTAGCGCCCTGTGGGACGCGATGGCGCGGCGCTACAACGCCCCGCTCTGGCGACTGTGGGGCGTGGACCCATCCGCGATGGCGCCCACTTCGTTTACCATCGGCATTGGCGCCCCCGAGGAGATGCAGCGCAAGGCGGTCGAGGCAGCGGCATACTCGATCCTCAAGGTGAAGCTCGGAACCCCGGACGACCGTGAGATCATCGCAGCGTTACGCGAGGTTACGGACAAGCCCATACGCGTAGACGCCAACACCGCCTGGAATCCGAAGGAAGCGGTCCGCAACTGCAAGTGGCTCGCGGACGCAGGCGTTGAATTGGTCGAACAGCCCGTGGCGGCGGACGACCTGGAAGGGCTGCGGTTCGTGTGGGAGCTGTCGCCCCTGCCGATCATCGCCGACGAGAGCGCCCGCACGCCTGCGGACGTCGCGCG
The DNA here is from genome assembly GCA_964473525.1 of uncultured bacterium. Taxonomy (GTDB): domain Bacteria; phylum Poribacteria; class WGA-4E. The sequence continues at coordinate 54,336 of CAYYPK010000018.1, forward strand.
CTTGGTGGGTTGCGTGGACGGCATCAACATCAAGCTGGCAAAGTGCGGCGGCCCCATGCAAGCGCTCACGATGATCCGCATGGCGCGCGTCCACGGTATGCGGGTCATGGTCGGCTGCATGATTGAAAGCTCTGTAGGCATTGCGACGATGGCTCAACTGGCTCCTCTGGTGGACTACGTCGACCTGGACGGCCACCTGCTGATCTCCAACGATCCCTACCGCGGGCCGTCGGTCGTGGACGGGGCCTTGGCACTCACCGATGTCCCGGGCAACGGCTGCGATCGCGTCTAGGAACCCCGGCCACCCGTTCGCCCGCGCTCATCACCCGCCGCACGCGCCTGCGCCAGTGGCGTAAGCTCAGAGTGCGCCTCGAGCGGCGCCCCGTACCCATTGCTGACCTGAGGAAAGCCGATGAAGGCGTCGGACCTGCTTGTACGCTGCCTGGAAACCGAAGGCGTCGACACCATCTTCGGGGTTCCTGGAGAAGAAAACGCGGATGTCATGATGTCGCTTCTGGACTCTCCAATCGAGTTCATCGTCTGTCGACACGAGCAGGCGGCGGCCTTCATGGCGGACATGCACGGACGCCTGACAGGACGCCCCGGAGTCTGCCTGGCGACGCTGGGTCCTGGCGCTTCCAATCTCATTACGGGCGTCGCCAGCGCGAACATGGACGACTCGCCGCTAGTAGCAATCATTGGGCAGGCGAGCACGCAGCGTCTGCACAAGCAGTCCCACCAGAACATGGACGCTATCTCCATGTTCCAGCCTGTCACGAAATGGGCCTCGACGATCCGAGAGCCGGAAAACATCAACGAGGTCGTGCACAAGGCGTTCAAGATCGCTGCGGCCGAACACCCCGGAGCGACGGTCATCGAGCTGCCCGAGGATGTGGCGAAGAAGGACACGGATGACCGCCCCATCGAAGCCAGGACCGACGACACTCGCGCTGGGGTCGAATCGCTTAGCGTACAGGCCGCGCTGCGCCTCATCGAGGCGGCTGAATCCCCACTGATTCTCGCTGGATGGGGGGCGCTCCGAACCGGCGCGACCGAAGCGCTCGAGGAGCTCGTCCACCGGACGCATATGTACGCGGCGCAGACGTTCATGGGAAAGGGCGCGCTGTCCCCGCGCGATGAACACTGCCTATATTGCGTGGGGCTCGGGGCCCGGGACATCGTCGTGTCTGCATTCGAGGATGCCGACCTGGTGCTGTGCGTCGGGTACGACATGGTCGAATGGCATCCCGACCGGTGGAACATCGGCCGCGCAACCCGTATCGTGCACATCGACACGCTGCCTGCCGAGGTCGATCAGCGGTACAACCCGGACGTTGAGATCGTCGGCGACATCCGCATCGCGCTGGAATCCATCAATGCGGGGTTGTCCGACTCGCACACGAAGACGCCTGGTAGGCTAGAGGCGTTGCGCACGCGGATGACCGCGGAGCTCCAGGAGCACGACGAAGACGACGCCTTCCCTATGAAGCCACAGCGGATGATGAGCGACCTGAGGTCGGCGATGCGGGACGACGACATCCTGATTAGCGACGTTGGGGCGCACAAGATGTGGGTCGCCCGGCACTACCCCACGTACGAGCCTCGGACCTGCTTCATCACGAACGGATTCTGCTCCATGGGCTTTGCCCTCCCGGGCGCCGTGGCCGCCAAGCGGCTTCATCCAGAGCGTAACGTCGTTGCGCTCTGTGGCGACGGTGGATTCCTGATGAACGTCCAGGATCTCATCACTGCCGTTCGTTACGGGACGCCGATCACCGTGCTCGTCTGGGAGGACCACAAGTACGGCCTGATTGAGTGGAAGCAGGAGGAGGCCTTCGGACAAGCGTCCCATGTCGACCTCCTGAATCCCGACATGATTCGTCTCGCCGAGGCGTTTGGCTGCCAGGCGATACGCGTCGATGGCGTCACGGGCTTCACCGACGCCCTGGCGACCGCATTTGCGGAGACCTCGCGGCCCACCGTTATCGTTGCCCCGGTCGACTACTCCGAGAACATGAAGCTGACTCGGCACCTTGGGGAGATTATCTGCCCGTAACGCGGTGCTGGTCTGGCGGCGCGCTGTCGAACCCAGCAGGCTGGGCGCCTGGAATCCCGGCAAGCAGACGCTTCACACCACCGGCCCGTGGCGTTCCACACGTTGGCGAGACCGGGGCACATGGACGCGGACGCCACTCAAACTGCGCGTAGCGGCCATGCCTCAGTTACCCGGAGTCCGTCTGGCGACGCGTGCTCAGTCGGCGCCGGTTCCGCGCGACCCACCCGTACACGACCCCAGCCACGAGCCGCACGCCAGGGATACGGTACGCCCAGGCGACACGCCGAACGCCGCGCATGCCGCGCGCTATCTGGTAGACAGCGTCCGCGCCGACGGAGACTGACCCGTCCAAGGCGACGAAGCGCATGCCGGTCGCGAACTCGTCGGATGCTAGGGCGGGAAAGCGCGCCTCGAGATTGGGCGTCTGCCTGGGGAAGAACTCAAACTCGCCGGGTACCGTCAGTCGTCGAAAGCGCTGGATTTGCGCCTGGCAGAAGGAGCAGGAGCCGTCAAACACGACCGTGCCGCGCATTGGCATGCCCTTAGGAACGGGCGACGGCTTGTATCAGGTTGGCGCGTCGACTAGCGCCGGGTGGAAGCGCAACTAGACCTCGAGGGTCTTCTCGATCGTGGTGAGCTGTTCTGCTTCGCCATCGGTCACCAGGTAGTCGTCTTCGATTCTGATGCCACCCGTGTCGGAGTAGTAGAGCGCCGGCTCCACCGCGACGATATTGCCCGCCTCGGCGTATTCGTCCTTCAACGCGAAGTGTGGGCGCTCGTGCGCCTCTACACCAAATCCGTGTCCAGTCGCGTGGAAGAAGCCCTGCGGCTTCCCATCGACCTGGTGCGTCTTATAGCCGCGCGCGCCGAGAAATTCCGTCACGGAGGCGTGGATTTCCTTGCCGTTGGCGCCGGGCTTCAGCATCTCGTGCGCGAACGTCTGTGCGTCCAGAACCGCTTCATACTGCCTTTGCAGCGCCGTCGGGGCAGTGCCGCGCACGACGGTGCGCGTGATGTCCGCGTAGTACCCGTTTGCCGCGCTACGTGGGTTGCAGTCAATGATGATCGGCTGATTTGCGTAGAGGGGACCGTGCCCCTCTTCGTGGGGCAGCGCCGTCTGCGCGCCGCAGGAGACGACACTGTGCGAGGCCACGCAGTCGTGTTCGATAAGGTACTGGTGCATCGAGCGGCGCACGCGGTCGGACGTCAACGGCTCGCCGTCGAGTTCGAGTATTCCCGTCGCGGAGATGTGCGCCGTGCGTATTGTGTCGATAGCCTGCGCAATTGCCGTTTCCGTGCGGTGCACTGTTTCACGGACGGAGGAGACCTCGGCTTCGTCCTTCGCCAGCCGGCGCTCGAAGAACGGCTCGAGCTTCACTTCTACCGTGTGGCCGTAGTTTCGGATGCCGTCGGCGAACTTAATGCTGAAGTCGGGCGGGACGATGACGCGGTTGAGACCGAGATCCCGCATGAGAACATCGACCACCTCTTCGGTTCCCGGTGGCTTCTGGTGCTTCTCCTGCGCCATCTTCCAGTACTGGACAAGGGGTAGCACGCGATCTACGTTCGCGGCCTCTCGCGCCCTCTCGATTTCCAAGTTGCCGATGACGATCAGGCGCTCTTCAGCTGTCTCAAGATATATGAAGGTGCTGGAAGTGCCGAATCGGGTAGCGTAGAACATGTTCGCGTTCGCTTCGCTCGCCGATACCAGCAGCAGCCCTGTCTGACCATCCATACCGCTCTGACTCCTCGTCGCGCGACCCTGACTGTCGCGGTCACACCACGGTTGCCCGTTTATGCTACGCCGGAAGGACTCACGGTCACGACACGTCCCGTGAGCGGTGTACCTCGACGGCGGAATACGCTAGCGTTCCTAAACCGGAGAGCGACGCACTCAGACCAGCAGGCGTGCTCTTGGTAACTCGTATCAGAACGCTCTCCACGGCGAACTTGTTCAATACGCGTTTGGAAATCTCTTCCGCGAGTGCCTCAATCAGACGAAATCGCTCGGACGACCCCAATTCCATGACCGTTCGGCACACCTCGCCATAGTCGACGGTGCTCAGTAGATCGTCCGTTCTGCCGGCGCGTCCGAGGTCCAGGAACAGGTCCAGATCAACCGAGTACCACTGACCAACATCTTGTTCCTCGCGCGTGGCGCCGTGGTTTCCGAAGAAGCGGATACCACGGAGCAGGATGCGGTCACTGGGGGATGCGCCGTCCTTGTCGCGAGCGGTCATCGACGTGGCCCGTCAATCAGGGTCGAACGGTGTGAACCCGTCGTCTGCCGACAACCGCCGTGAAGGTGTCGCATCGTCGTGTGGAATGTTCGGGTACCGATAGACGTTCCCCTCGTAGTTGCGGAGGACGATCTCGTCGTCGTTCCACTCGACGACGGACTCCGGCACCAACGCTATTTTACCACCGCCGCCCGGCGCGTCAATGACATAATGCGGCACGGCCATTCCAGACGTGTGGCCGCGCAAGGCGCGGATGATCTCCAAGCCCTTCTCGACCGACGTGCGGAAGTGCTCCGTGCCGAAGACGAGATCGGCCTGATAGATGTAGTACGGCTTCACACGGATGCTCAGGAGCTTCTGCATGAGCTCCTTCATCACTTCGGCGTCGTCGTTGACGCCCTTCAGTAGCACCGTTTGGCAGCCCATGGGTATGCCCGCGTCGGCGAGCATGCCGCACGCCTTCGCCGTCTCCGGCGTGACCTCGCGCGGATGGTTGAAGTGCGTGTTGATGTACAGGGGATGGTACTTGCGGAGCATGTCGCACAGTTCCGGCGTCACGCGTTGAGGTAGGGCGCACGGAACGCGGGTAGCAATGCGGATGATCTCCAGGTGCGGAATCTCCCGAAGCTGCTGAAGCACCCACTCGATGCGAGACTCCGAGAGCATGAGCGCGTCCCCGCCGGAGACGACGATGTCGCGCACCTCCGGGTGCTCACGGATGTAGTCGATCGCCTTCATCACCTCCTCTTTGGGGAGGGAGTGGGGATCGCCTACCTTGCGCTTTCGGGTGCAGAAGCGACAGTAGATGGGACACTGGTGGTTGATATAGAACAGAACGCGGTCGGGATACCTGTGCGTCAGGTTGATGATGGGGCTGTCGCCCTCTTCCCCGAGCGGATCTTCACAACCAAACGTGTCGGTTAGTTCCTCACCCGAGGGCACGACCTGCCGCCATATCGGATCGCCGGGTTCCTCAATCAAGCTGAGGTAGTACTTGTTGATGCGTACCGGAAACTCTTTCGTTATCCGGCGCGCTTCCTCAATGTCTACGCCCTCGAAATGGGCCGCAAGCTGCTCCGCGTTGGAGACTCCCCCGCGGAACACGTCGCGCCAATCCTCGTCCCAAGCGCCTTCGCGCTCTGCCATTCACGCGCCTTTCGCCGATGTGTCTGGGATGGGGCAGGCCAGTAAGCTCAATCGTCCTGCACGGCCGCGACTTTCGGTAAACCGCCGCCTCGAAGGCGTCGCCCGCCACGACACATTTATACTCCCGATCCCCACGCATAGCCAAGATAAGCCGCCGGCCGCGGCGCGCTCGGGCGCATGTTCGCGGCGCGCTCGGGCGCATGTTCGCCCCGTGCTCGGAGAGCGTCAACTGAACAGACCGGCGATGCGGCCGAACACGTACGGCCCCATCCAGTCGTGGATGAGGAACTCCGCGCGTTGGATAAGCAGCATGACGCGATTCATCACCGTGTTGCCAAACGCGGACCCGAATCCGATCATCAGGAACCAGATGCCGACGCGCGAGAACCAGCCGACCGTTCCACGGTGCTCGACCGAAAAGAAGAAGTACGTCAGCGCCGTGAACACGCCCACCAGTATGAGCATGATCTTCAGGACGGACCCAAAGCCCTCCAGCCCGTCGAACCCCGTGATTGTGGCGTTCATCTGACTGAATATCTGCGCGTTCAAGGTCGCCGGGATGCTGATTCCGGCGAACGTGCCGATCAAGAACGCCATCGGCAGGCGGGTCAGCCAGCCGTGACTCTTCGTGAACCGGGCGAAGAACAGAAGTCCCAGCCCAATCGGGATGACGATGACGAACTCAAGCGGCTGAGCGGGAGCGTCACCGGCTCCGACGGCCTTCGTGAGCGGCGTCCACACGTAAGGGAGAAAGGCATCGAAGTATGTCCGCGCCGTGGCGTACCCCTGCGCTACTCCGACGAACAGGTGTTCGGCGAACTTGTAGAACGGGTTGTCTCTGTACAGGAAGCTGTAAAGGCACAGCGTCAGGGCGGCGGCGATCCAGACTCCGATTTCCTGCGTGAACGTCATGCCGCCGATCCCCCGGAACGTCGCTGACGCAGGTAGATCACGTTGCCCAGCACGACGAGCGCAATCACGAGCGTGTGTACGATGGAGAGCGTGCTGACGCGCTTCATGCCCGCTCCAGGCGCGTCTACGAGCGCCTCGTACTCCGCGGCGCCAACGCCTCCGCCGATCAGCCCCAGCAACTGACCGGAATTCAGGAACGGGTACATCTGCGAGACGATCACCCCGGTCACACCCACGACAACATCGACTCCGAATCTTCCGTTGCCGTAGATGATCCACCAGTCGGCGCTGTCGCCAGCGGCAAGGTCGATGACGAGGCCCACATCGTCGAACCCTCGAACGCCCTGCATGACAGGGAGCGAGGCGAGCGGCTCGCCGCGCGCGTCCGTGTCGAAGAAGCCGGGTATGTCCGTAGACATCCGCAGGATGACGTTCGTGGCGCCCGATCGGTAGCCCACGTCCGCGAAGTCCACGCCCTCGAACAGTCGGCTCGCGCCCGTAGCCGCGTCCGTGAACTCGTCGCTCCCGATGACCTCCCTGACGGCCGTGGCACCGAGCGGCGGGGCGTCCGGCCATAGAGACATCATCAGCACCCGGACCTTGCGGCGGAAGCAATGCCGCAAGATCGCGTTCGCCTGCGGTTGTAGCTCCGCGAGGGACGACGGCCCGTAGCCGAGGGACAGAATGACGAAGTCGCCCTCCTCGAGGGCGTCAATGGCCTCATATGCGGATTGCGTGGCGCTCGATATTGGCATGGGGACTTTGAAGGGCAGCACCGTCGGTACGATGACCGCCACCGCCACGAGGACAAACACCCACCGCCTATCGATCGTCTCGAGGAACTTCCACATCAGTCGGTACCCCCGAGATACGTTCGCTCGAGCCCGAGGATGATGCGGAACGACTGCGCTATGGCCCCCAAACCCACTCCGAGCAGAATCGCCCGCCGCGACGCCATGTTCGGGGTATCGAGAATCCAATCCTTCACGGCCGTCGGGAAGCCGGGCAATGCCGGCACGGACGTGTTCCACAACTCCACGAACGGCGGAGTAAGACCCAGCATGACGAGGCACGCGGCGACAAGCATGAGCGTAGCTTCCGCGTTGCGGGCGCGGAACGCGCGGAACGCCGCGGAGGCGATGAAGAACGCCAGCAGCGAGAACATCGTGGCGTCGAGCGGTCGTAACACGTAGCTGAAGAGCCAGAAGAACAGATCCGCTCCAGGCCGCACTATTGTGAAGCCCGCCCCCGCGTTGGGTGGGGCGCCGCCCTTCCAGCTCGTGACTCTCGCCGTGACGCCCTTGTCGCCGTCGTCACCATCGTCGGCGTCGGCGACGTCCTCGCTGATCTTGCCGCTGACGATTGAGCCGTCGGAGAGCGCAATCTGTACACGATCGCCGCGCAGGAGCGTGCGACCCCCGAGGGTAGGCGAACGCAACGTGATGGTCGTATCCATGACCGTGTACGTGCCTTCGTCGTGCGTCTGCTCGGAGGTGGATGTCAGCTTACGCGCCGGCTGTAAGTTGCCCTGGACGATCCCGACGGTAGCCATCCCCACGAGCCCCGCCAGCACGACCACGCTATACTGCCACTGGTCGGATCGCCGCCGGACACGCTCCCAGTGCAGACGGATCAGGCTGCCAAGCCCGAGCACAAGCGCGAACACGCCGATAACGAGCACCCAATCCTGAGTTCGTCGGAAGAGCTCCTGCGATGCCGCATGCGGGACAAAGAACTGCCCGAGCATCAGGATGCCCATGGTGAAGCAGATGGCGACTGGAAGCTGTGTCCGCATCAGATAACCGCGCCCATCACTGCACCGGCTCGAAGAAGAGCGCTATCCAGTCGACACCGAACACCTGAAGCAGCGCGCCGAGTAGCATACCCGCCATGAGGACGGCTTTCCCGATATCCTGAGCGCGGATCGTGCTGAGCAGGTGACCCTCGCCCGAGAGGTACGCGCTGGCGGCGAACATCTCCTCGCCGATGAGCGTGTAGTCGCAGGCGGCGATGAAGAACGGCAACTGAGCGTCCTTGTCCGTGCCGGCTATCTGGATCGCCCCAATGCTGTTGCCCGTCTCCGCGAGGATAAGCGATTCCGCGTAGAAGACGCCCTGCAGGAAGGTCGCCGCTGGCCGTTCCCGCAGCATGATGCCGTCCACGGCTGCCGCGTAAGCGAACTGGCTCTGCGCCACGAAGAAGACATCGTCGTCGTTGTAGCTGTCCGGCCGACCGATGTCGAGGTACGCCTGCTCGGCTACGCTCTGCATTACCTGCATCAGAATGGGGTCCAGGCATGGCGTCATGAGCCGCGTGCCGTAGTCGCCTGACCGCTTGGCGACGTGGCTATAGATGTTGATGGACGCGATCGTGGCCACTGCGCTGACGTCCCCAATGCCCGGGACGTACAGAATTGGGCGGCCCATCTCCGTGGCGCGGCCTATCGCTTCGTCCACGGCTTCCAGGCCGGCGATGCGGCGTATCTTCGGGACGTGTCCCGCCCGGGCTCTGCGCGTCAGCACGACGATCGCCGCGCCGAACGCAGCGATCCACAGGAGCAGCCAGGTCTTGCGTACGTGGTAGACGTTCCCACGAGCTGTCGCCGGAGCGCTCTCAGGCGAGTCCGCCGTCTGGTCGCCGGCCTCGTCGTACACAGCGCGAACCAGGTAGGAGTAGCTGATTGCTTCCTCGCGCAGGGCTGTATCGTCACGCGCCAGGGGCGCCGCCGATGCGTCACGGTAGGTCGTTGTGTCCGCAGCCAGCAAGGCCGACGTGATGACTTCGAATTGCGCTGCATCGCTGGCGCGACGGAGGACATGGATGCCGAGGAGACCGGGGTCGCCGGGGGCCGGTGTGTAGGACCAGCTGACGTCGAGGCCCTTGCCCGCGTCGTCGTCTGGCACGTCGGCTACGTGGAGGTCGGAGGGGGCTGTCAACGCGTGCGCCGAGGACGCTAGCGCCACGACGAGGGCTGCCATGAGCAGTCTGCCCACGCGCGCGACAGAGCTGCGGCGCCGCCCGCGAATATGTGGAGCGTCGTGATGCACGGCGCGTCGACTCCCCGACTCGATCCCGACCCATCCAGAGCGCGCGTTCAGAGTGCGTGGAGCATATCACAGGGATACGCGATTACAACCGGGTACAGCGGTCATCGCCGGAAGAGGATGCCGTCCATGTAGAGGTGGCTTGCGTAGCCCAGCGTGGCGGCGATGTAGTAGGGGAGACCTGGCCACACCACGGCATTCTCCACGAGCATCGGCACGAGGACGAGTGGCGCCGGCACGAGGACCATCGCGAGTCGCGAGTGCGTCCATCCTCGATGCTTGCCCAGCAGCGGGCCCATGGCTCCCAATCCGAGCAAGGCAGCGGCTTGCAGGTATATCACCGCGTCGCGGACGTAGTAGAGGCCGATGAGCGTGGCGTCGACCACGAACAGCGTGCGGTAGAAAAGCAACTGCGGTCGGCTCTTGATGTCCGTGTCGGGGAACGTCGCGCCGATAAGCGCGAGGACGAAGCAGAGAGTGACCGACAGTCCCGTCCGCCAGTATTCCGCCGAGATGGGGAGGGCGTAAGCCGTGGGGTCGAACGGGAGTCGCTCGCGTACCAGCCACAACACGACGGCGGCGAGCACGAAGGCGCCGTAGAACCGAACTCCCGCGCGCACGTGATCGTCGTATCCAGGCACCGCTAGGCGTCCACGTGGAACGTCGCGTTGTCGATGAGGCGCGTCTTGCCGACGAAGGCGGCGAGCGCCAGCAGGACCGGCCCGGCGAGGGTTCCGACCGGTTCCAGCGTCTCGCCGTTGACGAACTCGACGTAGTCCGTGTGGACAAGCGGGCGATCCGCGAACGTCTGGAGGATCTCGTCGCGGAGGGCGGCGACGTGCCGCGCGCCTTCCGCGATGCGTCGTTCCGCCAGGGCGATGGACCGACGGAGGACCAGCGCCTGCGCGCGTTCTTCGTCAGAGAGATACACGTTGCGACTGCTCATCGCGATTCCGTCGGACTCCCGCACGATGGGGCAGCCGACTACCTCGACGGGCAGCGCCATGTCCGTCGTCATGCGTCGGATGACCGCTAGCTGCTGGGCGTCCTTCTGGCCGAAGTAAGCTCTGTTCGGCTGCGCGATGCCGAACAGGCGCGCGACCACGGTTGTCACGCCCGCGAAATGCGTAGGTCGCGACGAGCCGCAGAGCCCCTCGGTGACCGGACCGCTGACCGTTACGGTCGTCGCGAAGCCGTCCGGGTACATCTCCCCTACGGACGGCATGAACACAGCGTCAACACCCTCGGCGGCTAGCAACGCGCGGTCGCGCTCAGTATCGCGCGGATACTCGGCGAAGTCCTCGTTGGGGCCGAACTGCGTAGGGTTCACGAAGATGCTGACGACCACACGGTCAGTCTCGGCGCGGGCGCGGCGTACGAGGGATAGGTGTCCTTCGTGCAGGAACCCCATGGTCGGCACGAGGCCTATCGAAGCGACGCCCTGCCTGCCGCGCCATTCGTCTACGGCGTCCTTCGTCTCAAGGATGTCCACTCGGTATCGCCCCGCGTCGTGTCGCGCCGATTCCGCCACGATCACATGATACCAGTAGTGACCTCCTCGCCTTGCGTCAAGCGTGGGAACGCGCCGCACGGTTTGGCTACTTGGCGACCACCATGCGACCTACGGAGGAATACTCTCCGGCGCGGAAACGGTAGGTGTACGCCCCGCTGGCGACCGGCTCGCCCGCGTCGTTGGCGCCGTCCCAATGCGCGGCGCGGTCGGAGGACGAGTAGTCGCCTGCCGGCAACGCTCCGAGATCGAAGGCGCGGACATGGCGCCCTGTTACATCGTAGATGTCCACGCGCACGGTAGCTGAACTCGCCAGCGTGAAGGGGATCCACGTCTCAGGGTTGAAGGGATTCGGGTAGTTGGGTAGCAGCGCCGTACGCCTGATGGCTCCCCACTTGCCGAGACGGCGGCCGCGAGCCTCGACCGAGACGGCGTGCCGCTCCAGCACGGGCCGAATGTCCCACACGGCGGTGTCGTAGTCCTCCGACGTGACGACGACGGAGCCGTCCGAGTTCGCGGCTATGAGCTTCGGCGTGACGCCGTCCGCGACGACTTGACCACGCTGCACGTCGATGATCCGCATGCCAGCGTCGCAGTTGGCGAGCAGGAACTTGCCAGGCGTGCCGCCCGCGTCGACGAGAGCGATGGGCGTGGACCCAGCCACGGTCCACAGACGGTTAGAGGTCCGCTCGTTGGTCCGCCAGGGGTTCTCGTCGATCCGCCAGGCGCTGATGTTCGGAAGGCTCACCACGAGTAGCGCGGGCGCCTGGCGGTCACGGGTGAACTCGAGGCCGTGGACGGTACGGGGCGGTTGCCGGTGCGAGTTGTGCAGCGCGTAGCCGTCGTCCGCGCGCGCCCAGACATGGATCCACCCCTCGTCGGTCCCCACGGCGAGGTACCGGTCGTCCTCGCTGAACGCCATCTCAGTAACGTCATGTCCTCGGGTCCGTTCAGGAAGCGCGACGGCGAGGCCCGGTACCCGTTCCAGCAGGCTGTGAATGATGATCTCGTCAGACCGAACCGTCGCGAAGCTGGCTCCGTCATTCGTGAATCGAACCGGCGAGAAGTCGGTGATGGTCTCGACGCGACGGATGATCTCGGCAGTTCGCACGTCACGAATTTCGATCCAGTCGAAGGCGTCTATCGCCACGAGTGATCCCGGGCCGGGCGCGAAGTCGACCGCGGGCGCGTCGGCGGGGAACTCGATACTGCGCACGTCTCCAGAGGGGAGTTCCCAGGATGTGTAGCCGGTATCTACGGAGACAAAGTAGCGGCCGTCGTCTGCCAGTGTCCCCCATCCTGGGGTCACATAGCGGCTGTCGAAGCCAAGTCGTTCCCCAGAACGCATGTCCCATAGTGCAGTCGAGCCGCCCCGGTATCGCATCAGCGCCAATTTCTCATCAGGGCTAAGCGAGAAGCTCTCCATAGGCGCGGTGTCGTATCCAACGGCTGGTGCCCGCGTTCCGCTGATGGCGTGCCAGGAGGCGATCGAGGCCACGGGCGACCACCCCGACACCGGGTATGGTGACGCCGCGCGGTATAGAGCCACGTCACCGGGCCCCATCACTAACTCGCCATGTCCGCCATTCCACAGGCGGTAGCGCTCGCCCGTGACGACATCCCACTGTCTGACGACCGCTCCATCCGTAGCAAACACCCACCTTCCGTCCCGGCTGAACACCGGATACCAGTGTGGCCCGGGCCTGAGGGCTGTTCTCACTGCCTCGAGCGTGTGCGCGAGCTGAAGGCTGTCCAGGTTCCACAACTCGGCGCGCCTCTCCCACATCCCGGGCTCGCCGTCGGCTTCGAGGCTTCTGACGGGGCTGGCGAACAGTCTTGCGTTGTCGTGGCTGAAGGCGAACTGCACACGTTCGTTGTCGGCGGGCCAGTCCAATCGAGCGAGTTCCGTCCCGTCCCTGGAATCTAGCAACACGATGGCGTTCACGTCATAGACGGCCATCCTCGACAGGTCTGGGCTCAGCGCGGCCGACCGGAGTCGCTCTCCAGGAATCCAGTGCGATGTCCGGGAACGCGACGCGATGTCCCACCTTTCGACGCCTGTCGTCCTGCTGATGATCGCGAACGAAGCGCGATCCGCGCTGAGCGTCACGGCGCCCATGCCCTCGCCACGATGGGCGAAGCGCGCCGTCACGTTCACCATATCCAGGTCGGTGAGCTCGACGTGATGTTGGAGCACGCGAAGCACCTGCCCGTCCGGCAGGATGAACAGGTCGCGCAAGCGGCCCGCGCCGATGGTTCCCGTGCGTATAGCGCCAGACTCCGCCGCGTGAAGGGCGCCGGCCAACAGACACGACAGGGCAATGCTCAGAAGCTGGCATGCTACGTACGCATGGCGTGACCGCGTCCATTCACCCATGTGGGATCTCCTCTCGCTCGTACGCCCAGAACCTAGCAAGAGACATACCATCACGGGCGACTACTGTTTCGCTTACGCAGACCGGGCTGTTGGAACTCCGTCGGATACGTGCGCACAGGAGCTGTGCAGGCGTGTCCACTGGATGGCCCGTGATGCACTTGACAGCCCGCAGCCGACTGTCTAGGATATTTAGGCATGGCTAAACTTCGTGCGTGGGCGTTCATGGGGAGTCGAAGGCGGTATGGGTAGATTCGGGATGGCTGGGTTCTGCGCGGTCGCCATCGCGCTTGCGTTTGCGGCGTGCGGTGGGTCGGATGGCGGGAGCGCGCAGGGCGCCGCCAAGGGCTCCGCGTACGATGGCGGAGTCATCAAGGTCACCGCGACCACGGGCATGGTCGGCGATCTCGTAACCAACGTCGGCGGGGCGCGCGTCGACGTGACGACGCTTATGGGGCCGGGCGTCGATCCGCACCTGTATCAGGCGACGGCCGGCGACATCGCGTCCCTGCAAGGCGCGGACATGATCTTCTATAACGGGTTGCTGCTCGAAGGTAAGATGGCGGAACTGTTCGTGAAGATGGCGCGGAGCAACCCGTTCGTCATCGCTGTCACGGAAGAGCTGGACAGAGAGAGGCTACTGGAGCCTCCGGCCCTCGCCGGCCACTGGGATCCACACGTATGGTTCGAGGTGGATCTCTGGGCGGAGGGCATTGAGGTCGTGCGCGCCGCGCTGGCAAACTACGCTCCCGACCACGCTGCGGAGTTCCAGAAGAACGCGAACTCGCACGCGGGCGAACTGCAAGCGCTGCACGCGTGGTGCGAAACGCAGGCGGCAACGGTTCCAGAAGCGCGCCGTGTCGTCATCACGAGCCATGACGCGTTCAGCTACTTCGGCAGGGCGTACGGCTTCGAGGTCGTCGGGCTACAAGGCATTTCGACCGTGACGGAAGCTGGACTCGCGGACATCGCAAGCATGGTCGACTTCATCAAGCAGCGGCAGGTGCCCGCCATCTTTGTGGAGTCCAGCGTGCCTAAGGCTGCCATCGAGCGTGTTGCCCAAGACTCGGGCGTGGGGATCGGCGGCGAACTATACAGCGATGCAATGGGATCCGCTGGCACGGGGCACGATACCTACGCCGGCATGGTCCGACACAACATGGAGACCGTTGTCGGCGCGCTGTCAGGCGATTCCGAGGCAAGCCCCAATGAGCATTGATGCTACGGAGACGGACGTCCCCGCGATGCCCGCGATAGAGGTGCACGACCTCACCGTCAGCTATCACAAGAAGCCCGTGCTGTGGAATGTCGATATCGCCGTGCCCACGGGGAAGCTCATCGGCATCATCGGCCCCAACGGCGCCGGCAAGAGCACTCTGATCAAGGCCGTTATGGGCCTGCTCCCGCTGGCGTCTGGCTGGATCAAGGTGTTCGGTAAGCCCATCGACGAGGCGCGCCAGCAGGTCGCGTACGTGCCGCAGCGGGAGTCCGTGGACTGGGACTTTCCCGTCACTGTCATGGATGTCGTGCTGATGGGGCGGTATGGGCGTCTAGGCTGGTTCGGGCGGGTCCGCTCCGAGGATCGCGCCGCAGCGCTCGACGCGCTGGACAAGGTAGGGATGCGGCCGTTCGCAAAGCGACAGATATCCAACCTGTCTGGCGGCCAGCAGCAGCGCGTGTTCCTCGCCCGCGCGCTCGCGCAGGACAGCGAGGTATATCTGATGGACGAGCCGTTCGTCGGCGTCGATGCCGCGACGGAGAAGGCGATCGTCACGCTGTTGCAGGCGCTCCGCGCGCAGGGCAAGACGGTCCTCGTCGTGAACCACGACCTGGAGTCGGCGCGTCACTACTTCGACTACCTACTCCTCCTGAACATGCGCGTCGTCGCCTTCGGACCCACCGAGGAAGTATTTACGCCGGAGTTGCTCCAGAAGACCTACGGAGGGCGCCTGACGATCCTGTCCGACGCTGCCGACGCCGTGTGGAGAGCCGAGAGATGATGCCGCCTGGCGGTACGCCCTCTTGCCGCGGCGAGGCTTCCGGCAACAAACAGCCGCGCCGGCCTCCGACAGTCCCTTCCCCTGGCAGGGGAAGGTTAGGATGGGGTCGGGTGGCACGGTCACGCGAGCGGGCGCGCCGGGCTGCGGATGTGGTCACTAGCGGGCCGTCAGCAGGGGCGTTGAGACGCTCCCGCCCGGCTCTGCACGCACGGACCCCACCTCAATCCTCCCCTGCGAGGGGAGGACGTCTACGCGCTTCGATAACGCCTGGCGATGGTCGGCGCATACACGCCTACGCAGTCGTCCTTCTTGCGTGCGTGGCGACCTCGGCGCGTGCCGCCAAAATCGGCGACCTCGACATGGGTGGCGGGCTCGCCGAGCAGGCGTTGCGCTTCATACGCCTCACCGACCCGGCGGTGCGCCTCGGGCTGAGTGGCGCCGTGCTCCTGGGACTTTCCTGCGGCCTGCTTGGCGCGTTCATCGTGCTACGACGCCTATCGTTGATGGGCGACGTGCTAGGTCACTCGGTGCTGCCTGGGGTCGCCATCGGCTTCCTCATCACCGGCACGAAGGCTCCCGGCCCCATCTTCGCGGGGGCGCTGACGGCGGGCGTGGCATCCTCCGCCCTCATGAGCGTCATCGTGAGGCACTCCCGCATCAAGCAAGACGCTGCGATGGGCATTGTCCTATCGGGGTTCTTCGGGTTGGGAATCGTCCTCCTCACGCGGATACAGAAACTCCCATTCGGCAACCAGAGCGGCCTGGACAAGTTCCTCTTCGGGCAGGCTGCCGCCATGGGAGCTGACGACATCAGGTGGATGAGCGTGATGACGGCGCTCTCCGTCGCGCTCGTCCTGCTCTTCTACAAGCAGTTTGCCGTGACCAGCTTCGACGAGCCGTTCGCGCGATCCATGGGAATCCCCGTCCGGTTCTTCCACTACCTCCTCATGGCGCTCTTGACGGTGGCGACGGTCATCTCGATTCAGGCGGTCGGCGTCGTGCTGGTGTCGGCGATGCTCATCATCCCTGCGGCTGCTGCCTATCTACTGACCGATCGTCTGCCGCTGATGTTGGCTCTCTCGGCGCTCTTCGGCGTGCTTTCGGGCGTGCTGGGCGCGTTCATCAGCTTCCTCGGGCCGAGCCTGCCCACGGGGCCGTTCATGGTCGTCGCTGGCGCGACGCTCTTCACTACCGCGTACGTGTTCTCGCCACGCTACGGAGTGCTCACCCGGTTCGTGCGCACGGTGCGAAAACGCCGCCGCGTGGGCATCGAGAACATCCTCAAGAGCATCTATCACGCGATGGAGCGGCACGAAGGCGACGTGACGACCCTCGACGCCATCGCCGAGGGCAGAAGCGAGCCCACCGATGTCGTCCGACGTCACTTATCGCCTGCGCAGAAGCGGGGATTCGTCCTGCTCGAAGGCCCTCGCGTGTGCCTGACGGCTGCGGGGCAGGAGCGTGCGGAACGCGTCGTCCGCAACCACCGGCTGTGGGAGCTGTACCTGACGACCGAGGCGCAGATCGCGTCGGACCACGTGCACGAAGACGCCGAGGAAATCGAGCACGTCCTCGGTGAGGACATCGTGCGACGGTTGGAGGAGCAACTCGACTACCCCGACACCGACCCCCACGGTAGTCGCATCCCGGGCGTCGGAGCAGGTCGCACGCGGGAGACAAGCGCATGAGCGGGCTGTTCCCGCCGTTCGAGTGGCACCGCGTTGTCATCGAGCCGTGGGCCGCCGGGGCGGCGACATCCGTGTGGATCGTGCTCATGGGCGCGCTGGTGGCGGTGTCGTGTGGGCTCATCGGGTGCTACCTCGTGCTGCGCGGTATGTCGCTCATTGGTGACGCCATAAGCCACGCCGTGCTTCCAGGCATCGCGCTGGCATTCCTGCTGTCGGGTTCGCGGGCGTCGCTCCCCATGTTCGTAGGCGCCGCCATATTCGGCGTGCTGACGGCGGTGCTTATCGAGACCGTGTACAAGAACAGCCGCATCAAGCAGGACGCGTCCATGGGGGTCGTGTTCCCAACGCTGTTTGCCGTGGGCGTCATCCTCATCGCGTTGCTTGCGGACAAGGTGGATCTGGACCAGGAGTGTGTGCTCTACGGCGAGATCGCGTTTGTCCCGCTGGAAGACCGCGCCGTGCTGTTCGGCATGACGCTGGGCCCGGAGTCCGTGATGATCATGGCGTTCGTGTGCGCGCTCATCGTCGCGGGGATCGTCCTGTTCTACCGCCCTCTGCTGGTTGCCTCCTTCGATGCGGCGCTGGCGACGTCCATCGGGTTCAGCGCGATGCTGATCCACTACGCCATGATGACCATGCTCTCACTGACAGTAGTGAGCGCCTTCGAGTCCGTCGGCGCGATCCTCGTCGTATCGATGCTCATTGCGCCCGCTGCCACTGCGTACATGCTGACCGACCGCCTCTCCCGCATGTTGATGATCTCGTCCGCGCACGGCATCTTGAGCGCGCTGGGCGGGTGGCATCTGAGCGTGTGGCTGGAGTGCTCGACCGCTGGCGCAATGGTCGTTGTAGGCACGGGACTGTTCCTCGTCGCGTTCGTCTGTTCTCCGAGGCACGGATTGGTCGCGCGGTTGGCGCGCCGCGTGGCGCTGACTCGACGCATGGCGGAGGAAAACGTCCTGGGCGCGCTCATCCGGTCGGAAGAGGCGGGAGACGCGGCGTTCAGCGCAGCCGCGCTGTCGGTGTCTCTGCGGGCCTCTTCGCGAGGCGTGAGCCGGGCCGCGAGACGTCTTCGCCGGCGTGAATGGGTCACCATGGACGAAGGGCGTGTGACCTTGACAGACATGGGTCGTGAACAAGCTACGCGTGTGCTGCGCGCGCACCGTCTGTGGGAGACGCTACTGAGCCGTGAGGTCGGGTTGCCCGGCGACCACCTCCACGACGCCGCCGCGCATCTGGAGCACTACATCGACGCGGACACGCTAGAAACGCTCGATCTCGCACTCGGCCGACCCGATGTCGATCCACACGGCGCCGCCATACCGACCCAGAGTCGGTGACGACGTAGCGTCTGACGTCGCCGTACGCAGCGACCGCGCGTGCGACACGGTCGTCGTACGCGCGGCTCTATCGAACATGCAACTGGTTGTGAACTGCGGACAGCAGGACTACTCTTCGGCGCCTGCCTCTGCGCCGTCTTCGCTGGCGTCGGCGGCATCGCCCTCAGCGCCGTCGGCTTCCTCGTCCTCGTCGTCCTCGACGACTTCGGGCTCCGCGTCGAACAGCCCGGCGAGCGGCGGCAGTCCACCCGCCGACGAGCGACGGATGCCGCGCCGCGCGAGGATCGCGCTGACTTCCGCCTGGTCGATGGACGTGATCTGCATGGGGATGCGGTCCTCCGCCATCTCCCCGTTGATCACGCACTGGAAGCGCACCCCCTCTTTCAGGGCGGGCAGCACGATGGAACCGGCGATCTCGGCGTCCACGAACCCAAGTGGCTCGTTGACTTCATTCACGACCGCGATGAGGTTCGGGTCGTGCGCGTCCTGGCGGCGCCTGTACAGGAACACCTGTTCGCCGATATTCACGACCTGCGCGCCGAATTCCGCGCAGCCGTCAATATAGGTGTCTACCGTGCCGTTTTCCATGGGATGCTCTCCGCGACGAAATGCCAGGGCGTGGGCCGTGAGGCGAGTCGATAAAGTCGCAAAATCCTAACACCGAGAATCGGCGTCGGTCAAAGGCGGCGACCGACTCTCTAGGATACCCCCACGCGTGCGCCGTTGGCAGATTCCACATGGGGTCTACCCGCATATCGCACGCGTACCGAGTCCTCCCACGGCGCCGTGCCCCGCCGGACGCGACCCAACGCCGTCTGGCCCGGTTCGTGCTGGACCACGCAATGTCGTAACATCCTCAGCGCCCATTCACCGAACACCGGCGACCA
Source organism: uncultured bacterium (assembly GCA_964473525.1). Taxonomy (GTDB): domain Bacteria; phylum Poribacteria; class WGA-4E. The sequence goes on from CAYYPK010000018.1 coordinate 73,533, forward strand.
AGATGACGCTCCGTTGCATCCTTCCATGCCGCTTCGCCAACGCGCGGGGCCGTGGCTGCTCGACGTGTGGCGGCGCGGTCGTGGCGATACTCGCTCTGCTCCTGGGGAGCGTCTCTGTCGCCCGCGCCGGGGCCACATTCGATGATGGCGCACTCGGCGTCGTGGGCCTGTTGCGCGCCGGGGGAGTCGCACGCTTTGCAGTCACCTTACACGCCGACGGGCAGGGAGCCGTCGGCAGCCTGTCCGCAGGAGCGGCGCATGGGAGTGTAGCGCGCGCCGTGGATGTCCCGCCGCTGGGGGAGCTGCGCTGGGAAGGCGCCGTGCACGTCCCCGCGCTCGCGAGCGACGTCGATATCGCCTTCACGCCGAACGCCGGTAGCGAGGCCAAATACCCGCTGACGGTTACCCCGACCGTTGCCCACCGCGACATCGGCCTCCTTGCCGTGACGTCGCGACGCGGGACGTTGTCGGCGGTGGATCGCCGTCCCGCCTCCGACTGGCTGGCCGACGGCAGTGGACGAACGGGCGACATCGTTGGAGCGGAGACGGCATCTCCGTCCGCTCTACCGCGCTCGTGGTTGGGTTGGAGCGGTGTTGACATACTCGTCTGGACAGGCATCGACCCTCGCGCTCTCTCGCTGGATGAAGCGCGGCGCGAGGCGCTGCTTCAGTGGGTCGCGCGCGGCGGCTTGCTCGTCTGCGCGCACGACGGACTCATGGACGGGTGGTCCGGGCAGGGCTGGAGTGAGTCGTTCGTCGGACCTGTCCTGCCCACGGATCCCACGACGCAGCGTGAAATCACCCTGTGGGACGAGCCCGTACGCGCGCTGACAGGCGAGCGGCGCCCGGACGCCGATGTCATCCTGGAAGACGGAGGGGTCGAGGTCGTCACCGCCCGTCGTCTCGGTCTGGGCCGCGTGATTTACGTGGCCGTGTCGCCGAGGGCGCTGTCTCCGCAGTCAGAGGCGAGGCTATGGCGCGTCATGCTGCGCGCCGCAACCCCTGGTTCTGTCGTTGCGCCTCCGGCAACGGCGAAGGGGCGCGAGCGTCTGTTGACGCGCCTGGAAGCAGGATCGGCTAGCGGCCCGCGTGTGCCGATCCGAACTCGCCGCCTCATGGTCGCGTCGGGACTGTGGCTTTGCGTGGTCCTCGTCCTGGGAGTGTGGCACACGCTCGCCAGACCGCGGTTCGGGTGGATCGTCGTCGCCCTCGCGGTGGCGGGCGCCTGCGCCGTGCCCATCGTCCTGCGGTCACGAACACAGTACGTCGCGCCGCGCGAGTTGGGCGTGCTGCGCATGTTCCCCGAGATCGGCGCGGGGTACTGGTACGGCGTCGTGTCCGTTCCCGCGATGGAGGAGCGTGATCTGCGCGCCGAGTTCTCCGCCGATGTCCACTTCCTGTCGCTAGAGGACCGCAACCGGACGACCACATGGATGCCCGCGTTCGGCCACACGTTTGGCGGCGCCAGCGGCCCCACGGGCGGGGAGCTTCGCGACATGAATCCCCACGCGTCGCGCCGCACGTATTGGCACGCGCAGGCGTTTCTGCCGTCCTACGGTCGCGTGTCGCAAGACGAGGACGGGGCCGTCGCGAACCACACCGAGTTAGCGTTCCGCGGTGGTGTCATCGTGCACGGCAATCGGGGCGCGGCTGTCGGGCCGTTGGAGCCAGGAGGCCGCGCATCGTACGAGCTGGAGGAGATCGTGCGACGTCAACGTTTCTGGTCGCGGTTGGCCATTCCGGAGGCGGCGTTCTCGTATTGGGCGCGCGAAGGCGTGCTCGACGCCCTGACGCAGGGAGACCGCCCCATGTTCGTTGGTTGGGCGACGGGCGTCGTGAGTTTGGGAACGCAGCAGCGTCCGTCGCCGGACAGCGTGTTGCTCGTCATCGCGCCGCTTGATACAACGGCGTCCACAGACCCCGCCCGGACACAGAATCGGTGAGCGCAACATGTCAGCAGACACGTCGAACGTAGGATCGGTAGCCTGCGTCGGGATATACGTCGCCGACGCCCTCGCGAAGCCCGTCGACGAGATGCCGGAGCGCGGCAAGCTCGTGCTGTTCGACCAACTGGAGTTGCACACCGGCGGTTGCGCCAACAACACCGCCATCGCGCTCTCACGCCTGGGCGTTCCCACGCGCGCGCTGGGTATGGTCGGGCAGGATGCCTTCGGCGACTTCGTCTTGCAGCGGCTCACGGAAGCGGGCGTAGACACGGAGGGGATGATCCGCACGGACGCGAACACGTCGTTCACGTTCGTGATGGTCGGCAGCGACACCGAGCGGACGTTCTTCCACACCATCGGAGCCAACGCCCGGCTCACCGGGGCCGACGTGCGTCGCGACCTTATCGAGGGCACGAAAGTGCTGCACGTCGCCGGGACGTTCCTGATGCCCGGTTTCGATGGCGCCCCAACGGCTGAGCTACTCGAATGGGCGCAGGCGCGCGGCATCATCACGGCGTTAGACACCACCTGGGATTCGTCCGGGCGATGGCTCGACACCATGGGCGACGCGCTCCCGCACGTGGACTTCTTTCTGCCCAGCGTTGACGAGGCGCGCGCGATGGTCGGACGAGAGGACGTCGGCGACGTAGCTCAGGCGCTGCTGGATCTCGGCGTCGGCACGGTGGCGCTGAAGATGGGCGCAGAGGGCAGCTACATCCAGAACGCGGACACGAGCTTGCGCATCCCTGCGTTGGCCGTAGACGCCGTGGACACGACGGGCGCGGGCGACTCATACGTCGGCGGCTTCCTTGCCGGGCAGGCGATGCGCTGGGATCTCGAACGCTGTGGGCGCCTTGCAAGCGCCACGGGAGCCGCATGCGTCACGGCTATCGGCACGACCCCGGGTCTGAGGTCGTTGGAGGAGACCCTGGCGCTTTGGGATACCTGAAAGCGTCCGGGAAAGTATGCAGCGGCCACCCACGCTGGCGCCGGCCTGAACGCCTCGGACGTGGTGCCCGCTACTCCGCAGCCGCGCGCGCGACCAGCAGCTCTATGACCTCCGGCCATGGCTTCGCCCACTCTTGCCCTTCCCAGTTGCGTCGGTAGTGTGGGAACTGGCGTGCGTACGCCAGGGGCGTGACGTCGAGTAGCAGGAGTTCAGGTGGTGTCTCTCCCTTGTTCGGGACCCGCAACCGGGCCTGTGTAGTGGGGTCGGCGCCCTCGTCCAACAGGAATTCGCTGAAAGCCCGGGCATGCGCCGGATCATTGGATGTGACGCAGTGGTAGATCGGAGTTTGGTCCCCGATGCTGTTGATGGGCGTCGCCCTCGCGTTCACGTCGGCGCCATGCTCGAGCAGCATCTTCGCCTCTTCCACGAAGCCGAACTCCGCGCAGATGTGGAGGAGTGTCACGCCCCGTAGTGATGCCCCTCCCCACATTCCGCCCGCGACCCATCCGTCCAGGTGTTCTCGCCCTCCCTGCACCGTGAAGTGGCGATGTACGGTAGTCGGGTCGGCTTTCACGTGAGCCTCCAGGCGATCCATCCGGCCACACAGCAGATCGCGTTCTGGACCCGCGGCGTATGTTGCGCCTGCCTGGACCAGGATATCGAAGCACGCCTGCCGGTTCTGCAACATGTACGTGCGGAGCACCATATCGAGAGGTCTGAAGCCGCTGCCGTCGTCGTTCTCGGCAAGGTCAGGGTCGGCGCCTAGCTCCAGCAGGAGGCGCAGAGGGCCAGGTCGTAGCATTTCGCAGAGCGCGATGAGGCGGTTGGCCCACTTTGGGTCTGCGCCCTCTTCGAGTAGATACGCGGCGACATCGCGATCCCGGTTCCACACCGCTCTGACGAAGGCGCCGTCGAGACCGTCCGCCCCCAAGGAGAGCAGTCGCTTAACTGTGTCGAGGTTGCCCGCGGTTGCTATCCCCGCCGCCCAGTGAAGCGGCGCGTACGCCTCCTCGTCCCGGATCAGCGGCTCGTTCAGGAGTTCTGGGCGCTCTCGGAGCGTCTGTTCCACGGCGTCTGCGTCGTCAGCGAAGATCCTGTCCAGCAGTTTGGTCTTGATCTCCAATAGGAAAGACTCGTCGTTGGAGGGTCGTCTCTCGCGCAGATCATCGCTCACCATGTCGATCAGTTCCTTCCGCAAGCGCCGCCGCGCTGAGTGGAGCCTGTGTTTCACCGTGCCAAGCGGCGCGCCAAGGAACTCCGCGACCTCGGTCTGCGTGTAGCCACTCATGTAGTAGAGAGCGGTTGCCGCCCGTTCATGCTCGGGCAGGCGACGCACGGCCGCTGCGATCCGCGCCGCGAGTTCCGCGTTCTCGGAGTGTCGGTCAGGCAGCGGCTCGCCCGCGGCGACTTCCGCAGCGCTGTCGAGGGCGACGCTATCCGGCGGCGTACGGCGTGCTACACGCCGGCTCTTCGTGAACACGATTTGGCGGAACCAGCCGGGGAACGCCTTGGGATCCCTCAGCTGATGCAGGCAAAACCACGACTCCACGAACGCCTCCTGCGCAGCGTCCTCCGCCAACTGAATGTCCGTGAGGACAGAGTACGCATAGCCTACCGCCATGTCCTGAAAGACTCGGACGACTTCCGCGAACGCCCTAACGCGCTCGCGGTGCGGCGTCGCCACATCCGCAGCTAGACCGACCAGAACCCGAATGTTCGACATCGACGCCTGCCTCTGTCTATAGGCGTCCATTCTGGGCCAGAAGGTTGGCGCAATTCGCCGGAGGCCGCTTCCGGCGAAGGCGCTCGGCTGTGGACTCCGTGCGGCGGTAGGCTGCGTACGCAACGAAACGACCGAGAGTTGTGGAACTCCCGGCGCCTCTATCCGCAGTCGGTTGGCTACTTCGCGTGCTGTCGCAGGCGGATGTCATCCAGAGACAGCACCCCCTTCGGGCCAATCGTGCTGCCGTATATCTCGATGCCGCGCAGATGCCCACGGAACTGACGGTCGTAGCCGTGCCCCTGCATGGTCCTGTTGAAGTTGCCGATGGCGAGCGGGCCGCCATCGTCGGCTGTGGTTCCTCGGTTGTACGTGACTACCGTGTCCGCTTCGGCCGGGGAAGATTCGTCGCCGAAATACCACCGGACGTTGTCCGTGGCGACAGTGGCGTCGTACGTCACGGCGAAGAACGTCCATTCGCCGATGCGCAGGCGGTCGGGCGAGCTATCGTCCTTCACGCCATCCGGCCACTCGTTCACGGAGAGACGCAGGCGTCCGTCGGCGAGGTGGACGAGGTCGATGCCGTTCTGACTCCCGTTGAGGCTGAAGACGATGCGGTTGCCGCCGCTACCGATGTCGAGCGCCTCGGGACGCGCCCACCCCAGCACGGTAAACGAGCTAAGACCCACTAGATCTGGCAGAGGGGCATCGCCAACGACGGCGCGACCCCACGGCTTGCCCGGCGAGAAGTACAGGCTGCCGTCTTCGCCGGTTTCCGCGTCGCCGTGCAGGACCAACTCAGGGATCGAGCCGCTGGCGAATCCCACCCGGGCGATCGGGTCGTCAGCGTGCCGATCCGCCGCGATCCTGACGTACGCGGTGGATGTCGCGCCAGACGCACTGCTTACCGTCATCGCGGCGATGTAGATCCCCGGCGCCGCATACGTGTGCGTCGGCGCCGCCTCGCCCGATGTGGACCCGTCGCCGAAGTCCCACCCGACGACGCGAGTCGACGCGTCTCCCGCGGACGAGAAGCGCACCGTCACCGGGGCCACCCCTTCGGTCACGTCCGCTTCCGCGCGGGCGTCTGGGCGTCGCGCCTCGCCGTCCGCGTAGGGCGTGAATCGCAAAGCCGAAGCTGATTTGGGAGGCGTGAACGCGTACTCGCCAGGCTCCGCGCTGCCGATAGGCGCGACGGTCATACCCCACGTGTCGACAAGGTCCACCTTGTATGTCCGGTCGCCTGCAAGCGTCACGGTCCCCGGCGTCGTATCGCTGGCGTACAACAGGTAGTATTCGCCTGGCTTCGACAGCAGGTTGCTGGACGGGCTCGGGTGAGACGGTTCGAGGTCGGCAAACATGGGCGCGTCTTCCAGTATTTCCTTGAGGAAGGCTATCCGCGCCGGGCTCTCGCCGGTTAGCACTCCGCCCTTCGACCACCACAGCAGGTCTTCCGGGTGCTTGTACGTCTCGCCATGGCCTACGTAGCTGCCGGTCGTCGTCCCGAGCCAGAAGTGCTGCGTCATCTGCTGACCAGAGATGTTGCCCCAGCCCAGCGGTATGTTCCCTTCGTACCGGCACTCGTCGTACACGAGCGGCTTGCCGTACTTCTCGCGCAGTTCCGCCGTGTTGTCGAAGTTGGACGTCTGGATGCTGGCGTGGTCTACCCACGGCTTGCTGTGGTCGTACCAGATCCTGCCGTTGTGGATGGACCGCAGGCGGTCGTAGGGGTCGTTGTCCCGCACGATCTGGAAGAAGCGGTCCCAGTCGTCGTACCCCTTCGTCTCGGAGCTCTCAGGGCCGCCCTCGAAGAAGTCGAACTCGTTTGCCATCGACCACCAGACGTTGCGATACGCTGCCAGCCGCGCGACGACGTAGCGCAAGTAGCGGTCGTCGGCTTCGGAGTCCATCTCCTTGAATCCCCAGCGGTCGTAAGGGTGGAACAGGATGATGTCCGCTTCGATGCCCAGTTCCATCAGCTGACCAACGCGCATCTCGAAGTGCCGGAAGTGGTCCGGGTTGAAGCGCGTGGTGTCCCAATCTCGCAGTGGCGTTCCCTCGAACGGGTAGCGTTCCGGCTCGTTCTGGTTGTACGTGTAGCTCTTCGGGAAGACGCACATGCGTATCTTATTGAAGGGGGATTCGCCCAGGGTGGCGAGCGTCTGCTCCTCCATGGCGTCGCCCTGATGCGTCCACGCGTAGCAGGTCGTGCCGACGGAGTGGTGCGGCGTCCCGTCCGCGTACGCGAAGTGGAACGACTTGGCGACCTTCACGGGACCGTGGTTCCCCGCCGACGGCTCGACGCAGGTGAACGATCCAGACACGCCGTCCAGTTCCGCGGCGTTGCTCAGCGTCGTGTATTCCCAGGCGCCGGTTTCGTCCGGCATGAACCGGATGCGGTACACGCCGTCCCCGTCGTAGAAGCCTCGAGGCTCGAAGACGCGCCCATCCTGCTCGAACCTGCCGACGAGCTCGACATCGACGTACGGGTTTCCGCCGCTTGGTCCCGACAGCTCGACTTCGTACATCGCCCAGCGCTCGACTGAGCCCGACGCGGTGGAGGACGCCGCGGTGATAAGTAGAGATGACATCAGAGCAAAGGGCATGTGTCGTTCGCTTTCGTCGAGCCCGCCATGGCGGCGGGGGTGAAGACGTCCAGATTTCGGGCTAGGGGCATCGTGTCACGATGGTTCGGGGCCGTTCGCCGCATGGTGTGGTCCCACGGCTAGACAACGACGCGGCTGCCGCCGGACAGCAGAGCGGCCTCGTACACGCGCATCACACGCAACGCGAAGTCCAGGGAACCATCCTCCACCTGTTCGCCCCCGAGAACGCAGTCGCAGAAGTAGCGGAGTTCATCGTAGAAGCCCTGCGTGAAGAGCGCCTTATTCTCCAGCGTGGCGAGGCTGTTCTGTGGCTCCCATACGGTCGTGCCGTGGTCCATTCCGTCTGGGGCGTAGCTCGCCGTGCGTCCGTAGCTGAACGGGATACCGCGATGCCACGACACCCGCGCGCAATTCTCGATGGTGACGTGGCCGCCGTCGCCGTAGACTGTGTACCTCTCGAACGGAAGGCGCCCGCCGTCGGCGAGGTGGAAGTTACCAACCGCCCCGTTGGCGTATTCCAGGACGCATACGCCTCCGCCGTTTCGACTGCGATGCACGGTGACTGCTTCGACATCGCCTCCCACGGCGAGCATGAAGGAGAGGGGGTGGCATCCGTTGGCGAGCCAGTTCACGTATTCGCCACGCTCAAGCACACCGTCGCCGTCTTCTGGGATGCTCATCGGGTACTCCGCCAGCAGGGACCTCAGCTTCCCGAATTCCTCGCCGTACATGATTTCCCGCGTCTTGCGCGTGGCCGGCATGAACGCCTTCTTGAAGCCTACGACGACGACACGGTCGCCGCGCTGCTTCTCGATCTCCTCGACCTGGCTGGCCCTCATCGCGGGTGGCTTCTCGAGCCACACGTGCAATCCGGCGTCGAGCGCCTGGCACGCAAGCTCGGGATGCAACTGCGGAGACACGGAGATGAGAACGGCGTCCAAGTCGCCGTCGCGATACATGTCGGCCGTCGAGGAGTAGACGCGGGTGACGCCGTACTGCGCTGCCGTGACGCGCGCGCGGCCGTCGTCGATGTCGCAGACCGCGTCGAGGGACACGGGCAAGTAGGTCAGAGCGGGAAGGACATTCCGGTACGCATGCGAGCCCACGCCGACGACCCCAATGCGCAGGCGCCGTTCCGCCTCGCGTTGGTATTGCATCGCCGAAGCAGGGGCAGGAGTCATGGTTTCGCCGCCACGTCACGGGCGAAGGCGATGTCCCGCGCGACGATCTCTGCGTAGTCGTAGCCGGGCTTCGCCGCTCCGTGCGACGGATTCAGGCAGATCACGGGGCTGACGCGGTCTGTCGCGACCTGACGCGTGATGTTCGCAACCGGCCACGACGCGTCCTCCAGCGATGTTCGCCACTTCAGCTCCGACGAGCCTGACTCAGACTGCCCGCCCTTCAGGTGGTAGTAGCCGATGATGTCGCGGAGCGATTCGTACACGTTCATCGTTGGGTAAGTTCCCATCTGCCACAGGTTCTGCACGTCCCACGTCAAGCACACGTCCGGTCTGTCGAGGGCGTCGAAGAACCACAGGATTTCGTCTGGAGTCGACAGGATGCATCCACCTACCTCGTTCTCCACGGTCACGGCGAATCCGGCGGATTGGAGGCGGTCAACCGCTTCCCGGTAGAGAGGGACCAGCCACGGATGTGCGTCCGTGATGTAGGCGCCGATGTGCGCGTGCCCCGACCGGGCGGACGTGCGGGCCGCCAGAAGCCGCACGAGCGTGGGATTCAGCTCCTGCGCGACGGCGATCAGGTCGCCTAACGAGTCGACGAACCGAGAGCGGAACTCCGCCTCGCCCAACTCGACCTCCGCGAAGAAGTACCCGGTCGACAGGCAGTGCGTCGTCAGACCCCGCACCTCGAGGAGCCCGGCGGCGCGCTTCGCCTCGTCGCGCGTCAGGTCGGCGACGCCCTTGCCGAATATCTGGTCCTTGAGGTCGACGTCCGCGAGGCCCCACGCGACGTGCTGGTCAAGCGCCGCCTCGAAGTCGGCGCCCGCCATGGAGTTGAGGATCGTAATGCGAGGTGTGTGCATCGGCTTTGCGTCCAAGTAGGCGGCTACGTACCGTCGTCCTGGAGCGTCCGAGCGAGGTTCCGCGCCCCGTGCAGCACGCGGACGACCTCGATGCCGCTCTCAGAGGGTCGGTAGAAGATGACGTACGGCGGAACGGCGAAGCGCCGGAGATCTGGCGCGTAGCCGGATGTACGGCCGAGGCCGGGGAAGTCTGCTAGCCGGGGGAAACGCTCTCGTAGGGCAGAAAGCACACGACCCGCTGCTTCGACATCGTCGCGCGCGATGGTCTCCCAGATGTCGTCTAGGTCGGCTTGCGCGTCGGGTGCGATGCTATAGCGGGGCACTACCCCGTTCGCGCCTTCTTGTGGTCGGCAATCCGTTCACGACCTCTGGCTTCGATGTCGTCGAAGAACGCGTCGAGCTCGCCTTCGCTCTGGACGGCGATCCCCTCGCCCCGGTCGAGCTGGTCAACGCCCTTCCGAAGCTCCGCCGCTACCGCCGCCTTGGGCATCATGAGCTCGTGGTCGTATTCCTCATCGAAGACGCGGAGGGCCTCGGCGACGGCCGCTCCTGCGTCGCCGTATTTCCCTGAGTCGACCAGGCGCTTGACGATATTCTCTTGCTCTGGCGCGAGCTTTATGTCCATCAGATCTGCTCCTGCCGAGTTCAGGATGGCGCGCCGGGGGCGAACTGTCAACACAGTCCGAAACGCGCCAGACGTCAGCACGGGATGCGCCTGGGGCCACCGGCTGTCCGATCGTGCGGCGAGACGTCAGCGGAACACCCCATCACCCCTTCATTCCCGTTAGTGTAACGCCCTGGATAAAGTACCGCTGCGCGAAGAAGAAGATCACGACGACCGGCAGCGTCATGACCGCTGACGCCGCCATGAGCATGCCGTACTCCGTCGCGTGCATCGACTGGAACAGTTGTAGCCCGAGGGACAGTGTCATCTTGCTCTCGCTGCTCACGTAGATGAGCGGCCCCAGGAAGTCGTTCCACGCGCCCATGAACTGGAAGATGGCGATGGCGGCGAGCGCGGGCTTCACGAGCGGCAGCATGATCCGCCAGTAGATGCCGAGGAAGCCACAGCCGTCGATTTTCGCCGCCTCCTCCAGATCGCGTGGTATCCCAAGCAGGAACTGGCGCAACAGGAAGATGTAGAACGCGCTCCCGAAGAGCGAGTTGATCCACAGCGGGTGGATCGTGTCGTACAGACCTAACTTCCGCATGATCATGAATACGGGGATCATCGTGACCTGCCCGGGTAGCATCATCGTGCTGAGCAGGAGCATGAACACGTAGTCTCGACCCGGCCACGCGAGCCGGGCGAACGCGTAGGCTACCAGGGAGCAGGAGAACAGTTGCGCCGCGATGTTCAGCGCCGTGACGAGGACCGTGTTGCGCACGAACAGCCAGAACTTGATGAAGGTCGCGGCCTCGGCGTAGTTGCGGATGAATTTGCGGAACACCGCGCGCGGGTAGCTCGACGGGCGCAACGTGAGCGTGACGTCGACGCGTCGTTCATTGCCCGAAGCGGGCGTCCCGTCCACGGGGGCCAGCTCGATGTTGTCCCTCTCGTGCACGTCACGCTGGCCGTGAACCTGTAGCGTCACTTCCTGCCACAGGTAGTTCTCCAACACGATGGGCTCGTCGGTCCTGTACGTCGTGTCGCCGAGCGTAACCTCCGCGCTGAACGTGTGGTACGACTCGTCGCCGCGTATGGGTACGGTGATGGCGCGGATCTCGGACGCGGGCGTCGGCGACGTAAACACCGTGCTGATGTACGCCGCGTACTGCTTCCGAGGGGCGTCGCGGTAGTCCGTCCATATCTCCGTGGCAGCGCGGGACTCGTCCGTGACGGGCACCAGACGCGCGTCGCTACGGCTGGACGTCCAGCGCACGTCTCCCACCGCCTGCTCGATGCGCGACATCGCCTGTACCGTAGGCGATCCGAGACGGATGGCCCGGTACAGCAGTTGCGATCCCGCCGCGACCTTGTCCTCCGTCACCGATGACGTAAGTTCCGCCTGGATGCGGTTGATCGGCTCTGACCAGAGGGTGTCGGGCTTCTCTTGCAGGATGCGCGCCCACAGGTCGCGCGTAATGTGTCGGCGCAAGTCGTTCCGCTGCGCATCAGGAGTCTCGTTGCGCACGAGGATGGGCTGCGCAGCGTCCCACAAGATGGGTTCGAGGCGCTCCCTGAGGAACCGCCACGACGTCTCGTCCATGCCTTCGGGGCGGTCGAAGTCGCCCGAGTCAGCATCCGCGACGTAGGGCGTCCGATCCACGTAGTACGGCAGGCGTGGTATGAGCCTGTCGAACCAGTTCGTCGGGTCGGCGAATATCTCGCGATCCCACTTCAGGCTGGTGGCTACGAGCCACAGGAACGGCAGCGCGAAGACGAACGCCCCGGCGACGAGCGCGGCGTACAGACCAGCGCGTTCCGCGACACGCCCTCGGACATCAATGCCCAAGAGGGGCCGGGGCGGCGGCGTGGACGTTGGGTCCGAGCCAGCGGGCTCGGGAGCGCTATCGGCCAATGACTAAGACTCGCCTGACTCGTAGTGGACCCATCGCGGGGCCAGCTTGAACTGTATGAGCGTCAGAACCAGGACGATGCCGAACAGGATCCACGCCATCGCGGAGGCGTAGCCCATGCGGAAGTACTGGAAGGCGCTGTTGAACAGGTAGTAAACGTAGAACAGCGTGGCATCCACCGGCCCGCCCTGCGTCATGATGTACGCCTGCGTGAATATCTGGAACGTCCCGATGACGCCCATGATGAGGTTGAAGAAGATGTAGGGACTCAGCATCGGCAGCGTCACGTGCACGAAGCGGGAGACGCGTCCCGCCCCGTCGATCTCGGCCGCCTCGTAGAGATGCTTCGGGATGCCCTTGAGGCCAGCCAGCCAGATGATCATGCTGGACCCGGCGCTCCACAGGCCCATGAGGATGATCGCCGGCTTCGCCAGACGCTCCTCTTGCAGCCAGAACAGACCGTCTGCTCCGATCGCCGTCGCGAGCTTGGTGAGGAGAGGTTCCAGACCGGTGAACCGCAGGGCGGAATTCAGCAAGCCGCTCTCGGGGTTGAACACCCAGATCCACAGCACGCTGCTGGCGACCACCGGGACGATCGCGGGCAGATAGAAGATCGTACGGTAGACGGCGATGCCCTTTACCTCGGTGTTCAGGAGCATGGCCAGACCAAGACCTACCGCCATGCCCAACGGAACGCCAAGGACCATGAACGCCGTGTTGCCCAGCGACTTCCAAAACACAGGGTCGCGTGTGAGCAGATCCGCGTAGTTCTTGAAGCCGACGAACTTCGCGGGGTGGAGCACGTCGTATTCCGTCACGCTTAGCAGGATGGACGCGAGGATCGGCCCCGCCGTAAAAGCCAGGAAGCCGATGATCCACGGCATCGCGCATACGTAGCCAGCGATGCCCTCGCGCACCGCGTCGGGTCGCCACGTGCGCACGCGGTTACGCTGCGCCCTGCTGATGGCCAGCGCGGAGACTATCCCCACAATCGCCAGCAACGCAGGCACGGCGACGACCCAGCGCATCCTTCCGTACGATCTATCCTCGTAGATCCGGTCCAGTTCCTTCTGCACCTCGCCGGCGCCGATAGCGAGCGCCTCCTCGGGCGTGTACTGGTTGTACGTGGCGCGTTCGAGAGCGCGGCGGTGTTCGTCCCAGAGAAGCTGGCCGACGGGCGTTACCGGGCGGAACCGGCTAAACGGCATCAGGTCGACGCACATCTTGTAGTAGCGTTTGTAGTTCGCGGGTAGGTCCGCGTTGGCGTCCACGAAGTCTTGCCGCACGCGGTCGTTGATGCGGCGGTTCGCGTTGATCTCCGGGACGTAGAGGCGTCCGCGGGCGCGGTTGTATCGCTGGCGCACGCGGTTGTCGAGGAGCGTCGCCTCCTCGCTGACCATCCACCGGATGAACTCCCACGCTACCTCTGGATTCGGCGCCCCCTTGGGGATCGCCCACGAGAATCCGCCCGACCACGTCACGGGCTCGTCCGCGAGCGCGGCGGGACGTGGCGCCGGCGCCGCGCCCCAGTTAAGACCCGGTTTGTACCGGGCGATGTTCCCCATCTCCCCGTTGCCGTTGATCTTCATGGCGACGGTGCCGTTGAGGAACGGGTCCAGCACGCCCGACTGGAAGGTCGAGATGAAGCTCTCAGCGGCGGCGCGGCCGCCAAGAGCGTCGTAAACGTCCGTCATGTACGTCAGGGCTTCGGCGATTCTGGGGTCGTCGAGCGTGCAGGTGCGCCCGTCAGTACTCATGAACTGGCCGTTGTTCTGCCAGCCGTAGAGATAGAGCCAACTGTTGCCGTAGTTGGGGATGAAGCCGACACGGATGAGATTGCCGGCCGCGTCCCACTTGGACAACGCGACGGCGTACTCCTTCAACTCCGCCCACGTACGCGGGGGCACGGCCTCGCCGGCGGCGTCCACGTAGCCAGCGGCGATCAGCAGGTCTTTGTTGTAGAACAGGACGCGGTCGTCGGTGCTGTTGGGTATGGCGTACACCTTGCCCTCGTACGCCGCCTCCATCCAGCAAGCTCTATAGAACTCCTCCTCGCGCACGGTCCAGGGGTCGCTGGGGCTCTGTGCGGCGAGGAAGTCGTCGAGAGGGATGAAGGCCTCCCGGGCCGCCCAGCCGCCCACCGAGAAGCGGTCCTGGTTGATGACGTCGGGAGGGGCGTCCGCCGCGATCGCGGTCATGAGCCGTTGCGGGTTCATGCGCCCGCCCTGCACGGACTTCACGACCTCTACGGGGCCATACTGCTCGACTCTCTCTGGGTCCGCGTTCCACCGCCGCTCGAACTCCGTCATCGCGGCGATGCGCCCTAGCTGCGATTCGCCCTCGCCGAGCCCCCACACGATGAGTCGCACTTTCTCCTTCGGGAGATCGGTCGCGTTGTCTTCGGGCGTGGCGTCGGCGCTGCCCTGCGCCCACAGACACGTGGGCAGGCATAGCAAGGCGGCGAGCAACACTCTGGACAGCGGGGTCATGCGCGGTCAGTCCACGGCGCGTGGGGAGACGAGGCGTGGTGAGGAATCTAGCACCCGCTCCCCCAGACGGTCAACGATGCCGTAGACACACCGCCCTTCCCGAAGCATCGCGCGGCGCAGACGTGTCAAGGGCCCCGCCCAAGCGAGGCCCTTTCACGAAATCAGTGAGTCCGAAGCTGGCGTCACGAGGGTCCAGCCTTCTTGGCGATGTCCATCTTGTACCCGGCGATGAGACCGACGAGTTCCGTCACCCCGAACGCGACGAGGAACGCCGTCCAGAAGTCCGGATGAACGAACGTGTTGAACATCCCCGGGGAGTCGCCCACGGCGATCGTGCCCGCGAGGATTGCAATGGCCGATGCGGGAACCGTAGTCAGCACAAGCGCGAGGGCCATGCTGGCTAGCGGGGCGGATTTCTGGTCCTGGGGTTGTGTAGCCATATCAGGCTCCTTCCAGAGATCCGGCAACGTCTCATTTGCTCAAGTGATAGCCTGGTACCGCCGTATCGGAAGGCCGAACAGGGGGAGCTTCAGGCGTGCGAAGGCGGGGCAGGCCGAGGGAAATCGCGCGGGCGTCAGGCACGACTTGTGGGGCCGTCGAGGGCGGCCACCCACGCGAGATGTCGGTCCTGCCCCTACGCCTGAGAGCCGGGGTCAACGTCCACCTCATCCTCCACAAGGCTGACGGCGATGAGAAAGCCACGCGCGCGCTCGGTGAGGGGGTAGCGGTTCACGGCCGCCCAGAACGCGGCGGAGTGGTTCGGGTGGATGAGATGCGCTAGCTCGTGGACAATGACGTAGTCTAGAACCCAGTCCGGGTAGCGGCGTAGGCGGTCGCTCAGGCGAATCGTGCCGTGGGCGGGGGTGCAACTGCCAAACCGGTGGTTCTGGTTCGTCACGTACCGGACGGACTCGAACCGCAACTCGCCGTCGAAGTATTCGCGGTTCAGGTGCCGCGCGCGTCTTGCTAGGTCGTCGTCGGGGGCGTGCTGCTTGCGCGCCCGCTTCTTCGTCAGCCGCGCGGTCAGCTTATCGATGATCTCCTGAAGCTCATGCTCGCGGATGTTCGCGGGCGCCCGTATCTCAACGACGTCGCCGTCCCACTTGGCGGCGACGGTCTTCTTGCGACGGGCGCTCCGTATCACGCGAATCTCGGGGCTGGCGCCGTTTGCCATGTGCGATCGTCTCTGGCGCGGGTGAGTATGCAGTCGTCGGCCCTCTCGCCGTCTTGCGAGGGCATGGCCGAACCCTTAGAGTATACGGGTCGCGCCGGAAGACCGGAAGACAGGGAGCGTGCAATGGTTGGCAAGCGGACGGCGACAGTAGTCGTGGGCGTTCTGGCCATCGGTTTCGCGGTCTCCGCGGCCGTCGCCGTGGAGATACACTACGAAGAGAACTTCGACGGCCTCGACGCAGGCGACGCCGACGGACAGGGCGGTTGGGCGGTGGGAGCGCCAGCGAACCAGGCCTCTACGATTATCACGGCGGACGAGAACCGCGAAGGCCCCGGCAAGGCGATGGAGGTCAGCGCAAATCAGGAAGTCATCCGCGAATTCGACCCGCACATATCCAGCGGCGTGCATTTCCTCTCGGTCTGGCTCAAGTTCGCGAACGTCGATGCCTCGAACACGCTACACATCTACATGGGTGACGAAGTGCGCGAGTGGAACGCGGGTCCCGTGATTCGCATCGGGTCGCAGTCTGGCGGCGGCTTCGATCAGGTCGGCGTACACGACGGAGGGGCCGCGCAGCCGGTCGCGCCTATCCTCGAGGGCGAGTGGCAGCACATCTTCGAGGTCATGGACGTGGACAACCACACGTACGATGTCTACGTAGACGACGAATTAGTCGCCGACGGGTTCGCATGGCGCAACCCCGCTACCCACAAGTCGCTCGGCTGGCTCATGCTCGGATTTGATGGCGGGGTCGACCTCATCGGCTACTACGACGACATCGTGTTCGGCGAAGGGGACGAGCTGCCGTTGTCCGTCGATGCGGGCCACAAGCTTGCGACGACCTGGGCAGATGTAAAGAGCGCGCGCTAGCTGCTGTTAGGAGGGGATGTGTCCGCATACGATCACGACCCGGCATATCTGGCGCTGAAGGAATGGGACATCGCCGTCGGCGCCTTGCTGCAAGGGGAGCTTGGCTACCTTGCGCGCAAGGGCGGCATCCACGAGCCGGGCAACCGGTTCCTGCGCGACGCCGCGCGCTTCTGGCTGTTTCCCACCTACGAGCACCAGTTCGAATACGTCGATGAGGGTATCGACGCTCTCAAGCAGCCCTGGGCGACACAGCTCACGGGCGCGCGCGTCCGCCACCGTACGGACGACGAGGCGGAACGGTCGGGCGTTGGCGCGCACACGCCAGCAGACATCCCCATCCGTGGCTACGTCGAGACGTGTGGGGTGCACGAATTCTGGACGGGTGAGTCCATCGCCGCGTTGACGGACATGGGCATCTGGACGCAGGCGTTCGTGGAGGCGCGGCTACGCTGGAAACCGCGCGAGCCGCTTTCTGTGTTCAGACTACGGGCGTTCAGGTTGGAAACGCCGTTGCACGTGCCAGCGGATGAGGTACCCAAGAAGTGCTATAGCTGGCTCGAACTGCCGTTCGCGTTGGCGGATCACGAGGGCGAGACTGTCGAGCACGCGGGGTCGGCCGAACTTGCGCAGGTCTGCGAATCCCTGGAAGAATCGCCGGAGGAGCGCGCCGCGCGGGTGCAAAGGCGCGTCCAGATGGTATCATCGTAACAGGTTTGAAGCTGCGGCTCTGTCCGCAGGTGTGGTTTATCCCGAATGCTGGCGGCGAGGCACGCGTACCGTCGGGCGCCACGCGGAGCCGAAATCGAAAGCTGGTTCGTAGCTTGACGCTACGCACGTACCCCTTGGCGGCGCTACCGCACACCGCGCGTGTCACGGAACGTCCACGGAGTTCGATTGCATGAAGAAGCACGGCCGCTCGTTATCCTTCATCTTCCCGGTCGGCGTCATCACGGTCGTGCTGGCGTTGATGCTGTTCAACCAAAGCCGCGCTCAGAACCGTGAAGACTCCATGTATCAGTACGTGGAGCAGCTCTCCGAGATCATCGAGAAGTCCCGCCGCAACTACTACAAGGACGTCGATGTCGACAAGATGATGGAGGGAGCCATCAAGGGCGCCGTAGCGTCGTTGAACGACCCGTATTCCTTCTATCAGGTTCCGCAGGCGCAGCAGCGAGAGCGCGAAGATCTCTTCTATGGACAGTTCGGCGGCCTCGGCATTCGCATCTACGCGGACCAGCAGGGCGAACACGCGCTGGTGAAGGTGTCGTCCGTGCTTCCCAACACCCCCGCGCGACGCGAGGGCATTCAGGCGGGTGATTCCATACTCGAGGTCGAGGGCGAATCCGTCGTGCTGGGCGGCGCCTCAGGCCTGACGATGGACGACGTTGTCTCTAAGCTCCGAGGGCGCGTGGGCGAGCCGGTCACGATCACGGTTGCGCGTCGCAATCATGTCGGGACCAAGGAGATCACCCTAACGCGCGAGGTGATAAAGCCACGCAGCGTCGAGTGGGAAATCCTCGAACCGGGTATCGGCTATGTGAAGCTCGACAGCTTCAAGAACCAGACTTCCGAGGAATTCGGGAAGGCCGTAGAAGCCATCAGGGTGGCGACGGACCTGACGGCTCTTATCCTTGACCTGCGCTCCAACCGGGGCGGCCTGTTGACCGCCGCGCGAGAGGTGTCCGACGCGTTCCTCTCGGGAGGGCGCATCGTGTCGACGCGCGGCCGTGAAGGCGGTCGTCGTGAATTCGACCGCGAGTACCTGGCGGACGCAGACCTGCTGGTCAGCGATGATGTCGAGGTGGTGATCCTCATCAACGGCGCCAGCGCCAGCGGCTCGGAGATCGTCGCCGGCGCCATCAAGGACCATGATCGCGGTATTCTCGTGGGCGAGAAGACGTTTGGTAAGGGCGTGGTGCAACAGCGCTTCGAGCTGGAGAGTGGTGGCGCGTTGTCGCTTACCATCTCGTCCTACTATACGCCGGACGGCACGTCCATCGACGGCGAGGGCATCTCCCCGGACGTTCCCGTGGAACCCGCGAAGCTGACGGACGAGGAAGCCTTCGCGCGTGAGCATGCCCGCGACGAGCGCATCGTGGACGACTTCGTCATCGCCTTCCTCGAGTCCTACGAGGACACCCACGCCGAGACCCCGAAGGACTTCAAGACACTCGAACCGCGCTTGGGCGAGCTGACGGCGATCCTCGAGGAGGAGAACATCCATCTCTCCGAGAAGACCGTGTGGCTCGAAGCTCGCGCCATCTTCGACCTCAACGTCGGCACCGAACGCGTCGTCGACCGCGACAACGATGCCCAGCTGACCGAGGCGCTTCGGGTTATACAGGAAGTGGGCGTGGCGCAGGTGCTCAGCGGCGCCTACCCGCCCGCGGAGGCCGTCGAGGCCGGGGATTCCGAAGAAGCGGCGGTCGTCAACTAGCCCTCTCGACCGCAGGCCAGACCACCGATGGGCGACGCTCGCGCGTCGCCCCGTTAACGGCTTACGACCGTCACGTCTCCGCTCTCGCCCGCGCTGCCGGACGCGACTTCCTGGGGTTCCGCCCTAACGGCCCCGCCCTGAGCAGTCGCCGCTTGGCTGTCAGAAGCCGACTATCCACCACGGGACGCGCTGCGTGATGATGACGAACGAGGAACTTGCCGACGAGCTTCGTATTCTCGCCGACCTCATGATGATCGGCGGCGACGATGTCTACCGCATACGGCGCTACGCCCGGCTAGCGGACACCGTCGAAGCGCTCCCCGAACCCGTCGATGCCATATACGCGGAGGGGCGTCTGACAGACCTCAAGGGCGTTGGCGACTCCACGGCGAAGCTCATCGAGGAGTACCTCGCGACGGGGACGTCCGACAGGCGCAAGAAGCTCGAAGAGACCACGCCCATCACCGTGTTGGATCTGCTGGCGCTCCCAGGCGTCGGCCCCAAGACGGCTCAGCGCCTGTTCCAAGACCTTAACATCACGTCCATTGACGAGCTGGAAGCCGGACTCGACGCGGGAACCGTCCAGGGCATGAAGGGCATCACCGCGAAGTCCGAAGACAAGCTGAGGGCGGGGATTGCGCGCATCCGTCGTCGCAATGTCGAGCGCCCGCTACAGGAAGTACAACGGCTCAGCGAGCAGATCGGCGAGGCCCTCAACCTGGCGCCGGATGTCACGGCGATCGCCGTCGCGGGAGGCGCCCGGCGCGGCGTCGAGACACCACGCCGCATTGAGGTTGTCGCGGCGACGGAGAACATCGGGCAGGCAGCGGTCACCCTCGGCAAGTTGGGACTCGGTGACGGCTCGCCAGCGAGAGAGGTACGCGGCGAATTCGGCGGTGGGTTCCCGATCCGCGCGTCGTTGACGCCCTCTGCCTACTTCGGGGTCACATGGCTCCGACGAACGGCGGATATGGCGCACACTGAAGCTCTTAACGCACGCGCGGCCGAGCGCGGGCTGAAGCCGCTTGACGACGAGGATGCCTGGAAGCACCTCGACGAGGAGGACATCTACGCCAAGCTTGGCCTTCCGCTCATCGTGCCGGAGTTGCGCGAGGGCGCGGCCGCGATCGACAGGGCTGACGCTGGCGCGCTCCCCACGCTCCTCCGGGTCGACGACTACAACGCCGACCTGCACGCGCATACGGTCGCCAGTGACGGGGCGAATTCCATCCAGGAGATGGCAGAGGCGGCGCGCGCGCGGGGGTATGGCTGTCTCGCCATCTGCGATCACTCCCGGTCGTCGGGTCAGGCGGGCGGCCTCAGCGTCGAGAGGCTGCTGGAGCAGATCGAGCAGGTACGCGAAGTAGACGACCTCATGGGCAGCGACTTCACAGTGCTGGCTGGCAGTGAGGTGGACATCCTCAAGGACGGCAAACTCGACTACTCAGACGACATCCTTGCTCAGTTGGACTGGGTTGTCGCCAGCGTGCACTCGCACTTCACTCTGTCCGAGGCGGCGCAGACAGAGCGCTTCCAGAAGGCGATGGAGAATCCCTACGTCCGGGTCATCGGTCACGCGACGGGTCGGCTGCTTAGCAGGCGTGACCCGTATCCTCTGGACATTCCCGCGCTCATCCAGACGGCCCTCGAGACAGGCGTGGCGCTTGAACTGAACTCCGCGCCGGATCGGCTTGATCTGAACGCGGAGTATTGCGCCATGGCTCGCGAGGCGGGGGTACCCATCTCCATCAACACGGATGCGCACCGCCGGGAGTCGTTCGAGTCCATACGCTACGGGCTAGCGACCGCGCGTCGCGCGTGGTTGGAGCCGAAGCACGTCGTCAACGCCTGGAGCGTCGAGGACATTCGCGCCTTCCGCGCCCCGGCGTGACGTAGCGGCGCCGGCCCATGGCGCGCGGCCCCGCCACACACCGCCATGTGACGCATGGCGCTACTATGCTGGCGCCCCAGGCATAGTCCGTCGGCTCCGCCTGTGTTCGCCACTCCGGCCAGCGTGCGCCCCGCCACTATCGGCATTCTCCTGTCCAAACCGCCGCAACTTCGCGGGACTTACCTGACAGGCTCCCGCGCCTCGACCCCCTATAATATAGGGGCGGCTCAGCCGCTTGGCACAACGTAGCAACGTGAGTAGACGCCCGCACCGCAGAGCGGGAGGAGACACGACATGGCACGGCCGACAGTGGTCATGGCGGCGGGGAGCCCGCTCTTCAGTCGCGGCCTCATGCATACGCTGTTCGAGTGTGAGTGCGACGTCGTCCCTGTTCGGAGGGCTGACGACGTACGCAATTGGGCCGCTTCCGGCGCGGTACAGATGTGCGTGATACAGGACGCGCTCGTCGAGGGGTCGGGTCTGGACTTGTGCGCCGAATTGGCCGCGAGCAGCCCTTCGATTCCGGTTGTGCTTTTCTCACGTGATGCGACGGTCGAGCCGACGGCGAAGGAGAAGGGCGCCGTCGGGTTCATCCGGGCTCCTGCACGTGGTGGCGCGGCCCTGGACGTCCTCAAGGCTGCTCTCGATGCGGCCCCGCCCGCGACCGCCTCCGCCGTTGCTCCGCCGGCAAGCACACCTGCGCCGATCGGCGCCGCTCCCACCGTCGTCGCAGTTCCCGAGGCGCTGGACGCCGAACAGGGGGACGCCAAGCGGATCCTCTTGGTCGACGACAGCAAGGTCATCCACACGCACGTAGGTGGCCTCTTGCGGGACGAGGGCTATGTGGTGCTGAACGCCATGGACGGCGCCGAAGGTCTGAACGTAGCGAACGCCGAGATGCCCGACTTGATCATCAGCGATGTCGAGATGCCGAATATGGACGGCTTCGAGATGAGCTTTCAGATCAAGGAAGACCCGGACACGGCGCAGATTCCCATCCTCATCCTGTCGTCGCGGGGCGCCAGCGTCGACATGGACCGTGGGTTCGATGTCGGCGCGAACGACTACCTGACGAAGCCCGTGGACGAGGACGACCTGCTTACCCGTGTCCTACAGATGCTCGGTTTGGACGGCATGGGCCAGAGAGAGAAAGTCGTCGTCGCTGAGGACAGCATGGTCCAACGCAACTTGATCGTGCAGGGGATGGAACAACAGGGCTTCGAGGTCATAGCTGCCGCCGACGGCAAGCAGGCTCTGGATCTGATCTTGCAGGATCCGCCGGACCTCGTCATCACCGACTTCGACATGCCCGAAATGGATGGCCGCGAACTGACAAGAGCCATCCGCCAGGAGGAGCATCTCAAGGAACTGCCTATCGTGATGCTGACCGCGGCGGATTCGGATAAAGACCGCCAGAGGGGTCTGCACGCGGGCGTGAACGCTTACCTGGGCAAGCCGTTCGTCCCAGACAAGATCATCGTCATCGCCGAGAAGCTCATCGCCGAACACCGCCTGCTGCGCGAGAGCGCAGCCATGCAACGCTACCTGTCCGACGCAGCCATCGACGCCGCCAACAAGGCGGCCGACGCGGCCCACGGCGAGCACGAGAGCATGGAGGCCGAGCGGCGCTTCGTGAGCGTGCTGTTCACCCACATCGTCGATTTCAGCTCGATGACCGAGACGATGGACGCGGAGGAGCTCGTCACCCTCATGAACGAGTACTTCGACGCCGTGACGCCGCTGTTCAAGGACAACGGGGGCGTCATCGACAAGTTCATCGGCGACTGTGTGATGGGCGTGTTCCGCGGCGACGACGACTCGCAGAACGCCGACTACGCGTTCGCCGCCGTCAAGACAGGCGTGCAGATGATCAAGGCCCTGGAGGGATTCAACGAGGGCCACGCCACGCCGCTCGACATCCGCGTTGGCGTCAACTCTGGCATGGCGATCATGGGCGACATCGGCGCCGCCGCCGTTCGTCGCGATCACACGGTCATCGGGGACTCCGTCAACCTCGCCGCAAGGTTGGAGTCAAACGCCGAAGACGGTACCGTCCTCATCAGCCAGGACACTTACGATCTGGTAAGCGATAGGGTAACCGCCACGGAGCTCGACCCGATCATGGTCAAGGGCAAGTCCATGCCCATCCACGTGTTCCGGGCAGATGACTTCATCGACGACGGGGCGTAAGATTCTGGACGCCTAGTTTGCGCGTCCAGACGTGGGGTACAGCTCAGACCGCCGAGAAGTAGGGGAAACAGATGAAGCCTGAACAGCCGCTGGAAATCGGGATCATGCTGGGCGTGGGGGACGACCCCGCCGAAAGTCTTGCCAAGGTGAAGGCCGTCGGGCTCAACAACGCGCAGATGGGCAGACCACCCGCCCAGTACCTCGCCGGAGAAGCCTTCGAGGAGCTGCGCGCGGCAATCGAAGACTCCGGCATCACTATCACCACCGTGTTCTGCGGATTCGATGGCGAGAGCTACGCCGACATTCCCACCGTCAAGGAGACAGTCGGCTACGTACCTGCCGGCACGCGCGCGGAGCGTGTGCAGGAAACACTCGCGATCTCGGAGTTCGCCAAGGGTCTGGGTGTGGACGCCGTAGCAGCGCACATCGGCTTCATACCGGAAGACGAGAGTGACCCGCTGTTCGCGGAGATGGTCGAGACGCTCCAGCAGATCGCCGATCATTGCGCTGGCAACGGCCAGGTGTTCAGCCTGGAGACCGGTCAGGAGAGCGGCGCGGGACTGTTGGCGTTCCTGAAAGCCGTCGACCGAGACAACCTGAAGGTGAACTTCGACCCGGCGAACATGATCCTCTACGGCAGCGGCGAGCCCATCGAGGCGATGGAGATCGTCAAGGACTACATCGTCAGCGTCCACGCCAAGGACGGGACGTGGTCCGACCAGCCGACGGTGACGTTTGGCGAGGAAACTCCCCTGGGCGCGGGCGACGTGAACATGACCCGATTCGTCGAGAAGTTGAAAGAGATCGGCTTCGATGGGTATATCACCATCGAGCGGGAGATCAGCGGCGACGAGCAGGTCGAGGACATCAAAGCCGGCATTGAACTGCTAAGGTCGCTCGTCGGATAGCCGCCGTCCTCGCATATGGAGCGGCACGGCATGGCGCGTAGACCCAAGACCGCCTATGACGACGACTCCGGTGTAGACCGCCGGGATTTCTTCGGGCAGCTGCTCCGCGAGATCGCGCGTCCGGTCGTCGAGTTTCGCGAGGCCGCGAAGGATGCCCCGGCGGGCCCCGAGCCGCAGGAGACGGTGGAGAAACGCCTGCGCCCTCCCGGCGCGCTTCACGAGACGCTCTTCACCGACGTATGCGACCGCTCCGGCGAGTGCGTGGAAGCCTGCCCAGCCAACGCCATCCTCGCCGGCGCCGACGGCACGCCCTACGTCGATCCACACCACCAGCCGTGCGTCGTGTGCGTGGGACTGGACTGCATGTCCGCCTGCGCAAGCGGCGCGCTCATGCCCCGGCCAGCCGACGCCCTCGGCATGGGACTCGCCCGCGTGGACTCCACCGCGTGCCTCCGGTCAACGGGAGAGGACTGTACGCGTTGCATACAGGTATGCCCGTTGCACGAGTTGGGACACACTGTGCTAGATCTGACGCTCGACGGCTCACTCCACGTCTATGAGGACGCTTGCGTAGGCTGCGGGTGCTGCGTGCGAGCGTGCCCAACGCAACCGGCCGCGATCAATGTCGAGCCGACGAGGGCTCTGGCGTGAGGGCGGGGGACAAGCGCGTGTTCGTGCCTCCGACCCCATCCCAGCCTTCCCCTGCAAGGGGAAGGAGTCCGGCTACCGCGCGAGCTTGGGGTATCGTCGTTGCGCTTGCCGCCCTCGGGCTCCTCCTCCCTGCGGGCCCCACCTACGCCCAGGGCTTCGGCAAGAACAAGGTCAACTACACGCAGGACGACTGGCGGCTCATACGCTCCGAGCACTTCGACGTCTACTTCCCGGACGGTTCCGTCTGGTTGGCGGAGTTCACGGCGCGCACATCCGAGGACGCGCTGACACAGATCGAGGACGCCTGGAACTACAAGCTGGATCGTAAGATCCCCATCATCGTCTACACGTCGCACAACACGTTCTCCGAGACGAACGTCATCGGCGGCCGCATTGGGGAGACTACGGGAGGCTTCACGGAGTTCAATCGCAGCCGCGTGGTGATTCCGTATGAGGGATCCTACGCCCAGATGCGGCACGTGATCCACCACGAACTCGTCCACGCGCTGCAGTACAACCTGTTCACCAGCGGCAGCTTCAAGACGTTGGCGCTGTCGAGGCTTGTCTCGCTGCCCCTCTGGGTGGTCGAGGGGCTCGCGGAGTTCGAGTCGACCGGCTGGGATGTCGATGCCGACAACATCATGCGAGACGCTGTCATCTCCGACTACGCTCCCTCGCTCGACACGATGCGGTACGGCGTCTTCGCGTACAAGGGCGGTCAATCCGTCTACCGCTTCCTCGCGCAGACGTACGGCCGAGAGCGCATCGCCGAGTGGCTACGCTCCATCAAGACGACCGCCAGCGTTGAGAAGTCGTTCCGGTACGTCTTCGACGAGAGCATGGAGGAGATCGACAAGAAGTGGCACATGTGGCTGAAGAAGCAGTACTGGCCGGAGATCGCTGAGCGTCTCTCGCCGGCTGAATACGCGCGACCGATGACGGACCACCTCGAGGACGGCAGCTACCTGAACGTCGGAGGCCGCATCTCCCCAGACGCGTCGCAACTCGCTTACGTTAGCACGCAGCGCGGGTTCGCGGACATCTATCTGATGGACGTCGAGACGGGGGAGTCCGAGCGCATCATCGACGGTCAGCAGTCGCCCGACTTCGAGTCGCTGTTCCTCCTGCGCCCCGGGCTGGCGTGGTCGCCGACGGGATCGCACATCGCCATCGTCGCGAAGAAGCACGGCAAGAACGCGCTGTTCCTCTACGACATCATCGAGCGTGAGGTGGAGCGCGAATACGTGTTCGACCTCGACGCCATTTTCACGCCCACGTGGTCGCCCGACGGCGAGCGGATGGCGATGGTGGGGTTGATGGACGGGTGGTCGGACATCTACATCGTCGCGCTCGAGGACGGCGCCTTGACGCGACTTACGCATGATCCGTACGACGAGCGCGACCCGGATTGGTCGCCAGCGGAGCCGCTTCTCGCGTTCTCGTCGGATCGACGCACCACGGAGCTGGAATACGACGACTCCACGGCCTTCGACTACGGGCCGTACAACCTCTACACGGTCGATGTCGACACGCGCGCCGTCGCGCAACTGACCGATCACGACGCGCAGGACGAGTACGCCGCGTGGAGCCCAGACGGCAGCCAGATCCTGTTCGTGTCCGAGCGCTCTGGCGTCGGCAACATGTATCTGCTAGACGCCTCGGGAGGCGGTCCCACGCCCGTGACAGACTCGCTAACGGGGGCGCAGCAGATCGACTGGTCGGCAGATGGCGCGAAGGTTGTGTTCTCAGCGTTCCAGGAGGGCGGCTACGACCTGTTCCTGATGGACGACCCCAGGATTCCGCCCGCTGGCGAGAAGGTCGCGCCGACGCTGACGGAACTCGCCCGCCGGATGTTCGGGCGCCGCGACGTAGCCGAGGCGACGTCTCCCGACACTGGAGCCACCGGAACGCAGACCGGCGACGAAGCGCCACCCGAGGATGCCGTCGCGGAGGGGCAGCCGCCCGGTGCGGATACCGCGACACCTGGCGCTGAGCCCGTGTCCACGGAAGGCGCCCCTGATCGACCATCGGATGCTTCTTCGGAAGCTTCTGACGCGACGACATCGCCGCGGTGGTCGTCGATCGTCGCATCCATTCCCGACCGCCTCTCGGCGCTGGAGGGGCGCCCACCGGAGGATCCAGAACAAGACACCACGTCAGGCGACCCGGACGAGGATGCTGACCGCGAACCAGACGACGGCGAGTCTGCATCCGACGCCAGACCCCGCAAGCGCAAGACGACCCGGCCCCGCGAGTACAAGCCCAAACTAACCGTCGAGTCGTTCGGCGTGCAGACACAGGTCAGCAGCTTCCTCGGGTTCAGCGGTCAAGCCTTCCTGAGCATGAGCGACCTGCTAGGGAACAAGCGCCTGGTTCTGATAACGGACCAGTCCATCTCGTCGGTGAAGAACCTGAACGCCATCGTTCAGTATGTGCAGCTCTACAATCGGCTGAATTACGGAGTCACCGCGTTTCACACACGCAACTTCTTCCTCGCGAACGAACGCGGCGTGGGCAATCAGGTGGTCCTCGTAGCGGATCGCAACGTGGGGTTCTCGGGGCTCGCGGAGTACCCGTTCAGCCAGTTCTCGCGGCTGGAAATGAGCGCCGGCCTCCGGCGGATTGAGCGCGACCGCGTCGGCGTGCGCATATACGACTACTACCGGACAGGCCCGTTCGGCGAGACGGTGCGACAGGTGCGAGAGGATCCCATCGACCGCAAGTCCATCGTCCCGCTCGAAGTTGCGTACATCGAGGACACGGTGGGATACGGCGCCTTCGCCCCGGCGGACGGTCGGCGCCTGCGCGTGGGGCTCACGACGGCTCCCGGGCTCGGGGACGGGTTCCTGAGCTACTCGACGCTGCGAGGCGATTACCGGCACTACGTACCCTTCGCGGATACGCAGAGCTTGGCGCTACGTCTATCGGGCGGGACGAGCGTCGGCCGCAACGCGCAGAAGTTCTTCCTGGGTGGCGTGCAGTCGGAGATCAGCCCGCGGATTTCGAGTGTCGTGGACGACGAGTTGCGCGCCGACGAGATCTTCTTTCCGTCTTTCGAGGGGCCGCTGCGCGGCGCGAACCTGTACGAATTTGTCGGAGATTCCTTCCTGCTCGCGAACCTCGAGTGGCGCTTCCGCCTCATCGAAAAGCTCGATATAGGATGGCCCGTGCCGATGACCTTCCGACACATTGGCGGCGCGCTGTTCGCGGACATGGGGTCGGCGTTCCAGATAGCTGACGTGTCGGACCCCGAGATCGTTCCCAACCGGCTAGACTCGCTGAACGACCTCGTCGGGGGCGTGGGGTTCGGCACGCGTGTACACCTCGGCATCTTCATCCTGCGTATGGACGCGGCGTGGCGCGTAGCGAACCAACGGGTCGCCAGGCAGCCGCGCTACTACTGGTCCATCGGCGCCGGCTTCTGAGGCGCCCCGCGTTGACGACTGTGGGGTAGCTGCCTAATGCGGGCGTTCTGGCCGCGCCCGGCTACGGCGAGCCGCAGTCCGACTCCGCCGGACTCACATACGTCTCGGAGCAATACGCGGACCCCACTCGCCGCCTGCCGTGTCCGACCATCGAAGCGGCGTGTGTAGGCAGCGTGTGGCTGGGGCAGAACGTCCTGCTCGGTTCTCGTGGCGATATGAACGACATCGCTGGCGCGGTGGGTAAGGTACACACGGCGTTCCGCGCGGATTCGACACCCGTGAGTAAGTACCCTGAGCCGGGCGGGGCTGATGCTGCCCTTCCCGGGGCTGGCGACTACCCAACGACATCTCTGCGCCCGCAATGTCCCCTGGTGGCCCGCCGACCTGCCCTACACGTAGCTCAGAAGGAAGCGCGGTCTGGGCGCTCCCAGTCCTTCCACGTGTGGCCGTGGTCGGGTACGAAAGTAATGGCAACACCCTCACCACTGGCGACTGTCCGCACGAGCCACCCGCCCGGGGCAGGCATCCTCTCTGTTCCTCTGGCGATGTATTGCCACACGCCTTCCTGACCCAGCGCTACGTCTACACGCTTCTCCTCGCCGTCCTGCACGCCGATGTCCTCGCGGCGCGGGATGAACCCGCTCTTGTCGAAGACAAGCGTGTATCGGCCAGGCGGTAGCGCTTCGACGGCGAACATGCCAGCCTCGTCCGTGGTCGTGTACACGCTGTCATCAGGCCCCTCCACGATGACATCCACCTTGGAGACGCCTCCGTCCCGCCGGTCAGCCATCACCACACGCCCGCTTATCCGCCCGGTGACGCGCTGACCACCATCCTGCGCCGCCCACAGCGCGCTCACCAATACAGCTGCCACCGAGCCGAGAACAGCGATGGTAGTTCGTTTCCGTGTCATCGTGCCGCCTCCCTGAGTTTACAGTCCGCCGTCGACACGCCACGCATCGTCCTCGTAGCAGAGCGCCACGCGCCACCGCTTCTCTCCGCCGTCTGGGAACCTGAGATGGTAAGGGACGAAGACGCGTGCAGCGTTCCCCGGGGATGCGCCGCTTACGCAGTAGGGTTCCCCGACATCTACGATCTCGACCGCCCGGGCGTAGTCGGTACGTTCCCATCTGACGCCGCCGTAGGGTACAAGGGCCGACGCTGTGTCATAGTCGTTGGCGAGACATGCGTCGAAGAACCGGCGCACGAGAGCTTGTGCGGGCTTCCCGGGCAGAGCATCTGGAATCGGCTTCCGCCTTGCCGGGGCATGCTCGTGGACGGTTCTCTCGTGGTTCTCATGGCCGCGTTGGTACTTCGCCAGTAGGTGGGTGACAAAGTCCGTCACGGACGCGCCTTGCTCGTGGGCGCGGCGATGCAGGAACTCCAGCAGCATCGCGTCCACGTCGAGCTGTAGCGATCTGACCATGTCGAGACACTCCTTGCGCAGGCCCGCCCGCGCGCGATGCAGACGGCCGCGGATCGTGCTGGCTGGCACACCCACTGACTCCGCGATCTCTTGATACGTGTATCCGCCAACGTAGTGCATCAGGACAGCCTCGGACTGCGGCCCGGGCAACGCGTCAATGGCGTCCCACAGCGCTGCGTTCGGGTGACCGCCGACAGTGATCGCTGACGCGGTCAGCCGTTCTGACAGCGCCCTCCGCCGCGCGGTACTTCGAAGCGCCTGCCGCGCCTTGTTCGCCGCAATCCCGACCAGCCAGGCGCCGACACGGTCTGGCTCGCGCAGTCCGGGCAACCCATTCCACGCGGCCAGCAGCGTCTCCTGTAGCACGTCCTGTGCGTCCGTCGCGTCGCCGACAATCGCCAGCGCCACGCGCCAGGCGGCCAGCCGGTGGCGCGCTACGAGCTCGGCGAACGCGTCCTCGGTTACAGAGGATCCGGTCACGGTCTGGCGCCCGTTCGTACGTGCGGCCATCGGCTCTTCCAGTAAGGTCGCCTTGCATTGGGCACTGTGGTAGTTCCCGCTGCAACGCCGAAAGTCACGCGCGCGTGCACGTCTACGAAGGGGCCGACGGGGAGACGCGTCGTGGCGACGGCATCTCGCCCCGTGAAAGCTACTGCGCGTCCGCTATCCGACGCCGTTTCCGCCACAACGTCGTGCGGCTCACGCCGAGACGCTTTGCCGCCGCCTCCCGACTGCCGCCGGCTTCATCCAACGCGCGGCGGACGAGTTCCGCTTCGAGCGCCGCCAGCGGATCGCTCGCCGCCAGCGCCATCGCGACGATGTCGGCCGGTCGCGCCGTGAGTTCCGACGGTAGATGTTCCACCTCGATCGAACTGCCCGCGCACCCGTCCGAGAGCGATACTGTGTGCGGATCCACCGAGGTATGTAGCCAATGCCTAGTCCGATCAGCACCCACGTGGCGGAGATGCACACCCAGGCAGCGACGATCTCAACCATGAGTGCCCCTTCGATAGTCTTGTCAGCCGTGTCTCCCATAGCCCAAATGCCCATCCAGTAGTTCAGCTTTCCGACGAACACGTTCCTCCCTCTGTCAGTGAACGCCGCGCCGAGATCGTCCGGCGAGCGGAATCGGCTATCCTCTCCCGTTTCGCTCCGTGACTGCGACCAGACGAGGAAGAGCGTACTCCCTAGAGGGCCTCCCCGCGATCCGTCAGTTCACGATCTCTGCCACCTCACCTGTCACATCCTCAATCGGAATCAGGAAGATGCTCCTGATCCCACAGCTAGGCGCCCTGAGCAGCTGAATAGGCAGAAGACCTCACGGTATCCTATAGTCGCCGCCGTCCGTAGCGATGCCGTGTTAACACGCCGGACCTGGTAGAAGGGCGTCTTGCCGTCCTCTAGCAGTTGCTTGCTAGCCTCAGATAGTACCGCTTTGGCGAACCCCTTCCGTATGTGGTCCTCCCTTGTGCGAATCATGCCGACCTCCCACAGGTCGTCGAGCAGCGTGCCAAACTGCACGAAGGACAGGATGCTTCCTTCTGCGAGGAGACCAAAGACCATCTGACTGTCTGCTCCGTCTTCCGCCCACTCCACAAAGCGGGACAGAGGCGGCTCGCCGCCAGGAGGCGGTGGGAACTGGTCTGTCAGTGAGCTGTCGGCCAGCCGCAACCGACGTACGTCACCTGCACCCCGGAATGGCACGAAGTCCTCGGTGGACAACGTCAAGCTAACTATCTCAATCCGATCAGTCGGTTCGGAGACGCACGGCAGCAAGTGGTTGAGGAAGCCCATGCCGATAGTGTAGAGGTACTTCCTGCCCTGCTCGAGCGATCGCAGCAGCGCTGGTACCGCCTCGGGGTCCACCACTCGTAGGGCTGCACACGGCACGTCGCCCATCTCCTCGACGACCATAGCACCGACGATCTGGTCCTGTGGTCGCTGCGCAACCCAGACATCTCGCGGGACAGGAGGCGAGTTCCTCTCGAGAGACTCAAGCAGGCACTGATTAGCGAACACGTCCCGACGCAAGTGCTTGATTGCGCCATCCCACGTCTCCACCTTTGTACACGTGATCATGCTCAGCTCTCCTTGTATCGCGGCCGGCCCAAGGACGGTCCGCTTCTCCCAGAAGGTGCGCGCGAGCAGCGAGGATCGTCTTCTCACAGGACACAACTGGCTCCCTACGTCGCAGGCGGGACGACACAATGGGATCGCGGCAGACCGGTTCACCAGCCGTCCTCCATCCTATCGATGCGGGTCGGCGGGTGTTATTCCATCTGTTTGCCATCGCGATCGGAGCGCAGAGACATGTTCCTGTCCGATGGCGCCGGCGCTCGAACCGGGCCGCCCCTGTCGTCAACACGCGTGGGCGGCGGCGTCTTCTGCGCCCAAGGGCGCCAGGTCGCTCTCTCCTACCCTCTCGAAGCCAGTGGTCACTGGCGTCTGGCTGCCCAGCTCATGAACGAGGCACTATCCTAGAACGGTCTCGTTCAGGAAGGCGCCGCTCTCCGTCGCACTCCCCGCTCGGGCGGCCTGTCGCGAACCGCAACGGCTGCGCTTGCGGTCTACAGACGCTCGATCTCGCCGATATTTCCTCGGGCAGGGACATAGGCGCGATCGCGCGATTACGGACTGGAGCTGCCCGATCCCGCCTCCAGGACTGCCACGGCGTACCACCGGTCTCTCCCCCATCAGCCACCTTCACTCCGTCGTGATTTACGCCACAGCGTGGTGCGGCTCACCCCAAGTCGTCTGGCCGCCTGCTCGCGATTGCCCCCGCACTCCTCGAGCGCGCGGCGCACGAGTTCTGCTTCGAGCGCCGCTAGGGGATCGCTGGCAGCCAGGGCCATCGCGACGATGTCGTCTGACCGCGCAGTGAGCTCCGACGGCAAGTGTTCCACCTTGATCGAGCCGCCCACGCATCGGACGAAGGCGTGCTCGATGACGTTCTCCAGTTCGCGCACGTTGCCAGGAAACGGGTGGTCGAGCAGCACCGCGAGCGCGTCGGTCGAGATGTCGTCTATCTGCTTTCCCGTGCGCGCGCGGAACAGCTCGACGAAGTGGTCCACGAGCAGAGGAATGTCGTCCGCGCGTTCTCGCAGCGGCGGCAGCGCGATGGGGAAGACGTTCAGACGGTAGTAGAGGTCTTCGCGGAACGAGCCGCCACCCATGGCAACGCGGATGTCGCGGTTCGTCGCGGCGATCACGCGCACATCGACTGCGGTTGTCTCCGAGGAGCCGACGCGCTCGAACTCGCCCTCCTGAAGCACGCGCAGCAGCTTCACCTGCATCGTGGGTCCCAGGTCACCGATCTCGTCAAGGAAGATTGTCCCTGTGTCGGCCGTCTCGAACCTGCCCTTGCGCGCCGTCGTCGCGCCCGTGTACGAGCCTGCCTCGTGGCCGAACAACTCGCTCTCCAGCACACCTTCGGCCAACGCCGCGCAGTTCACCGCGACGAACGGGCGGGCGCTTCTGTTGGACAGCTCGTGCAGCGCGCGTGCAACCGGCTCCTTCCCCGTGCCGCTTTCGCCCGTGATGAGCACGGTCGTAGGCATTGGGGCCACCTCGCGGATCAACCCGGCGACTTCCCGCATCTGCCGGTTCATGCCCACGAGATTGGGGAGCGGCGCCCGATTGCCGAGCTGCTCCCGAAGGGCGACGAGCTCCGAGATGTCGTGTGCGAAGCCGTGGATTACCCCCTGCCCCAGACGTTCCGCCCGTACGATCCGCACCCTCACGGGCAGTTCCCCGCCATCGCTGCGCGCGAAGGACGTTCGGAACGTGGTGGGCTCGGATGCCGCCTCGGTGGCGTCCATGGTCTCGTCAACCCGCTGACGCACCCTCGGACGGTCGTCTGCTGGGAGAAGGTCGTCGAGCGAGAGGCGCGAGAGCTCGACGTAGGAGTACCCAAGCCAGTCGCACAGGTTGTCGTTGAAGGTCACGAAGCGCAGGTCGGCGGCGGAGCAGATGAAGATGGCGTCCTGTGACCCGTCCATGAGCGTGCGGTAGCGTTCCTGGCTCTGCGCCAGTTCGCTGATCCACTGCCCCTTCTCAATCAGTACGGACAGATGGCCGGCGATTTGCAGCAGTTTCCCGATGTGCTCCTCGGTGAAGGCGGAAGCGGTCGCACTAGAGAAGAAGAGGAACCCGATCGGGCGTCCCTGAATCTGGAGCGGGAGCGTGAGGCTGGCCCGCATCCCTTCCTCGACGAGGAGGCGCGTCCAGGTACTCGGGTTCGTCTCCAGGTGCGCCTGCAGGTCGTCGAGCGAACGCGCCTCGCCGAGTTCCATGATGCGTTCCAGGCTCGTTCCCGCCACGCGCGCGGAAAAGCCATTGTCCAGGCGCAAAGGGCGGTTCGAGACCGTCTTCACCTGCACCAGGCGACCCGACGCCTCGTCGAGCAGGGCGAGGCCCAGGCGATCGTGCGGCGCCACCTCCTGAAGGCCCGTGTAGATGTTGTGGAACACCTCGTCCAGCGAGCGGCCTGTCTGGATCTCCTGTAGGACGTGGAACGCTGGATCCTCCTCCGCGCCCGGCGGCTCGGCCTCCGCGAGGGCAGTCGCGTCACTGTCCAGGGCGACCTCCACACGGCCACCGCGCGTCCTGACATCGAACGTCTCGACTCCGGGAGTGGCGATCGCCTCGCCCGTGCGGACGCTGTACGACCAGTCGTGCCAGGGACATGTGACCACGTCACCGTCGAGGCAGCCTTCGCCGAGTGGGCCGCCCTGGTGGGGGCACGTGTTGTCGATGGCGCACAGGTCACCGTCGACGTTGAAGACGGCGATGCTCCGTCCCGCGGCTCTCACGACCTTGCACCCGCCTCGTCCGATATCCTCCTCGCTCCCGACGCCGATCCAGGACATATGTCTCCTCCCCTAGCGAGCTCGCGCTTCGCGCGCGGTTGGCAGTTCCAATAATGCAACGCGTATCAGATAGGAAACGTGCGCGCCCCTATGCTTCCTGTATAGCCTGCTGGCGTGCTACATGCGCGCCATATGCCCACGCCTACGTAGGGCGGTGCAATTATGAAACGCGTGGGCAAGCCAGCAGACGAGCGTCGGAGCCACCAACGGCGCCCCGTTCCACCGTCCGCCCACTGGAACTGAGCGGACAGAGGCGACTCAGACACGTAGATGGCGCCCGTCTTGCGCACACGAGGGCGACGCGTGAGCTTCCGACACCTTCCTCCATGAAGGGCACAGAGCCATGGCGACATGCGACGCGCGTGGGACGCTCCTCAGGCACTTCGAGGACATGTACGGAACACTGGGAGCCAGACAGGCGGCGCGCCTCGTGCGCGCGGAACGCCTGGCGTGCGACGAACTGCAAGCGCGCTGCCGGCGGCGGACGCTCTTGCGTGACGCAAGACGCGCGGCGGCAAACGTGCCACGCTGAGGGCGCCAAAGCTCCCAGACGGAAGACACATCATGGAGAACATGGGAATGGTGGATTCCGCGTATCTGTACCGCGGGCTGTGCGGCCTAAGCCGCGCGCACCGCGCGAACAGCATGGCGGGACACCTCGGCGCGGCCGTGGTCGCTGGGTACTTCTACGGCGAGGACAACAGCGACCTGGCCCCAGGAGTGGGCGAGGCGATAGGCCGCCATCTCGACCGCATCACGGGCGGGGCTGAGGAGGTGTGGTTCGACGCGGACGCCGTCGGCATCACGGTCGGCGAGATGTTCGAGGAGGTGACTGCCGAAGAGGCAGACCCGGACCTGACGCGTGGTATCGCGACAGCCCTGACCGCGAACATCGGCGAGTTGCGCCAGTCCGGCCACAATGTGATCTTCGCGTCCATAGCCCTCCGCGCCTTGGACGACCATCCGACCTACGCGACGCCTTCGCTGGTCGGTGGCATATGCCGTCTCATCGACAGCTTCGATGGCGCGGGTGGCGGACGTGGGTACTACGGCGAGGAACGCGGCTGGCTGACCGCTGGCGATGTCCCGTCTGACGACGCTGGTCCCGACTACAACACCCTCGAGGAAATGGCGGCGACGGTCGTCGGGGAGCTGCTCGCGAAGGCGCACGAACGCAGGCGGGGGTTCGGGACGCCGCATCACGTCATCAACCACGCCGCCGCGCTTGTCGAGCTGTCGGCGCTTGGGTACGACGACCTCGCGCGACAGGGGCTAGCCGCGCACCGCAGGCACGTCCAACTATGGCGAACGCTGCCCGACCTGACAGAGGAGTTGGGCGCCCCGACGAAGGCCTCGCTGCCGCCGACGGACGCCGCGTTCTGGGCGGCGGCGCCTCCCGACCCTAAGTCCGCCATGTTGACGCACCGAATCAAGACGCTCTACGGCCTCGGCCGGCTAATGAGCGTCGTCGAGGACGCAGCTGCCGTGCGCGACGCCACGGACAAGCTGCAATACCTGATATAGAGCCTGCGGGGCCGGCATGCGGCGCGGCTCCCAGTACCGACGTGAACGGCCCGTGGGTAGACCCCACATTAGGATAAGGAGAACCCCGATGGCGAGCGTAGATTACGTGTCGTGTGGTCACATCGACGACATCCCCGAGGGATCGCTGCGCGCGGTAAACGTCCAGGGACGCGCCGTGGCGCTGCTCAAGAGCGAGGGGCGCATTCGCGCGATCGACAACCGCTGCCCGCACATGGGCTACCCCATGAGCGAGGGCACGCTCACGAACGGCATCGTCATCTGCGACTGGCACCACGCTCGGTTCGACGCAGCGAGCGGCTGCACCTTCGACCCGTGGGCGGACGATGTCGCCGTGTTCCCGGTGGACGTGCGGGACGGCGAGATACACGTCGGCGTCAACGGCGCGGGTGATGGGCGCGTGGCGCATTGGCAGCGACGCCTCCGCGAGGGTATGGAACAGAACATCCCGCTCATCATCGCCAAGGGCGCGATTGCGTTGCAGGACGCCGGGGCTCCGTCGCGAGACACCGTCGAGACCGGCGCGCTCTACGGCACGCTGTACCGGCGCGCTGGCTGGGGATCAGGACTGACGATCCTGTCGGCGATGGCGCGCGTGTTGGACGACCTCGACGACCAGGAGCAGGTGCTGGCTCTCTACCACGGCATGACGCACGTGTCGCGTGAGACGTCGGGCTCCGCGCCCCGCATCCTGCTGGAGCCGCTCGACACCGACGAGCACTCCATCGAGCGGCTGAAGGAGTGGTTCCGGTACTTCATTGAGGTGCGGAACGCCGACGGGGCCGAGCGCACGGTGTTGACGGCGGTTCGTCAGGGCGCAACCCCTCAGCAGGTATGTGACATGATGGTCGCCGCTGCGACGGACCACTTCTTCCGCGACGGCGGACACACGCTCGACTTCATCAACAAGGCGTTCGAGCTGCTGGAACTGCTCGGGTGGGACAAGGCGGAGCAGGTGCTGCCTTCGCTGATCGGAGGCCTTGCCGCCTCGTCTCGGTCCGAAGAGCAGAACCGCTGGCAGAGCCCGGTGGACATCCGCGCCGCTCTCGAAGAGACGTTCGAGGAGCTGGACGATCTCGTTGCGGCGGGCGCGGGCAGAGAATGGCCGCGCGGCGCGGCCGACATCCTGACGAAGACGCTCCTCGGTGACGACCCCATCGCGATCATCGAGGAACTGAAGGGCGCGATAGGCGCTGGCGCGGAGATCACGCAACTGACGCAGACGCTGGCTTACGCGGCGTCCCTCCGCATCGCTCAGTTCCACACGAAGAACGAGCTTGGCGACTGGATCGCCGTGCTGCACACCTACACGGCGGCGAACGCCCTACATCAGTGCGCCAAGCGCGCGCCTTCCACCGAGTTCCTGCGCGGCGTCTTCCACGGCGCCATCCCGGTCTACTTCGACCGCTGGTTCAACAAGCCTGCCGCCAGGCTGCCGGAGAACCGACGCGACACCGCGTCGTTGCCCGAGGACGCGGACACGCTGCTCAGCGACCTGCTCGCGCTCTGCGATGCGCAGGGCGAGGTGGACGCCGCCGCGATGGTCGCGCACCGCTACCTGTCGCTGGGGCATCCGCGAGAGCGGTTGCTGCAGACCCTCGGGAAGTCGCTCCTGCGCGAAGACGGCGAGTTCCACTCGTACCAGATGCTGGAGGCGGCGTTCACGCAGGCGAGCGAGTTGGACGAGGAACGCGCCCGCATCGCGTTGGTCGCGGCGACGCGCTACCTGACCGCGCACGCGCCGACGCTCCGCGCGATGGGCCAG
Organism: uncultured bacterium; assembly: GCA_964473525.1. Lineage (GTDB taxonomy): Bacteria > Poribacteria > WGA-4E. The sequence continues at coordinate 110,954 of CAYYPK010000018.1, forward strand.
ACGGCGACGCTGGCGCTACGGCTCCATCGGGGCGAGCAACTGTCCGCCGACGACCCCGACGAGGATGTTGCCTAGCCACGACACCGCGATCGAACCGTCAGCTGCCGCCCAGCGCGATGCCGGGCGGCAGCTGGCCTTTGGGTGGCAGGGCCGGCGTCGAGCGCACCCCGCGCGCCCCTAGCCGGCCATATCGAACAGGGAGAGACCGCTGCTAAGGGCCTCGTCAACCAGGTCGTATGGAAGCCCGTTGAGTCGACCGGTGTTGGACTTCAGGAGTGAGAGCAAGCGTAGTCTGTCGAGGAGTATCGATCCGCCTACGGGCGCTTCCTGCGGCCACTTTCCAGCATCGTCACGGAAGCAATACGGTATCACCATCACCTTGGTAGGGTCGACGTGGAAGTTGACGTACCGCCGCCACACATTCAGGTCGGGCTCATGCGCCTTCGTGGTCCAGTCACTCGATACCGTACACTGAGCAAACACGGTGAGCAGTCCCCTGGCATTGTCTCCCAAGGGCAGCCAGGCAACGATATCCAGGCCTTCGTCCCCGGCGTCGTGTGGGGACAACTGGCTGAGCGTGCGTTCACTCGGCGTTTCGTGCATGTCACGCGCGAGCGCCCGAATCTTGCCCGCTTTGGAGCCACTGTAGTAGCGCGTCGTTGTGTCGAGACGGTTTCGGCTAAAGAGATGAGTATCGGCGTTCCCGGGAAGCAGCTCTCGGATCGCGTGGGCGGCGACCAGTTCGAACGCGTTGGGAATGTCTATGCGCCGAACGGCATTCATACGCTGGTGTGACGCCGCCAATAGACAGAACAGATATCGGCGTCGCTGGTCTCTGTCTGCCGTGTCATCAGCTGCATCCTCAGTCGCTGGGGCCAGCTCGACGGCTCGTCCCCCATCGCGCAACGCGAAAGGATACCCGTCGCCAAGGGCGCGCCCGCGGTAGGCGATCTGGTTGAGCGCCCGGCCTACACACTCCTCCCGCGCGTCGTGGCCCAGATGAGTAGGTGGGCCCGTCGCGTATTCTCCTGTCGACGGGTCGAACGATGCGTCGAGATACAGGTCAGCAGACAGTTCGCTGTGAAGTTCAGCGTCCTCGCGTAGCGTCCCAGTGAGATCACTAGTGCAGACGATATGGTCTGCGGTGACGACGCACAGTAGCTCAATGTAGTCAGCGTAGAGGTGGGGTCGGCCCACTGGTGGAGGAGCCGCAATATCGAACAGTCCTTGCGGCATCAGCCAACCTGCCGCCCCTGTTCGCCATCGTCGCTCACACGCGTCTGAAGTACCGCCGCGATGTCTCTAGCGTGTTGTGCGATCTTGCGGGCGTCTTCGACATCCAGGTCCACCACATCAAGTGACACAACCGAATTGAGCACTTGCTGAGCCGCTGCGAGCTTTCCTCGGGCGTCGCGCATCAGGCCGCGAAAGTTCGTGAGTGGCTCTTCGGTGAACAGTACAGCCTCGTGGATGGTTGTGCGATCCAGTTCGTCCATGGCCCGTGTGTTACCAACGATCGCACTGAGCTTGCCGAGGTTGCGGAAGTCTTCCAGCTTCGTCCGACCTGACCGCTCGTCGTGTCCGAACAGCCACTGAGTCAGCCGCCTGGTCCTGTCCAGATCTAGACTGGCCTGCTGGATATCCTGCCGGCCTTCCAGACCCAGATATCCGGCTATGCCTGTATAGGCTAGGGCCGATGTGACAAGTGAGAAGCTGAGACTCTCCTCGCTAAGGCCTGGAATATCGAAGAAGTCGTTTCGCTCAATCTCCTCATACAGCGCTAGCCCCGTTAGGAGCTTCCGCACGTGGTCCGCCCTGCTGCCTATGGCACGAGCCAGTGCGCGGGCGCGCTCGGATTCGCCGAGCGTAGCGTATTCGCTCGAGGTGCCAGCTCGCGCAGATAGCGGGCCTTGGCAAGTGGCTCCCAAGCCTTGATCCCGGTCACATGCCGGTAGCCAAGATAGCTTAGAAGGGCCGAACGGTCGTAATACACGATGGCCGGGATGGACGGTGGCCGGTGCTGCGCATCCGCGATGGCGGTTACAGCGCTCTGACGCAGCCGATCCCTGTCGATAGGAGGGTCATCGCGGAGCAGTTTCAGCGCCGCAAGGCGACGGTTGCCCTCAACGACCGTATACTGGCAATCTCCTTGCTCCGCCACGGTTACAAGCAACGGCTCGCCATCAAAATAGCCCTTGTCACCAATGGCACGCACAAGCTCAATCACACCTTCGCGCTCAATCATCCACTCGACTAGTGACGACTGCTCCGTGTGGCGTTCCCGCATGCGTTGGGGCAGACGGGGATTCTCTGGATCCAAGGCGATGTTGGACACCCGCAGGAGCTTCTGTTCTGGAGAGCGAGGATCGCCGGCCGTCATGTCTGCCAATCACGTCGGATTCTATCTGCATGGCCTGCCTCACTGTGCCACACGTTTGTGTACTCGGCAACGCGCACGCTAGGGCCGAGCCCGGCAGGGCCTACAGCGCCGTGCGACAGGCGTCGCCGGTCATCTGTTCCATATCGTCTAGTGCCTGAGCGTATATCCCACATGTGGCCAGCACCCGGAAGATAGGGTCGTCCCGTGCTCTGCGATGGCGTCCGCAGGTACGCCCACGTGAACTAGCCGAGGATAGGCCGGAGAAGGTACCGCCGCGACTACAGGCTGCCTATCGGTTCATGCTTCTCGTGCCGCGCAGACGCTTCTGATGTCGAAGCAACCACCAACCGCGTGCAGTACTCCTAACGGACCAACCGTCCTCTACGGCCCCGCCTCCTCCAGCCCTTCCCACTCGATCCAAGGGTCGCTCAGCACGCGGACCATGTGCCGCATCTCGCTGGAGCCGTGGTCACCGGGCCTGTAATGCGTATGGCGATGGTGCTTGACGCGGAAGATGACCATCTTCCGCGGCTCCGTCCCCGCATGGCGGCTCTCGCCGTGGCAGGTCAGGTAGTGCGCCAGCACGGCATCGCCGGCGCGCAGTAGCTGCTGCGTGCCGGAAGGCCACCAGCCTCCGTCCTCGGGTGAGCCGACGTACCGCGGTGAGTCGCCCATGCATCGGGTGGGAGGCGGGATCATGCGCGCCCGGAGCTCGGGGCGTTGGCCTCGCGAGGCGTTGCTACCTTCCTCGCGACGCCAGGGCTCCATCGGCCAGCCCGGGCCACCCGGACCTAGGGGTCCACCTGCGGCGGCCTGCTGCGCGAAGAAAGCCGCGTTGGATGTGTGCGATCTGGGGAGCGCGCCGAAGTTGCCACAGTCCGGCTCGGTCTGGTCGTTCAGCGCCACGCCGACGAGGCAGGAAAAGCTCATGATCGGGGCCTCGCGGTCGGGGTCGCCCTCGTGCGGCCCCGCGTGGATCGCAATGCCGTCCACATGTCCGTTCCAGTCTCCGGGAGACGGGGTCGGTTCGCCCATGTACATGTCGAGTTGCTCTGGCGGCGTGGGGCGTCTGAAGGCAATCTGCGCGCCCGTGACCGGCTGGGTCTCGCCGCCGAGCAACTCCTCGAACAGCGGGCGTAGCGGCGAGCCGTGGTACAGCGCCAGCACCGGTTCCGACGTGCCGACGTTCGCTGCGTCGGGCGCCTCAATTGCCGCCACGGCCGCCCTGCACAGCCCCTGGGGAACAAACTCCGGGAGGATTGCCACGCCGTCTGCTACAAACGTACGGCGCTCTGTTTGCGTCATGGTAAGCGAAGCTCGCATCAATAGTTCCCTGTCCCTAGGCTACCCATGCTCTGACTGCCTCCAAGGGGTGGCAGGCCCGCCGCCATCGGCCCAGACGCGCGCCCGATGGGCCGCGATCACCCAGCCGCCTTAGCCGCCAGGCCTGGCTCCCGCTCGATATTGCGACGAACCCGCGCGTTGATCTCTGCCGCCAACTCTCGCATCGCCTCGTCTGGGCCGATGAGTCCATTTTCGACCTGCTCAATGCGCTCCCTCAACCATCGCTCGACCAGCGCTCCGTTGATGTACGGGCTCACATCGAGCGCCCGACCATGCGTTACAGCGTCGATGAACGGCTGGTGGAAGGCGGGGTTTCCCACGACGCCGTTCGCCAGATCCTCGCCCGTGCGAGCGCGTGCGGGGTTCGGCGGCAGGGCGTCCCCGTCGTCGACGATGAGACCACTGTATTCGGGCGTCGCGAGATATTGCAGAAAGCTCAGCACCTCCTGCGCCCGTGGGCTCTGAGCGTTCACGGCAGCGGATCGCGCGCCGATCATGCCCTGCGACGCTCGTTCACCAACCCGAGGTAGACGGACGGCTCCCAGGTCGTCCGCGAGGCCTGGGTAGTTCTTCGCCTGCACGATATACCACCTCCCGATGAAGATCATCGCTGCCTTCCCGGTGGAGAACCAGTTGATCCCGCCACTGCCCCATCCGCCTTGCGAGGACAGGGACGCCGCCTCCGCTGGGGTGGGTAGCACGCGGTCTACGTGCATCAGGCGGTGGTAGAGGCGCATCGTCGCCAACGCGGCGGGTTCGTCGAGCGCCGAGCGCAGTCCGTCCTCGCTGAACATCCTGCCGCCGGCGCCCATGAGCGTGTCCTGGACGAACCACACGGGTGACCAATGCGCGACAGCCAGGTGCGTATCGCCACTGCGCGAGGGCGTGTCGCGTATCCGCCTAGCCGTGTCCACGAACTGCTCGTACGTCCAGCCCGCCTCTGGATAGGGCACGCCGTGATCGTCGAAGATGGCGCGGTTGTAGATGACGCAGTTGGCCCACACGTTCGCGGGGAAGCAGTATTGGCGTCCTTCGACCTTCAGCGCGTCCTCCACGGAGGGGTATGTGTGCCGGGGAGCGAATCCCATCCGCTCCGCGTGTGACGTGATGTCCAGCAGAATCCCCGACTGCACGAGGTTCCACAGTTGCTGCTGGTTGTACACGTCGACGATGTCCGGCCCCACGCCGGTGGCGCATTGCACGATGAGTTTGGTCTGGTCGCCGCCCAGCCCGGGATCAACGAACACTTCGAGACCGGGGTACATCTCGCCGAACAGCCCCGCCTGCACGGTACGCGCGGGGTTTGGGTCGGTCGCCCAACTCATGCGGACCACGCCCGCCTCGTCCGGTCGGTCAAGGGACGCTTGCGCAAGGACGTAGAGCCCCACCACGAGCGCCAGCCACACGACGAACGCCTTCTGCACAGGCTAGCCCTTCACGCTTCCCAGTTGCAGTCCGCTCACGAGGTACCTCTGGAACACGACGAACACGATCACGAGCGGTGCGATGTTCATCACCGTTGCCGCCATCATGAGCTCCGCCTGCCTGCCGTAGCTCGTGTCCAACGCCAGTAAGCCGACCGACATTGGGTAGAACTGCGGCTGATTCAGCATGATGAGCGGCCAGAAGAACGACTGGTACGCGCCCAGGAACGTGATGATCGTCAGGGCGATCAGCCCGGGCCGCGCGAGCGGGACGATCACGTGCCAGAACACGCGCCAGTGGCCCGCGCCATCCATGCGCGCCGCCTCGTCCAGGGACGTTGGGATGGACAACATGAATTGGCGGAGGAGGAACGTCCCAAACGCGCTGAACGCCGCCGGAACGATCAGACCGTGGTACGTGTTCAGGAAGCCCAGCGACACCATCACCTGGAAGTTCGGGATCATCATGACGACGCCGGGAATCATCATCGTGGCGATGTACAGCAGGAAGACCTTGTCCCGGCCTCGCCAGCGCATTCGCGAGAACGCGTACGCCGCCATGGCGCTCGTGACCGCCTGGAGGAAGGTGATCGTGAGGGCGACGAAGAGGCTGTTGAAGTACCAGCGCCCAAACTTGAGACCTAGCTTCCTACCGGTTACCGGGTCGGGTTCGATGTCCAGGACGATGGGGTAGTTGTGCAGCGTGGGATCGGCGGGAACGATGGTCGGCGCCTCCGCTTCTACTCGCGTCTTCAACGACACGCTCACCATCCACACGAACGGCACGGACATGGTCAGGCCGACCACGCAGAGAAGGGCCAACCGCGCGAGGAGCGCGCGTCCCGGCTTCTGGCTCATGGCTCGACATCCACGCCGTGTCCGAAGCGCCAGTTGAGGGCGGTCGCCACGAAGATGATCGCGAAGAGAACCCAGGAAATGGCCGCCGCGTAGCCGAGGTCGAGGTCCTGGAACGCCGTGTTGTACACGTAGTAGCTGAGAGTCGTAGTCGATCCCGCCGGCCCACCCGCGGTCATCACGCGCGCCTGCTCGAAGCCTCCTTGTAGCCCGCCGATGACGGACATGACGGTGATGAAGAACGTCACCGGCGCAAGCTGAGGCCACAGAATGTGCCGAAACCGCTGCCACCGGCCCGCGCCATCCACCTGAGCGGCATCGATCAGGGCGGGCGGGATGTTGGAGAGGCCCGCCAGATAGAGGAGGAAGTTCGTGCCGCCGATCGCTGTCCAGAACCCCATCATCATGAGCGCCGGCTTCGCCCACGTGACGCTCGCCAGCCATCTCGGCGCCGTCGCATCAGAGCCGATCGCCGCGAGGATCGCCGTGACGCCCATGTTGATTGGACCTGTCTCCGGGTTGTAGAGCGCCTTCCACAGCAGCATGAGAGCCACGCCGGACGTGAACGTGGGTAGGTAGTAGATCGTGCGGAAGGCGACGACGTTGAACGCGAAGCCCATCGCCGCCATTGCCCAAAACACCGCGCCGAGCACGGCGACGTTAGGGCGCCCCACCCCGACAAGCGTCAATGTGGTGATGACGCCGCACACGACCGAGATTCCGGCGCCTACAAGACGCGTCGTCTTGCCGCCTACGGGAAGATCGGCGCTGACGAGGAGCGCGAGCGCGAGTGACCCCACGATCGCGAACGGGATGCCCAACATCAGGTATCCCGTGTTGTAGAAGTACGCCCAGAAGCGGCGGTCGAGGAGTTCGTACGCTGACCACATGGGGCGATGCAGCGCCCAGAGAATACCTCCGGCAAGCAGCAGCGCGATTCCCGGCGCGACGCCAACGCCGAGCCCCCCACGACCCGTCCTCTCGTACGAGAACCGCCCCGGCGACCGCCAACGCGACGATGCCCAGGACAACGACTCCCTCACTGCCACGAGCGGCGCCGACCACGACGCCGAACAGACCCCCGGCGCCGATCACCACGCTCCCCAGACGCGCGCCCGGAGCGTCGGAGAAAGTCGCCCACAGGATCCCGACGAGGGCGACGCATAGCACCAGCGACGCCAAAGCGTACAGCGCCAGGACGACAGGACTGCCGCCGTCAACAGCACGCACCCAGAGGAGGTCGGCGAAGTTCCGCGCGCCGACGAACCGGAGCGGCACGGATGGCTTCAGACTCCAACTCGTGAACGCCATGCAGAACGAGAGAACCACGGGGAAGAGCGTGAACGCCCCGAAGCCAAGGACATTGGGAGCGAGGAACCCCAGCGGCGCCAGTCGGTCGCGCAGGCGGCGTTGTGGTCCGGCGCGTTGCATGTAGTGGCCCTGGCTAGGTGGTCGCGTGGCGCCTTCACCATACCGGCGCGACGGCCGTCGTCACAATCCCTGCCCTGTGAGCGTACTTCGCCTCTCGACGCCGCCGGTTGGCGCCGTTGACCCCGAGCGCCTCTGCCGTACATGCGTTTCGCAGCGACGACTGCGTGGACCACTGCGTCCGCAGAGACTCCCGCATTTCCTCCTCGTTGAACCCGTACCTCGAGTCGACGACGACGCCTTCCCGATTGATGATGTAGTTGAGCGGGACGGCCGTTATCCCGGTCTCATCGCTTCTCTGGTATTCGTTCTCGAACAGATCCCATCCCGCTGGCGTGTTGTCGCGGATGTTCGGGAAGGTCACGTCCTCCTCCTCGAGGAACTTCCGCAGCAGCGGTTCCTCGTCCGCGCAATTGAAGCCGACCACGATTGAAGCCGACCACGATTGAAGCCGACCACGATGAGCCCGCGGTCACGGAACTCCTGATGCAGCCGCTCGAGGAGGCCGGCTTCATCGCGGGTCGATTGGCAACCGATGCGGCCGAACGACAACAGCACGACCGACCCACGCATCGCGGAGAGGCAGATGCGCTGCCCGTCCAGCGCCGTCCGCTCGAAGTCGGGCGCGATCGCGCCGACCGGCAACCGGTTGTCCTCCTGCGACGGCTGGCGGAACTCCACCCAGTCGGCCGGCGGCTCCCACGCGAACTGGCTCTCGTCGATCGTGGAGTCGCGTTCGACGCGTACCCAGCGCTCGCGGGTGAACTGACGCTCTTCCACGTAGAGACGCTGTTCCTGCCTGCGCGGTAGCCCGTCCGCAACGGACAGCCACAACGCCCAGACGCGCTGTCCGTCCATCAGACTGACCTCGATGACCCCGCACTCCTCGCCATCGACCGACTGTGCGCCCAGGGACGCTACACCGTCCATGCATGGCAGCATCGCGCACTTGTAGCCGTGGAAGATGCTTGGGTTCAGGATCATCGACGCGCCGATCATGCGGCTCGCATGCCAGATGGAGGTCTCGTTGGCAGCGCTCTCCTCGACCATGTAGCTGGTGTAGAGGGCGCGCTGCTGGGGTGATCCGTCGTGCCACGCGTAGGCTGGTCGTCCCCCGGGCCAGTAGCGCCAGAGCCGTGCGCCGTCGCCGACGAGCACGCCGGACACGTCGCCGTCGCTCAGCACTTCCAGTCGTGTGTATCCTGGCTTCTTGAGCCACATGCGGTATTGGCCGTCGGCCACCGTCTTCCCTCCGGCCTGCCAGAGGAATTCGCTCTTGTAGTAGAGCGAGTCGGCCTCGCGCAACGCCCGCAGCATACGGTCGAGACAGGCGTGGGCGTCCGGGTCGTCCTGGAACTGGTCGCTGGCGGGCGTGGCGTCGACATCTCGCCATCGGGGCTGTGGCGCGTCTCTGAGGTTTTGTACGCGGAGCTTCATCTGCTCCCAGTTGTGGAAGCCATACTCTCGCGCGAGGACGAACTGCGCCTCAGCGAGGGGCAAGGACGCCGCCAGAATGGCCTCGTCAGACTCCGCTGCGAACCGGGGATGGATGTCGCGTATGCGCTCAATCGCGCTGTGATCGCTGGCGCGGTACGCCCTGTGGAGCGCCTTCGCCTGGTGGCGAAGATGCGTCAGATTGGCTTCGGATGGGAGCTGTAGGGTGGACATAGCAACCCTCTTTCCGCGTATCGCCCGACGTCCGCCAGAACGGGCTGAAAGAAGGTCACAACATGTGCGAGACGACCGGTGGACTAAGTCCTTTCGGCGGACGCGCAGCTTCCGGGAAGCGTTGCCCGACTGATGCCCTAAGGTTGGCTGGGTGTCAAGGAAGGTCGGGCGTGGGTATTGTCTACAGGTGATGCTATTGGCAACCCGGTGGACGCCGATCTCGGTCACTCTGAGCGAAGCGAAGAGTGACAGACGGCTGAATGCGGCCCTGCCCATTGCCATCGCCTATAGGGAACACCAGGACGACCGGGCAGAGCTACTGCGGATACAAGTTGGGCCACAACTCCTGCATCTCCCGCACGTTGTCACGCGAGATGACACGGGGCTCCTGCCGGTAGAGCGGCAGCTCCGTGGCGCCATTGAGGTACACGCCGTCGGGCGCGACGGGCTCGCCATCGACTAGACCGCGCGCGACAGCTACTGCGAACGCCGCCCGCTCCGCGGGCCTACCGTCCATCTCGTAGTCGTGGACATTCTCGAGCACGAGTCGGCACGCCTCCGCTCCCGCGCCCACTCCGGCGGAAATTAGCCAGTCTGCCAGCCCGTGCGTTCGCGCGGCGAGCAGCGCCCCAGGGACGTAGTCCGTGGACGCGACGAGCAGCAGTTGCACGTTCCCGGCGTAGCTGTTCAGCTCCCGGCTGACGAACTGGAATGCGTCCGTGGGAGTCAGCGTAGATGTGTGCGAAAGCACGCGGATGCTCGGGTTGGCGTCGAGGATGTTGTAGAAGCCTCGCGCCACGTCGCGGTCGGCGTCGCTCTGCCAGGAACCCTCGATGACGAGAGCGTTGGTAACGCCCTCGACGTTCACCCGCCGCTGCCGTCGGGCGCGCTCCAGCGCCACCGTGGCGGCGATTTCGCCAGCGTAGACTGGGGGGACCATCACGATGCCGTCGACGGAGTAGTTCTTTGGGATGGTGTCCAGAGCGATGACGGGAACGCCCGCCGCCTCGGCGTCGCGCAGCACCTCGGACGCCGCCTGCGCGTCAGAGGATGTGTAGACGAGCGCCTGCACGCCTTCTTTTTCTATGAGCTCCGAGGCGTTCAGACTCTCCTGCTCCGCGGGCGTCAACGCCAGGTCACGCTCATCGCCGTCGCGCCAAGACACGACGGCGCCGTAGCTGTCCGCATAGCTCACGACGGCGCGTCGCATTGCTTGCGCTACTGGCGTGGAGCCCGTCGGTACGAGCACCCCGACACGGGGCCTGGGGTCGTCCTCGTCGGGACGGCAGCCCGTCCAAGCGGCCACGAGGCAGGCAGCCAGGACGAATCGCAGGACGAGCCGCGCCATCCCGCGTTCTCTACCAGTCCTTCTCGACATCGTATCGCGGCGGAACCATGCTGCGGATTCGTTGCTGCTGACGGCGGTTGTCGTCGCCTCCGAACATATCAACGAGGCGCTCCGCCTCTTCCTCGGACAGGCCGCTGGGGTTCTGCGGCATGGGTTCGATGGCGCCATCTCCCTGCCGTGGGGTCGGGTTCGGCGTGTCTTCATCCGGCGCCCCTCCGACCGACATCTGGCTGCGCAGTTCTTCGAGCGCGAGTTCTAGATTGTGCTTGGCGTCCACGTCGTCCGGGTCGACGACGAGGGCCGCTTGCAGCGCTTCGGCGGCGCGCGAATACTCCCGCTCCCGGTAGAACGAGGCGCCCAAGTTGTAATACGCCGCGAATTGGAACGACGTATCAAGCTCTCCGCGGGTCGGCTCGTGCGAATGGTCGGATGGCCGCGTCTGCGATTCGGCGCCGCCTCGATTCCCATGCCCAGCGACGCGCTCGGCCGCCTGCTGCAGTTGACCGGTCGCCTTCGACGCCTCATCCTGCTTGTAGTAGGCGGAGCCAAGGTTGTAGCGCAGCCGAATCTCCTCTTGCGACGGGCGCTCCGCGTTGGCGATGGCGAGGTCATAGGCTTCCCCCGCTGCCGCGAACGCCCCGTCCGCGAAGTCCCGGTTCGCCTCCTTCACGGAAGACACCTCCATGCGGCACCCCGCGAACAGGAACGCGACTGTCATCGCCCATGCCAGTGGCATGGCCGTATATCGCCATGCCACGCGCTTTCCGTTCGGAGAGTGTTGGGCTTTCATCGGCGCGGCCCCATCCCATGCTTCGGGCGCTGTTGACGGCGCAATATTCGGCGTGCCGCGACGTTCACCTGCTGGTATTCTGACGAAGTCATCTCCCGTGAGGCAACCCCAGACCGCGCGAGGGTGTTGCCTGCAACGGTTTCCCAAGACCCTCCGTATTGAGTAGTAAGGGGTTTGCTCAATGTCGGACAGGAAGTCATCGGGGCGGGACGAGAATCCGCCGGACGCGTCTGGAGGGACACGGGAGTCAAGTATGCCGAGAACTGCACTTGCGACGAAGTCGCCGACCGGCTCAGTCGCTGTGGGACATAGGAATCAATCGGTGAGCGTGTCTGACGGCACTCCAGATCAGGATTACTGGTGGTTACAGGCGCTGCAGCAGGGCAACGACGCCGGTCTGCAGTGGTTGCTCGATCAATATGGAACCTGGATATACAGCAAAGCGTATCGGATGTTGCAGAGCCATGAGGATGCCGAGGAAGCCTGGCAAGACATCTTCATGCGCGTGTGGCAGAAGATCGACCTTTGGGATCCCGACCGTGGGAACTTCCAGTCCTGGCTGAACCAGATCGCGAAGAACGCGATCATCGACATTTTCCGCAAACGCAGCCGGGTGCGGGAAGTCCTCCAGCACGGGGAGGATGAGGGCGTCGAGGAGATGCTCCATCGCTATAAGGACGATGGACCACTGCCCGACGAACTTCTTGAAAACAAGGAGACGCGGCAGCTCATTGAGCAAGGCCTCGAGTTGATGACCAAGAGCAACCATCGGGTCGCTTGGACGTTCCGTCACCTCGAGGGGATGAGCATCGCGGAAATCGGCGACGCTCTTGGACAGAAGGAAAACACGGTTAAGGTGTGGATATTCCGCGGCACCCGAGAACTGAGACAGATACTGGTGAGACGAGGTTTCGACTTCGACCAGTATTCGGAGGACGGCGATGAACAGGTATGACTCAGGCGACGAATGCCGAGAGACCGAGCTCTCTGAGGCACTCGAAGCGCACGCCCGATACCGCGAAGGGAACCGCCTGACGCGCGAAGAGCAGAAGGCGCTCCATAAGTGGACCGGGGACGGCGAGTTTGAGAGCCTCAAGACGACAATTCGAGCCGTCCGCAAAGAAAAGATGCAGGGCGGCGACGAGCGTGATCCGCAGATCCAGGCGCGTGTCGCCCGGCTCAAGGAGAAGACGCTCAGGGAGTTCCGTCTCATGCAGCGACGAGCGGCTAGCCCGATCCCAGCGGGAACGGACAGCGAACTCGTCCAGGCTTCTTACTCTGACCGTCAGGCGGCAGTGGACCAGTTCCCGTCGGCTCCGAAGCCCGTCGAGGCGGTGGACATGCCGTCGCGCACGGCGCGATCCGACAGTGTCCTGCTCTACGCGGAAGCGTTGGAGGGCGACGCGATTGAGCCGCGCGAAATCGAGATCAAGCTCTGCGAAGCTGTCTTTGGGCGAGGGCATGTAGCCTTCCGCGTCGAAGGCGATGGGCAGATCTCGCGGCGGCACACGCGTATCGTCCTGCTCGACGGCGAAGTCGTCGTGACGGACCTTGGCAGCCAGAACGGCACGCTTGTGAACGGCGAGCGCATCGCCGAACCGACGCCGATTGAGGTCGGCAACGTCGTCGAGATGGGCCGCACGAAGCTGACGCTCGAACAGGTCGAGTCCGAGACGCGTGGCTACGCGCGCGCCATCTTCTCGTCCGAAAGCGGGGACAGTTACGTCGTGGACCTGAGCGAGGTCATACTGGGCCGCGGACGCCAGGCGACCGTCAGCCTACAGGACGACAGCCGACGCCTGTCGAGGCGGCACGCCCGGCTCGACCTGTGCGACGGCAAGGTGTTCGTGACGGACCTCGAAAGCACCAACGGCGTCGTCGTGAACGCGTCGCGCATCGACGGGTCGGCTCAGATCGAGTCCGAGTCGCTGGTGCAGTTCGGCGGGGCCGAGATACGCATCGTCGGCCTGATTCGCTGCTAGCGGCCAACACCCATCGTGGACCGCGTGTGGTTATGACCGAAAGCGCCTATAGCGCCAGCGCCTATTTCAACGCCGCCGTCGGGGCGTATCAGCGGGGAGACTATGTCGCCTCCGCGGACTACTACCGCTCCGGTCTCGAGCTGCAGCCCGAACACACGGACGCCTACGTGGACTACGCCAAGGTGTGCGAGTTTTTGGGAGATTGGGACAACGCGCTCGCTGCGTTGGACAAGGCGCTCTTCGCGGCTCCCAAGCATGAAGCGGCTAAGCGACGCCAGCAGCGCATTCTGGAAGAACGAGGCGCGTTCGAGCAGTTGGCGGACGGACTCTACACGCCAGAAGCGCAGGAGCATCAGCACCGGTTCACCGTGACGCTCGCGGAGGGAATCCCCGCGGGAGCTGGCGACATCGCCTGCCGCGCCCTCTCCCACGCTTACGCGGAATTCTCCGAAACCCTGGGCGTGACGCCGTCCGCGCGGATCACCGTCCATCTGTTGCCCGCTACGAGCCCCGCGCGCAAAGGGTGGCCTCTATGGGCCGCCGGCCTGGCGCAGGACAACTCCAGCATCGCTATCTTCCTGCATAACCCCACGCCCAACGCGGGGTTGTTGTGCGCGCTGCTTCGACACGAATACACGCACATTTTGGTGCATGAGATCACGCGGGGTCGATGCCCGCACTGGGTTGACGAGGCGCTCGCCGGAGGGCTGTCCAAGCCGCTCATGCAGTGGGAAAAGGACCGCGTACGTGGCGCTGTTCAGGGCGGCTACGTGTTGCCCCTGGCGGAACTCGACATTCCCTTTACCGACCTACCGGCCGAAAGCGTTTCGCTGGCGTACCACCAGTGCGCCGTCCTGGGTGCCTACCTCGTGGATACGTTCGGTGGCGAACTCGTGCGGAAGACGCTCGAAGCGTTGCGCGACGGTGAATCCATCTCCGACGCCATACGCGCGACTCTCGGCTCCGACGTGGCTGACGTCGAGCGACGACTCTTCGCGCCGACGTCGATCCCAGCGTCGACCGTCGAGCGCAGCGCTCGCGTGGCTGAGTAGTCCCGCGCGGAGCTGCCCTTCTACCTACCAGGCCCACCTACGGATCCGCTCGCTCGGATGGGGACGTTCCCTCCACGGAAGACCCGGGCCTCCCAGCCGACGGCAGCATCCTCAGGTGCGGGTCAGTCACCATGCGGCGCGCTATCGTCGGGTCCAACTCCACGGCTCTCACCAGCAGATCCGCAGTCGCCTCCGCGTCGCCCAACAGCGCGCGGGCCCGTGCGAGCCCATAATACGCCGCGGCATCCTTCCCATCGGACTTGAGAGCGCGTCTGTAAGCGGCTCCCGCCGCCTCCGGGTGACCTGTGTATAGGTAGCAGTCTCCCAACATGCGGCATGTAGCCGCGTATCGAGGCGCGTGCCACCAGTAGGTAGGCATACGCGGGTTGGCGTGCTCCAGGAGAGGCAGCGCGCCCGCATAGTCACCGTTCTCATGTTGGCTCTTACCGGCGGCGAACTCGTAATACCACGCTCCCCACTCGGTGGCCTGCGCAAGTTCCCGGAGTCCGACGAACCCAGCCGCAAGGAGGATCATCCCAGCGACCGTTGCTCGGACGCCCCACACGGCACACCTTCGCAGCCTCGACTCTGAGGGTCTGGGTCTATGCACCCGCACGTGATTGTCCATCGGAATACTCCTGCCGAGTATGCAACTGCCTACGGTGCTACCAAGATGACTCCCCTGTCCGTAGCCGCGCCTACAGCTTGTGGCCCATGCGTTGACCGCGCTTCGCCATCGGCCATAAGATAATCCTGCCTTACGCGGGCCGTCCCGGCCCCAGGAATCACGTGAGCTGACGACATGCCCCGACGACGTGCGGACAATCGCTCCTTTGAGCGCGCTTCATCGGCGCATCGGCGCGCCGATTGGAACCGGTCGGCGGCGACGCACGGCGCGCGGTATCCTCTGCGTCAGCCGACGCACAAGCTCGTCATACGGCGGCTGGTGCGGTCCATCCCCATCGTCGTGATTCTGCTCTTCGTCTGGAAGATCGGCTCGACGTTCCTCCAGTCGCGCGAACAGAGGATGTGGTACGCCTGCCAGAAGGTGTTCGAGGAGCACCAAATCGACCGCGTGGGCACGATTGAGGAATACCGCGAGCGATACCCAGACGGCGCGCACGCCACGGAAGCGGCCTACTACTACGCCGTGCTAGCACACGACGTGAAGGGCTGCTCGGTCGTCGACGAAGCGTGGCAGATCACGCTCGCCCGTGGCACGCCGGAACGCCAGCTCGAGGCGGTGAGCAAGCTCGGCGAGTGCGCTACGAGAGCGGGCGAGTACGACCTCGCCATCGGGTACTACGGGCAGGCGCTCGAACTGAACATCGACACGCCGGACACGGTTGACGCCGCATACCGCGCGGGCATGCTCTCGGAGCAGCAGGACGATATGACGAACGCGATGGCGTACTACCGCGCCGTGTGGGGACTCCCCGCGACGCGGAAGCAGCGCATCGACATCGCGCGCGGCCTGACGCGCATTCAGTTGGGCGCCCTACGAGGAAGTCCGCCGACGCACGTCGTCCGGCCAGGGGAGGCGCTCTGGTCCATCGCGAGCAAAGCTGGGGTGTCCATGAGCGCGCTTCTGCGGGCGAACCTACATCTCAAGGACCCGAATGTCGTGCCAGTAGGTTCCATGCTCAACATCCCCATCCGCAACATCTCGCTGATCGTCAGCGTTCCAGACCGCGTGGTCTATCTGTTGCACGAAGGCGCCGTGGTTTGCCCCTTCCCCGCCGTGCTGGGCGCGGACGAGACGCCGACTCCGCAGGGCAGACTGTCCATCGTCAGAAAGGAATTCGCCCGCGCCAACCTGCCGGCGCTGGCTAGTTCCTCGGTAGGCGACGCATCGAACATCGGCGCGGGATGGCTTGGACTCAGCCGCGGCGGCTACGCCATCCACGGTGGAGCGACGGAGGCCGACCTACTCGATGCGGCCACCCCCGGGGCAGTAAGCGTGACGGACGACGCCATAGAAGCCCTGGCGGACTTCGTAACCCCCGGCACACCCGTACACATCGTGGCGTCCTCACCTGATATCGAGTGGAAGGCGCTGCCCGTTGACCTGCGCTGACCGGGCTTGAAGCGTCTTGGGCCACTATCTACAATCCTAGCGAGCGCGCAACGCCAAGGCTTTCGAACGACCGAGAAGGACTGCCATGTACGGTTTTGGAATTATCGGGTGCGGAATGATCTCCAGCTTCCACGCGAAGGCCATTGCCGCCCTCCCGAACGCCGAACTGCGTATGGTGCAGTCCCGTAGCGAGTCGAACGCGCAACGCGTCGCCGAGGAGAACGGGTGCGACTGGACGACGGACCTGGCCGCGATGCTCGCGCGCGACGACATAGATGTGATCACGGTGTGCACGCCGAGCGGCGCGCATTTGGAGCCCGTCGCCGCCGCCGCGAAGGCAGGTAAGCACGTCATCGTCGAGAAGCCGCTGGACATCTCCCTCGAACGTATCGACGCCATGATCGAGGTGTGTGACGAAGCCGGCGTGCAGCTTGGGGGCGTCTTCCAGTCGCGCTTCCACGAGACGAGCGCGCTGATACGCGACACGCTCGCCTCCGGCCGCTTTGGCAGACTGACGCTCGCCGAGGCGACAGTGAAGTGGTGGCGCGACCAGGCATACTACGACGACGGTGGGTGGAAGGGCACGCAGGCGTTGGACGGTGGCGGCGCGCTCATGAACCAGTCCATCCACGCCATCGACCTGATACAGTGGCTCCTCGGCCCCATCAGCGAGATCGCCGCGTTCAAGGACACGCTCGCCCATGAGCGCATCGACGTTGAGGACACGGCCGTAGCCTGCGTGCGCTTTGACAACGGGTGCTTAGGAGTCATTCAGGGCGCGACATCCGTGCATCCTGGCTTCCTGAAGAAGCTGGAGATCTCCGGGGACAAGGGCAGCGTCATCATCCAGGAGGAGGACATCACCTTCTGGCAGTTCGAGGACGAGACCGAAGACGACGCGCGCATCCGGGAGGAGTTTGGCGCTAGGACCACCACCGGAGGCGGCGCCAGCGACCCGTCCGCGATCAGCTTCGAGGGGCACCGTCGCCAATTTGGCGTCTTCTTGCAGGCGTTGGACGACGGCGAACCCACGCCACTCGACGGCCGCGAAGCGCGCAAAGCCGTCGAGATCATCCTGGGAATCTACCAGGCCGCAGAGAGCCGAACTGTCGTCTCCCTGCCGCTATAGTCACTCACGCCGCTCCTACGACCACAGCTTCTGACGTGTCGGAAAGCGAGACCACAATGTCGACGCAACGGCTACTGCTCACATGCTCTCTAGCGCTCACGTTCGTCTGCGCGCCGCTGTTCGCCCACGTCAACGGGAACCAAGGGCGCGCCCCCGAGTTGCCGGACAGAACGCCCGGTATCGACCGCCCCTTCCCGCAGGACGACGACAAGTTCACGTTCGCCATCATCGGCGACAAGACAGGCGGTGGGCTCCGCAACTGGCCCATCTTCGATCGAGCGATGGACGAGGTAAGCCGGCTACATCCCGACTTCGCGATCATGGTCGGCGACCTGATCCAGGGTTACACGCAGGACATGGGCACCGTCGCCGCGCAGTGGAACGAGTTCCACGGACACGCGGAGCGGATAGAGATCCCGTTCTTCTTCCTCCCGGGCAACCACGACATCACGAATAACGCGATGTACGACTACTGGGAAGAGAACGTCGGTCGCACGTACTACTCGTTCTCGTACGCTGGTTGCCGATTCGTGCTTCTGAACACCGAGGAAGGCTGGCGCGCTGAGGGTGGGACGACGTTCGGGCCCGAGCAGATGGAGTGGCTCGAGGCGGACATCGCTGCTAACAGGGACGCGAAGCACACATTCGTCTTCATGCACAAGCCGGTGTGGAACTACTCCGGCAAGCCCTTCGAGGAGTGGGAACAGGTCGAGGAGTGGCTCGCCGGGCTCGACTACACGGTCTTCGCGGGCCACTTCCACCGCCTGGCATACGAAACGCGTCGTGACCGTCCCTACTACGTGTTGAGCGCGACGGGAGGCGGGCTTGGGCCGAGCCAGGTCCTCGAGTACGGCGCCTTCCACCACTACAGCACCGTCACCGTGGACGGCGACGACGTGCATGTAGCCATCATTCAACCCGGCAATGTGCATCAGCATGACATCGCGCCGCGCGAGTTCCGCGAGCAGGCGAACCGCGCCCTGTCGCTGAATCCACAAGTGCCAATTGGGGCCGGCGCCGGGAAGGAAGCCACTCGGGCCATGCTTACGAACACGCTTGATGCTCCCATTGAGGCGCACATCGTGTTCACCGTGGCCGATGAGAGCGCTTGGGAGGTGAATCCTGTTGAGGTGCGGCTGCGCGCGCGACCTGGCGAAACCGCCGACCAGTCGTTTGACCTCTACTATGACTTCGTCGCTATCACACCCCTTCCGACTTACCGTTACACCCTGAGCTATGCAGGCACGAAGATGCGTGAGGGATCCGGGTCCGTGACGCCGGAACTGACGAACATCGCCGACTGGACCCTCACTGGCCCCTACGACTTGGGTGTCCAAGACGACTCCAACGACGATGCCATTGAGGCAGCTATCCCTGCCTTCGCGAACGCCCTCGGGCCGGAGGACGATGGGGACGCAACCATCGCGTGGGTTCCCGCCTCCGCTGACGACCAGGGGCGGGTGGACCTCGGCGCGCAGTTTGGCACAGGCAGCCAGATTGCCTACGCGCGAACGTACATCTACAGCCCCGACGCGCGCCAGGCGATGGTGGCCGTGCAGTGCGACGACATGGGGAAGATCCTAGTGGGAGACTCGGAAGCGGTCCCGCACCTCGGGTACGGTCGCGACCCAGTCTACGCCATGCTGGATCTGGAGGAGGGCTGGAACCGCGTTCTCGTGAAGTGTGGCGATTACGGCGGGAACTGGTGGTTCACGCTAGGCGTCGCCAACGGCGACGGGAAGCTGAAGTTCTCCGCGCAACCGCAGGAATAGGGACAGATCATGCCGTTCATCACCGTGAAGATGCTCGAAGGACGCACGCAGGAGCAGAAGAAGGCGCTCGTGAAGGAGATCACGGAAGCCATCGAACGCACGTGCGACGCGAAGCCCGAGAACACGATGGTCGTCGTTGAGGACGTGTCCCGCGAGATGTGGGCAAAGGGCGGCGTGATGATCTCCGAGCAGGGCTGACCGTCGCCGGCCAGCTCACGCCAGGCACCGGAGCCGCCCCGCCACTGTTAGGGTGATGTGCGGCTACCCTTGGCCGGCATCAGGTCGCCGGAGCCGGAGGCCTGTGCTAGGGTCACGGAGGCGCGGCGAGCCTGGTGCCGATTCGTCCGGCAGCGTAGCATCTAGGCTCGGAGAGCAGATGGCACAGCAGTCGAAGAACGGCCAGAGCCGGGCGACAGTCCTCTTGACGGTGGGCAAGATGGCGCGCCCGCTTGTGCTGGGGTTACTGATCATCGAGAGCATGTGTTCTGTCGCCATCGTAGCCGTGCCAACGGACAGCAAGATGACGGTCTTCTGGGCCGGACTAGGGATTGCGGTGGCATGGCTCCTGTTCTTTGCCGAGCTGATCTGGAAGGAAGCGCCTACCCTTATAGCCGACTCTGTGGACGACCTCGAACAGCTAGAGTTGCTAAGGGTAATGAAGGAGCACCCGGAACTCTGGGATGCAGCGCAGGATATGGCAACGGACTACCTGGGTAACGACGAAGTCCTGACGCCGGAGAAAGGGTCCGATGATGGCGACAGATAGGCTCGTGATCAAGGGAGATCCGGACCTGTTGAGTGCGACGAGCGCCTTGCCGACTATCCTGGACCGCGTCGCGTACGTGTTGGCCGCGGCCGCGGCCGACGGGCGTCGGCGTTCGGTGGGAGGGATCTCCCGCGACACAGGCCTGGACACCGCCACCGTGCTTTCCGCCCTGCAGGCGAATCCCGACGTGTTTCAACGGTCCGAGCGAAGGATCGGCGGCTCGGAATTCTACGGCCTCCGCGACGGCGTCAAACCGCGCGACAGCTACGAGCCGCACGACGCCGACACGACCCCAGTGGATGCCCCGAGCCACACCCGCACCGACGGCGGCGACTCGACGACAGGGCACGTCCCGCTCCGCAACCGGAACTTCACGGGTCGCGAGGAAATCCTGACGGCGCTTCACAACGCGCTCCACGAAGACGACCGCGCCGCGCTGACGCAGACAGGGGCCATCCACGGCCTCGGGGGCATCGGAAAGACGCAGATCGCGGCGGAATACGCACACCGCTACGATGACGAATACGACACCGTGTGGTGGGTCGCTGCGGAGGACGCCTCCTCGCGACAGACGGGCTATGTCGCGCTGGCACAACGCCTGGACCTGCCTGAGAAGGACGCGCAGGATCCGACCGTGACCGTTGCCGCCGTGCGCGAGTGGCTCCGCCAGAACGACAGGTGGCTGCTGATACTCGACAACGCCCCGGACGCCGACGCCGTCGCGGACCTGTTACCCGACGGGAAGTCAGGTCACGTCGTCATCACGTCGCGGAGCGCCGCTTGGCGAGACACCGCGCGACCCCTGCCCGTGGATACATGGCCGCGCGACGAGTCCGTCGCCTTCCTGCGCGCCCGCACGGGAGACGAGGGCGACGCGGCAGACACGCTCGCCGCCGAGTTGGGCGATCTGCCATTGGCCCTGGAGCAGGCAGCGGCGTACATGGACGCGGCGGGGATGTCGTACGACGCCTACTTGGAGACTTACCGCGAGAACCCCGCCGAGGCGATGGCGACGGCTGCCCCTCGCGCGCATCCCGACCCGGTCGCGAGGACGTGGGCGATGTCGATGAAACGCCTCCGCGAGGAGTCGCCCGAGGCGGCGGACCTGCTGAACCTGTGCGCCTTCCTCGCGCCGGACGACATCCCCCGCGCCATGATCGCGGACGGCGCGGAGCATCTGCCGCAGCCCCTGGCTTCCGTGGTGGGCAGCGTGAGCGCGATGGGAAGTGTCACGGCCGCGCTACGGCAGTATTCGCTGATGACCGTGGACGGCGACGCGCTGTCCGTGCACCGGCTTGTGCAGCAAGTTGTGCGGGACGGCATGGACGCCGAAGCCCGCCAGCGATGGTGGGAGTGCGCCGTGAGACTGATCGCGGAGGCGCTGCCGACGGGCATACAGACCGACCCTGGTATCTGGCCGACGTGCGCCCGGTTGCTGCCTCACGTCCGCGTTGTGACAGAGACCGGGACGGAGCCGGGGTCTGCGGCAGACGCGTTTGGGGACATCCTCAACGGGGCTGCCACCTACCTCTACGTCCGCGCGCAGTTCGGCGAAGCGGCCGACATACTCAGGCAAGCGGTTCAGGTCGGCGAAGACGCACACGGACCCACCCACCCAACCGTGGCGACCCACGTCAACAACCTGGGCAGCGTCCTGGAGGCTCAGGGCGATTTGGATGGCGCGAAGGAGTGCTTCCAACGAGCGCTGACCATCCACGAAGCAGCCTACGGACCAGACCACCCGAACGTCGCGATCCGCGTCAACAGCCTGGGAAGCGTCCTGGAGGCTCAGGGCGATTTGGACGGCGCGAAGGAGCGCTACCAACGCGCGCTGAGCATCGACGAAGCAGCCTACGGACCCGACCACCCGGACGTCGCAAGTGACCTCAACAGCCTGGGTCTCGTGCTACAGGCTCAGGGCGATCTGGACGGCGCGCAGGAGCGTTTCCACAGAGCGCTGACCATCGACGAAGCAGCCTACGGTCCCGACCACCCCGCTGTGGCAATCGACGCCAACAACCTGGGAAGCGTGCATTTCCGGCTAGATGACGTAGACGCCGCGTTGGACTGTCTCCAGCGCGCCCTACGGATATGGACGAAGTTCCTTGGCGTCGAGCACCCGCACACGGTGCTGGCACAGCGCAACCTCGACGCTGTGCGTTCCGCCATGCGCGGCTAGCCTCGCGGCCTGCGTGCGACGCCACCCCAACCCCGTCGTACTGAGCGGCGGCGAAGGTTCTCCCGCGTCGGTGGCCAGCCGCATCGGGCTCCCTCTGTCCCATGCGACCAAGATACAAGAGTCTCCTGGCCCAGCGGCGCCGGGAGACTCTTCATCGCTTCGCTCCTCAGAATGACAGCGCGGGCAACGCCCGACGCAATGTCATCACGTGTACACAACACCGTCGTCTTAGGTTGCTTGTCTCGAAGCTATCCGTCGTGACACTATCTCGGCCGGATAAGGACTCTCGTGAATTCCACAGATCAGCCCCACGCAGGCGAATTCTACGTCGCTGGCGGCACGTTGCGGCCGGACGCGCCGTCGTATGTACGCCGGCAGGCCGACGACGATCTCTACGACGCGCTTTCTCGCGGCGAGTTCTGCTACGTCCTCACCTCCCGGCAGATGGGCAAATCGTCGCTCATGGCGCGCGCCGCTCAGCGGCTGCGCGGCGACGGCGCCACCCCTATCCTGCTGGATCTGACGGCTGTCGGGCAGAACGTCACCGTCGAGCAGTGGTACGACGGTCTCCTCGCCCGCGTCGGCGAGCAACTCGACCTTGAAGACGAACTGGAGACATTCTGGGACGAGAACACCGGTCTCCCACCCGTACAACGGTGGATGACCGCCTTGCGTCGCGTTGTCCTGCCAGCCTGCGACGGGCGCGTGGTGGTGTTTGTCGACGAGATCGACGTCGTGCAGAGCGTGCCGTTCTCCACAGGCGAGTTCTTCGCCGCCATACGAGAGTCGTACACGCGTCGCTCCGAGGACGCGGAACTCGAGCAACTCTCGTTCTGTCTAATCGGCGTCGCCACGCCGTCCGACCTAATCGAAGACCCCCTCACAACGCCCTTCAACATCGGCGTGCGCATTGAGCTGACGGACTTCGGAGCCGACGAGGTCGCGCCACTTGGTGAGGGCATGGGCCGGGCCGATGGGTCGTCCAGACTCGTGCAGCGGGCGTTGCACTGGACCAGCGGGCACCCGTATCTCACACAGCGTCTGTGCCGGGCGATCGCCGAGGACGCGTCGGTGTCTTCCGACGCGGGCGTAGACAGGCTGTGCGAAGGCCTGTTCTTCTCGGATCGCGCGCAGGAGCAGGACGACAACCTGCAGTTCGTGCGCAACCAGATGCTCCGCCGAGACACGGACCATGCCGCCTTGCTGACGATGTATCGGCAGATCATCCGCAGGAAGGCTGTCCTCCCTGACGAGACGAACCCACTCGTCAACATCCTTCGGCTAGCGGGCATCGCTAGCGTTGAGCGCGGACGTCTGCAGGTGCGCAACCGCATCTACGAGCGCGTCTTCGATGCAGCCTGGGTGCGGGACAACATGCCTGACGCCGAACTCCGCAGGCAGAAGGCGGCTTTCCGCAAGGGTCTGCTCGGGGCTGGGGCGATTGCGGCTGTGGTGATTGGCGTCGTCGCGACATCGGCGATGTTCGCCTGGGACCAGGCGAAGCGGGCCGTCGTGGCCGAAGCGAGCGCGAACCTGCGCCTCGCATCGGAACAGGCAAGCAAGGGTCGCGCGTTGCTCAGGCAAGGGAACGCGCACGGTCTGCTGTATCTCGCCCAGGCGGCCGACACAGCTCAGGAGACGCCCGCGGCGCTCGACCGCATTGCCGACGAGTGGTCGCGCTGGCATTGGCAGTTGCAGGAACGACTCTTGATGCAGGTCGGTCACGACACCGAAGTGCAGGTGGCGGCGTTCAGTCCCGACGGCAGCCTCCTGGTGACCGGCTCAGCGGACGGCGCCGGCCAGTTGTGGAACGTCGACACTGGCGAGCCCGTTGGCGCGGCGATGAACCACGGCCCGCTTGCCGACGGCTACATACCGACGCCGTGGGATACGGGACAGCTGAAGTTCGCCTCGTTCAATCCGACAGGAGACATGGTGGCCCTCGCGAGTGGCGATGGGAGGATTACCGTGTGGCAGGCGCCCTCAGGGGCGGCCCAGATGTCTCTGTCCGACGCCGCTGGTCACGTTGTGGCCGAGCTCAAGTTCGACGCCAGCAATCGCGTACACGCCATTGCCTCTGCGGCGGACATACACCTGTTCGTATGGGATGCAGTGACAGGAAGGCTCGAACGCGACGTCGTGGTGGGCAGGGCGGAGGCCATGCCGGGCGTGCACGCGGGCTATGGCGGCTATGTGCTAGGTGATTCGCTCGTGGCCAGTGGCCCAATACTCTTCGTGGACGTCGCCGACCCTACCACGGGCGAGCGGCTATGGAACTGGCCGGCCGCGCTGTCAAGCGTCGCGAGCAGCCGCGACCGTCTGGTGTTCGGCGACATGAACTCTGGCGCGGTTGACGTTCTAGACAGGCGTGGCGTCAAGCTCTACGACACCCTGGTACCAGACCCGGACGCCACGAGGAACATGGTGTACGTGAGCCCCGATGAAAGCCTGTTGGCGGTTGCCGCGGACAACGGCGTTCATTGGTTCGACCTCGCCACGGGCGAGCGCAACGGAGTCCAGGCGCCACTGGACGGCTGGGTCACGGAGGCGGCATTCAGCGCGGACAGCCTCCTCTTCGCCTGCGCAGTAGGCGCCGCTGTCCATGTGTGGGATGCGAAGACCAACCGACTGGCCGTCGACCCTCTTCCGCACCCACATATAGTTACGGGTCTGGCGTTCCACCCCACGCGCCCGGACGTGCTCGCGGTGGTAACGGAGGACAGCGTGGCGCGCCTATGGGATATCGGCTCACTCCACGGGCGCAGGACCGTCGGGACAGAAGCCGAGGCCCAGTCCAACTGGGCCGTCTTCGCCCCCGACGGAGGGCGTATCGCCACGATGCAATATGGCGCCGCCGACATACGGCTCTGGGACGCAGACACACTAGAGCTGACGGATGGGACGTTCGGAATAGGCGGCCCGGTATTGGACATCGCCTTCAGCCCTGATGGCTCTGCTCTAGCAGCTGTGTCGTGGCTCGACGGCGGTCGCAAGGTATGCCTCCTGGATTCTCACACAGGAACGCTGCTCCGTAAGCCACAGCCAGTACATGGACGCTCCCTCACGTTCCTGCCTGACGCCTCGACTGTTGCGACAGTGCCTTATCCTGGGCCGGGAATCGACCTCACCGGGCTCTCCGAGGGTGAGTACTCAGACCACGAGGTGGATGCTCCCGACATGCTTGGTACCGCCGGGGCCAAGGCCTTAGCGTTTCATCCGGGGGGTCACATCTTTGGGTTCGCCACGCACTTCGGCAGAATTGGTCTCTTTGACGCTCAGACATTCAACCCTCTACGTCCGTCTATCAATACGCATCGCGCGCGCATGAACTGCATCACGTTTAGTCCAGACGGGAGGCTGTTCGCCACGGCGGCTGAGAATCGGTCGGCCCAGCTCTGGAGCACGGAGGCGCAGTTGGCTGTTGGACCGCCACTCGTCCACGACAATGCGGTGGACTGGGTGTCGTTCAGCCCGGACGGGCAGTACGTTGTCACGGCCAGCGCCGACCAAACTGCGCAGGTGTGGAGCGTCGAGACGGGCGACCCGATGGGGTCCGCAATGCGACACGGAGGCCCGGTGTCGCGGGCGGATTTCAGCCCGGACGGTACGCAAGTTCTCACCACGACACAGCGCGGCGTGTACCTGTGGGATCTGCCAGAAACCACGACATCGGTCACCGAGATTGAGCGTCAGACATGGCTCGCTACTGGCGTGCGCTTGAGCGAGGACGAGGAGGTAGAGTCCGTGCCGTGGGCGGAGTGGCAGGGGTTACGAGACCCGTAGGCGGGCCAGTGAGGGGTCGTGTGTCTATCTCCTGCCCTGCGGCAGCGCGTCTCGTGCCGGCACGTTGCGGGACGCGTACATAGTCGCCGAAGCTATGCCTCCCGCCCGAGTATCGGGGGTCACGTAGTGCGACCGTGAGCGGCGTACAGACAGCACTGTCGCCCGTGACTCGTCAGGGCGTGCGCAACGAGCTACGCAACTAGGGGATCTGCGTGGTCCCGCACTTCCGAACACCCATCTCCTGGCTGATCGCCCTGACAGTCATCCTGGCCGCGTGTGGCGGCGACTCCGACGACACGTTCCATAGAGACGAGAAGTCGGACGATGGCACGGCGGTCGACGTGGACGGTGATGACACAGACCTTCCCGAGGCCGTTGGCTTGCGTATCGCGTTCATGTCCAACCGCGATGGCAACAACGAGGTCTATGTCATGGACGCGGATGGCGCGAACGCAACGAACCTGACCAACCACGACGAGTGGGACGACTGTCCTAGTTGGTCGCCCGACGGGCGCCGTATCGCGTTCAGGACGACCCGTGCCGGTAACTCCGAGATCCACGTCATGCACGCGGACGGAGGCGAACCGACAAACCTGACGAATCACCGAGACCACGACTCTGATCCCTCTTGGTCTCCCGACGGTAGCCGCATCGCGTTTGAACGTGCCGATCTCGCCGCGATCGGTGTTGGGCGAGATATCTACGTCATGGATGAGGACGGAGCAAACCAGGAGAACCTGACCAACCATCCGGGCAATGACACCTCTCCAGACTGGTCGCCTGATGGGAGCCGCATCGCGTTCACGTCAGATCGCGGCGGCTCCCTCGAGGTCTATGTCATGGATGCGGATGGGGGCGGGCTGACAAATCTCACGAACCACCCCGCGCGGGACGGTCTCGCCGTCTGGGCGCCCGACGGCGAACATCTTGCCTTCCGGTCCTTCCGCGAAGGTAACTGGGAGCTGTATGTCATGGACGC
>CAYYPK010000019.1:0-34518 GCA_964473525.1 uncultured bacterium
GATCTCAAAGGAAAACGAGTTTTTGTTGGTCCTCCACGAGGCGGCGCGTCGCCGTGCTCGGAGCGTTGTGGGGTCGCATTCCGAAGGCGTATACTCGGCTTGGAGCAGGCGCGACGACAGACTAGCGTTCACGGAGGCAAGCACGCGTGGCAGCCACGATTACGCACGCAGATAGCGCCGACGGCCCCGAGTTCGATTGGGGGGCCATCCGCTGGCTCTGTAGCAGCGAGATCGACGCGGACGCCGAGATGACCTTCGGGATCGTTTTCATCAATCCAGGTGAGGCGAACCCGCGCCACATGCACCCCAACTGCGAAGAGATCATCTACCTGCTGAGCGGCAGATGCGATCACCAGTTGGGGGAGGAATGGCACGCCCTGGAGGCGGGGATGATGCTCCGTATTCCACAGGGCGTCGATCACTGCGCCCGCAACACCGGCTGGGAAGCGGTGCGCATGATCATCGCCTATTCGTCGCCAGACCGTGAGACGATCTTCTACGACGACTGATGATGGAGGCGCGTGGCATGCGGTCAGGGCGCGTCGGCGCTGGCCCCGAGGTAGCGCAGGCTGCGAAGGCGAGCGGCCCTCAGCTTCTCATCTCGGCGCGTAGCGCAGCCGAGTTCCGCAGTGGGTTGGATGTTGGGCATGTGCTGAACGGTAAGGTGCTCCAGGTCTTCGATCAGGACACCGCCCTGGTGCAGTTCCGCGGCTACAACCTCGTCACGCAGTCCAGCACACCCCTGCACGCGGGCGCTGACATCCACGCCGAGATCACGAATCTGGGCGAGCCCATCACGATGAAGATGCTCCCCATGGGTGGTGGGCTGGACCACTCCGCCAGCCTCCTGGAGCGCCTCGGCCTGCCTGTCACGCGCGCGAATATCGAAGTAATCGCCCTCATGTCCCGAGCGGGAATGCCGCTCACCGCGGACAACGTGCAGGGGATGTTCCAGCAGTTGGCGGCGCTGCCCAACGCACCCGGCGTTCCCGCCGCGCTCGTGCTCGCCCACCTGCTGGACGTGCCGGTATCTCCTGCGTCGCTGCAGGCGATACACGCTTTGACCGAAGCGCAGCCTCAGTTGGGCGCGCGCATCGCGGACATGTCCGGCCAGATCGCGCGCGCACAGGCGCAACTGCCGTCTCCGAACGCCAGCCTGGAGGCCCTCGCGCAAGCTATCCAGGATCTACCAGCCCGACCCGGCGACGGAATGACCGCCGAGAGCGTGCGGCAGATGCTACAGAGCGTGGGCGTCGGGTATGAACGAGCGGTGGCGGAAGGCGCGGCCGCGGATCTCGGCCTCAAGGGGCTTCTCATCGGAGCGCGGGCAGAACTGGCCCAACAGATCATGTTAGCGGACCAGCAGGCTAGAGGCGCGGGCGCCCTCGTCGCCCTAGGGAACAACATCGAGGGACTGCTCAACCAACTCGACGCGTATCAGATCCTCGCGCGTATCCCATCGCTGAACCTGCCCCACCTCTACCTACAGATTCCCTACTGGCTCCCCTTCGTGAAGGATCCGCTGACCCTGACCGTCAAGGGGCGCAAGGACGAAGCTACGGGCGACATGGACCCCGACAACACGGAAATCGAGTTTTCCGTACGCACGCGGCGATGGGGCGTCGTTCACGCGCGACTCGTAATCCGCGACGGCCGCATCCGAGGGGCGATCGAAGCCGAGACGCCCGAGGCGCGCGACACGATACAGCCGCAGCTGGCTGCGCTCATCGGACGCTTGGAGCGGCTGGGCTACACGGTGACGCAGATGCAGGCTCTCGTCGCACAGATTGCCGACATGGACGAGCCGGTTCTCCCGCGGCTGGACGTACGCGAACTGCTAGTGGACATGGAGGTCTAGCCGTGCGCCACTGGAACCGTCGAGCGTCACGGGCGTTCGGGTACCTGACACAGCCTTCGCGGCTGCCGCGCGTGGTTCGCGTCGAGCGCCCCGCCACGCCGCCCGAGGAGGGCGGGGAGCGCCCGTCCGACCGCGTCCTCAGGGTCATTGAGAGCGAAGGCTGGGAGGCGCACAGCGACGCCACGCTCATCGACTTCCTCGCCACGCTAGACGTCGACGGACAGGTGCCCGAGAAGCTACAAGGTCTCATCGCGGAGATGCTGCACTTCTGCTACGGTCTCGACGCGGACGAGGCCGACCCTACTCCAGAACCGACACCTACGAACGCGTAGCCGGCCCCTCGCCGGGCGCCGGATGGAAGGCAGACACCGATGGCATCCGACTGGATCGAACTCTTCAACGGCGTGGACCTTACAGGATGGACGCCGCGCACGGCAGATCGTGAGCCGCGACCGCACAACTGGTCCGTGGAAGACGGCGTGCTCCGAACCGCGGGCAAGGGGCTCGACCTGCTCACCGAGGACGAATTCGGCGACTTCGAGCTGCACATCGAGTACAACATGTTCCCCGGTAGCAACAGCGGCATCTATCTGCGTGGCCGCTACGAGATACAGATGCTCGACAGCTACGGGAAGACTGACGATCGCGCCTCGGAGAACGGGTCGCTGTACCTCGTGAAGAAGCCCGACGTCGAGGTGACGAAGCCTGCCGGTGAGTGGCAAACGCTGGAGGTGACGCTGGTCGGCCTCAGCCTGACGGCTTCGCTCAATGGGCACGTCATCCACGACGGCGTACAGATTGAGGGCCCGACCGGGTCGAATTGGGTCGCCAAGGACAACGCGCCGCGTGGCCCGCACTTCCTTCAGGGCGACCACAGCGCGGCGCTCTTCCGCAACATCCGCATCCGCAACCTATAGGTCGGCAGGGTACACAATGTGCGAGTTGTGCGGGATGACGACGGGTTGCGGCCCCTCGTCCGGGAACTGCGCCGACCACTCGTTGGGGTCGTAGTCCCGCGTCACGAAGCACTGGTAGTGCGCGGGCGCGACGTGCGTTAACCCTATGCCCAGCGCCATGTCGACAGCTCCGTCGAAGAACGGGAACTCGCCCTCCGTCGGATGGTTGGTCAAGAAGCCGATGTCCGGCTCGAGATCGGCAACCGCCCCTACGAGCGACTCGTGGTCGCCGAAGGTGTTGATAGGGTCGCCAGAGATGTACACGGACACGCCGTCGGCTTCGACGACGAAGCCGAGATGCGTGACGTCGGGTGGGCCGATGTCGGCGTCTGGATCGCCGTTGGGTGGCTTGGCGTACACCGTGTGCGCCTTCATCGTACCCATCGCAGCGGTGTCGCCGGCCTCCACAACCTGCGTGTGCGCCTCGTCCACGCCGGTCTCCGCGAGAACCTGCGCGATGCTCTCTTCTGGGCCGATGACACGCACGCCGGGGAACGCGGCTCGGATGCGCTCGATGGACTCGGAGCAGGTATGATCGCCATGCGCGTGCGTCAGGAGGATATAGTCCGTCCGCAGCGTCGACTCGTCGAGAGGCGGGTCGGCGTGGATGTACCGATCTCCGGGCCGCTTGCGCGGATAGTACGGATCGACCTGCACGACAGAGCCGCCGGAGTCCTTCAACGCGAACGTGCTCTGCTCGAACCAGTGGATCGCGATGTTCCCCGCGGGAACGTCCGTATTCGTCAGCGCGTGCATGGCTGCTCCTTGGCCAGACATCTCGACTCCCATCGCCGCCCCTATTATGGTGTAGTGTGGCCCCGAACGCACGCCGCAATCCCAGACTCGTCGACAACAACGCACAGCCGGAGCCCGCGATGATCATCGACACGCACACGCACTACTACGACCCCACCCGTGCCGAAGGCGTTCCCTGGCCGGACCCCAACGACGATGTCCTGTACCGCCGCGTGCTGCCTGACGACTTCAAGGCGCTTGCGGTTCCCGAAGGCGTTGTCGGCACGGTCGTCGTGGAGGCGAGCCCGTGGGTCGAAGACAACCAGTGGATTCTCGATCTCGCGGCAGACGAGCCGTTCATCGTTGGCTTCGTCGGGAACCTCGACATTAGCGCCGAAGAGTTCAACGAGCGCCTTGATCGGTTCGCCGCTAACCCACTTTACCGAGGGATCCGTTCCCACGCCTCGAAGCTCGCGGACGCGACATCGAACGGCGCCATGGCGCCGCTGCACGCTCTTGCCGAGCGCGACCTGCAACTGGACCTGTTGCTGAGACCCGAAGACCTGTCCGTGGTGGCTTCCGTCGCGGCGGAAGCGCCTGACCTGCGCATCGTGCTGGACCACCTGGCGGGCGTGCGTATCGACGGCGGGGCGCCTAACCCTGACTGGCTAGCAGGACTTCGCGCTGTCGGGGAGCGCGAGAACGTGTATATGAAGGTCTCCGCGCTGGTCGAGTCGTCGGACGACACGCCCGCGCCGGACGATCTGGCCTACTACGCGCCGACGCTCGATGCCATCTGGGAGGCGTTCGGCGAGGATCGCGTCATCTACGGCAGCAATTGGCCGGTGTCCGAGCGGTACGCCCCTTACGCGAAGGTGCAGCGCATCGTGAACGAGTACTTCACCGGCAAGGGCGACGAGGCGCGAACCAAGTACTTCCGCGACAACGCGAAGACCGCGTACAAGTGGCTGGACCGCTCGTAGCCGCGACGCTCTGGCGAGTCGTCGCGCTGTGGTACAATACCCGTGGGTAGCAAGGAACACCACGGCATGGCCGTCACGGGCAAGAACATCGTCCTCGGAGTCACCGGGAGCATCGCCGCGTACAAGGCGGCGGACATCGCGGGCGGACTGCGCAAGGCAGGCGCCGATGTGCGCGTCGTGCTCACGGATTCCGCCACACGGTTCGTGACTCCGACGACGCTGGCTACCATCTCGCGCAACCCGGTGCACCAAGATCAGTTCGACGACGCCCGCTGGGAGCCCGGTCACACCGCCCTGGCGGACGAGGCGGACCTGTTCGTGATCGCCCCGGCGACGGCCAACATCATCGCGAAGATGGCGCACGGCATCGCCGACGACCTTCTGTCGACGCTGCTTGTGGCGGCGCGGTGCCCCACACTCATCGCTCCGGCGATGAACGTCCATATGTACGAGAGCGCCGTCGTTCAGGAGAACCTGCACAAGCTGCGTGACAGGGGTGTCTTCGTCGCGGATCCCGAGTACGGGATGCTCGCCTGCGGGTACGAGGGACAGGGCCGCCTCCGCTCCGTTGACGTGCTCCTGGCCGACGTGAACGCGATGGCGGACGCCTCGACCTATTCGGCCGGGGGCGTGCATGCCGCTGGCGACATGCAGGCGCTCCGCGTCGTCGTGACTGCCGGCCCGACGCGCGAGGCCCTGGACCCGGTTCGCTTCATCAGCAACCGAAGCACCGGCAAGATGGGGTACGCCGTCGCCACCGAGGCCGCAGCGCGAGGCGCGCACGTGACACTGGTCAGTGGCCCCACGCACCTGGCGGTTCCCGCCGGCGTCGAACGAGTGGACGTGCAATCCGCCCGGGACATGCGCGACGCAGCAATGCAGGCGTTCGAGAGCGCCGATGTCGCCGTCCTGTCCGCTGCCGTCGCCGACTACGAGGCCGCCGAGATAGCCGATCGCAAGATCAAGAAGGGCGAAGGCGCGCTGACGCTGACCCTCCGCAGAACGCCCGACATCGCCGCCGAGATGGGCGACCGTAAGGGCGACCGTTTCATCGTCGCGTTCGCCGCCGAGACGGAAAACGCGCTGGCGAACGCGCGCGAGAAGCTTCGGAGGAAGAACGCGGACCTCATCGTTGTGAACGACATCACGCAGCCAGGCGCCGGATTTGGGGTAGACACGAACCTCGTGACGATTCTCGCCGACGACGGGGCCACGGAGGCGCTTCCGCTGTTGAGCAAGCGTGAGGTGGCCGCTCGCATCCTGGACGCCGTCCACGCAAGACGCGCCGCCGTCGAGGCAGGAGCGTGAGGGAACCATCGCGCTTCCGCAAATCCCTGATGTGCGCGTTGGCGCTCGCCGCGCTGGGCGCTCTCCTGACCGGCTGCGACGACGCGGCCAACCCGCCACGCACGACCGCGCCACCTGGCGAGGCCGCCAAGGCGTCGGGAGCCGCTTCTCCCGTGGTCGTGCCAACCGTACCGCCTGGCCCGGGCGACTGGCCGTTCCACCTGCATGACTTGCCGAAGTCGGGGTCTTCGCCTGACACGGACCTACAGCCGCCGCTGGCTCTCGGCTGGAAGTTCACCACCGCTGGCGGCATCGTCGGCGGGCCGATCGTCGCTGCGGACACGGTATTCGTGGGATCGCGGGACGGACGGCTATACGCCCTCGAGGCGGATCGCTGGGGCGAGCGGTGGCGCTTCAAAGCCGCAGGCGAGTTGCACTCCTCGCCCGCGTACGCCGACGGCGTGGTCGTGTTCACGGACACCAAGGGCAAGCTCTACGGCGTGCACGGCGGCACCGGCGAGAAGCTCTGGGAGCGCACGCTCGGTAGCGTCACCAGCTCCGCTCCGGTGTACGCCAATGGCTCCGTGTGGCTGGGCATGCACCCGAACTCGCTGGTGGCATTCGCCCGAGCCGACGGCGCGAGAGTCGCGACAGCGCGGTCGCGACAAACCATTGGCGGCGTTGCCTATGCCACCGCGAACGGAGTCTTACAGCCTGAGCAACCCGTGACGGCGTCAATTCCCGACCTGCCAGACGGCCCGGCTACGCGTAGCGCGCCCGTGCGCGCTGGAGGGTCCACGTACGTCGGCTACCAGGACGGCTCGCTACGGGCGTTCGACGCTTCCGGCGCCGAGATATGGGCGACGAGCCTGCCGGCGGCCATCGAGGGCGTTCCCGCCATCGCCAACGGGAAGCTGTACGTTCCCTGTGTCGACGGCGCGCTCTATGTTTTCGTGAACGAGGCCGCGGCTCCAATCAGGCGACCTGACCGTGAGATGGCCACGGTGGTCGAGTCGGAAGCCAGGACGTACACGGCGCCGGAGATGGCGACGACGTTGGGCGTCGTCCTAAACGACGGTGTCGAGGTAGCTCTGCTGGAGCGCCGCGATGGCTGGGCGCGCGTCGAGTTGCCCAACGGTGACCCGGTGTGGCTCGCCCCAGGCACGTGGGCGGCGCTATCCGACTCCGCCAGATCTGCCCCGTTTCGCGAGAATCGCGCGGCGGCCACCGTCGAACAGACGATCGACCTACCCACGGGCGCGGAGAAGCCGTTGTGGTCGCCGGACGGGTCGACCATCGCCTTCCTGCTCCGACGCGACCTCGGGGGCCAGTTCTGGCAGGCTCAGGGCTTGTGGCTATACGACCTGGACGCTCGACACACGCGGTCCATCGCCCACGGGCGGTTCTTCAACCCACACCTGTCGTGGTCCCTCGACGGCCAGTGGGTCGCGTTTGAGCGCTACGAGGGGGACATTCCAGTGGTGGAGATAGCGGGCGCCGACACCCCCGCGCCGAAGCTCATCGCCGAGGGTACTGCCCCTGCGTGGTCGCCGAAGGCGCATCAGTTGACGTTCTTCCAGCCCGCCGCCGACATCGAGGGACTGTGGCGCATCAACAGCAACGGCGCGGGAGCGGAGCTTCTCCTACAACTGCCGATCGAAGGCTACCTCGACGCGTATCGTCCCATGCGTCCCGCGGCGTGGACGCCGTCGGGCGACCGTGTCGCCGTAGGCGCCGACGCGCGGCACTACGAAGACGGGGTTGCCCGCCTCATCGTGAGGGCATCCTCCGGCGACTCCGAGGAGACGGTCATCGGCACGCCGTCCAAGCAATTCCGCGGCTTGTCCTGGTCGCCTGACGGGACGAAGCTGGTCTGCGTGCTCATCGGGAGTGTGGGAAAGAGCTCAGCGGACCCGCTGGATCAGCGCGTCGTCGTCTACTGGCCGGACTCCTCGCGGGCGCCGGTAAGCGCCTCGCATGCGCTGGCGACATGGGTCGGCGACGACCATCTGACGTATGTGGAGCTGCCTGCGGCGGCGGGCGCGCCGTCTCGCGTGTGGCTCATGAACGTCCTCACACAGCAACGGACGCTCCTCCTGTACGCCTCTGAACCGGTCACGTCGATGGCGTGGGTCAGCGAGCGCCAGAGGCTCTGCGTGTGGTCCACATCCGATTACGTGCGCGATGGCAAGTTCCAGCCCGCTCGCACGCGCGGCTGGCTCGTGCAGCTCGACAACCTGCCCACCAACTAGCTACTTATCTCCGGCCGCAGCTCAGGCCCCGGAGTGCGGTTCCACGGCAGCGGCTCCACGTCTCCGTCGTATGTGGGCACGAGCGCGGCGATGCGGGCACGCGCCGTGTCGGGCCAGGCGTCCCGTTGCGGATTCGGACGCGCCAGAGCGGCGCGCATGGGCTCGGGCAGATCGCCGTACAGTGGGTGGTACCACAGTGTGATTACGGTGCGGCGCTTGTCGGAGTTGTTGCCGTGCGCCGCGTGCAGCAACCGGGAATCACCGATCACGAGGTCGCCAGCCTTCACGCACAGGTCTATCTCTCCTTCCGCGCGGGCGTAGGCGGGGTGGTTCATGTCGTCCGCTCGCCGAAGGTCGTCCGTGTGCGCGTCCGGCACGGCGTCGTGCAGCGGATGTCTGACGACGTGCGAACCGGGCACGACGCGCAGGCAGCCGTTCTCGGGAGTGGTGTCCACGAGGTAGTACATCAGGAAGAACTGCTGCGGCGCCTGCGTGTAGCTGTGTGGAGACTCCCACCCCCACCAGTCCTGATGCCAGAACAGCGGCGGCCCGCCGGGCGGCTTGCTGATAATGAAGCCACTCGACCACGCCGGGCGCGCGAAGCCAAGATCGCTCAGCGCGCGGAGAGCCGGGGCATGCGCCACGAGTTCCGCGAAGAACGGATCCTCGTAGACGCTGATCATGCTACCCGTGCTGCGTTGGGCTTCCCGGTGCTCGGGCGGCAGAGCATTGAGGGCGGCGTCGCAGGCATCCGTCACACGTTGCAGCATCGCCGCGGACAACACGTCCGGGGCCACGACGTATCCCTGTTCGAGCAACTGCCGGCGCCGTTCGTCTCCGATAGGTGCGCTCATCTTGCCTCCTCGTTCCTCGCTCCTCGCCGCCCACAGTGGGACATCTTACCGCACTCAGGCGGCGACGTATTGGCGCCCCTGCCGGCGTGATTAACACATCGTTAACAAGTTCTTGTCTGGGCGGCGGCGACACGGTAGGATGGCGGTGGCCCAGCAGCTCGAGCAGGGCCGGAACGGGACTGCAAGAGGTTAGGCGGCGTCATCAGCACACATAGCGGCGTGCGACAGTAGTTCGCGCGCCGGCCCGCCTAGGAGGTACATCACGCGGCGAGCGCGGTCGTGGCCATGTGCTCTGCCGTCGTGCAAGTGGGAGGCAATCCATGGCCAAGTTGCGCTTACTTTCGACGTTCGCCGTCCTCGCGGCGTTCGCCGTGTCCGCCTCGGCTCAGGTCGTGTTCTTCGCCGACTTCGAAGACGGCAGCTCCGCCGCCGTCCCAGGGCCTGAGGTGAACGAGCTGACGGCGTGGGTGCCTGACAACGCCGGTCAGATATGGACGCTCGACGCCCATCCGGGCACCGGGTCGCAGGGGCTTTTCAACTCGCAGGAAGGGTGCGGAACGTCCGGGAACACCCCGTTGCCGGGTGTCTCGAACTTCTCCGATGGCGTGATCCAGTTGCTGATGAGCACATCGGACGACGACAGTTTCGGCGTCATCTTCCGAAAGTCCGATGAGACTGCGGGCTACCTGGTGATGTTCGGCACCATCGAAACGCCGGCGGTCATCTTCGCTCGGCTCGACGACGGGTGCGGAGCCAACGGCGAGTGCGCCGACCAGTCGGCCTGCGAAAACGGCGGCGCCGAGCTGCTGCAGGTGGAGCACGGGATCACCGACATCGCGCAGGACAACACCACCGTCCTCGTAGGTCGGATCGAGGCGATGGGTTCGTCTATCAAGGTGTGG
The DNA here is from genome assembly GCA_964473525.1 of uncultured bacterium. Classification (GTDB taxonomy): domain Bacteria; phylum Poribacteria; class WGA-4E. The sequence continues at coordinate 9,828 of CAYYPK010000019.1, forward strand.
TACGCCGACGTCGCGAGCGGCGTGGATGTGAACGGGGATCTGGGCGCTCCGCTCGTCGAGATCACTGACACAACCCATGCCTCCGGCTCCGTGGGGGTCTGGCACGAGAGCATGGGCTCGAGCTTCATTGACGACGTCCTCGTGACCGGTCCCGACGGCATCACCGCCGTGGAAGCCAACGGGAAGCTCACCACATACTGGGGTTCCGTGAAGACACGCGCGCAGTAGATCGCCGTGTGACACCGAGAACGCGGGCAGGCCGTCCTAACATGGGCGGCCTGTTTGCTTGACGAATGCCTTTGCCCGCGCTTCGCCCGCGGCGCACAATGAAGTCGGTGGTGATCTCCAGCCGCACATCTCGGCGGCCGACGACAACGCGACAAAGCAGGCGGGAAGACAGTGCATACGGACAGAAAGACCGTAGCGAAGCTTAGAAGGGAGCTGGGTATCGCGCTCCCCGAGCTCGCCGCCCGCACGGGCATCTCCGAGCGCGTGCTCCGCATGATCGACCGGAAGCACTACCGCGCCGCGCCGGGCGAGGCGCAGCGCATCGCTGACGCGCTGGGTGTGACGGTCGAGGAACTGGACATCGGCGTGCCCGAGACAAAGCCGGGCACGTGGGGCACTGGTGGCACGTATTCGTCGCAGTAGCCGCGGCGCGCGGTGAGTCGTACGCAGAAAGGACGGGCTACCACACGATCGCCCGTCCTCCCCGAAGTCATTCTAGCTGGTCGATTCAGGTCATGAGACCTTGTCGCGCAACGCCTTCCCAGGGCGGAAAGCCGGCACGGTCTTCGCGGCAATCTGGATCGTCTCTTTCGTCTGCGGGTTGCGCCCCTCGCGCGCGGCTCGTTCCCGCGTCTCGAAGGTCCCGAAGCCGATGAGGCTGACCTTGTCGCCAGCGGCCAGCGCGTCGCCTATCGAATCCACGATGCAGTCGAGAACGTCGCCGGCCTGCTTCTTCGACAGGTCGGCGCTGTCCGCAACCTGATCGATGAGGTCCTGTTTGGTCATTGGAGGCATCTCCCCGTGTGGGTGAGGTGGGTAATGCGTGACACACTGCGGCGTCGCTGGCCCTGGTCGGCAGCCAGGAAACGCCGTTGAGGCGCTCCCTGCGCCACTTTCTCCATCATCTACTCTCGTTCTCACCCAACAGTTTCAGGATTCCCCCGAGTTTCTCCCACTGGCGTCCGTATTCCGCCCAATCCGCCTCTTGAAGGGCGTTCTGGGCATCTTCCCAGGCCAGCTGGGCCTCGCCCACGAGGCCCTCGGAGCGGGCGGACAGCGGCAGCGCCGCCGCGCCATCCTGATCGCCTTCGCCGGCCTGAGCGTAGGTCGCGCGCGACGGGGCAGCGCCCAGCAATTTGCGGAGAGCGTCTGCCATGTTGTCGCCGAACGCCGTCTGCCGCTGACCGCCCTCTTCCGTGTGGCTCATGTAGCCCGCCAGCACCTTGGCCAGCGCGGGGATGGGCGTGCTCTGCGCCCTCAGGTACACCGGCTCAATCGCCAGGACGCCCTGGGCCAGCGGGAAGAGCAGGAGGTTGCCCCGCTTCACTTCCGCGGCCTGTAGTTTCTTCCACTCCGAGAAATCCGGGTTGGCGAGGAACTGGGATTCCCACTGGCTGGGGCCGGGCATGTCCGACCCCTTCGGGAAGCGGTAGATCGTCGTCTGCCCGTACTGCTGGCCGTTCCCGTCCTCACGGTAGTCACATCGGGCGGCCATCCACGCGCTCATGACCGTCTTCTCACGCGGGCGGAAGGGGTATATCAGCAGGAATTCCGCGTCGCCGTCGCTGCCAGGCTGCGACATCGTCACGTAGTACGGGTCGACAAGTATCTCCTTGTCCTCGTACGTCTCGAGCGTCCTGTCCCACAGATCCTCGCCGACGTAGAAGGCGTCCGGGTCGGTCATGTGGTAGGCGCGCAGTTGCCCCGTCTGCATCCAGAACATGCTGAGCGGGTACCTGATGTGCTTGCGGAGATCCGTCGACATCTCGCTGAACGGCTTGAACAGGTCTGGGAAGATCCGCGCGTAGCATTCGAGCAACGGGTCCTCGATGTCCAGCGAAGGGTCGGTGTCGAGGCGGTAGAAGCGCGCCGAGCCATCGTAGGCGTCCACGACGATTTTGACGGAGTTGCGGAGGTAGTTGCCCCATGGAATGCCGCGCGGGAGAACCCGCGATGCAGGTCCGCGGCCCGCTACTTCGCGCACGTACGTCCTGTAGGCGTCCTCTAGCGGCTGCGAATACGGGTAGCGCATCGTCGTCATGTACGCGTCAATGACCCACTGGAGTCGGCCGTCGGCCACGACGAGGTACGGATCCTGGTCGTACTTCAGGAACGGCGCGACTTTCTGGACGCGCCCGAGGATGTCGCGCCGGTACATGATCCGGCTCGCCGCCCCGATGTCCTCGTTCAGGAGGATCTTGTATTCCGAGAACGCGCCCATGTACGTCAACCGACGCAGCAACGAGCCGATGGCCACGCCGCCCCGGCCCTTGTACGTGTACTTGGCGAACCCCTGCCCCTCCTGCGGGATGTCGAACTCAATGGGCCTCTCGGCGCCGGGGTTCACGATGACGTAGTGGGAGGTCTGCTCACCGTAGTAGACGCGCGGGCCAGGCTCTTCGTCGACGAGGTGCTCCCACGTGGGGCCGTAGTCGAGCGGGATGTCCTTGACGTAGTATGTGGGTTCGCCGTCGCTGACCTCGTTGACAGGGCCCATGACCACGCCGTAGCCGTGAGTCATATTGAGCGTGAGGTTCACCCATCCGCGTTGGGCATGCGGCAACTGGTTGACGTCGATCTCGCGCGCTGCGACAGACACCTGGCGGGAAATGCCGTCCACATCGTACCGGTCGATGTCCACGTTGGCGAAGCTGTATTGCGGGCGTAGCTCCTGCCGCTGCTCGTATACGTCCTTGAGGGGTCGTGGATCCCACAGGCGCACGTTGTCCAACACGGCGGGCGGCATCACGCCAGCCGAGTCCGCCGCCGCCGTCCCGGGTCTGTACTCCTCGGTCTTGATCTTGTCGAGGCCGTACGCGTGGCGCGTCATGTTGATGTTGTGGCGGATGAACTCGCGCTGTAGTTCCTGCTCGTTGGGCTTGACGCGAATCTGAGCCAGCATGCCCGGATACACGCCGCTGCCGATGATAAGGACGGCGAAGTAGGCGAGCGTGACGTACGCGGCGAGCTTCAGGCGGTTCGTCATTACGCCTGCGAACCACACGACCGCCGCAATCACACACACCACGACGAGGACGAGCAAGGCGGGAAGCTTCGCCTTCACCTCGACATAGCCCGCGCCGTAGAAGTTGGCGTGCTCGACGTACAGGAGATCGTACCGCCCCAGCCAGTGCTTGAAGGCGAGCGCGATGAACGTCAGTCCCACGAGAATGCCGAGATGCATTCCCACACGACGGGAGATCGTGACCTGTCCCTTGCTGTTGACCAGCCCTCCGTAGAAGAAGTACATCGCGCCCATGAGGATGGACAGCGGCAGGCAGATGGCCAGGAACCAGCCACTGAGCACCTGCACAGCGGGGAATTCGAGCATGTAGAAGGCGAGGTTCTTCCCGAAGATCGGGTCGAGCATCGGCCCGCCAGCGTCGTTGGTGAACTGGATACCATCGGCGTGCAGCCAACGCTGCACCACCTCCCACTGGGCGCTCGCCGAGAGGCCGAGGGCGACGCTGATGAGAGCCGACCCGCCGTAGAGGATGCGCCGCATGAAGCCGCGAAGGTCGTCCTCGGACACCTGCCACGGGACAGCGCTCTGGACCGCCTCGTGGATCACCGGCGGCGCGAACTTGTGCAGCAGCCACACGTTCACCATGCTGACCGCGAGGAGCAACGCCGTCATCAAGGCGCCGATCACCACGCGGGTGCCCAGCATCGTGCGGAAGACGGCAACGTAGTTCGCATCGCTCGCGCTCGCGAGCGCCTGGAACCACCAGTAGTCCGGCATGAGCGACTTCCAGACGTTCCAGCCTACCCAAAGCACCAGGATGACAGCGCCGCTGATTAAGAAGCGGCGCGCTCGATTCGTCATGAGCGAAACGTCTCCCCGAACACCCGTATAGCTAGCGACGCCTCTAGGGCTGCCGCATGAATGGCAATGTAGAGCGAGTATGGTCGGCAGGAAGCGGGTTGTCAACGGATGGGGCTGGGGGATGGACTAGAAGTCGCGATCCACGCGCATCACGGAGCGCCAGCCGGTCGCGGTCACAAGGTCGTGACCCCGCGCCAGATCCCATCGCAGGCGCGCGCCGAGGAACCGGGCGCGGGCGCCAAAGCCGTATTCGTACGTCAGGTCCTCGAGGCGGAGGCCGTCGTCGGTACGGCGAGCCAACCGCGGCTTGTCGCCTTCGTTCCACACCATGCCCGCCTCCATGAAGAGAACGCCGCGGATGCCCCGCATGCCGGCGCGAACAGGCCACGCAAGGCGCACCTCGTTGAGGAGTGGCACGCGCAGCTCCACCGACGTCAGCGCGGCGCGGGAGCCAGACAACTCCTCGAACGAACTGGCGCGCAACGACGTGTGTCCTCCAAGGTACGACAGACGTGGAGTGGCGCCATCACTGCGGGACGCCGCCGCGCGCATCGCCAACACCGTCGTTGACCCGAGACGGGCGTACTTCCTCGCGTCGGCGTCCACGGACACAGCCTCGACGCCATCGGCGCCCGTCGTCCAGCCGGCCTCCAGGCGATAGCGCGACCCGGACACGGGGCCGAGGCGCGCGGACATAGCGACGGCGTCGTGCACCAGAGCAACGCTCGTCGTCACTGTCGTCGTTGAGTCCGTCGACGCCGACGCCCCGGCGAAGCGGTAGCGCAACGGAGCGGTCGTAGAGCTGCCGGAAAGAACGAGGCGACGTCGCACGCTCAGGGGGTACGCCACGGCGACCCGCGCGGCGTGCTCGCGCTGGTCGATGAGGTCGTCGTCTCCCGGGGCTCGGTGGAAGACGGGGCCGGTCGTTGCCCCGAGCGACACGTCCGCGCGGCCGCGGAGCCACGTGCCATCGAGAGAGACGCGTGGGGCCCTTCTCGCGGTGGTGACGACGCCCAGCCGCAGCCGTGCGTCGCCAGTCCACGACGTCGCGGTGGCTTCTACGGCCGCCCTGGGAACGCCGTCGGCGGGCGTGTAGAAGACGAACTGCACGTCGTCGAGAAGCAGATCGGCTGGCACGCCGCTTGATTCGCCGCCGCCGCTCGCGATGACGGGCGCCTCGAGGCGTTCCGCGCGCGGCGGCGCCTGCGTGGGCTCGCGCTCGGCGCTGCTCATCGAGAGCACGAAGACCGTCTCTCGACCGCCCCGCCCGGCGGAGAAGGCGAGCGCTTCACCGTCCGGCGACAGCGTCGGAGTGTTGGCGCCTGAGATCAGATTCGTCAGGCGAGTGATGCGCGCGTCGGACCCAGCGACGCGGTACACGTCACGCGAGCCCGTCCAGTCGGCGGTGACGTAGAGATCCCCGCCATCGGGCGCCCACTGCGGATCGTGGATGCCGCCCGCGCCACCCAACGGCGTCTCCTCGGCGCGCGTTCGGTCGAGTGTCAGGTGGACGACCTGCGTGCCCCCCTCGCGCTCGGAGACGTAGAGCAGTTCCGTGCCGTCCGCGTTCAGCATGGGATCGGCGTCGAGGTGTGTGTCGTTGGTGAGCCGCTGCCACTCGCCCGCCGTGGGCCCGTACGCGTACAGGTCCGCCTGGCCGTCCGTCACCCCGACCATCACGAGCGTCTCCCCGTCCTGCGATGTCGTCAGCGAGAAGGCGTCCTGGAAGGGCAACTCAATCTCGTGCGCGAGCTCACCGGTGATGACGTCAACGGCGACCAGCCGCAGGTCCGAGCCGTGCCGCGCGAGGAACGCGAGATGGTCGGGACCGGTGGCCCAGGCCAGCGCGCGACCACGGGATACGATGGCGTCGTACCGGTCGCGGACGCGCCTGGTCACGCGGCGCGCCGGTGCGAGCGGAGACGATCCAGACGTCGTCGTGGTCGTACGTCTGCGTCAGGACGGCCAGCGCCTCGCCGGTCGCTGACCACACGGGATCGCCTGCATGGCCCGCCACCGGGATGTGGAGCGTCCTGGCGACCGCCTCTGGGCTCTCCTTCTCGCGGATCAGCGGCCAGTACCGCTTCTTCGCGTAGCGTTGCCACCGACGGTTCAGCGTGCGCAGGTCGATCCCTAAGACGTCCGTGAGCGCGTTGTCCATGTCGTTCGTGGGGTGAGACGCCACCGCGGTGAGCAACTGCCCGAGCGAGGGCTCCCCGAACTCGTCGGCGATGTACCCCACGATGGAATGCGCCTGCATGAAGGCGAGGCCAAGGTCTGGCACGTCGTTGAAGTCCTGGAGACCCTCCAGCGAGAGCAGACTGTTTGCGAGGCTAGCGCCGCGCAGGTCGATGTCTTCGGTCGCGTTCGGCGCGCCAGAGAAGTACAGCGCCGTACCCTCCAGGAACCAGTCGGGAGCGTGGAACAACGGCCCGCGCCCAACGACCGCCCATCCTCCCGACGGGAAGAGTATCTCGGTCTGCAGAGCGTGCGTCACAGCGTGGGCGACGTCCCGCGCCAGCTCCGTGCGCGACCCATTGAAGACGATCATCTGCCGACGACGCACCAGGGGCGTCCACGCGCGCAGACCCTCCTCGAGGTCGTCGAGCGGCACGTTGCTCTTTGCCATCGCGTCGCGCGAAGGGAACACCACCCATGTAGACTGCTTCGTGAGGGGCGTTCCGAAACGGCCGCCGATGTCCTTCGCCGCCGCTTCGGCGAGGCGTAGCGTCTCTGCCGCCAGGGCCGACGAGCTGTCCGGGAACAGGACGCGGAAGCGGGGCGTCTCGAGCGCGCGCCAGTTGGCGGCCGCCGCGTGGGGGCGGTTCTGCCCGAACAGCTCGTCCGACGGGAGGGCGGACGCGGTACGCGCGAGCAGAGCGCAGCACGTGACCACGACCCACGTCACTGCGGCGCGCGCGCTTCGTAGCCTCATCGGGCGAGGTACCTCTCTTCCAGGTCATAGTGCGGCGCGATGCTACGCACGAACCTGCGGATGCGCGACTGAGCGAGTCGGACGACGATGTCGGACGATCCCGCGATCTCACTCACCATCATCGAGAACACGCTCTGCGGCTCGTGGTAGTTCCGCCGCAAGGTGCGTTCGACGAGGATGGCGCCGTCGCGCGCGTCGTGGATGCGAATGTGGAGGCGCATGTAGTGCGCTCGCGCGAGCTCCGTCGTCACGTCGGACACGTACCTCTGCAACTGGTAGCTGTACCGCTCGACGGGACGCTGTCGCGACTCCAGCACGGTGTAATACCGCACGACCCCGGTTACCACGACGGAGGCGTCGAGCATCTCGCCCCACGCGACCACGTTGTCGACGTCCTCGAGTCCGTCGACGGACAGATCCTCGCCCTCCATGAGGTCGTAGACGGCGCTCTGCGGGGTCGCGGTGACGCCGCGCATCTGGTCCACGTCGCGACTGAGCAACTGGGTCAGCTCGTAGAGCCGTTCAGGGGGCAGCTTGCCGTCGCGGTCGACGAACGGAAGGACGGCAAACTTCGAGTGCTCGCGCAGGTCAAGGTTCGACGCCACTCGGACGCGAATGGGCGTTGCGACGATGCGTTGACACCCAGCCATCGCCGTCAGTCCCACGGCCACGACGCATGCGAGCCACAGCCTCGGCGCCGAGTGTCTAGCGTCCATCGCGCAGCCTGCGGAAGTCATCGCCTGGTCCGTCGAGTCCGTCGCCGAACTCGTCGTCGATGCCGTCAGCGCCATCGTCAGCCTTGGATGGGTCGGTGTCATCGTCGCCGTCATCGAACTCCGGCGCGTCGCCTATGGACGCGGTGCGGTCGCGGTTGCGTTCGCACCGCCGCAGGTTGCGGATGTAGTGGGAGTTGTCGGGATCCATCTCAACGGCTTCGGTGTAGGCGCGAACGGCTTCGTCGAATCGCTCCTCGGCCTCATAGGCGACGCCGAGGTTGTTCCAGATGCGGTCGTCGGACGCGTCCACCTCCAGCGCCTGCTCCCACCGCAGCGCCGCTTCGCCCCAGAGACGATGCCGGGCGGCCGAGATGGCGTAGTCGTTGTAGGCGTCGACACGGCCGACGCCCGCGCACCCCGCCGACACGGTAGTCAGCGTGATGAAGGCAATGACGAGTCCGAACCGATGCCTGCGCGGGTTCAAAGACCGGTCTCCCCACGATGCAGCGTCACAACTCCCGCGGACGAGGGTAATTCTACGGAAGCGCGACCCCTCCTAGCAACGCGGCCACGTGGCGTGGCGCTTACCGTGCCGCTCACGACTGGGACGTCTGCGGCGAGCGGCACGACGCCGGAGACGACAAGGCCGACGAGAGCCGATTTAACAGAAAGTTTACGTCCTGCCAACGACTTCGTAACAGACCCAGGCAATTACTAGCCCTGAATACTTTCTCTTCTTGCTTACCTCCTTGAAGCAAGAGAACATAAGTCTAAACCTCCTTATCCTATTGGCTACCATCCCCCGGTAGCCATTTTTCGTGCTCGGCGCAAGGGCATTCTGCTACGTGCGTAGAACGCCCTCGATCACAGTGATGGCCTGCCCTGACAGCGCCACTCGGTCGCCCAGAACCTGCACTCTGACGACGCCCCGCCGCGCGGACACCTGATGAGCCACTAGACACGTCTTGCTCAACTTATGCGACCAGTACGGCGCCAGGACGCAGTGCGCGGAGCCGGTGACGGGGTCTTCGTCGATGCCTGCGGCGGGGGCAAAGAAGCGGGACACAAAGTCAACCCGGTCGTCGTCGCCCCGGGCCGTCACAATGACGCCACGCGCGTCCATATCGCGCAGCCGGGCGAAGTCCGGCGAAAGGTCGCGCACCACAGCCTCCGACGCCACCTCTACGAGCCAGTCGAAGCTGCTTCGCCCCGCAGCCGTGGCTACGGCGCCAACCGCGTCCAGGAGTGCCGCTGGCAGCTCCGCGGCCTCGCAGGGGAGCGCGGGGAAGTCGAGAGTGATCCATCCGGCGGCGGCGGCCGCCGTGAGTAGGCCGCTTGCGGTGTGGAAGCGCGCCTCTTCGTCGGCGTGTAGGGCGCCGTGTTCCCACAGGACGTGCGCGGCGGCGAGCGTGGCATGGCCGCAGAGGTCCACCTCGGTGACCGGCGTGAACCAGCGGAGCCCGAAGCCATCGTTGCCGGGAGTCACAAACGCCGTCTCGGACAGGTTCATCTCTGCCGCGACGGCCTGCATCCACGCCTCGTCGACAACCGACCCAGATGGCAGCATGCAGACGGCGGCGGGGTTGCCCGAGAACGCCTCGGACGCGAACGCGTCGACCTGATACAGTGGGAAGGGCAACGGTCTTCCTCCAAGGAGCGGCGCGACTCTCGCTTACAGCGAGGCAGCCGTGCGGCGTGACCACAGATCCCTCACGGCGCTGCGGAGGATGCGCGCTGGCGAGAACGTCACTGGGATGAGCGTGGGGAATGTGAAGTCGTCCACGCTCGCCTCCTCGACGGACACGCCTGCGACCGTGATGTTCGCTGGGTCGGTTTCGCCGACGCCAAGGTTGCGCGCGACAGGAACGAACGGCAGCGCCTCCGGGTCCAACCCGACGATGTCACAGAGCGTGCGGTCCACGGCCACCGGGTCGACGCTCGCGACGAGCAGACCCAATGGGTAGGGGTCACCGAAGCGTGGCCCGGTCCTGGACATGGCGACGACGGCATCGACGACCGTCAGCGTCGGGCGGATCTGCCCCACGTATTCGAGGATCATGCGCGCGAACGTCGCGCGGTCGCCGCCGTGTGTAAGGTGGCACACGGCCTTCTTCTTGCCAGGCACGCAGCCGTACAGGTTCTTGACGCCCGCGGTCATCACCATCTGGCGATGCGCCTTGAGCTTCGGCAGATTGATGATGGCGTCCGCCTCCAGCACGTCGGCGGACATCCTGAAGCGCCTGACCGACGCGCCATCCGCCGGCATGGTGACAACGCGATGTCGGAAGTCAACGACGCGCGCGCCGTACCGCCTGGCCACCGCTCCGATGTCAGCGGCCTCCGCGACGTCCTCCGCCGCTCCGAACGCGGGGCTGTCGCCGACAGCTACGCGCGCTCCAAGATCACTCAGGCGGGCGAGTGCCGCCGCGACGACGGCTGGGTGCGTCGTGATCCCGGAGTCCGGGCTGCCGTGCGTGACCAGATTCGGCTTCAGCAGCACCGTATCGCCACGGCTAACGTACCGCTCCAGCCCGCCGATGTGCCCCAACGCTTCGTCCCACGCGGCGCGCACGTTCGCCTCTTGATAGTCCGGGCAGCGGGCGATGGCTACGATGGTCATGGCGTTGGCCCGGCGTGTCAGGGGCGGTCTCGGGCAGAGAGCGAGAGGCGTCGGCGCCCAGTTACGTGACGATCCGCCCGATGAGCGTGTGCGCCGTGGCCGACTCGACACGGACGTTCACGATGTCTCCAGGCCGCGCCTCAAGCGCGGGGAACACGCACGTCTTGAAGTCGTCCGTCTTGCCGTAGAGGTCGTTGGGGTCGCGCTTCGACGGCCCCTCGACAAGAACCGACGCGACGTCTCCCACGCGGCCCGCGTACACCTCGCGGGAGATGCCTTCCTGGAGCTCGATGATCTCCTTCAGGCGGCTGATCTTCTCCTCGTCGGCGACATCGTCCTCGAACTTCTTATACGCGACCGTGCCCTCGCGAGGCGAATACTTGAACATGAACGCGCTGTCGAAGCGCACTCGTTGCATGATCTCGCAGGTAGCCTCGTGGTCGGCGGGGGCCTCGCCGCAGAACCCGGCGATGATGTCCGTCGTGATCGCCACGCCCGGCACGTGGGAGCGCAGGTCGTCCACGACGCGCAGGTACTCGTCGATGGTGTAGGTGCGGCGCATGCGTTCGAGCATGGCGTCCGACCCGGACTGCATCGGAAGGTGCATGTGCGCGCAGACTTTCGGATTCTCGCCCATGGCGCGCACCATCGCACCCGTCGCGTCGGACGGGTGCGGGGACGTGAACCGCACGCGCTCAATGCCGTCGACTTCCGACACCGCGTTCAGCAGATCCGCGAAGTCGTGCGCGCCATCGCGATAGGAGTTCACCGTCTGACCGAGCAGGGTCACCTCACGCACGCCGCGAACAGCTAGCTCACGCGTCTCCCGCACGAGGGAGTCGAGCGAGATGCTCTTCTCACGTCCGCGCACGAACGGGACGATGCAGAACGTGCAGAACTTGTCGCATCCACGCTGAATGGTGAGCCACGCCTTGATGCCGTCCTCTCGCGTGGGGAGGATGTCGGCGTAGTCCTCGGCGCGGTCGAGTCGGACGTCGAGAAATGGCTCCGCGCCGTCCGCGCTCAGCGCCTGTGGCAGGTTGCGGTAGGTGTCTGGGCCCATCACGAAGTCGACGTAGGGCGCGCGGTCCAGCATGCCGTCGGCCACGCGCTGCGCCATGCAGCCGCACACGCCCAACACGAGATCCGGCCGGCTCGCCTTGCGGCTGGAGAGCTCCGCCAAGCGCCCGTAGACGCGCTCCTCGGCGTGTTCCCGCACCGAGCACGTGTTGAGGAGGATAACGTCGGCGTCGTCCACGCCCGTCGTGAAGTCGTAACCGTCGCGCGTCAGGATCGACCGGATGATCTCGGCGTCGCTCAGGTTCATCTGGCAGCCGTAGTTCTCGATGTAGACCTTGCGATCCCGGTACGCAACGACGTCCCTCGACCCGACGGGGTCGGGAAGCTGCGTAGGCGCGCTGACGATGTCGAGTGAGTGCTTCATAGGATGCCTAGAGGAGGCCAGGCACGCGAAATCACGCCGCCGTCATTGTAACTCAAGGGCGCCGTCGATCTCGGTGTCACTACCCAATCTCGATGACGACCGGGAGGACGATGGGGCTGCGGTCGGTTCGCTTGTTGAAGAAGCGACGCAACGCTAGACGCAGCGCCTCCTGGGACGTCTCCTGGTCCAGCCGTTCCTCAACGCTGAGCCGGTTCACCGTGTCCACCGCGAGCTGCTTCGTCTGATCCACGAGCTCCACCGAGTCGTCCATATAGATGAAGCCGCGGGAGATCATCTCCGGGTCGCCCTGCACCTCGCCGGTCTCGCGATGGATGACGATGGTCACGATGACCATGCCGTCCTCGGACAACTGGCGACGGTCCCTGAGGACGATCTCGTCGAGGTTGTCCAACGCCTTGCCGTCGACGAGGACGCGCCCGCTAGGCACCGTCTCCTCGATCCCGATGGAGTCCTGCGTCAACACGACGCGCTGGCCGTTCTCCGCGACGCAGATGTGGTCGGACTGCACGCCCGTCTCCTCCGCCATGCGGGCGTGGAGCGTCAGCTGACGGTATTCCCCGTGCAGCGGGAGGAAGAAGCGGGGCCGCGTCAGGCTCAGCATCATGCGCAGGTCTTCCTGGAACCCATGCCCGGAAGCGTGGATGCCTGCGCCGGGGCCATAGAGAACGTCCGCGCCGTGCCGGTACAGGTTGTTCACCAGGCCGGTGATCGCCTTCTCGTGGCCGGGAATGATCCGGGCGGAGAGCGCCACCAGGTCGCCTGCCTCCACCCGCAGGTGCGCGTGGCTGTCGCTCGCCATCAGGGACAGCGCGGCGAACGGCTCGCCCTGGCTGCCCGTCGTCAGCACCATGACCTTCTCGGGGTCCATCTTGCGCACGTCGCGAATATCCACGACGTGGTTGTCCGGCAACCAGACGTAGCCCAACTCCGCGCCAACCTGCGTGTTCTTCAGCATGCTGCGGCCCGTGACGGCGATCGAACGCCCGTGCTCGACGGCAAGGTCGATGAGCTGCTGCACGCGGTAGAGGCTTGACGAGAACGTGGCGAAGATGAGCCGCCGCCGCGCCTGGTGGAACAGTTGGTCGAGCTTGGGTCGGATGCTCGTCTCAGAGGCTGTCAGACCCGGCACCTCAATGTTCGTGCTGTCCGACATCAGCAGGAGCAGACCCTCGGCTCCGAGCTCAGCGAAGCGGCCTACGTCGAACGCGTCGGCGCCCTTGATACTGTGGTCTAGCTTGAAGTCACCCGTGTGCAGGATCGCTCCGATGGGCGTGTGGATGACCACCGCCAACGCGCCGGGGATGCTATGAGACACCGGAATGAACTCGACGGACATGGAGCCGAAGTCGAGCTGCGAATCCGCGTCGATGTGGTGTAGCTCCGCGCTGGCGAGCACGCCGTTCTCACGCAGACGATGGGACGCCAGAGCCAGCGTCAGATCCACGCCGTAGACCGGCACATCCATGTGTTGCAGCAGGTTCGACAGACCACCGATGTGGTCTTCGTGGCCGTGCGTTAGCACGACGCCGCGTACGTTGTCGCGACGTTCGACCAGCCAGGTCAGGTCTTGCAGCACATAGTCCACGCCGAACATGCCCGCGTCGGGTAGAGCCATGCCCGCGTCGACGACCAACACGTCGTCGCCGCATTCTATGGCCATCATGTTCATGCCGAACTCGCCCAGTCCGCCTAGTGGAACGAGCGATACACTATCCATCAAGTCTCCTCCCGGGCAGGGCCGCGGATGGCGTCCCGGATCTGTGCAAGCATCGGTTCTACGGCAGCGAGAGAGGCTCGGATCTGTTCTACGTCCATTTCGGGGTCGGCGCCCGCCCGAACCGCGGCGCTCTCGCGCGCTATCCGCTCACACGCCTCATGGTATACGGGTGTCTCGTCGGAAACGGCGTGCCGCGCGAGCTCGCACAGCCGGGCGTCCGGCGGTACATCCACCTGGACGACGCAGTAATACGCTCGCAAGAACGTCTCGACCGCAGTCTCGAGGCAATACGCCGCGAACACGTCGGCGTGCGCGAGGAACCTGCGCGTCCGCGCGAGTTCCTGTTCCGCCACGACCAGCCATTCCTCGGCGCCTAACTCGTCGGTCAAGGGGCCACCGTCCTCCTGGGAGCCTGCCGCGAGGGGCTGGGCCTGCAAGCCGCCTAACCCACGACGAGGTTGAGGAGCTTGTCCGGCACGTGTATCACCTTGCGCACCGTCTTGCCGTCGGTATGCCGGCGCACGTTGTCGTCGCCCAGCGCCGCTGCCTGGGCCTCTTCCTCGCTGGCGCCCGACGGCACGGCGACGCGCCCGCGCACCTTGCCGTTGACCTGCACCACCAACGTCACCTCGTCCTGCACGAGCGCATCGGGATCCAGCTCCGGCCAGCCGGATCGCAGTATCGTCTCGGTGTGCCCCAGCCGCGTCCACAGTTCCTCGGCGATGTGCGGCGCGAACGGTCCCAGCAGGCGAGCGACGGCGTCCAGACTCTCTCGCAGCAATCCGCGTTGATTGTCCGTGAAGGGAGCCTCGAGCGCCTGGAGGTGGTTCGACATCTCCATGATCGCGGCGATGGCGGTGTTGAACTTGAACCGCTCCTGGATGTCCTTCGACACCCGCTGAATCGTGATGTGCAGCACGCGACGCAGCTCGCGCTCCTCCGGTGTGAGCGTCCCGGCGTCGTACTCCGCCGTCTCCGCTGCGTGCGGCAGCAGCTGGTCGAACGTGCGCCACAGGCGGTGCAGGAAGCGATGGCACCCTTCGACGCCAGCGTCGTTCCACTCGAGATCCAGCTCGGGTGGCGCGGCGAACAGCGAGAACAGCCGCGCCGTGTCGGCTCCGTACCGCTCGATGAGATCGTCCGGGGCGACGACGTTACCCAGGGACTTCGACATCTTGCCGCCGTCCTTGGTCACCATTCCCTGCGTGAACAGGTTCTGGAACGGCTCCTCCACCGAAGACACGCCCAGGTCGTACATGACCTTCGTGATGAAGCGCGCGTAGAGCAGGTGCAGCACGGCGTGTTCTATGCCCCCGACGTACTGGTCCACGGGCATCCAGTAGTCGGCCGCCTCGCGCTCGAACACGCCCTCGGCAAACCGCGGCGACGTGAAGCGGAGGAAGTACCAGGACGAGTCGACGAACGTGTCCATCGTGTCCGTCTCGCGCCGCGCCGGGCGCCCGGTGCGCGGCGACACGCAGCTCGTGAACGCTTCGTCGCGGGACAGCGGGTTGCCACCCTTGCCGGTGAATTCGACCTCACGCGGGTGAACTACCGGCAGATCCTCCTCGTCGACGAGGGTCACGCTGCCGTCGTCTTCGTAGATCACGGGGATCGGCACGCCCCAGTACCGCTGACGGCTCACGAGCCAGTCCCGCAGCCGGTAGTTGACCGTGCCTTCGCCGATGTCGTTCGCGGCGAGGTGTTCCGTGATGGCGGTAATGGCTTCGCGGTTCGGTTGGCCGTCGAACGGGCCGGAGTTCACCTGGACGCCATCGTCGGCGTACGCCTGCGTCATCGTGTTCGAGTCGAGCGCGGCGTCCTCTGGCTGAATGACTACCTGGATCGGCAGGTCGTACTTGCGCGCGAATTCGAAGTCACGCTGGTCGTGCGCGGGTACCGCCATGACGGCGCCGGTGCCGTAGTCCATCAGGGCGTAGTTCGCCACCCAGAGCGGCACGCGGTCGCCGTTCAGAGGGTTGACGACGTGGAAGCCAGTGAAGACGCCTTCCTTGTCGGCGTTCTCGTCCATGCGAACGTCCAGCGTTTGCGTTCTCATCCGCTGCACTTCAGGCATGACGCGTTCGGCATGTTCCGACGGCGCGATGAGCTCCTCTACCAGAGGATGCTCTGGCGCCAGCGACATGAACGTGACGCCGTAGACCGTGTCGGGTCGAGTCGTGAAGACGGCGAGCGTCTCACCGGTCGCCTCGACGGTGAAGTCGATGCGCGCGCCCTCGGAGCGGCCGATCCAGTTGCGCTGCTGCGTGACAACGCGCTCCGGCCAGCCTTCTAGCTTGTCCAGGTCGTTCAGCAGGCGTTCGGCGTAGTCGGTGATGCGGAAGTACCACTGGTCGAGACGACGCTTCTCGACGGGGGCGCCGGTGCGCCATCCGCGTCCGTCGATGACCTGCTCGTTCGCCAGGACCGTCTCGTCGACGGGATCCCAATTCACCAGGCCGCCCTTGCGATAGGCGAGGCCCATCTCGTGCATCTTCGTGAAGATCCACTGCGTCCACGCGTAGTAACCCGGGTGGTGCGTGGACAGCTCGCGGTCCCAGTCGTAGGACATGCCCAGCCTGCGGAACTGACGCTTCATGTTGCCGATGTTCGTGACGGTCCACGCCGCCGGATGCTTCCTACGCTCGATCGCGGCGTTCTCGGCGGGCAGACCGAGGGCATCCCACCCCATCGGGTGCAGGACGGCGTGTCCCTGCGTCATCTTGAACCGCGCCAGCACGTCGCCCAGTACGTAGTTGCGCACGTGCCCCATGTGGATGTCGCCCGACGGATACGGGAACATCTCAAGGAGGTAGAACTTCTGCCGACTGGGATCCTCGGACGCGCGAAAGGCGTCGTCGGCTTCCCAGTGATCCTGCCAGCGTGGTTCGATCTCGCTCGGGGTGTACGGCTTGGGGCGTTCGCCGGTCGTATCCATCGTAAGTAGCCTCTCACGGTTTCGAGTAATCTTACTTCCGCGCATATGCCCCTTCAAGGCGAACGCCGCTTGGGACGCGCGTTTGCGGGCGTCTTCGGTAGACTGTCCATGCAGGCCGCCGGCGCCAGCAGATCCACGGAGACAGGACGCGATGTCACGACGATTCCTGTGGGCGATGACCGCCTGGGCCGGCGCAGTGTCGATGGCTCACGCCGTCGAGATGACGTGGTCGCAAACGAACGGCCCGTTCGGTGGGTTCGTTTTCGCCGTGCATGCGTCGTCTGATGCTTCTGGCGACGGCCCCGTCTACGCTGGCACGGGGTCGGGCGTGCTCTTTCGGTCGGACGACGGCGGGGCGTCGTGGGAGATCGTGAACGCTGCCGTGGCGACCGGCGATCTGCTCGTGCTGGCCAGCTTCGACGACGCGCTCTACGTCGGCACTGACGGCGACGGCGTCCTGCGGTCCTACGACCAGGGCTACTCCTGGGAGAGCGTGAACGAGGGGCTGACATCTCAGAAGGCGCAGGCTCTGACCGTCGCTCGCGGGACACTGTACGCTGGCACGCTCGGAGGCGGCGTGTTCCAGTGGGACGCAGGCGCGCGCGCGTGGAGGCCCGCGAGCGACGGACTCCCCAGCAGGCTGGTACTCGCGTTGCGCGAACACGGCGATGCGCTCTACGCCGGCACGTGGGGCATGGGCGTCTACCGCTCGCGGGAAGGCTCTGGCGACGGCGCGGACGACGCCGTTGCGTGGGCGCCGACAGGTCTGGGACACGGAGAGATCGTGTCGCTGGGTTCCGCGGGCGGATCGCTGCTTGCTGGCTTACACACGGGCGGCGTCATGCGCTCCACGGACGATGGCGCGACGTGGGCGCCCGCCGACGTTGGCGGCCGTATCGTGTGGGCGTTCGCCGAGAGAGGCGCCACCACCCATGCCGCGTCCGAGGACGGCACGGTGCTGACGTCCGACGACGCGGGAGCCACATGGCAGGCCTCGCCACGCCTGACGCACAGGGCGATCCGAGCCATCGCCGCGTCCACCAGCGGCATCCACGCGGGATCGGACGGCAGCGGGGTCTTCCGGCGGGCTCAGCCAGATGAGGAGTGGCAGCAGGCCGGCCTCAGGAATTCCATCGTCATGTCGCTCTACGCCGGCAGGGGTCGCGTCTTCGCGGGAAGTGGCTTCAACGGCGTCCTCGTGACGGACGACGCTGGCGACTCGTGGGCGAGGACCAACGTCGGCCTCACCCGCTTCGAGATATGGGCGATGCTCCGCACGACTGCCGCCCTCTACGCGGGCACCGGCGGCGAGGGCGTCTTCGCGTCCTACGACGACGGGGCCACCTGGCAGCCGACGGGCCTCAGAGACCGGAACGTGCGCGCGCTGATGCAACACCACGACGCGCTCTACGCGGCCACCGAGGACGGGGGCGTGTTCCGGTCGGTCGACAACGGGGCGGTCTGGACGCCTCGAAACCATGGGCTGACGCAACTGCACGTGACCGCGCTCGCAACGGAGGGTGACCGGGCCTACGCCGGCACGGCAGGAGATGGCGTCTTCGCGACATCGGACGACGGCGCCACGTGGACGCCGCTAGGCGAAGGTCTGGACCACGGTCACACGCTCAGCCTGCTATCGCACGACGGAGCCGTCCTCGCGGGCACGTCGGGCGGCGCGTATGTCCTCCACGAGGGCCAGACCGAGTGGGTGGCGACAGGGCTGTCCGCCGTATGGGCGTTGGCGACGCACGACGGTTCGGTCTTCGCGGGCGCCGCGGACGGCGTGTATTCGTGGGGGGCAGCTGAGCAGCGATGGAGACCTGCGGGTATGGAGGGCCAGTTCGTCCGTGCGCTGGTCTCGTCGCGCGATGGCGTCTACGCGGGCACGCTAGGTAACGGCGTGTTCTTGGGTCGATAGGGCGGTCGTTGCGGCCTTCGTACACGCGGCGCTAGAATCCCAACACTGGCCAAGCTCGGACCGTGTAGGGAGGAACGAGACATGCGAATTGCTATCGAGCGTCTCCTGCTCGTCACGCTCTGCGTCCTCGTGACAGCCGCGCACGCTGACGCGTGGACAGACCCGTTCGACGGCGCTGAGCTCCGCGAGGAGTGGTCGTTCCGCGACATCCCGGACGATACGACCACCGTCGAGATCGTCGATGGGTCGCTATGGATGACCGTTCCAGACGGCAATTTCGGTCACCTCGTTCCCGACCGGCCCATGCTCTGGCGCGAGTTGCCCGCAGGCATCGGCGACCTTTCGATCAGCGCCGCGTTCAACACGGAGCCGGACGTCCCGCAGGATGCCTGGCACGGCCTGTTCATCCTGGGCGACGACCCTATGGATTGGGCGGTGCTTGGCTTCGCCGGGGAAGCCAACGGCGGGCAGAAGGGCATCGTCGGGAGCATGTTCGCGGGGCCCGTGTGGGAGGACAAGGGTCACCCGGCGACAGGCATCGACGTGCCATTCCAACTGAGATTGGAGAAGGTCGACGAACTCTATTCCGCGTTCATCCGCGAGACGGATGCCGACGCGTGGGCAGCGCTGGGGAACACATGGACCCACGATATGCAGCCGGTCGCAGTCGGCATTGGCTTCATCAACAGCTGGGGTGGAAACACCGTCGCCCTCATCGTCGACTGGTTCTCGGTGGAGGGCGACGGAATCCAGCCACTCCCGGTGGACGGAGCGGGTAAGTTGGCAACGCGTTGGGCCGACGTCAAACGCGACTGAGTCGGGGCAGCGTCGGCCGCGCTTCACACTTTGCGTGGTGGGCGATTCGCGCTAGAATTGCCTTCGCATGGAAGCTCTTACCGGACTGCTGCGCGAATCCGCCCCGTTCTTAGAGCTCCGCCGCATCCTTCACACGCGCCTTGGGGCCGCCGAGCCCGAGCCAGTCGACGTGACTGGCTTGCACGGCTCCGCCCAGGCGTGCCTGTTGGCGTCGTTGCGACAGGCCCTCCCGGAGGAAACGGCGGTTCTTTGCGTGCTCCCATCCCAGACGGAGGCGCGTAAGCTCCATCACGACCTCGCCACGTTCGGGTTGGCGTCCGCTGGCTTCTACCCGCTCCTGCCCGACATCCTCGGCGAAGGCGCCACGGACACTCGCAAGATCCTCCGCGCCGAACGCATCGAGGCAGCGGACATCCTGCATCGGGGTGGCACGGTGGTCACGTCGATTCACGCCCTGGCGCAGAAGGTTCCGCCAGGGAGCGCGGTGCGCGAGAACACGATACGGCTAAGCGTCGGGGAGACGCACGATTTCACGCAGACAGTTGGCGTCCTGAACCGCGTCGGGTACCGACGCGTGGACACCGTCGAGCTCAAGGGCGAGTTCGCCGTGCGCGGCGGGATCATGGACGTGTTCCCTCTGACTCACGAGCGCCCCGTGCGGTTCGAGTTCTTCGGCGACGAAATCGAGTCCATACGCCGATTCGACGAGACGACCCAGCGATCTACGGTCGATCTGCCCACGGTCACGCTGCTGCCGCCGCGCGAGTTCGTCCTGACGGAAGACGCCCGGACGAACTGGCTTGTGCATACGAACGAACAGTACGCGGCGAACCCCTCCCACAAGCTTCGCGCGAACATGGAGTCTCTCACGGAGGAGCTGTTCGAGACGGGATCTCTGAGCGATGTCGAGGAGTACTACCCGCTCCTCTTCCCGGATGGCGAGCCGCTCGCAGCGTCCATCCCCGGCGGCACGCTCATATACGCCAACGAGCCGCGCTGGATGGAGCGCGAGCTGACGCGGTTCGCCGACAAGCTCGCCCAAATGGCGGAGGACGCGCGGGAAGAAGGCCGTCTTGCCGTAGCGCCGGAAGCCGCCTTCGCCGACCACGAGACGACGCTATCGCTCATCGGCCGTTTGCCCATGGTCCGCACCGAGATGTCATCTGCTGGCGACGTGGACGGCATCGCGTTCGGCTCCGGCCCTATCGTCGAGGAGAAAGGCAACCTCCAGCGGTTCCTGGCAGGCGTCGAGAAGTGGACAGAGGAGGACTACACTGTCACCGTTGTTTCCGAGTCGTCGTCCGCCAGCGACCAAATGCGCGAGGTGCTGCGCGATCACGAGTTGATGACGCCGAATGTCCATCTGCACACCGGGTGGCTGTCCGAGGGCTTTGCGTTCGAGGCATTGCGCCAGGTCGTCATACCGCAGGACGCGGTCTTCGGCACGCAACACCGCTCGCCGCAGCGGCAGTCGAAGATGCGCGATGGGCGGCCGCTGCTCAGCCTCGTCGATTTGCAGGAGGGCGACTACGTCGTCCACGTGACGCACGGCATCGGCAAGTACGCGGGCATCAAGAGGCTGGAGACGGCCGGCGAGCAGCATGACTTTCTGACGATCCAGTACGCGGGCGCCGACACGCTCCACATACCCACGTACAACATCAACCTCATCGAGAAGTACATCGGGCCGCGCGGCGAAAAGGGCGTAGCCTTGGACCGGCTTGGCGGCGTCTCGTGGGGGAAGGTGAAGTCACGGGTCAAGAAGTCCGTCGAGGATCTCGCGGAGGAACTCATCAAGCTGTACGCGGAGCGCGACGGCGCCCCGGGGCGCGCCTTCTCGGCCGACACGACGTGGCAAAAGGAATTCGAAGCCGCGTTCCCGTTCGACGAGACGCCCGACCAGTTGACGGCGATAGAAGAGATCAAGGAGGATCTCGAACGGCCTCGGCCGATGGACCGTCTTGTCTGTGGAGACGTTGGCTACGGAAAGACAGAGGTGGCGCTACGCGCGGTCTTCAAGGTCGTCATGGACGGCGCCCAGGTCGCCATCCTCGTCCCGACAACCGTGCTGGCGCAGCAACACTTCTACACGCTTCGTGAGCGATTCCGCGAGTTCCCCGTACAGACGCGGATGTTGAGTCGTCTGACGAAGCCAGAGGACTCGAAGCAGGCGATCGAGGGTCTGGAGAAGGGGACCGTCGACGTCGTCGTCGGCACGCACCGACTGCTGTCCAAGGGGCTGAAGTTCCGCAACCTCGGACTGCTCGTGATCGACGAGGAGCACCGGTTCGGCGTCAAGCAGAAGGAACGCCTGCGCCAGATCAAAAAGCAGGTGGACACCGTCACGCTCACCGCAACGCCCATACCCCGCACGCTGCACATGGCCATGACTGGGGTGCGCGACCTGACGGTCATCACCACGCCGCCGGAGAACCGGCTGCCGATCGACACGCAGGTCATGGCGTACAGTCCCGACATGGTCCGCGAGGCGACGCAGCGCGAGATGAGCCGCGGCGGGCAGGTGTTCTTCGTCCACAACCGCGTGCAAGGCATCGAGAGCATCGCGCAGAACATACAGACGATCGTTCCGCAGGCGCGTGTCGCCGTAGCCCACGGGCAGATGGGCGAACGCGACCTCGAAGACGTCATGCTGCGTTTCATCCGGCACGAATACGACGTGCTCGTCTGCACGACGATCATTGAGTCCGGCCTCGACATTCCCAACGTGAACACGATCCTCATCAACCGCGCTGACGCTCTGGGGCTGGCACAGTTGTACCAGTTGCGAGGCCGTGTGGGGCGGTCGGATCGACGCGCCTACGGGTACCTGTTCTATCCCGAAGACCGCGTGATGACCGAGGAATCGCAGAAGCGGCTGCGCGTCATCGAGGAATTCACGGAGCTCGGCTCGGGCTTCAAGATCGCGCTCCACGACATGGAGATACGCGGCGCGGGCAACCTGCTTGGCCCTGAGCAGCACGGGCACATCGCCGCCGTGGGCTACGACCTCTACTGCAAGCTGTTGGAGGCGGCCATCGCTGAGCGGAAGGGCGAGCCAGTCCTCGAGGACATCGACACCAAGATCACGCTGCCGGTGTCCGCGTTCCTCCCCGACGACTACGTTGCCGACGGCTCCACGAAGATGGCTCTCTATAAGAAGATGGCGGCGATGGACGGCCCGGCTGGACGCGAGGAACTGGAAGCGGAGATGCGAGACCGGTATGGCGCCTTGCCAGAACCTGCTCGGGCGCTGCTGGACATCTCCCTCGTCAAGTCGCGCGCCGCGCGCATGGGCATCACGGCAATCACGGTCAACAAGGACCGATTGCGGGTAGACTTCGATGAGCAGAGAACGGACGTGGACCCGGAGCGCATCCTCGAACTCATGCAGCGACGCCCAACCGTGACGATGGCGCCGCCCGCGAGCTTGATATGCCCGACGGGCGCCCTATCGACTCAGGACGTGTTCGCCGTCACGTTCGACATCCTCGACGCGCTGGCGCCGGGGAACGCCGGGGACATCGAGACAAGCGATGCCGCATGACGGTACGCGACGGCTGGAGCGGATGGCGACGAATGACCGTAGATCAAGCGCGACGCGGGGTAGTCAGCTGGCGTGATTCGCCACAGGAGGAAGTTGCCGAAATGAGAGCGATCAGACGGGCATTCTGCTTGCCCATGCTATTCGTGGCGCTGGGGATGATAGGACTGGCGTGCGGCTCGAGCGTCGCCTCCGTCGAAGAGACCGGCGCGGCCGCCGCAGCCATGGGCGGAAGCGACACGGTACTGGCGGAGTTCGAATGGGACGGAGTGAAGCACGAGATCACTCTGTCGCAGATGGAAGACGAAATCGCGGAGCTTCCTGACTACAGGCGAGACGACTACGACGGCCGCGCGGGTCGGGAGGAGTACCTCCAGCTCATGGCGGAAAGCCGCTTGGGCCTGGAGCGCGCCCGCGACCTTGGGCTCGACGCGGACTCCGAGATCCTCGAGAAGGTCGAGACGTACCGGCGCGAGATGATGCTCGACGCCGTCGAGGAGATTGAGGTCGACGCCAAGGTGAACGTCACCGACGCGGATATCGCCGCGCATTACGACGCCAACATGGAAGACTACCTCGTTCCCGAGCAGGTGCGTCTTATCGCCGTCACGGTGCAGGAACCAGAGACAGCAGCGGCGCTGCTCGCCGAGATCCAGGCAGGCGAACGCACGCTGGACGAAATGGCGGTCGCGATGACCGCCGACGGGTCGAACAAAGGGCCGGGCGGCAACAACGACGGCAACACAGGGCTCTTCAGCCGCGACACATGGACCGAGGTCGAGACGTTCGTCGATAGGGCTTTCGAGATAGAGGTCGGTGAGATGACCGACGAAGTGCTCGAAATGGACCGCATGGGCGAGCTCTACTACATGATCTTCCGCAAGGAAGAGCACAACGATCCGCGGCAGCAGACGCTGGAAGAGGTCGAGAGCCGCGTTCGCAAGACGGTCGAGAAGGACACCGAGGCGGCACGTCAAGAGACGTGGGCGAGCCAGTTGCGTGAGTCGGCCGAGCTCGTCATCAACGAGGATGCCGTACCGGTGTTGGCCCCAGAGGCCACCGACGAGCCAGAAGAGGGCGACGAGCCCGTGGCGACCGAGGAAACCCCAGAACCCGACGCCGCGCTCGCCCTGGCGGCCTACATGTGGGACGGCGCGAGCCATACGTACACCTACGGTGAGTTGAAGGCGCACTTCGACGGCCTCGCGGTCTACCGTCAGAGCCGGTTCAAGGGCAAGGACGGCGCCATCTCCTTGTTAGACGAGCAGATCCTCGAAGACCTGAAGGTGCTGGAAGCCAAGCAGTTCGGCTTCGGCCACTCCGAGGAGGATCTCGCCAAGCTGGACGACTACCGCGATCAGCTCATGGTCGAGGCACTCGTCGAGCAAGAGGTGGACGGCAAGATTGAGGTGACCGAAGAGGATCTCCAAGCCTACTACGACGAGCATCTCGACGAGTACATCGAGGACGAGAAGACGCAGCTCACGTGCGCCACCTTCACCGACGGCGAAGAGGCGCAGGCGATGCTCGACGAGGTAGTAGCCGGCCGCGACATGGCCGAGCTGGCCATGACCCTTTCGGAGATGGGCGCCAACCAGGGCCCCGGCGGGAACAACAACGGCGACACGGGCCTGTTCAGTCGGAACACCTACCGTCAGGCGCCGAACTTCGTCGAGCAGGCGTTCTCGATACCTGTCGGCGAGATCACTCCCGCGCCCATCGAGGTGAACCTTGATGACGCCACGTACTTCATGATCTTCCGCGTCGAGGACCGTCGGCCCGAGCGCCAGAAGGATCTGGACGAAGAGGACGTGCTGCGCAAAGTGAAGCGCGCCGCGGAGCGCATCAGCAAGCGCGAGCGCTTCGAGGAGTGGCTCGAGGGCCTCGTGACGGCGAGTAAACTGCAAGTCCACACCGACCGTTTGCCCGAGTATCCCGAGGACGCGGAAGGGGATACCGACGCTGACGACG
>CAYYPK010000019.1:34618-127627 GCA_964473525.1 uncultured bacterium
ACGGCGATGGCGAAGGCCACGACGACGACGGCGATGGCGAAGGCCACGACGACGACGGCGATGGCGAAGGCCACGACGACGAATAGGCGGAATGGCGCCCGTTAGCCTGGAGGAAGATCCGATGTCGCTCGTCGCGATTCCACGCGTTCGATTGCGCGCCGTCACGGCGTTCTGCGCCGCGCTGCTCGCCTGCGGCATCGGTCTACCTTCGTCGGCTCGCGTGGTCGACCGGATCGTGGCGGTCGTCAACGACGAGGTGCTCACTCAGGGCGACCTGACGCGTCTGGTGGACGAGCACATCCGCGCTCTCCGCACGTACGAACGACGCACGCCCGAGGACGCGCGCGCCATCGCTGAGTCGAGGATGTCCGAGCTCCTGCAGCAGCTCATCGCCTCCGCGGTGCTCGATCAGGAAGCGAAGCGGCAGGAGTCCGTGGACCCGAGTCTACAGATCACGCAAGTCATGCTCGACGACCGAATTCTGGCCTTCAGGAGGCAGAACAGCCTTATGAAGGACGCCGACTTCGAGGCGGTGTTGCGTGACCAGGGGTACACGCACGCCACCTTCCGCCGTGAGATGCTTCGCAACGCGCGGGTAGCCGATCTGGTGCAGCGCGAGCTACTGCCCAAGCTGAGCGTAACGGACGATGAGGTGGTCGCGTACCTGGCGGAGAATGCCGACCGCTTCGCTGACAAGGACGAGGCGAGGAACAAGCTCCGTGAGGAACGGTTCCTCGAGGAACAGGACAAGTACATCGCAGACCTACGCGCGAAGTCGTTCGTCAAGATCCTCGCCGAATTCTAACCTCCCTTAGCCGCCTGCCATGAGACCTGCCTTCGCGTTGCTCTGGGTTGTTTGCGCCGGAGCGCTTCTCGCCGCCGGAGCCATGGCGCAAGCGCCCGCCCCGGATGCCAGCCCTGACACAGAGGCGCCCAGCGCCGCGCCGGTCGGCACGGATTTCTCGATTACGGTTGAGGAGTCCACCGACGAGGACAGTGCGGACCCGGCCTCAGACCCGCAAGACGCCGAGTCGCCCGCCGCCGAGATCTCGATGTTGAACCGCAAGGTTCCGCTCGAATCCGACCAGGCGTACGTAGATGGCAAGAAGGTCATCTGGACGGACAAGGGCGCCTACATCAGCGGGGACGCCTTCATCCGCTTCGAGAACATGACCTTGCAGGCGGACGAGGTGTGGACGGACCTCACGAAGGCGCTGCGCGCAAAGGGCAATGTGCGACTCACCGTCGACGAAGAAATCACCTTCGCCGACGAGTTGGTGTTCGATTTCACGACGAAGAAGGGCATCGCGCAGGGAGGCGCCGCCTACGGGGCTCCGTGGTACTACCAGGGCTATGAGATACTCCGCGTCTCGGAGACGGAGTCGCTCATCAAGGACGGCATCCTGACAACGAGTTCGCTCAAGCACCCGCATACGTATTTCAGAGCTTCGCGTATCCTCGTGAACCTTGGCGAGGAGATCATCGCGAAACACGTCGTGTTCATGATCGGCGGCGTGCCCCTGCTCTACCTGCCAGCGTATCGGCGCAGCCTCAAAGAGAAGAAGCCAGCGGCGCTCATCGTCAAGGTCGGCTCCGATAGCTACCAGGGCAACTGGACGTCCATACAGTTGCCGTTGGTGCGCAACTCACGCGCGCGTAGCGTGTTGCAGTTCGATTGGTCCTCGTTGCGCGGCACGGGTCAGGGCTTCGAAACCAAGTACAACATCCGCGACGTGAACGCGCGCCTCATCTTCCTGCCGTACCCAGAGGACGCGACGCCCGAGGACCGCACCACGCTGAAGCGTCGTGCGCAGGACATCAACGGGCGGCTGCGGGGTGACCAGAACCGCCAGCGATTGCAGCGACTGTTCGTGCCGTTCGACGTGACCGAGGAAGACGCGCGCGACGCC
Source organism: uncultured bacterium (assembly GCA_964473525.1). Classification (GTDB taxonomy): domain Bacteria; phylum Poribacteria; class WGA-4E. The sequence goes on from CAYYPK010000019.1 coordinate 36,529, forward strand.
CGCGCCACGGCAGACGAGGCCGTAGCGGCAGTGGCGGCGGGCGACACGGACTTCGGCGCCCTCGCCAGCACTTATTCCGACGACGACGCGACCAAGAACGACGAGGGCGTCCTCGGCTACCTCGCCCCGGGCGATGGCGTGCTGTTGCCGAGACTGGAGCCGATGGTAATGGCTCTCGAATACGGAGAGACGACGCCTCTCATCGAGACGCCCGGAGGTTTCTACCTGTTCCACGTAGCGGATGTCCTCAAGACGCGTGGGCGCGTCGAGAAGAAGGTGCAGGTCATCTACATCGCCATCCAGGCGAGCGACGACGCGAAGGAAGCCACCCGTGAGGCCGTTGACGAACTGGTGCGTGAAGCCAAAGGCGGTGCCGACTTCACGGCGATGATTGCGGAGCGCGGCGGCACGATCCCCCGATCCGCACTGACGACGTCGGAGCGCGAGGTGCTCACACTCGACCCACCCACCGAGGTCTGGCTGCCGCTGGACGACTTCGAGTGGGCGCAGCGCCGCGCCGTGCGGGACATGGAGCCCGGCGAAGTGTCCTCGGCGATTGAGGTCCGCGAGGGCATGCTCGTGCTGCGCATGGTCGAAGAGGAGGAAACGCCTGACTTCGCGGCGCTGGCGCGCGACATCTCCGCCCACGAATCCGCCGAGGACGGAGGGTTCATCGGATGGACCGGCCCCGCCGACGTGCCGAAGCAGGTGTACAACTCCTCGCGAGGACTCGAGCAGGGCGAGGTAAGCAACGTCATCGAGACGCCCGACGGATTCTACGTCGTCAAGTCCGAGGGACGCCGGAACATCCAGGGCGAGGCGACGCTCTTCCGCAAAGACCTGCGCTCCTTTGGGCGCGAGGACACCTTCCGCACCGGAACCCAGTGGGACATGCAGCTTCGTCACCAGCAAGACGTGCCCATGGGTTGGGAGCGGCGCGGCAAGCGCGTCGCCTTCTGGACGCGGCTGGACTTCGGCAGTCGAGACTTCAAGGAGGGCATGGGTACCGACCGCTCGGAGCTGCGGGCGTTCGGGGTCGTCACGTTCGACTCGAACCCCACGCGCCCGGAGGATCTGACGCCGTCGTTTCGCTCGCGCCTGACGATGGACAAAACGTTCGACTTCGCCGACGGCACCGGCACCGTGCAGAAGCTGCCGGAACTCACGTCGTCGTGGGGCGGGCAGCTACAGCGCGTCTGGGGGTTCCGCCAGCTGCACCGCAAGATGGACGACGTCGCGGACAAGGTCGAGGACTGGGGACTGGGGCCGCTGCGCTTCCCAACGCTCGTCAGCACGACGTTCTCGCTCGACGGCAGCTTGGGCAATCTGTTCCGCGACAAGTTCCGTTACGCCGACTCCGTACGTGCCATCCGCGCCGCAAGGGGACTTAACGACGACCCATCCCGGGACGTGTACCTGCGCACCTTGGATGTAGGGATGACGCTCCGCAAGGACTCGGACATCGACGTGTCAGCGACCCGGGTGGTCAAGCTGAGCATGGACGGCAGCACCCAGGTGGTGTGGCACGGCGAGGACCAGAAGGGCAACAGGAACATCGTGCGCGGCGTGGTGAGCGGGTCGGCGGGACTCAAGAACACGCTGTTTCGGGTATACGACGTCGGGTGGATACCGGGCGTGAGTCGCATGCGGCACGACATCACGACTTCGGCGAGCTTCGATTGGGCGCCGTCCGTGAACGACGTCGAAGATGACCCTGACAACCCAGACCCCGATCTTGTGAAGCTCTACCCCTTCGGGTCCAGCACGTATCTGTTCGAGCGCAAGTTCATCAACATGAGCCTACAGTCCCAGTTCCAGATCAAGACGCGTCAGGACAAGACGATCAACGGGTTGACGTTGAGCCTGAGGACGTCGCGCGACTACTCGGAACGTGTGGCGCTCAGAGATCGCAAGTGGGAGTTCATCACCGGCAATGCGCGGTTCAGTCCGCTCCCGAGCGGCAACCTGTCCGGGACGCTGAACGCCTCGTGGGATCCAAACACGTACGGGCCCACGTCGACGATCCAGCGGCCGGCGTTCTCTCTCGTGCAGTTCTCGTCATCGGCGCGTTACAAGCGGGGCGACTACCGGCAGGGGTGGGGCGCCGACTTCGGAACACAGTACCAGCGGCTCACTGGGCGCTCGCAACGCAACCTGGTGTTCGGCTTCGACTGGCGCCCGAGTCGACTGTTCCGTATAGACGTCGACACGCGGTTCGAGTACGACCGGCACAGGCTGGCCGACGAAGTGAGCATCCCCGCGTGGCGAGACAGCGATCTGTGGAAGACGCTCCGCGTGGCGTACCTGCACCCGTTCTCTCAGCAGGTGTCGTTGACCCGCAACCTGCGTGACTGGGACTTGCGCATCACGTGGCGCCGCTCCGGTAGCGTGGGCAACGTGCGCAAGGAGTTCACCTACCAGGTGAACCTGATCGCCGACCCGACCATCACCGTGGGAGCTGGTTTCGACGCGGTCACGAACCGGTGGGGCTTGCGCAGCTTACCCATTGGCGTTCCCCCGACCTTCTCGGGTGGCAGCCTGGGTCGGTCCCGGTTCTAGGCGTCGTGCGCAGCATTCGCTCGGGCGACGTTTGGGCGGGCGCAACCACGTCCTTAGTCCGTCGACCTACCCGCGGCGAGCAGGCGCTTCAGCTTCGCGTGGCTGTACGTCGAATCCTTGCGGTCGTTCCTCCCGAGGTCGGACATCCACGCGCACATCATCTCGATGATGTCCCGGTGCTTCTGGACCGTCTGGACGAACGGGGCGCCCAGGCCCATCGTACCGTCGGCCTGCATGGCGTCCAGGTTGTCGAACAGCGAACCCAGCAGCTCGACCTCTGGCGCGTCAGCCGCCACCCCGTGGTTGCGTGCCGCGCGCGCCTTCTTCCGCGGCCCGAGAGTGCGGTAGGCGCGGGCGAGAACCCATCCGAGGCAACACAGGTACAGACCAGGGTCGTAGTGCGTATTCCGCCGGTAGAACGCACGCTCGTCCGCGCTCAGGTCGAAGCCTCGGTCGAGAACCAGCCCGAAATCGGTGAGATACGGCCGCTTTCCGTCGGTGACGACATTCCAGAGGTGGGCGTCGAAGTGTATGACCCCGTTCTCCCGGAGGAACGTGAAGACATCCATCAGCTCCGACGTCATGGACCCGAAGGTCTCGGGGCGCCTACCGAGCCACCTGTCGAGTACGTGCGGGAAATGCTCGAGGAACAGCACCACCTCGTACTTCGCCTTCTCCCGGGCGATCATGTATTCGCCGATGTTCTCGTTGCTGTTCCAGTACCGCACGTACCCTTCATGCTGTTCCCGGCCGGCTTTGCTGGTCCTGGGACGTCTGCCGGGCCGAGGTGCAATCCGATAGTGATAGAGCAGGGGGAAGTTGTCGATGCTCCCCTCTAGCACCCAGTTCGTCGTCTTGATGTGGGTAACCAACTCGCGGAATGCTCCGAACCCGGCCGAGCCGACCCCGTAGTTGTAGTAGGTCGGAAGGTCGTACAGATTCCGGGTCGAGAACATGTCCGCGTGTTCCAGCTCCGTCATTGGAATCCGCTTCACGAATACCCGCGTCCCGGCAACCTTGATCGTCGTGTGCGATCCCCACGTGCGCTCCTTCAGTTCCCCGAGCCACTCGGTCAGTTGCGCGTTGTCGGCGAGCGCGAGGCGCGTGCTCATCGTGTAATACGTCGCGCGCCGCGCGTCTAGTGTCCTGTCCACGCCCTCATCCCATGTGTGCCCCGCGCCATGCCCTCACGCGCCCGGGACAGGTCCGAGCCGCAGCGCGGCCCGACACGCGTAACGCAACGTCTGTCCCAACCAACCAGCCAGGGGATGGGAGATGCGCGGACGCAACTCGCCGCGCGCCGGCCCTGGCGTCAGAACGCCGTTGGCCGGCCATCACTCAGAGGTTACAGCCGGCCGCGTTCACGTCGTGTGCGACAGCTAGCGGGGGCTCATCGACAGCCATTGCTGGGCGGAGTCGTACCAATTCGGCCCGTCGCCTCTCCAGCGCTCAGGGCTCGAGAAGTCGACGTCCGTCTCGAAGTCGCTCACCCGGATGTACACGACCTTGTCGTGCTGCCCAGCGGGCGTGTGCTGCCGTCGATAGACGGCGTGCGCCGGGCAACTCGCGCCGTTGGGGCCGGCGCCCCATGCCAACGACCACTCGATCCGCCGGCTGTGGAATGCGTGCATGATGAACTGGGGCCGGTACCCGCGATCCGCGTTGATGACGATCTCACCGACCGAATCGACCTCGGGGTGAGTGAACTCCGCGCTGAGTCGGAAGCACCGGTCACCGCCAATCGTCTCCTCAGCGATGACGAGGCTCGTCATCTCGCCAGACGGGAACTGGCCGGGCGCTTCTGCCAGGAACGCCGACACGGGTGTGCCGTAGAACGTCTGCCAGGAGTCGAGGGAGTAGGTGTCCTGTCGGAGCTCACGCGCGATGCGGTCCTGCTCGGTCGAGGACAACTCCTCGAGAGGAGGAGCCCCACGTCCACCAGTCACTCTTGGGACATCGTCCCACGATGCGCCCTCGAGGCTGATCCTCCGGTAGGCACGGCCGTCGAACTGGAGGATGTCCACCCCACGCTTCGACGAGCCCCTGCGCGCCTGGGCGTGGTGAATGCTGCGTCGGCGTTCGCCGTCCCGGACGATGTACCCCTCGTGAGTGGTGGGCGGTTTCGCGGCTACGAGCGCCCCCAAACCCATCGTCCGGAACTCGTGCTCAGCGGCGATTCGCGAAGCTTCGTAGTAATAGCGATAGGACGTCAGTTGGGCTTCGCTTTCGAGCACGCGCTCCAGTAGATACGCGCGATGCTCCTCCGTGTCGTCAGCCACAGCTAGATAGCACACCCCGATGCCGAGGACTGTCAGAACCAGACGCGAGAGTCTCGTGTACATCCGTCTTCCTCCACGCAGGGCGGGCGAGGGGCGGCCGCCGCGAGTGGCAATAAGGTAGGTGGCGGAATCTCCGCCGTCAAGGCGTGTCAGAGAGTACGAAGAGGGCAGACCGGTGTGGTCTGCCCTCTTCAAGTCACCTCACGTTCGCCGTGTCACGGCTGGCCGGTCGGGTCAGTCCGCGGTGTGAACAGCCACGGATCCGTTGAAAGTCTCCAGCCGGACATCCCCGCCGCCGCCGTTCACGGACGTCTCGTAGGACGCCCCGAAGCGGCGACGCTTTTTCTCTGGCTGCCCCCACGGCGTGACTATGGACCCGTGCATGCCCACCTTGCCGTAAAGGTCGAACGCGGCGTCGCCGGGAACGGTTAGGTCGATGGACCCGTTGAGAGTCTTCGCGCGCAGGCCAGCAACCGCATTCTCGGCTCTAACGTCGATGCTACCGTTGACAGTCTCCAGCTGGCTGTCATCGCTCAGTCCGGGCGCGTCCAGAGTGATGGAGCCGTTGACGGTCTTGCCGTGCACGCCACCGGAGACGTCCTCGTCAGTAATGAAGGAGAGCTCCCCGTTCACGGTGTGGAGCGTGGCGTCATCGTGGGTGCCCTGGATCTCGACTCGGCCGTTCACGGTCTTCGCCGCGACCTCGAAGCGCGCCGGCAGCCACACCTCGTACGCCATCCTCGCTTCCTTCACGTGGCGTGGCGTCTGCTCACCCTCGTCGTGATAGTGCGTCTTCACGATGAGCGTTTGGCCGTCGCGCGTGAGGATCGGTCGGAACTCCTCGCGGTATTCGGCGCCCTTCGCCTCGTCCGTGGATCGCAGGACGCGGCTGGCGACGATGCGGATCGCGTCGCCGTCCGTGCCCTCGAAGCGGACATCGCCGTTGACGGTGCTCAGCTCGATGCGGCTAAGGCCGTCGGCGTCCTCCTCAAACGTCAGGGTGTCCTCCCACCGCGTTTTGCCAGCGTCGAACGAGCCGTCCGCTGTCCAGCTGCCGATCTCCTCAAGACGTCCCATGTGCTCTGCCGCCTCCGCCCATGCTTCCTCGAAGGCGTCCTTGAAGGTGTCCTCGAAAGACGCGCGGAACGTGTCGCGGAACCGCGACTTGACGTCGTCGCCCACGGCGTCGTCAAACGCCTCGCGCCAGGACGCCTCGAACGCTTTCTCCCACGTGCTTTCGAACGCGTCCTCGACGGACGCGGCCACCTTCGTGATTCGCTCGGTCACAGTCTCTTCCTCTCGAGGCCCAGCCGCTGCCGGGCGCAACATGGCTACCGCAACGACCAGCATCAACGCTCCGCCCACGACCAGACCCAGTTTGCCCGCCATGGTCTTTCTTCCTGCTGTGTCCCTCGCGACCTAGCGCGCGCGGACGTCGATATCGCCGTTGCCTGAGCGCAGAACGACCGGCGAGCCACCGCCCAGCCGGCTTCCGCGCAGGCGTCGCCCGTCCTTGCTTCGTTCGACATCGTCCAGGTCCAGACTAGAGGCGACCGTGCCGCTACCGGTGGACGCGTCCAAAGTGAGGGCGACGTCCGCGCCGACGGAGAGGGCGACCTCGCCGTGTCCAGTGTCCAGGTTCACTTCGCCCGCGACACGCCCGGCCAGCTGACAGCTCAGGTCGCCGCGACCGGCGCGCATGGACACGCTCTCGGCTCCGTCGGCCTCCAAGGAGATGTCGCCGTTCCCCGTGCCGAGATGAACAGCTCCCGCGCTACCACTCAGTTCGGCGTGGAGATCGCCGTTCCCGCTCCTGGCGGTGAGGCCGTCGAGCTCGCTCCCGACGATAGACAGATCGCCGTGACCCGTGTTGAGGTGGATCGCGCCGCCGCGCGCTTCTACCCTCAGATCACCGTGCCCCGTGCGCGCCTCCACGTTGCCCTGGACTTCCTTGAGGCGGATGTTCCCGTGTCCAGAGCGCACCGTCGCTGACCCTCGAACCCCGGAGCTTACGACATCGCCGTGGCCCGTGTGGGCGTTCAGGCGCCCGAGCGTCGAGTCCGTGACGGCGAGATCGCCGTGGCCGCTGTGCAGATCGACATCGCCGGCGACTTCGGCGACCGCGACATCACCGTGGCCCGTACGCAGGGATGTCATGTCCTGCCGCACGTTCTTCGCGACGATGTCCCCATGGCCCGACTGGAGGTGGATCGCTGGCCCGACGCCCTCCGCGAGGCGCGGCGGCACGGCGATCGTGAAGTCGACGACCGCCTCCTTCACGTGTCTGGGACGGCGCTCCTTCTCGCCCTCTGGCCTTAGAACGCCGACGGCGAGGACGTCCCCATCCACACGCGCGACGGGCCGGAAGCCCTCGCGATACGTGGCGCCCTTGTCCTCGTCCGAGGACCGCACAACGCGCCGCGCGGACACGCGGATCGTGTCGCTGTCGTCGCCCATGACCACAATGTCGCCGTGTGGCGTTGCGACATCGAGCACGCTGACGTCTCGCGCGTCCACCTCGAACGTGAGCGTATCTTCCCAGCGATTCTTGCGGGAGTGGAAGTCCTCCGCCGACAGCGCCCAGGCCCCCACCTCTGGCGCCTTGCGCGCCAGCGAGATCGGGTCCACGCCGACAACACCAGCGGCGTCCTCGCCTCCCGCTGCCGGTGATGACGCATCCGCGAACGGCAGCATCCCCAAGCCCCAACTCAGACCCAACACGGCCCATCCTCCAAGTAGCCACACGACCCTACGCATACGTTGCTCCGTCCTCGCTGCCGTCGACTTGCTAGCCGACGCTGATAGTGATGTCGCCGGCCCCGGCGTGGAGGCGCACGGAAGGGCCTCCGCCGTTCCGGTCGCCAGTTACGAGCTGGTCTGTGGTGTCATGGCCGTCGTCGAGGTCGCACTCGACGATGACGCGTCCGTTGTTCGCCTCCGCGTCGATCGAGCAGGCGAACGACTCCGGTATGGTGAGTCGGACTTCCCCGTCGTCGGACGTGAGTTCCAGGCTGTCGACGGCGTCGCCGACACTGGCATCGACCTTGCCCGCGCCTGTTCGGGCGCGAACAGCCTGAGCGGAGCCCATGTTGAGGATGACGTCGCCATCGTCCGACGTGAGTTCCGCGTCGCCAGCGACGGAGCTGAAGTTCACGACGACACGCCCGGCCCCAGATGCTGCTAGCAGCGATCCCGCGTCACCCATGTTCAGGGTGATCCCGCCGTCATCGGTCGCCAACTCGGCGTTCTCCGTGATGTCGCCGACGTTCGCGGTGACGGTGCCCGCGCCCGACCGCATGTTGAGGGATCTCGCCGTCGCCCCGTTGAGAGCCACCGCTCCGTCGTCCGACGAAAGCTCGGCGTCACCGTCGATGTCCGCGCAGTTCACGGCGACAGCGCCGCTGCCCGACCGGGCGGTGATGGAGCCGACATCGGAGCCGCTGAAGGCGGCGCTTCCGTCACCCGTGGACATGTCGACAACGCCACGAACCGCGCCCGCTAGCGACGCCTCGACCGCGCCGTCGCCCGACGTCATGCTCAGTTCGCCCAGTTCCTCGAACGACGCGCGGATGTCTCCGTCGCCGGTCTCTAGCCGCACGGTCGAGTCCGAGTATCCCGCGGTGTCGACGTTCACCGAACCGTCACCAGTGTTCGCATCAAGGCGCGTGAACGAGCCGCCGCGGACGTTCACGTCGCCGTCGCTGGTAACGAGATTCGCCGCGCCCGAGCAGCCGTCGACATCCACGGTACCGTCACCGGTGCGTATCTCGATCTCCCCCTCGCTGTCGGATAGCCGCACGCTGCCGTCGCCGGTCTGTAGGGCGATGGCGCCCGACGCCCCTGCTACCTCAATGGAGCCGTCGCCTGTCTCGACCGCAAGGTCGGCAATCTCGGACCCGTGGACGCGCACCGACCCATCGCCGGTGGCCAGGTCCGCGTGGCCGCGCACGCCGTGCAGGTCGATGGACCCATCGCCCGTGTTAAGGGCCGCCTGCGAGACATGCAGGTGATCGACCTGTATCGATCCGTCGCCGGTCTGCGCGTTGACCTCGAGTCCATCGGGGAGTCGCAGTTCCACCTGATCGCCTTCGTCGAAGTGCAGCTGTAGGCTGTCGCCATCGCTCTGCGCGCGCGCCTCTCGGCTGGCATGCACCCGCTCGTCGTCCGACCGCCTCAGTCGCACGCCGCCCTCGTCCAGGTTCACCGAGACGCGCGTGGACGGCGCGTCCCAGGACTGGGCGGTCGAGTTGGCGTGGTCCGAGTGGTCTGAGTGATCCGAGTGGTCGGCATCGTCTTCCTCGCTGGAAAACGCCTTGGAGAATTGCTCCCCGAAGCTGCCGAACTCCTTGCCGAAGTCCGACATGAAGCGCTCGAAGGCTCCCGTGAACTTCTGCTCGAAGTCCTGACCCATCTTGCCCGCCTCACCCCACTGCTTGGCCTCGTCGCGCACGCGTTCTCGCGCGCGTCCGAGGGCCTCATCCACGGCGTGCTTCACGGAGTGCTTCACATGCTCCCGGGCCTCATCGCGGTGGCGCCGGGCGTGCCTCTGCGCGCGCCGCCCGTGTTCTCTCGCCTGCCGTGCGCGGCCCCGCGCCTGCCTCGCCCGTTGCCGGAAGTGACGCTCCGCGCCCTCCGCGTCGCGACCTGGCGGGGCCTGCCCGAGCTTGGCGTACAGCGTGTGCACGGGCACTCTCAACATCTGCGCAGCCTGGAACACGTCGCCCCCGCAACGCTCGATGGTCTGTCGGATGACGTCGCTCTCGATGTCCGCCATGGGCCGGCCGACAAAGTCGCCGCTGCTCTCCTTGGGCTCCCGGTCCATCAGCTTGAGCAGACGTTCTGCCTGTTCCGGGGTGACCTTGCCCTCGGCTACCAGGCGCAGGACAGACTTGTACTCGTTGTCTTCGGTGGCTGCCGACCGGTCCTCGTCAGCGTTCGTGTCTTCGGTTTTCGTGTCGTCGCTCATCAGCCTGCTCCCCATGCCGCGCTCCGCGGCCATGACGGTCCTTACAGTTCTTCCAACGCCGCGATGGCCTCTTCGGCGGAGATATCGCCGTCGCTCAGCCGCGTGAGGATTTCCTGCCGCTCGGGCGTCGCCTCGGGCGCATCCTCCTCGTCCGGGTCAACGTGGCCTCCTTCGTATCCCATCTCCTGGATGACGCCGTTGAGGCGCGTTCGGAGAGTGGCGTAGGCGATGTTCAGCTCCCGCTCCATCTCCTTGAGGTTTCCCCTGTTCCTCACGAACGTCTCGATGAACTGGAGACTAGGCTCCGAGAGTCGGCAGAACCTGGACGCGGCGAACGCGCCCCGCACCTCCGTGCCGCACTCGGAGCATTGCAGGTTCGTGACGACCATGTCCGGCTGCCCGCACGATGGACACTTCTCGACGATTTTGCGCATGAGGCCAATCTCTGGTCTGGTGTCTACGGTATTTTGGCATGCCCGGCCCATGCCGCGCAAATCTTTCTGCTATACGCGCAATATTAGCGACTCCCCGCACAGATCGGCGCACGTCACCGGCCTTTCATCCGCGCGCGCGAGTGAACACGTGCAAAGCAGCGGCAGTTAGTATAGACTTAGGTGGATTCGCGTGGATTGGGCTCGCGGCTGGCCGCGGGTGCGTCGAGAAGGGACGAGAGACCGTGATAATCCGGCTATGGGGCGTGCGGGGTTCGATCCCAACGCCGATCATGACGGACCAATACCAGCAAAAGCTCAACAACGTGCTTCGCGCCGCCAACGGGCAGGATCTGTCCGACCCCGACAAGATAGCGGCTTTCATTGACGGGCTCCCACAAGCGGACGCCACGCTCGTGGGCGGCGACACGACGTGCATTGAGGCCAGCGACGACGAAACCTGTCTCATACTGGACGCGGGGTCTGGCATTCGCCGACTCGGTCTGGAGGTGATGAAAGGCGGCCGGTACGCCAACTTCGGGGGCGCCGTACACCTGATCTTCACGCACCACCACCACGACCATACGTGTGGGTTTCCGTTCTTCATACCTGCCTTTCTCCCGACGTCCGACATCAGAATCCACGGTCTGCACAAGGGGCTGGAGGAGCGCATGTCGGGCTTGCAGGTGTCGCAGTATTTCCCGGTGCCGCTCGAGGTCATGCCCTCCAAGCGGACGTACCACCGGCTCACCGCGGACAAGCCTTACCGCATCGGGGAGTTCACGATCACCCCGACGGAGCTGAACCACCCTGGCGACACGTACGGTTACCGCATCGAATGGCGGGACCGCGTCTTTGTCATGGCGTCGGACACTGAGTTCCAGAACCCAGACGACGAGACGATCACCCACTTCACCGAATTCTTCCGCGACGCGGACATGCTGTATTTCGACGGGCAGTACACGTTGCAGGAAGCGTTCGTCAAAGAGGACTGGGGCCACAGCTCGGCGATGCACGGCGTGGACTTCGGCGTGCGCGCTGGCGTGAAGTGTCTCCTCGTCGGCCATCACGACCCAGCCTACGACGACGAGACGATCCTCGGGCAGGAAGCGACCGCAGCGGAGTATCGCGATTTGATGTACCCCGACGCGGAGATTGAGATCGTGACTGCCGTGCAGGGCGCGATGCACGACCTTTCCTCCTAGCAAGCCACCGTCACAGGCTAAGGAGAACGCACCCGTGGGCAATTCCAACCGCCTCGCCATCGACGGCGGCGACCCCGTCATCACCGAATCGCTACCTGGCGGCGCCGCGGCGCGCAGCCTCATCGACGAACGCGAGGTCGACGCGGTAAGCGACGTCATCCGCTCTGGCGACCTGTTCCGGTTTGCCGACCACGCAAACTCGAACTGCACGCAGTTCGAGCGGGAAGCCTGCGACTACCTCGGCGTGAAGTACGGACTTCTCGTGAATTCCGGCACGAACGCCATTCTGGCGGGTCTCGTTGGGTTGGGCGTCGGCCCCGGCGACGAGGTCATCGTCCCGGCGTACACGTACATCGCTACCGCGTCGGCCATCGTCAGCGCCGGAGCCGTGCCGGTCATCGCGGAGATCGACGAGTCGCTAGGACTGGACCCGGAGGACGTGGCGCGGAAGATCACGCCGCACACGCGCTGTATCATGCCGGTCCATATGCAGGGCGTGCCAGTGCGGCTGAACGACATCCGCAAGGTCGCCGAGGAGCACGGCATCGACGTGCTCGAGGACTGCTGCCAAGCCATCGGCGCGCGGTACTTCGACAAGGTCACCGGGTCCATCGGCAAGGTGGGCGCGTGGAGCTTCAACTTCTACAAGGTCATCACCTGCGGCGAAGGCGGCTTTGTCTTCACCGACGACTACGACGTGTACGAGCGCGCGTGCTTCTACCACGAGCCGGGGCTGCCGATGTGGATGAAGCAGCAGGAAGAGGGTTCGCCGGAGTGGGTCAACGAGCCGTTCAGCGCCTTGGGGTTGCGCTCCAATGAACTCGCCGCCGCGATGATGCGCGTGCAGCTCACGAAGCTGGAACCCGCTCTCGACAGGACGCGGGCCGCCAAGGCGGGCTTCGTGGCTCACCTCGAGCCGGGCCGCCATTTCGTAGCGCAGCATCAGGACGACCCGGCGGGCGACTGCGGCATCAGTGGCGCCATCGTCGTGAACTCCCGCGAGATGGCGGAGACGTTCGCGAAGGCGCTCAACGCCGAGGGCGTGCCTTCTGGCACGGCGCACAACGACGGGTTCCCGGATCGGCACATCTATCGGTACTGGGACTCCATCTTGCAGAAGCGCGTGCATCATCCTGGCGTCAGCCCGTGGACGCACCCGATGTACAAGGGGAGCGTCGAATACAGCGAGGACATGTGTCCGCGAACGCTGGACATCCTCAACCGCACCATTCGCTTTGGCTTCAACGTCAACATGACCGCCGACCATGGCGAACTCATCGCGCGCTCCATCAACAAGGTAGACGCTGGTCTCAGCGCGTCGTAAGGAAGGCGTCCATGGCTGGCTGGGCGCCCGGCGCACAGGTCGCGTGGCGCGATGCCGTGCCACGCGGGCTCGTGACGCACGCGCTGCGCCGAGTCCATGCCTGTGCGGAGCGGCCGGCGCGACGGAGGCGTGTGTCTTCTGATGCGGGCCGCAGTCACGATCCCGGATCCCATGCCGTTCTCGCGGCGCCCACACCGAGCAAGCTGCCATGACGCCAGACGGCGACACCCCCGCCCATCCGATCGACCACTTCGTGCGCTACCAGGACATGATGCATCGACGCCAGCAACGTGTGTTGCGGTCGGCGATGCGCGGCCTCGACGGCTCCGACGCGTTGCGCGAGGAGACGCTCGACTGGATACGCCGGAGCGTGTCAAGGCGTCGCAACGAGGAGGAACTACAGGAACGCCTGTATCTCCTGGGCGTTCTGGGCGGTGAGCCCGAGTTCGACGCGCTCGTCGAAATCGTGATGCCGGAAGAAGACGAGGAGACGCCGTTTCTCGTTCTGGCCGAGCATCCCCTGCTCAGATATGAGGAAACCCGCATCCAGTATCTGGCGGCCCTCGGCTTTTTGGGACAGGGCGTTGGCAATCGCGACAACAAGCGACTCGAGACGCTGGCGTTTCTGCTGCGACGCGGTCTCTCGGACGAAATGGGGGACGTGAAGATCGCCGCGGCGGGCGCGGTATCGCGTAGCATGAAATACAGCAAGGCGGGCATGACGCACTATGCGCCGCTGGTGCGGACCTTGACGCGTCTGTTGGGCGAGCCCGCGTGGAGCGTGAAGCGCGCGGGGCTATCGGCGCTCGCCGACATCCCGACCCCCGAGTGCCAGCGCGCGCTTACGCGCTTTGCCGCGCGTCAGGAAGACGAGCACCTGAAGCACTTCGCGGAATGGGCGCTCAATCGCGTCGCCGAACGCTCCGGCGTATTCCGCTCGCTTCTCCGCTCGCTCGAGTCCGTACGGAAGACCACGCCAAGGTAGCGCGGCGTTGGGCGAGGTGCCCCACCGCCATCCTACGAAACCGACGGCGCCCGCCTGGCCTCGCGCCTCCGCTGGGTTCGGCCGAGCCCTGTCACAGCTTGCTCTTGCCAGCACAGCGGGTAGACTGAGTAGGCCGCCACGCCATCGACGCTCCAGGAAGGAGACCATCGTGCACATCAACGGCGACACCGTGGAGATCCAAGGCGCGCGCTATCTGGTCGCAACCCGTGGGCAGCGGCTGATCGGGCAGTTCCTGGACGGCGTCATATACGGTGGAATCGTGCTCGCTGGGGCGCTCCTGGGTTTCCTGACGCTGGGCCTGTTGGGGTTTGTTGGCGGCCTTGCCGCGTTGGCGTACGCGCTGTTCCAGGACGGTCTCGGTCGCGGTCAGAGCTACGCGAAGAAGTGGATGGGGCTTCAAGTAATCGACAGCCGCACCGGCGGCCCGTGCACGTTCGGACAGTCGTTCATCCGCAACATAATCCTGCTGGCGCTGAACTGGATCGACTGGCTGTTCATCTTCGGAGAGAGGCGCCAGCGACTCGGGGACAGAGCGGCGAGCACCGTTGTTGTCGTGGACGGCGGGCGGCCCCGTGGTGTGTAGCCGCGTGGCGCTCCACACGCGACGAAGTCCGTCTCGTATTGACGCGGCTCGGGCGCCGCGGCTGCGCGTTCGCGCCTCAATCACGCCGCCGCAGCTCCAGCGGGTCCTCGCCCACCCGTCGCTAGTGATGCCGAGGGCGCAAGACCGTGGCGTGGCCCACCGGGCCGCACGCTACCGACGCTGCGGTCCCGCTGCTTCGAGGTACGCACGCAGGATCAGTAGGTCGCGACGTGCGGTCTCGACTGGCCGCTCGGCCGCGTCGGGCCCAAGGCACTCGACGGCGAGGTACCCGTCGTAGCCCACGTCGTGGAGCACCGGTATCAGCTCCGCGTAATCTGTCAGGCCTGTGTCCAGCCTGCCGAACTGCCACCCGCCGTCTGGGTCGAGGGTACCGTTCTTCACGTGCGCGTTCACCATGCGATGCGCCAGGTTGGGCACGGCATCGCTGAGGCTTTCGCCCGCGAATCGTAGATTGGAGAAGTCCACGGTGAGACCTACCGTCTCCGACGGCGCGATCTCCAGCAGACGGAGCGTCCCAGCGAGCGTGTCCGTAAGCTGACGCATGTGCGTCTCGAATGCCAGGCGCACACCGAGGCCTTCCGCCACGGGAGCTAGCGCGTCGATCGCATCGCTGAGCAGGCGCCAGTGCTCCTCGGCGGCCTCACGCGAGCCTGGGCCGCCGGGGGTAAGCTTCACCACGCTGGTTCCGAAGGTCGGGGCGAGCTGGATGAACGTCGCCGCCTTGTCGACCTGCCTCGCGTGGTCCGCGTCGTTGGTGAAGCTGTTGAACAGGGACAGCGCGGAGACCGTCAGCCCAGCGTCACGCACGCGACGGGCCACGCCGTCCGCCTCGGTTCGCGCCGTCTGTATGCCGAAGTGCGGGTCGCGACACGCCAGCTCGATCGCGGAATACCCGGCCTCCGCAGTAGCCACTAAGGCCTCCCGCAGCGGCAGGGAGAACATGCTCTGACTGAATAGCGAGATCCTGTCCAACAGAGGCGCCACGCCCGCGCTCCTAAGATGGGTACGGTCTAGCCGGGACAAACTGGCACGTGCGTCGGGCTCTCCGCGACGGTGGCACGCGCCACAGTGGTACCCGAGCGGAACGGCAGCGGCTGTGATGCTGTCAATGGACGAGGGAGTCGGGTGGGTCGTCGCACTGCGGTGTACGTGTGGAGGGGAGCCACGTTCCCGGATGTCGGTGACTCCCCCTAACGGTCGTCGTTCATGTTACCCTCACGGGTTTGGCTGTGCTCCTGGTCGGCTACATCGTGAGACTGCCGTTGTGTCGTTCGACCCGTTGCCGTTCCGCCGCGTCGCTCCGCGTGCCACGGAACTCCAGAGCGGCCACCTCCGCGAAAATCGCGTGTGTCCCCAGGCGTCTCGGGCCTGACGGGACCGCTTGGGAAGTGGCGTCGTCCGTTTTGGGGGCGGTTGAGGACGCTCGGAGACGGGTTCCGACAGCGCGGAATCCCTATCCACGAGCCGACAGGCTCCACAGGCCAATCCTCAGAGCGGCGCGCCCCTCGGGATATCGAACGAGGCAGTGAGATCCAGCGTCTCACCCGGTCGGTAGGTCACCGACCTTGGAGCCAAGGCTCAATCATAGGCGTCGTCTCCCCTGCTGCTCGAAGACGAAACCGCCACGCTCCTCGCGCGCCCAGCGTTCTGGGCTGAGCCGATGCAGCGTGACTGTTATACCGCGCCGGGGCTTCTCGCTCCTCCGTCGCCCTCTTTCCGCCGCCGGCCGAATACTTCCGGCCGTTTGGAGCGCGCCCGATCCCCGGTAACTGACCACCGCCCTCGTCTGCGCCCGCGCCGACGTGCCACCAGAGCCGTCATGCGCGTCCGAGGCGCGTTCTGGTCCGTCCGAGCAGGCCGCTGTGTTCCCGGTTGCTTCGGCCGCGAGGGCCTCCGCAGGCGTGGGACATGCTCGGCCTCTGTCGCGAAGTCAGCGCCCTCTCCGTTGCGTCACGCGCGTTGGCCACCAGAGCCGCAGCGAGCGTTCGGGACGCGCCTGACAAGCGCGACCGTACAAGCCGCGACGCTTTCAGGCGATTCCCGCCGACCCGCGCTATCAGCGGATCTAGCGGGCGCCTAACGCCATCGGCTTTCACTACAGAGAATAGTGCACGGATCACTCCGACGCAACGAAATCTGACCGGAATTCCGCACTATTTTCGGCGGCCCCGAGCACGCCCGTCGACGGGCCCTCAAGCGGAACGGCGGAAGCCACCTTCAAGTGACTTCCGCCGTCTGTCCAGGGCCCTGCGGAACACGACCGCGCGGAGCCTATACTGCCTTCGGCTAGTGGGCCGCCTTGAGGCTGCCCCACGCCGTGGTCATCTTGCCGCGCGCCTCAACAGCGGCGGCGTTGTTCATGTCGCCCTCGACCTCGGTGTCCGAGAGCGGGTAGTTGTAGATGCGCAGTTCGTCTAGCGCGCCGTTGAGGAAGCGTCCTGTTCCGCCGCGGGCGCCGATGTACAGCGCGCCGTCGTTCGGAGTCAGCGTGCCGACGCACGCCATCGAAGCGTCAAGCACGCCGTCGATGTATATCTTGATCTCGGCGGCGTCGAGCACGCCCGCGAGGTGGCGCCACCCAGTGTCCTGGATGCTCGCCCCTGAGTTGGTGTCGGCGCACGCCGCTGGCAGGTCCGCCGCCTGGAGGATCGTCCCGCCGTTATAGAGGGCGGCCAGGTTGTACTCCCCGGCTCCCCAGGCGGGGCCCTTCTCCATGGCGCTCTGAATGGCTTCCCCGCCAGGGTTCACCTTCGCCCAAGCGGTCAGCGTAAGCGGGCCCGTAAGGTCCAGGCTGGGGTCGTCGGGTACCTCGCCATGGGTGGCGCCGTCGAAGGCGAGCCCCTGTCCCTCGAACACCCCGTCTACCCACTGAGGGTTGCCAAAGAACGTCGCATCGTTGCCGAACTCAGACTGGTCGATGGCGGTGTTTCCTGAGTCGTCGTCGAACGACAGCCACAGAACCAGGTCATCCGCGGAAGCGTTCAGAGCGGAAAGGGCGAGCGCGCCGCCCAGAGCCAGAGCGGAAAGAGCGCGAATCTTCATGTGGCGACCTCCTCGTTGCAGTTTCCGGGCCTCTACGGGCCAGCGGCGCAATTCTAGCAGGCGCCGGCCAGACCGTCAACACGGTCACAGGTCCGGTCAGTTGTGTGCTCGGGCGTCGGTCTGGGGTAGTATCGTCCCAGGCGACGGCGCTCTTCGTTGGGAGGGACGCATGACAACCACGGCTCTGGCGGCCGCTGGCGTAGCGGTGCTGCTCCTGTTCGTGCTGCTGCGCATTCTGCGCGTTGGTTGCCGCCTCGTGGTGTGGGGGATCTGCTTCGTCGCCCTCGTGGTCGCCGCCGCGATCCTCTATTCCGTGCTCGATCAGATGGAAGTCCTCGATCAAGTCAACGAGCGTCTAGGTCGCTAGTGGCAGTGCAAGCCGCCCGCGTGGCGACTCATCGACGTAGGGTTCCCTGGCTCTCGCTACCCATGGGCGCGGTGTATCTGTTCCTGTACGCCCCCATCGCGGTGCTGGTGGTGTTCTCGTTCAACGACTCGCAGTTCACCGCGCAGTGGGAAGGCGCCACGCTGCGTTGGTACGGGTCGCTGCTGGGCAACCGAGATTGGCTGCGCACGGGGTGGAACAGCCTCGTGATCGCCGGCGTGTCGACGGCTCTGGCGGTGACGTTCGGAACGATGGCCGCCATGGCGTTGGAGCGGACCCGGTTCCGCGCCAAGCAAATGACCGTGACGGCCCTCTACCTACCCATCGTGGTCCCAGACCTGATCATGGGCATCGCGCTGGCGGTGTTCTACGGGGCGATTGCGAGGGCAGCGTGGTCGGTGTTCGGCGTGCGCCTGCCTCTCGGCAAGGCGACGGTGGTGTTCGCTCACGTCGCGTTCAACATCTCGTTCGTGGCGGTAGTCGTGCGGGCGCGCTTTCGGGGCATCCCGGAGTCACTGGAGGAGGCGGCCCTGGACTTGGGAGCCACCAGGTGGCAGGCGTTCTGGCGCGTTCAGTTCCCGCTGTTGGCGCCGGGCATCTTCAGCGGCGGGTTGCTGGCGTTCACTAACTCCATCGACGACTTCGTAGTGACCTACTTCACCGCCGGCCCCGGCGCCACGACCCTGTCCCTGAAGATTTTCTCCACGCTACGCTTCGGAGTGACGCCCGAAGTGAACGCCATCTCCGCGTTGCTGCTTGCGAACTCGACGCTACTGGTGCTGCTGTCCATGGCGCTTGGCCAGCGGCACGCGACCGCAGAGAAGAGCCTCCCTGGCGTATAGCCACATCCACTACTCGTCGTCCAGCCATGGGTGCGTGCCACCCGTCAGCGACGCCTCGACGAACGCCGCGCGCGTCTCGGGGTCGGGCACCGACTGGCCCCAGGCAATCGCTACGGCGACGACGACGGTCTTCCACGCCCGCAGTTCGTCTCGCGGTACCGGCGCCAGCTCTTGATACGTGCCGGCGTACGCCCTCCAGAACGCGCGCCACGCGGGCGTCGCCCCGAAGCCCGGCGCGCTTACCCAATACCGCGACAGCAGCCAGGAACGCGCGTGGCACGCAAGGCGGTTGCCTTGCAGCCCAGCCGCCCAGTCGATGATGGTCCAGCTGTCGCCCGCCCTGAGCACGTTCAGTGGGTGCAGGTCGTTGTGGCATATCGCGTTACCCACTGGCAGGGAGTAGAGCACCGCCACTACGGCGTCCTGCGTCCGTTCGTCGAGAGCGCGCGCGCCGGCGATGCTCTGCGCCAGCACCCAGCGTAGTCCGTGTAGCTCCTGCCCGTCGCAGGCGTGCATTCGTGCCTGTAGCTCCGCGAGCGCCCGCCCACTCGCCTCGGCGTCATCGGGGTTCTCTTCGACGTGTTGCTGCATTGTGATGCCGCCCACGCGGTCGAAGATGATGGCGTCGCGGTCGTCGACTTCTATGAGACCGTCGCTCAGGACGCGCGGCGTTGGGAGTCCGGCGTCGGCGGCCACTCGGGCGGCCAGGGCCTCGTTCTCCTGATGCGGCGCTCGTTGGCGGAACAGCTTCAGGACGCGGCCGTCGCCGTAGGCGTGGACGTCCGCCGTGGCTCCAGAGCCGGAGATCAGCGTGGATTCGTCGAGGCGCACTGGCTCTCTCCAAGGGGAGTGCAGAGGGGCCGCCTGCGGAGCCAACGCTGTTCAGCATACAGACGACGGCTCGCGCTGAGCAACACGTCGGATCGAACCATGGTGGATGCGACGACCGAGGAGCGTAGTATTCTGGGCGGAGCGCCGCAGCTCTTGCCTGGATGCCGACCACGACGGCGACAGCGCGTGCATCCGCCGAGTGTGCTATAGCGACCGAGGAACGCGCCGGCAGCAGCTTCCGCTGCGACCCACGCTATTTTCAGGAGCTTCCCTACTGAGACCCAGAGCGATCGACTTCGTAGTCTACGGCGTCTCTGACCTTGATGCGTCTGTCGTCTTCTACCGGGACGCCCTTGGTTTCCCGCTTGACGGCTGGACGGGTCGAGGGAACTGGTGCGAGATCCCTATCGCACCCCTGACTCTGTGCCTTACCACGGCGCATCGCTATGCCGCGCCGGGAGCAACCGGCGCGACGGTAGGGATTGCCGTGGACGACGTGGATGCCTGCGCGGAGGAGCTACGCGCGAAGGGCGTGACCGTGGTAGTCGAGCCGTTCGAGGCCGGAAGCTGTCGCATGGCGCAGATCGCGGATCCTGACGGCAACCGTCTGTGGCTGCATCGGCGCGCCGACGGCACGTTTGGCTGAGAGGTCGTATGCCCAACCAGTCGCCCCAGACATTCAGCGCGACGATCGCTCAGGTCGTTCGGTTCGACTACCTGCTCCACCTGCCTCGCGACTATCGGGAGGACACCGATGCTCGGTGGCCGCTGATCCTCTTCCTGCATGGGTCCGGCGAAGGCGGCCACGACCTGGACCTCGTCAAGACGCATGGCGTCCCAAAGGTCGTCGAGTCGATGGACGACTTCCCCTTTGTCGTGGTTTCGCCTCAATGCCCGGCTGACAGCTTCTGGGTCGGATACTCCGCACATCACACCAACGAGCTGGTCGGCCTCAAGGCGCTGCTCGACAGCGTGTTGACGACGTATGCCGTGGACCCAAGCCGCGTATACCTGACCGGCCTCAGCCTAGGCGGCGTCGCTACATGGGCGCTCGCCGCTCGACACCCGGAGATGTTCGCTGCTATCGCCCCGGTCTGTGGCAGCGGCCACCCACTGATGCGGTACAGCCTGCAAGACACGCCCGCGTGGGTGTTCCACGGCGCGAAGGACGCCGTGGTCCCGCCGGAGCGCGCCGAGGAAATGGTCGAGGCGTTGCGAGACGTGGGCGCCAGCCCTCGGTTCACGCTGTATAAGCATCTCGAACACGACTGCTGGACGGAGACGTACGCGAATCCCGAGCTGTACGCGTGGTTCCTGTCGCACGTCCGCACTCCAGGGCGACGAGTGTGACCACCGGCCGAGTCTCGCCGCCGTCGTCTAGCGATGTACAGGCCCAGCAAGACGCGCCAACTCCGAGGCTCGACCCTACAGACCATCTTTACTTCGGTGCAGAATGACCCGGTTCCCGTCTGGATCTTTAACGATCGCAAGGCGGCAGACCGGGGTCCCCTCCAGCGGCCACCACACCGACCCGCCCTTCCTCTCCAGGTCGTCGACTGCTGCCTCCACACTGTTCGCCGCCAGGGCCACGCAGCCGTACCCGGGCACGCCATCGGTGAACCCTTCGCCAGGCCCGTTCAGCACGAGGGAGCCCGGGTTCAGGTCGAACTCCGCCCATGTGTCTTCCAGGATCAGCCGCTCAAATGACAGACCCAGCACGTCCCTGTAGAACTGGATCGCGTTGTGCATGTCGCTGACGACGAACAGAACGTAGTCGATCCCTCCGGCTTCCATCCGTGGTATCCTCCCTTCGCAGTTTCGGAACTCGGCCGGGCCGGATGCTGTTCGGCATGTCAGACGATCCGGCTCGCCGGGCTGCAGGCGTCCGCGACCGTGGAGCAACGCTAACGCCAGCCATGCGCCGACGCGCCGCGCCGCCTCTGCCGCGCCGTGCGGCTACTACCTATGGAGAACGTCGGGCCGCTGGTCGAGCGCGTGTCGCGCGAATATAGCACGTCGAGCCGTTCCCGGCGGCATGTGCATGCAAGTGAGACTGGACGGAGGAAACGCATGACCGCGATTCGCCCGAGTTCCCCGACCCTCGCCGCGGCGCTGTGCCTTGGCCTCACGGCTCTGTATGCGGCTCCTAGCGCCGGCGCGGAAGGGACCACAGGTCCGGGCGAGACGGCGTCATCCGACGTGCTGCCCATCGTCATGTACGACACCGACGTCGGCGTGGGGTATGGCGCGAAGCTGTTCCTCTTGAACCACCTGAAGCGTGGCGAGTCTCTGGACACGGTGGTCTTCAACAGCACGAAGGGCCAGCGGTGGGCGCGCGTACAGTTCTCGGCGCCGGACTTCGAGCGCCGGCAGGGAGAGGCGCACCCCCTGTCCCTGGACATCTACGCCGACTACGACGCCCGGATAAGGGCGAGCTTCTTCGGCGTCGGCAGCGATGCGGAGAAGGTCGACCAGGAGACGTATCGCCGAGAGGCGTTGGACTTGCGGGCGACGATCGGGCGGGGCATCTCGCCGCCCCTCGTCGGGCAGGTCGGGGTCCGCTATCGCAGCGTTGGGCACTCCGAGTTCGAGGAGGACGGATCGCTCCGCTCGCTTCCGCCTGTTCTGAACAGCGGCCGCGCCGCTTGGGTGTCCGTGTACGCCATCGCCCGCCACGACACACGCAACAGCTTCGTGAACCCCACCGAAGGCGTCGTGCTCACCGGCGAGGCGGAACTCGCCCCAGGCGCGCTTGCCAACGCCCCCGGGTTGATGCGAGTCGCGGGGTGGTCCCGGCTCTACCTACCCGTGCTTGGCGGCCGCCTGACGCTAGCCGGTCGGGCTGGCATGGAAGGGGTGGCCGGCGATGACCTCCCGGTGCAGGCGCTGCTGCCGGTCGGTGGGGGAGGAACGGTTCGCGGCCTTTCGCAGGATCGCTACCTCGACCGCCTGCGCGCGCTTGTGAACGTCGAGGCGCGCTTTCCGCTCTATCGCCGACTGGGTGGGATCGTGGGAGTGGACGCCGGCTCCGTCTGGGCCTCCGTTGAGGACGCTTCGTTACGTGGCTGGCACACGAGCCCCGCAGTCGGACTTCGGTACTACCTGGACACGTTCGTCGCCCGCCTGGATGTCGGCCTCGGCAGAGAGACGACGGGCGTCTACTTCAACTTCGGTCAGGTGTTCTGAGCGGCTGGCCGGATGCTCGCCGCTGCGCGCCGAGCCCCTGTCGTATGCTCGGATACAGGCCGCGCCGCCGAGAGCGATCAGAGCCGACATCGGGGACAACGCGCCGCGTCACGCGGTCCTAGCTGACCCGCCTGGCCGCGGGCAGTCAGCCCTGGAACGCCTCGACGAAGGTCGCGCGGGTGGGCCGCAGGGCGAGGGCTCAGGCACAGGGAACTTCTGGCCCACGACATCTGCCGGTAGCACGTGGACGCCCCGCAGTGGGTGTTCCACTCGCACGCATGCGCCGTGGCCCGAAGCCAAGAATCCGTCCTGGTTCGGCCAGGCGCACCGGATGTTCCTCCAGCACTCCGTCGCCCACCGTGCGCCGTCGGCGACCATGGCGAACGGACTGTGTGTCGAGTACGACGCCCTACGTGGCGGCCAACAGCCGGCCGACGATGCGCCATGCACCGGTGTGCTGTATGATTTAGAAAGGTTTCATCGTGGCGCCCGCCATGGCGGAGAGGCAAGACCCGCGTGGGCATACTGGCAGAGAGCACGATCCGGTACTTGGCTGGCGTGATCACCGGCGATGGTGCCCCGTCGCCATCCCGCAAGCTGCGAGACATAGAGAGCTTCTTCGTTGCCCTCGGTGTACCGCTGAACCTCGGCAGGAGTGGCAGCCGCGGCCCGCTGACGGTCGAGATACTTGAGGCCCTGAATGAGGCGAACACGAACGAGGCGCTGAAGCGGGTCGTCCAAGCGAGTGTGGACCCGCGACATTACCTGCCCGAGTTGCTCGACCCGGAATCCGACAAGGAAATTGATGCGGCAGCCGTCCTGCAGACGTTGGACGGGTGTCTCGGGTACGACGGGTACCGGCTCGTCCCGCAGCATGGCGGCTACGGAATGGTCCTGGCGCAACGTTCGGTACCGCCAAGCGAAGGGCTACACGATGGCGACGACGATCTCTCAGATCCCGGCATTACACCTGAGCCTCATACAGTCTTCGTCGTCCATGGAAGGAACACCAACGCACGGGACGCAATGTACGAATTCCTAGGCGCGGTCGGTCTCAACGCCTTGGATTGGGAGCAGGCGCTGAACCTCGTGCCGGAGCCGAATCCGTATGTGGGCGATGTGCTGGACGCCGCCCTCGCCCGGGCGCAGGCGATCGTCGTACTGCTGACGCCTGATGATGACGCGCAGTTGCGTTTCGAATACTTGGAGGCGCACGACGAAGGTCGCGAACGCAACCTGACCGGCCAGCCACGCCCTAACGTCCTCTTCGAGGCTGGTATGGCCATGGCGCTAATGCGGAAGCGCACCGTGTTGGTAGCATTTCCTGGCTTCCTGCCGTTCTCCGACATTGACGGCAGGCACATCCTGCGGGCAGCAGAGACGTCCGCGTTCCGCGAGCAGATGGTGAACCGCCTGAAGCGGGCGGGCTGCCCGGTCGACGAAGCGGCAGGGGATTGGCAGGCAGCTGGCGACTTCTCCGGAGGCGAGCAGCCATCCCACGCTGTAGACCGCGCGGAGCCGCAGGACGCGGCCCTGGCTGACCAGCTTACCGACGATGTCGCAAGACAGACTATCGAGTGGGTAGCGGCACGCGACGCCAGGCCTGCCGCCACCGCAGCGGGCGAGGCAGTTCTCAAGGCCCTCATTGGGCATGCCACCGAAGCTGCGAAGGACTGTCACGGGCGTCCTCTTGAGAAGCTCCTCTTGCAGGCGGCTAAGGAGGGAGCGCGGATCCCGCACGCTCGGCACCCGCGGTTTTGGGAGCTGGGCGATGCGTTCTTCGTATGGTTACACCACATCGCAGCGCACTACTCTGGCTCCGGGGCCGTGGGATTGCTCCCCACCATCCACTACGTCCGCTTCGTGCAGGCCGCATTCCTGGGAAGCGGCGAGATACGCACGCATGCGGACTACGGTGGCGAATGGGTGCAATCCGGCGCTCGCCTGTATGACGAAACGGCCAAGGACCGAGTGCAAGGGACGAAGCTGCTGGACGACCTCGTGGGGCTTGGGCATGTGCGGAGCGAGGGCGGCACCGTATTCGCGCTGACGACCCTCGCCGACGAGCTATTCAAGCCGATCACCTAGCGATCGTTCTCCGTGGTCGCTGTCGACCAGACTCCCCGGGACCTACCACACAAGCCGCGCGGTGTCTCTGTGCGCCGAGCCCCCACCTGTCGTATACTCGGACACAAGCCACGCCGCCGCGACCGACGAGAGCGATGAGGACCGACATGCCTGCCACTACCCTCTACTTCGCGCAATTGGACCCCACCTGGCACGACTGGGTGCAGGTAGTCAACGTCGGCAACGCCCCGACGAGGGTAACGTGCGTCGGTCGCGACGCCGAGGCGAAGGTGGTGTGGAGCTCCGAGCACACGGTGCCGCCCTACAACACGTGGACGCCCGCCGTGGACGCTCCAAAGGTGAGTGTGTCGCTCGAGGTGCGCAGCGACGGGCAGCCCATCGTCGGCGAGCGGCACTGTCACAGCGGCAATCAGGTGCTCGACTTTCCCGGCGCATCCGTGTTCGGAAGGACCGTGGGACGGCGGCTGTTCTTCGCGGAACTCGTAGCGGGCGCCGTGGACTGGTTCCGGTTCCTCAACGTCGGTCAGGCGGACGCGCACGTGTCGTTCGTCGTGCGGCAGGTGAGCACCGCGCGGATCGTCGTGCAGCGCAGCCACGTCATCAAGCCGTTCGCATGGTGGGAGTTGGGCGACCAGAACATGGGCGGCGCCGTGCAAGGCACCGTCGAGGTCGTCAGCACGCAGCCCATCGTTGGCGAGCGTCACCTGCACTACAAGGGCGGGCAGATCGCCGTCGGGCAACTCGGGCAGGTTCTCGAAGCGTAGCTCCCTCCGACGCGGGCGACCCCCATGGCGCAGAAGCTCCCGGGCTATCAGGGCATCTGGTTTACGCTCGGGCAGATGTCGGAACACGGCGACAAGTACTCCGGCGGCTTAGGCACGTACACGGCAAAGCATGTCCCATTAGCGGTCTACGATCGCGAAGCCGACAGGACCTTCTTCGTCTACGGTGGCGCGAAGGACGGACAGCGCCACCTGCTCGCGATGGCGTCCTACTACGACCACGCGCGGGGCGTCGTGCCCCGACCCACGGTAGTGCACGACAAGGGCGGCGTCGACGACCCCCACGACAACCCCAGCATCGCCCTCGACGGGCGCGGACACGTCTGGGTGTTCGTTAGTGGGAGGGGTCGCGGGCGACCCGGCTACAAGTACCGCAGCGTCGAGCCGCACAGCGTCGACGCCTTCGAGCAGGTCAGCGAGGAGGAGATGACCTACCCCCAGCCCTGGTGGGTCGACGGTCGAGGCTTCCTCCACCTGTTCACGAAGTACACGGGTGTGCGTGAGCTGTATTGGAACTCCAGCCCAGACGGACGCGCGTGGACGGACCACCAGAAGCTCGCGGGCATGGGCGGCCACTATCAGACGAGCCGCAGCCTGGGACACCGCGTCATCACCGCCTTCAACATGCACCCCGACGGCAAAGTGGACATTCGCACCAACCTCTACTTCGCGCAGACCGAGGACATGGGCGAAACGTGGCGCACCGCCGACGGCGCCGTCCTCGACACGCCCATGACGGATCGCCACTGCCCCGCCCTCGTGCGCGACTACGAGGCCGAAGGCCGGCTCGTATACATGAAGGACATCAGCTTCGACGAGGACGGCCACCCGGTCATACTCGTCGTGACGAGCGCCGACCACAGGCCAGGGCCGGTGGGCGACCCGCGCTCGTGGGAAGTCGCGCGATGGACGGGCTACGAGTGGGCCTTCACCGAGGTGACCCGCTCAACGCACAACTACGACATGGGCTCACTCTACATCGATGGGGCGACGTGGCGCGTCATCGGCCCTACCGAGCCGGGGCCGCAGCACTGGGGTACTGGTGGCGAGGTGGCGTCGTGGATCAGCGACGACAGCGGCGCCACGTGGCGCCAGGAACGCGTCCTCACGCGGGACAGCCGGTACAACCACACGTACGTGCGCCGGCCGGTAGATGCCCACCCAGACTTCTACGCCTTCTGGGCGGACGGCGACCCGGACGCGTTCTCAGCGTCGCGCCTTCACTTCACGAATCGCGCATGCGACGCCGTCTGGCTGCTACCGGCGGAGATGGACGCCGACTTCGCCGCGCCTACCAAGCTCGACTGACGACTAATAGTCTACAAGCGCCACGATCTCGTGGCCGCCCAGCTTCTCGCGCCCGTTGAGGAACGTGAGCTCCACCAACGCGCCGATGGCAACCACCTCGCCGCCGATACGCTCGATGAGTTCCGCGGACGCGGCGAGCGTGCCACCCGTCGCGATGACGTCATCTATGAGCAGTACACGCTTCCCGCCAGCAAGGGCGTCCTCGTGCACGGCGACGGCGTCGGTGCCGTATTCCAGGTCGTACTCCACCTCGACGGTGTCGTACGGCAGCTTGCCCCGCTTGCGGATAGGCACGAAGCCCTTGTCCATCCTGCACGCGAGGGCGCCACCGAAGATGAACCCGCGCGCGTCGATCGCCGCGATGCAGTCGACTTCGTGATCCGCGAACCGGTCGGCGAACTCCTGAATGACCGCCTGGAACGCCGTCGGATCCTGTAGCAGCGGCGTGATGTCCTTGAACTGGATGCCGGGCTTCGGGAAGTCCTCTACCGTCCTGATTAGCGATGCGAAGTCCGTCATCGAAGTCCTCTCTCAGATGGTCGCGTGGGCCTCGTTCACCACGTCGGTGATTGTCGCGTCGAGCGTTGCTGGTGGCGCGCTGCCGCCGCGGACGAACCGCATCAAGAACTCTATGTTGCCCGCGGGGCCGCGCAAAGGCGAGTAGGTCACTTCCTGCGGCGGCATCCCTACGTCGACACCCCGCGCCGCCACCTTCCGCAGCACCTCGACGTGTACCTCTGGGTTGCGCACGACGCCGCCTCTCTCGACTTGCGCTCGGCCCGCCTCGAATTGCGGCTTCACGAGGGCGATAAGGTCCGCGCCAGCCGGCAGTAGTGAGGCGAACACGCGCATGAGGAGCGTCAGTCCGATGAAGCTCAGGTCGGCGGTCGCCATCTGAGGCGCCGGGTCGAACATGTCGGGTGTGGCATGCCGCACGTTCGTGCGCTCGTACAGCTTGACGCGGTCGTCGCTGCGCAGTTTCCACGCAATCTGGCCGTAGCCCACGTCCACGGCGTGCACTAGCCGCGCGCCGTGCTGTAGCAGACAGTCCGTGAAGCCACCGGTGGACGCTCCGGCGTCCAGGGCGACCTTGCCCGTGGGGTCCACATCGAACAGCTCGAGAGCGCGCTCGAGCTTGAACCCGCCCCGGCTGGCGTAGCGTGGGCCAGAGCCCGTCATCTCTATGTCAGACGTGACGGCGACCTGCACCCCCGCCTTGCTGACCGGTTGGCCGTCCACACGCGCCTCGCCCGCGAGGATGCGCCGCTTCGCTTCCTCCCGTGAGGCTGCGAGGCCGCGTTCCGCCACCAGCACGTCGAGTCGCTTCTTCTCGCTAGCCATCGCCGTTTGCTTGCTCCGCTGGCCCGCCATACGCGCGGTCTGATGGTATCACGCGCGCACAGGGACGAAGTCCTGCCATGCTGAACCGCTACCTTGCGCAGCGGGCGAGGCGTGTCAACGCAATAGGATGTGCGCAGGGATGAGTTGTGCTGGCGCCGCCTGCGCCGGATAATACGATACAGAAGTAGTCGCACGCCACGCGCTAGCAGAGGGACACTGAACCTGCGCAACACTCCCCGCTCAACCGCATACGTCGCCGCCTTCTGCTTGCTCTTCTCGCGCGTCTGCACGGCGAGCGCGGCGCGGATTGCATACACGTCCATGAGAGAGGGGAGCATGGACATCTACTCGATGGATCTGGACGGTGGCGCGCTAGCGCGTCTAACGACTGAGGCGAAGCCAGACGGAGCGCCAGCGTGGTCGCCGAACAGCAGCCGCATCGCCTTCCACTCGGTTCGTGACGGCGATGTCGAGATATACGCCATAGACGCCGACGGTGGGAACCAAGCGCGGCTGACCGCGCGACCCGGGTGGGACGCCGACCCGGCGTGGTCTCCCAGCGGGCGGCGCCTGGCCTTCGTCCGCTCCCTGGGGATTCTGGACCAGCGGCTCTACACCATGGACGCTGACGGCGCGAAGCAGGTCCGCCTGATGGGCAATCGGCAGGTCGTCAACTCGCCGTCGTGGTCCTCGGACGGCGCCCGAATCGCCTACTCGCGGCTGGGCGACGTGTGGACGATGGACAGCGAAGGGGGCGACGCGACGCAGCTTACATGGCGGTCGTTCGTGAAGGAGCCGTCGTGGTCGCCAGACGGGTCGCGCATCGCCTTTGCCGATGGCAGACGACCCCAGGAGGACATCTACGCCATGCCAGCGCATGGCGAGGCCGACGCGCTGGGAGATCGCGTCACCGACCATCCGGGACGCGACATGTCTCCCTGTTGGTCGCCGGACTCGACGCAGTTGGCGTTCGTGTCGGATCGCGATGGGAACGACGAGATATACGTCCTGACCTTGGGCACAGGGGCGCTGCGACGGCTCACGGACAACCCGGAACTCGATGGAGCCCCGGCGTGGCATGGAACCGCGCCAGGCAGAGATGTGTCCGCCGTGAGCCGCCAGCTGATTACGTGGGGTTGGTTGCGGGGGATGGGCTCGAACTGATGCGAAGGCGTGGCAAAAGGGAGGCAAACATGCGACAGCGGACGGCGCCACACGAATGGGCTCAACTAGCAACGGCTGCCTGCGTCCTCCTCGCGCTTGGATTTGTTGCCCGGGCGTCCGACGCGACGATCGTGTTCACGTCCGACTGGAGTGGCCGCCCGGAGTTGCACGTGATCGACCCGGAGGACAGGAACGCCAGGCAAGTGACGAAGAACGACCACTGGGAGTTCCACCCAGCCTGGTCGCCGGACGGAGCCGAGATAGTCTTCGCGTCGGACCGGCACGACAACATCGAGCTTTACGTCCTGACAATCGGCAGTGGCGCAACGCGCAGGCTGACACGCCTTCCCGGGATCGACTGGGCTCCGGCATGGTCGCCAGATGCCACAACTATCGCTTGGGAGAGGCACGATCACGCTCGCGGGGAAACCGCGGTGCACGCCATGCCTGCGAAAGGTGGACTTCCGACGCGCCTCAGCGAGGACCCCAGGGGCTCAGGTCCGGCGTGGTCCGCGGACGGGACGCGGATCGCCTACTCGGCGTCCAGCTTGGGACTTCGCACGATGCGTTCCGAAGGTGGCGCGGTCGTGGCCCTCACCGGTGTCGACATGCCTGGGGCGAGCCCGGCGTGGTCGCCCGACGGCAGCCAGATCGCGTTCACCGGCGGGAAGAACGGGAACACGGACATCTACATCATCGACAGTGAAGGCGGCCCTGCGACCCGTCTGACGAACCACCGTAGCAGCGACGCTGACCCAGCGTGGTCGCCGGACGGAAGCGCGATTGCTTTCCAGAGCGGCAGAGACGGCGATAGCGACATCTTCGTCGTGGATGTTGACGGCGATGGTGATCCCCGGAATGTCACGCGTCGCAGAGGGTTCGATACCCAGCCGTCGTGGGCGCGACCCGGCGATTCTCTTGCGATTCAGCTCGGAGCCCTGGCGCCCAAGACGTGGGGCTGGCTTCGGAGGGTTACGGCGCGGTAGACCGCCCTTCGCGCACAGGAAGCGGATGGGAGAGGCGTATGAGACTGGGACATGAATCGGCCGATCGCCGTAGATGCTGGCTGACGACTGCGCTGTGCGTGGTCGCGCTGGCCGTGGCCTGTGTCGCCGATGCGAAGGTGGACGACCGGATCGCGTTCACATCTGACCGCAACGGCAATTTCGAGGTCCACGTCATGGACGCGGACGGCGACAGCGTCGAGGCGCTGACCCATCACCCTGAGTGGGACTCGGATCCCACATGGTCGCCGAGTGGTCTTGAGGTCGCCTTTTCGTCGAACCGCATAGGCGACTGGCTCCAGATATGGGTCGTGGACCTCGTGACAGGTGGCCTCCGGCGTGTGACGGAAGAGCCTGGCGAGCACGAAGACCCCGCGTGGTCTCCAGACGCGAGAAGCATCGTCTTCAGGAATTGGGATAGTGGCGGTTACCTCCACACCGTCGACGCAGCAGGCGGCCAGTCAAACCGCATCTCTCCAGGGGTGTCCGACGGCGCGCCCATGTGGAGCCCAGATGGCCTGCGCATCGTGTATTCCGGCCGCGTGCGAGGCGGACTCCAGATATTCACAGTCGACCCCGACGGCGCCGATCCAGTGATTGTGACCGACGATGAGGGCAACGAGGTGCACCCCGTCTGGTCTCCCGACGGCAGCCGTATCGCGTATTCAGCCTTCCTGGATGGAGCAGCCGACATCTTAGTGGCGGACGCAACGGGAGGCGCCGTCGAGCGTGTCACGAAGCATCCCGACAGCGAGTGGGAGCCCGCGTGGTCACCGGACGGGTCGGAGATCGCGTTCAGCACGGAACGCGACGGCAACAGCGAGATCTACGCGATTGACCTCGACAGCGGCGAACTTCGCAACATCACCCGCCATCCCTCGCTCGACATCCAACCCGTGTGGGCCAAGCCCGGCGCATTCCGCCCTGTGCCAACCCTTCGCTCGTTCCTGACGACGTGGGGCAGGTTGCGCGGCGCGTCGGCGCGGTAGAATCCTCCCGCGACTGTGCGGAGGCCAACGGCGCCTACTCGTCGTGTGGAGACGGCCGCCATGGCCTATGTCCGCCGATGCCCCGCCGCGTCCTTAGCAGGTGCATCTGCACGGCCTCCGGTCTAGTATCCCGTCGAACATGCAGGGGAGGGCCGTATGTCAGGTCGCGAGTTGCTCGTGGGTTCTGTAGGCGTGTTGGTGGGCGTGGGCATCGCGATAGCGGGCAACGCCATCGCCGGGGGTGCTTTGGCGGAGGACGCCGACAATGCGGAGAACGCGACGAGGGTAGTCATGGTGACGTCGTTCACCCCGGACGAGCCGTGGACCGAAGAGTACGCGCGGGCTGGCGTGCGCGAACTCAGCGCCGACTACGCGCGCGACAACATCGACGGATTCCAGGGCAAGCTGTTCGTCGGCGACTTCACCCGTGGGGAGTTCGGCGGGATTTACCGGTTCGCGAGTGAGGAGGCCCGCATGGTCTTTCTGGCGAAGCATCCGCCGGCTGAGAACCGAACGGTCAAGACTTACCGCGTCCTCGGAGAATGGCGGGCAGAAGCGCACGACGGGCTGTAGCACGCACGCGACGACGCATGGGCCGCCGATGAGGGCCGCCGGTCGCTGCACGAACGGAGTCGGCGTGGCCGAGTCGAGCCGACGCGGTCCTCGTCCGCAGGGCGGCCGGATCCCTCGCCGGACGTGGTCGCCCTACCTGTGGCATCATCAGATCGAACGCTCCTCACGCGGACCCCTGGAGTCGGCCTGGGAGAGCGTACACCTGTATGGCAGGCCGCCCGTTCCACGGCCACTGTGGCTGCTGTGTCCACACACGAAGCCTGCAGAGGCCGAGTCGCCATCGGACGCCTGAAGGAGCATGGATTGAGAATCGCATACTTCGACTGCTTCTCCGGCATCAGCGGGGACATGTTCCTGGGGGCGATGGTCGACGCTGGACTCGATCTCGCGGACCTGGAGCGGGAACTCCGCAAACTGCCGCTCGAGGGATGGGAACTCTCCGCAAGGGACGTGAAGCGCCACGCCATCGCCGCCACGAAGGTGGATGTCGAAGACAACAGCGGCGAGCACGCCCATCGCGGCCTCAGCGACATAGCGAAGATCGTCCAGGGAAGCTCACTCGACGACGAGATCAAGGGCGCATCCATGCGCATCTTCACGCGCCTGGCAGACGCCGAAGCCGCCGCCCACCGGGTGCCGCGCGAGCAGATCCATTTCCACGAAGTCGGCGCGATCGACTCCATCGTAGACACCGTGGGCGCCGCGACGGCCGTCCATCTCATGGGCATCGAGGAGGTGTACGCCTCGCCGATACCGGGCGGTCGCGGCTTCGTGAAGTGTGCGCACGGGCTCATGCCCCTCCCAGCCCCGGGCACGATGGAGCTGCTGAAGGGCGTTCCCATCCAGCCATCGGACGTCGAGAAGGAGCTCGTCACGCCGACGGGCGCCGCGATCATCGCGACGCTCGCGTCGGGATTCGGCGGGATCCCGCGAATGACTGTGGACGCCATCGGCTACGGGGCCGGAGGACGAGACCTCGAAGCGCAGCCGAACATGCTGCGCGCCCTCATCGGAATGAAAGCAGGCCAGGGCGGGGGCGGCCTCGCGGACAGCATCACCATCGTGCAGACGAACATCGACGACCAGTCGCCGGAGGCGTTTGGGTACGTGTTGGAGTTGCTGATGAAGCGCGGCGCGCTCGACGCCTACTTCACGCCCATCATGATGAAGAAGGGCCGCCCGGCTTACCAACTGTCCATCCTGTGCAGGCACGAGGACGCGAAGGTTCTGAGCGCGCTCATCCTCGAGCACACGACCACGTTTGGCGTCCGCATGTGGGAGGCGTCACGCAGCATGCTCTCCCGCGAGTACCACACGGTTGACACGTCCTACGGCGTCGTCACGGTGAAGGTCGGGATGGCGGGGAATGTGCAGAAGATCGCCCCTGAATTCGACGACTGTCGACGCCTGGCGGAGGAATCGGACGCTCCCATTCGCGATGTCTACGACGCCGCCGTCCGCGCCTACGGTGACTCCCGAGAGGACCGGCAGCACGCGCGCGAGCAGCGCGGCGGGCCTTCGCCGGGTAGCGACAGCGACCACGGGCGCGAACACCACGACGGACGCGCGCATGGTGGCGACGGCGATCCCGCTGCCGCTGGCCATCACGACCACTCGCACGAGGTGGACGACGCATGATCCGCCGAACCGTGCTGGCTCTCCTCCTCGCAAGCGCCGCCCTCACGGCAGCCGCAGAGGAGTGGACGTTGCGCGTGGTGGGAGGCATCACGTTCGGACGCGAGTGGACTTCCATCCTCACGCGTCGCGGGACGATCTTCCCGTTCGCTGAGCTGGGCAACGCTCTGTCCGAGCCGGACCTGACGCTGGCGTTCTTGGGCGGCGGAGTAGGCGACGCGGGCGAACCCATGCCAGCGGCGCGCAACCATCTCCGGTCCAGCCCTCTCGTCGCGTTCGTCCTGTCGGACGCGGGGATCGACGCCGTTGCCATCGCGGACCCGCACCTGATGGACTATGGCGACGCCGGCCTGACAGGCACGCGTCACGCGTTGGTGAATGCAGGCGTCGAGACGTTCGGCGCGGGGATGAACGACACGCTGGCGCGGATGTACTCGCTACACGGCGCCGGCGGCATGTCCGTCGCGTGCCTGGCGTATCTCCACGGAGCCCGCCGTTCTCACGCGGGCCAGCAGGAGCCCGGCACGAACCCATCTCTGCCGTCCCACGTGCGTGAGGACGTCGCGAACGCCAGCGCGAGCGCGGACGTCGTGCTCGTGTTCTACAACTGGGGCGAGGCGGACGGCGATGTCGTCGATGGCAAGCAGCGCCTGTTCGCTCGCATGGCGATCGACGCGGGCGCCGCCGCGGTCTTCGGCGTGCGCGACCAGACCTACCTCGGCGCCGAGGTGTACAAGGGTCGACCCATCTTCCACGGCCTTGGGGATTTCGTCCGTGGCACGCAGAACAAGCGGCACAGCCGCATCCTGATCCCCACGGTCGTGTTCGATGACGCGCAGCCGACGCGGGTGGAATGGCTGCCTGTCGCCACGGACGCGAAACTGCGGCCGGGAGACGATCCGCACACGCGCCTACAGCCCCGCGTGCTCGCCGGTGAAGAGGCGTCGGAAGCGGTGTCGGCATACGCCGCCATGTGCCAGGATCTCGGCACGGTGATAGAACCAACGACGATGGGCGCGCGCCTGGATATAGAGGCGCCGTAGCGCTGTCTGGGTGCGATTGACACCCTATAGCGCGGGTGCTACGATGCATACGAAGTCGAGACGGGGAGGGCGGAAGCCATGGCGAACATTTTTCGGCGGTTCTGGAACTTCAGCACCGGGTGGTTGCATTCCAGCCAGAGCCGGCTTGAGGCCTCTCGACCGGACATCGTCTACGATCAGGCGCTGAAGGCTGAAGGCGACAAGTACGACAACATGGAGAAGGCCGTCGCCGGCCTCGTGTACAATCGCAACAGGACCGAAGGCGACATCGAGGAAACGCGCACAAAGCTGGAAGAGGTCCAGTCGATGCTGGACCAGGCGGTAGAGGACGCACAGGGGGACGACAAGGCCGCGGCCGAAGAGGCCATGATGGTCGGCGCCATGTTACAGGAGCAGGAAGAGGCGCTCCTAGACCGTCTCGCCCAGCTCACGGAAAGTCGAGACGCGGCTGCGGCCCGGATCGAGGAGTACCAGGGCAAGCTTGTCGAGTTCCAGGCGAAGCTGGGACGGCTGAAAGAGGAGAAGTCCACTGTCGTCGCCCAGGCGCAGGTCGACCGCGAGACCATCCGACTGAACCGCGAACTCTCCGGCATGACGATCGACGACGACTCGCAGTCCCTCAACGAGCTACGCGAGAAGATGGGACGCCTGCACGCGCAGGCGAACATGACCGAAGAGATGACCGGGAATTCGCTCGAAGAGCGCACGCGGCAATACCGGCTGAAGGCGAAGTCGGCCGCGTCGCAGAAGAAGTTCCTCGACCGCGTCGAGTCCGCCAAGGCGGTCACGGGCGACACAGCGCGACCGCAACTCTCAGGCGACTCGGACGGAGCCTGACGCCAGCAGTCGGTCGGTCAACGAGCGATGGGCCAGTTCGGCGAGTCGACCCGACACCCCGCTAGGTACCGTTCCATAGCAGCCACCACGGCCGGATTGTCCGCGGCTACGTCGGTAGTCTCCGAGATGTCGGCGCCAAGGTCGTAGAGCGCTAGCGGCGCGTCAAGACCTTGATCCGTCGGTGGGCGTACCGCCTTCCAGTCTCCCTGCCGTACCGCCTGTTGGAACCCGCGGCCGTAGAACTCCCAGTAGACGAACCGCTCTGTCAGGTCCTGCGGATCACCCAACAGCGTCGGCAGGATGCTGACGCCGTCCACATCGTCGGAAGCGTCGACGCCGAGGACATCCGCGACCGTAGGCAGGAAGTCGGCGTAGTACCACACGTTGTCGCTCACGGCGCCCGCTGGGATGCGGTCGGGCCACGAGCAAATCATCGGCGTGCGGATGCCGCCCTCGTACACGATCCCCTTCTGTCCTCGGAGGGCGCCGCAACTGTCGAACACGCCCTCCCAGCGTCGCGCGGCCCCGTGGTCGGAGCCGAACAACAGCAGCGTGTCCTCGCGGATGCCAAGTTCGTCGAGCAGCGCCACGATCTCACCGACCTGACGGTCGATCCGGGCGACCATGGCGGCGTACACCTTCTCGTCGTCGGTCCACGGTCGGTCCTGGTACGGCTCGACGCTGGGTATCTCGTAGCGCCCGTGCGGGAGCGTCCACGGGATGTGTAGGTAGAACGGGCCAGAGCTGTGCCGACGAATGAAGTCCAACGCAAAGTCTACGACCATGTCGTGCGAGTAGTCGCCCTGGCGCCCGTCGCGGTTGCCCTCTAGGTGTACCTTCGTCTCGTTGTGCCACAGGTAGGGCGGGTAGTAGGTGTGGGCGTTGCGCTGGTTGAGGTAGCCGAACCACTCGTCGAAGCCTTTGCGGTTGGGAACGCCCGTCGTGTCCGGCTCACCCAGACCCCACTTGCCCGTCATGCCCGTCGCATAGCCGACCTGCTGGAACAACTCGGCGACCGTGAAGTCCTCCGGCTCAAGCGGCACTCGCTTCTGTTCGCCTACGCCTCCCACCCGACCGAAGTTGTCCCGCACGCGGCAGTGACCGGTGTGCTTGCCGGTCATCAGGACGCAACGCGACGGCGCGCAGATTGGCGCGCCCGTGTAGCACTGCGTGAACCGCATCCCCGTCGCCGCGAGGGCGTCCAAGTGTGGCGTCGGGATGACCGACCCGCCGTAGCAGCCGAGGTCGTTGTAGCCAAGGTCGTCGCAGAGAATGAAGATGACGTTCGGGGCTGCTGTTCCTGCCATGCGGTCCTCCTACGAGCTGCGCCACCCCGCGACTCTACGATGTCGGGGCGCGCAGCTGAAGCCAGCCGCGTGAGCCACGGCCGCCCCGAGGTAGGCCCCACGCCGCCGCGATGGGCGGCCGGCACAACGCGCTATGGCGCCTCCTCTCCATCGACTGCCGCCAGCGCCGCCACAATCTGCGCGATGGCGGCGCGTTCCGCCGCGGCCATCTCCGCGATTGCTCCCGCGCCGGCCTCGCGGCTCGCTTCGTCGGATAGCCAGGCCGTGCGCTTCCCTTCGTTGTCGGCGCCCTGTGCGACGAAGACGCCGAGCTCCCGCCTTGCGATGCTGACTTCCTCCCGGTAGTGGCGCGCGGCGCCCTGGACGAACTCAGACGCCTCCGGCAACAGTTCGGCGGAAGCTTCGAGAAGCCCCGCCGCAGCGCTCCGGCCCCGCACGACCTGGTCAACCTGTATCGCCATGTTCTCCATCGTGTACCACCGGTCGGGGGCCCCGAACCCGGTCACTTCGCCCGCGAGGTCTCGTTCGAGATCCTCAGGGTACTGAAGCTCGCGCAGCGCCTTCTCCCACTCCTCGTAAGCCCGCGCGCCGAAGTAGTACTGAACGCCACCCCAGAACGGTCGTTCGTGCGCAGGCGAATCGTGGAGCGCTACCGCGCCACGCAGAGCGGACAGCGCGCGTTCCCTGGCAGACGGCATCGCCGTCCTAGCGCCGACGAGATAGATCGGGTTCGCGTACCAGCCGCCATTGGCGCCTGGCGCCATCGTTCCCCTGCTACGCCCGTCGACGAGCTCAAAGCCGTAGTCCACCGCGCCGGGCGTCACTCCGCGTATCGGCGTCCAGCGATACGGCTCGCCGTCTCCCACGTGGCACAGTGTGCCGTCCTTCTCGGAGTAGCCAACGACGACGGAGCAACTGCCGCAGTGATCCTCCGCTCCTGCTATCAGGACAGGCCGACCGGCGTCGATTTCCTCACGCAGGCGCGACAGAGCCTGCTCGGTCAGGTCTCTGATTTCCGCCTTTGGCTGCTGGAGAACCGCGCCCGTGTAGCCCTGGTGCGTGGCGTCGTAATCGAACCCGTAGGCGGCGGTGAGAACCCTGAGCGGATCTGTGGGCGTGCAGAGATCCGCAACGCCCTGCCAGTGGGATGCGTGGCACAGATTGAAGGCGTCGCCAGACATGGCCATCAGCGTTGCCATGTCGGCATCCATCCCGCGCGCCTTGAGTAGGGCCTGCATGGCCCTCAGGAACCGGTCCCAGCCTACCCCGAACTGCCCGCCCGGCACGCCTTCGATCCACACGCGACCGTCTTCGCGCCGCACCGTCAAGTCACCCATGACCGGACCTCTATCCATTGT
The DNA here is from genome assembly GCA_964473525.1 of uncultured bacterium. Lineage (GTDB taxonomy): Bacteria > Poribacteria > WGA-4E. Next base: position 74,618 of record CAYYPK010000019.1, read on the forward strand.
GTGTAGGGACGCTCCCACCGCGGCGACTGTCTGCGTTGCGGCTTCCGGGATGTGCGACCGACGCGCCTGCCCGCCGACGGCGACTGCCCCTACGATCACGCTGCTTGTGAGAAGGATCGCGCTCAGCGCCGTATGTCCGCCCACCGGCCGCGGGCCTTGTGCGAAGGCCCGCTCCGGTCTCGCCACGGAAATCCCCAAGATCGCGCCCAGCGACGCCTGGACGAGACGACGCGCCTGCCGCTTCGCCCGGTGAATCCGCGAGGCAAGCGCGGCATAGGAGAGCCCGTGGCGTTCCTGCAACTCCTCGTACGACGCGCCGTCGACGTACCGGGCGACGAGCAGTTCCCGATGCGTCGGGTCGAGGGCGTTGAGACGCGCGAACAAGCGCCCCCAACGTTCCGTCGTCTCGAGCTCATCTGAGACGGTGGGACGCTCGTCCAGCAGACCGTGCGCGTCGCCCGTCGGAACGTGCGGCGCCGTCCGTCTTGCGTTCCTAGCCGCATTCCGGGCGATGGCAGCCACCCATTGGGAGAGACGGCCCATCTCGCTGAGTTGGGCTCGATTGGCCCAGGCGCGCAAGAGCACGTCCTGCGTGAAGTCGTCGATGTCGTCCTCGGCGCGGCGCAGCATTCGCCGGCCAATCCGGCGTATCGCGCCTACCTGAGCCGCCAACTCGCGTTCGAAATCCGCCTGGTCGTGCCGTGTTCTCACCGAAACTGCCTCCGGGAGCCGTCAGCCACCAAGATGATGATGGGCCGTGGCCCTATAGGACACATGGGGGCGCTAGTTTTGGCGGTCAATGCGACGCGCGGCAGGCAGCGGAGCTCGGCGGCTACGCTGCTGCGTCCCGCCGGGATCCGCGGCGCCCGACCGTCACGCGCGCGCGCGTGGTTGCGTGCTACATTAGACGGTAACGCTATGCTACACATGGGATCGTAGCCGACGGGAGGAAGCAGCTGGAGACTCGCCCGATCTCGTCGGCGCGTCCGCGGCAACGGCGTGGGCTCACATGGCGCGCACAGGCAGCGGTGCTCGTGGCTGTGGTCGTCGCGCAGATGCCGGCAGTGGGTCACGACTTGCCGCCAGCCGCGGCTCAGGAGCCCGTGCCGTTCGTCACCGAGGGCCGTCGTCGGGTCGTGTTCGCTCTGGACGCGTCCATAGCGATGCACCAGTTGGACCCCCAGCGGCTGTGCCTCCAGGGGCTCCGCAAGCTGCTGCACGCCCTAACTCCCGACGACGAGGCCGGGCTACTTCTGCACGACGCGGACGTAGAGGCCGCCATCCCGCCCGCGCCGGTCACTGACGAGACCGCAGAGTCGATCATGGTTGCGGCCAGTGGCGACGCCAGGGTCGCAGCGGGGAATCTGTCGCGACAACTGGACGCGGCATTGGCCTTGGTGGGCGATGTCCCCGACGGCGCCGTTGGCGCTGTCGTGGTCGTGTCCAGCGCACGGATGCCGGGAGGCGAGGACATTGAGGCGGCGACGACCGCCTTGCAGGGCTCCGTCGAGGCTTACGCCGCGGCAGGCGTAACGCTGTACGCGATTGCGGTCGGCCCGTTCTCAGACCGCGCGCGGACGCTGGCGGCGATGTTGCAGCACAGCCCCAGTTTGGATCCCGTTGAGACGGGCAACGGCTTGCCGGCGGCATTCGGCAAGGTTCTCCAGGGCCTCCAAGCGTATGCTCAGCGACCGCAGGTGGCTCGCCTCGATCCGGACGCCGAGGCGACGGACGAACGGCAGGTACGCCAGGCGATCCACGTCTCGCCTTACGCGGACTTTGTCCAGCTTGATGTGGTGTCGGAGGCCGACACAGCCGGGGTGATTCCGTTCCAGATCCAGCTAGCAGACCCAACCGGCGCTCTGGTGGCGCCGACGTTCGTAGGTGTCGGGAACGCGTTCTACCGGATCGCCAGACCGATGTCCGGCGAGTGGCGGTACCAAGTGCAGCCCGCCCGGCGAGCGCGGTTGACCCACCACGCAGTGATACAGGGCGACCCGAAGATCGTGCACTACTATCCGGCTGCGGTGGAGCGTGGGAAGTCTATCGACCTGCACTTCGCGGTCGTTGCCCACGGGGAGCCGATATCTGGCGACACCTTCAGGCTGCGTGGCGTCAGCTACAGCGTCGTGGCCGCCGAGGTGACCTTCGTGGCGCCGGACGCGAGCGCCGCCACCGCCCGAGCGGAGATGCAGGATCTCACATCTCGCTACGCTGGCGAGTACACGCTGACGGATTGGCGGGGCGACATCACAGGCCGGTACGATGTCAGCATCGCAGTGGGCCTGGAGGCCGGCCGCGGCCCCGACGCTCGGATGCTCGTCATGCGGAACACGGACCCGATCGCAATGCGCGTCGTAGACGACCGTGGCGAGTTGCCTCTCGTCGCCCTATCGTCGGTGATGCCGGCTACGCCCCTCGCCGGGCCAATCGCCCTGCGAGGCGCGGACGATAGGCCTCACGAATTGTCGTTCTCGGCGCAGGTGCTGGCGCCGGGCGTCGGCGCGCCGGCGGCGCACATGCTTGGGCGGACGATACGCGCCTCCGTCAAGCATGGATCGGGGTACCGACTGGTCGAGGACGCTACTGGCGACGGCCGCTCCACCGTCCGAGCTGGGGTCCGTACTCAGCTGACAGGGCGGGCCAGCGCGGTCGGTCTGTCGGGGCCTGTCTTCCTCACGCCGGATGTGACAGCCCCGGGCCGCGTGCGGTACACATTCCCATCGGTGGCCACGTCCTCGCGGGACAGGATCCACCTCCAGGCGCCCGGCTACTACCGTGTGGAGCTCCTGGAAGGCCCGACGTATCGGGTGGACCCAACGTGGCATGAGACGATACGCCACGTGGAGAAGAAGGCCCTGCTGCGGTTCCTTCGGCCCGAATACGTACCGCCTCCAGAGGCGCCGCCGCTGCCGCCCGGGCCCGAACTCAACCGGCGCCGTTCTGGCGATCCAGGTCGCGAACGTAGGTAGCCTGCGAGCCACGGTCTATCGCGGCGCCGTGTTCGGCGTCACTGACGCGCCTCCGCGTCCGACACGATCCGCTGCCCGCTAGGCAGGATGTCCGGCGGCACGATCTCCGGGGCCTCCTCGTCCGCGTCCACCATCCGCCGGATGAGCCGTTCGCGCATCACGTCGGCCACGCCGCGATGCGACTGCCGGTCGATGAGGTTGGTCAGCTCGTACGGGTCGTATTCCAGGTCGTAGAGGTACTGCTCCTCGTACAGGTCCGACCCACCGTCACGACGATCCGCCGTGCTGGGAGCGTCCACGCAGTACTTCCACCGCTGCGTGCGCACGGAGCGGCCGATCTGCGCCTCACTGATCTGCACGAACGCCTCTGCTGGCCAGTCGTCCCTGTCGCCGCGCAGCAAGGGCAGGATGGACCGTCCTGACATGCTGTCCGGCACGGGAATCCCAGCAGCGTCGAGAAGAGTCGGAGGCAAGTCGACGAGGCTGACGAGTTCGTGAACGTGCCCGCCGCCCTGGAACCCAGGCCCGTGGAACGCCGTCGGCACGCGAATCGAGCTTTCGTGGCAGGAGCGCTTGTATTCGCTGTTGCGCGTCTTGAAGTGCGAGCCGTGGTCCGACGTGAACAGGATGATCGTGTTGTCGAGCATGTCCATGCTCTTCAGGGCGTCGAGTAAGCGGCCGAGCGCCTCGTCGAGCCGCTTCACCATGCCGTAGTACCCGGCGAGATGCTGGTGCGTGGAGCCTCCCAATGCCGCGAGATCGGGCGGAATCCACTTGCCCGCGTAGCGTTCGCGGTATCCGTCGGGCGGTGGGTAGTCGTCGATGTGGTTCTGGTGGTGAGGCTCGATGTACGACGTGAACAGGAAGCACGGTTCCTCCCGATGGTCGGCGACGTACCGGATGATCGCGTCCGTCTGGCCGTCGACGCGGTAGCCCGGAAGGAACACCTCGTTGTCGTCGTTGTCGTACATGACCGTGTGGTACGCGTCCGAGGTGAACTCCAGCACGTTCGAGGCGAGCCAGTAGTCGTACCCAAACCGGTGCGACTCGGGCACCGGCCCGATCTCGTCGCGGTCGTACAGATGCCACTTGCCGATGTAGCCAGTGTCGTAGCCCGCGTCCTTGAAGTGATGCGCGAGCGTCACCGTGTCTTCGGCGAGGCCGATGCCGTTGCGCCAGCACCCCGTCTGCGTCGCGTATCGGCCCGTCTGCAGGCACGACCTGGCGGGGCCACACACCGGCTGGCACGTGAACGAGTTTGCGACGTGCGTGCCGCGGGTCGCCATGCGGTCGAAGTTGGGGGTCAGGTCCAGCGGGTTGCCGTGGAGGCCGCTGGTGTCCCACCGCTGCTGGTCGGTGAAGAACACGATGACGTTCGGGCGTGCGCTCAACGGTCGTCCTCCGTCTGCCGAGGGGTCACGGGTCGTGCGCATCATAGCGGACGGCGGGGGCGATGGGAACGTCAGGCGGCCGGTCAGACGCGCGTCTTCAGTCACTCCGTCTCATCGGCCCATCTTCAGGTCGCCCCACGTCGTCGTGATCCGGCCTGCGGCCGAGACGGACAGCGTCCTGTCGATCTCGAAGTCGGCGAAATGCACCTCGGCAGCCGTCGAGGTACCGCGGACGTAAATGCCCACGCCTCCCGGACCGAACAAGGGATCGCCCCGAGCGATGAGTTCCGAGGCTGGCGTGCGCTTGTCGCCGAGAGCGCCGATGTTCGTGGCCCGCATGTCGTCGGCGTCCAACCAGACCGTCTCGAGGCGCCGGAAGTCCAAGGACACGGTGTGTGCGCCGTCCGGCAGCATCTCTATTCGAACACCGATCCAGTCGTCATCCTCGACGCCATTCCAGCCGGGGATCGGCCGGCGCTTGCCGCCTCCCCCCATCGCCTCGCGGCGCCCGATGGCGGGCCCCGCACGAGCGATCGGGAAGTTGCGGTCCCACTGCGCTACCGAGGTCCACTGCAGAGTCGACTGACCAGGCGACACGGTCACGTACTGTCCCGTTCGGCCGTCGGGCGCGCCGCGTTCGCCCATACGGAACACCACTCCCGCGGTCACGCCGGGCATGCCTCCGGGCACTGGAGTCTTGATGCGGAAGGAGACCGTGCCCGCCATCATGGTGAGACCCCGTAGCGCCCTGATCTCAACAGTACTCTGGGGAATCTGCACCACCAACAGGTCGTCCTCGAACCGCCAATCGGCCGTGAACGGCCCATCGGTGTAGACCACGTCCAGGTCGGCGACGCTGGTCAGGCGGTGCGTCACGGCGTCGACGGGCGCCGCACACAGCACGAGTATGGCCAGTATCCCGGCGGCCCGCCATTGGCTAGCTCGAGGCCCTGCAGGCGCCGCTGTCGTGGTCGAGTATTCCCGGCGCGGTTCCGCGGCCATCGTGCCACCCTATCTGCCTGTGGTTCGCGCGCCGAATGTGGGAGCCTTTGCGCTCGGTCGATCAATGTACTGCCCGTGGCTCGGTGTGATGTCGGTGTAAAGTGGATTATACCATACTTCGGTGGACAACTCCCCGACCGCCTAGCGGATGTTCGGCCAGCCGCTGTGTCACACCGGTACGTCTGGCCGACGGCGCCAGCAAGTAGGCCCGCATGCACTGGTGCGCTCTCCCTAGTCTCTGCTACGACGCCATATGGCCACACCTGGTGGCGCCTCTTGACACACCTGCCAAGCGGTTGGTAAACAGCCCGGGAGCCGACGGAGGCCCCGTGGCGGAACTCGTCGGCGACGAAGGCAGGGGGACGCTGGCCGAAGGAGCGCCAGCGCAATCCAAGGAGGAGAACACGATGAGCGCAATCAGGGACGTTGCCGAGCGGTTCTTTGTAGCGTGTGAGGACGGCAAGGGATGGGACGTATGCAAGGAGTTCTGTCACCCAGACGCGACCTTCTCGGCGCAGGCCCCAGCGCTCGCCGAGGTCACCACGGTCCAGGGCTACACCGACTGGATCAAGGGTCTGTACACGTTCGTCTCGGGGGCGCGATACGACCTGAAGTCGTTTGCGGTTGACGAGGAGAGGAACAACGTCACCACGTTCGCCGTGTTCCACGGCACGCACACAGGCGAAGGCGGCCCGCTGCCACCTACGGGCAAGAGCGTCGCCACCGACTACTGCTACACCTTACAGGTCGAGGATGGGCGCATCCGTCATATGACGAAGATCTGGAACGACGGCGTCGCCATGCAGCAGCTCGGGTGGGCCTAGGCGCCCAGCGCGGCGGCCCGACCTGGCCGCCGCCAACACCGCGACCTCCTACAGACTCAGCGCCTTGAAGCTCTCGACCTGCCCTGTGATCGCGCGTTCGGTGGGCAGACGTTCGACGGACGACGCGCCGTAGAACCCAACGACACCCTCGGTGTGCTCGAGGATGTACGCGGCGTCTTCGGGTTCCGCGATGGGTCCACCGTGACAGATGACGAGGACATCGTCGCGCGCGGCCTTCGCCGCGTCGTGGATAGCCTGCACGCGCTCCGCCGCTTCCTCAATCGTGAGCGCGGTGGTCGCCCCTATGCTGCCCTTCGTCGTCAGTCCCATGTGGGCTACGAGAAGATCGCCGCCCGCCTGTGCCATCATCACCGCTTCCTCGGCGTTGAAGACATACGGCGACGTGAACATGCCGAGGCCGTGCGCCGTCGCGATCATCTCGACCTCGAGGTCGTACCCCATGTCCGTCTCTTCGAGGTTGGAGCGGTACACGCCGTCGATGAGTCCGACGGTGGGGAAATTCTGCACGCCGGAGAAGCCTGTTGCCGTGAGTTGCGGGAGGTACACGTCCATCAGACGGAACGGGTCCGTGCCGCAGACCCCGGCCAGCACCGGTGTGTTGCGCGCGACAGGCAGCACCTCGGCCGCCATCTCGACGACGATGGCGTTCGCGTCGCCGTACGGCTGCATGCCCGACAGCGAGCCGCGCCCCGCCATACGGAATCGACCTGAGTTGTAGATGATGATCAGATCAATGCCGCCGGCTTCGGCGCACTTCGCGGATATGCCCGTGCCGGCGCCGCCGCCGATGATGGGCTTGCCCTGCGCTACGTTCGCCCGCAGCCGCCCGAGAACTTCGTCACGTGTAAACGCCATGATGCGCTCCTGGTCGGCTCGCGACCTGTGTTCTTACGCCTATGTTCGTACGCCCGTGGATCGGCACGGCAAGGATGGAACAGCTTGGGACGAACCGCAACCGGCGAAGGCGAGGGGCGTCACGCCGTCTCGTGGGACGCCTGCCACGTGGACCAGTTGCCCGTGACGAGTCGGAGGCGCGTGGATTCCTCCTCGAACACAAGCAGACGCGTGGCGACCTTGTCCACGAAGAACCGGTCGTGGCTGACGACGATGGCGCCGCCCGGGTAGTGCGCCAGGGCTCGCTCCATCACCTGCGAACTGGTGAGGTCCAGGTGGTTCGTAGGCTCGTCGAGGATGATGAGTGGAGCGCCCGAAAGCAGGCACATCGCCAACGCCACGCGCGCCTGCTCGCCACCGGAGAGCGTGCCGATCTTCTGTTGCAGATCCAGTTCCGAGAAGCGCATGAGCGACAGGAACCGGTTCACCTGCTTACGTGGGGCGGCGTAGCCGAGGCCGCCGAAGTTCACCGCGTGCGTGACCGTGTCGTTCAGGTCCAGGTCGTCGCGCATCTGGTTGAAGTAGGCGTAAGGGATGTCGCCGCGCCCCCAGCGCACGTCGCCAGTGTCGGGCGCCTCGCCTTCGGTCAGCACCCTCAGGAGAGTGCTCTTGCCACAGCCGTTCGCGCCGACCACGACGAGGCGTTCGCCACGATGCACCTCGAACGATACGTCCTCGAACAGCGCCTGCCCGTCGTAGCCCTTGGATAGGTTCTCCGCGCGGCACAGTATCTCCGGCGCGTTGATGCCGCGGTAGATGCTCGTGATGACGCGATCCACGGGCTTCGGCTCGACGGCGTGTTTGATGTTCGCTAGCTTGCGGTGCATGCGCCTGCTCGGGTCGCGTCGGGCCTCCTCGCGGTCACGGATCGCCTCCGCCTCGAAGATCAGCAACTCCTGCTCGTACTGGAACTGCCGCTCCATACGCTTCAGGCGTATGGGCTTCTCACGGACATACTGCGTGTAGCCGCCCTTGTATTCGTGCAGGTGGAAGTTCTCGATCTCGACGACGCGTGTGACCACGGCGTCCAGGAAGTGGCGGTCGTGCGACACGACGATGAGCGCGCCGTTCAGCTTGACGAGCCACTGCTCCAGCCACGCCAGCCCCTCAATGTCGAGGAAGTTCGTCGGCTCGTCCAGCAGCAGCAGGTCGGGATCCTCGAGCAGGATCTTCGCGAGCGCCGCCCGGTTTTGCCATCCGCCCGAGAGCTGCTCGACAGGGCGATTCGCGTGGACCTCGCTGAACCCCAGCTTGGTCAGCACGGTCTCTATCTGGCTCTGGTACGTCCAGCCGTCGATGCGCTCCATCTCCTCCAGCAGCTTCGACTGACGCTCGATGAGCTTGTCGATGTCCGCCGCGTCGGCCATGGCCGCTTCGACCTCGCGGAGCTCCTTGTCGAGGGCGTGTACCTCGGGGAACAACTCGTCCAGTATCTCGCGTATGGACTGGCCGCCGCCGAGCGTCGAGAATTGAGAGAAGTACCCCACCGTGGCGTCATCGGCGATGTCGACGCTGCCGGCGTCGGCCTCCTCCTGGCCGAGGATCATGCGGAAGACCGTCGTCTTGCCGGAGCCGTTCTTGCCGATGAGTCCGACGCGCTCTCCCTCCTGTAGGCGGAAGGACACGTCCCGTAGGACGCGGTTCGCGTCGTAGCTCTTCGAGACCTTGTGGAGTCGGATCAGGCTCATGCGTAGGGCTTCGGTGCTATTCGTGAGTCGCTGAGGCGCCAGACACATAGAACATCGTGGGGCGTGCGTCGTCAACCCGTCTGTCCATCCCAGCCGCCTGGGAGGCGTGAGCGCCCTGGTAAGGGCGCCGTCCGGCCGAGGGCCGGATTGCGTGCGTCCCGTCCGGCGCGAGGGTAGCATGCGCGCACGGGGGACGGCGCCAGGTGTTCCCATGTCACAGCGAGTCGGCCGCCCTGGTCGGCCTTCGCTGGAGCCCAGGAGTGGCGTGGAGCGCCCACCACGCAGAAAGGGAGCGCGCATGAAGCCGCACCGAACGTACGTTCCGTGGATCGCGGTGGCTCTGCTCGTGGGCGTCTTCATCGGCAGGTTCGCTCTCCCTCGCGCGGCTGACGCATATCGCAGCCCCGCGGACGAGCCCCTACGCGTTACAGACACGCAGACGATGGCAGTCGCGCAGGTAGGCATATCGCGGGGTGGCGCTTCGAGTGATTGGGAAGCCGAGATCGGCACGGTGCTACGGCATCTCGACGGACTGGACCGCCGCATCGCGGCCCTGGAACGTGGACGTGAGGATTCCCGGGGCGGCTCTAATGTGGCGAGTGACGTCGGAGCCCTCCGCCGGGATGTGGCGAGTGTCCAAGACCAGTTGCGGAAACAGGGAGCGGACATCCAGGCGCTGCGGCGCGTGCTGCCGCGCTGACCCCAACCGCCCTGCGGCGCGACCTGTACGACGCGCTGAACGGCCGTCGCAAGCGGGGAAAAGCAGATGCACACGAGCATCTCGTGTCTGGCGAGCGCCATCTTCATCATCAGAGTCTGCCCGCTCGCCGTGGGAGGCGACAGGGAGCAGTCGCGCGCGTTCCTCTAGGCGCGCGTGCTCGAGGGCGAGGCGCTACTGACATCCTGCCTCACTTCCCCGTGGCCGTATGGTATAGTCGGGGTGGGCTAGCCGGGAGTCAGGGACAGCATGTCAGGCATCGAACCCGACGACATCGACACCGGTGGGTGCGAGTGGGCGACCAGCGCTCCTGACTACCGCGCGTACCACGACGACGAGTGGGGAATGCCGGTCGGCGATGACAGCCGGCTGTTCGAGAAGCTCTGCCTCGAGGGTTTCCAGTCCGGCCTGTCTTGGCTGACCATCCTACGCAAGCGCGACGCCTTCCGGCGCGCGTTCGCGGACTTCGACTTCGAGAAGGTCGCCCGGTTCAACAGCCGTAGCGTCGACAGGCTGCTGAAGGACGCGTCCATCGTCCGACATCGCGGCAAGATCGAGTCGACGATCAACAACGCGCGCTACGCCGTCAAGTTGCGGGAGGCTCGCGGCTCGCTCGCCAGCTACTTCTGGTCCTTCGAGCCTGACCGTCGGTCCTGCCCCGACCCAATACCGCCGCACACGCCTGAATCCGCCGCCCTGAGCAAAGACCTGAAGCGCCTGGGCTTCACGTTCGTCGGCCCCACCACCGCATACGCGTTCATGCAGGCGATGGGTCTGGTGAACGACCACGTCGATGGCTGCCCGGCGCGCGCGCGCTGTGAGGACGCGCGCCAGGAGCTCAGCCTGCTGACGCGACGCGCGTAGACGTCATGTCTAGGACGCCCGTGGACATCTCGCCGGCCCTCGCCAGACGCATGCCGGCACCGCGCTGCGGCCGGAAACGCGCGGCTGGCTTCCCGACGGAGGGGCTCAGCCGTCGCCGTCAAGCAGGTCGACTCGCGCGCCATCGGGTAGCGGCAAGGACAGCACCATGTAGTCGTAGAACCGGGGCAGAACCCCGGTCAGGTTGATGTCGGAGCCGTCGCTGTGCGGCCGCACTAGCCCACGCACCACATCCGCCCAGGCCTGTGGGTCGTCCGCGTGGGGATTCTGGATGCCAGCGACCAGGGCCGGGAGCTCGTCATCCGGTGTCACGTCGATGCTCGCCATGAGGTCGATGCCGTCCCACTCCTTCTCGAACGCCGTCAGCACGACTTCCATGGGCGCGCGGCCGAGGAACGGGGCATGGGTCAGGTCGAGCAGATAGTCAACGAGGTGAACCGCGCGCTGTACGTCCTCGCCGCGAAGCACGATGTGCCCCTGGGCGCCAGGGGCGTCTCCCACGGCAACCGCGTTCCCGTCGATCTTCCTGGCTGCTGCTTCCCGGCGTTCGTCGGGTGATTCGCCCCAGGAGACGAGGACGCGCTGCCCGTCCTCGCCCTCGGGCACGTCGACCGTACGGATGATCGCGTCGACTTCGGCGGGCAGGTACGTGGCGAAGCTCGCGCCGAGATCGCCGGACGCGCGGAAACGGGCGCGCACCATCTCCATCGCGAGAAGAGAGCAGGCGCGCTTGAGCGGCCAGGGCGCATCCGCGGATAGGTAGACGGCGGGGGCGTGCCGCGCCATGAGGAGAAGTCGGTCGTGCGCGGGCAGGAGCATGTCCATGTCGCCCAGGAGCTCAGTGTCGCGGGCGACGGTGAGATAGCGGTAGTACGCGCCCACCGCCGCGATCATGTTCTCCATCTCATGGTCCATCGCCTGCTGGAACTGATCGGCGGCCGCGAAACGGATCGATCCGCCCTTCGCCAGAACCGACTCCCGGTCCAACACTTCGAGGGCGATCTGCTCCGACCGCCAACGGCCGTAGAGCTCGTAGTCGTAGCAGGACCAGTTCGTCGTGTCTGGCACGTTTGCCAACGGGAACTGCCCGTTGCGGTGGCCTCTGTGGATCTCCGTCGAATCGAAGAACGCGTGCATGCTGCGTGACAGACCACGGCCCGCGAGCTTCTCCCAGGACAGCGCTTGGAGCGGAGGGTCGTCTATGCGCAGGCGGTCGTAGTTGATGCCCGGTTCACGGGGATCGAACGGCAGCCAGTAGTCCTGCACCGACTGCGGCAGGAAGGACCAGATGCGCGCCCCCCGGACGCCGGGCCGCATGACGTCCGACTCATGGCGGGGATACCATACGTCGCCGTGGGCGATGGCCAGGCTGTCTGTCAGGTAGTGGACGCGGATCGACGCCGTGAGCAGGGCCTTAGCCGTCTCTCCACGCTTTAGGTAGTCAATCGCTTTCATTGTGTACAGAAGCCCGGCCGCGCGATGGTTCTCATGCCCGAGGGGCTGGTCGCGCATCTGGTCCGGCGCCATGGCGCCGATGCACGCCGTCCAGTTCGACTGGAACGGCTCTGGCGCGATCTGGGCGCCGTATTGGGACGCGGGAATGTGCGTGCCCGCTCCGGCAGCGAAGGCTGCCCGGGGGCCAAGGCAGCAGGACGCCAGCGCGACCACGACACACACGCCGAACCAACCGCCCATACGCCAGCCCATCCTTCGCCCTGCTTGCTGTTGAGCGACGGGCGCCACCCGTGCCGCCTGGCGCCGCTAATGCATTCTGTTCAGCCCGTCAAACGCAGCCGTCTTGTAGCACTCGGCGAGCGTCGGGTAGTTGAACACCGCGTCCACGAAGTACTCGACCGTCCCGCCGAACGCGAGCACCGCCTGCCCGATGTGGATCAGCTCGCTCGCGCCCTCCCCGATGATGTGGACGCCGAGGAGCTCCTGCGTCTCAATGTGGAAGAGCAGCTTCAGGAGACCCGTCGTGTCTCCGAGGATCTCGCCACGCGCGATCTCGCGATACTGCGCCTTGCCCACCTCATAGGGAACGCCGTCGTCGGTGAGTTCCTCTTCGGTGCGCCCCACCATGGCCATCTCCGGGATGGCGTAGACACCGTACGGGAACAACGCCGGTATGCTGTGACAGGCTGCTCCGAAGGCGTGGCACGCGGCCAAGCGGCCCTGCTCCATGGAGGTGGAGGCGAGGCTCGGGAAGCCGACGACATCACCGACCGCGTAGATGTTCGGCGCCGCCGTGCAGTAGTTCTCGTCCACCTTAATGCGCCCGCGTTCGTCCGCGGAAAGCCCCGCCTGATCGAGGCCCAGCCTCGACGTGGACCCCGTACGACCGATGCTGTACAGCGCCTTCTCCGCGTTGATCTGCTTGCCGCTGCCGAGGTGGAGCCGTACCCGCTCGCCGAACGTGGGATCGTCGTAACGCTCTATGCCACTTACTTCTTCACCGAGGCGGAAGCTGCACCGATCCTGGCGCATGTGGTAGACGAGAGCGTCGATGATCTCGTGGTCGACGAAGTCCAGCAGGCGCGGGCGCTTGTCGATGACAGTAACACGCACGCCGAGAGTGGCGAGCATGCTGGCGTACTCGACCCCAATGACGCCGCCGCCGACGACCGCAAGCGTCCGCGGCAAGCGGTCCAGCGTCAGGACATCGTCGCTAGTGAAGATGTGCGTCCCGTCGAACGGGATGTGTTCGTCGCGGGTCACTGACGTGCCGACGGCGATCACGATCTTGTCCGCTGTTACGTCGCGCCACCCCGCGCGCCCGACGAAGGTGAGGCGGATCGTGTTTGGGTCTACGAACGCGCCTTCCGCCTCGAGGACATCGACATCGTTGCGCACGAGCTGGTGGCGCATGACGTCCGCTTCGTGGCGTATGACGTGGTCAGCGCGGAACAGCAGATCCTCCATAGTGATGTGCTGCTTGACGGCGTAGGATGCGCCGTACACCTCGCGGTCTCTGTATCCGGACAGACGCATGACGGCTTCGCGTAGCGTCTTGCTCGGGATCGTGCCCGTGTTCACACACACCCCGCCGACGACCGCCTTCCGCTCGACCAGCCCGACGCGCTTGCCCAGCTTCGACGCCTGGATGGCGGCTCGGTGCCCTGCGGGGCCGGAGCCGATGACGATCATGTCGTAGTCGAACTCAGGCATAGGGTCTCCACTTCGGCTCAGTCGCGCGAGAGCAACCGAATTCTACTCGATGGCTTCGGTGGTAGTCGTGGCCGTCGCTTCGGTCGGAGCCGTTGCGGCGTCTGGGTCTTCCCAGTAGTGTCGACGTGCCGCCGCGCCATCCGCCGCCACCGTCGAGGACGCCGCCATGAGCACGACCACCCGCGAGTATCTCGCCCGCTCTGTCTGTTCCAGAGAGGGACTTGACCGGTTCTTCGACGCCAACGCGCATAACTGGGCCACATTCGACCCCGAGCTAGGGTACGTGCGCCAGCCGTCCGTGCAGCGCAATGGGTTGGACGGTAGCTTCGCGATCCGCCGCGATGGGCCGCTCGGCGAGCGTCGCATGCTCAACTATCCCGCGCAGCCGTGCCGCATCACCACATACGGAAACAGCTTCACGCAGTGCGATCAGGTCAGCGACGGCGAGACGTGGCAGGAATACCTTGCCGCCCATCTGGGAGAGCCGATCCGCAACTACGGCGTGGGCGGGTACGGAGTGTATCAGGCGTACCGGCGCATGCTGCGCGAGGAGGCGGATTCGGAGTACGTGATCCTCAACGTCTGGTCGGACGACCACTACCGCAGCATCTACTCCTGGCGCACCCTCCACATGCCCGGGTACGGTGAGATGCTGAGGGACACGGCGGACGTGGAAGACTCAGGCTACATGTTCCACGCCAACCCGTGGGCGCACCTCCGAATGAACCTCGACACGGGCGAATATGAGGAGCAGCCGAATCGCTGTCCGACGCCCGAGTCGCTCTACCAGCTCTGCGAAGCCGACCAAGTCGTGGAGGCGTTCCAGGACGATGTCGAGGTGCAAGCGCGGCTCGCGACGCAGCGCGCGACCGACGTGCGCTTCGATCTCCTACAGCGGCTTGCCGACGCGCTCGGGGAGCGCGCGGACTTCAGCTCGCCCGAAGCCGCCGCCAAGACCGGCAGCGCGCTGCTGACCGCCTACGCGCTTCGGTCAACGATGTGGGTCGTCCAGAAGGCGGCCGCATTCGCCGCGTCGTCGGGCAAGAAGCTCATGGTGGTGACGAGCTACATGAGCTCGGACGTGGTAGCCGCGTGCCACGGACGCCCGCGCTTCGACCAGCCCTTCGTGGACTACCTCGTCGACAACGACGTGCTGTTCGTCGACAGCCTGGCCAAGCACGTCGACGACTTCTCGCAGTTCGGATGCACGCCGGAGGAGTACGCCGCGCGGCACTACATCGGGCACTACGCGCCGACGGGCAACCACTTCTTCGCGTTCGCGCTGAAGGACGAGGTCGTCGATTGGCTGGACCCGAAGCCACCCGCGTACCGCTTCGACACGCCACCTCGGCCAGGTGAGTTCGTCTAGGCGTAGGTTGGGGTGGCGGCGTCGCCGGCGACGGTCACTCCTGGGCGTAGATGTCCTCAATCGCCTGCGCGGTCTTCAGGCCGTCCTCACCGGCGCATATGTTGGGCTCGCCGTCGCGGACGTGCGCGACGAAGTTCTCGATGAGTCCGGTGTGCGTGAACGGCAACCGGGGCTGCGCGAGGTCCGTCACGCGGCCGCCTTGCTCCAGGGTCAGCGCGCCGCTGTCCAGCCCGATACACCGAAGCGCCCCACTGGTCCCGTAGATTTCGAGGTCGTCGACCGGGGCTCCGACGTTCCAGTTGATGTTGACGCTGGCGTGCGTGCCGTTCACGAAGCGCAGCGCGAACGCGGCGGTGTCGTCCCCCGGGTAGTCCACGTGCACGTTGGCGGCGTAACCACGCGCGGACTCGATCTCGCCCATGAGGTACGCGAGTAGGTCTACCCGGTGACAGCCGGTCTCGGCCAGCACGCCGCCTCCACTGATGGTGGGATCTGTCCGCCATGCTCCCTCAGTACCGGGCGCGGGGTTGTAGTACCCCGAGTGGTTCACGCGCGCCAGGACGACCTGTCCGACAGCGCCGTCGGCCAGCAACGTCCTCATCTTCTGCACGTTTGGGTAGAGCCGTCGGTAGTAGGCGATCATCAGCGCGACGCCGTTCCGCTCGCACGCGTCGACCATTCGGCGGCACTCGCCCGTGTTCATCGCCATGGGCTTCTCGCAAAGGACGTGCTTGCCCGCGTTCGCCGCTTGCACCGTCTGCTCACAGTGGACGTCCGGCGTCGTAGCGACGTAGACGGCGTTCACGTCCGCGTCCGAGATCAGGTGGTCTGCGTCCGAGTAGGCGCGCCTCGCGCCGTGCCTCGCGGCGAAGTCCTCCGCCTTGGCCGCGTCGCGCCGCATGACGGCAACCAACTCGGAGCCGTCCACTTGGTAGAGCGGCGGGCCGCCCTTGCGTTCTGCCACGTCGCCGCACCCCAAGATGCCCCATCGCAACGCCATATCGGCTCTCCGGCTGCAATTCCAGTAGCTCTGCGTCCAGGTGGCGTGCAGTTTGCCAGAATCGGCAGGCGAGGCAAGCGCGGCCTGGAGCGGTACCCAGAGAGCAGAGCCGCGGAGGGAGCCCGCCGCCCGCTGTACCTACCTACTTCACTGCCCCAAGGTACCCCACCGCCGCGCCCGTACTGCGTAAGGCAACGAGTGGGTTGACAGCAACGTATCCGAAAGGTTAAGCTGTGCCAAGATGAGGAGGTCGTCTCCGTACGCGGCCTAATACCTGTTGACATAGCGCAGTGTGACGTCGGCACACATCCTGGGTGCACGCCTGTCCGGTGGGCGTGCTTGGGAGAGGACTCGCGGCCTCGCCCCACAGCGTGTTCGGCGCCAGCTTATATGGGTTGACGGACCTGTTGCGTGTCCCGCCGGACAGCAGGGCAGCGAAGTAGATGATCTACACGGCGCTGGACCACATTCGAGACGAGCTGAACCAGTCCTTCCGGTACCAGCAGGATACCGGCGAGGACCGCGTGGTCGTGTCGAACATCGTGGAGCAGGACGGCAGCGTGCCGCCGCACGTGGACAACAAGGTGCTCATGTTCCTCGTGAACATCGAGAAGGAGACGGCGGGGTCACAGCGGGCCGCGCCCGCCCCAACCGGCGAAGGGCCGGCTGCCGTCTACGGGCCGCCTCTGTGCCTGAACCTGCACGTCATGTTTGCCGCGCACTTCAGCGGCGACAACTATGACGAGTCGCTCAAAGCGATTTCGCACACGGTGAGCTTCTTCCAGAGGCGACGAGAGCTGCATCCAGATGTGGTGGAGGGCGCCGCAGGGCGGATCGACCGCATCGTGATGGACATCGAGAACCTGGACATTCGCGATCTGGGGAGCCTGTGGGGCGTCCTGAGTGGCAAGTACCTCCCGTCCGTGCTTTACAAGGTGCGCATGGTGGTGTTCGCTTCGCCGGACGTGAGCGACGTCGAGTCCACGATCACGAGCGTCGAGACACGCATTGGCGGGTAGGGGTCGACGGCGGCATGGCCAAGTACGTTGTGGCATTCAGCGTGGAGGCGCGACACGACTTCTTTGATGGCGCGTGCGCGCCGGTCACTTTCGAACTGGCGTCGGAGACCGCGGACATGGCGCGCCGGCGAGGCCTCGTGGTGCGCCACTCCGTGGGCGGGCTGGTAGTTCTGTACGACGCGGATCGACCGTCGGTGATGCGACCCGACGCGACGGATGTCGAGTCCGGGCTCAGCTTCGTGTTTAAGGCATTCGCGACGGACGCTCGGTTCGGCGTCTACACGGAGCCAGGGGTTGGGGGAAGCGAGGAGTTGCTGTATCTGCGCGCGCGCGGGTCGGAAGAGCGGGACGACCCGTTGCGGTTGCACAGCGAGGCGCGCGTGTCTGACGCGGACGCCGAGCCGTTGGACTCCCCCGCCCTGATGGGTGTCCTGGACGCGCGCGACCGCTTGGCGCCGCCGGTCTGCGTCGTCGACATCCGCGTCCATACGGACGGACAGGCGCGCGGTGGAGGCGCCTACCACATGACCTTCGGCGCGCGCGAGACGTACTGGAAGTACTACGTCCAGGGCAATGGACGGCGCGACAGTCTTCGCGTTGCTGACGCGGCGGACGAGACCGTGTTCGACGCTCTGGGCGCCGCGCGTTTACCCAACGGCCGGGATGCTCTGGCGTTCCGATCCAGAACTCCCATCGCGCTGTCGGCGGCCCGTAAGCGCCGTTTCCAGTTGCGGAGCAACGGAGTGGGCGCCGGTACTGATCGCGTGCTGATTCAGCGGCTGCCCTGCGCCGCTGCGGACAGACTGTCCAGGGAATCCATCGATGGCGCCGAACGCTTCGTGTCGGAAGTGTTCGTGAGCTGCTAATTACGGGAACAGGAGGCCGACCATGGCCGTCATGAAAACGCCCGGCGTGTATGTGGTTGAGAAGGATGCCTTCCCCAGTTCAGTGGTCGAGGTCGAGACCGCCGTGCCGGCGTTCATCGGATACACTGAACGCGCGGACAACAAGGGAAGGGCCCTGGCAAACAAGCCGTGGCCGATTGCCTCGATGGCGGAGTACCACACGTACTTCGGGGGGCCGCCGACACCGCTGTTCGACATGACGGCGGGAGCCGGAGCCGCCGCGGACGACGCTGGGGATGCCGGCGCCACTGACGACGCTGACACCGATGCGGACGAGGACGGGAACGGCGATGACGCCGCCACCGCGACGGCCGTGACCCCCGTGGTGACGACGGCGGGCGCCGCAGAGGTGGCCGCGTTCAGCTTCGATGGGCAGCCCTACGAGCTCTCGCAGACCACCCAGGAATACCGCCTGTACTACAGCATGAAGCTGTTCTTCCAGAACGGCGGCGGCCCCTGCTACATCGTCTCGGTCGGAACGTACGAGGACGACATTGAGCAGGATCCCATCGTCAAGGCGTTCGAGCTCCTTCTGAAGGAGGAAGTGCCAACGATGGTCGTCATCCCGGAGGCGGTGTCTCTGGGAGACGCGAGCTGCATCGCGATCCAGCAGGCTGCCCTACAGCACTGCGGGATGGACATGCGCAATCGCGTGGCGATTCTGGATATCCACAGCGGGTACCGGGACCGCAAGGCTCCACAGGGCGACTGCGTCCAGGCGTTCCGCGACGCGCTCGGGGTGAACTTCCTCAACTACGGCGTCGCATACTACCCGTGGTTGGAGACCTCGGCGATACCGCTGAAGGATCTGGGTCTCCGGAACTTCACCGCGAGCGGCCTCGACGCTCTGAGGTCGGCGCTCAGCGCCGAGCTGGCGGCCGCCGGGCTTGCCGAAGACGACCTGAAGCGCAGGCAGGCGCAGGGCGAGATCAACAAGATCGGGACCACGGAGTCCGACCAGGAGGTCGACGAGCTGCAGAAATCGCTCGACGCGGTCAGCCCACAGCTCTACGACATCGTCCGGACGGAAATCAAGGACAAGCTCAACCTGATGCCCCCGAGCGCCGCCATGGCGGGCGTCTACACGATGGTGGACAACACGCGCGGCGTGTGGAAGGCCCCCGCGAATGTGAGTCTGAGCGGCGTCGTAAAGCCGGCGGTGAACATCAACCACGCCGAGCAAGAAGACCTGAACGTCACGCCGCAGGGCAAATCCATCAACGCGATCCGGCCGTTCTCGGGCGAGGGTGTCTTGGTCTGGGGTGGCCGCACGCTGGACGGCAATAGCCTGGACTGGAAGTACGTGAACGTGCGCCGGACGATGATCATGCTCGAAGAGTCCATCCGCATGGCCGCGAAGCGGTACGTCTTCGAGAACAACAACGCGCAGACTTGGGTCGCGCTGGGCAGCATGATCGGGAACTTCCTCACCGGGATCTGGAAACGCGGCGGTCTGGCGGGTGGAAGCCCGTCGGACGCGTTCAGCGTCCATGTCGGGCTGGGGCAGTCGATGACGCCCGTGGACATACTCGACGGGATCATGCGCGTCACGGTGCTTGTCGCGATCACGCGACCGGCTGAGTTCATCGAGATCACGTTCCAGCAGAAGATGCAGGAATCGTAGACCGCTCGGAGGAGCGTGGGATAGATCGGCCGTGAAACGCGTCACGGCGCATCCAGGGAGGCCGACTCATGGCAGACGATGGTTCCGCCCAATCCACCAATGTGTGGCCGATACCGAAGTTCCACTTCTCGGTGAAGTGGGGCGACCAAGACATGTCGTTCCAGGAGGTCTCGGGCCTGGATGTCGAGGCCCAGGTCATCGAGTACCGCCACGGGGACAGTCCCGTGTTCTCGACGATCAAGATGCCGGGCATCGTGCAGGGAAGCAACGTCACGATGAAGAAGGGCGTGTTCAAGTCGGACAACAACTTCTGGGCGTGGTACTCCCAGATCAAGATGAACACGATCGCGCGCATCGCCGTGACGATCAGCCTGCTCGACGAAGCTGCCGCGCCGACGATGGTCTGGAAGCTCACGAACGCGTGGCCGACCAAGATCACCGCGACGGACATGAACGCCGAGGGCAACGAGGTCGCTATCGAGGAGATCGAGATCGCCCACGAGGGTCTCACGATCGAAAACGCGTAGCGCCGTCGCTACCGCGCGATGTTGGATCCTGGCCGGATCGCTTGGTCCGTTCCGGCCAGGGCGGTCGCACGGCTCGGCCCGGCGCCGCATGGCATGGGAGGACGTGCAGTGCAGAGCCTCGCATCCAAGCTCATTGACTCGTTTACGTACCCTTTACCCGCGTTCCATTTTCGGGTGAGCGTTGGGCCCATCCCGTCCCCCGTGGACATGTCGTTCCAGGAGGTGAGTGGGATTCAGGCCGGGTTTGAGACCGAGGAAGTACAGGAAGCGGGCGAGAATCAGTTCACTTGGCAGCTTCCCACGGGCTTGAAGCAGAAGCCGCTGACGCTCAAGCGTGGCGTCATGTCGATTCCGTCGCCACTCATGGTGTGGTGTGCCAGCGTGCTCGAGTCTGGCTTGGCGAAGCCGATCAAGACGAAGACAGTCTGGGTCTTTCTGCTGAACGAAATGGGGATCCCTGTCATGACCTGGAGCTTCGCGAACGCTTACCCGGTTCGCTGGGAAGTGGGGAGCTTCTCATCGACGAAGAACGAGGTCGCCGTCGAGACGATCGAAATGTGCTACACGGTCTGCTCCAAGGTGGTCTGAGCAGGCGGGCGGCGGTCGCAGGCTGAGGAGACCCTATGCCGGTGGAGATCGGGCAGTTGGTCGTGAAGTCCACGGTGCAACCGGAGGACACCAGCGACACGGATGACTGCGAGGAGCGGGCGTCGGACATGGACGAAGTGAGAGACGAGATCATGCGGCGATGCAGGCAGATGGTCCTCGACTTGCTGCGCGAACGACGGGAACGGTAGATGCTGGAAGGCTCGGGTAAGAAGCTCAAGTTCGCCTCGGACGACGGTTCCAAGACCTATGAGGTGATGCTGAACCCCAAGGAAATCAAGACCGGGGGCAGCATCAAGTACAACACGAAGAGCGCGCAGGGGGAGACCGAGACCGAGGCGAAGTTCCAGGCGTACTGCCCCAGCAACCTGGATCTGGAAATCGTCATCGACGGCACGGGCATCGTGGACGACAAGCGGACGGATGTCGACGCGGAAATCGCCGCGCTACGCGAGGTCGTCTACAACTTCGTCGGTCCGAAGCACGAGCCCAGCGCCGTCAGAGTTACCTGGGGAGTTCTCAACTTCCGAGGTCGGCTCACGTCCCTGGACACGACGTACACGGTCCTCACGTCGGAGGGGAAGCCCGTGCGGGCCGTCGTGAAGATGGCTTTCATCAGCTCCGTCGCCAGCGATGAGTCGGCGGTGCGCGCTGGCAAGTCGTCGCCAGATCTGGCCCATCTCGTCGAGGTCACCGAGGGCGACACGCTGCCCCTGCTGTGTCAACGCATCTATCAGGATCCGTCGTACTACGCCGAGGTGGCGAAGGTGAACGGCCTCACGGATTTCAGGCGTCTCAAAGCGGGCGCGCAGCTCGCCTTTCCGCCGCTGAGGTAGTCCATGGCCGATTCTCCCGAGCAGGGCTCGCACGGCGCCGTTCGCCTAACCGTCAAGTCGGGTGGGTCGCCGATCGGCTCCACCATTGGTGTAGTCTCGGCGTTGGTGACGAAGGCCGTGAACCGCATCTCCGTAGCGGAACTCGTGCTGCTGGACGGCGACATGCCGGAAGCGTCGTTTCCCGTGAGCGACGGCGCGGAGTTCAAGCCCGGGTCTGAGATATCGATCTCCGCTGGCTACGAGAGCGGCGAGGAGACGATCTTCGAGGGCATAGTGGTCCGCCACGGCATCAGAATCACCGGCGACAACTACGCGCGCGCGGTAATCGAGTGTCGCGACAAGGCGGTGGCGATGACCATCGGGCGGAAGAACGCGAACTACGTGGATTCCAGCGACAGCAGTGTCATGTCCACACTCATCGGCGCCTGCTCCGGGGTGTCGGCGAGCGTCTCCTCTACGACCACGACGTACAAGGAGCTCGTGCAATACTACTGCACCGACTGGGACTTCCTGCTGTCGAGGGCGGAGGCAAATGGACAGGTGGTGCTCGTCGACGACGGTAAGGTGACGGTCGAGGAGCCGCGAACCGATGGCTCTCCCGCGCTCACGGTCACCTACGGCAGCGACCTGATCGAGTTCCACGCGGATGTCGACGCGCGCACCCAGCTGAGCGGGGTCACGGGCACATCGTGGGACATGAGCGCGGGCAAGGCGCTCGACAGCTCCGTCGCGGCCCCGCCATCACTTAACGCGCAGGGGAATCTGACCGCGTCCGACCTGGCAAGCGTAGCTGGGCCGGACGCGTTCCGCCTGCAAACGGCCGCGCCGGTCGAGAAGACGGCGCTGGACGCGTGGGCCAAGGGCCGCCAACTGAAAGCCGGCCTCGCCAAGATACAAGGCTCCGTGAGATTCCAAGGCGACGCAAGCGCCAAGATCGGGACGCTGATCGGTCTGGCTGGCGTGGGCGCGCGCTTCGAGGGAAGCGTCTACGTCACTGGCGTACGGCATGACATCTCGGACGGCGACTGGACGACGGAAGCTGAGTTCGGCCTGGCGCCTGAGTGGTTCGCGGAGAGACGGGATCTGACCGCCCCGTCGGCGTCGGGACTGCTACCGGGGGTGGATGGTCTCCAGATCGGCATCGTGAAGAAGCTGGACGCCGACCCAGAAGGTCAATACAAGGTGCAGGTGTCCGTCCCAGTGCTCCAGGCGGAACCGGAAGGTGTGTGGGCGCGGCTTTCCACGTTCTACGCCTCCGACGGCGTGGGCGCCTTCTTCGTGCCGGAGATAGGCGACGAGGTCGTGCTGGGCTACGTGAACGGCGACCCATCCCACCCGGTAATCCTCGGCAGCCTGTACAGCACGAATCGCTCCGCCCCCTCGGAGCTCACTGCGGAGAACTACCTCAAGCAGTTCACAACCAAGGGCGAGCTGAGGATGACCTTCGACGACGAGAACAAGGTCATCACAATCGTCACCCCCAACGAGAACCAGATAGTCATCAGCGACGACGGCAAGTCCATCACGCTAGAGGACGAGAACAGCAACAAGGTGGAACTGAGCGCCAGCGGCATCCTGCTGGACAGTCCCAAGGACATCACTCTCAAGGCGACCGGCAACATCTCGCTCACCGCGACGCAGGAGATCAGTCTGAAGGCGACCACGGACGTGAAGGTGGCTGGAGCCAACATCAGCAACACCGCCGACATTGGGTTTGTGGGCAAGGGAAACGCTACGGCCGAGCTCTCGGCGTCTGGGCAGACTACGGTCAAGGGCGGCATCGTGATGATCAACTAGCCCTGGACGTTGTCGACTGCGGCGAGTGCCCAGGAACACGCCGGCAGCGGCCCAGAAGCGCCTTCCCTCGCAGGGGAGGCTAGGCGGGGTCGGCGGGCTCCAACACACTGCATGGCGGACCCCCAAGGTGGCGGGCCCACGACCTGGGTCGGGCCCCGACTGGGTAGTGAACGAGGAGGCGGCTGGACATGCCCTTGGCAGCGCGACTCACGGACATGCACACGTGTCCCATGGTGACGGGCGTGGTGCCCCACGTCGGCGGGCCAACAATCGGCCCGGGCGCGCCCACGGTCCTCATCGGTGGCATGCCCGCGGCGCTCCTGGGAGACAACGTGACGTGCGTAGGGCCTCCTGACGTCATCATGATGGGTTCCACGACGGTGCTCATCACCAACAAGCCCGCCGCGCGCATGGGGGACACAACCGCACACGGGGGCAGCATCACGTTGGGCTGCCCAACCGTACTCATCGGCGGCTAGGAGCAATCCGTGGCGGACCTAATCCGCGAAGCGAACGAACGGGCGATCCTCGGGAGAGGGTGGGCTTTCCCGCCGGAGTTCAATGTCGGCGCGGGAACGGTATCGATGGTCGCCGCAGAGGACGACATCAAGCAGAGCCTGCACATCCTGCTCTCGACAGCGCGAGGCGAACGCGTCATGCGCCCAGACTACGGCAGTGGTCTCAGGGCGTTGGTATTCGAGGCGATTAATCCGACCACCGTGACGGAGTTGCAGGATGTCGTGGAGCGGGCGGTGCTGTTCTATGAGCCCCGCATCGAGCTCAACAGCGTCGACGTGGACACGACCAAGGCGCACGACGGGGTGGTCGCACTCCGCCTGGAGTACACCGTGCGGTCGACGAACGCTCGCAGCAACATGGTGTACCCGTTCTACTACGGTGAAGCGACTCACCGCTCGATGTCCGAATGAGCGGACGGCGCCCAAGAGGCGCTAGGCCGCGGGCCTGACGCCGACGCGCGGCGAGCGTGACACGGAGACAGTGGTTCGATGCGAGATTCCCGAGACGGCGCCAGTCGCGACGACCGGCCCTTGCCCGCCCTGGCGGAGGACTACATCGGCGTCGACGAGATGTCGTTCGAGCAGCTGCTGGCGCACGCCGCGAAGCTGTCCAAACTGCTCGCGTACTACGGGGTGGACGACGCCCCCTCGGGGACGTGGGGTTCCTTCTTCATAACTGACGAAGCCATCCTCATCGGGGTGATCAAGGCGACCGACCTTCGGGGGATCGAGCGCGAGATGGCGCGCTTCCTGACGACGGTGCGCGATGGCGCGGCGCCGATCGGGCCGGACCTCACGAGCATGCCGACGTACGACTTGGCGCGCCGCATCAGCGTCTGGCACGGCCAGTTGAGCGCACCGTCCACGCCTGTCGGGGCCGCGTTGGCGAGGCGGGTCCACTCGGTGGCGCGCGAGAAGCTGAGGCCGGAGTTGCCGTTCCTGCGCGCGTTCATGCTGCGGTGCGGAGTCGACGAGGCGACACTGCGAGGCGGTCTCGAGGCCATATGGCCGTCCGACCTCCTGGACACGGCCGCGTCGTCGGCGCCCCCTGAGGCCGGATTTACGCGCGGGGCGGTGAAGCGCAACTACGACGCATTCGCCAACGCCGTCGGATTCCTTCAGGCCGGTTGTGACCGTCTCCTGGAGGACTCCCTGACGAGCCACGAACACGACCCCGCGATTGCTCAATATGTCGCCTTCACGCGGCTGTTCCAGAAGGCGCAGCAAGAGCTGAACGGCTTCGCCCGTCGCCATCGTGAGTTCTACTACGACGAGGTGCTGAAGTCAGAGCCAACGCCGTTCACGGCAGATCGTACATACCTGCTGCTGAAGACGGACGCGGTGGATCGCGAGGGGTACGTGGAAGCTGGCACGGAGTTCCCCGCGGACACCGAGGGAACCGTTTTCACGGCGGACGAGGATCTGCTTGTTGACGGCACGCAAGTCAGCGCGCTCCGTACCCTGTGGATGCAGGACGATTCCTCCCGCGCGCTGAGCGAGGATCTGCCATACGCAACTGGAATCGCTGCCTCGCACGTGGACACCTCCGAACCCCGCGTTGACATCAGTGAGGCGACCGCGTGGCCGCTATTTGGCGCGCCAGAGCCCGGCTCCGAACAGCCCCAACCTGAGCGGGCCGACGTTGGGTTCATCATCGCCAGCCCGGTCCTCCTCATGGCGGAAGGCGAACGGGAGATCCGCGTGCGGCTGCGGGTGATAGACAAGGACTGGGAGGAAGGCTGCGCCCCGATACCCGACCTGGACCGCATCGTGAAGATCGTGCGTGCCGCGACTCCCGGGGCCTCGGGCGTCCACGACGCATTCCACAAAGTGTTCCGGCGGCTGTTCCGGGTCGGACTCACCGTGGCGGACGGCTGGCATGAAGTGAGGGATTACCAGCCGTCCTGCCACCTCGTCGACGCCGACATCCCGCCCGACTGCCTCGAATTCAGACTCCGGCTCGCGCCGACCGTTGGGGCGGTGGGCCCGTATTCGCCCGACGTGCACGGCGGCGACTATGGCGGCGTGCTTCCCCTGCTTCGCTTCCTCGTGGACCCAGACGCGTACGTCTACCTCTACTCGTTCCTTGCGAAACTCGTCATCCGGTCGGTGGACGTTGAGGTAGGCGCACGCGCGGTGCGGAGGGTGCGCGCCTACAACCAGCTAGGCCCCCTGGCCACGGACGCCCCCTTCCAGCCGTTCGGGCCGCAGCCCGAGCAGGGCTCCTACTTCATCATCGGCGTGCCCGAAGCGGCGCGGAAGACACTGACTCGGTTTGAGGTGGATGTTGAGTGGGGCGGCCTGCCATCGGGCCTCGGCGGCCTGGACGCGCACTACAGCGCCTACAGTGAGTCGTTCGACGAGTCGCTGTTCACCGCGAGCGTGACGGCATTGAGGGACGGTGTCTGGGGGCCTACGGATGCCACCGACCAGCAGCACACGCCCCTCTTCGACGCGCCTGATGAGGGCCGGAGGCGGAGCGACAGGTCACGACTGTGCGTAGACGAGGCGCTACTGGGGGAATACCAGCCGTACGCGCCCCGGGACGAGGACGAAGAGTTCGGTTACGACGCGCAAGCCAAGAGCGGCTTCTTCCGATTCACCCTCGCGAGTCCTGAATACGGCTTCGGCCATCGCGAGTACCCGACGCGGATGACGGCGATCCTGACCGCCAACGCCCGACTCAAGCGCGCGCGCCTGGAAGAGCCGCTACCGAATCCGCCCTATGTGCCGACGTTCAACAGCGTGTCGGTGAGTTACAGCGCCGTCGCGACGATCGACCTCGGCTATCGTGTGTCGTCTGACGCGTCCCTGGCCTCCGTACCGACCGCCTCTCCCGCGGCCCAGCCGACCACCGTAGAGCGCGCGTCCACGGCCAGTCAGCTGATCCGCGTCCACCCGTTCGGGCATGAGCGGGTCACGGCTTCGTCGTACCGAGGCATCTACCTGATGGCTCCGTATGAGGGCGCCGGTCACCTCATGATCGGCCTGTCGGCTCCACGGCTACCGTCCTCAGTCACCCTGTTCTTTCACCTGACGGAAGGCGCGTCGCCCCGCGTCGATGACACGGATGGGGACCCCACCTACCACTGGCACTACCTGTCGTCGAACCGGTGGCAGCGTCTGGAGCGGCGGCGCATCGTGTCCGACTCGACGGCCGGCTTTGCCCGCCCGGGCGTGGTGTGCGTCCGTCTACCCCGCGACATGGATCGCGACAACACCGTGTGCGGTTCGGGGCTCTTCTGGCTGCGCGTTGCGATGCACGGAAACCCCGCTTCCCTGGGTTCGTGCTACGGCGTCCACGCCCACGGGCTGGCGGTGAGTTGGCGCCCAGACGCTGCAAAAGCCTCGCGGCTGGCCGAGCCCCTGCCTGCAGGCACAATCACCGGCCCCCAATCGCCGGTGTCGGGGGTCGGCAGCGTGATCCAGATCCTCGACTCGTTCGACGGGGCGGCGCCGAGGACAGGCGACGATCTGCGGCACAGCGTCCGCGCCCGCCTGGGTCACAAGAACCGGGCCACGACTCCCAAGGACTACGAGCAACTCATCCTCGAGCGTTTCCCAGAGGTGTACCGCGTTAAGTGCTTCTGCGGCCACGTCCGCCGACCCGCGATGGAGGGGCTTCCCGAGCCTGGTCACGTCCTCATCGTTGTCGTCCCGCAGCCGGGCGATGCCGAGACAGGGCGTGGGCGTCTGGGCCTTGATCGTCCGTTGCTCGCGGAGATACAGGAGTTCGTCGCGGAACGCGCGTCGCCGTTCGTGACCGTACGGGTGCGAAACCCTGTCTACGAACGCCTGCAGGTCCGATGCACGCCTACGTTCCGCGGTGGCGCCATGGCACAGGATGGCTTCCTCGTGAACCGTCTCAACCAGGACATCAACGCCTATCTGTCGCCGTGGACGCCTAGTGGGCTGCGCCCGAGGTTCGGTTGGGCCATCCGCCTCTATGATGTCGAGTCGCGCATTACGGACCTGGACTACGTAGACGACATTGACGGGCTGTCCATGCTCCGAATCACGGACATGGGCGACGACCACTACGATCTCTACGACTCCGCCGCCACCCGCGATCCTTCGACGGTGATCGAGGCGAAGATCCCGTGGAGCCTCGCCATCCCCATGCGGCGCCACTTCATCCAGACACTCGCGGACGGCGGCCATGAAGCGCCGCAGCCGCTGGGCATCCGAGAGATGGCAATCGGAAGCACGTTCATCGTTTCACGGAGGCAGGACGATGCCACAGACTGACCGAAAGACGCTGCGGGAGTACTTCGAGGACGGCCGCTTGCCTACGCAGGAGGACTTCTACGACCTCATCGACTCGACCTGGAACGTCCTCGACGACGGGCTCGAGAAGACCGACGACGCGGGGATCAAGGTGAATCAGTATGCCGACGGCGATCGGCTTATCAGCTTCATGCGCGCGCGGGAGGAGGTATGGCACGTCCACTGCGACAGCCAGGGCAGCCTGCTGTTTACCGACAGCCACACAGACAGGTCGGAGGCAGAACGGACAGCGCGCGACCTCCTGTGTCTAGCGCGCGGGCAGGACGGCGTGGGCCGCGTGGGCATCGGTACGGATACCCCCGAGGCGACCCTTGATGTCGCGGGGGTGGTGCGGGCGGAAGGGCGGCTTGGCGCGCCCACGACGCAGAACGGAGAAGTGTTGCGCGTTCCCGCGGACGGCGAGTGGCATCGCATCACGGGCGAGCTCCTTGGGTGCCATGCCTTCGAAGTCACCGCTGGCGTCGGCGGCCAGCCACGGTCTGGGCGGTTTGCCCTCATGCACGCCGTCGCCATGAACACGTACAACCCCACGGTACGATGGCTCAGCTTCCTCGACAGGCGAAAGCAGATTCCTTGCCATCACGCCTACCACGTAAGGCGGCGCGACAAGCTAAAGCTGAGGTGGCGCGCGTACGGGAGCACGGGCAAGAGCAAACGCGACGAGCCGTACTGGCTGGAGCTGAAGTCCGCGAGCGACTACGGCGCCGGCGCCGACCCGCCCGTGCAGGTGCAGTATTACATCACGCGTCTTTGGTTCGATCCGCACATGGATCACTGCCGGCCGGGGAGCCAAGCGCCGCCGCTGGCCCCGTAGCCGAGACTCGACCACAGTATTGGGTCCGCCACCTGGGTGAACGGGTTGCCGGATGCGGGACAGCACGACCATCGAACGTCGACGGGACGCGGACGACCCCGGCCGCTTCGAATTGCTGAAGCGCGAGGGACTTCGGCTGCTACAGGAGATGTCTGGGTCGCTGTGGACCGACTACAACCTCCACGACCCGGGGGTCACGATCCTCGAGCAGCTGTGCTACGCACTGACTGACCTCATGTATCGCACGGGGTTCGACACAGCGGACTACCTAGCGGACGAGCGTGGCGCCATCGACTACAGGGAGCAGGCCCTGTATCTGCCACATGTCATCTTCCCCTGCCGACCCACCACCGCCCAGGACTATCGACGAGCGTTGTACGACGCGGTTCCCGAAGCACGATCCGTCCAGGTGGATGTCGACGAGCAGGTGGATGTCGACGAGCAGAAGTCGTCCGCTGGGCTCTTCCGAATCGCTGTCGGGCTGAGCGCGTCTCTGTCCGACGAGGCGCGCGGCGGCGCCGTCGCTGGCGTACGCGCGGCGTACGCCGCCAAGCGCAACCTGTGCGAGGACGTTCGCGGCGATGTCGCGGCAGAGGCCCCACGCGCGTACACGCTGTCAGGCGAGATACGCATTGGTGGGACGCGACCGCCCGCGGAGATCCTCGGAGAGATCTACCTGAGGTGCGCGCGTAGGGCGTCGCCGCCTATCCAGTCGATCCCGTACGACACGCTGCTCCGGGAGGGCAAGTCTCTCTCCGACGTGTTCACGGGGCCTCGGACGCGACACGGGTACATCCCCGACGACGAACTCGCGCCAAAGCGGGCCGCCAAGCAGCCCGACATGGTAGCGGCCATCCGTCCCATCGAAGGGGTGCGTGATGTGCACGAGCTGTCGTACGCCCCGGCCGACGGACTGGACACTGGCCCGGAGGCGGAGCCGCATGAACTACTGCTCCCCGCCGCTGACTCTGATCGCCGCGTCATCCTTACGAAGGGCGGCCGCGACTTCCGCGTAGCTGCGTCCGAGGTGAGGGCCGAATTCGACCGCCTCAACTCGGAGTATCTGGCGCTACGACAGAGCGAGGAGGACTTCCTAGACCTGGTCGATCCGCCCTCGGGCGTGGCCCGGGAATTCGCGCGTTACAGCTCCATACAGCGTGACTTCCCCGACGCGTACGGCATCAACGAGCTCGGCGTTCCCAAGTCTGAACCCGCAGCGGTTCACGCCAAGGCGAAGCAGCTCAAGGCGTACCTCCTCGTGTTCGAACAGCTCATGGCTAACTTCCTCGCCAATCTCGACAACGCTGGCCGGCTGTTTTCCGCGGACAAAGAGTTGGACAGCACCTACTTCTACCAGTGCCTCAGGCACGAGGATGTGCCTAACGTAGAGGAACTGTATGCCGCGTGGGACGACGAACTGGACGCGATTCGCGCCGAGAGCCGGTGGAGGGACGCCAAGTCCAGGTGGGATGAAGAGCGGGCCAACACCCCCGATCCACCGTCCAGCGATGGTCAAGACCAGGACGCCGCTCCGCACATCCCGACGACGCGCTGGGTCGAGGCGAGCGCGTCCCAGTTGGCGCAACGGCTGGCGGACGCGCGCGCCCGGACGATGGCGGCCGGCTTAGCGGAGCTCGTGGCGGAGTGCGACGACTTCTACGATCGGCGCTCCCGCGTCCTGGACCATCTGCTGGCGCTCTACGGCGAGGGATTCACACAGACGTCTCTGCGCCAATTCGACCCGTACCGCAGCGAGGACACGGCCGAACGCCTGCTCCGCAATAAGCTCAGCTTCGTGCGGGACATGAAGCGGATAACCCGGGACCGCGGCGCGGGCTTCAACTACCGATGCCCGGCGTGGGACACGGAGAACATCTCCGGGCTGCAGCGCAAGCTGACCGTGCTGCTTGGGCTGGGGCGCCCCACGACCAGATCGCTCGTGCAGCCGCTTGTCGACTGCCGTCTCGAAATCGTGCCGGACGCGGACGCAGAGCGCTGGCCTCCGCGGACGGTCGAGTCGGACCTGATGCGCCTCGAGGACATTGAGGCCGACACGGGAGCGCGCGCGAAAGAGGTGCTGTTCCTTCCTGGCGACGCCAAGCGTGGGCGAGACGTAGTCCAGGAGATCGCGTTCCTCGCGCGGGGCCGTGTCGGCGAGTCGTTCCTGCGGGCCGGCATACGCCCCGAAAATTACCGCGTGACCGACACGCCTGGATCCTCCGCGGCGCGTCTGCTGTTCCGACCTGACGTCGAGCGTCCTTGGTGGCACATCGACTCATACGAGAACGAGGACGCCGCAATGCAGGCCGCGAACGACCTGCGTCAGTTGCTCGTGAACCTGAACATGGACTGCGAGGGGCTGCATCTCGTCGAGCACATCCTGCTGCGACCTACCGACGATGACGCGCCGCGTAGGCGCACGTTCGCCGGATTCTACCCCTTCCGCGTCAGCATCCTCTTCCCAGCGTGGACGGCACGCTTCCGCGACGAAGCCTTTCGGGCGCTCGCCGAGGAGACCGTGGGGATCATCTGTCCCGCTCACATCTATCCAGAGTGCTACTGGCTGGAGTTCGGGCAGATGCAGCAGTTCGAGTGGCGGTACCGACACTGGCTGAGATACAAGGCCCGAGACGATGTGAACGTCGACGCGCTGGACGCGGCCGCGGCCGGCATAACAGAGCTGCTGCGGGAACTCGAACGCGCCAAGTATACGCCGCGGAAGGCGCCGCGCGGGCAGCGTGAGGGAGAGTCTGTTGGCAGATGAGCGCGCGAAGCATGTGACGCTTTCGGAGGAGTCGGTTCGCGCGACGGTCGTGGAAGCCGTCGTGCACACGCACGGTCGGCTAAACAAGAACACGTCCAAGGTGTTCGAAACCGCGACCTACCTGCGGGCCGTGATCGAGCTACTGGGGGAGAAGGGGCTCGTCACCGACGAGGAAGTCGAGGAACGCCGCCAGGGAGTGGCGGCGGAAGTATGGCAGGAGTTCCGACAGCTAGGCATGGGCGCCATGCTACAGGAGCCGGAGTTCGACAAATACACCTTCGAGTCGTCCGTGGAAATCGACTGTGAGAGCCGGCTGCATCTGTGCAAGGCAGCCTGCTGTCGGCTGCCCTTCGCGTTGTCGGAGCAGGACGTCGACGAAGGCGTCGTGCGCTGGGAGCTGGGACAGCCGTACATGATCGACCGGGGCGAGGACGGCTACTGCCACCACCTTGAGCGCGGCGCGTGCGCCTGCACGATCTACGAGCAGCGCCCCGTGCCGTGTCGCGCGTTCGATTGCAGCGTGGACAGACGCATATGGGCCGACTTCGACAAGAGAATCCCCAATCCCGCGCTCGACAGACCGGACTGGCTGGAGATCATGACCGAAGAGGCGAAGGCGGCCGGGCGCCCCAACGGGAGCGATGGCAATGCTGACGGCTGAGGCGCTCCTCAACGCTTGGCGGTCTCTCCTCCCCACGGGTGGCATGTCCTGGGTGCTGTACGAGAACGGCACGGTCGTCGTCTTGAAGGACGCCACGGACGACCTCGAACACGCGGCGGCCGCTCTACTGGCGAAATGGGGCCACACACCAGAAGGGCTGCCGTCAAACGACGCAAAGGTGTTCCAGGTCCGCGAGACGCCGGGATGGGTGGTGACGTCGCACTTCGTCGATGGGTTCGACATGCTGACGTACGTGGGTCGTGACGAGTTTGAGGGTGGAGAGGCGGCCGTTGATGTCGTCGCGCGGCTTGGTTGCGAGCGGCTCGCGCGAGATGTCGAGGAAGTCGTGGTCGTGCACGTCGAGCGAGGGACAGACGACGCGAAGGCGCGGGAGGCTGGGAAGGGGCTGCAATGAGGGCGAGGGTTCCGCAAAGACCTGACAGGGGCGCGTCGCGGGCGAGCGCGGCCCGCAGGATGACGCATCCAGCAAACCGGGGCAGCGTCGGCGGCTACGATGACGCCCGCCCCGAAGCGACCGCGCTGGCCGGTCTGAGAGCGGCTGCCGACAGCTGCCCCCAAGCAGTGCAGCGGCGAGAGCTGCAAGAGATGGCCGACGGCAGTCTCGATGCCACGAGGGCGTCCGCGCTCGCCACGCCCATGGGGCGGCCTCTCCAGGCCCGTCTCGACGGGGACGACGAGGGGTTGCTACAGGGCCAATTCGAGGAAGAGGAGGACTTACTCCAAGGCCAGTTCGAGGAAGAGGAGGACTTACTCCAAGGCCAGTTCGAGGAAGAGGAGGACTTGCTGCAAGGCCAGTTCGAGGACGAGGACGAACTGCAGCTCCAGTCCGCCGAGGGGGCTGCCCAACGGACATCGGGCCTGGACGAGGATGATCTGATGCAGGGGCGCTTCGGAGAGGCCGCAGGCACGCCCGTACAGAGAGCGTTCGTCACCGACACTGCCTCCGCGTCGAAGACGGGTCTGCCGGATCGCCTGAAGGCGGGCGTCGAGCACCTGTCGGGAACGTCGCTGGACGACGTGCGCGTGCGGTACAACTCGCCGGAACCCGCGCGGCTGAACGCGCTCGCATACGCGCAAGGAACGCAGATCCACGTCGCCCCGGGCCAGACGAGGCATCTGCCGCACGAGGCGTGGCACATAGCACAGCAGAAGCAGGGACGCGTGCGGCCAACTACTCGGCACGCGGGCGTCCCGGTGAACGACGACGCGCGCCTGGAGCGGGAAGCCGACGCGATGGGCCGTCGGGCGCAGGCGCACGCGGTTCAGGCGTACGCGCGCGCAAACGTCCTAGTAACCACGGGCGCGCTGGACGCCTCGGGCGAGGCCATCCAACGCCGCGTGCAACTGACGATGGAGAGCGGTCGCGCCGCGAAGGTCCAGATCACGGGACGGCCATCGTGGCGATCGGTAGCGACAGATGCCCATCCACCCAAGCAGGACTACGACCGCCGCCACATCGTCGCGTGGACTGTCATTAAACAGAAGATCGCCGGCGATCTCACCGGCAAGACGGAGGACCAGATTCGGGCCTACCTCCTGGCAGCCGCCGACATCGCGGATTCCAGCTACCGCGGCGACGTGCAAGCCGACGTGCAGGCAAAGCTGGACAGTGACACGTTGGAGAACGCCGTTGAGGAATACGCGCGCGCGAGGTTCAACGACCCAGGCAACCTGTTCATGGGTCCGAAGCAACCAAACCGGGCTCTGGGCGTGCGCATACTTCCCTCCTTCCGCCTGATGGCGGCCGCCCTGAAGGGCTGGGACGCGGACTCAGGTCTACAGGCTCCCCTGGCAGAGAAGCTGGTGGTCAAGTTCCCATTTTGGGACGAGGACACACAGTCCAAGGAGGTCGGGGCGATCCCTATGAACACCGTGGGAGACATCGTCAGTTGGGTCGCGAACATGGCCCTCGACTGGCGGGTGTACGAGGACTGGGAAGGCGCCGTCGGTCAGTTCCTCGCTTTCCTGAAGAAGGACCACCCCAAGCTCGTTGCCGTGATCGAGGAGGCAGCTAGCGACGCCCAGTCCTAGACCGGCACGCGAGCGGGTTGAGCCGCCGTATTGGGTCTCGTCACACAAACGCTCAGGAGCGTTGGACGCGATGCGCGCGAGGGCAGACAACCGACGACCGACGAGCCGCAGGCAGGCGGCTGCGAGGCCCCGCGTCTCAGGGGCGCGGCGCGCGAGCGAGATGCGGGGCTCCGAGGCGATTGTCGACCGGCGGCCGGAGACCACTGCGTTGGACCAGCTACGCGCAGCAGCGGAGAACGGCCCGCGCGCCGTGGCGCAACGCCAGCTACAGGCGACAGCCGACGCCAGCCGAGTGGCGGCGGAGTTCC
Source organism: uncultured bacterium (assembly GCA_964473525.1). GTDB lineage: Bacteria > Poribacteria > WGA-4E. Next base: position 109,265 of record CAYYPK010000019.1, read on the forward strand.
GAGCCCACACCGCCCCGATGGATGGGACGGCGCAAGCGCAGTTCGAGGAGGAGGAACTGCTGCAAGGCCGAGCGCGAGACGCAGACGGGCTCGCCATCCGTGGCGAAGGCGCCGCCGCGCTGGACCCACCCGCAGGCGACCCCGCGCCCGTGCAGGGAGAGTTCGGCTCCGCAGCCCCACCCTCCAACAGCACAGGCCTGCCCGACGGGTTGAAGGCTGGCGTCGAGTCGCTGTCAGGCGTGTCCATGGACGACGTGAACGTGCGGTACAACTCCGCGGAGCCCGCTCAGGTGAATGCACACGCCTACGCGCAAGGGACCGACATTCACCTGGGACCCGGCCAGCAGAGGCATTTGCCGCACGAGGCGTGGCACGTTGCGCAACAGAAGCAGGGGCGCGTACGGCCGACGACACAACACGCGGGCGTCGCGATCAACGACGACGAGCGCCTGGAGCGGGAAGCCGACGTGATGGGAGCGGCCGCGCTACGCGTGTCCGTACCTGCCGGAGGCGAGGAACAGGCCGCGTCCAGCAGGTCTCGCCTAACCTTGGGCGCGCATCCCGCGTCCAGGATGGGGCGTGACCCTGTGCAGCGGGTGGGCGACGCGGGGTTGATCCCCAATCTTCCGCTGCGCATCAACCCTAAACAGGTGGACGACGCCGTGTTTCCTGAGGAAATAGGCGGCGAATTGAGTATAGGTGATGTATCCTTCCGGGCGGTTGAGGGCATAGGGAATATGCGGGTGGCCGTGGCAACTGGGGTCGTGGAATACAGCCCACAGTTCGTGAAAACGGTGAGCCGGACCGCACTGTATGCCATCATCCTGCACGAACTGGCCCACGTGCATCACGGACACGGCTGGGCCGCCCTTCCGACGCACGACGTGGCCGACTTGCAGGCGGATATGACGGCGGCGGTGAGTGCCTTCCACCACAACCTGGCGGGTGATGGTGTAACCCCTGTTCTGGCGATGGCCGAGGACCTCGCGTCCAAGCCCGACGCCGTGGCCCGGCGTCGGGGGGCCCGGATGCGCGCACTGATCGAGTACATAAGCAGTAACGCCACCGTCCGTGTGGATGTGATGGGCCAGTCATTGGATAGGCCCGCCTATGGTACGTTGGAAGACTACCTCAGGACTGTGGGCGTCGATCCAGACCCGCACGTCCACGTGCGTGTCGCGGCTGCCGCGACGGTGCCAAACGCCACATACCAGCATCTGGAGTCGGTGCTGCAGACGGCCTCGGCGAGCGCGTGGATCCGGCTTACCCACGCGCCGCTGACCGACGGCAACAACACGTGGATTGCGGTGGACAGTAAGCCCGAGCTGCCGCTGCGCGAGTTCCGGGACCTCCAGCCTCTGCTAGAGCAGGCGATGGCGCCCGATGAGCACTACGCTATCCAACTCACACGAGATCTCACGTATGAACAATGGCGCGCCCGGTTAACCGCCACGCTCAATGCGATGGCAGAGCTAATCAGTGACGTAAAATTCACCTTGGGGTGGGCGCGGCCGCCGCTGGACCTCGCCAGGGAATGTAGCGGCAGCTTGCCGTGAGTCCGAGCCAGGCGCTACGGAATCTGGGCCGCCGCTAAGGTGTAGAGGCACGACGAAACGGAGGCGCGAATAGGGACATGAAGACTAGCGGGCGCCGAACGAACTCCAGCGAACCACGTGCGCCCGCAGATCGCGGCGCGCCGAGGAGAACCTTGCGGGACGCGACGCCGACACCATCGGGGATGGCTGCCCAGAGATCGTAGAGCGGTCGCCGACGGCAAGGAAGCGGTGATCGTTGGCGCCCACGGTAGGAACGACAACCGGTGCGGATGATACGTAGACATGGAGCAGCGACACTACATTGACGAGGCGGTCGTCGACATCGCCTTCGGCTCCGCAGCCAACGCGTTCGCGCGGGAGTCGGGGCTAGGCGCCTTCGCGTCCCGCCGTCTGATGGCCGTCGTCGAATCCGTGCTGGACGACTGCGGCGTCAACGGCGACGTGCTGCGCATCGAGCGCCTGGAACTCGACCTCGGCTCCATGCGCTACGACCGCTTCCAGGACGAGATGGCGTCGCGGCTGCGGGAGCAACTCACCGCCGCCGTGCGAGAACACATGCAGGGTGCCCGTCGCGGCGCCGAGAGCGTCGGCAGCCAGCTGCTCTTGCCTCGGGAAGTCGCCCTCGAGCGGATCGCGACGTTCCTACGCACGGGGCGCATACCCCGAGGCGCCGCGAACGTCGCGGGTATGTCGCCGGACGAGATGCTGGCCGCAGCCATGCGTGACACCCCCTCCCAGCTGGCGGCGTTCCTGCGACGGACGCCCCAGCGCGCCACCGTGGCGGATCGACTGGCGAGCCAGTTTCGTTCGAGTACGCTCCGCGAGGCGGCTCGGACGTTGGCGCCCACGCATGGTCGGTTCCTCACGGCGGTGGTCGGCGCGCTCGAGCGCGCCGTGGGCGGCGAACGCAGGCGCGGCCTGTGGGCGACCCTCTTTGAGATGCTGCTGGAGCCAAGTGCGGCCAGGGCCGACCGGCAGGCGTTGCTGGCGCGGTTCCTGGCAGCCGTCCGCGAGACGGGATATGTCGACCGCGCCTCGTGGCACCGGACGCTGAACGACGCGGCGCGCGCGACGGAGGACGACGAGGTCCGCCAGCGACTGTCCGAATTCACGACGGCAGCGGCGCCTACATCCTCTCAGAGTACCGAGAGGACGGTGGGCGCCGTGGCGTCGTTGCGGGCGCTCCTTGACGAGGCGATCCGCGCGGGGGACGCAGGTCGCGTCCGCGGCATCTGGCGGATGGTCGTGGCGGACCACCCCGGCCTCCTGAGGTCCGTCGTCGAACGTCAGGGCCGCGAGGCGGCCGTGCGCAGACGCCTCGCGGCGGGATTCACCGACGCGATGCTGCGTGACATCGTACGCCTCATAGAGCCTGCTGGCAGCAACTTCATTGAGGAGATCATCCGCCGGCCTGAGCTGTTCGCCCACGCCGACGCGCGACCTACCGAGGATCTGAGCGCGCGCAAGCAGAGGCTGTGGGAATTCACGCTCGCCTATCTCCTCGTGGAACGTGGCAGTCTGTTCAACGAGCGCGCGTACATGGGCCACCTCACGCGCCAGATGGCCGCTCACGACAACATGCGGCACGAGGATCTGCTGCTCTCTCTGCTCGACGTGCTGGAGGAGACGCGCGTTCCCAACGCGTTGCGCGATTCCCTACTCGACCTTCTGCTCGGGCTCCTCGCGGCTTCCACCGCCGTGGAAGCCGGGGACGCGGCGGCCTCGCGCGGAGAACAGGCGGCCCCAACTCCGCGTGAGGAGTCGGAGCCAGACACTGTGGGGTCAACGCCGACGCAATCGGCCGCCGCTATGGATCCGCCTACGGCCGGCGCCGCCGACGCTGCCACGTGGGAACAGGCCGCCGCTCCTACAACGCCATCAGTGGGTGAGAACGCGCGGGCCGATGCGGCGATGCGGCGGGCGTTGACCATTGCCCTGTCGCGCGGCGACCCCCGCGGCGTTCGAGGCGTATGGCGAGAGCTCGTGCGCAACCACCCCGACCTGCTGGCCGAAGCCGTACGGCATTTCGCCCGCCAAAGCCGCCCCCGCAGGCTGATAGCGGCGGGGTTCCCGGACGCGATGCTGCGCGACATCGTGGGGCTGCTGGAGCCTGCTGCGAGGGGCTTCATCGAGCAGATTGTTGGCCATCCCGAGCTGTTCCGCGCCACCTCGGACGAGCCACCCGACGACCCCGACCGACGCAAGCGCCTGCTATGGGAATTCACGCTGGCCTACCTCGTCGTAGAGCGCGGAAGTGTCTTCAACCGGCGCGCATACGTCGCCTATCTCGTTCGCCATATGGCAGCGCGTGAGAACGTGCGATACGCCGACCTGGTGGACGCGCTTATCGCCGTCGTGCGACGCACCGAGCTTTCCAGCGACCTGCGCAGCGAGCTTCTCGCCATCCTGGAGCAACTCGTGGCGGGCGCGGGCGGCAGCCGGGCAGCCGCAGAGCCAGCCGCTGGTGAGAGCCCGGAAGTGCTGCGCGGGTACGACCTGTACGCGGAACTGACGGCTGGCGGCCCGTTCGGCGACACACAAGCCGGCGCTGGCGTTGTCGGCGCCATCACGGAGCTGGCGCGCGCATACCCCATGCTGCTGCGGCGGCTCGTGCGCGAATGGCCGTCGCGCGCAACGCCGCTGTCCCGGCTGTTAGCCGGCCTTTCCGCGGACGGGTGGTTGCAGGTGACGCGAGCGGTCGCTCACGCGTCGTACCCGGCGGACGCCGCAGGACTGACCGTCCTGCTGGACACGGCCCGGGCGCGTGCAAGCTCGGTTGAGGAGCCGCAACGCTACTACGAGTTCGTGCTGAGGCGCCTGGCGTTGCGTCACGCCCGCGACCTGACACGCTGCGCCGAGGAACTACCAGCCGTCGAGGCTTGGCGTGCGTGGGCTCGGGGCGGCAGGACCCACGCGCGTGCTGCCTCTCCCGCCCGGCTGTCGTGGACGAGGGCCGCCGCAACGTCCGCGGTACGCGGCTATCTGCGCTACGGTGCGCGGCTGTCCGCCAACGCGACCGCTGCCGAGGACGCGCGGGCGGCGCTCGAGCATCTGCTCAGACACGATGCGAACCGGTTGCGCGCGATGTTGTCTCGTTCGCTTCGCGATGGCGCCTGCGTTGAGCGCCTCATCGACATGGCTCCCGAGACGCTACTGGCACGTGTTCTCCGGCTAAGGCGCCCGGCGGACCATCACGCCGCGCAGATCTGCGCCGACCTCGTTGCCCATGTGTGGGTCGTCGCCAGCGTCGCGGCTTCGTGGCCCGCCACGCGCCGCGCTGTCTGGCGGCATCTCTTCGCCCGCTTCGCGAGCGGACCCAGGACGTTCGTCGAGGAGTCGTTCGTGGCCAGCCTCGTGAGAACGCTGGCGCGCGACGCCGGACGGTCGGAACTGTCGGAGTTGAGCCAGCGGCTTTCCGAGCGGGCGCCAGCTCTCGCGCCTGTCGGGACGGGCGCCGGGAGTCGGGCTCGGACGCAACGCGTGGTCGCAATAGTGACGGAGACGCTAACGCGGGGCGCCGAGGCCGTGCGGGAGGAGGCCACCGAGAGCGTCGCGCCCACGACTGTGGCGGATGCGCGGGCGCCGTCTGAGAGCCGCTCTCTTATCGATGCGTACGACCTCGTCGACCGAATCATGGGCCGCGCCGGCATCTCCGCCTCCCGCGAAGCCGTGAGTCACCCCGTCGATCCTGCGGCGATAGAGCAACTTGCGGCCGGTCACCCGACGCTGATGCTCGCGCTATACAGACAGTTGCGGGACGGGATGCTGTCGGCGCGGGTAACGGCGCTGGCCCGCGACGAGCTCGCGGCGTTGGTCCGCGCGTTCATCCATGTCGGGGCCCATCGGGGCGCAGGCGGCCCCGCAGACCTTCGAGCAGCAATAACGACCCACGCCCGGGAGGCCACCGACGCAAGGACGTACTACGCCGACCTGCTGACGTTACTGGTCCGTGGGCGACGGTTCGAGCCGGGGTTGCTTGGTCCGGCGGCCGTCGCCGACGCGGAAGCCGGCGCCATGGCGTCCGATGGCGGGAGACCACCGAGAAGGCCGCGCGCGCAACTCTACGAGGCGTTGCGGCGCTTGCGGCTCAACGGCCCACTGTCCGCCTCCGAAGCGCTGCGGGCACGGCAGGCCGTCACGAGTCTGCTGGCCAGCCGGTCGACGCTGGTGCGGGAGGAACTCCTGGCTCTCGTTGAGACGGAAGACGGAGCCGCTCGCCTCACTGATCTGCTACCAGAACACGCCCTGACGCGCGTGCTCTTTCTCCTGCGGCCCCGCGAGCACGCACGCGTGCAGCGAATCGCCGACATCCTCGCCGACGCGACGCCAGGCTACCCAGCCTTCGGCGGCTGGTCGTCTCGGCTCCGTTGGCGGTTCGTGTTCCGCTACATCTTCGTGGAGCGCTCGCGCTTTAGCGCCCGGTCGTTTGTGCGCGGGTACGTGGCGTTCGTAGCGGAGCGCACAGGTCGCACGCTCGCGCGTGTGCGGGAGGAACTCGCCCGAGGTGTGCGAGAACGCATCGCGTCCCCCACTCGCGAGCTGCGCGTGGCGGTGCTGGCATCCCTGGCGCCCGACCCGCCGGCAACGCCGACGGAGGAGACGCTCGACGCGGAGCCCGAGCCGTTTGTTGACGCGCTGCTCGCCGCGGACGCCGATGCCGATGCAGACATCCTCGTTGCCAACGCGGGGATGGTGCTTGCCGCCCCCTATCTCACACGCCTGTTCTCCATGATGGAGCTCACCGACGGGGCGACGTTCAGGAGTCGCGAGGCGGCCGAGCGCGCGACACACATCCTCCAATACATGGTCGACGAACGGGTGGACGCGCCCGAATACGAGCTCTTCCTCAACAAGATCCTGTGCGGCGTCGACACGAGCCGCCCGACAGCGCGGTCCATCGACATCACCGACCGTGAGCGCGAGACCGTCGACAGCCTGGTGGCGGGGATGATCCAGAACTGGGCCGCGCTCGGGAACACGTCTGTCGAGGGCTTCCGCCAGTCCTTCCTACAACGGGCGGGACGGATGGGGCGAAGGGACGACGGGTGGCATCTAGCGGTGGACCCCGCGGCGTTCGACATGTTGCTGGACCGCATCCCGTGGAGCTACTCCACGGTGCGGCTGCCATGGATGGCGCTGCCCATGAACGTAGAGTGGCGGTAGAACTCCAACACCGAAGGCGGAGGCAAGTCGAGACACACATGGCGCCTGCAACCGCGAGCCGCGACATCGCCGTTCTCAACGCCGAACTGGATTGGCTCTGGGCCGCTCTCAGCGAGCGCTTCCAGCGCTATTTCGCGGCAGAAGGCGCTGCTGAGGGCGTGACGGTCCTGTCGCCGCCACCGCTCGACGGTACCGACACCGAATACGCCCGCCTCGTCACGGAATGGGAGATGGGACCGGCGGAACGTCTGGCGCTCGTCCTGGCGCTGGCGCCACACCTGCGCCCCCAGGCGCTGGATGGCTTCCTCATGGTGAACAAGCAGTCGGAGAGGGGCTACTCGGAGTTCGGGGGGTGGAGGGGGAAGACGCACGGCGGCTTCCTGCCCACCGGAGAAACCGTCCTCTTCCTACTCGCGGGGGCGGACCTGGAGGCCCGTGTCGAAGCCGCGCGCATGTTCGACGAGGACCACGGCTTCGCGCGAGGCGACATCCTACGCGTCCAGACCGCAGAACCTGGCGAGCCGTCTGCGAGCGGCGTCCTGCGCGTCTCAACGGATATCCTGAAACGCCTGACGTCCGGCTCGCGCCACAGGCCGGACTACGGTGTGAACTTCCCGGCGAAGCGCATCACGACTCCCCTGGAGTGGGAAGACCTCGTGCTGGCTCCCGAGGTGATGGAGGAGGTCGAGGACATCCGCACGTGGCTGCGCGAGGCGGACACGCTCATGGGGCAGTGGGGGCTGGCGCGCGTCGTGAAGCCCGGGTACCGAGCCCTGTTCTACGGCCCCCCAGGTACCGGCAAGACGCTCACCGCCACGCTCGTCGGGGCCGACGCTGGCGTCGATGTATATCGCGTGGATCTTTCCATGGTCGTGTCGAAATACATCGGGGAGACAGAGAAGAACCTGGCGAACGTGTTTGACCAGGCGGAGAACAAGAACTGGGTGCTGTTCTTCGACGAGGCGGACGCCCTGTTCGGCCGGCGCACCCAGACGACGAACTCGAACGACCGGCACGCGAACCAGGAGGTGTCGTACCTACTGCAACGCGTCGAGGACTTCCCAGGGGTCACCGTCCTCGCGACAAACCGCAAGGCGAACATCGACGAGGCGTTCGCGCGCCGCTTCCAATCGGTGACGTACTTCCCCATGCCGGACGCCGAGCAGCGCCTGGCGTTGTGGCGGGGGGTTTTCGAAGGCTCCGACCGTCTGGCGGACGACGTCAACCTGTGGGCGCTCGCGGAGGGCTACGAGCTGTCCGGCGGCGCCATCACCAACGTCGTGCGGTACGCAGCCATCCGGTCGGTTCAGCGCGGCGATGAGCAGATGTCGCAGAGCGACCTGCTGGCGGGCGTCGCGAAGGAACGGCGGAAAGAAGGCAAGACGAGCTGACAGCAGCATGTTCCCAGGCGCCCGGGCTCCGAGCGGCGTGAAAGGCAAGACATTGAGCAATGCAAAGCATGTGGCGCCCCGCCGTCGCGGGTGGACGGCGCGTCTGCGTGGTCGCGGGCTACGCTCCACGGTGTTCCTCGGCTGGGTCTGCGCGGTGTGTGCGCTTGGCGTGTCCCCGGCTCTCGGGCAGGGCACGCAGCAGCCCTTCGGTCGCCACTACCTTCTCACCAAAGACGACCTCGATTACCTCGGGAAGCCGCCCGCAAGCACCGTCGTGTCGGATGTGCAGGTGAAGGCGGTAGAAGACCTACTCGGCGTGGACTACCTGCTCGCGGAGACGTTCGAGAGTGCCGTGAGCGTCCGCCTCGAGGCCGTGGACGGCGACGACCCAAGCGACAGCGCGGTAGTGGAGATACGCTCCATCGCAGAGAAGGACAGCGCCCCTGCCGACTATCCGCCGGCACGCTGGACGGGCGGATCGCTCCTGGGAACGTGCGGGTGCGTGGACGACCTGGGTCGCAGCGTCGTCTACGGATTCGCCCCGTTCTGGACGGCCGAGGACACCCCGCAACGACTGGACTTCGGGACGCTGTCGCGCGTGGGGTACTTCGCGCTCAGGGTCGATTCGCGCGGAAGGCTCGCGGACCCGCTGCCTGAGGCCATCAGGGATATGTCCCTCGTACGGACAGCATGGAAGCACCGTGCGGGCGTCGATTTGGTGCTGTACATCGAGGCATGGCCAGAAGAGCTCCACGAGCAGAATGAGATGCTGGACGCCCTCCGCCGAACCGTGGTGGACCTGCTGGTTCCCCACCGGCGGACGGCCTACAGACCAGAACGCAGCTTCCGCGATTGGGCCAAATACGTCCTCACCTTGACGGGCGCCGGTCTCCCATCGCTTGCCGATGGCGTCACTCTGTACATGGGAGAGGGACCGTCGGGCCCGGCAGCTCAGGAAGCCTTCGTCAGGTTCATCAAGGGCCTCAGAGGAGACCTGGACCAGGCGACGGGCCGTCGTCCTGGACAGAGCGACCGAAAGAACTGGAAGCTCCTCAACCTGATGGTTCCCGCGAGCGCCCTCGGCCACCGGATCTACAACCCCAGAGTGCTGGACCAGATCGTTCCCGGCGACCGGAGCAAAGGGGAACCGGACCTAGACTACATCGATATGTTATTGGTGCTGCTAGACGAGCCGACAACTCACAAGAAGACGACGCTGCGGCGCCGAGTCGACAAGGAACCGTACGGTGTGCAGCGCGTCAATATGCTTCGTAAGGTAGTTCCCGTAATCCCTGTGAGGCACGCGGCCAGCAACCGATACCAGTTCCTCGACGACCTCGCCTACTTCCAGGACAACTTTGCGGGTGTTGGCTTCTGGCCGCTTCCGACGACACTCGATCCCGACCTGAACGACCTCGTCGCCGCGCGCCTAGCCGGCACGTCCAGTTCCCTGCCCTTCCATGTGGTCCCTAGTGGCGTGGGAGGAACCGGCCTGGTGGCGTCCGCCGACGCGGCCTATGAGTCCCTCAGCAGGCTGTACTGCCCCAATCGGTGGGCCGCGCGGATAGTGTTCGACATCCTCGCCGCGATCGCCCTGATGACGGGCGCTGGCTCGTTCCTGTCCGTAGGCTTCCAGGTATGGATCGACAGCCACCGGGGTTATCTGTGGGCGCTACTGCTGAGTCTGGTGGGTGTGGCCGTCACGATTCTTGTCTGGGATCCGTTCTGGCAGAAGCACATGACCGCCGCGTTCCTATTCCTCGTCACCGGGTCGGTGGTGGGCGGGGCGGTCTATTGGTCGCGCAAGGGAAACCAGGCAGAATACCCTTGACGTTCCACACGGGGTCGCAGCCATGCAGCTGTTCGAGCGCGCCAGAATCGTGCAGTTCCACCGCCGCCGCATTGCGCAGTTCGGTGACGGAACGCTGGGGGCGCTGGGTTGGAAGGCGCTAGCAAGCCAGCTTGGGCGTTTCGACGCCATAGCGCGGGTTGGCGACTTCAGCGGCAGAAGCGTGCTCGATCTCGGTTGCGGGTACGGTGACCTCAAGGCGTATCTCGACGAGCGCTTCCCGGGCGTCACCTACGTGGGGGTGGACCACGTGCCGGAATTCATCGAGGACGCGAAGCAGCGATACGAGGACAGAGCGGATACGGCCTTCTTTCGGGCCGATTTTGGCCGCCTCGAATTGCCGACGGCGGACTACGTCGTGGCGTCGGGGTCGTTCGCATACCGGCGTAGCGACCCGGACTTCTTCACGGATATGATCAGGAAGATGTACCGCGCCGCGACCGTCGGGGTCGCCTTCAACATGCTCGATGGCGCTGTCTTCAGGCCGTACGACTTGCTCGAAGGGCAGGACCGAGAGCGCATTCTCTCGCACTGCCGGTCGATTTGCCCACGTGTAGAGGTCGTCGACGACTACGCAGCGGACGATTTCACGGTCTTCATGTACCCTGCCGAACACCTCGACGCTGGTGACGCGGAGCCTGGTTGACGCGCCTCGCTGGCTACGGTTTCTGCGCTCTCGCGATGTAGAGCACCGAGAGGTACGGGCGCTCAATTGCGCCGCCGAATTCGTCGTCGATTACCGCGGCGACCCCATCGAACAGCGCCTGCCTTCGCTCAGTATCCAGCGCCAGGTGACCGGAGAACGTGTTGAGAAGTCGCACGTATCGCTCCGACGTCAACCGGCAGGACCAGGGATGTCGACGCACTGTAACCTCGCCGAACCGCCGGGACGCATCGAATTCGGCGACGGCTGCTGCAATCTTCTCATCGTCCGCCGGTCCCGCGGTGGGATCTCCCCATTCGGGGGCCACCTGCCGGTAGACCGTCTGAACTCGATGGAAGAACTCGGTGTACGGCCGAGGGTGATAGTGGGCCAGGATGGCCAGACGGCCTCCTGGAACCAGCGCCTCCGCCGCTCGGTGATACCGCACGGCGGCAGGTACCCAATGGAACGCCGTCGCAGACAACGTCAGAGCAAAAGCGCGTCCTGCCGGATCCCAGTCTTCGAACGCCGCGCGTGCGAACTGGACCTGCGGGAACGCACGGCACTTCTCGCGAGCGACTGTCAGCATGTTCTCGCCGATGTCGAGGCAGACCATAGGATGACCACGCCGCGCGAACGGCAGCGTGGCCTGTCCTGTGCCACAACCGACCTCGAGGATGGAGTCAGCGGGCGCCAAATCCGCGAGAGCGATCACGTCGTCCACAAGCGCCTCGGGGTATCCGGGTCTAACGGCGTCGTAGTCCAGGGCTGCCTGATCGAACGTCTCCCGGAGATCCCGATCGGCGGCTGACGCGGTTCTGTCAGACATGGCTTCAGCCCTTCGCGCTCCCGTTGGCGGACGCGAAATCGGGGCAGCGAAGTCACTGCCCCGAGGTGATTCTGAGTTCGGCCGGTCCCGCGCGTGGCGGCTAACCAGCGGCGACGCTTTCGCCCGCCGACTCCGATACGACGGCATGGTTCCCACGCCCGATGGCGACCTTGCCCGTCCTGACGACATCCACGACGCCGTAGGGCTGGAGCATGTTCACGAGCGCGGTGATCTTGCCCTCATCGCCGGTCATCTCGATGGTAAGCGTGCGCGGCGCGACATCCACCACGCGCGACCGGAACACGTCGACGATCTGGATGATCTCGCCGCGCGTCGAGCCCTCGGCGCTCACCTTGATGAGCACCATCTCCCGCTCGACGTGCGGCTGATCCGTGAGGTCGTTCACGCGGACGACATCGACGAGCTTATTGAGCTGCTTGCACGTCTGCTCAATGACAGCTTCGTTCCCGTGCGTGACAACCGTCATGCGCGACAAGCCTGGGTCCAGAGTCTCTGCGACGGTCAGGCTGTCGATGTTGAAGCCCTTGCCGGTGAACAGGCTCGCGATGCGGGCCAGCACGCCGAACTGGTTCTCGACCAGGACAGAGATGATGTGTCTGCGTTCATCCCCGTTCATTATGCCAACCCTCCGACCATCTCATCCAACGCCGCGCCCGCGGGGACCATGGGGTACACGTTCTCGGTCTCGTCCACGTGAATGTCCATGACCACGGGGCCGTCGTAGTCGAACGCCTCCTCCAGGGCCGGGCGCAGCTCATCGGGGTGTGAGACCGTGATGCCCCGCACACCGAACGCCTCGGCGATCTTGGCGAAGTCAGGATTGTCGTGCAGGTCCGAGGCGCTGTAGCGCTCCTCGTAGAGCAACTCCTGCCACTGACGAACCATCCCGAGCCAGTTGTTGTTCAGGATGACCGTCTTGACGTTGAGCCTCTCCGTCTTGAGCGTGGTCAGCTCCTGGATGTTCATGATGATGCTGCCATCGCCGCTGATGCACACCACGAGGTCGTCCGGCGCCGCGATCTGGGCGCCCAATGCCGCAGGCATTCCGAAGCCCATCGTGCCGAGGCCACCAGAGGTCAGCCAACGGCGTGGCTCAACGTGCTGGTAGTGCTGCCCCGCCCACATCTGGTGCTGCCCGACGTCCGTCGTCAGAATCGCGTCACCTCGGGTGATGTCCCAGACCTCCTCAATCACCTGTTGCGGCATGATCGTGTCCGGCTTCGGCTCGTACCGGAAGGGGTAGCGTTCCTTCCAGTTCGCGCACTGGTGTCGCCAGGTGTCGATGTCCGTCTTGTCGACCATCTCCGTGAGTAACGGGATGACGCGCTTCACGTGCCCGACGATGGGAACGTCCACCTGGACGTTCTTGCTGATCGCCGACGGGTCGATGTCGATGTGGATGATCTTCGCGTTGGGGGCGAACTTGTCCAGCTTGCCCGTCACGCGGTCGTCGAAGCGGGAACCGATGGCGATGATGAGATCGCAGTCCTGGAAGGCGTAGTTCGCCGCGCGCGAGCCGTGCATCCCTGGCATCTTGAGCGCCAGCGGGTCGGTCTCTGGCAAGGCTCCCAGACCCATGAGCGTCACGGTCGTGGGGATCTGCGTCTTCCACACGAGCTCACGGAACTCCGGCGACGCCTCGCCCAGGACGATGCCGCCTCCGCCGTAGATGAGCGGCCGCTCGGCCGCCATGATGAGGTCAGCGGCGCGGCGAATCTGGCGTCGGTGTCCGTCGAGCTTGGGCTTGTAACCACGGATGTCGACCTGTTCTGGCCACTCCCACTCGACCTCGCCCATCTGCACGTCCTTGGGGAAGTCGATGACGACCGGGCCGGGTCGCCCGGTCTCCGCGATGTGGAACGCTTCGCGCACGGTTCGCGCGACATCCTCCGCCCGAAGCACCAGGTAGCTGTGCTTCACGATGGGCCGTGTGACACCGACGAAGTCGGTCTCCTGGAACGCGTCGTTGCCGATGAGGGTCGAGGGCACCTGTCCCGTGATGACCACCATTGGGATGGAGTCCATCTGGGCGGTGGCGATCCCGGTCACGCAGTTCGTGGCGCCGGGGCCGGAGGTGGCGAGTACAACGCCAGCTTTGCCCGTCACGCGGGCGTAGCCGTCGGCGGCGTGCGTCGCGCCCTGCTCGTGCCGCGTCATTACGAGCTTCAGGCCGTCGTCGCCATGCGCGTCGTTGAACTTGTACAGAGAGTCGAAGATGTGGAGCGCGGCGCCACCGGAGTAGCCGAAGATCGCGTCCACGCCCTGCTTCTTCAGGGCTTCGATCAGGATGTCGCATCCCTTGAGCTTCATCGCGTCACCTCACGTTGGGTACCGGATCCTTCCTTAAGAGAGCGCTGGCGGAGAAGGGGCACAAAAAGAGCCCCCTCGCTTGGAGACGAGAAGAGCATTGCTCTTTCCGCGGTACCACTCCAATTCCCCTCTTCGAGCAGAAAGAGGGGCGCTCATTTCGCGCTGTCACGGGCGCGACCCGTCTTCGTCTACACGCCAGCGAACCGGCGTTCGGCGAAGCGGCTTACGGGTGACGTTCTGCGGGTCGCTTCCCGGAGAGCCTTCCAGCCGATGAGCTCTCTTCTCTGAGGGGCGTGTCCGCGTACTGCTCCCGATCACTGCCTTTACCGCGCGAACACAGTGGCCACGCGCGATGGGTCAATACTAACCTCGCGCTATAGGGCTGGCAATTCTATGTTCGGCGCCGTTGCGGGGCGGCCACGCGTGGGCTACCCTCACTCCATCATAGCCCTTCCATGACCCGCCTGGTTCATATACTCGTAGAGCTCTGGCGCTCGGTCCAACTCAATGGAGCTAATCGCATGACACGAAAGCTACTGACTGCCGCGATATGCGGCTTGTGTTTGGTGTTCGCGACGATGCAGGCGTCGGCAGAGCTCGTCGTCTACCTGTCCTTCGACGGAGTTGACAACTCCGATGGCGGCGACGTGCCGGATGGCTCCGGCTTCGGGAACGACGGTGTGATCGAGGGCGACGTGGACGTCGTCGCGGGCGCTGAGGGCGACGCCTTCGCCTTTGCCAACAGCCGCGTTCTTGTACAGGCGTCCGACACCTTCACCGGCGAGATGTTCGCCGAGGGCGTGTTCTCGGTGTCCATGTGGATCAGCCCGGCGCTGGCGGGCAACCAGTGGCAGCAGATATTCCGCGCGGGCAATGCGCCAAACGACACCCTCTTCGTCAACAACGACGGCAGGCTGTCCTGGCGCGGCATGGTTGGTGGCGCCTGGGCAGGCGGCATGGCCGAGACCGCCGGTGGTTTGCTCACGGCAGACACGTGGGCGCATGCGGTCGTGACTAGCGACGAGGACAAGTTCCGCATCTACACGGACGGCGAGATGATCGTGGACGGCGCGTTCCAGACGACGATGGGCGCCAACGTCCAATACGCTGTCGGCGGGTTCGGCGGCGGTGAATCGTACACCGGGGCAATAGACGAATTCGCCGTGTTCACGGACACACTGTCCCAGGACGAGATCGTCAGCATCCGAGACGACGGCATCCCCGGGTTCCTGGCTGTGGAAGCCGCGGGCAAGCTGGCGACTCAGTGGGGCGACCTCAAGGCCGCGCGATAGCCGGTGACCGTTGAGCGCGGCTGGGACCGGGGTCGCGCCCACCTACGCTATGGGCAGCCTTCCGAACTCATTCGCCGTCCGCAGTATGGCGGCGAAGCTCTCCCGCCAGCGATTCTCCGGCACGTTCTCGGTGATGCCTATGATGAAGTGATCGCCGGGCGCCGATTCGCGGAGCAGTCTCCGCGTTTCCGCCTCGATGGCTTCTGCTTCCTGTAGGTGCACCGAGGACGGGAAGTTGATGAAGAGCGTCTTCCCCGGCCACTTCTCGCGCGCCTCCGCGAGCGTCATGTCGGAGTCGGGGTCGGGCGTGAACGCCTCGATCCAGTCGAGCGGCGACGCGGCGACCTCGTCTGCCCAGAGTGCGTTATTCGCGTCGAGATGGCTGCCCAAGAGCTTGCCTTCGACGTGCAACGCCTCCGCTAACTCCTCCCAATGCGGCAGGACGAACTCGACGAATCTCTCCTTGCCGAGCACCTCCGGCGAGTAGTTCCCGCCGCTCTGCACCACCCAGGCAGGCGACTCCGCGATGATCGGGTAGACCTGGCGCTCGTTGTCCAGGATGGCGTTGTGCAGGGCGACGACACGGTCGCGACGTTCCGCCCACTCGACGGCGAACGTGTCGAGCCCCATGATCGTGTACATGATCGTGTGGAGTGGCGACCCTGGCGCGCCCGTCTTGAAGAACGCGCGGCCGTCGCTCCTCGCCTGCGCGGCGATGAAGCCCTCATAGTCGGGTTCGTATTGCCGGTCACACATCATGAACTCGACGGCGGCGTAGTCGTCGGGTGTCTTGAATGGGAACTCCTCGCGCCACGTGGTCGCCTCGGTCTTCGGCGATGGGGCGCGGCTGTGCAGGGACGAGACGGCGCCCTTCGGCGTGTGGACAGTCGTCCGCGTGTACGCCATGCCGCTCTGTTCGTAGGATTCAGATTCGTGCCGGACGTTGGGCGAGCTCGTGCGGTACACGCCCGCGGAGTCGATCACGCACATGCCATCGCGCAACAGAGCCGCTTCGTCCTCGTCGTGGGGGACGCGCCATCCCTTCAAGGCGAACGGCACGCGGTCCACGAACTCGCCCGCAAACACCTTCTCAAGCCGTTCAGCGCAGTCCATGCGTTGCTCCCTCCGCATCCGTGTCGCCGTCTCCGTCCACTTGTAGCCGGGAGAGAAGGGAGGCGTGAGACCAGGCTGCTTGTCTGGACTCGCGACCGAGGATCGTCGACACTAGGCCCCCACCCAGGAGAAGCCGACAGATGCCCATCGACAGCCTGCGCGACGATGCACTGCGCCCGCCCGCGGTTCCCCTGGTCGCCTGCGACCCGTACTTCAGCATCTGGTCGCGCGCGGACCAGCTGACGGATGTCGCCACGACCCACTGGACGGGCAAGCAACAGTCTCTATGCAGCCTCATTCGGGTCGACGGCTCCGCCCATCGGCTCATGGGCGACGCCCCCACAGATGTGCCCGCGCTGCCGCAGGGGAGCGTCGTTGTCCTGCCCACGCGCACGATCTATGAGTTCTCGGGGAGCGGCGTGAAGGTCGCTCTCACTTTCCTAACGCCGTCCCTGCCCGATGACATCGGCGTGCTGTCGCGGCCCGTGACGTACGTGACGTGGGACGTCGAGTCCACCGATGGCGACGCGCACGACATCTCGCTGTACTTCTCCGCTAGCGGCGAGCTCGCCGTCGACGTTCCCGACCAGGAAGTTGCCTGGGACCGCGTAGATTCCGCGGCGCTGGACATCCTCCGCATCGGCTCGACGGAACAGCCCGTGCTGGAGAAGGACGGCGACGACCTGAGGATCGACTGGGGACACGCGTACGTCGCCACTGGCAAGGGGCAGGCCTCGGCTCATGCCGGTGGCTTCGCCAGCGCCACTCGGGCGTTTCTCGGGGACGGGGGTCTGCCCGCAACCGACGATGCGAGCGGGCCACGCGCCGTCTGCGACGATCTCCCCGTCCTCGCCTTCGCGTTCGACGTCGGCGCCGTCAGAGAACGGGTGTCACGAACGATCCTGGTGGCCTACGACGACGAATACTCCATCGAGTACATGGGGCAGTGGCTAAGGCCGTATTGGCGTCGCAGCGGGATGGACGCGCTCGGACTGCTGGAGACGTCCGCGCGCGAATACGTGGCGCTCGCGGAGAGGTGCGCGCGGTTCGATGAGGAACTAATCGACGACCTGACGCGCATGGGCGGCCCGAAGTACGCGCGTCTGTGCTGCCTCGCCTACCGACAGGCGCAGGCGGCGAATAAGGTCACGGCGGACGCCGACGGATCCCCGCTCATGTTCCCAAAGGAGAACTTCAGCAACGGATGCATCGGGACGGTGGACGTCATCTATCCGATGATTCCGCAGTTCCTGCTGCTCAGTCCTACATTGGCGAAGGCAGCCGTTGTCCCTGTGCTGGACTACGCGGCGTCGGAGCGTTGGAAGTTCCCCTTTGCCCCGCACGACCTGGGTCGATATCCGCACGCTAACGGGCAAGTCTACGGAGGCGGGGAAGAGACCGAGGACCGACAGATGCCCGTCGAAGAGAGCGGGAACATGATTCTCCTCGCTGCTGCTATCTGCCAGGCAGAAGGCGGCGCGGCTTTCGCAGGGCGCTACTGGCCGCAGTTGACGCAGTGGGCCGAGTACCTGGCAGACAAGGGCTTCGACCCGGAGCATCAGCTCTGCACGGACGATTTCGCTGGGCATCTCGCGCACAACGTGAACCTGTCCATGAAGGCGATCATGGCGCTCGGGGCCTACGCCCGTCTATGCGAGGAACGGGGCGAAACGGAAGCCGGCGACCGGTACCGCGCGCTGGCTGAGGAGTTCGCTACGCGGTGGATGCGCGAGGCGGACGATGGCGACCACTACCGCCTCACGTTCGACGGCGGAGGGACGTGGAGCCAGAAGTACAACCTCGTCTGGAACCGCGTCCTCGACCTGCGGCTGTTCCCGGACTCCGTCGCGGCGACCGAGATGGCGCACTACCGCCGCGTGCAGAATCGCTACGGACTGCCGCTGGACTCGCGCCAGGGGTACACGAAAATCGACTGGGTGCTGTGGTCCGCCACGCTCACGGGCGACCGCGACGACTTCGACGCGCTCATGTCTCCCGCGTACGACTTCGCGAACGAGACGCCCGACCGCGTCCCGCTCACGGACTGGTACGAGACCGAGACGGGAACGCTGCGGAACATGATCGCGCGGCCTGTCGTTGGTGGGTTCTTCATGCAGATGCTCACGGACTCCGACCTGTGGCAACAGTGGGCGTCGCGCGACACGGCGGACGTGCGTGAGTGGGTGTCCATACCGG
>CAYYPK010000020.1:0-57741 GCA_964473525.1 uncultured bacterium
GACCCCCATGCTATATCAGCCATGGTCGTTTACACCGATCTATGTACACCCTCCCCCGCGCAGGTTTGCCCACACGAGCAACTCGCCGACGTCGCTCGCCGCGTCAGACGGCGCCCCACACGCTTCAAAGACGGCGTGCGTGAAGTCCCTGAGCGGCTCGGCGCCTATGGTCAGGCTGCCGTCACTCACCCAGCACCGCCTTTGCCAGAATCTTCTCGGCTACTTCCATGGTCTTGATAGCGTCGCCGAAGTGCGAGCCGGGCAGCGTGCCCGCCTTCACGGCGTCGATGAAATCGCGGTTCTTCGCCTGGAAGCCGCCGTAGACGTAGTTCTCGTCGCTCCCAGCGGCCTCGCGGGTGTCGTACTCCACGCCCGAGGTGTCGCCGTCGGCGTAGAGGTAGCCCTTGCCCTCGTGCTCGGCTTCCGCGCACACGCCTGGGGAGTGCATCTCGACCCGGAACACGCGCCGGCCGCTCGCCCAACTGTTCATGAGGAGGCCCGTTGCGCCGTTGTCGAACCGCAGCAGTGCCAGTATCACGTTGATGTCAGGCGTTCCCACCTGCTTCGTCACGCTGTCTATGCCTACGACCTCGCCGCCACACATCCAACGTAGCGTGTCGATGGCGTGGACGCTGTCGTCCATCATGTGGTCGCGAGCCGCCAGATACGGGCCCGGCCCGTGCTTGTAGAACGTGCACACGGCGTGGGTCACTGGGCCGCGCCGCAGGCACTCGTCGTGTAGCTGCACGACCATGGGGCATGTGCGACGTTGGAAACTCACCTGAGTGATGCACCCGTTCGCGTCGGCGAGGTGGGCGAGCGCCCGCGCCTGGTGCATCGTGATGCCCATGGGCTTCTCGATATAGAGGTTCAGCCCTTCGCCCAGACACCATGTCCAGATGTCGTACATGATGTGCGGCTGACCGATGACGTAGACCGCGTCGGGCGCGGTGGCGCTGACCATGTCCCGGTAGTTGGCGAAGCGGCCGTCCACGCCGTACTTGTCTGCCGTGCTGTTGAGACGGTCCCCGTCCAGGTCGCTGATGCCCACAATTTCCACGTCGTCGAACGACGCCAGCGATGGGTAGTGCACCCCGTTCGCCATGCCGCCCGCGCCCACGAATGCGACTCGAACCGGTGTCGACGGACTGCTCATGGTTTCTCCATGTGGCGTTGGCGCACGGTCTCGGACAGCGCGCCGAGCGTCACGATCACGCGCCTGCGAGCGATCTTCGTCGATGACAACATCACGCGCAACGCAACACGCGCCTGGTCAGCGGACGACAAGGCACACGCGGCGCCCGCGCGAGTGCTGTCCCGCGCCTACGTGGGACGACACACGACGGCTGACCGCGCCATCACGGGTGCATCTCGAAGCCGCCTCCGGCGTAGATGATCTGCCCCGTGAGCCAGCGTCCCTGCTCCGAAGCGAGGAACACGATGATGTCCGCGAGATCCTCAGGTCGTCCGAGCCGCCCGAGAGGCGTGTCCGCCGCGAGCTCTGTCTCATGGTCGGGCGTGATGTATCCGGTCTGCGTTGGGCCCGGCCCCACGACGTTCACCGTGATGCCGTAACGCCCCATCTCGGAGGCGGCCGAGAGAGTGTAGGACACGATCGCACCCTTGCTCGCGGCGTAGCTTACGTTGCGGGGGTGCTGTAGCGTGGTTGTCATATTGACGATGCGACCCCACTCCGCGCCTCGACCGATGTGGCGCTGGAGGTACTCCGCCATCATGAGCGCGGTACCGCGGGCGTTGATGGTCATGTGCCGGTCGATTTCCGGAGCCGAGATGAGAGCCATCGCCTCGCCAGCCGCGGCAGGATCGAACGTCTCACTCACGCAGTGCGTGTGGTTGTTGATGAGGATGTCCACCGGGCCCAGTTCCGACTCGCACGCGGCGAATGTGCGCGCGGCGTTCTCGGCGTCCTGTAGATCGAATTCGCCTGCTACGCTGACCCCTCCTCGTTCCCTGATGCCCCGCGCGACGGCTTCGCCCGACTGGTTCTGCATGGCCCTGTACCGGGCGGGGCCGCCCACCGTCACATCGCCCGTAGCCGAGCCGTCGTCTTCTGGTAGGCAGTACGCAACGAACACACGGCATCCCTGCGCGGCCAGAGCCGATGCCGTGGCGGCTCCGATTCCGTGGTTCGCGCCCGTCACCACGGCGACCTTCCCGCTCAGCTGTGGGTCTATCAACGTCCGCTTCCTCCTCTTGGCGTTCCCCACCCACCCGTGGCCGCGGATGCACTCGCGCGGTCGCCACGCGCGTCTGTGTCCTAGCTCGCGCGCCGTTGCGATCCCCGTTAGAATGCGTCGACGCCGAAGCCAGGAGAGACACGATGTGCCACGCAGCCCTTCTTGCCACCGCGTTCGTCTGCGTCCTTCTCTGCGCGCGCACGGCTCAGGCTGCCCACGCAGTCGACGAATCCCCCGCTGAGTCAGGAGAGTGGGGATTCCGGCCACAGGAGGGCCGCGCTACGCGCGTGAACCCGCCCGGCTTCGTGTGGCGGCCGCAGGACGGCGCGGCGACGTACCGCCTCCAGCTATCGCGCTCACCAGCCTTCGACGACATCGCGTACGAGGCGACCGACTTGGCATTGTTCGCGCACTGCCCGCCGCAGTCGTTCGAGGCTGGCGATTGGTACTGGCGCTTCTCGTATGCTACTGACGATGGCGCGGCGTCCGAGTGGAGCCGAGCTCGCGCGTTCACGATCGCGGAGGACGCGACGGAATTCCGCATGCCAGCGCGCGACGACCTGCTGTCGAGGCTCCCGAACGCGCACCCGAGGCTGTTCCTCCGCCCAGGAGACATCCCACAGCTGCAACAGCTGGCGAAAGGCGATCTGAAGCCGACCTACGAGCGGCTCAGACGGAGGTGTGAGGCCCTGCTGGCCGACCCGCCACCGACCGAGGAACCGCGCAAGTACCCGGACGGCATGGAGCGCGGCAGCGACCCATGGCGCGAGATATGGTGGGGGAATCGACGGTACGCGACCGCCGTTCTCAACGGCGCGGCCACTCTCGCTTTCACGCGCTTGCTGGACGGCAACGACGCCTACGGTGACCTCGCGAAACGCCTCCTCATGGACGCTGCGGAATGGGATCCCAAGGGATCGACCGGCTACCGCTACAACGACGAAGCAGGGATGCCGTACAACTACTACTTCTGCCGCACGTACACCTTCCTGCACGACTACCTTAGCGAGGACGAG
This sequence comes from uncultured bacterium, assembly GCA_964473525.1. Classification (GTDB taxonomy): domain Bacteria; phylum Poribacteria; class WGA-4E. The sequence goes on from CAYYPK010000020.1 coordinate 3,215, forward strand.
CGCGAGACGTGTCGCGCCGTCATGAAGATCCGCGGCGACGAGATGTACGACCACCTGCACCCGCGACACCTGTGGAAGCCCTACGGGAGTCACGCGAACCGCGCGTGGCACTTCCTCGGCGAGATAGGCGTCGCCTTCCACGGAGAGATCGAGGGAGCGGACGACTGGCTCTGGTTCGCCATGAACGTGTTCTACAACGCGTACCCGGTGTGGTCCGACGACGATGGCGGGTGGCACGAAGGGCTGGGCTACTGGCGTAGCTACGTCGGCAGGTTCCTGTGGTGGGCCGACATCATGCGCTCAGCCATGGATGTCGACGCCTACAAGAAGCCGTTCTTTAGCAAGGCGGGCTTCTACCCCATGTACCTCCAGCCACCGGGCGCCACGCGCGGCGGCTTCGGCGATCTGACGGGACATCTGAAGTCGGACGGCAACGTCGATCTGATGCGCATCTTCGCCGCGCAGGCGCAGAACCCGCACTGGCAGTGGTATGTAGACGCGCACGGCGAGGAGTTCGACGGCGACGACTACATCGACTTCATCCGGGGTGCGCTCCCATCCGTCGAGGCGCGACCGCCGGACGACCTGCCGGATTCCCGGGTGTTCTGGGGCACCGGGTTGGCCATGCTCCACAGCGACCTTACGGACGCCAAGAACGACGTCTTCATCGAGTTCAAGAGCAGTCCGTTCGGCAGCCACAGCCATGGGTACGACGCACAGAATTCGTTCGTCCTGTACGCGTACGGTGAGCCACTTTTCATCCGTACCGGACGCCGCGACAGCTACGGCAGCGACCACCACAAGAACTGGATGTGGCAGACGAAGTCGGTCAACTCCGTGCTCGTCAACAACGAGGGACAGGCGCCACGTTCGCAGGCCGCCCGTGGGCGGCTTCTGGGCTTCTACACGTCGAAGGAGCTCGACTACGTCGCCGGCGAGGCGGCAGAGGCGTACGAAGGGAAGCTCAACCGGTTCACGCGCCGCATCCTGTTCTTCAAGCCCGACACCGTGCTGATCCTGGACGACCTCGAAGCGCCCGAGCCATCGACGTTCCAGTGGCTACTGCACTCAGGCGAGCAGATGCAGACCCGCCGCAACTCGATCCACGCTCGCAGCGGGTCGGTCCTCGCGCATGTCGACATCAGGCAGAGTGACTTCTGGGAGTCCATGGTGGAGGGCGGAACGGCCGCGTCTAGCGGTCTCACGATCACGCAGACGGACCAGTTCGACCCGCCGCCTCGGCGCCGCATCAAGCTGACCCAGTGGCACGCCACCGTCTCGACATCGAAGCCGAAGACGCGAGAGGACTTCACCGCGCTCATTCGCAGCCAGGACATGCGCCAGGCAGTGGACGGCACGCACATGCTCACCACGGAGGCGTTCGGTTCCGCCGATGGAGGCGCGGGCAAAGCCGTCCTGTTCGACCTGCCCGACGGTCAGGTCATCGTCCTCAGACGCACCTCAGCAGGGGATCTTGCGATGACACGCGGCCCGCAAGTCGTGGCCACTGACGGGGATCTTGCGGTCCTGCGGCTGGACGAGTCGGGAGACGTGGTCCGCGCGCTGCGAGTCGGGGGCAGCCATCTTTCATACCAGGGCGAGCTTCTCGACGCCGGTGTGCCGGATGTTGCCCCGTGAACGGCCGGCCGGCAGCAGGCAGTCGGGACGCAAAGCACTGACTTCCGATAATCCATTCGCGGTATAGGCAGGCGCGCCGCCGACGCCTGTGAAGGAGACACCCGCTCTCTTATCCATGGCCACGGCATTTAGACCGCCTGATAAAGGCGGAAGGAGCTATGGTCCACTCGCGTGGTCGCCCGCCTGCGGAAGCATGTCCACAGTGGCCCATTGCCCACGCAGCACGGCAACGCGAACCGTGCGGCCGAGCGCCCGGATCTCTGACCGCTGCACGCCCTCGGCGTCGGGTTCGGCGAGCGGGCGCTCCCCGAAAAACTCGCCGTCCACCACGAGTTCGAACCGCCTCCCCTGCTCCTCGTCTACAACAAGGAGGACGACGTCATCCGCGACGTACTCGAAGGCGCCATGCGGCTGCTTGAGTCGCTCGCGGGCCTCCTTGGGCTCCATTTCCGGGTACGCCACCCAACGCCGCCATCCCGTCGAGAGGCGCTCCTCCAGCCACTCGTCCATCTCTTCTCCCTGGCGTTCCTTCTCGCCGCCCGCGAACGGCGTGACCACCAGGGCGTACGCTGCTATCAGTCCAACCGCGGCCCACACGTGTCGGCGGCGGTACTCCGGCTCGCGGCGCCCCCGCGCCTTCACCGACGCCCACAGTACCGCGAGGATGAGGGCCTGCCACAGCGTGCCGATCCAGATGCTCTCTGTGCCTCTGAAGAGCGGGACGTTCAGGGCAACGTCGATCAGCCCCAGATGCACCACGAACGTCCAGAGGGAGTTCTGCCCTAGCGTCAGCAGGAAGCCGCCGAAGGCGGCCCGCAAAGGCCGCCAGAGCAGGTGTGTGATGAGGAAGAAGACCGCGAAGTACAGCGCGATGAACGCCAGGCGCAGTGGCCCTAGCCTGTGACCCCGCTCGCCCAGAAGCTCAGGCAGTTCCGGCATTGGCCTGTACTCGGTCGCGTGCACCCACAGGAAGAAGGCGCCGGTGGCCAACAACACGACACAGGCGACTACACGCGCGGCCCGGGGAACGGCGCGCACCCACGACTGCACGCGGCCCCTGTGGAACCCAAGGACCAGCCCGCCGACGAAGAGCGTCTGCCATGTGGCAGGATGAAACTCGATGGCGACCGGGAGCTCCGTCAGGTCGCGGAAGTGCGTGCCGATGGTGTAGACCGCCGCGGAAACGGCGAGCGCGAGCCACGCCTTCCGGGCGTGACATGCCCAGACCGCCAGGGCGGCGAACGGCATTGTCACGGCGTACAGGGCGATGATCTGGGCGTCGTGAAACGACTCGCGGAGCGTCAAGACGCCAGCGAGGAAGCGCGCCGCGCTCTCGAAGGACCAGTCGTCGGGTGGCCTGCCCCACATCGCCGCGTTGGACAGGGATCCGTAGACCGCGAACCCTAGCGATATCCCGATGACCGTGAGGTAGAGCTGCCACGCGCGCCGCAGGATGGACCGCGTCGCGTCGCCCAGGTCGCGGCGCGCGGAGATCATGCCCAGCACGACGCCGGAGATGAAGTAGAAGCCCTCGGCGGCGGACGTGTAGAACTCGGCGCGGCCGCTGATGTGATAGAACCAGGACGGCCCCACGTCAAGATGGTCGACGGTCATCGCGAAGAGCGCGTAACCGCGCAGCAGGTCGAAGCGCAGATCCCGCCGATCGCCGTCGTCGTACCGCCACGGACGGCGATACCAGCTGCCATGAGATGTGGTCCGCGCCATCCGCGGTGATTCCCCTGGTCGTCGAGCCTCGTGGGGCCGGCGAGCAGCCGACACTTTAGGGCTTGCCCGCAAGGCCAGTATGGTACGTCGGCGTCTCGCCGGGCGCGGGCGAGTTGGTGAACGTCCCACGCGCGATGACGGCTTTCGACCCGCCGTGGGCCTCTACCAGCCGCGCCTGGTCCGACTTGGCTCGAGCGTCCGTCGCGTCGGGGTCGACGACGTCGGATAGCGCGGCTTCGAGGCCCGCGAGGACGCGGGCGCTCCCGGGGTCAGCCGCGAGGTCGTTGACCTCCAGCGGGTCGGCTTCGAGGTCGAACAGCTGCGGTGGCGCGCCCACGTAGCGCACGAGCTTGTGCCGTCGGTCCCGGAGCATGTAGATGGCGCCCGGTGAGCCCACCGCGTGGTACTCGGAGAACGCGTAGCCGTCGCGGGTGTCGCCAGCCGCCAACGGCCAGAGGGATCGGCCCGGACGGTCGGCCTCCGACGCGGGGGTGCGACCCATGCTCTCGACGATGGTCTGATGGCAGTCCACGAGGGACACCGGGTCGTCGTTCACGACTCCCGCCGGAACGTCTGGCCCGGCGAGGATCAGCGGCACGCCCGCGGACTCCTCGTACATCGTGAACTTCCCGAACAGACCACGGCTGCCCAGACTCTCGCCGTGGTCGCTGGTGTAGAGGACTCGCGTCGCGTCGTCCAGGCCGCTCGTGGCGAGGGCGTCGACCACCTTGCCGACCTGCTGGTCCAGGTACTCGGACGTGCCGTAGTACGCCGCCGTCACCGCGCGTAGTTGGTCAGGCGTGTAGGGCTCGTCGTGCTGGAAGATGCGGCGAAAGTGGTTCAGTATGGGATGGCCGGGCCGCTCGGATGCCGCGTGTTGCACGGGCGCCGGCAGGTCGGCGTCGTGGTAGTGTGCGTAGAGATCTGGAGGCGCGACGAACGGCGGGTGCGGACAGACGAATGAGACGAACAGCACCCACGGCTTGTCGTCGTCGCGCGTCGCGGCCTCGTCGAGCCACTGCACCGCGCGCTCCGCTATCCGCGCGTCGTACTGGAGGTAGGTCGAGTCGCCCGGCCCGGCGTTGAGGATGCTGTCCCGCGCCCCATCTCGCACCGGCATCTCTTCGCCTCGTATGCACCCCATGACGTCGCCCACGCCGTCGACGACGTTGAGCGGGATGTGCGTCTCGTCGAAGCCGACGTCATCGTCCTCATACCCGCGGAAGTGCAGCTTCCCGATGGAGTCGACGCGGTGGCCCGCGGCTCGTAGCTCGTGTCCCCAGCCGGTAGCCTCGCCCTCATACGGGAAGGCGTTGTCCCAGTAGCCGATCTGGTGCACGTATCGGCCCGTCGCGAGGCTCGCACGCGCCGGCACGCATATCGGGCAGTTCGTGTAGGCGGCGTTGAAGCGCGTGCCCCGCGCCGCGAGGCCGTCCAGGTTGGGCGTGCGGACGACGGGATTCCCGTAGCAGCCCAACATGTCGCGACGGTGTTGGTCTGATAGGATGAAGAGCAGGTTCGTTGGCTTCACGCGGGCGTTCCCTCGGACGTTAGGAGCAGTGGATGATTAGCGGGATCGGTCACGTCGCCTTCTGCACGGCCAACCTCGAGCGGTCGCTGGAGTTCTACTGCGGCAAGCTGGGCCTGACCGAGGCGTTCCGCATGCACAACGACGACGGCGAGCCGTGGATCGTCTACCTGCGCATCTCGGAGAACGACTTCATTGAGCTGTTCCCCATCGACGGGGCCGACCAGGGCGAAAAGCCTGAGGGCGTCGGGTACGCGCACACCTGTCTCCGTGTCGACGACCTCGAAGCCGTCGTACGCGAACTCGAGGCGCGCGGTCACGAGCCGTCTGACACCATCCGCAAGGGCCGCTCGGGCTGCATCCAGTATTGGGTCACCGATCCTGACGGCAACCGCATCGAGCTCATGCAGATCCTGCCCGACTCCCTCCAGGCGACTAGCTAGGACGCGTCCAGTTCCGCGCAGATGTCCGCCACCATCGCGGCGTTCTCGCCTACCTGGTCGCCGAACTTCTGGTACATACCCACCAGGATGGGGTCGGTCGGCTTGATGTGCTCGAGCGCGTACTTGAGCTCGCCGCGTATCTGCTCGGTGGACCCGACCGTCCGCCCCGCTGCTAGCGCCTTGAACGCGATGCACGGCGTGTCGACCCCCCGCACGACGGCGCACATAATGTCCCGATGCTCGCGCAGGTACACCTCGCCGAGTGGCCTGTGGCCGAACTTCTCCTCGAACTCCCGGGCGGCGCCCTGCAAGTGGTAGAGGCCAGTCATGTAGTAGTCTACGTCCCAGTCCTCGTCGGCCGACGTCTTGAGCAGGTCGGGGTTGTGGACGGAGAGCCCCACGCGTTTGCCCGTGTCGCGGATGCGCTTGAGGATGTCCTTGAGCTCGTCTAGCCGACCGTCGCGGAAGCATCTGTCGCCGATGCCGCCGCCGTGGGGAGCCATTCCCAACGGGTCGAGAGCGGCGGCGTCCGCGATGCCGGACGGATCGTCGAGCCACTTGGACGTGCTGAGGCAGAACCAGCCGATACCGCCACCCACCTCGCGGTGCGCCTGCAGGTCCGAGGAGGACCGCTCGTCGAACGTGATCTGCCACCCCGTGATCCCGACCTCCTCGGCGCGGGCTACCGTCTCCAGCACCTGCTCGGGCGTGTGGTACTCTGTCTGGTGCTGCGACAACAGCCGGTTGAAGTGCGAGTACCCGTAGAGCGGGTTGTCGCCCAGTATCAGCCGGCTGACCTCGGTGTCGCAGAACGGAACCTTGGGCAACGCCGGCATTAGGCGGCGCCTCCGCCCGCCCAGAGAACGCCCTGCGTCATCAGCTTCTGCATCGCAGGCCTCTCGAAGGTGCCCGGGCCATGCCCGAGAGCGGTGTAGAACACTCGCCCCTCGCCGTGTGGCTTCGTCCACGCCAGCGGATGGTTGCGGCCCGACCACTCGGCGGTGGCGAGTATGTTGATCGTCGGATCCCACGCGCTCATGTAGATCTCGTCCTCCACCTCGAACGCCTCGACGCCCTCCGTAATGGCGTGGTCGCCGTCGGCGATGTCGACAGTGAAGGTGTCGCCGGGCGGGTGCCAGTTTGCATGGCCGCCCAGGAGTCCGACCGCGCGTCCACCGATGCACCACGCCGTGCCGTGGATGCCGACGAAGCCGCCGCCGCTCGCGACGAAGTCGAAGAGGCCGTCCTCCTGCGCGTCCGATAGCACCGACTCCCACGTGACGGGCCCACCCTCCTGGCGCACCGCCCGCGTGAAGCCGGAACCGTGCACGACGACGTCATAGTCGCCGAGCTCCGAGCTGGCGAGAGCGCCCGCGTCGTCGGTGAGGATGGACGTCACGCCGTCGGAGGCGGTGAGAAAGTCGTGGATGATGGGCGCGCTCCTGTCGAAACCGTGGTTCGCGCCGGACAGGACGAGTGCTTTCACGGGAGGCCTCCGAATCGGTCGTGGGTGGGAGATCGTGTTCCTGTATACCCGATAGGCGGTGGCCCCGCAACGCGCGAGAGCGCCAGCGGTGGTATATTGGCGCCGCGCATACTCGGACAAGCAAGGGAGGCGCCTGATGGGTTCACAATTGGCGGCGCACGGCGGCAAGCCGGTGGTGCCGGAGGGTCGGATCAAGCCGTGGCCGTGGATCACCGACCAAGACCGCGCGGCGGTGGCGGAGGTGCTCGCTGGCGACCGAATCGCTGGCGCGCGTGAAGCGCAGGCGACAGGTCTCGCGTCGGAGTTCGCCGAATACGTGGGCGCCAAGCACTGCGTGCCGTGCAACAGCGGCACCGCCGCCCTGCACATGTGTGTCGCGGGACTCGAGATCGGCCCGGGTGACGAGGTAATCACCACCGCGCACACGTACTGGGCGTCAGCCGCCGCGGTCTTGCACCACCAGGCGATCCCGGTGTTCGTGGACATCGACCCCGCGACGTACTGCATGGACGCCTCGCAGTTGAAGTCGGCCATCACGTCCCACACACGCGCGATCATGCCCGTGCACATACACGGCATGCCGTGCGACATGGACGCAATCCTCGACATCGCCGACCGACATGGTCTTGCGGTGATCGAAGACGTGGCGCAGGCGCACGGCTCGAAGCACCGCGGCCGCATGTGCGGCACGATGGGCGCGTGCGCGGGTTTCAGCACCCAGATGTCGAAGAACCTCACGACCGGCAGCGAAGGCGGTCTGTTCACCACGGACGACGACGTCATTCGGCGGCGCGCGGAGACGCTCCAGTACCTGGGCGAGATCGTGGTGCCCGGCCGCGAGCGCGCCGAGCAGGAGTACAACGCGCGCGGCATGGGATGGATGTACCGCGGCGATGTGTTCGGGCAGGCGTTCGCTCGGAGTCAGCTGCGCCGCCTCGAGGACATGAACGACGCGCGCATCGCCAACTGCCACCGCCTCACGGAAGGCCTGAAGGACGTCAGCGGCATCGCCGCCCCCTTCGAGCCGGATCACGTCCGCCACACGTACTACAACTACGTCGTGACCGCGCAGCCGGAGGAGCTCGGCCTGGATGTCACCCCCGCTGTACTCCGCGGCAAGCTCGAGAAGGCGCTCCGCGCCGAGGGCATGGACGTGGGTCTGTGGCAGCGCATGCCGGTGCCGAACCAGACGGTGTTCCAGAGCCGCGTGGGCTTCGGTAAGGGCTACCCGTGGGCGAGTCCAGAGGCGAGGGACGTCGAATACCACGCCGAGGACTACCCGCGAGCCACGGAGTTCATCGACGCGGCTCTCTACGTGTTCGGCATCGGGCCGCCCAACGACGCGGCTACGATGGACCTGTACGTACAAGCGACCGCGAAGGTGTTGGGCGATGTCGACGGCCTAATGGCGGTTGAGTGAGAGTAGCTGGTTGGAGACGCAGATGGACGCGGCAGACGGGGGCGCCTCCCTCACGACGGCGGAGCGCGCCCACTTCGAGGAACGCGGCTATGTGGTTGTCAGGGACGTGTACAGCCGGGACGCGACCCAAGGCCTGAAGTCACACGCGATCGACCTGTGCCTCGACCCAGACATCCCTGCAGGCCACCTGAAGATCAACGCCCTCGTCGCCTCTGGGAACGTGGACAGGGCCGGCGCGGACGCCCTCCACAGTCTATTCCGCCCGCACGTCATCAGCGAGACGTACGCCGATGTGTGCCGGGATCCGGCCCTCACCGGGCGCCTCGCGAGCATTCTTGGGCCCGACGTCATCACCTTCAACGGACTCGTCATCTTCAAGGCGCGCGGAGTCGGCCTCCCGTTCCCTTACCACCAGGATCTGTGGTACTTCCAGCGGTCGCACGACATGGAGAGCTCCTGCGGCATCTGGATGGCCCTGGACGACGCGGACGTGGACAACGGGTGTCTCTGGGTCGTGCCGGGTAGTCACAGACTGCCCATTCAGGACCACGTGCTACCGGACGCGGACCACCTGCAGCAGGAGTTCCGGGAAGTGCCGGGCGCCGAGGAAATGGACGAGATCCCGGTCGAGATGGCCGCGGGCGGCTGTCTCTTCTTCGACGGCCGTCTCCTACACCGCTCTGGTCACAACCACAGTGACCGAGATCGCGCCTGCTACGTCATCCACAACACGTCGGCCGATTCCGTCTTCCGAGGGCCGGCCACCGGGCTGGAGATGCGCGCCGTGATGCGCACCCGAGGCGGCCGCGAAGCCGATATGCGACCGACCGGCGGGTAGAGAGATCCGCGACGGGTCACGAACAAGACAGGGCGGCCTCCACCCTCGCGATCTGGGCGTCCGCCTCGCGCGCGCGCTCGTAGTCCCCGGCGCGTCGGCGGCCCTCCGCGACGGCCCGCAGGTGCGTTAGCTTGCCGCTCCACTTGCGTATGAAGGCATCCGTAGGGCGCACGCTCAAGAACGGCCCCATCTCCAACAGCATCGCGTGGTCGCCCGCCCCGTAGGGGGCCGCGCCGTCGCCGCGAGCTGCCACGAGCGTGTCGTACTGCCGACCCCGTTCCTCGGGGAGCTCCTCCCGGATCAGCCGCCACCCGTTGAGCATGAGCCACTCGCGCAACTCGCCCTCGTGGCACAGCGGCTGGAGGACCAATCGGGACACGTGGGCAAGCGTCGCTTCGCCATCGGTGAGGATGCGCGCCATCAGCCGTCCACTGATGCCCGCGATGCAGACGACATCGACCTCGCCAGGACGCACAGGGGCGAGGCCGTCTCCCTGCCGCACCTCGGCGCCGTCGACGCCGGCCAGCCTCGCGCGCGCCTTGTGGACGGGCGCCTCGTTGAGGTCCGTGCAGATCACCGAGCGCGCGATGCCCGCGAGTATCAGGTATTCACTCAGGCGCGCGTGGTCCCCTGCCACATCCGCGACGCGCGCGCCGCGCAGGCATAGGTGGGCAACGACGCCCAGTCGCTCGGAGATAGTAGGCTCGTCGCGTTGTCCCACCGCTTCGGGTCTAGTCGACCGTGGGGAACGTCGACGTCAAGTCCTGCGCCTGACCTGACTCGGAGGAACGGTATGCGGCGTCGAATATCTCCACGACGTGGCGAGCGTGGTGCGCGTTGCTCACGGTGGGCTTGTCCTCGCGGATCCAGTCCACGAGTTGCATCACGTCCTCGTAGACGTGCGCCTCCTCGATCTCGCGGTGCGGGCCCACGACGTGCGGAAGCTCCGACTGTCCCGGCGTATTCTCGATCTCCTCGCGCCCTGGGTAGTCGATCTCGTCGCCGTTGAGCTTGTCGCCGACGATCCGGCCGCTCGTGCCGTAGACGGACACGGGGCCTATGCCACCCGCGGCCACGCCGTACACGAACGCGAACAGCGCGTCGCCGAAGTCGAGGGTGATGAGGGTGTTATCGTCCATGTCCGTCTCGATCTTCTCGCCTCGGAACTCACGTTCCACGACCCGCACGCCGGACATGGCGGTGACGCGCTTCGCGGGCCCAAGGATGCCGGTAAGTCGATGGAGGCCGTAGACGGTCATGTCGAACAGGGGGCCGCCGCCGGGACGCTTGTAGTACCACGTGGGGTTGATGTTCGTGAGAACGTCGCCGCCCTGCCGGACGCGCTCGTCCTCGTGGTACGTGCCGAACGCGGAGCCAGTGTGCGCCCACGTGGGGATCCCAACGGCGCCCTCCTTGATGAGCTCGCGGATACGCCGGTTGATCGGCCGGAGCATCTCGCCGGGCGACGCCGCGATCTTGACGCCCTTCGCCTCCGCCGCCTCGATGAGTTCGTCCGCCTCGGCGACGGTCGTCGTCATCGTCTTGTTGAAGTGCAGGTGCACACCACGCGCGACCGCCTGCATCCCCTGCTCGTAGTGGAACCCGATAGGCGACGCGATGGACACGGCGTCGACGTGCCCAGAGTCGAGCAACTCCTCGTACTCGACGTACGAGTGCGGGACGCCGAACTTCTCCGCCGCGGCGGCCGCGCGCCCCTCTACCGGGTCGCAGACCGCCGTCACCTGTAGGCGGTCGGTTAGGTCGTCCTGCGTCAGGTGGGGGAGGATGCCACGGAGCGCGATGCTGCCCGTTCCAACGACGCCGATGCGTACCTTGTCGCTCATTCCGGATCTCTCCAAGACGTCTTGTGTTCCCAGCCCACGGCGGCCCGGAGCTTAGCGTTCGAGAGGAACGAGTCGTGCCCCTCGAGGCCCTCGGCCACCGGCAGGAGCTCGGGCTTGTGCCGGCGCACGATGTCCAGAGACAGGTCCGTGGACGTCGTGTCGTTGCCGTTCAGGAAGTAGGCCGCGTAGGGTGGCAGCTCGTCGGCGGCTTCCATGAGCATGCGATGGGCCGAAGCAACGTCCTCGCTGCCTACCCAGCACCATAGCCAATCGGACCAGCCGCCGGCCGGGCCAGCGTTCTCGCGCATGGCTGCGCGACGTTCTGGCGGCGTGATGCCAGCGGGACGCGTCGTAAGGCAACGCATGCCGTACGCGCGCGCGTACATTGCGAGCAGATCTTCACCAGCGCGCTTCGAGTAGCTGTAAGAGTCTTCCGGGTGGCACGGGTGCGTTTCGTCTATGGGGAGCGACTCGATCGGGAACGGGTCGCCGCTGATGCGGAAGCCGTGACCGAGAGCACAGTTGCTCCCCGCCATCACGACAGTCTTGACCCCCTCGTCAACGCACGCCTGCATAAGGTAGTACGTCCCGAGCATGTTCGTCTTGAACGTCGCGTCGAGCGGCACGCCGTTCGCGATGGACCGCTCCTTCTGGTTGGGATGGTCGACCGGCCCAGGTTGTGCCCCGAGATGCTGTATCGCCTGCACGCCCTTGACTGCGTCGGCGCAATGTTCGGCGTCGGCGAGATCCCCCTGCACCCATGCGAGGTCGGCGAATTCCTCGTCGGGTCGCCGCCGCGAGCTCAAGACGATCTCGTAGTCGTCGCGCAGTTCACGAATGACAAACGGCGCGAGACGGCCACTCGCGCCGGTAACTAGAACTTTCACAATGGCTCCCGACGCGCGCGGTGAGGCGCGGTAGCTTAGTCAGGCACGACGGCAACGACGTCGATTTCGACGCACATGCCCTCGGGCAGTCCACAGACGGCGATCGTCGTGCGAGCGGGTGGGTCCGATGGGAAGAACTCTTTGTAGGCCTCGTTGAAGATCGGCCACTCGTCAATGTCGTGGATGAACGCGCCCACGCGCACGGCGTTGGCGAGCGACGTGCCCGCCGCCTCGAGGGTGGCTTGCAGGTTTTCGAGCGTCTTCGTGGTCTGCTTGGAGATGTCGCCCGGGTGGAGCAGGTCGCCCGTGTCGGCGTCGTTGGCGGCCATGCCGGCGGTCCATACGAGGTTGCCGACCTTGACGGCCTGGGAGTACGGCGGAGCGGGCGCCCCTGGCTTCCGGGTGGAGATGATTTCGCGCATGGTGGCGTCCTGTTCGTGTGGCGTTGGACTGGTGTCTGCATCGCTGCGGCGTCATTGTGTCACGCCGCCGATGGGGCGGCAAGGAGCCGCCAGTGGCGCCGCGCCGCCTCGCCCACGACGTGGATGCGAGGGGGGCTACAGGCGGGGTTCGGGGTCTGGCGCGGCCGCCAGCGAGACGAAGGCCAGTAGGGCGCCAAACGCGGCGGCAGTGATCGCCTCCGTCATCGGCGAGAGCGAAAGCACGGTAAGCAGCAGTAGGGCAACCAGAACTGCGAGTCCAACGATCGGCATGCGGCCGCCGATGCTCGCTACAAGGAAGCAGAAGCCGAGCGCGCCCACCACGGCCGTGGTCGCGGCGGCGGGTTCCACGAGCGCGTACCACATCGTGAAGACCGCGTTCGCGGCGTCTGGGGCCAGGCCCGACACCTCGGACATCGCGCGCAGGCGCTCGACGGACACTGTCTGGAGCACGCTCGTCAGCAGGACTGCCGGTAGCCACACGTAGAGGAACGACCGCGCGGCGGCGCCCCATCCGCCCTGCGCGCGGTCGCAGCACCAGCCCACGGGAGCTATCGCCAATAGTGTCACGGCGATGCGCGCGCCCCACGTCTTACCTAGCATCTCGTGCCTGTGGATGAATGCGAACCACTCGGCGATGTCTCTGCTGGATCCCGGCGCCCCGGCGTACATCATCACCTGCCAGACGCCGACGGCGATGAACCCAACGCCCGCGATCAGCCCGAGGCCGCGTGCAGCCTTCATGCGTGTGCCTCCCTTGGCGCGGCGATCGCCGCCCGTGTCGCCCGGTCTTCCGTCTGCTGCTGAGGGTATAGCACGGCGACGCGGACGAGCAAGCGACGGCGCCTGTTGCGGCTGCGCGCGTTGCGGCCTAGCATGCGGCGCTCAATGTGACGAGGCGAGGCCGCTCAACGCGGAGCGACCGGATGGAGGAGGGGACGTATGCCGGCAACGCCCGACGATGTGCGCGGTTACGCTGACCATGGGTTCGTCGTCGCGCGGGAGCTCTTCTCCGCGGACGAAGCGCGCCACATGATCGCGCGCTACATGAAGCTACGCGCGCAGGGGCCTCGCCCGGGTGACTTCGGTGGCACGACCGACCAGCCGGACGACCCCACGCACAAATACCCACGCTTCATCAACATGCACGCCTGGGACGTGCCCTCTAAGGAGTGGGCGACCGACCCGCGGATCATGGAGTACGTCGCGGCGCTCATCGACGACGAGGCGGTGCTTCAGCAGTCCATGCTCTACTTCAAGCCGCCCGGAGGCAGGGGCCAAGGGCTGCACCAGGATCAGCAGTACATCACCACGGAGCCGCTCGTCGGCATGTGGATGGCGCTCGAGCCGTCCGACGAGGAGAACGGTTGCATGACGGTCGCGCCGGGCACACACAAGCTGGGGATGCTCGCCGTGCAGGCCGCCGACACGACGGAGTCCTTCGTCGCCGTCGAGACCGCCATGCCCAGCGATGCCGTCGAGACTCCCCTCACCATGTCGCCAGGCGACGTGGTATTCTTCGATGGGAAGACGGTGCACGGATCGTACGCGAACAGAAGCGCCGACCGGTGGCGCCGGAGCTTCATCTGTCACTACGTGGGGGCGCACGCCAAGAGCTTCGAGGCGGCCCCAGGCACGCACGTTTCGCACGTAGGCCGCGACTAGACCGCGAGCGACACCAGGGACATGGAGGCGGGAATGCTCACTCAGGAGCAGATTGAGGACTTCCACACTAAGGGATTCCTCAACCTCGGGAAGATCTACAGCGACGAGGAGTGCGCGGAAATGCGCGCCGAGATGTTCCGTGTCATGAACGGCGAGACAGAGCGCAAGCCCGTCTTGAACCGTGGCATGGGCGGGACGGGGGAGCTCACCGTCGTGCAGATCGTGAACATGTGGCAGGCGAGCGACATGTATTTGCGGCACGCGGAGCATCCGGTGATTGCCGAAGCTGTCGCGCAGCTCTGCGACACGGACACGCTACGCATTTGGCACGACCAGGTTCAGTACAAGCCGCCGACGAAGGGCGGCCCCACCGGCTGGCATCAGGACCATCCGCTGTGGCCCACTATCCAGCCCGCGGACCTCATCAGCTCGTGGGTGCCGATGGAGGACGCGACCCAGGAGAACGGCTGCATGTGGATGGTTCCCGGCAGCCACAAGTGGGGCAATCAACAGCGGTACATCGGTTCGCGCGAGCCGTTCGAGCCGTTCCACCGGGAGCCCGACCAGTTGCCGGCGGACGCGGACATCTTCCGCGTGCCGACCGAGGTGATGAAGGGCGAATGCCAACTGCACCACTGCCTGACATGGCACGGGAGCCCGGCAAACCCATCGGAACAGGACCGACCCGCTATCGCCGTGCACTACATGCCGGCGCACATACGGCACGACCCCGTCGGCTCGCATGTCATGGATGAGTGGGTGACAGTGCCCGAGGGTGAGATCCTCGAGGGTGACGTGTTCCCGGTCGTCTACGATAGCGCAAGCTGATGCCTGCGAGCGTTCGCGCGCGTATTCCCGCCATCGTGGGGCCGACCGCCGTGGGGAAGACGGCGGTCGCCATACGCGTCGCGCGAACGCTCGGATGCGAAATCGTCTCGGTCGACTCGCGTCAGATATACCGCGGACTAGACATCGGCACGGCTAAGCCCACGGCGGACGAACAGGCGGCGGCGCCGCACCACGCCATTGATGTCGCGGACCCGACCGAGAGGTACTCCGCCGCGATGTTCCAGCGGGTCGCGGACGCGGCGTTCGCGGACATCCGTGGACGAGGCGGCCGGCCGTTGCTCGTCGGGGGCGCCGGGCTGTACCTGCGGGCGGTACTCGACGGCCTGTTCGAAGGCCCGCCAGCTCAGCCCGCCATCCGCGAGCGTCTGCGCGCCGAAGCCGCGCGCGATGGGAACGAGGCGCTACACCTTCGCCTGACTACGATCGATCCCCTGGCAGCGCATCGTATACACCGCAACGATCTGCTTCGGCTCGTGCGGGCGCTGGAGGTGTACGAAATCACCGGGCAGGCGATTTCGGACCTCCAGAAGCAATGGGAGGCCGACGCCGCGCGGAACGAGGCCACGATCGTCGGGCTGCGACGACCCCGCGAGACGCTCAACCGGCGCGCGAACGCCCGCGTCAGGGCGATGATGGCGGACGGTCTGCTCGACGAAGTGCGCGGCCTCCGTGAGCGGTACCAGCGGGACGCCCCCGCGTTCAGCGGCTTCGGCTACGCGGAGCTGTGGGACCATCTCGACGGCGTCCACACGGAGGAGAAGGCGCTCGAGATGCTCAGGCGCAACACCCACCGCTACGCGAAGCGGCAGCTCACCTGGTTCCGCTCCGACCAGCGCGTGCGTTGGGTCGACATCGCGGAGAACGCCGACACCGATGACATAGCGTCGGCCGTCGTGGACATCCTCACCGAGGGCTCCGACAGCGAGGAGTGAACGCGTGGCGTGGATAGAGACCGAACGGATGGAATCGGCGGGCGCGCCAACGCTCGACGCGCTGAAGCGGCTGTCTGCCCTCTACCCTCCCGAGTACAGCCCCATCGACCTGGACGGCATCGTCGGCTCGCACAGCCTCTTGCCATCGGCCATGTTCCACGCGTTCGCCACATTCGGCGAGCTCATGTCTCCCGACCTGCCGTTGTCTCGGGCGCAGCAGGAGATGATCGCCACGGTGGTGTCGGCGACGAATCGGTGCGAATACTGAATAGGCGCCCACGCGGAGTTTCTGCGTAAGGTGACGCTCGACGACGACCTGGTCGCACAGCTCAAGGAGGACTATCGCGAGGCCGCAATTGCAGCGGCGGACATGGCTCTCCTCGACTACGCGTACGATGTCACGGTGGACGCGACACAACTCGGCCGGGCGAACATAGAGGCGCTCCACGCCCACGGCTTCGACGACCGCGCGGTCCTACAGGCGACGCTCATCGCGGCGTGGTTCAACTACGTCAACCGCGTCGCCGACGCGTTGGGAGTAGGACGCGAATGAGCAGCGGCCGACCCAAGCGCCTGCACCGCGAGACGCTCTACACCAGCGATTGGCTGAACCTGCACCGCGACCGCGTCGAGCTGCCGTCGGGGACAGTCCTCCCCGAGTACCACGTCCTCGATTTCCCGCGCGAGTGCGTCGCGGCAGTCGTGACGAACAGTGACGGCGACATCCTGCTCATACGCATTCACCGGTACCCGGTGGACCGGGAGCACTGGGAGATCCCCGCCGGCAGGATCGAGGACGGCGACGACGTTCTTACCGCAGCGGCTCGGGAGGTCGTTGAGGAGACGGGCTACGAATCCGCCGGCCACCGACACGTCTACACGTACTACCCCTCCAACGGCATCTCTAACCAGGTCTTCCACGTCGTGTTCTGCACGGCCACCGACCGGGTCGGCGAGCCCGACGAGGACGAAGTGGCGTCGGCGCGATGGGCGCCCGCCGAGGAAGTGCGGCAACTCATCCACACGGGTGATATGATGGATGGGTACAGCCTTACGGCACTGTTGCTCTACCTCTACGAGACTCCAGCATTGAGCAGCGACTAACTTCCGATAACTGTTTCACGGTAAGAGAACCAGTAGTAGCGCCGGGCGTCACAATATAGTCCTTACACGGTGTACGACAGGGAGCTTACATATGAGAGGTCCGCGGCGAGCAGAGGGCGACCAGCTTCGGGTCACTGTCGGCCCCGAACGTGGGCACTACGTGGGCCGCACACACTTCGCCCTCCAGGCGGCCGTCGACTACGTCGCCGGCGCGGGAGGCGGCGTTGTTGAACTGGCCGCGGGCGAATACACGCTCGGCAATGCCGTCCACCTGCGGTCGGGCGTGCGGTTCGTTGGGCAGGGCCACGCCACCGTGCTGCGCAAGGCGCCGTCCGTGACAGCCTCTCTTACTGACGACACCGACTGGTACCACGAACATGTGGAGTTGGCGGATCCGACAGGTTTCGAGGTTGGTGGCGGGGTGGTCCTCCAGGCGCGCCACGCCCACGGCGACGGGCGCTCGGTCATGAAATTCACCCTCGCGAGCGTCGATGGGAAGCGCGCGCGGCTTGTGAGGACGCCGCACAACCAGGCGCGAGCCAACTTCTGGACCACGCGCGAGGCGACCGCATCGACGCTGCACCCGCTGCTCACGGCAAACTGGGAGCGCGACATCGCCATAGAGAACCTGACTCTCGACGGCAATCGCGGCGAGAACGCCATGCTGGACGGCAATTACGGCGGCTGCATCTTCCTCCAGGACTGCCAGAACGTCCGCATATCGGGCGTGCGCGCGATGAACAACAACGGCGACGGCGTCTCATGGCAGGTGTGCGACGACGTGACGGTCGAGGACTGCGTCAGCGAAGGACACGCGAACCTGGGCCTGCATCCGGGCAGCGGCTCGCAGCGTCCCGTGATCCGTCGCAACACCGTGCGGGACTGCAACATCGGGCTCTTCTGGTGCTGGGGAGTGCGCCACGGCGTCGCCGAGTGGAACCACATCTCGCGCATCGGCGCCCACGGCGTGAGCATAGGACACCGGGACACGGAAAACGTAATGCGCCGCAACACGATCCGCGACTGCGGCCGCACGGGGATCTACTTCCGGCCCGAGGAACCCGCCGCGCGCGGCCCTCATCGAAACGTCGTCGAGGAGAACACCATCGGCAGCGCGCCCATCGGAGTGGACGTCGACTCACGCGTTCGAGGCGTGGTCGTAGCGCGCAACCGCTTCGAGGCCGGAGAGGCTGGGATGGCTTGTGGCATCCGCGTGCGTGACGATGTGAGCGAAATCACGTGCGTCGACAACACGTTTGACGGTGTAGACACAGGCATCCGCGACGAGCGCGCGGTCGCCGCGGGATAGGCGCCGGAGATTGAATCGGCCGCGCGCGGACGGTACCATCGTTTCCAACCCGCCCCGTGAGGAAGCGCCGTGAACATCGCCCCGAACGACCTCGTGCTCGAGATCGGTAGCGGGCACAACCCGAAGGTTCGGGCGGACGTTCTCTGCGACAAGTACCTCCTTGACGACACGGAGCGCGGCGGCGGCATCGTCACGGATCGCCCGTTCGTAGTCGGCGACGCGGAGGCGCTGCCCTTTAAGGACGGCGCGTTCGACTACGTGATTTGCTGTCACGTTCTCGAACACGCCCGGGACGCCGAGCGGTTCATCGCCGAACTGCAGCGCGTCGCGCGCGCTGGCTACATCGAGACGCCTTCTGAGGTCGGCGAACACCTCTATGGATGGGAATATCATCACTGGCTCGTGAACCGCGTTGATGGCCGACTCGTTCTCAGGAGGAAGACGGCCTCGGGCCCGTTCGGGAGGCTGTTCCACGAGATGGGCGCGACCGACGCGGACTTCATGGCGCTGCACCGCCGGTACCACCATCTGTTCCTGGTGCAGCACGAGTGGCGTGGCGAAATCGAGTATGAGATACGCGACGCGGCTGACCATGTGTTCGACCTCGACGATGAGGCGGTCGTCAGCGCGCTGCTAGACGGGAGAGCGACGCCCGGCCTGCTGTCGCAGGCGCAGTCGGCGATCTGGACGCGCATGCCCGACGGGTTGCGCGCCCGTGTCAAAGAGGCCCTCGCCCGAGGCGGCGGCCGCGCGGGCGACCCAGCGGACCTGCGCGAGATAGCGGCGTGCCCGCGCTGTCGGGGCTCCTTGACGTGGGAACTCGACACGGTTCGCTGCGACGCGGACAACCTGGAGTTCGAGGTTAGGGACGGGATACCGATACTGCTGCTGCCAGACGACAGCAGCGCGGCATAGGAAATGGCGGTAGGACGATGGATGTTGCGTCGAAGAGGCTGAAGCGTCTCCCCACCTACATGCTCGGGTCGTTGCGTCAGCGCACCTTGGAGCGTCGACGCGAGGGGGCGGATGTCATCGACCTGGGGATGGGCAACCCCGACCTGAGGACGCCGCAACACGTCATCGACAAGCTGTGCGAGGCGGCGCAGGACCAACGCAACCACCGCTACTCGCAGTCGAAGGGCGTCTACAACCTACGCCGCGAAATCTGCTACCACTACGAGAGACGGTTCGACGTGCACCTCGACCCCGAGCACGAGGCGGTCGCGGTGATCGGCACGAAGGAGGGTCTCAGCCTGCTCGCGTTGGGCATCATCGACGACGGCGACGTGGCGATGATCCCAGACCCGACGTACCCGATCCACATGTACAGCGTCATTACCGCCGGCGGCAGCGTCATCAGCGTGCCGCTGCGCGAAGAGAACGACTTCATCCCCGACCTCGCGACGATCGTGCAGGACATCTACCCAAAGCCGAAAGTCCTCATCCTCAGCTTCCCGCACAACCCGACCGGCGCCGTGGTGGATCTCGCGTTCTTCGAAGAGGTGATCCACTACGCCAAGCGGCACAACATCATGGTCGTGCACGACCTCGCGTACGCCGACCTGGCGTACGATGGCTATGTCGCCCCGAGCATCTTGCAGGTGCAGGGAGCGAAGGACATCGCCGTCGAGTTCTACTCGCTGTCGAAGTCGCACAGCATGGCGGGGTGGCGCATCGGGTTCGCCGTGGGCAACCGCGACATCCTGTCGGCCCTGTCGCGCATCAAGAGCTACTACGACTACGGCATCTTCGCGCCGGTGCAGATCGCCGCCATCATGGCGTTGCGCACGGAGGAACACATCCTTAAGGAGACGGTGGACACGTACCGCACTCGCAGGGATGTGCTGGTCGAGAGCATGGGGCGCATCGGGTGGGGCATCCCGGCGCCGAAGGCGACGATCTTCGCGTGGGCGCCGCTGCCAGAGGCCCACCGCGAGGCGGGCTCCATGGCGTTCGCGACGAAGATGCTGGAGGAGGCCGACGTGTGCGTGTCTCCCGGGGTTGGGTTCGGCGCCCACGGGGAGGGCTTCGTGCGCATCGCGCTGGTCGAGAACGAGAACCGGATTCGGCAGGCCGTCCGCCAGATGAGGCGCGTGCTGAACCCGTAACTGGTTGCGGGACGCCATGCGCCTGACTTCTCTCCTAGCTGCCTTCGCCGTAATGACGTCCGCAGGGCTCGCGCGCCTCGCGGTCGCGCAGGATAGCGTCCCGCCGTCGTCATCGCTTGGGTCGATCGTCATCGACGCGGGCCATGGCGGCAAGGATCCCGGCGCCGTGAACCGCTGGGGCGTGCGCGAGAAGGACGTCACCCTCGCGGTCGCTCTCATGCTGCGCGACTACCTTCGGGAACGCAGCGACACGGCGATCAGGATGACTCGCGAGGATGACACGTATCTCACGCTGGACGAACGCAGCCAGGTGGCGAACGACTACGTCGCGGGTCCGCCGAACCGGGGGCCGAGCGTCTTCGTCAGCATCCACTGCAACTCGGCGCCCAACGTGCACGCAGTCGGCGCGGAGACCTACGTGTACAACACCACGGCGACCGACGCGCGCGCCGCCCGCATCGCCAGGCGAGAGAACCTTGGCAAGGACTTCAGCCTGGACTTCATCTTCGCGGACATGCGGAAGCGCGCGATGGCGGACCTAACCGAGCAGTTCGCGGCCCGGGTCCAGGACGAGCTCGTGACGGCTGCGCGCGTCGAGGACCGTGATGTCCGGCGGGGGCCGTTCTATGTATTGTTCTTCAGCGCCATGCCGGCGGTGCTCGTCGAATTGGGCTTCCTCACGAATCGGCAGGAGCAGGCGCGCCTCGCGTCGTCCGCCGGACAGCGCGCGCTGGCGGAGGCCCTCGGCGCCGCGGTTCTTGGCTTCGGCGCGAACGACCTCGGCGCCTGGCAGGAGGCAGCGCCTGGGAATGAGTGACACCCTCGCCGTCCACCACAGGTGGCCCGACGACCCCGACCGCGTCGGGCCGCGAGCGTTTACCAGCACGCGCAGCGGCGGAGTCAGCGAGGGCTCCCACGCCTCGCTCAACATCGGGCGTCACGTCGGCGACGACGACAGCGCGGTCACGGAGAACCGCGCACGGCTCCTCGCCGCCAACGGCCTGGCCGCTAGCCAGGTTGCCCTCTGCAACCAGACGCACTCTACGAGGGTGCGAGCGGTTACGACCGGCGGAGGCGCTCTCGACGCATCTGCGCGCGCGCCTGCCGCGGATGGGCTCGTGACCAACTCGAGCGGTCTCGCTGTGGGCGTCATGACCGCGGACTGCGTGCCGGTCCTCCTGTGGGCGAGAGAGCAGCGGGCGGTAGCTGCCGTCCACGCCGGCCGCGTCGGTCTGTACGACGGCATCGTCGCAAACGCGGTGGAAGTGATGTCGAGCGAATTCGCGGCCGACCCATCCAGTTGCCGCGTTGTGATCGGCCCGTCCATCGGCCCATGCTGCTACGAGGTGAGTTCGGAGATCGCCGGCGCGTTCCGTGGCCGCTTCGGAGCCGACGTCGCGTCAGGCCGGCAACTCGACCTGTGGTCCGCGACCGAGCGCGCGCTGCACGAGGCCGACGTGCCGTCGGGCGCCATCTGGACGGAGAAGCTGTGCACAAGTTGCGATGAGATCCGCTTCTTTTCGCACCGGCGGGACGGCGGAGGCGCCGGCAGGATGGTCTCGGTGGTGGTCGCCACCTGATACCCACACCGGAACCGCGTCTTGACTGCGTTTGGCGGTGTTGCGTAGGCTGTGATGACGCGCGCCGTAGGTCTTGTGCCGAGTATTACATAATGCCTATTATCGGAAGTTGCGCTGGGCCGGCCACGCGAGAAGCCCTTGCCCCACGCCGAAATGAGACCGCGAACAGATTATCAGAAATTGGCCCGCGCAGATTCCGTCTCGACTCCGGATCGACTCCCGACAGCGGCCGACGCGAGCGCAGGTTGATACGGCGAATAGATTATCAGAAGGCGGGTCCGGATCATGCCGTCTAGGGTAAAGGTCAGCCGATTTTGGGTGTGCCCCGCGATACTGCGGCGCCGGCCACCCGCGCGCGGGGATCTGGGTCGCGGCCGCGGGGAGAGCAGGACGGCTCCGCACATCTTGGCGCGGAGGTACGCCGGCCGCGCGTCGGCGCTTCGGCGGGCCGGGTGCGCCGCGATGCTGTCGCTCGCCGCGCTCACCGCGTCGGCCGGCGTGTGGCACGACGACTTCTCGCTCGCGGCGTTGCCGGACTGGGAGATCTTCAACCTCGACCGGAACGTCGAGTCATGGAAGCCGAAGAACGGCGTCGTCGTCGGTGAGATCTTCGAGCCGGACTTTTTCAGCCTGCTCCTCCTCAAGCCAGCCGACGGCGCCGCGGAGGACTGGACGAACTACTCCGTCCGCGTGCGCGCGCGCTTGACCGGAACAAAGGGTGGTGACGACGAGACACGTTTTGGCGTGGCGCTCTACGACCACGGGTTCGAGGGCGAGCGCTACCTGTGTCTCCTCCAGCTACAGACCGCCGAGGCGCTCATCATCCGAGGGACGGACGCGCAGTGGCAGGCGATGCCATTCCCGTTCCCTGTGGCGGAGGACGTGTGGTACGAACTCGAGGCGTCCGTCCGAACCGAAGAGAGGACAGAGACGATCACCTTTCGTGTCGACGGAGGGTCAGAGATGACGATCGCGTCCACGGGCCCGTTCGGGTCGGGAGTCGTTGGGATGGTCGTGTCCGACGCGGAGGCGGAGTTCGACGACTTCGAGGTGCGCGGCCCAAACGTCCCGACGGGCGGCCGCGGCGCTCCCCGCGCCGTGTCAGCCGCGGCGCGGCTCACTACGACGTGGGGCCGCATCAAGCAACGCTAGCGCAACCGGAGGTGACATGCCCGAAGCAGAGGGTCTGCAGTTCTCATTCGACGGGCAGGATGCGTTGCGCCCGGATCTGCTGGAGACTTTCCCATACGACGGCGTCGAGCAGGAGATCCGGTGCGACACCGACGAGTTCAGCGCCGTGTGCCCGTTCTCCGGCCTGCCCGACATCGCGACCCTCACGATCACGTACGTGCCAGCCGGCCGGTGCGTCGAGCTGAAGTCGCTGAAGTACTACCTGATGTCGTACCGCAACGTGGGCATCTATCAGGAGCACGCGACCGATCGGCTGCTCCGCGACCTCGCAGCGGCGCTGGAGCCCAAGCGCCTAGTCGTCGAGACCGACTATAACATACGCGGTGGCATCCACACGGTGTGTCGGGCCGAGTACCCCACGCCCTCGCACGACTGAACGCGTTCCAACAGCAGGATGCCAGATGCAGCCACGGAAGGACCGTCGCTTAGCCGGTCGCCTCGCGGCCGAGCATTTGGCCGCCGGCGCTGGTAAGCGAGCGTTACAGATCGGCTGCGGCCTGGGCGACGACGCGGAGTGTCTCGCCGGCTTGGGTTTCGGCGTCACGGCCTTCGACATCGCTCCGAGCGCCATCGACAGGTGTCGGGCCCGATTCCCCGGGTCCGCGGTGACGTGCGGAATGGCGACGCTGAGCGACTGGCGCTTGTCGGAAGCGAAGCTGGAGGACGACCTCGACGCTGAGGATCTGCACGTGCGCCGTGGTCGCGCACTACACACGAGAGGCGTGACATGGCGCCCGACCCTGACCCCCGTCTCGCCGACGCCGGGCCGCTCGCCGCGGACCTGGACCACGCCGCAGACATGGTGGCCGGCATGCATCGCTTCCTCGACGCGGAGACCGCCTCCGCGGCGGCCCGACGCTCCGGCCTCTCTACGCTCGACGCGGATGTTCTGCGCGCCAGCCTGCGTCGGATGCTCGGGGTCGTGGACGACCGGTTGCCCTCGCGGTTCGAGACCATCACCCCTGTCGGGTCCGCCGGCGCGGTCGGGGCGGGCGATGGGTACAGCATCGTCGAGGTCCGTTGGCCGGTGCTTCGGAATGTCACTGGCGCCGGGTTGCTGTGTCTGCCGGACGGCGCCGCCTGCGGGAACGTCGTCGTTCTCCCCGACTGCGACACGACGCCCGAGGCCGCGCTCGGCCTCGACGGCTCGCGGCACGGTCTCGCCACGCTGTGCGCGTCGCTCGCGGGGGCGGGGCGCCGCGTTCTCATGCCATGCCTGGTGAACCGCGACGACACCCACTCGGGCATCGCCGGGGTGAGGATGACGAACCAGCCGCACCGCGAGTTCGTGTACCGCGCCGCGTTCGAGGTGGGTCGCCATATCATCGGCTACGAGGTCCAGAAGGTGCTCGCCGCGGCGGACGCCTTCGCCGCCGACTTCGACGAGGCGCCTATGTCGCTGTTGGGGTACGGAGAGGGAGGCTGCCTGGCGCTCTGCGCCTCGGCCCTGGACAAACGCTTCGCGCTAACCGGAGTGTCGGGATACTTCGGCCCGCGCGAGGCCCTCTGGCGGCAGCCCATATACCGCAACGTCTTCGGCCTGCTCCGAGAGCATGGAGACGCAGAGCTCGCGGCCCTCGTGGCGCCGCGGGCGCTGCTCATAGAGACGGCGCCGCATCCCGACGCGGACGGGCCGCCCATTGCGCGCGACGGCCGCGGCGGGGCGGCGCCGGGCGTCATCGCAACGCCTGACACCGGCAGCGTGCAGGCCGAAGCAGATCGCGCGCGGCAGCTCGCCGCGGACGCGGCCTACCTCAAGGCACATGAGGGAGAGGAGGCGTGCGACGCGGCGTTCCGCGCGGACGTTCTGCGACGCCTGGCCGTCACGGAGCCCGCGACGCCGTCGCTGCCCAGCCTTGTCAGGAACGCGAGCGACGCCGACGAACGCGCCGGGAAGCAATTCGCCGAACTGGTCGAGGACACGCAGGCCGTCATGCGCGAGTCTGAGTACGCGCGCAAGGTGTATTGGGCCGGGGCGGACGCAACGGACGAGACCACTTGGCGCGCCAGTTGCGCGGAGTACAGAGAGCGCATGTGGGCCGACCTGATCGGGAAGCTGCCGTCAGCGACGCTCCCGCCAAACGCTCGCGCGCGACGCTACTGCGAGACGCCCGCGTACACAGGATACGAAGTGCGGTTGGATGTGTACCCGGACGTCTTCGCCCAGGGCATTCTCCTCCTGCCGCATGGGGTCGAAGGCTCGGCGCCGCGGCCGGTCGTCGTCTGCCAGCATGGTCTGGAGGGACGTCCCCGGGATCTTGCCGATCCAAATGTGCAGAACGACGCGTACCACCAGTACGCGTGCCGTCTGGCGGAGCGTGGATTCATCACGTTCTCTCCGCAGAATCCGTACATCGGCGAGGACGACTTCCGCAGCTTGCAGCGCAAGGCCAACCCGCTCGGCCTCTCGCTCTTCTCGCTCATCACACGGCAGCACGAGCGGATCATCGAATGGCTGGCCGGCCTGCCGTACGTGGACGCCGACCGGATCGCCTTCTACGGTCTCAGCTACGGCGGCAAGACGGCGATGCGCGTGCCTGCCCTGCTCGAGGGATACTGCCTGTCCATCTGTTCGGCGGACTACAACGAGTGGGTGTGGAAGAACACGTCCTCCCGCAGTCCGTACAGCTACATGGTTACAGGTGAGTACGAGATGTTCGAGTTCGATCTCGCGAACACGTTCAACTACGCCGAGATGAGTTGGCTCATCTGCCCGAGGCCGTTCATGGTCGAGCGAGGGCACCACGACGGCGTCGCGCCGGACGAGTGGGTCGCCTACGAGTTCGCGAGGACGCGGCGCCGCTACGTCGAGTTGGGTATCGCCGACCGTGTTGAGATCGAGTTCTTCGACGGCCCGCACACGATCAACGGCGACGGCACGTTCGCGTTCCTCCACAAGCATCTCGACTGGCCGGCGCCGGAGTAACCGCGCCTGCTACCTCTCCATGAGCTCGCGCCAGAAAGACGGGATCGGCCTGCCCATGTTGTCCTCGGTGGTGCGTTCCGCTGGGTCGAGGAAATCGAAGAGCGCGCGGGTCAACGGCGTCGCGATGCCCGCTTCGTCCGCCTCCCTCAGGAAGTAGCCCAGCTCCGGGAACTTAACGTAGAAGGCCGGCGAGTCACTGGCCGCGACGCTACGCGCCACGTTGGCGAACTGCCCGCGGAACCCACCCGACCCGCCGACGGCTTGGAGTATCGCTTCTGGATCGACGCCGGATCGGACTCCGAAGGCCATCGCCTCGACGTACGCCGCGAGCCCTAGACCCATCGCCAACTGATTCACGGCTTTGACGACCTGCCCTGCCCCCGACGGGCCGCAATACACCACCTTGCCGTCGGCTCCGAGCGTCTCCAGCACAGGGCGGGCAGTCTCGAAGGCGTCTGCGTCTCCGCCCGCGAACATGTGCAGCGTTCCGGTCGACGACCCGCCCGGGCCGCCGCTCACGGGAACGTCCAGCAGGCGCGCGCCACGCGTGGCGAACGCCGCGGCAAGTCTTCGGCTCTCCGGCGCCTCTGTCGTCCCTAGGTCGACGACGATGGAACCGCCGCCGACCGACCCAAGGAGCTGGTTCTCGGCGACGTCCACGAACACCTCCGAGCTGCGTAGACTGACGAGTGTCAGCCGGCATTTAGCGACGACATCCGCCGCACTGGCCGCGGCCGTGGCGCCCTCATCGACGGCGGCCGCCATTCTGTCGTCCGCCGTGTCGTACCCGACCACGTCGTGGCCGCTGCGCAGGAGCGTGCCCGCCATGGCGCCACCCATAGACCCAAGTCCGACGAACCCGACCGCGTCACTCCGTGCCGTCACGGCCCTGTCTCCTCTACATCGGGGGTCGTACCGTAGCCCGTGTCGGGCGACTGAGGTATACTAGGCGCAGCCAGCCCGTCCATCGGTGAGCAATGCAGTCAGAGCCCATACGGAAGCGCGCGCGCGGTGACGACGATACCGGTTCCGCCCGGTTCTTCGCGCGCGTCCTGTGTGTGGGTTCTCTCCTCACGCTTCTCGACTGCTACTGGATCGTGTCGGCCGAGAACCGCGTCGTCTACGAGCTGACCGACTTCTCGTTCTTCCCGACCGTCCTCGCTACGCTGTTCAGCCTCTTGCTCGTGAACACGGCGTTGCGGCGCTACGTGCCGCGCGTCGCCTTCACGGACGCCGAGATCGCGACCATCTACGTCATGATCAGCGTCGCGACGGCGCTTGCGGGCCACGACATCGTGCGACAACTCGTGCCAGCGATGGCGCACGGCGTGGGGCGCGCGACGCCCGAGAACGAGTGGCTCACGCTCTTCGGCGGCCACTTGCCGAGTTGGTTGACCGTCCTGGACGCCGACGTCCTCGTCGGGTATTACGAAGGCGACGAGCCATTCTGGACAGAGCGCAACGTGCGCGCGTGGGCGGCGCCGTTCTTCGCGTGGAGCGGCTTCATCATCCTACTGCTCTTCGTGATGCTCTGCATCAACGTCGTGGTGCGTAGGCAGTGGACCGAGCACGAGCGACTCAACTACCCGATCGCGCAGATGCCCATCGAGGTCATCGGCGACACCCACGGCTTCCTCACGAACCGGCTCATGTGGGCGGGATTCCTCGTGGCATTCGGGCTCGAGGTTCTGTCTGGACTGCATTACCTGTATCCCGCGATACCGCACCTCCAACTGAAGTACCCACTCGGCGCGTTCTTCCGCGAGAAACCCTGGAGCGGCATGGGCGGACTGAACGTGTACGTCTATCCGTTCGCGATGGGCCTCGGCTACATCATGCCGCTGGACCTGTCGTTCTCGCTGTGGGTCTTCTACCTCCTGTACAAGGCGCACTTTGTCGCCCTGACGGCGATGGGCGTGCCAGCGGGGGATGGCTGGGCGGGCGACTTGCGGTCGGGGGCGTGGGTAGCCATCGCGCTCCTCGCGCTCTGGTCGGGCCGACACCACATCGGCGGCGTCGTCAGCCGCGCGCTTGGTCGGCGCGAAGGGGAACCGCAACCGGACGACAGGCTCAACCGCCTCGCGGTCCTAGGGATCATCGCTGGCGCGCCCGCGCTCCTCGGGTTCCTGCGTCTGGCGGGCATGTCGTTGTGGGTCAGCTCGTTGTACATGGGCATCTACATGCTGCTGTGCATCGGCATGACGCGCATGCGCGCGGAGGTCGGGCCGCCAACGCACGAGCTGCACGGGTCGCGCCCCGACGAACTGATGGTGATGTTCGCCGGCACACGCCCGTTTGGCGGGCGCAACCTCACGATCACGCGGCTGCTCGCGTGGCTCTCGTACGGGTACCGCTGCCACCCCATGCCTCACCAGTTGGAGGCGTTCAAGATCGGTAGCGCGCTGCGCATGCGCGCCAATCGCCTCGTCGTCGCGATGATCGTCGCGAGCGTCGTCGGGGCGTTCGTGGCCATTGGCGCGCACATCGTGCTGTACTACAGGTACCGCTTCTCGGTGTGGGGAGTAGGCGAGTTCGGAACTCTCGCCTCGTGGATGACGAACCCTCGCGACCCGGACCTGCCCAACATCTATCGCGTCGTGTTCGGTTTCGTGTTCACGTTCGTCCTGGCGGCGCTCAAGCGTCAGTTCCTGTGGTTCCCGCTCTACCCGGTCGGGTACGCGGCGGGGTACGGGTGGGCGATGGGTTGGATGTGGTTCTCGATCTTCCTGGGTTGGCTATCCAAGCGCGTTCTTTTTAGCGCGGGCGGTCTCGGCTCGTACCGCCGCGCGTTGCCCATCTTCCTGGGCATGGTTTTCGGACAGTTCATCGCCGGCAGCCTGTGGAGCCTCGTCGGCGTGCTGACGGGCCGGAACATGTACACGCTGTTCCCGTAGTCGCGTCAGTTGGGGACGTCAATCGCCTCGATCTGTCGCCACGCGGACGCGAGCTCGGCCGGGTCGTTCCGGTAGCGATAGTAGTAGTTCAGCACCTTGCCCACGTGCCGCTCTGTCTCCCGCCGACGGGGCACGGCGCCATTGACGTTCCCCGGCCCGGCGTTGTACGCCGACACCGCGAGCACGTAGTTCCAGTCGAACCGCTGTAGTAGGTGCGCCATGTAGCGGATGCCGGCGTCGGCATTGCGTATGGGATGGAAGCGGCCGTCGCGCCGTCGATCCAGCACGTCCGACGCGGGTAGGTCGATACCCATGTCACGCGCCGCGGGAGGCAGGAGCTGGAACAGACCCACGGCCTTGGAGCTCGAGATCGCCGCTGGATCGAAGCCCGACTCCGCGCGCATGACGGACAGTATGAGCGGCGTCTCGACACCGTATTTCTCCGCGTGATGCTCAATGAGCGCGCGCAGAGAGCGTCGGGCGTCGCCGGGTATGTCAGGCGTCTTGTCGATGGCTGAGGTCACGAGGCGCTGCGGCGCGGGCGCCCCTGGCGCTGGCCTGGGCGCCGCGGCTCGGGGCGGCCCCTCCTCGCGCCGGGGCGTAACGCTGCCCCGCGTCGAGCTCCCACCAGCGTCACGGGTGGCGGCCGTGGCGGAAGCGGGCCGCGCCGCAGGCCAGAAGGGCAAATCGAACGACAGGGAGTGCGTGCCCTTTGAGTACCTCTCCGTGTCGAACTGGTACGCGTAGTGTATGGCGGAGCTCGGAGTGACGTTCAGCGACACGCCGTAGGCGCCCGTCTCGCTCGGCCCAAGAGCTGCCGTCGAAGACCGCAGGCCGGCGCGCGCCGAGAAGCGCCGCCAGGCGGACTCTACGCCTACTACGTACGCGTCGGCCTCTAGCTCCGCCCGGAGCTGGACCTGCGGAAGGGGCGTCCACGCCGCGCCTACGCTCCAGCGCCATTCGTCGTCCTGTCGGAACCGCGCCTGCCCGCCAATCCGAAACACCCTCGTTGGGGTGAGCGAGAGGCCCACTGTGTTGCCCGGAGTCCACTCGCCGTCGGCGGAGCGCCAGCCGTCGACCGTGGCCCCCAGGGCCATGCGAGCGTAGGGACGAACGCCGTACGCCACCGTCGCCCGGTTGGCGCCTGTGCGGAATGTCCCGACAGGGTTCCACGGCTCTTCTATAAGGAATCTGTCGTCGCGGTTCAGATCAAGCGCGCCGACCCCGAGCGCGCCCGCGCGGCCGAGCAACAGCGTGCCAGCAAGCGCGCCCGCGCCAGCGTCCAGCAGCGCGCCGTCCGTGTCGAGGTCTGGGAGCAGCGAAGGGTTGCCGAAGACCGCTGCGCCACGGTCCACGACGGCGCTCGACATCCCCGCCAGACCCGCCGGCCTGGCGCCGGCCACGTCGGCATCGGAGCCGTCAGCAGCGACGGCGGGCGTCGTCACCGCGCAGAGCGCCGCGGCCAGGAACGCCCCCGCCTGTTTGCGCAAGTCCATCGTGTATCCCCCATGCCGTGAACGCAACTCGCCGGCAATATGGATGACGCGTCGCGCGGCGTAGGTGTTGCACCTTCCGTACGGCAGCTGCCTGGCTTGCCACTGGCCACGGGCGCGCCCATAATCACACAGCTCCGTGTTACGGAAGGAGACGAGGTGAACAGACGATCGTTCCTCACGCATCTGGCCGGCCTTGGCGCCCTGGGCATGGTGCATCCACGCGGCGCGCGCGCGGATGCGGCGCCCGCGCGCGACCGGCTGGGAGAGTTGCTCCCGGCGCGCGCGTTCGGGGCGACCGGCGAATCGGTCACCATGCTGGGCCTGGGCGGCGCGCACGTCGGCAGGATGGCTGAGCGCGACGCGGTCGAGACGATAGAACTTGCCATCGAGGGTGGCGTCAGGTTCTTCGACACCGCAGAGAGCTATCAGGGTGGAGGCAGCGAACGCATCCTGGGTCGCCACCTCGTCCCCAAGTACCGCGACGTCTCGTTCCTCATGTCCAAGACAACCGCGAAGTCGGGCGAGCAGGCCCAGAAGCACCTCGAGGGCACGCTGCGGCGTCTCGACACCGACATGCTGGACCTGTGGCAGATACACGCCATCACAACGCCAGAGGACGTGGACGCGCGACTCGCGGGCGGCGTCCTAGACGTCGCTCTCGGCGCGCGTGAGGCAGGGAAGGTCCGGCACATCGGATTCACGGGTCACTCCTCGCCGTCGGCACACCGACGGATGCTCGAGGCGGCGCCTGCGGGCGCGTTCCAGGCCTGCCAGATGCCCGTCAACGTCGCCGACCCGTCGTACGAGAGCTTCATAGAGCACGTCATGCCCTCGGTGGTCGACCAGGGCGTAGCCGTTCTCGCGATGAAGACGCTTGGGAACGGCGGCTTCTTCGGCGGCTCAGAGCACTTTCAGCACGGCGACCGGCCGAAGGTCGTCCCGGATCGCGTGTCCATCCAGCAGGCCCTCCACTTCGCGTGGTCGCTTCCCATCACGGTGCTAATCACCGGGCCTAACGAGCCGGCGCACATGCAGGAGAAGGTCGACCTCGCGCGCAGCTTTGACGGGATGTCGCACGACGAGCGCGTGGCGCTCATCGACCGAGTGGCGGACATGGCGGGCACCGGCGTGGAGTTCTACAAGACCTAGTCCGCTGACGCCCGCGCGCGACAGGCCTGGACGAGGCCCCCGAACAGAGCCGCCATCTCGGGGGAGGCGTCCACCATCATCTCCGGGTGGAACTGCACGCCCAACATGAACACGTCGCCGGCGCCCTCGACCGCCTCAATGACGTCGTCCGTGGCCCTTGCGGAGACGACGAGTCCGTCGCCCAGCGCGCCGTTGGCTTGATGGTGGAACGAGTTCGTCCGAACGCTCGTCGCGCCCACGACTCGCGCCAGCCGCGACTCCGGGTCGATATTGACCGTGTGCGTGCCGTGCCAACCGGGAGCCCTCTGGGAGTGCTGCACGGCGCCGGGTCGTGACGGGTCGAGATCCTGGATGACGCTGCCGCCCATCGCCACGTTGAGCAGTTGGATGCCCTTGCATATGGCCAGCAGGGGAGCGTCCAGCTCGAGCGCCGCGCGGGTGAGGGCAATCTCGAATTCGTCTCGGATAGGGTCCACGGGGCCCAGACCGGGCTCGGGCTCAGCGCGCATGAACTCGGGAGCGATGTCCCCGCCTCCCGAGAGGATGAGGCCATCTATAGTCCCCGCGTACGCGCGGATCGTGTCGGCATCCGTCGTCGTCGGAAGTAGCATTGGGATGCCTCCAGCCACACGGACGGCGTGCGGGTACGCGTCCGGCATGCGGTGCGTGCCGTTCATGAGGGAGGCCGATCGGTTCCCGGCGTCCGCGTCGAACTGGCAGGTGATTCCGATAACAGGCGGTCGCATGATTGACGCGGCCCCTCTTAAGACATGGCGTGACGCCTCGTCTACGCGCGGCGGCGCCGACTCGACCCCAAGGAAGCTGGAGCAGGCGATGACGATCTACCCCGCAATCGACATACGAGGCGGACGGTGCGTTCGGTTGCGGCAGGGCGACCCGGAACAGCAGACGGTCTTCTCCGACGACCCAAGCGAGATGGCGCGCAGGTGGGTGGACGCGGGCGCGGAATGGCTGCACATGGTAGATCTCGACGGCGCGTTCAGCGGGGGGCCGGAGAACCGCGACGCCATCGCCAAAGTCGTAGCGGCCGTGTCCATCCCGGTACAGCTGGGCGGCGGATTGCGCGGCATGGAGCAGATCGCGGCAGCGGCCGACGCGGGAATCGCCCGGCTGATCCTCGGCACGGCGGCGTTCGAGTCGCCCGACCTAGTCCGAGAGGCCAACGAGGCGCTGCCGGGGCGCATCGCCGTAGGGATCGACGCGCGCGACGGGTTCGTGGCGACCGAAGGATGGAAGCGCGTCACGGACATGTCCGCGATACCGTTCGCTACGAATGTCGCCGGTCTCGGCGCCTGCACGATCGTCTACACCGACATAGGCCGCGACGGCATGCACACCGGCCCGAACGTGGAGGCCACGATGGACCTTGCGGAGGCGGTAGACGTGCCGGTGATCGCGTCTGGCGGCGTCTCCGACCTCGCGGACGTTCAGAAGGTGGCGGGAGAGGCGGGGTCGGGGATCGCCGGCCTTATCATCGGCAGCGCGCTGTACCGCGGGACCGTGGACCTCGAGGACGCCATCGCGGTTGGCCGGATCGGGCGATAGCCGCGCTCAGTCCGCGAGGCGGAACCGGATAATGTGCGCGATGGCGGCCACGCCATCCTTCCAGTTGATCTTCTTGCCCTCGGCGTATTTACGGCGGTGGTACGTTATCGGGATCTCCGTGATGCGTAGGCGGCGCTTCGCCAGCTTCGCGGTCATCTCAGGCTCAATGCCGAACCGATCGCTGCGCAGGGACATACCCCGCAGGATGT
The DNA here is from genome assembly GCA_964473525.1 of uncultured bacterium. Classification (GTDB taxonomy): domain Bacteria; phylum Poribacteria; class WGA-4E. The sequence goes on from CAYYPK010000020.1 coordinate 36,442, forward strand.
CCGTGGGCACGACCTTGTAGCACGTCTCCATGTCGGTCAAGCGAAGCCCAGTGAAGAAGTTCGACACGCGGGTGAGAGCACGGTTGCCAAACACGTGCCACGCCTCGCTCTGTGCGCCGTGCATGAAGCGGGAGCCGTAGACGACGTCGGCGGCGCCAGAGAGTATGGGCGCCAACAGCCTGGGATACTCCGCGGGATCGTACTCGAGGTCCGCGTCCTGGACGATGGTGAGGTCACCTTCGGCTGCCTCGAACCCCGTGCGGAGCGCCGCTCCCTTGCCCCGGTTGACGTCGTGGTACGCGAACGCAAAGCCAGGTTCGCGCTTCGACTCACGCTCCCTCAGGTACTCGCGCGAGCCGTCGGTAGAGAAGTCGTCCACGAGCACGATCTGCTTGTCGATGCCCACGTCCACGTCACTCACGCGCCCGATGAGGTCGTCGATCGTGCGGAGTTCGTTGTAGACAGGAATCACCACGCTGAGGGTGCGAAAGCTGCGACCGGGCTCGGGGCCCGTCGTGTGCGCTGTAATCAGAGTCGCCTCCTGTGGGACACGCCGCTCCCGCGCCCCGTTGACCCAAACATACCACGCCGTTCTCCCAGCGGGCAATTGGGCGGCAGCCCGGTTGACGGTCCACATACGGTCCTATATCCTGTGCGCGAGTCGCCATACAGAGTATTTCGAGCGCCAGCTCGCCATGATCCACGACCCGAACCGCGACATCTTCACGGACACGGGCGGATGGAGCGTCGTCCACCGCGTGGCGGACGACTGGGAGGTAAGCCTCATCCAGGCGGCGTTCGCCCACGCCGAGCTGCCGTTCAAGGTCGAAGAAGTCCTGGAGGACGGCCGCAAGCGTGTTGTCATCGCCGTGCCAGCGGAGGCCGAGGAAGATGCGACGGAGCTCCTCCTCCGCGTCGTGCAGGTAGTAGACCGCGAGCCGGCCGCCGCCGCCGAGGCGACCGACGACCCCCCGTTTATCAAGGCCGCGCCGACCGACGTTCCCCGCTCCATCATCGCGTCCAAGGAGGGGCTAGGCGAGATCGTCCACGCGGAGGGGTACGGCTTCGAGCTCGCCGTCGGCCCCGAGCCGTATTATCTCGTGTCGGAGGACGACTGGGAGGAATTCACCGACTTCAGCGCGCAACGGCAGGAGTTCTCCATCCTCCTTGAGAAGGAGTACGAGAGGCTGCACGCGTGGCTCAAGGCAGAGAAGCAGTTCGGCGACTTCTTGCGCCTCGTCGAGACGACCTACCGCGGCAACGACGAGGACGGTCCCGAGGACTTCCTGCGGGCGGCCGGATGGATGCTTGCCGTACTCATCGGCATCGCCGGCATCGTGGCGGCGTTCCGCTGGCTCGAGGGCCTCACCACTGGCGCGGCGGGTTGACGTCGCGCACACGCACGCCAGCGGGTGTATAGCGGGCCTCCGCACAGCCACCACTAAAGGGCCGCCCCATGCCGCTGCTCTCCGTAACCGTCGTGGACGACGCCACGGACTCCCCGACGGCCTGCCGCATCTACCTGACTGATGGCGCCGGCTCCACGTTCACGCCATCGTCCGAGCACGTCCCGTTCAGTGTCGGCGAGGAGTCGCACTTCCTCTGCCACGGCTCGTTCGAGATGGCGCTCGAGCCAGGCGGATACCAACTGCGCGTAGAGCGAGGGCCCGAGTACGTGCCGCTCGACGAGACGGTCACCATCACTGCGGGCGCGGGTGTGGAGCGCCGGCTGCGCCTCGCGCGATGGGTCGATATGAACGCCGAGGGGTGGTACTCGGGCGACCTACACGTGCACCGTGACCCGCAGGCCATGCCGCTCGCCGTCCAGGCGGAAGGGCTCAACGTCGGCACGAACATCGTCTACCACAACGCCGCCGCCCCTGACACGCCGCCACCCGCGGGCATCGTCGAGCTCGCGCAGGACTGTGCGTACTCAACCGCCGACGTCGAGGTGGAGCGCCTGCACGAGGGGCCAGGCGCGGTCGTCCTCCTGGGAATGCGCGAACCCATCCCGACCGATGGGCTCGACACGCTCTATCCAACGGACATGAGCTACATCGACATCGCACGTTCCCAGGGCGCCCATGTCGACGGCGAGAAGCCGTTCTGGCGGGGCGTTCCAGTTAACGCCGCTCTCGGGGGTCTCGACTCCATGGGGGTCGTGCCCAACCACTTCCACCGACAGAAGGTGATGCGCGAGAGCGCCCGGTGGGGCGCCATTCCGCAGGAGACGCAATTCCTCGGCGACGAGGGGTTCGCGCAGTGGATTCTCGACCTGTACTACCGCTACCTCAACTGTGGAATCCGCCTGCCCGCGAGCGCCGGGACGGCGTCGGGCATCATGCCTTCGCCCCTCGGGTACTGCCGCACGTACGCCTGGCTCGACGAACCGTTCAGCTACGAGGCGTGGTTCGTCGCTTTACGCGCGGGACGCAGCTTCGCCACGAACGGACCGATGCTGCTGCTGGAGGTCGAGGGGGAACGTCCCGGCGCCCTCTTGCGCTACGCGGCGGGCGATCCACGGACACTGCGCGGCAGCGTCACGGCCTCGACCGCTTCGTCACTGGCCTACGTCGAGCTTGTACGGGACGGCGTCGTCGTACAGCGTCTGGACGTCACCGATGGCGCGGCCGACGCCGCGCTGGAGTTCGAGGAGACCTTCCAGCGCAGCGGGTGGATCGCCGCCCGGTGCTTTGAGCGCGCCGAGGGCAACGTCAGGTACGCGCAGACCAGCCCGGTCTATGTCTTCATGGGAACCGACCAGATCGCCCGTGAGAAGGACGCGCGGTACTTTCTGGACATCGTCGATGGGCAGATCGCCCAGGCGGCCGATGGCCTCACGGATGCCGCGCGGCAGACCGAGGTACTAGAGTGTCTCGAAGGCGCGCGCGAGTACTACCGCATGATCCTAGAACTTGCAGGGGAGCGCGACCTGCCGGCCTAACGCCCCAGAACTGATGGCGCGGCCGCCCGCCACGCGTGGAACCGTGGAGCGCGGGATCCCGCGACGCGTGGCGGTGGGAAAGGCCCGACCCGGGCAGCGTGGCCTCCGTTCAGCGGGTGGCATCGACCGCAACGGCCTGGCCAGCCTCTGCGCGGCCGCTACCCGCAGATGGCGGCGCGCTGCCGTCCGGCGCCGGCATATATGCCCGTGAATTTATTATCGGAAGTTACGAGCTCAGACATGACGAAGGGACGACCAAACGGCCATCCCTCCGACGTCTCTTCGTTCATAGAGTTGGTCAAGAACCAGACAGCACAAAACTGGTTGCAGGTCTGCGAACGGCCGCCATCCTGCGCAATAAGCCCAAGGCACAGATGGCCTGCGCGAGAAAAACACTTGCGCCGCCGAAACGGCTAGCGTATAATCCCCTCAAGCGTTGCGTTAGAGCGCATCGCTTTAAATGCAGATACGTGTAATCCGAGCCGCTAGTAGCCCATGCGGTTTTGATTTGTCCCTCCTGACAATTCCTCTATCGGAACGGAACAGTCGTTTCTTTAGCCCTTTTCTGCCTGACGCCCTAAGTGCGTCTGGTTGTCTGTCTGCGTGCGCCTACTCGCGCGCGCGGCAGGAGAGGAAACGAGATGTTTCGGATAAACCCCAACCTACCGGGGTTGCTCGTTGGGAATCTCAACCGAGCAACATCATCGGTGGTCAGCTCCGTCGAGCGGATTTCGACCGGCCTGCGCATCAACCGCGCGGCCGACGATCCCGCTGGACTAGCTACGTCTGAGAAATTGCGCTCGATGATTGCAGCGTTGGGTCAGGCCAACCGCAACGCCGAGAGCGCCACCTCTCTGACGCAGACGGCCGAATCCGGCCTCGAGTCGATAGGCTCCATCCTCACTACGCTGGACGAGCTTGCCGTCGAGGCAGCGGATACGACCATCGACGCCACTTCGCTAAGTGGGATCGCATCGGAGGCGGACGCTCTCATATCAGAGATCGACCGCATCGCCGCGGCGACCTCCTTCGGTGGCACGTCGCTGCTGGCCGCCAACTCCAACCTGACGTTCTTCATCGGTGACGGAAGCGCGGGATCCAACGACGAGGTCGGCATAGCGCTGCCCAACTCGGCCGCGAGTCAATTCATCGACGGAGTGACGTCCACCAACCTCGCTACGACCGGCAACACCGCCGTCATCACGTCGCTGGACCTCGGGATCACATCGGTCTCGCTCCAACGATCGAACGTCGGCGCGGTACAGAGTCGCCTCGAAGCGATCCAGTCGGACATCGGCACGAAAATACTCAACCTACAAGGCGCCGACTCGGCGATCCGTGACGCGGATATCGCCTTCGAGGCCAGCGCCATCGTGCGGGCACAGATCCTCACGCAGACAAGCGTGTTCGGGATCGCACAGCTCGCGCAGCTTAACCAGAACATCCTGTCCCTCTTCGGGACCGGCACATCCAAGCGCACCGCGTAGCCAACTAGGAGACCGATGGCATGATCATCAGCTTCCCAGATGTCGCGCGGATCAGGCGCGAGAAGTCACGCTCGGGCGTTCGAATCAACGGGTCCAGCACGCTTGCGGCAGCACGCCGCGGGTCGCGCCGAGACACGTCGGATCGACGACGGTCGAGACAGGATGAGCTGGAGGCCGCCAGAGACCGCGAGACGGCGGTACGCGCGCGCCATGCGATGGTCGGCGCGGGAGAGTCGATGGACCACCGTAGGATGCCGCCAGACCACGCCGCACGGCTGGTCGCGGACATCCAGCGGCGAGTCAGTCGGCGCCCCGAGCTGGTCGACGCGGTGTCCGCGCATCTGTCGCCCGCTGCGGGCGACCGGCTCTGAGGAGGACATATGCCTAGCAAGGTGTCACTCAACAGCTCGTCGGTGGGACGGCCGCGGATGGAGTCGCGCGCGCGCGGCGCGGCCGAGGCGCGAAAGCGCCATCTCCCCACGCCGGGCAACACACGCGTCCGCGGGAATGGCGAGCAGGCCTCCCGGGGCAGCAGCACGCGAAAGGCGTCACAGGTGACTGTCCAACGCGATCGTCCGCTCTCGCAGAGCGGGGTCCGCGAGAGCATGCAACGGGTCCGGCGAGAGGCCGCCCAACGCCCTGCTCGCGCGCTCCGCGTCGCGTCCTCTGGACTAAGTCCAGACAGCCCTGGCGTGCGCCAGGTAGCACGCGACACAGGAAGGCCCGTGAGCCGTCCTGCCAGTCCATAAGGCGCTATCCCCCTAAGCGACGGAACGGATACGAATCGGCGCGGTAAGGACGCGCACTATACCCCTAAGGTCGGCGCCGCCAACACCCTAAGTCCGGCGCCGGCGATACGCGCAATCGAGAGCGATATGGCTGTTGTACGCGAACTGTACGGATGTTGCCGATCAGGCACGCGCCTGAGCCCGGATGCTGGCGGCGAGCATCACCCCGTCGATTTGGCGGGCGCCGCTGCACGATCCGTCCGGGAGAAGAAGACCACTTCCGCGCCCGCGGGGGTGCATACAATGCACGGGGCTTCGCCTCGGCGAGGCCCCGGAGCCCTTACTGCGTCCAAGCCACGATCGCTACGCGTCCCCGGGACGCATCCGCATACCAACCAGTTCAACGTGCTCGACGGCGGCCCGCGGCGAATTGCGTCCCCGCGACGCATGGCGTCGCCCGTCGGGCGGAGAGCGTCGGCCTCGGCCCTCGCTATAGAAGGAGTCTAGCATGGCAGGTCCAATGTCAGCGGTGACAAGCGGCGAGCAGTTCGCCCGTCGCGTAGTAGAGAGCAAGAAGGGCAAGCCCCCTGGCTCTACTCGCGGGTTGCGCGCGGCTACCAGCGGCAAGGTCGCGGCGGCGAAGACGGCAGGCCAAGCGCGGCGCGCGCACGTCGAGGCCCGCAACAACGACGCGGCGTCGCGCAAGCCGGCGCGTGGCAAGGTGTCCGCCGGCGAAGTGGCGAAGGCTCAGCGCGCGGCGGCGGCGACACGAACCACCACGCCAGCGATGGTCCAGAAGCAGACGGCGCATCAGCACGCCGTGGCGGCCGCTAGCCGTCGAGACGCTTCGGCCGGCGCCCGGACGCGAAATGCCGCGAGGGCGGGTGACACAGCCATGATGGAGCGTGTCGTCCGCGAGGCCGCCGCCGACGGCGACAACGGCCCACCGCGGCCCGCCCAGGGGGCGGCCGCGCCCGTGCAGGCGGCGGCGAAGGCCCGGCGCAAGTCACTGGGCGCCGCGTCGCCCAAGCGTCTGCGGCGCGCGCCGCGGGCAGCTTCAGAGAGAGCGGCCATGGCGGCTCGCACTCGTTCTGCCGCTGCGAAGCGCTCCGATGCCCCCGCACAGACGCGCGCCAGCACGCGCGCTCGTCAGACGACTGCGGCAGCCGTGTCGGCAGCGGCGCACGGGGGCAGCGCGGTGCGGCAGACAACGGGCCCCAAGGCCAAAGCGGCGGCGCCCGCGCCGACGTTCACCGAAGCTGCGCAGCAGCCCGGCAAGTCGGTGCAGCGTGGCCTCCGGGCCGCCAGCGCGGAGGCGATCACGGGCGAAAAGCTGCGATTCGCCGCTCGCGTGGGCTCCGAGGCGGTCGTCTCGGGAGTACAGGGGTTGCGTTCGTCCTCCGGCTTCGCCTCGCGCGCGCTGTCGTCCCGCGAGGCGGGGTCGACGGCGAAGGCAGTCTCGAAGGCGATACGCGACGCGCCACAGGTCGCGATTGATGTGGCGACGGCCGGACTGAGGCCGAAATAGACATTCCGGCGCGGCGGAAGGGACTCGGGCGCGAGTCCTCGCCATTGCCCGAGGGGGCATTGGCCGCCGCGCACGGTGCGAGTAGACAACAACTCTCGGGCCCCCGGGCCCACCCGGACGGAAGAGACTGGGGACGGGTTCCCTGACAGACCTGTCCCTGCCGGACAAGAGAGAAGCGGACGCCCGCGCTCCTGACCGCGAGGCGTCCACCGAAGCGGGTATCTGCAATTGTGCAAGTACACGTAGTCGGTGAGCGGCTCGCGTTGTAGGGCTACCGCGCGTGCCGCCCCGCCGACACTTCCTGGGGTCGTCGCGCGGTTCCGCGGGCGTCCTGGACAGCTGATGCAAGGATGACGGAGATGCGGCGATACGGAATATACGAACACGCGGGAGAGGCCGGGAGGGAGCGCGGCGGCGTACGCGTTGCGGCCGCCATCCCATCGCCGGCCCCGCGTAGGCGTCTCGGGAGCGGCGTGAGAGCCGCGATCGACAGAAGGGCCGAAGCAGCCTCGAAGACAGTGGACGCTGCGTCCGAGGCCATCGCGTACGAGAGCGGGTACGAGGGCGCCATCTTGGAACCTGCGGACATCGACGACGCCCTGCTAGGGCTCACGGGAGACATCAGGCGGGCGCCCGTCACGGCCCTGGCGATTGCATCCTGGGGTCTGACTCCGTCATCGAGCCTGCTGAGGGAGCTCGACCTCGAGACAGCGGCCTCGCTGGTCGCGACGCGCGTGGGTGCCCGCGAATCGACAGACGCGCCTGCTGCGAAGCTGGCTCCCGTCGGGTTCTACGGACTGTAGAGGCTTCCGCGCGCTCGACGCGCGGCACGGCCACGGAACAGCTCTGACGGTGACCGGGATCGACGGGACGGACAGAAGGCACAGCGCCGAGGTTCTCCCGCGACACGAGCGTGACTGAAGCCGGCAACGAGGCCGCCCACGGCGTTGAGGCTGGGGACCAGTGGTGGGCGTGGAGTTCCGGGACATGGCGGCGCGGCCCCGCGTGGGTGGTGGCTCGGCCGACAGGCGACCGATCTGGACGCAAGGAAGGTAACGCACATGGCTCTCGTATCTGGGCTCGACTCAATGGGCGCGGCCGCTCGAGTGAGCATGGCAACGTCGTCACAGTCCAAGGCCGGGACTGTCACGTCGCGGACGATGGCGCCACACGCCGACAGCGCGCAGAAGCAGGCGGACAAGCTGGCGGAGGCGCCGGAGCGCCACGCGGGCATCGCTCGCGCTGGTATCACGAAGCCGTCACGCACCGGCGGCGACACGACCCAGCCGCCCGCATCCGCCCGCGGCGACACAGGGGTCAACACGCCCGCTTCGGTCGCCGCGGACATAAGGGCGGCCATCGAACAGGATCCCGCTGGCGCTCTGCGGACGCAGACGGCTGGGCTTTCGGCCGAGTCATCGCTGGCGCGCCACGCCGGACCAGATGGCCCGCAGGGCGCCTCGATGGCGGCAATGGCAGCGGCGGCAGCGGTGAGCAACCCGACGGCGCTGTAGCGCAAGGATTCCACGCGTAACGCGTGGCACGGACAGACAACAACTCTGGGGCGGGTCGAGCGATTGATGTCGGCTCGCCCCCGAAACGGACGAGACATACGGCCCCGGCGTTCCTGACCGCCCAGGGCCAGCGCGAGCGACAGCTCGCCAGCAGTACACGCCGTTCCCACCGGCATTGAGCGCGGGGAACGGCTCCACAAAAGCGCCAGGCACAAAGCCTGGACGAATGAAGGAAGGCAGAACATGCCTCAGGCAGTTAGCGGAGCCTCCGCGAGCCGCGCCAGCGGCCCAGCAACGCAGCGACCGGACACAAACCGGCCGTCCGGCGCCTCGCAGACAACCCAGTCACCGCCCGAGTCGAAACGCGCGAACGCGCGCAAGCAGGCGCAGGACGTCTCCGCCGCCCGAGACACGAGCGCGACGAACCGACGCGACAACGCAGCGAAGGCGCGCACGGCGGCCCGCACGAAGCGAAACGCCCGCGCGAACTCGACCGCCGCCGCGTCAAAGGCGATCTCGCAACGGAAGCGTGGCTCGCAGGCCAGCAGCGCGAAGAGCCAACCCTCGCCAGAGCGTAACCGCGCGCCGAAGGCGGACACGGCCAAGAAGGCCGCGTCAGCCGCGGCAGCGGCGCAGGACAGCAGGAAGCAGTCCGTGAAGAGCGCGGCGAGCGCGAAGCAGTCTAGCGGAGCCAAGACCAACGCGGCGTAGCAGCCAAACGCGCGTCTGACATGCAGGGCCGGCGCAGGCAGCGCGGCCCGCACGCAACACGATGAGAACGGAGCGACGACATGCCTCTTGTCAGAGGACTCGAATCCCTGGGCGCCCCTGGCCGCGTGCGACTGGCGAAGGCCAGCCCCCAGAAGGCAGGCACGGTGACAGCGCGCACCATGGCGGCGCACGACGATAGCGCGCAGAAGCGCGCCGCGGAGCTCAAGGCGCTGCCGGTGACGAAGGCCCGTGTTGCGCGGGCCGGCATTACGAAGCAGGCGAAGTCCGGCGGCGACCTCCCGCAGCCCCCCATCGGCGTCGCCGATGCGACAGGCAAGAACACGCCGGCGTCCATCGCCAACGGCATCAAGCGCGCAATCCAACGTGACCCGTCCGGCGCGCTGAAGATCCAGACGAAGGGTCTCTCGAGCCAATCAGTGCTAGCTCGACACGCCGGGCCAGAGGGACATCAGGGCGCGTCCATGATCGCTCAGGCCGTCGCGGCCAGCGTGCTGAACCCGGCGGCCCTGTAGTCCTACGGGGCGCGCCGACTGGCCACGCGCAACGACACCTAACGCGCCGACTCACTCGGGTCGGCGCGTTGGCCTTCAGACGTCGTCGGTTTGGGCTTGTTCGCGTTGCCGCGCGTGCTATAATTCGGTTGGCCTGAAACCAGGCGGGTCCGTTCCACCTGCGTCCAGGGCGTCAGAGAGCCATTCCCGGCCGCACTAGGAACGCGCTGCATGCGATACGAGTTCGCCAACGTCTTCGTCTTCGCGGTAGTAGGCTGCGCGTTCATCCTCGTCAATAACGTCATCTCCAAGCTGGGCCGCCCGGAGGTCTATAGCAGCGAGAAGTACGTCCCCTACGAATGTGGCGAGGATCCGGTTGACGACGCCCGACTCAAATTCAACGTCCGGTTCTTCACGACCGCGTTGATCTTCCTGCTCTTCGACGTGGAAATCGCCTTCCTGTTTCCATGGGCGATCGTCTTCAAGCAGATAGGTCTTATCGCGCTCGTCGAGATGTTCATCTTCGTCGGCGTGCTGCTGATCGGCCTGGCGTACGTGTGGGCGAAGGGCGACCTCGACTGGGTGCGCTCGTACCGCCAGCCGGCGGAGCCGGATGTCGCGCCGACGCCGTTAACCGAGCCCACGGCCGACAACGGCCTGGCCGAAGCAGCGGACTAGCGGAAAGACGCGATGCGGATAATCGCCGACCAGTTCGACAAGAACGCCATCGTCACGACGGTAGACTCCGTCGTGAACTGGGCGCGCAAGTCCTCGCTGTGGCCGATGACTTTCGGTCTGGCGTGCTGCGCCATCGAATTCATGGCAACGGCGGCCTCGCACAACGACTTGGACCGTTTCGGCGCGGGCGTGCCACGCGCGACACCCCGGCAGTCGGACCTGCTCATCGTCTCGGGCACCGTGACGATGAAGATGGCCCAGCGTGTCAAGCGGCTCTACGAGCAGATGCCCGAGCCGAAGTACGTCATCTCCATGGGCAGTTGCGCCAACAGCGGCGGCCCCTACTGGATGCACGGCTACTCGGTGCTAAAAGGCGTGGACAGGATCATCCCGGTCGACGTGTACGTGCCGGGCTGTCCACCGCGGCCTGAGGCCGTGATTGAGGGCCTGCTGAAGCTGCAAGACAAGATCATGAGTACGACTATCGCGAGGAAGGCGTAGGCCCGGCCGACGCCATACCCAGAACGTCGAGGACGACAGTGACGCCAGAAGAGATACACTCGCGCCTGCTGGAACACTTCGGTGATGGCATTGTCACCGGCTTGGTCCAGTCGGACGAATCGGACGCGAAGAACCCCATCGTCTACGATCCCGCGCAGACCATGGTCGACGCCGCGAGCATCGCGGACGTAGCCGCCCATTGCCGCGAAGACGACGCGTTGCTGTTTGACTCGCTCATGTGCCTTAGCGCCGTTGACCGCGACGAGCGCCTGTCGGTCGTATACAACCTGCATTCGATGACGTTGAAGCATGTCGCCTGCCTTCGTGTGGACGTTCCCAGATTGGAAGCAGTTGTCGCCAGCGTCGAGAGGGTGTGGAAGACGGCAGACTGGCACGAACGCGAGGCCCATGACCTGATGGGGATCGCGTTCTCCGGTCATCGAGACCTCCGGCCGCTCATCCTGCCGGAAGGCTGGGAGGGGTACCCCCTTCGCAAAGACTACGTAGCGCAAGAGGTCTACCGCGGGATGAAGGTCCCCTACTAACCGGAATCCGGGGTCGATGGCAGAACCCAGCACAAGAACGCTCCGCACGGATACGATGGTCCTCAACATGGGGCCTCAGCATCCGAGCACGCACGGGGTGCTCCGCCTCGAGCTCCTGGCCGACGGCGAGGTGATTGAGGAAGCCATCCCGCATATCGGGTACTTGCACCGCAACTTCGAGAAGCACTGTGAAAGCCTGACCTACCCGCAGATCATCCCGTATACGGATCGGATGGATTACATCGCGGCGATGAACAACGAGCTCGGGTGGGTACTCGCCGTCGAGAAGCTCCTGGCGCGCGGCCCGAAGGCGGTCGAAGTTCCCGAGAAGGCGGAGTACATCCGCGTCCTCGTGTGCGAGCTGAACCGGATCGCGAGCCACCTCCTGGCTTTCGGCACGTACGGCATGGACATCGGCGCGATGACGCCGTTTCTCTACGCCTTCCGCGACCGCGAGCAGATCCTGGAGTTCTTCGAGGAGCTGTGTGGCGCGCGGCTGCTCTACAACTACATCCGCGTCGGCGGGGTGTCCCGGGATTTGCCGCCGGGATTCCACCACAAGGTGCGGCGATTCCTCGATTACTTCGGCCCGCAGATAGACGTCTACGACACGCTGCTCACCCACAATAAGATCTTCCTCGAGCGCACCAAGGGTCTCGGCGTGTGGGACGTCGACCAGTGCATCGAGAACGGCTGGACCGGCCCGAACATCCGGGGCGCCGGGCTGGCGTGGGATCTGCGCAAGGACGAGCCGTACAGCATCTACGACCGGTTCGACTTCGACATACCGGTCGGCGAAAACGGCGACTGCTGGGACCGTTACAAGGTGCGCATGGACGAGATGCGCGAGAGCACGAAGATCTCGCTACAGGTTCTCGACCAGATGGAGGAACGCGGGCTGCTCGAGGATGAGAACTTCACCGCGAAGGTCCGGGGAACCATCCGCCCGCCCGCTGGCGAAATCTACGTGCGCACGGAGACTCCGCGGGGCGACCTGGGCTACTACATCCAGAGCGACGGCTCGGAGCATCCGGCGCGGGTGAAAGTGCGTTCGCCTTGCTTCACCGCTTTGAGCGCCATGCAGGAGATAAGCCGCGGGCTACTCATCGCCGACGTCGTGGCGATCATCGGCAGCATCGACATCGTTATGGGAGAGGTGGATCGATAGCGCGCGCGCCGAGGCGCCACAGCCTATCGTGACGAACCAAAGCGTATGACACACCCGATCGAGGTATCCGCCGCACGCCTCAGGGCGACGCTGGCGCAGACGACGGAGACGCTGGAGCTGGGCGGCCGCTGGCCGGAGGCGCTCCCGCTCGAGGCGATCATCGCGATCATGCTCGTCGTGCTCGCCGGCGTGACGGTGGCGATCATCGCGGCGATCCCCATCGTCCTCGTGCTGATGGAACGCAAGGTCTCGGCGTATTTCCAGGACCGTCTGGGGCCGACGCGCGTGGGTCCTTGGGGGATCCTCGTAACGCTCGCCGACGGCGTGAAGCTCCTGTTCAAGGAGGACTTGATCCCGCCGCAAGCGGACAAGACGCTCTTCCGCCTCGCGCCCTATGTTGTGTTCGGCTCGTCCTTCGCCGTCGTCGCCGTCCTCCCTCCGTTTCAGTCGGCGGTGTTCGGCAACCTCCAGCTCGGTGTGTTCCTGTACCTAGCCGTGTCGTCTCTCGTAGTGCTCGGCATCATCATGGCGGGTTGGTCGTCCAACAGCAAATACTCGCTGTTCGGCGCGTTGCGCGCGGCGGCGCAGACGGTCAGTTACGAGATCCCGCTGGGTCTGGCGGCGCTGATGATAGTGATGACGGCCGGCACGATGAACATGCAGCATCTCGTCATGGACCAGGTGGGCGGCATCCACCACTGGTACATGTTCCGGCACCCGTTCCTTTTCATCGGCACGTTCGTCTACTTCATCTCCGCGATGGCGGAGGTGAACCGCACGCCGTTCGATCTCGCGGAAGCGGAATCGGAGATCGTGGCGGGCTTCCACACTGAATACAGTGGCCTGCGCTTCGCGTACTTCTTCCTTGCGGAGTACGCGAACGTGTTCGTTGTCTCCGGCATCTGCGTCGCGCTTTTCATGGGCGGGTGGTCGAGCCCCATCCCAGGCGTCGCATTGCTCCCGGGTGCTGTGTGGTTCGTCGGTAAGGTGTTCGTCCTCGTCTTCATGATGATGTGGTTGCGCTGGACCATCCCCCGCGTGCGTGTAGACCAGCTCATGGCGATCTGCTGGAAGTACCTGCTGCCCATCGCCTTCGTGAACATCCTGGGCACGGGCGTCGTCGTCCTGCTCGACCGCGAGGGGCTGGGCCTGCCGATTGGCGACATCTTCATCAGCGCCAGTCATCTGACGTGGATTGCGGCTCCGTTCGTGTTGATCATCCTGGGCATCCTGGCGTTCACTGGCACCGAGCCGGTGCGTCGCCGACCAACGGCTGTGGGAGGCTAGGAACCGCACATGGCCCTTCTGGTCTTCTACGCATTCGTCGGCCTCGCGCTGCTTTCCGCGGTCATTGTTGTGACCACGCGGAACGTCGTGCACGCGGCCTTCGCGCTCATGGTGACGCTCGTTAGCGTTTCCGCCTTCTACGTCTTCCTGGACGCCGACTTCCTCGCGGCAATTCAGCTCCTCGTCTACGTCGGCGGCATCCTCGTGTTGGTGCTGTTCGGCGTGATGATGACAAGCGGCCGCCTGCTCGTGAAGCTCCGCGCGCCGGTTCGGCAGTTGGCTCCAGCGGCCGTCCTCGGCGTCATACTCCTCGCGGCGCTACTGCACGTTGCCATCGGCGAATCCCCGTGGGAGCAGTTCGTGCTGGTCGACAACGCCGACGGGTCCGCGACTACGGCCGTCGGGGCGGTCCAAGCGGAGCGCTCGTCGGTACGCGCTTCGACCGTGACGCCGCGCGTCGAGATCGTCTATTCGGCCACCGAGGCGCCCCGGGAGTATCCAGCCGATCGCGAACTCGAGACCGCAGTAGCCGAGGCCATCGTCGACACAGGCATCCAGCGGCTCTACGTCGTCCAGTCGCGGCCCGACCCTCTGAACCCGGCCCGGCATGTTGTCCTGGTCGAGAAGCGGGTCACGTCCCTCGTCAAGGAGCGTGCCGCCGCGGCCGTCTCAGACGCGGAGTTGACCGCGATAGGCGACGCGGTCGGGGCGCGCCCCGTCGACGGCTTCCTGCAACCGTCAGTGGTGCGACCCGATATGCTCCTAGTTACCGGTGTCGACGCGAAGGCGCGCGAGGAGTTGCTCGTCACGCACGGGCTGACGGAGGTCAAGGACGTCCGCACGGTGGTGGGGCTCGGCGACTCGGTGATGCTCGGCGAGTTCCTCCTGCCGTTTGAGATCGTCGGCGCGCTGCTGCTCGTCGCGCTGATCGGGGCGGCGGTGGTGTCGCGCAAGGAACTGGAAGCATGATCACACTCTCACACTTCCTCGTCGTCAGCGCGCTGTTGTTCGTGTTCGGCATGTTCGCCGTGCTGACGCGACGCAACGCCATCGCCATGCTCATGGGTATCGAGTTGATCCTGAACTCGGCGAACCTGAACTTCGTAGCGTTCTCTCGCTACGTGGTCGGCGGCGTGGCAGGTCAGATGATCGCGGTGTTCGTGATCGTCCTGGCGGCGGCCGAGGCGGCGGTCGCCCTGGCGATCGTCCTCGACATGTACCAGAAGCTGGGCACTATCAGCCCCGACGAAACACGGGAGCTGAAGGGGTAACGTGGATCTACAGCCCTGGGTCATCCTGACGATCCTGTTCGCGCCGCTGGCGGCGTTTGTCGTGCAGATCCTGTTCGGCAAGGCGCTGTTCATGCGGGACGGCCAGCCCAACACGCGCATGGGCGCCATCATCCCGATCCTCGGGATTCTCACGCCTCTTGTACTCGTGCTTATCTACATCGCGCCGCACATGTTCACGAAGACGGATGTCGTGTGGCTCCCCGCCAGCGGCGATGGCGCGCTCTGGATAGACATGGGTTCGCGCGCGGTGCGCATCGGTCTGAGCATCGACAACACGCAGAAGGTGTTGCTGTTCATGGTCACGCTCGTGTGCACCATGATCCACCTCTTCGCGTCCGAGTACATGAAGCTGCGCGACGGGCATCCTGAGCCACGATACACGCGCTTCTTCGCGTATCTCTCGCTGTTCACGTTCTCGATGATCCTCCTCGCCATGTCGGACAACCTGCTGACGCTCTTCGTCGGCTGGGAGCTGATGGGCCTGTGCTCCTATCTGCTCATCGGGTTCTACTACGAGAAGCAGTCGGCGCAGGAAGCCAGCCTGAAGGCGTTCATGACGACGCGCGTGGGTGACGTCCTGTTGTTCCTCGGAATGGCGATCCTGTGGACTGCCGTCGGCAGCCTACGGTTTGGCGACCTGCACGCCGGTCTTGCTGCCGGCAAGCTTACCGGCACGTTGCTGACTGCGGCGGGTCTGCTGGCGTTGTTCGGAGCGATCGGCAAGTCGGCGCAGTTCCCACTGCACACGTGGCTCCCCGACGCGATGGAGGGCCCGACACCTGTTAGCGCGTTGATTCACGCCGCCACGATGGTCGCCGCGGGGGTGTATCTCGCCGCGCGGCTCCTACAGATCGGCGTGCTGGACACGGACGCGCAACTGTTCATAGCGTACATCGGCGGCTTCACGGCGATCTTCGCGGCGAGCATCGCCTTCGTGCAGAACGACATCAAGCGCGTTCTCGCGTATTCGACCATTAGCCAGCTAGGCTACATGATGTTGGCGGTGGGTGTGGGCAACTACACGGCAGCGATATTCCACCTGCTCACGCACGCGTTCTTCAAGGCGTGCATGTTCCTCGGCTCGGGCAGCGTGATCCACTCCATGCACGACGCTCTGCACCATGTCCACTCGCACGCGGACGCCCAGGACATGCGCAACATGGGCGGGCTGCGGCGCAAGATGCCGCTCACGTTCCTGACCTTCTTCGTCTCCACGCTCGCCATTGCTGGTGTCCCGTTGACGGCCGGCTTCCTGAGCAAGGACGCCGTGCTGGCGGGCTCCCTCGCATTCGCGATGCACGATCCCGGGCACGTCGCGCTGCCCGTGCTTGGGTTCGTGGCGGCGCTGATGACGGCGTTCTACATGTTCCGCCTCGTGTTCATGACCTTCTTTGGGAAGTTCGGCGAGCGCGCCGACGACCACGACCGAGAGCTCGTGCTTCAGAGCGAGTCGTACGTCCACGAGTCGCCGCTGGTGATGACCGGGCCGCTCCTGGTGTTGGCCGCGGGCGCGACATTCCTGCTGTGGTCGCCGACGAATCCCATGTCCGAGGGATGGATTGGCGAGGTGGTCGAGGAGCACGCCACATGGATGGGTGGCGCGTCCCACACCTCCATCTCCGCGGATGGCGCGATGGTGTACGTCGCGGATGCCGCGGATACGCACGCCGAGACGGCCGATTCCCACGGTTCAGCGGCCGATGCGCACGGGGGAGGCCACGGCGACGACCACGTCGCGCACACGGCACACGTGGTAACGGTAGCCCTGTCCCTGGCCGTCGCTGCTCTGGGGATCATCTTCGCGTTCCTGTTCTACGGCGTTCGCGCGCTCTCGGCGCGGAGGCTTTCGGAGTCCGCGTTCGCGAAGGCGGTCGAGAAGAAGTACGGCTTCGACGAGTTCTACGACTGGGCGTTCATCCGCAACACGCTGCGGGTGTGCAACGTCTCCGGGGCGCTCGACCTGAAGGTCGTGGACGGCATCGTGGACGGCGCTGCGAAGGTCTTCGTGAACGCGCGCTACTCTTTCACCTGGCTGAACGGCGCGGTCGACCGCTACGTCGTTGACGGCGCGGTGAACGGCGTCGGCGCCTCGCTTAGTTGGCTCGGGAGCGCCTTCCGACGCGCGCAGACCGGCATGATCCAGAACTACCTGCTCGTCATCTTTACCGGGCTCATCGTCCTCATCTTCATTGTCACCGCGAGCATGCGGTAGGAGGATCGCATCGCATGGACCTGCTGACGCTATTGTGGCTCGTGCCGATCATCGGCATGGCGCTCGTCCTGCTCGCCCCGCGGGCCGTTGGGCGAGTCGTCAGCCTTGCCGCGACCCTTGGGACGCTCGCGATTTCCGTGCTCGTCTGGCAGCAGTTCAGCACGCAGAACGGCGCGATGCAGCTTGTGAAACGAGTCGGCTGGATCAGCCAGTTCAACATCGAGTACCACCTCGGCGTGGACGGCCTCAGCATGGCGCTCGTGCTGCTGACTGGCGTCATCGCCGTGGTGGGCGTCATCGCCTCGTGGAACATCGGCGAAGAGACGGGCCGTGAGGGCACGGAGAAGGCGTATTTCGCGATGTACCTCCTCCTTGTGGCGGGGATGTACGGCTTCTTCGTCTCCCTCGATCTGATCCTCTTCTACGTCTTCTTCGAACTGACACTGCTCCCGATGTACTTCCTCATCGGCGTCTGGGGCGGGCCGCGGCGTGAGTACGCGGCCATCAAGTTCTTCCTGTACACGCTCTTCGGAAGCGTGTTCATGCTCGTCGCCATCCTGGCGCTTTACTTCCAGAGCGGGCCAGAAGGCGCGCGCACGTTCTCCATTCCCGACCTCGCGCAGGCTGGCCTGCCGGTCGGTGTCGTGAATTGGCTGTGGATCGGGTTCTACCTCGGCTTCGCGATCAAGGTGCCGATCTTCCCGTTCCACACCTGGCTCCCGGACGCGCACGTTGAAGCGCCCACGCCCATCAGCGTCATCCTGGCGGGCGTCCTACTGAAGATGGGCACTTACGGCCTCGTGCGCATGAATGTGCAGGTTCTCGGCGGCGCATCCGAGAAGCTGTGGACGTTCCTCGCCGTCGTTGCCGTGGTCAACATCGTCTACGGCTCGTTCTGCGCCATGGCGCAGAAGGATCTGAAGAAGCTGGTGGCGTACTCCAGCGTGGGTCACATGGGCTTCGTACTGCTGGGGATCGCCGCGCGGACCCCCGAGGGACTCAACGGCGCCATCTTCCAGATGGTTAGCCACGGTCTTCTCAGCGGGATGCTCTTCCTCGTGGTGGGCGTCATCTACAACCGGGCGCACCACCGGTACATCGTGTACCCCGAGGATAGAGAGCTTCTCGACCTGTACCACATCGACCCGGCCAAGGCCGGCAAGCTCGGGTTCGGCGGGCTCGCGACGACGATGCCGGTCTATACCGGCATCATGACGGTCGCATTCTTCGGTTCTCTGGGGCTGCCCGGGATGAGCGGCTTCATCGGCGAGGCGTTGGCTCTCATGGGCGCCTGGCGCGTCTATCCAGTGCTCACAATCATCTCGGCGATCGGCATCCTCCTCGGCGCCGCCTACTTCCTCTGGACTATCCAACGTATGTTCCTCGGGAACGAGAACCCCGACTGGAAGAACCTGCCGGACATCAACAGCCGCGAGCTCCTCGCCCTGGTACCGTTAGGCGCGCTGGTCGTCGTGCTGGGTGTCCTGCCGTGGATCGCAACGAACCTGTCGGCGGAGACGGTCAGCAGCCTGCAAGTCGTGCAGGAGACCATGAAGTCGCTCGCGAAGCTCTGATAGGCCAACCGTCCCATGAACATGCTCGGTAACCTCGACAGCCTTCCGTTCTACGTCGGCGACACGCTGCTCCTTGGGCTCGCGTTGCTCGTGGTCGTCATAGACCTGCTCGGGCGTGGCAAGGCGCACGCGGTGACTGGCTCGGTCGCGCTGCTGAGCCTGCTCGCCGTCATGGCTGTCCTCTGGACAACTCCCGCGACGCCGCACGGCCTGTTCTTCGGCATGGTGCGGGCGGACGGTCTCGCGCGCGCGTTCAAGCTGCTGATTGGCGCCTGCGCGGTGCTGACGCTCTTCGTGTCACGCCGCACTCCCGAGGTGTCGGAACGCCTAAGAGGCGAGTTCTGCTCGCTCCTGCTGTTCGCGACATACGGCATGTTCCTGATGGTCTCCGCGTCGAACCTGCTGACGGCGTACCTCGGCATCGAGATGGCGAGCATCAGCTCTTACATCCTGGCTGGCTTCCTGGCGCGCCGCACGCGGTCCAGCGAGGCTGCGTTCAAGTACGTCATCTACGGCTCCGTGGCGTCGGGCGTCATGCTGTTCGGTGTCTCGCTCGTGTTTGGGCTCGCCGGAACGCTCGACATCGCCGCGATGGGCGCTGGCCTCGCGACCGCGCCTCCCGTGGCCGTTGCTCTGGCTCTGGTTCTCATCTTCGCTGGTCTGGGCTACAAGATCGCCTCGGTCCCTTTCCACATGTGGTCGCCGGACGTGTACGAGGGGTCGCCGCTCCCGGTCACGGCGTTCCTGAGCGTTGCGTCTAAGGCGGCTGGCTTCGGTCTCGTTGTCCGCTTCTTCCGGGACGGCATGGGATCGGATGCGGCCATGGCGACGGTCGACTGGCCGCTATTCCTCGCGCTCGTGTCCGCAGTCACGATGACCGTCGGGAACCTTGCGGCGTTCGGTCAGACAAACATCAAGCGCCTGCTGGCATATTCGAGCATCGCTCACGGCGGCTACCTGCTGATGGGCGTCGTCGCGATGGGTGGCGGCGACGTGGCGTCGCAGTCCGGCGTACTGTTCTACTTCCTCGCCTACCTATTCATGAACTTGGGTGCCTTCTACGTCGTGCTGCACCTGGCGGCGCCCGAGCGACTCGGCTCCGAGGAGATCAGCGCGTACCGCGGTCTCATCAAGCGCTCGCCGCTCCTGGCGATCCTGATGAGCGTGTTCCTCTTCTCTCTCATCGGACTGCCGCCGTTCGCAGGATTCTGGGGCAAGCTGTACCTCTTCAAGTCGGTCATCGACGCCAGTCTGACCGCGGGCGGGATCAACGGTCACAGCTTCGTGTGGCTCGTGATGCTCGGCCTACTGAACAGCGCCATCTCGCTTTACTACTACTTCAGCGTCGTCAAGGCGATGCTCATGGAAGAAGGCGACGAGACGGGACGCATCAGCGCCAATCCCATCTACGCGGCGCTGCTGATACTCCTGATGCTCCCGACGTTGCTCCTCGGCTTCATCACGAACGTGAGCGCCGTGGCGGAGCAACTCACCGACGCCCCGTCGGCGCCCGCGTCGTCCATCGCCCGGACGACTCCGTAACCGTCGTGCGGACTCACACGTTCCCCGTACTGCCCGCCGTAGCGCCCAGAGTGTAGACATCGTCGGCGCCTTTCCCGACGCCAGAGGAACCGCGTGATGCGTACCCGTGCGCTCGGAGCCCTGATAGCGGCGTTCGTACTTCACGGAGCGTCGCCCGTCGCGGCGCAGGCGCCGCAGCGCAACTACCTTGGCCGGCTGTACCGATCCGCAATTGAGCGCGAGACGCTCGTCGGGCACGACGCGCGGCGCTTGGGCATGGGGTCGGCAGGCGCCGCAGCCGGCGTGTCGCCCGATGCGGTCGTCTGGAATCCTGCCGCGCTTGGCGCCGTCAGCCAGATGACGGTAGGGGTCATGGACTCCGGTTCCGCGGACACGAGCGCGACCCGAGCGGGCGCGGCGTCCGGGGCAGTACCCCTCGTGGATCTGGCGGCTGACGCCCGCGGCGCGGTGGGAGCCAGCGCGTGGATAGGTGACTGGGGCCCCGACGCCGAGAAGCAGCGGTCCTTCCTCGCCGGCTACGGGACGCCTTTTGGCCCGGTGTCCGTCGGCGGCGCCCTGCGCCATGAGCGGCACTACTTCGGCGCCGACACGCTCTCGGCGTGGACGGCGGACCTTGGGATGCAGGCCGCTGGCGTGACCGCGCGCGGTCACTCCTGGCGGGCGGGCCTCGTCGCGTCGCGGCTGGGGCGGGCGCTCCGTGACCAGCGAGGGCTCCTCGCCCCGAGGGCGTTCAACCCAACGCGCGTCGGCGCGGGTGGGCACTACTCGCTCGGAGCCGGTTCGACCCTGGCCACGGAGTTCGCGTACGTCGCGGACACACGCAGGGAGGCGCGGGACCGCGTCCGCGCGCGCGTTGGCGCGGAGCAGCTGTTGCTCGGCGGGCGCTTCGCCGTGCGCGCTGGGTACAACTCCATCGCCAACTACGACAGGATTTCGCACGGGCTCGCCTCGGTCGGCGCGTCCGCTAACGTAGCTGGCGCCGGTATCGACTACGCGTTCGTCACCGGCTCCAACGGTCTCGGCGACAAGGTCGGGTCGCGCCACTACGTCAGCTTCCGTGTAGCCTGGGCGGGCGCG
>CAYYPK010000020.1:57751-125609 GCA_964473525.1 uncultured bacterium
CAGTACGCGCCCGACACGCCCGCTCTACGCGAGGGCCTCACGCTGCCCAAGTCGGCGACGCCGACTGCCGTATCGGTGCGCAACGGCGCATTCTCCCCGAACGGCGACGGCGTGCGAGACGCCTTTGTGTTGGATGTCGGCGCCGACGAAGCTGACGCAGCCGTCGTCGTGACGGGTCCGAGCGGAGCCGTCGTCCGCACGGTACCCGTCTCCGACCGCATGGTGGCGTCCTGGGACGGAAGGACGGAAGACGGGGCGCAGGCAGCGGACGGGCTGTACCGATGGGACGCCATGGTAAGCGACCGCGCCGTCCGGTCAGGACTCGCTCTGCTGGACGCCACGCCGCCGGCCCTGACACTCTCGCGGTCGCCGGTCGCGCTGACATCTGGATCAGACGCGCCACACGGCGCCGTGAGCGTCAGCGTAGAGGAAGCCAACGCGGTGGCGGGATGGTCCCTGACCCTAGCCCAGAACGGAAGCGTCGTCGCCATGGTGGACGGCGACACGGGCATGCCGACGGCCCTGGCGGTCGCCGACATGAGCGACGTCCGGCCGGGGGGCGCGTACGAGGCCACGCTCCGCGTAGCCGACGAGGCGGGCTCCGAAGCCTCGCAGACCGTCGGATTCACGGTGCTTGACCTGAGGGCGCACGCCACCCGGGTCGAAGACGACACCGTCTACGTTGAGATGCCATCGACGTACTTCGAGGCCGCTGACGCTGAGCTATCGAGGGAAGGGCGCGAATTGGTAGCGGCGGCGTCACGGGACGACGCGCTATACATCGCGGTTGCCGGAACTGACGACGAGTTGTCCGGCGACCGAGTGGGCGCCGTGCGCGCCGCGCTCGTCGCCGCGGGCATGCCGCCCGATCACGTTGCGACGGCGCCAGCGGTGTCACGGGACGACGCCCCGTCCGCCGCCGCGCGTCTAGCGATATCCAATCGTCGGCTGGGCGCCGTTGGCGCCTACGGCCCAACTCCGCACGGCGACCGGCCTGACGGAACCTACCGCGTGCTTGTCGGGTCGTTCCGCGAGCGGGCCCGCGCCGAGGTCGCGGCGGCGGAGCTGTCCGCGTCCGGGTTTGAGGCGCGTGTACGCGGTGTGAGGCTGCCATCGGGCGCGTGGTTCCGCGTCGTGGTTGGCGCGTTGGACACGCGCGAGGCAGTAGACGCGTTGCGCAAGGAGCTGGAGCCGCACGTCTCCGGTGACACGGTTGTCCTCACTCCGGCGATCCCATAAGCCTCTCGACTTCGAGCCGAGCCGCGCGCGCCTCGCCAAACGTCGGGTCGACTTTCAGCGCGGTTGCGAATGCCTCGACGGCTTCGGCGTACCGTTCCTGCTGAACGCGCGCGTGCCCCAACTCGTACCAGGCGATGCGCGCGACGTACGGCTCCGGGTTCAGCGACAGCGCGCGCTCGTAGTGCTGTATCGCCGCCGTCAGGTCGCCCTGAGACATGTAGAGCGCGCCAAGGGTGCTGTACCCCAGTGGGTTCGCGGGATCGATGCGGAGAACCTCCCGAGCGGCGTCCATGGCTTCTGGTATGCGTCCAGCCTGTTCGTACATCGCGGACAGCGACCCGTGGATGACCACCATGTCCGGGGCGAGCTCCGCCGCGCGCGCGAACGACGCGATGGCGGCGTCCAGGTCGCCATTCTGTTGATGCGTCTCGCCCAAGGCGAGATGCAGGCGCACGTTGTCGGGCTCGACATCGAGCCCTCGCTCGAACTGGTGGATCGCTTCGTCCAGACGGTTCGCGTTCCGATACACCAGCGCCAGGTTCATGAGCGCCTCGGTGTCGTTCGGATTGGACCGCAGCCGGTCCTTGATCTCTCGCTCCATCGCGATGATGCCGGTGTCCAGCTCCGAGATCACGAGGTCCGTCGTCTCCTGGATGTGGTACCGGATCGTTGGGTCGTCGGAGTTCAGCTGCCCCGCGAGACGGTAGAGCGCGGCCGCCTGGTCGTAGTTCCCCGACGCCAATATCGCCTGCCCCTCAATGAGCTTCTCGGTGGCGTCGAAGTACCGCGCGAGTTCTGCTCGGACGTAGTCCTGTTCTGTTCTCCCCGCGAAGTTGCGCAGCAGCGGGAACACGGACTCGCGGCGCCGCGCCATCGCCTGTATGTTCGCCACCTGCGTGGTCATCATGCCGCCGAGATTCGCGCCGAAGAACTCCAGCACGGGACGGTCGTCCGTGTGGAGCCGGCCGTCGCCGACGAATTCGCGCACCGCTTCCGGTCCCATGAGGTACGAGTCCAGCAGCGACCACGCGTCGAGATCGTCCTTTGCGAGGTCGCCGTCCACGGCGGCGTCCTGCGCCCGCGCGATCCAGTCGCGGAAGTCGATGGTCTGCGGCTTCTTCGTCCCGGCGAGGATGAGGAAGTCAGGCGTGTACTTGTACCAAACGGTGGTCTCGGGAAACACGTCCTGGAACGTGCGGAGTATGGTCTTGAACTCCGCCAGCGGCACGCGGTGGAGCGGCACCCACTGACTCATGACGCCGTCTTCGGTGAGGATGTCGCGGCACATCTCGTAGAAGTCGCGGCTGTAGATGCTCGAGCTGCCGCTGCTAACCAGCGGGTGGATAATCCCGGTCGAGATCATGTCGTAGCGCGTGCGAGTCGTGAGGACGTAGTTGCGTCCGTCGTTGATGTGCAGGCTGAACAGTGGTGAGTCCAGGATGCCGTTGTTCGGTTGCGAGAAGAACCGGCGCGCCGCGCGTGGCACGCCTGGCGAGATCTCCACGGCGTCCACATGCACGCCGTGCTGCGCGATGGAGTTTGACGTGCGTCCCATGCCGAAGCCCACGACGAGGGCCCGCTTGGGGTCGGGGTGGAGGAGTAGCGGAACGTGAGCAATGACGCGGTGCGAGGGAGCGTCCCATCTGCTCTCGTTCGCCGCCTCGTTGGTGTCGACGTATAGCCGTTTCTCGCCCTCCGGGTCACGGATGACGGTCACGCTCGCGTCGGCGTTCTCCTCATAGGACAGCACGTCAGCCGTCGTGCCCATCGCCGTGAACTGCTGTTGGTAGATGGCGCTCTTCACGAAGAACTGCGTGCGCGGGAACAGGGCGAAACCGACAACGACCGTGGCCGCTCCCACCGCGAGCGGCGCCCACGCCTCCCACGGCCGCGCGTTGGGTTGCGCGTTCAGCACGGCGACGCCCGCCACCACGTTCACGGCGGCGACCAGCAGGATGCCGTTTCGGATGCCGAACGTCGGCGCGATGGCGTAGCCCGCCGCGAGCGACCCGGCGATGGCTCCAAGCGGGTTGAGCGCGTACACGCCGCCGAGAGTAGACGCGACGCGTCCCGTACGGCCCGCCGTGATGCGGGCCGCGAGCGGGAAGCTGACGCCCATCAGGAACGTCGGGACCAGCATGAACAGCACGCACACGAAGAAGACGGTGACGCGGCCGCCGATGCCAATCGCACGCACGACGGTGTACGTCTCACCGAAGAGCGGCAGGAGCACGACCGCGGAGATACCGATGGCGACCTGCGCGGCGCCTAGCAGCGCCGCGGGACGGTTGGCGCGCTCCACCCAGCGGGAGGCGTACGCGCTTCCCGCCGCAATGCCCGTCAGGAATGCGGCCAGCATCGTCGCGAAGGCGTACGTGGTGCTGCCGAGGAAGAAGACGAGGATGCGCGTCCACAGCACCTCGTACGCGAGCGCGCAGAACCCAGACACGGCGAAGGCAGCCGTCGCCGCCCGCACGACCCGTGGCGGGTGCTCCGCGTCGCTGGCGCCGGCGTCGTCGTCGGGAGCGTCTTCGGCGGGCGCGCCTTCGTCGGCCCCTACCCGCCAAGCCACCACGGCGATGATGAGGTTGGCGACCCCCGTCGCGACCAACGTCATCGTGACGCCCAACGTCCTGATGAGCACAAACGCCGCGAGGAGCGTGCCCAGGACGGCGCCCGCTGTGTTGACGGCGTAGAAGATGCCCGTCTGCTTGCCGACGGACCCCACCGAACGGGTCGCGTAGCGCACCAAAGCGGGCAGCGTGGCGCCCATCATGGTCGACGGCGCCAGGAGCACGGCGAAGGCGAGTCCAAACCGAAGGGCGCCCAGGAGGGCGTTTGGGTCGCGCCCTGTCGCGAAGACCAGGTAGACCCACAGGACGCCCTTCACTAGCAGCGGGAACGCGAACGCGTACACGCCGATGCCTGCTTCGAGGACGGCGTACAGCCGCAGAGGTCGCGCCATGTCGTCGGCGCGCGGGGCAAGCCAGTAGGCGCCCAGTGCCAGGCCCGCCATGAAGGCCGCCAGCACCGTGCTGATCGCCTGCGATGTCGAGCCGAACACGCTCGTGGTAAGCAGGCGCGTCCACACGACCTCGTAGACCAGCGCCGTGGCGCCCGAGGCCAGGAACAGCGCTGCTACCAAGCCGTTCCGGGCGGAATGCGCTCTTGCCATGTGGCGCCAATCCTCCATCAGTGGGTAGCGTAGCAACTGTACGGAATCGGTCGGTGGGCGTCAAAGCCAGGACACCTAGCTGCCCGTGGACCTGTAGTGCCGCACTCCGATGCGCCATACCTGCAACGACAGTGCCAGAAACACCACGCCTACGAGCGGCGACACCCACCCGAACCACGCTGGGATCCCTCCAGGCGACGGCCGCCCGAGCACGCGCAACAGAGGGTAGTAGCTCACGCACGCCAGCGGGACGACCGCCGTAAAGAACACGCGGAACCAGCGACGGTAGATGGACATCGGGTACTGCGCGGTCTCGATCCCGCCGTAAGTCACGGTGTTCAGCACCTCGAGGCTCTCGGTGGTCCAGAAGCAGAGAGTCGCTTGCAGGATCAAGAGACCGTAGAAGAGGCACACCGCTCCCAGGATCGTCCCGACGAGTAGAGCCAGCCGGGCCGCGGTCCACCCAATGTCCAGTGTCACGCTCGCCCAGACGAGGATCGCGAGCCCCTGAACCAGACGGCCGATCCTGACCGCGTGCAGTTCCCGCGCCGCGACCTGCAACGCCGCGCTCCTCGGACGGAGGAGGATGATGTCGAAGCCGCCGCCCTTGATGAGGTCGGCGAATGTGTCGAACCCGCGCGCCGAGGATTCCGCGAGCGCGAACGCGACGTTCACCGTGCCGTAGAACATCGCCACTTCCGGCAGCACCCAGCCCTGGAGCGTCCCGAAGCGTCCGAACATCACCCACACCATGGCGAACTCGGCGCCGGTGATGGCGAACGTGCTCACCGACAGCATGATGAACGAGGTACGGTATTGCATCTGACCGCGTAGCGACACGGCGGCGTACCGTCCGTACAGACGTAGCGAGTCCAGCACGCTCAGCCCCCCTGGACGACGAGGCGTTTCGACCCGACCGCGAGCAACCACCTGCCAGCCGCCACGTACGCCGCGATCCACACGCCCTGGAAGAGCAGCAGACCAGGCAGCGCCGACGGCGCGAGATCCCCCAGGTACAGCCGGTGCGGAATGTCCACCAGGCCGCGATACGGCAGCACGGCCAGCACGCTCTGCGCCCAATCCGGGAAGAGCGGCAGAG
The DNA here is from genome assembly GCA_964473525.1 of uncultured bacterium. Classification (GTDB taxonomy): domain Bacteria; phylum Poribacteria; class WGA-4E. The sequence goes on from CAYYPK010000020.1 coordinate 63,265, forward strand.
GAATGAACATGCCGGACAGGACGCCCATCGCGATCATCATGAGCCGTCCGATGCCTTCACCCGAGACCGTCCAGAGCATCAGGATCGCCATCAGCGTCGACATGGCGGAGCTGAGTAGCAGCGCCGCAGCAAGTGAAGTCAGCCAGGCGGCGAAGGCTGCGGCCGAAACCGGCGGCTGCATCCCAAATAGCAGGAGAGCAGCGGGAAGCATCGGCAAGGCGCGCAGAAGCGTTGGAGCCGCGTGCAGCGCAATCCCCCGCGTCAGCCAGAGCGTGTACGTGTCCAACGGCCGCAGCATTTCGTAAGCCACGGACCCGCTGCGGATCATCTGCCGGATTTCGAGATCCACGCCCCAGGGGAGCAGGCGGAACATCGCCTGACTCAGCCACGTGTACGTGATGACCTGCGACACTGACAGCGGCTGCGGCGTGGAGGACGACGCATAGAACGCCGTGAAGATCATGACCCGGATGAATCCCCAGAACACCTGCGTCGTGAGGCCCGCAACCGCGGCGGCGCGGTACTGTAGCAGCGTCCTGAATCGCGCGCTGAAGATGGCGACGTACCCGCTCACGCGTAGTCCTGCCCGTACAGTCGCGCGATGATCTCTTCGATGGGCGGGCTCTCGACGAACAGATCGCGCACCGGGTGCTTCGCCACGATGCGTGCGATCAGCTCGGGCGTGGGCGTCTCGTCGGGATCGAACCGCACCTGAACCCGTCTCCCCTCCTGGCTCACAACCGTCGCCGAGGGATCCTCGATCGTGCCGTTGGCGTCCGCCAGATCCACGGTGAGACGACGCTCCGAGCCCGCGTGGTCGCGCAAGCCCTGCACCGTTCCATCGAACAGGATCGACCCCGCGCCGATGACCATGACACGGCTACAGAGGGCCTCAATGTCGTCCAGGTCATGGGTGGTGAGGATCACCGTCACTCCACGTTCGCGGTTCAGGCGCTGGATGAAGTCGCGCACCGCCAGCTTGGCGACCGCATCGAGCCCGATCGTCGGCTCATCCAGGAACAGCAGTGACGGGGAGTGCAGCAACGCCGCGGCAAGGTCGCATCGCATTCGCTGCCCCAAGCTGAGCTGCCGCACGGGCGTGTCGAGGAGGGGCTCCAGAGTTAGGAGCGCGATGACTTCGTCTCGGCGCTCCGCGTATTCGGCCGGCGGCACGCGGTAGATGTCGCGCAGGAGTTCGAACGACTCCACGACGGGCAGATCCCACCAGAGCTGCGTTCGCTGTCCGAACACGACGCCGATGTTGCGGACATGCTCCCGCCGCTGGCGCCATGGCGTGCGGCCCAGTACCTCGCACTGGCCGGAGTCAGGCACGAGGATGCCTGACAGTACCTTGACGGTCGTGGATTTGCCCGCGCCGTTGGGACCGATATAGCCGACGAGCTCGCCAGCGTCCATCGCGAAGGAGACACCGTCGAGCGCCTGCACGTCTCGGTGACGGCGACGCACGACGCCGCGCAGAGCCCCGACCATCCCGGGGTCGCGCTCCGCAACGCGGAACGTCTTCCTCAGATCTTCAACGAGAACGTGGCGCATGGGTTCCCCACGAGGCGCGACATGGGCGAGGCCCGGGCGTAACCTGCCGGCGAATCAGTCGGATGCGCTTACAGCGTGCGTTGGGAAGCCAGCCGTGCGTGCGCTGTTCGGCGAGAAGACGCGCGACGCACGGGAAACAGACGATGGAATGTGGTGCCCCCGGCTGGACTCGAACCAGCACGCTCAAAGAGCACAGGCCCTCAACCTGCCGCGTATACCAATTCCGCCACGGGGGCTACGCTGAATCAGCGCGTAGAAATCTTACGTCGCGCCCCTACATGTGTCAAGACGAAGACGGGCAGCCTGCGCTCCCTGGATGGGATACAATCGTTCGGTGACGGCGGCGCGGCTTCCAGGCGCGGCAAGGAGGATCGTATGTCACGGACGAAGCTGCTTCTTCTACCGATCTGCGTCGCGCTAACACTCAGCGCGCTGGCCTGCGACAGACGCAAGGCGATAGACGAATACAACCAGGGCGTCGGCTACACCCAGGCTGGTCAGTATCCCCGAGCGATCGTCGCGTTCCAGCGCGCCCTAGAGCTTCGCCCTGAGTTCCCCGAGGCGAGCAACAGCCTGGGGTACGTGTTCAATCGCCTCGAGCGGTACGACGAGGCCATCGGACACTTCCTCGCGGCGGCGGAAGCCGAGAAGTACAAGGAGCGTCACCTCGCTTACCTGAACCTGGCCGCCGCCTACTCCAACAACTCGCAGTACGACGACGCGGCATCTGCCCTGTCCGAGTCGATCAGGATAGAGGCCACGGCCGACGCACACTACGCGCTGGCGCAGGTGTACGCGGTGCAGGAGAAGACCGACCGTGCGATAGCGTCACTCCGAGAAGCGTTCGCGATCGACGCGGAACGGCGGGACGCCGTCGGCGCCGACGGCATGTTCGACCGCATCCGGGAGGAACCGCAGTTCCGGTCTTTCCTGGGGGAGGCGCGCCAGTGACACCCGCAGGGCAGAGCCCTCACGCGAACCCAACCGTGCGCGCGCTCGTCGAACTCGCCCTCTCCGAGGACATCGGCAGCGGGGACATCACGTCCGATCTGACGCTCCCGAGGGACGCGCGCGCCAAGGCGGTCATGTCGCCTCGGGAGCCGGGCATGGCGGCCGGGTTGGGCGTCGCCGCGTCCATCTTCGCCTCGGTGGACCCCTCTGTCGTCGTGGAGCAGATACACGCCGACGGCGAGGCGTTCTCCGCCGGCTCTCACCTGATGACGGTCGAGGGTGATGCCAGATCGGTGCTGACAGCGGAACGCACCGCGCTGAACTTCGCGCAGATCCTCAGCGGCATCGCGACGCTCACCGCGGCCTACGTCGCCGAGGTCCAGCCGCTGCCCGTGCGCGTGGTGGACACGCGCAAGACGATCCCCGGGTGGCGCACGCTCAGCAAGTACGCCGTGCGCATGGGCGGCGGGCTGAACCACCGCTTCGGGTTGGCGGACGGTGTGCTCATCAAAGACAACCACATCGCGGTCGTCGGGTCCGTCGGCGCGGCTGTCGAGGCCGCGCGCGCGGGAGCTCCACACACGATGCGGATCGAGATCGAGGTCGACACATTGGCGCAGTTGGACGAGGCGCTCGCCGCCGGGGCAGACGTGGTCCTCCTGGACAACATGAGCCTAGACCAGATGCGCGAGGCAGTACGGGTGACCGACGGCCGCGCGCTCCTTGAGGCATCTGGCGGAGTCCGGCTGGACATGCTCCGGGCCATCGCGGAGACGGGTGTGGACATCATCTCCACCCGCCAGATAACCGTCGCCGCGCCGCCCATCGACATAGGCTTCGATCTGGTCGTCGACGGCGGCGGCTGATGGCGCGCTTCGACCCGGACGCGTTTCAGGCCCAGCTACGGACGGCGATCCTCGGTCGCCGGCTGGACACGTTCGACAGCGTGCCCTCCACGCAGGACGTCGCGCGCGAGCACGCCTCCCTGTCGGAAGCCAGCCCTGACGGCGCGCTGTTCGCGACGGAGTTCCAGACACAGGGCCGCGGCCGCCGAGCCCGGGCGTGGTCGTCGCCACCGGGCGCCAACCTACTGTTCTCGGTCGTCCTCTGTCCTCGCGCCCGAATCGCCCGCCCAACGCTCATCACGCTAGCCATGGGCGGCGCCGTGCGGTCAGCGGTCGCGGAAATCGGCGCGGTCGCCACGGCGGTGAAGTGGCCCAACGACGTGCTCATCGACGGCAGGAAGGTAGCGGGCGTCCTTACCGAGGCAGGCAAGCGGCCCGACGGGCGGCCCTTCTGGGTCGTGGGCGTGGGCGTCAACGTGAACGGCGCCCGCGAGGATCTGACCGGCGAGCTCGCCGAAACGGCCACCACGCTCCGAGCCGAGGCCGGCCGGGAGACGTCGCGCGAGCGACTGCTCGCCGGCGTGCTGCTGGGCTTCGAGGAGCAATACGGCGCCATGCAGCGCGGCGAGCTCGACGAGATACTGCGATGGTTGCGCAGGCAGATGGGCGGCATGGGCGCCGCGGTGCGGGCGCGATCTCGCGGGGGCGTCGTCGAGGGAGTAGCGGCGGACATCGACGACGACGGCGCGCTTGTCGTCCGCACGTCACAGGGCGCGCTCGCGCGCGTGGAAGCCGGCGACGACGTCGAGTGGCTGTAGCCGAGCCGGCCTACGCGTCGTCGCGCATGACGCAGCGGAACCCGCAGAAAGCCGTGGGCAACGACGCCGTCTGATACGCGCGCGCCGCCACGCGCACGTCCGCCGAGAGGCTCTGCCACGATCCGCCTCGGATGGAACGCCGCCCGTCCGCGTCCTGACCCGCCCACTCTTCCTCGACGAACGTCAGACGTTCACCGGCCACAGGGTTGGGCTCCGCCGCCTCCGCCGACGTGTAGAACGCCTCGTCGTATTCGTCCGCGCACCACTCCCACGCGTTTCCGGCCATGTCGTACAGGCCATAGGGGTTGGGGGAGTGCTTGCGCACGTCCGTCACGGCTCCGGCGGCCCCGCCGTAGTTCGCCAGGCGCGAGTGCAGGGTGCCGTCGCGTGTCCCGTACCGGTGCGCCTGTCCGCCTTGCGCGGCATATTCCCACTGCGCTTCGGTCGGCAGCGCCGCCCCCGCCCACTCGCTGAACGCTGCCGCGGCCGCCCAGTCGACGTAGACAACAGGGGAGTTCTCACGACCGTTCGGTGGGGTGTCGCCCTGGAAGCCCCGCAGGTAATCCGCGTGGCGGCCGGGCATCGCGGAGCGGCGGCTCCACCGTGGGTTGGAGCGTAGGAAGATCGCGTATTGGCGAGCTGTCACCAGCGTCGCGCTCATCCAGAAGCCGTCGACCTGCACATCGTGCGCCGGCTGTTCCTGCGGATCGCCCGTGTCGCTGCCCATACGGAACTGTCCACCCGTGACGCGCACGTACCCCATGGTCATCTGGCCGCCGGGCAGATCCACATTGCGCTGCGCGCGAGCCTTTGCCGCGGTCGGCGGCGCGGGACGCCGCGCGCCCGACGTCGACCGGGCAGTCGGGCCTGCGTCGCTCCGCGTCCTGGTCACCCGGCTCGAGGTGCGCGTTACGGTGGGCGGAGGGGCCTTCGGCGCGGGTTGCTCTCCGAGCTTCCCACGCAGGATGTCCCCCTGCTTCTCCGCTACGCCCAGCGCCTTCTCCGCGCTCCGCCGTTGCGCGTCGAACTGCTCCAGGCGGCCCTGTAGGCCGACGAGTTGCTTGTCGCGGTTGGCGACCTGCGCGGCGAGCTCCTCACACTGCTTGCGCAGCGTGTGGTTCTCCTGCTTCACGCGGAACAGATCCTCCTCCATCCGGCGCAGACTCGCCACTGTCGCCGAGTATTCGCCAGCTTCGCTCACGCGCGCGGCGCCGAATGACGCGCCACCGCGCTCGGGTCGCCTCGCGCCCGCCGACCTGCTCTCCGCCGCCTGCTCCCGCTGACGGTCGAAGGCCAGACGCTTCTGCACGTCTCCGAGCACCGAATACGCTGCGTTGAGGGCCTGCGTGCGCCCTTCCGCCCACTCGCGCCGATCCTGATTCTTGTCTGGGTGCATCCGACGCGATAGGGAACGGTACGCAGCCTGAATCGTCTGCTGATCGGCCTCGGGGTGCACTTGCAGCACACGGTAGTGGTCGGTCTTCACAGGGCGCTTCACTTAGGGTTCGATTGGCAGCGTTCAGGCGGCTCGGTAGGCATATAACTGTGTAATAGGCGCGCCGATTAGTCAACGCAGCTACACCACGGCTCACCGACGCCTCCCAATACCGACGATTCTGAGCTAAAGCCTAGCACCGGCCCGCCGTCGCTCCTGCGTCGCGTCCACGACTCCCGCGCATTCGCGCGTGTCAACACGGAGCTCGAAGTCGAGTCTGCGCTGTTCATTGGGCAGTCAAGCGACTCGTCTTCGCGTCCGCCACCGGACGGGTGGCCGCGGTGGTCTGGGCTCAACGCCGCGCGTCGCCACCGGGAGTTCTACCCCTGCTGAGTGACGCCCTACGCGTGACGCGTGCCGTGGAACCGGCGTATGATCACGTCGCGGCGCGCCAGGCGCCCGCGCCAGCATCAGAGGACAGCGACGACCAGCGGGACAGTTCGCACGCGTCGCGAGAGGAGTGGACGATGGGGGCGATAGGGTCGGGGCCGCGCGTTCAGGGCGTGGGCAGGGAACTCTCGCGGATCGCGTTCGGCACGGCGGGATGCGGCGTGGATCGCCAGGACGAGTGGCATCGCCTGCTCGACATGTTCGTTGACGCTGGCGGTAGTCTCATCGACACCGGTAGAGGGTACGGGACGAGCGAGGAAACTCTGGGCGGCTGGTTCGCCGGTGGCGCCTCACGAGACGATGTCGCCATCATCACCAAATGCGGGCTGTCGCCCGAGTGCGTACTGCCGGACGAGAACTTCGCCGACATGATGCGCGACGAACTCGCCACCAGCCTGCGAACTCTCGGCACGGATTACATCGACATCTACATGCTCCACCGGGACAATCAGCAGAAGCCGGTGGGCGAGATCCTCGAACCGCTCAACGAGGCGTTGGACGACGGCGCCATACACTCCATCGCGGCATCGAACTGGGAGTACCGGAGGGTCGACGAAGCCAACGAATACGCGGACAAGCACGGCCTGCGCACGTTCGCCGCGGTCAGCAACAACATCAGCCTCCCCGTCGCGAGGGCGGCATTCTACGCTGGGCTCGTCGCCACGGATCGCAGCGTCGGCGAGGAATGGCACCGCGCCACGGGCGTGCCGCTCATCCCATGGTCGTCCCAGGGCCGTGGCTTCTTCGTCGGCGGGTACCCCCGCGAGATGCGGGACGACCCACCGGCAGGACTGAGCGGGTTCGACCGCACGATGCTCCGCGTCTACGGGTCCGACGACAACTACTCGCGCCTCATCCGCGCCCGGACGCTCGGGGAGGCGAAGGGCGGCTACACCGCCATCGAAGTCGCCCTCGCGTGGCTACTACACCGCGACCTACCGATCATCCCCATAGTGGGGCCCAAAGCGCCGGCGGAGCTCGAGTCGTGCATCCGGGCGCTCTCCCTGGAGCTGACGGACGCTGAGGTGCGTCGCCTCGATCTGCGCGACTAGCGACCACGGCGGCGATGCAGCCGGCACACGACTCAGGGCCTCACGCAAGCGCAACGGCGGCCCCGTGACACCGCGCCGCCTACCGCGACCGGCTCCCCAGGTCGCGTATAAGCCGGTCGTCGGGGAAGCGACGCGCAGCCGCCTCCATGGCCGCGGCGGCCTCCTCCGGCCTACCGGCGTCCATGTATTGCTGCCACAGCTCCGCGTAGCGCCACGCCATCCAGTTGCTGGACTCCTTGGCGTAGGCCTTAAAGTCTCGCACTCCCTCGTACGGCTGACCCGTGTCGCCTTGGAATGCGTCAACCATCGCGCGGTATTCGTTGAGCGCGTCGCGGTAGGGCGGCACGACGTCGGGCGCGCTGTCCGGCCGCTCCGGCCTGGCCTCCTCCGGTGCTGAGGGGGATCGGCCATCCCCGGAGTCCAGCGGCGCTGGCGCAGGGCTCCGAACGGGCGGGCCGGCCTCCAACGTGGGCTCGTCCACCGCGCTGGGTGTGAGCTTTGATCTGCCATTCCTGAGCGCGTACAGTGATCCCTCTAGCGGGCTGAACTTCGGGGCGATCCTGAGTCCCCTTTTCATACGCCGCTGCCGCCGCATCCGCGTTCCCCAGCCGCTCGTGCGCTTGCCCCATGAGCAAGTACCCGAAGCCGTCTCGTCGATGAGTCGACACAAGCCGTGTAGCGTATTCCATGCTCTCTTCCGGCCGGTCTCGCAGATTCGCGTTGCCCAGCGTCACGAGGGCCTGGTGGTGGGTGGGATCTCGCTCCAGCACTGCCATGTACGCGGCCTGTCTGTCCGCGGCCCGTTCCCCGGGGCAGTTCCCTCGCCCACAGCGCCAAGGCTTCCAACGAGCTCGGATCCCGCCGCAGTTCGGCCTCCGCATGGTATAGCGCCCACTCGCGACTGCCGCCCTGGACGGCCCAATACTTGGCGGCCTCCAGATGCGTCATCCCCTCGGACATTACGTGGTGCTTTAGCTCGTCCACGGGGCCACCCGAGCGTCCCTGATCGTGGTAGTGACGGAGAAGCAGGTCGAGCTTCTGCTCCTTAGTCAAGGCCGGATCGTAGACGGACTCCTCGATCGGCCGGTCCATCCTTGCCTCAATCTCCGCGTCGGGCAGGGGCGCGTCGCCTGTATCCTCCGGATCCCGTGGCCAGCTACCGCGCATGCGCCTCGGCCGCTGCCCGCCAACGTCCCTCGGGATCTTACTGGGCCGCGTGCCATCGGCGCGGAGCATCCCATTGGACCGCGAATCCGCTGCCTCGCTGGTCGTCGCGACGGTTCCGTTGCTGCCGCGACGCCCTGTCGACTCTTGGGGCACGGTATGGTCCGAGGTGGCCTCGGGCTGCCGGCAGCCCCACAGGCCCGACCCAACGACACACGCGACAGCCACCCAATACGCGGTTCGACGCAACACTGCCCAGGCTCCCATGCACATGGACTGGACACGCGCGCAGATGCCGCAGCTACCGCCGGCCGATCCGACGGCCTCGCCCCGCCGTCTGATCCGTCCAGGCCGTAGGGGATGTGCTCGTGCAAGGAGCGCAATGGAGCGAGACGTGTTCGTCATTCCACGTGCTCCTCCGCGACGGTAAGCTCCTGGTTCGCAACCACGTCGTCGAGCGTCTGCACGACGCCACTCGGCCAACGTATCTCGACCTTCGCCGCGCGTGAGACCTGGCCCAGGCCCACGGTCACCGCCAGCGCGCTGGCGGATAGGTAGCTCGATGCGGTTCGCGCTTCCCGCACGATGGTCCTCCCACCCACGTCCACGGCCACCCGCGCGCCGATGCCATCGCGGTTACTCACGCTCCCCACTAGACGCAGCCGGATCCAGTTGCCACCGTCGCCGTCGTTCCTGAGGAGCGCCGGCGGCCCGTTGGACCGACAGACGAGCACGTCCGTGTCGCCGTCGTTGTCGATATCCCCGAACGCCGCTCCGCGGCTGACGCCGCTCGTGGCGAAGTGCGCTCCGGAGGCGAGCGACACGTCCTCGAACCGGCCCGCGCCGTCGTTGCGGAATAGCCGATCCGCCTGCGCGAACGTCATGATGTCGGACGTCTGGTCGACCGTATCGAGGACATGGCCGTTGGCGATGAAGATGTCGAGCGCGCCGTCGTTGTCGAAGTCGACGAGGCCGGCGCCGAAGCCAACATCGAGGTAACTCGCCTGCCCCAGACCGACCTCGTAGATGACGTCCGCAAAGACGCCGCCGCCGAGGTTCCGGTAGAGCGCGTTCGTCTCGTAGGACAGGTTGGTGACGAACAGGTCTATCAGGCCGTCGCCGTCGACGTCGCCAGCGTCAACGCCCATCCCCGCCTGCGCCACTCCGTCGAAGCTGTAGGCGCAGCCGGCTGCGAGCGCGACATCGGTGAAGCGCCCGTCGCCGTCGTTGGTGAACAGGTTGTTGGGCGTGTCGTCGTTGGCGATGTACAGGTCCGGCGCGCCGTCGCCGTTCAGGTCCGACGCGACGACCCCGAGGCCCTTCCCCTCGAAGAAGCCGCCAGCGCCGCCCACTCCAGCGGCGTCCGTCACGTCCGTGAACGTGCCATCACCGAGGTTGCGGTAGAGGCGATCAGACGCGCCTTCGAATAGGGACGGGTGGCAGTAGGTCGGTAGGCCGGGCTCCCCGCACGGCGGGTAGTCGACGTCCAGTGAGTAGTGGAGGTAGTTGACGACGTAGAGGTCGAGATGGCCGTCCGAGTCCACGTCCACGAACGCGGCGCTGCTGCTCCACGATGGATCGCCCACGCCAGCGTCCGCGGTGACGTCCGTGAATCCGCCGTCACCGTCGTTGCGGTAGAGCGTGTTCGCGCCGAAGTTCGTGACGTAGATGTCGACATGGCCGTCGTTGTCGTAGTCGCCGGTCGCGACCCCCTGCCCGTAATGTCCCTCGTGCCCCAGGCCCGCGCTCGCGGTGACGTCCGTGAACGTACCGTCGCCGTCGTTGCGGTACAGCGCGCTGCGCGGCAGCACATCCGTGACGGCCTCGGGCAGCACGCCGCTGTTTAGTAGGAACAGGTCCAGATTGCCGTCGTGGTCGTAGTCCAGGAACGCGGCTCCGCCTCCCGTGGTCTCGGGAAGGCGATGCGCGCCGTCGGCTCCGCTCGAGTGTTCCCACCAGATGCCGGCCTGCGCGGTGATGTCCACGAACTCCGCGGGCGCGGCCGCCACCCCGCAGGCGCAGAGACAGAGCGTACACCGCCAGACTAGGGCGTCGATGGGGTTCATTCGCGTGGCGTCTCGGGGCTGGCAGCCGCGCGCGCCGCGGCGGCGTTGCCGTCTTGCCCGGCCAACTCGTACGCCTTCGCCAGGTTCAGCCGTAGCCGCGAATCAGTCGGCGCCAACTCCAACGCAGCCAGGTACTGCTGGATGGCGCTCGTTGCGTCGTCCGCCATGAGGTAGGCGCCGGCAAGACTGTTGCGGTAGGCCGCCACGTCAGGCGCGCGCCCTACCACTGCCTCGAAGGCCACCGCGGCGTCGCTGTATCGGGCGAGCCGGAAGTAGGCGTACCCAAGGCGTTCCGCGTACCTGATGCCGGCGTCGGCGCCGTCACCGGCCGGCCAACGGCTGAGCGCCTCCTCGAGCGAGGCGACCGCCTCCGTCCACTCGCCGCGCGCGAGCCGCAATTCGCCCAGTCGCGCCCACAGTTCGGCGTCCGACGCGTCCAGCGCCAGCACGCGTTCGAGGCGCGCGATCTCCTCTACCTGCACGGTAAGCTCGCGGAAGGTGTTGAGCGCGTCCTGCCCCGCTGCGGAGGCGCCCTGCCGCATGAGACAGGCGCCCATGGCGAGGTAGCTCTTCGCGTGCAGCGCGTCCAGAGCGATGGCTCGCTCGAGCGCGCGTAGGGCGGCGCCGAGATCACCAAGGCGAGTGGCGGCCACGCCGACCTGATATGCCGCCTCGGGGTTGTCTGGATCAAGTCGCGCGGCGTCCTGTAGGGCAGCGCGCGCGGCAGCGGCGTCGCCCGTTCGCAGCAGCGCAACTCCGAGCAACAGATGCGACCGAGCGTAGTCTGGATCGACCTGCGTCGCGCGCCGAAGGTGCGCCAGAGCCTCCCCCGGCCGAGCGAACACCTCGGTGAGAATCTCGCCCACCTGGCAGTGGGCCTCAGCCGGCGCGGACGGAACCGCAGCGCGCCGGAAAGCGGCAAGCGCGTCACGCCAGCGCTCGCGCTTGCGGTAGAGCAACCCCAGGGAGTAGTAGGCGTCGGAGCGGGCGGGGTCGAAGTGGACCGCTCGTTCGAACAGAGCGATGGCGCGCGCGTCGTCGTCGGAGGCGACCGCCCCGCGCCCCGCGGCAACCGCCTCGTCCACCTCAGGCAGAGCGGCTACGGCGGAGGGGCGCGTCAGCGTCATCGTGGCGAGGATGGCCAGGGCGATATGCCGCATGGGCGTAGGACGGCGGCCTCCAGACAATGTCCCGTCGGAAGGCCGCCCATTGCGTTCCGGGTGACTAACGGGTCGCCGTCTTCAGGACGCCCCACGTCATGGCTGCCTTGCCCTGCGGGTCCACTGGCGTGAGACCGAAGGTCTTTGCCAAGCCGGCATCCATGACGGCGCCGATGTCGGTGGCGTCGAGCGCCACGTTGAAGAGGGCGAAGTCGTCGATGAGCCCGTGCGCCCAACGCTCGGCTGCGGTGCCGCCGATGCTGAGGTCAACGTTGATAAGATTCGGCGTGCCTGCCCCAGCCTGCTCGGCGTCCACGGCGCCGTCGACCCAGATCTTCTGCGTGGAACCGTCATAGCTGTAAGCTACGTGGTGCCAGGAGTCGTCCTCGACAACGCTCGGCCCCGACTTCCATGACGGCGCGATCTGGGCGCTACCCACTTCGACACGGCCCTGGTTCCCACCACGGCCGGGGCCGAATACGTTCAGGATGGCGTTCCACGAGCTGCTGAACGCATATACCATGTGGTCGTCAGCGCAGCACTGCGGCACTGCCACGGCGTCGCGCGTCTCGAAGTTAATCCATGCCATCCCGGTGAATTCCTCCGCGGACGTCTCCAGCGACGCGGACGCCGGGACGAGCACGAAGTCGTTCTCGCCGTCGGTGCTGAGCGCCTCGCCGAACTTGCCGCCCGCGGCGATCTTGGCGCCGTTCTGGAACTCGCCGTGGTTGCCGTTCACGGAGGCATCGTCAGCGTTGCCGTCGAACAGCCAGATGCCTACTACGTCGTTCGCGCTAGGAGCTGCGGACGCCACGCTGGCGAGTAGCATCCCCGCCGCGGCGCACCCAAGTCCAAAAGCCGTGAGAGATTTCGACATGCCTGCGTCCTCATCCTGTCCGTTGCTGTGACGTGACCGCATCGGAGTGAACCGCCGGGCGGCGCCGTAGTCGCGAAGCGCCGCTCCGCGCGAACAGTATACATTACCCTGTCGTCTGACGCGTTGCGGCGCGTTCGCCCGCAGCAGCGCGGTACGTAGGAAATCCCGCCACCGCTCGGGTACAATGCTACGCGGAGCGGCGCGGTACCGAGCCGACTTGCTCGCCGCTCTGCGTCTTGCGGCATCCGCTGAAACGCCGTAACGTAGTCGCGCGCAGCCGTGGGACATTGGACGGGCGACAGCTTCAACTGTAACGACGACCACAGCGATGAAATGGGTGTATGAAGGCGATAATCATCGGCGCTGGCGAAGTCGGCTTCCACACCGCCGCCGTCCTGACCGCCGAGCGGCACGATGTCGTTGTCATTGACCAGTCCTTACAGTCCCTTGGACGCGCGGAAGAGCACTTCGATCTGATGACCATCCAGGGATCCGGCGCCTCGCCGCGCATCCTCGCGCGCGCCGGCCTGGACGACACTGACCTCATGATCGCCGTCACGAACAGTGACGAGGTCAACATGCTCTCCTGCTCGATAGGCAGCCGGCTGGGTATCCCCAGCACCGCCGCGCGTGTTAGGTCGCAGGACTACTTCTACGACGGCAGCGCGCTCACGCCCAAGGACGTTGGGATAGACCTGCTCGTGAACCCGGACGACCTGTGCGCTCAGGAGTTCTTCCGTCTGCTGAACACTCCCGAGGCGCGGGAGACGGTTGACTTCGTGCAGGGACAGGTCCAGTTCATCGCCTTCCACGTCAAGGCCGGCAACCCCATCTGTGGGCAGGAGTTGCGGGAACTGCGCCAACAGGTCTTCTCACACGCGATGGTCATCGCGGCGATCAAGCGCGCCGACGGCTCTACGGTGATCCCAACCGGGCACGACACCATCCAGAACGGCGACGAGATATTCGTGTTTGGCAGCCCCGACGCGGTCCACGAACTGCTGCACGTGTCGGGTGTCAGCGACCGCGCGCTGAATCGCGCCGTCGTGGCTGGCTGCACGGGCATCGGCATCGGGCTGGCGCAGCGCCTGGAAGAGGCGGGCGCGCACGTCACGATCATCGAGCAGGATCTCGCGGTCGCGGAAGCCGCCAGCGAGAAGCTGCGACGCGCGATCATCATCCACGGCGACCCTCTGCACGAGGACGTGCTGGAAGAGGCAGCCGTGTCTGAGGCGGACGGCTTCGTGTCGGTGACGGGAGACGACGAGCACGACATCATGGCGTGCGTCGCCGCCAAGCAGAAGGGCGCCGGCCGTGTTCTCCCGCTCATCCAGAAGCCCCGCTATCTGCCGGTGCTGGATGCAATGCCGACGCTGGACGGCGCCGTCAGCCGACACCTCACGGTCGTTGGGCACATCCTCCGGCTCATTCGCCGCGGTGAGGTCATATCGGTGGCCTCGTTCCACGAGATCGACGCAGAGGCCATCGAGCTGGTTGCCGGCGAACGCTCCCGCGTAGTCGGCCATGAGTTGGGGAAGGCGAAGTTCCCCAAGGACGCTCTGGTTGGCGCCATCGTGCGGGACGGCCAGGTCATCATGCCGTCGGGTCACGACATCATCCAAGCGGGGGACAGGGTGGTGGTCTTCTGCCTGCCCCAGGCGGTGCCCGAAATCGAGAAGCTCTTCGCTGGTAGGTAAGCCCCTCCGTGAACAAAAAAGCTGTCGCGTACACGCTCGGCAACCTGCTCCTGTGCGTCGCCGTCGCCCTCCTGGCGCCCCTGCTGATCGCGGTGTACTACAACCGCGCGCACGGCGAGACGGACATGATGGCGTTCGTGTGGACGATCGTCGTCACGGTGGCCTCAGGGCTCATCCTGCGCTTCACGTGTAAGACAGACCCCGACCTACAGAACCGCGAAGGCTTCGCCGTCGTTGCCCTGGGCTGGATGGTAATGGCGCTGTTCGGCGCGCTGCCATTCCTCTTCGCCGGCGCGTTCGCCGATCAGGGGCAGAACGTGGTGGATGAGTTCGTCTTCTGCTACTTCGAATCCATGTCGGGGTTCAGCACGACAGGCGCGACGGTTCTCCTGGAGATCGAGCACCTAGACCACGGCATCCTCTTCTGGCGCAGCCTCACGCACTGGCTAGGGGGCATGGGCATCGTCGTGTTGGCCGTGGCCATTCTGCCTCTCCTGGGCGTCGGCGGCATGCAGCTCTACCGGGCGGAAGCCCCGGGGCCCCAGACGGATCGGCTGACTCCACGCATCGCTTCCACGGCGAAGCTCATGTGGGGCGTCTACGTCCTGATTTCGGGCGTGGAGTTCCTGCTCCTCTGGGGAGGTCAGTTGCTCGGCGCGGCGCCCATGACGGCCTTCGACGCCGCTTGCCACGCTTTCGGCACCATGGCGACGGGTGGGTTCGCGACGAAGAACCTCAGCATCGGTCACTACGACAGCGTGTACGTGGACGTCGTCATCACGGCGTTCATGTTCATCGCGGGCACGAACTTCGCGTTGCACTACCGCGCGCTGCGGGGAGACTTCAAGTCCTACTTCCGGGACACGGAGTTCCGGTTCTACGCCTTCATGTACGTGTTCGTCATATCGCTCCTCATGTGGAATACGCTGAGCTCCGTGAACGGCGCCGAGCCGGTGTACGACCACGCGGGCAAGGCGCTGCAGTATGCGACGTTCCAGACGGCGGCCATCATCACTACGACAGGCTACGGCACAGCCGACTTCGAGGTGTGGCCGTCTCTGTCGCAGGCCGTCCTCGTGATGATGATGTTCTTCGGGGGGTGCGCTGGTTCGACCGGCGGCGGCATGAAGCACATCCGGTTCCTGCTGCTCATAAAGCACGGGTACGCCGAGATCAAGCGGCTTATCATGCCCCGGGCGGTGCTGCCGATCCGCGTTGGTGACAAGGTCGTGCCACCAGACGTGATCCGCAACATCCTCGGATTCTTCTCCCTGTTCATGGGGTGCGTGGCTATCGCGACGCTCATCATGGCGGCGCTTGGCCTCGACATCGTCACCGCGTTTACGTGCGTGGTCGCGACGATCTTCAATATCGGTCCTGGGCTCTCCCTCGTGGGCCCAACGGACAACTACGCCCACATCCCGGCGATCGGCAAGTGCGTTCTGAGCTTCTGCATGGTCCTGGGACGGCTCGAGCTGTACACGGTCCTGGTTCTGTTCGCCCCGCAATTGTGGAAGCGGTAGCCGTACCCGGAGCTCTGACCACATGGCGGCTCTATCATCGGCGCAGCGAGACGCGCTTCGCCGCCTGCCGTCGGTGGAGTCGGTCCTGTCAGACTCCCGTGTGGATGCCCGGTTGACGTCCACCGCGCGGCTATACGTGCTCTCCGCCGCCCGCTCGGCCATTGAGGACGCTCGCAGGGGCATCCTCGCCAACCCAGACGGCCCGCGCTGCCCAGAGCCCGCGGCGGTCGCGGACGATGTGCTGCGCTACCTGGACGCTCCGCGCCCCGGGCTCCGGCGCGTCATCAACGCCACCGGCACGGTCACGCACACGAATCTGGGACGTTCCCTGCTATCCGAGCCCGCCGTTGAGGCGATGGCGCTCGCGGCCCGTCACTACGTGGATCTGGAATACGACGTCGAAGCCGGACGCCGCGGCCACCGAGACCGGCTCGTCGAGGATGCCCTCGTACGGCTCACGGGAGCCGAAGCAGCGACGGTCGTCAACAACAACGCCGCCGCCGTCCTGCTGACGCTGCGAGAGCTCGCCGAGGGGCGCGAGGTGGTTGTCTCCCGCGGCGAACTGGTGGAGATCGGCGGCTCCTTCCGACTCCCAGACGTCATGCAGGCAGCGGGCGTCCGGCTACGCGAAGTAGGCACGACGAACCGCACGCACGCGCGGGACTATGAAGCCTCCATCGGCGAGGACACCGGGATGCTGCTCAAGGTGCATCCGAGCAACTTCCGGGTCGAGGGATTCACTGCCGAAGTCGAGTTGCGCGACCTCGTCGCCATCGGTCGCGCGCGCGGCGTTCCCGTGGTCGAGGATCTGGGCAGCGGCGCCCTACTGGACCTGACGCGCTGGGGACTGCCCGCCGAACCCCAGGTCAGCGAGAGCATCGCTGCTGGCGCCGATGTCGTCACGTTCAGCGGCGACAAGCTCCTGGGCGGGCCGCAGGCGGGACTGATCGTGGGCAGGTCCGACGCCGTCGAGCGCATTCGGCGCCACCCCATGCTGCGCGCGCTGAGAGTGGACAAGCACACGTACGCCGCGCTGGCGGCGACGCTCTCCGTACTCGAGACAGACGCCCGCCCGGAGCGTTCGCTGCCGATGCTGCGCATGATGACCAGAGACGTCGCGGAACTCGAGGCATACGCGGACACGTGCGTGGAGCGGTGGCGCGCGGCGTTCGAGGGCCACGCCGATGTACAGCGCGCTGCGTCGACGGCGCAGGTGGGCAGCGGCGCCCAGCCCGCGACACGACTCCCGAGCGCGGCGGTTACGCTGATCGCGCGCAGCGCGAGCGCGGCGACAGTCGTGGAGATGCTCCGCCGGCTAGATCCGCCCGTAGTAGCTCGCGTCGAAGACGACATGGTGTGGCTGGACACGCGCACGATTCCTCCGCGCGACCAGGAAGCGTTGGACGGCGCCATGGACCAGCTTGCGGCAATGCTCGCGGAAGGACTCACCGACGCACCATGAGCGACGCGCGACACATCATCATCGGCACGGCGGGCCACGTAGACCACGGCAAGACCAGTCTCGTCCGGGCGTTGACCGGCATTGAGACGGATCGCCTCGAAGAGGAGCGCCGCCGCGGCCTGTCCATTGAGCTGGGGTTCGCCTACTTCGACCTACCTGACGGCTCGCGCGCGGGCGTCGTGGACGTGCCGGGACACGAGCGGTTCCTGCACACCATGGTCGCGGGCGCCCACGGGATCGACGTCGTTCTGTTCGTGGTATCCGCACGCGAGGGCGTTCAGCCCCAGACGGTGGAACACCTCCAGATCGTGGACCTGCTGGAGGTACGCCACGGCATCCTCGTCATCACGATGGCCGATATCGTCGACGAAGAGGAGCTGGAGTTCGCCATCGAGGAAGCGCGCGAGACGCTCGAGGGCACAACGCTCGAGGACGCCCCACACGTAGCCGTGTCGTCCACCACGGGCGACGGCATCGAGAACCTGCGCGCGCTGCTCGTCGATGTGTCGAACCGAGCTGTCGACGAGCAGCCGAGGCCGCGCGGCATACCACGCCTGCCCGTGGACCGCGTGTTTACCATGGAGGGGTTTGGCGTCGTCGTGACGGGCACGCTGCGCGGCGGCAGCCTCAACGTCGACCAGAACGTCCGCGTGGCGCCCAGCGGCGCGGAGGGGCGCGTCCGCGGCATCCAGGTCCACGGCGCCTCGCCCAACGCCGCCCACGCAGGGCAGAGGACGGCAGTTAACATCGCCGGCATCGACCGCGAGGATCTTTCGCGGGGCGACGTCATCACGACGCCAGAGCTGAGCCACGTCGCCACCAACATCGACGTCACGCTCCGCGTTGTCGGCGATTACCCTCGCGTCGTGGGCCACTGGCTGCGCGCGAGAATGCACATCGGCACGCGCGAGGCCTTCTGTCGCGTCGTGCTCCTGGAGGACCGCGACGGAGTGGCTCCCGGCGACGAAGCCACTGTGCAGTTGCGACTCGAGGAACCGATACCCGTCACGCGCGGTGACCGGTACATCCTGCGGGACGACTCGGTGCAGAAGACGCTCGGAGGCGGGGTCGTCCTCGATCCCTCGGCGGCCAAGCACCGACGCTTCACGGACGACACGCGGGCGGCCCTCCGCACAATGCGCGATGCGGACGACGACGGTTTCATCGAATGGCTGTTACAGCGCGATGCCGACCCGTTCCTGGAGAAGACCCGTCTCGCGCCCTACTTCCCAACGCCGGCCGCTGCCCGCAAGCAGTGGCTGGACGTGCGTTCCCGCGACGGCACGGTCGAAGAAGCGGGCGGGTACCTCATCGCGCCGGAACGCCGGCTCGCGTTGTGGGACGACCTGCTAAGCCGCCTGCGCGCGTACCACCACGAGAACCCCGTCGAGGTAGGGCAGGGCGCCGCGGAGCTCGTCGCGTCCCTTGACACGCCGGTCTGCGAGCCGGGCGCCGAGTGGCTGCTCGCAAGGATGGAGCGCGAGGGCGTCATACGCCGTGAGGGCAGCCTCGTCAGCCTGAGCGAGCACGAGGTAACGTTCGCCGACGAGGACGAGGACATCCGTCGCGAGATCGAGGACACGTTCCGCGCGGCGGGAGTGTCGGCCCCTTCTCTGTCCGACGTGGGTGGGTCCATGCCGCCCCGTCGCCTGACGACGGTCATACAGACACTCACTCAGTTGGGAACGCTCGTCAAGATCGGCGACGACTACTGGATGCACGCCGAGGCCTACCAGGACACGCTCAACCGCCTACGCGAGCATCTGCGCGCGGAAGGGTCTATCGCGATCAGTGACTTCCGCGATCTCACGGGCGCGACGCGGAAGTACGCCGCCCCGTTCCTCGAGCATTGCGACGTGCGCAACTGGACATATCGCGAAGGCGCCGGGCGGCGTGGCCGACGCTCCTTCCTCGACGCCGACGGCTCCTGACGTCCACGCATCCAGCCACCCCGGTCCATGGAGACGCACATGCCGTTCACGACGGTCGATGACATGACTCCCCTGCATCTGATGAAGGGCGTTGAGCTGCGGACGTTCTGGGGCGACAACGTGATGATGTCGTTCGTCACGTTCGAGCCGGACGGCGTCGTGCCCGAACACGATCACCCGCACGAGCAGATGGGAACCGTCATGGAAGGCGCGTTCGAGCTCGTCATAGACGGCGAGGCGCGCATCGTGCGCGGGGGCGACGCCTACCTCATTCCCGGCGGCGTGCGGCACAGCGCGAGAGCGATCGGCGAGCCGGCCGTCGCCCTCGACATCTTCGGGCCGGTTCGCGAGGACTACCGCGACGCCGCGATTGCCGCAGGGAGTGACCAGGAGCACTCTGATGAGTAAGGGAGTCGCCATCGCGACCTGGGAATTCGGGCGAGCGGCCGTCGCGGCGTCTGGAGAGGCGCTCACCGACGGCGGCACGGCCATGGACGCCGTCGAGGCGGGCATCCGCACTGCCGAGCTGGACCCCACTGAACAGTCCGTAGGATACGGCGGCCTGCCCAACGAGGATGGCGTCGTGCAGGTGGATGCCGCAGTGATGGACGGTACGGCGATGGACGTCGGGGCCGTCGCCGCGTTGGAGGGTGTGCGTGCGCCCATCTCCGTGGCGCGCCGCGTCATGACGGACTCCCGCCACGTCTTCCTCGTCGGCGAGGGAGCGGCGCGGTTCGCCCGCAAGCACGGCTTCGCGGTCGAGGAGACGCTGACCGACGCCGCCCGCGAGAAGTGGGTAGCGTGGCTAGACTGCCCCGACCCGAAGACCGAGGGTCACGACACAATCGGGCTGCTGTCCATGGACGGCACGGGCGCGATCGCCGCCGGCTGCTCAACGAGCGGTGTCGGCTACAAGGAAGTCGGCCGTGTGGGCGACTCGCCCCTGGTCGGCTCCGGGCTGTACGCCGACAACGAGGCCGGCGCGGCCGCTGCGACCGGTCTCGGCGAGGAAATCCTGAAGTTCTGCATGTCGTTTCAGGTCGTCGAATTCATGCGCGCGGGACTGCCTCCGACGGAGGCCTGCCGCGCGGCCGTCGCGCGCGTCCTGTCGCGGCGGCCGGAAATCGCGGAGCACCAGGCTGCCGTCATCGCCCTCGATCCGCAGGGCGAGGCGGGCGGATACGCCACGCGGCCGGGCTTTTCCTACGCGGCGTGGACCGATGGGGAAATACAGTATACTGAGGTGGCGTTGGCGGGATAGAGGCGTCGCTCGGCGTGGTCGTCTCGTGCGATGGCGCACGCGGCGGCGGGTGGGAGCGCACAATGGCACGGGACGGATCTACCGTCAGCGTCGTCGCGTTGCTGGCGGCCCTAGCTGTGGTGTGCGCCTGCGCCGTCTCGGCGCCCAGCGAGACGAGGCAGGGCGTTCCAACGCAGGCCGCTATCGCAGCCCAGGGGCAGTCCATGGGCGAAGGGGCGGTCTACGACCTGTTCCGCACGCGGGAGAGTGCGGGCGGGCGGCAGGCAGACAGTAGCAGGGCCCTTTCCCTTCGCCCCGACCGCAAGCTGACAGCCGACGAGGAGGCGAAGCGTGACCTACTCATCCGGCTCGTCGTAGACCCGGATGGCGACGATGTTCCCTTCCCGTCGCGCTACTACCCGCGAGAGCATCAGCGGATCGCCATGCTGCGGTACCGACGCCGCGCGGCGGCCAGCCTGCTGGGGATACACGTCGCGCACGACTCCATGGTCGCGCCGCTGGCCGCGTATCTGGCGTCGAGTCGCCCCGTACTGGCGGAGGAGATCTCGGATGTACGTGTCCGGGACCAGGAGCATGCGACGGCTCTCGCGCTCCTGTCGTCGGAACGCTTGACACGCGACGCGGTGCTGGGAGCGCTGGCGCAGTCGGGTAGCGGCGAGGCGATGTCGGTCATCATCCAGATGGGGGTTGATCCGCAGCTGGGACGAGAGGCCCGTCGGTACCTTTCACGGCTGGTCGTCCCACACGTCCCAGCTTCACTTCTCCCGCCGTACTCCCAGGACGTGTCGGACGCGGAGAAGCAGGCTGCCGTGGACCGGCTCGTAGAATGGTGGGAGTGGAAGCGTGGCGATGTCGAGGCACCCCGCCATTTCTCGTCTGACTGACGCTCCGCCATGTCGCCGTCGGCCATGGCCGACGAGACACCAAGTGAGCGATAGGGAGGCGGCCATGCGCGGGGTAGGCGGTGCAGCGTGTCGGCTGTGCTGCGTGATCTCTGCGATTGCGTTGCTTTGCGCCGGCGCGGCCGTCGCCGACGAGGGAGACTGGCGAATGTCGTGGGCGCAATGCGCTGCGGTGGCCGTCGCTCTAATGTGCGTCGGCCCGCCGGACTACATACCGCCACTCGCGCTGTCGTCCGAAGACGTCCACGACATCGTACCGCACGCGCGTCGAGCCGGCCGGGACGCGGTGACGGCGATATATGCGTTGCGGGGCGATCGCGTGCTGACGGCGGAGGAGGAGGCCCTGCGCGACCTCTGCTTCCGGCTCCTCCTGGACGCGGACGGTAGCGACATCCCCCTCGCTGGGCATGAGGCGACCGACCGGGATCGCGCTGGCTATCTCAGGTATCGCCGCGAGTTAGCCGCGCGGCACTTGGGCAGGTGGATCGCGCACGATTCCATCGTAGATGGCCTGGTCGAGTTCCTCGACACCGTGGCTCCGGTCCGACCAGCCGAGACAGAGCCGCAGAGGGTGAGGGACGAAGCCCACTTGCGCGAGCTGAGTCAGAAGGCATCCGACCAGGCCGCCCGGTACCAAGCGCTTCACGCGCTCGCCGCCTCGGGCAGCGGGGCCTCCGTGCCTGCCATGGCGGGTCTCCTGACTGACCCGCAGCTTGGAGGGCACGCCTGGGTCTACCTGGCGCGCCTCGTGGACCCGCACATTCGCGCGAGACTGTCGACGTCCCAACGGGCGACGCACAGGACTCTATGGGGCATCGGGGCCGAGTCGCCAACCGCAGACCTGGGGCAGCTGGAAGAGCGGCTGTTGTCCTGGTGGGACGAGCACGGTGAGGGCATCAGGCTGTCGCGCCAATACGCCGTGGTCTACGACTAGCAGCCGCGCGCTTTTCGCTTACGGGATGCGCGCCGCCTCCCGGCGGCATGGCCGCCCACCCAATGCCCTACGAGCTCTCGGGATCCCACAGACCGGATGTCGCGCGGATCCCCTCGCGGGCCAGGGCGACCGATGGTGGCCCCACCTGAACAGCAGCTGCGACGCCACCTCGTCGGCGACCGCTCGCTTAGTGGAAGACAACTCGCGCCATGCTGCGTTCGGCCAGCACGTGGGCGCCCGAGATCCCTCGACTCCCTTCGGTCGCTCGGGATGGCCGCTGCCCAGGCGCGCCCGCGAAGCACAACACAAACCGCGAGAGAACGAACAGGAGTTGCCGAGACTGGCGCAGGTCAGCCGCGTCAGTCCGACTGACGATCTGGCGCCAGCAAGCGCGTATGCCGTAGGCTGGCCGCAGGCGCGCCATACGGTTCTCAGGCGTGCATGCCGGGGCCGTCTGGGGTTCGCGCAGCCGACCGGGCGACGTGACACGTGTCACCGGTCGAACGCCCGACGCGTATTCACACACGCGATAGCCCCGCCACGGCGCCGGCGCGACTACAAGACTGGAAGGTGCGTCGATGCGATACCGCACGTTAGCCGCCGGCGCCGTCTGCATCATGCTGGCGGCGCTCGGGTCGGCAGACACGCTTGAACTGGAGGGCGCGCCCCCTATGGGCAGCATGCGCCGCGCGCTCGCGCCACTTATCGACGCCCTGGAGGCAGACGGTTTCGGCGTCGGCATCTCGGTCGAGGACGCGTCCGGCGCCCGCTTCTACGACTACCGCGCTGACCAGCCGCTCGTACTGGCGTCCAACACGAAGCTGTTCACAACTGCCGCCGCCGCCCTTTCCCTGCCGCCTGGATTCAGATGGAGAACCGAGGCCAGGCTAGCGGACGATGCCCTGTGGATCATCGGTCGCGGAGACGCGACGTTCCATATCATCGACGGCCACTCGCATCCCGACCAGTTCCTGGATCTGGTCGCCGCGGCGCTCAGGGCGCGGAGGGTCGAGTCCGTGCCCGACCTCGTCATCGACGCGCGGTACTTCGACACCGAGTACCAGCACCCGAACTGGCCTGCGGACCAACTGCGTCGACGCTACGCGGCGCCCGTGTCGGGAATGCCGTACGCGAGGGGACTGGTGCGGATGAAGCGGGGTCGCTCGTCCGTCTACGCCGCGACGAGCGACCCGGTCGCCACCGCGACGACGTTCCTGGTGAACGGGTTGCGCAGGCGGGGAATCGCCGTAGACAGCGTTCGGTCCGCCGCGGCGCGGGAGAAGCAGCCACCGGAGTTCGCCGCCATCTATCGGCAGGAGTGTCCATGGCCGTTGGGCCGTCTGCTTCGCGAGACGAACGCCGAGAGCGACAACTACCTTGCCGAGCACCTCTTCAAGACCCTCGGCGCTGAGTTCCACGGGCGGGGCAGCTTCGAGGGGTCGGCGACTGCCGTGCACGCGGCTCTGAGTGCCGCTGGCGTCGTGCTGACAGGGCTCACGCAGGTCGACGGATCTGGACTTGCGCGCGCGGAGGAGGGCGGCAACAGAGCGTCTCCCGAGACTGTGACGTCCCTGCTTCGCGCCATGGCCGCGCACCCGCGCGGCGGCGCCTTCCTGCGTTCCCTCGCCGTTTCCGGCAAGCGAGGGACGCTGCTGCACAGACTGGACGATGGGCCGCTCGCGGGCCACGTCCACGCTAAGACGGGGTGGATCAAGGGCAGCCTGACGCTGAGCGGCTACATGCGCCGGGACGACGCGCGCGTGGCCGTGTTCTCCATCCTCGTGAATTACGGCGCGCCGTACACGTACGATCGCCGCCAGGTCGTCATGCGCTTCCAAGAGCAGGTTCTGCGCGCCGTGTGGGACCACCTGGAGACGGTCAATACGGACTGGGGGATTCCCCCGGCCCTCGCCCACGCGTTCGACAGTCCATCTGGGGCGAACTGAACGCCGACGCGTTCAGTGCGGCTGGCGGTCGTGAAGGTGCTTGTATATCCGTTGCGCCACCGGCCGCGTGATACTGCGCACGGCGAGGAGTTCGTCGAGAGACGCGCGACGCACGCCGTCGATGTCGCCAAAGTGCTTCAGAAGAGCCTGCTTGCGCCGGTCACCGACGTGCGGGATCTCGTCCAGGACCGACTGCGTCATACGCTTGTCCCGCAGACGGCGCAGGTAGTTGATCGCGAATCGGTGAGCTTCGTTGCGGATGTGCTGCACCATGTGCAGCGTAGGGTTCTGCTTGCTCAGGATGATGGGCTCGGACTGGTCCGGCAGGAAGATGTGCTCGAACCGCTTGGCGAGCCCGAACCGCGGCTGCTGTGTGTATTCCACGTCGATGAGCGCGTCCGACGCGGCGCCGAGTTGCCCCTTACCCCCGTCGATGATGATGAGGCTGGGCATGACCGCGCCTTCGGCGATGCCCCGCGAGAAGCGCCGCGTGATGACCTGCTTCATCGCCGCGTAGTCGTCCGGCCCCTCGATGTCGCGCACCCTGAAGCGGCGATACTCCGACCGCGCGGGCTCGCCGTCCTCGAACACGACCATGGAGCCGACGATGATGTCGGAGCCGAAATTCGAGATGTCGTACGCCTCGATGCGCGCTGGCATGCGGTCGAGGTTGCAGATCTCCATCAGTTCGCGTAGCGCGGGATTCTCTCCCGCGGAGCCGACCACGTTCACCTGGCGTTGCTGGAGGATCGTCTCGGCGTTGCGTGACGCCAGCTCCGCCATGTCGTGCTTGCGCCCGCGCGTTGGCACGTAGAGGGTGACGCGGCCCTCCCGCTTCTCGGACAGCCACGCTTCGATGGTCTCGTGCATGTCTGGGGCGCTCTGGAGCACCACGGTGCGAGGCACGAAGGATGCCTCCGCGTAGTACTGCGGCACGAACGCCGACAGGACGGCGCCGGCGTCAGCGGCGTCGACGTCGGTGAGGAAGAAGTGCTCGCGCTCGACGAGCTTGCCCCCACGTATCATGAGAACCTGCGCGCACGCCGTGCCTCCAACTACGGCGCACCCGACGGCGTCGTAGTCCTCGTCGCTCACGGAGTCCATGCGCTGCTGATGCGTGCCGCGTTCGACCGCGTCGATTCTGTCCCTCAGCACGGCGGCGCGCTCGTAGTCCAGATTCTCGGCGGCGACCGCCATGCGGGCTCTGAGCTCGTCGACCAGCGCCTTCGTCCTGCCCCCGAGGAAGAGCATCACGTCGTCCACGATGTCCGAGTAGTCCTCGAGCGAGCACATATCCGCGCACGGGCCGGGGCAGCGACCGATGTGGAAGTCAAGACACACGCGGTGCCGGTTGCCCCGCTCCTTCAGTTGGAGCGCGCACGTGCGAATCGGGAAGAGACGCGTAAGTTGCTTGAGGGTCTCGCGTGTCGCCATCGCGTGCACGAACGGCCCGAAGTACTTGCTGCCATCCTGCTGGACATCGCGGGTGACGGAAATCGCCGGGTAGGGATCGTCCATGGTCACCCGAATGTACGGGTACCGCTTATCGTCCTTCAGCTTGATGTTGTACCGCGGTTGGTACTGCTTGATGAGGTTGTTCTCGAGGATCAACGCATCGACCGCGGTCGACGCGTGGAGCACCTCGATGTCCTGCACGTGGGGCAGGAGGGCGCCGATCGTGCTGGCGTGGGGCTCGCTGCCCGCCTGGAAATACGACCGGACGCGGGCGCGGAGAGACTTCGCCTTGCCGACGTACAGCACATCCCCACCGCGCCCCTTCATCAGGTAGACGCCCGGAGACGGCGGCAGGTTCGCCAACGTGGTTCGCAGGTGCTCGTACGCCATGATTCCTCCGACGCCGGGATTATACTCCAGCGGCGTGACCGCCATCTGTGCTGCAAGGTCGCGCGGTTTCGCGTTGTGTCAACGTCCCGCGCGGAGTAACGCCGCCCACGGAGCCGCCCCGCCGCGGGGAACGGCCGAGAGCTTGGCCATCGACCACCCGCCGCGCGCGGTGTACAATCGGCGTCAGATCTACTTCCCCATGGGGCGCCAGCATGCCAACCTACGCCGAGTACATCAGCAACCATGCCGACGAACTGACCGAGATGCTGCGACAGTTCGTCGCCGTGCCAACGGTGAACCCGCCAGGGCGCAACTACGCCCAGATGGTCGACCTTCTCGCGGACAAGTGCGCCGGGTTGTCGATGTCGACCGAGATCCTGGAAGTCCCGACGGCCGAGGCGCAGCGGGTCGTGCCGCACGCCGACGAGTACCCGCGACTGAACCTCATTGCCCGCTGGGACGTGGGCGCGGAGCGCACCGTCCATTTCAACTCGCACTACGATGTCGTGCCCGTATCGCAGGGATGGAGCCGCGATCCCTTCGACCCTTCGGTGCAGGGGCAGTGGCTCTACGGTCGCGGGTCCGACGACATGAAGGACTCCATAGCGGCGACGCTCATGGCCATCGAGGCGCTCCAGACGACGGGCGTCGCGCCTGCGTTCAACGTCGAGTGCTCGTTCACGGCGGACGAGGAGATAGGTGGCGACCTTGGCGCCGGCTACATCGCCAAGCACGGACACATCTACGCCGACTACATCGTGAATTGCGAGGGCGGCACGGGCCGCGACATTGGCTGCGGCCACAACGGCGTGCTGTGGCTCGAGATCACCGTACACGGCAAGGCGGCGCACGCTTCCCGCCCGGACAGCGGCCTGAACGCGTTCGAGAAGATGGCGGAGCTGGCGCTGCGTCTCCGGTCGCTGAAGAACCGCTTCGCAACGTCGACCCGCGCGTTCACGACGCCCAGCGGCGCGACGCGAGGCCCGACGATGAGCATGGGCGGAGTGTTCGGCGGCACCGAGGGCGACAAGGAGAATACCGTGCCGGCGCGCGCGGTCTTCACGATCGACCGGCGCATCCTACCGAACGAAACGCTGAAGGGGGCCGAGGGCGAACTGCGCGATGCCATCTCCGAGGCGTGCGACGCCATAGCCGACCTGAAGGTGGACGTCAGGCGCACCCTCGGCATCGAGCCGTGTCAGGTCGACCACGAGCATCCGTTCGCGCAGGCGTTTGGGAAGGCCGTGCGGACTGTGCGTAGGAGCCCCATGCAGTACAGCGTGACGACGGGCTTTACCGACCTGCATTTCCTCGTCCAGGGCGGCAAGCCAGGCGTCGGCTACGGACCACGCGGTCGCGGCGCCCACGGCGCGAACGAGCGCGTGCAGATCCCAGACCTCGTGCAGACGGCGAAGATATACGCGGAGTTCATGGCGAACGCGGAGTTCTAACGCGCATCGAACAGCCAGCTCCGCGTCTTTCCCTTGCCCTCAACGACTTCGACTGTCTGACCTGCCGCCAACGCGCTGAACCTGTATGAGCGGCCGGACGCGAAGGTCACGTCCACGCGCAGCGCCTCAACGGCCGTCCCCAGCCCGAAGGTAAGAGAGGCGTCGCTGTGCGAGCAGTAGCTGCCTCCGGCGCGCGTGGTCTGTGTCTGCACGCCCGCCTCGGTTTCGAGAGTGACTCTGGCGCCGGCCGCGTCGACGCGCCCACGGTCACCGCGTAGGATGAACCGCAGAACCGCGCCCACGTCGCTGTCGTTTCGGTACACGCGGGCTGGGCCGCCGTTAGACGCGACGACGATGTCTAGATCACCGTCGTCGTCGAGGTCGCCGTACGCCGCGCCCCGCCCGACTAGCCGGTCTGTGAGCCCCGCCGTGGCTGCAACATCGACGAAGCGGGCGCCGCTGTCCGCGTTGAGGAACAGGTGGGGTGGCTGCTCGTATCGCACCTTCTCCTGCACGGCGTTGATGTCGTTCTCGACGTGCCCGTTTGCCACGAAGAGGTCGGGCCAGCCGTCCAGGTCGGCGTCGAAGAAGAAGCAGCCGAACGCGAGTGTAAGGAAGGACGCCGCCCCCATCTGCGTCGGCGCCGCCATGTCGATAAACAGGCCGTTCCCCTCGTTGTGCAGTAGGCTGATCATCTCGTTGGAGAAGTTCCCGACAGCCAGGCTTGGGCGTCCACTGCGGTCGAAGTCGGCGACGTCGACACCCATCCCGGCACGGGCGATGCCACTCTCGTCGAAGGCGACGCCGGCGAGCATGCCGATCTCCTCGAACGTGCCACTGCCGGTGTTCTCGTAGAGTTTATCCGGTTCGGTGTCGTTCGAGACGAAGATGTCGACGAAGCCGTCGCCGTTGTGGTCGAAGCCCACGACGCCCAGACTCTTGCCGGTGGGGTCGTGGATGCCCGCCGGCTTCGACACGTCCGTGAACGTGCCGCCGCCGTTGTTGCGGTAGAGGATGTCAGCGACGCCGTTGTAAGACTCCGGCGTGCAGTAGGACTTGTTGACGCCGTCGAGCGTGCAGTAGATGTCGTTCTCGACCGACCAGTCCACGTAGTTGCAGACGTACAGGTCCAGTAGCCCGTCGGCGTTGTAGTCCAGCCACGCCGCGCTTGCCCCCATCGCCGCGGAGCCGAGGCCTGCCTCCTGGGTCACGTCGGTGAAGACCGCATCGCCGTCGTTGCGGAAGAGCCGGTCGGAACCCAGGCAGGTCAAGTACACGTCGCTGTCGCCGTCGCGATCGTAGTCGCCGACCGCCACACCGAGCCCGTACACCGACGTGTCGAAGCCTGAGCCGACGGTCTGATCGACGAACAGGCCGCCCACGTTGCGGTAGAACGCGGCCGTCGCGTCCTCGCCACGCGCCTGCCCCGGCCACGACGTGGAGTTGACGAACAGGAGGTCGAGGTCGTCGTCTCCGTCGGCGTCGAACACCGCGACCCCGCTGCCCATCGTCTCGGGCAGGTACTTGTCTCCCGCAGCGCCGTTCGTATGCGTGAAGTCGATGCCCCACTCGTCGGTCACGTCCGTGAATGCCACGTCGGCGCGCGCCACGACCGCGGCGAGCAGACCGACGGCGATGAGGCACGCTCTTCTATTCAAGGGTCTGACCCGGGTCGAGCGCGATGATCTCCACGTCGAGGCCGGCTGCCTCGGCCCGGAGCTGTTCCGGCGTGCCGGTCAGCAGGTCGAACGTGCCGTGGTGGATCGGCAGGACGACCTTCGGACGGATAAGCTCGATCGCCTTCGCCGCCTCGCGCGGACCCATCGTGAACCTATCGCCGATAGGAAGCATCGCCAGGTCCGGCTGGTACAGGTCGCCTATAAGCGCCATGTCGCCGAAGAGAGCCGTATCGCCAGCGTGGTAGGCGCGGTGCCCGTTCGGGAACTCGATGACGAAGCCAGCCGCCTCTCCCGCAGGGGTGAGGGAGCCGTCGTCCTCGGTGATGGTCGAGCTGTGGAACGCGTGCGTCATTGTCACGGCGAGGCCGTTCACCTCCACCGTCCCTCCCTTGTTCATCGGGCTGAAGTTCGTGGCGCCCTTAGCCTCGAGATACTGGTATATCTCGAAGATGCACACAACCATGGGTTGATGCTCCAGGCACAACGCCACGGCGTCCGAGAAGTGATCCATGTGTCCGTGCGTGATGAGGAGCGTGTCGACGCGGTCGAACGTCTTGTGTTCGTCGGGACACACGGGGCTTGCGCTTAGGAACGGGTCGATGACGACGACCTGATCGTCGTAGTCGATCCTGAAGGTCGAGTGCCCCAGCCACGTGATGCGGATGCCGTTGTCGAGCGCCATGCGACGTCCCTCCTACGACGCGAAGAACGGGAACAGCGTGTCCAAGTTGTCGTCGGTGAGCGCCGAGCCGTATTCGCACGCCTCGAACGCCTCTGCATACTGAACGGCGCCGCCACGCTCGTCGCCATACAGCTCGACGAGCTTGCCCCGCCACCTGTCCGCCGCGCTGCGTCGGCCCCAACGCCCGGACAACCACTCCCGCCGTGCAGCCTCGCCCTCGGGCACGTCCTCGAGGTATCCGCCGTTGTATGGCAGCCACTCGTAGACCTGCGACGTGTGGCAGTGCAGCATGTCGATCTTCTGCTCGTGGACGGCGCCCACATCCACGACGACAGTCGGGTCGAAGGGCGTGGGCTTCTGGAACCCGTCGCTCAGGTAGGCGATGACCGGGTTGCGGCGCATGTGCGGCACGTCGGCGCACACGTTCGGCACCGTCACCATGTACGCTGAGTCCTGCACGAGTATGGACGTGTACCGGTGGTCGGGGTGGTAGTCGTTGGGTCGGTGGGTCAGGATGAGGTCGGGATCGAACTCGCGAATGAGGCGGATGATGTCCTTGCGGACGTCGAGCGTGGGTTCGAGCTCGCCGTCGTGGTTGTCGAGCGTGATGTACTCGATGCCGGCGACTTCGCCCGCGGAGCGCGCCTCGAAGGCTCGACGCCGCGCCAACGCGGCCCCACCTTCGTCCTGGTGGCCGGCGTCGCCGTTCGTGACGGACACGAACTTCACGCGGTGTCCGAGCGCCGCCCACATGATGGCGACGCCGCCTGCCTTGATGTCGCAGTCGTCGGGGTGCGCCCCGAAGACCATGATCCCGAGAGGGTCAGAACTCATCGCGGCGCTCCTTCGTCAGCTGTGCTCTGTGCCGTCTGGTTCGCGGCGGCCGCCCATGCTTCAGGAGCCATGCCCGGCCGCGTCATGTGGTAGTGCTCGCGGATCGCCTGCCGCTCGAGGTTCAAATGCGGGTACTTCCTGCGCGCGGCGCCAGTGATCGCCTGCGAGGATTCGTCGGCCTTGAAGCGCCGGTAGAACGCCTGGTGTCGTCGCGCTGCCTCTCGGTCACCGGCTCCCTGGTAGCACAGCATGAGGTTGTAGTGCGCCATCAGGTTCTCAGGGTCGACGCCGAGCGTCGTCTCGAACGCCTCGATCGCCTGCCCAAACTCGCGCTGGAGGAACAGTGCATGCCCCATGCTGTTCAGGACGCGCCCGTCCAGTGGGTACTGCTCGCGCACGATGCGGAGCTCCGCGAGCGCGGCGTCGAGATCCCCTCGCCGCCGGTGGACCTGCGCCATGAAGTAGTGCGCTTTACCTCGATGCGGGTTGTCCGGTGGCGTGGCGGACAGCAACCGGATCGCTTCCTGGAGATGCAAGGCCGCCCCGTCCACATCGCCCTCCTGCAACGCCGCCCGCGCGACGTTGACCCAGCCGTCGGCGTAGTCCGGCTCCAGGCGTGTGACCTTGGCGAAGACCTCCCGAGCTCCCCGCAGGTCTCCTTGCAGCAGTAGCCCAATGCCGTAGTCGTTCCACCGTTCGCGGTGCGCCCGCGTCTCGACCGTAGTGGGCGGCGCCGGGTCGGCAGCCGCGTCGAGGACACGCACGGTGGCCGAGTCCTGCGCGATGCGGATGATCGGCAGCGTGGGTATACCCTTGATCTCGCCCGCGACGTCGCTCGTGTCGCCGGTGAACTCCCAGCGCCGGCTGTCGTGGTCGCGTCCGTAAGACGCGCCGTCGGCAGGCACGCCAGCGTAGGCGAACTGCGTGTTGAAGCGGTCGAACTTGCGGTAGTAGAGCTTCGCCTCTACCTGGAGTTCGGAGCCGCAGTCGTCTGGCACGTCGAGGCGGAAGTGCACCGTGTCCGCCGCTCCCGGCGGGATGCCGCGCGCGTACAGCAGCGTTCTCGCGGCCCAGGCGTTCCGCTTGTTGATGACGTTGCCAGCGGCGTCCAGAAGGACGGCGCGGTAGAAGTGCGCCCCGCGGTCGACGCTGCCGTCGGCTTCGATGCCGCCCGAGTGCAGTATCACCCGGCCGGTCTCGTCGCGGGCGACCAGTTCCACCCACACGTCGAACGCGTCGAACGTCCCGCCCGGGAAGCGGTGGCCAACCCCACGGGTGCGGACGACTACCGACAGCCGCGCCGAGTCGCCACGCCGGATCGAGGCATCCACCACTCCCAGCGGCGCGGTCAGCTGACTGACGTCCGTCGCCGCCCCGCCAGACGCGCCGCTAACGAGCCCGGTCTCATCGCCGGACAGCGTGAACGCGCGCTGTCCTCCGCCGCTCGCCGGAGCCGCCTCGCCCGTCGCCTCGCCGACCGTAAGTCCGAAGATATCCAGCGTGACGATGTTCGCCTGGAGGAAATCCGTCGTCGCCTGTTGCTGCTCCCGCTGGCGCCAGGCGTGAGGCAGGGCCGTGTTCGCTGCGGGGAAGCGGTGCGAATGCACCTGGCCATCGATGTTCGCCGCGTCTTCCGACGGCAGCAGTGGCATGTGGCAGTCCGCGCACTCCATGGGCTTCGCCGGGTAGTAGAACGCCAGGGCGCCGCGTCCCGAGACGCCGCTGGAGTGCCAGGCGTCGTACTCGTTGAAGCCCCTGATCCACCGGAAGTCGTTCACCGGCGCGTCGAGGTGCACCTTGTGGCACGTCGAGCAGAACTCAGACGACTGATCCGTGTGGAACGGCTTCATGAACGTCTTCGCGTGCGGAGCTGGATCCAGCTTCACGATGTAGTCGTGCAGCGCCTTCAACAGCGGGTTTTCGACCGACGCGAACCGGTGCATAGCCGGGTATTCGTAGACCATGGAGTTGTTCCCCATGGTGCTCTTGACATGCGAGATGGAGTGGCAGGCGGCGCACCCAAGGCCCGCATGCGCCTCCGGCATGTCCATCTGCTCCGCCATCGGCTTGGTCCACTTGCCGCTGAGCAGAACCGCGGGATCGTGGCACCCCGCGCACCACTTCGACGGCTCAATGTCGCCCTGCATCTCCTGCATGTACGTGATGGAGCTGCGGTACCACTGGTTGTTGAACGACGAGAACCGATGCGCGGACCCGAGCCACTGCTCGTAGATGTCTGGGTGGCAGCCCTTCTCACCGCAGCGCGCCGAATTCATGAAGAACTCGGAGGGGATGAACTCGCCGTCGGCCGTCTCCACCGAGGATGGGAAGAACGGACTCGCCTTGCCCCGGCTGTTCTCCGCCGCCATGTCCGCTGGCGGGAACGACGGATTCGCGATCCTCCCAGAACCGTACTTCGTGCCAGAGCCAGGGATCTCGCGTCGTTGGTTCTCCGGCAGCGCCGCGCAGACGCCCGCAATGGCAAGCGCGACGGCAAGCGCACATGCAGGCGCCCGCCAGCGGCCCCCACTCGTTGCGGCGACAAGCGGCACGGCCGCCGCCGCGAGGACCGACACCACGACGTGTGCGTTCACCAGCCCGCGGTAGGGAGTTGTGCCACCGAGAACCGCGATGCCGATGCCTGTGAGGCCCGCGAGCGCGACCAGGCCAGCCGCGACTCTCCCTGTGCCGTTCCCGCGCGTCAAGGCTCTTGCGACGCGGCGCACGACGAACGCGCAGAACACGATGCCCACCGCGAAGTGGGCGAGGACGACGGCTACATACGCGATGGCTGGATCGTCGCGGGCGAAGAGCCCGGCTCCGGTGAGCAGGAGTACAGCCCAAAGCGCGACGTGCCATCGCCGATCAAGCATGGGTGTCCTCGGGCCTTGGTGGTCTTGCGGAGGCGGTCGGCACCCCCGATGTTAGCGACAACCGTCCCGCGCCACAACGGAGGCGGGTGGGACCGGACGGGCGCCGCACGGGCCAGCAGGCTAGGCACGTTGGTAGCCCAGGCGTTCCGCGACGGCGATCATCGCCACGTTGTGGCTCATAGTGGACGTAGTCGCCCGGACCCCGGCGTCGAGGATGTGCCGAGTAATGAACGAGCACACGGCCGTCGCGATGCCACGGCGCCTCGCGCGCGCCAACGTGCCGACGGCGACAAGCCCCCACGCCGTCTCAGAGTACGTCCAGCATCCGGCCATGCACAGCAACTCGCCGTCCTCAACGTAGCCGGCGTATTGGTAGCCCTCGGCCTCGATCTCCGCCCAGCCGTCGGGCGTGTTCGGCTCAACCCCCTGCTCGACGAAGTGACGCGCCAGCAGGTCCGCGTCGTCAGTCACGCGGAGCCATCGCACGCCAGTGAGTGGCGCGGCCTGAAACGCCTCAGGCAGGCATTCGAACTCAACCACATGGTCCATGGGACGCTTCCCGCGTTGCCGCCTGTGCGTGGTGGCCCGCCGCTACTCGTCGCCGGGGAGCGCGTCGGACCGAGAGCGGCGGGGTTGGGAGTCGTCCACCATGAGTGTTAGGTCCGCGACGTGCGCGCGGACGTCCCGCAGCTCGTCCAGAACTGACTGTAAGCGGTCGTCGTCGACCTCAGCCAACCGGTCGCGCGCTTGCGCGAGTTCCTCGCGCTTCCGCCAGGATCCTAGAGCGAAGCCGGCGACAGAGCTCACAACGGACGTGAGCAAGACGACGAGCAGCATGAAGATCTCAGGGTCAGAATACATGCGTACGACCTCCCCGGGGCTGCGGGCCTTGTGGCTGTGTGCTGCTGCCGGACGCCGAATAGCGGACGGCAGCCGCAGTCCCATGCGCCATGCGTCAGGCGCACCCGTGGGCTATTGTCCCAGTGAGAGCCCCCACCGCGACAGACGGGCAGACAGCCATGTGGAATAGACGGGCCGCCTTCGCAGATTGCTTAGTGGCTGCGCTCCTGACAGCCGTGGTCCTGGCTGGTGGACCAGCAGCGCGGGCGGGCGAGACCGATGTCGACGCGCTGCTGGACAGCATGGACCGCCTGTACCGGAGCGACTCCAGCTACGGCGAGGTCGAGATGGTCGTCACGACCCCCAACTGGACGCGGCGACTCGAGCTAGAGATGTGGACGCATGGTCTAGACCGGGTGTTCATCCGCATCAACGCGCCCAAGAAGGACGCGGGGGCGGCGACGCTGCGGGACGACCGCGACATGTGGAACTACTTCCCGAAGATCGACAAGGTGATGAAGATTCCGCCGTCCATGATGATGGGCGCGTGGATGGGGTCCGACTTCACGAACGACGACATCGTGAAGGAGAACACGCTTCGGGACGACTTCGACGCTACGCTGCTGGAGTCCGACGACGCGACCGTCCACACGCTGGAACTCGTGCCGAAGGAGGAGACGCCGAGCGTGTGGGGGAGGATCGTGCTAACGCTCCGCGTAGACGACCTGCTGCCCGTCGAGCAGACGTACTACGACGAGAAGGGGCGGCCGGCGCGGATCATGCGGTTCAACGAGCTAAGGACGTTCGGCTCGCGAACCGTGCCGTCGCGCATGACCATCGAATCCCTGAGCAAGCCCGGCCACAGCACCACCGTGCGCTACGTCAACGCCACGTTCGACGAGCCGGTGGACGAGTCCATCTTCACGCTACGCAACCTTCGCCGCAGGCGCTAGGCGCGATGATCTCCCGCATGGCGTTCCGCAACATGCTCCGGCAGAAGCGCCGCTCGATCCTGACCGCGCTCACCATGGGTGGCGGCGTCGCTCTGTTCGCCGTCGCTCTCGGCATGGGCGATGGCAGCTACGACTACATCATCGAGACGTTCACCGGCGCCCACACCGGCCACGTGCAGATACACGCCGAGGATTACCTTGACCGCCCGTCGATCTACAAGACGATCGCGGACCCCGCGGGCGTAGGGCAGCAGGTCGAGGGCATACCCGACGTGGTCGACTGGGCGCCGCGCGTATATTCGTCTGCCCTCGCGTTCGTCGGCGTAAAGACGTCCGGCGTGCAGATCATGGGAATCGACCCGGCGCGGGAGGATCGGGCGATGCGCCTCGGCCGTCGTGTCACGCGCGGCCGGTTCCTGGCGCCGGACGCGCGTGACGAGGTCGTCATCAGCCCGGGCCTCGCCAGGGCGGTGCAGGCGGAACTGGGCGACGAGTTGGCGGTCATCGCGCAAGCGGCGGACGGTTCCATCGCGAACATGCTGTACACCATCGTCGGGCACCTGGGCGACGACTCGCCCCTCGAACGAGACGCGTACCTGCACATCGACACCGCGCGCGAGTTCCTCGCCCTCGGCGACGCCGCGCACGAGATAGTCATCGTGTTGTCGAGCCACGACAGAGCCGAGGTCGTGGCCGGCGAGGCGCGCGCGCGGCTAGGCGACGACACGCTGGACGTCCAGCCATGGCAGGTCGTCGAGCGACTGTTCTACGAGGCGATGCTGACCGACAAGCAGGGCTCATGGGTAAGCGTGGTCGTCATCATGATTATCGTCGCGGTGGGCGTCCTCAACGCCGTGCTGATGGCGATCATGGAGCGGTCGCGCGAATACGCCGTGCTGCGCGCACTGGGTACTCAGCCGTGGACGGTGTTTAGGCTCATCGTGCTGGAGACGCTGTACATCGGTGTCGCGAGCATCGTGGGCGGGACGGTCGTCGGCGTGGTCGCCAACTGGTACCTGTCGCTCAACGGGATACCCCTGCCGACAGCGGTCGAATTTGGCGGCATGAAGTTCGAGAAGGTGCTCGGCGCTGTCACGTGGCAGACGCTGTGGGCGCCCGCCGTCGTCACCCTCATCACAGCGGCCATCGTGAGCGTGGCGCCGGCCTTGCGCGCGATGCGTGTACAGCCGGCCACTGGAATGCGAGCGCCGTAGCATGGCTCACCTTCGCATCCTCATGGCGCTCGTCGTGCGCAACCTGATCCGCAACAAGCGGCGCACGTTCCTAGCGTCGCTCGCCGTTGGCGTCGGGCTTGCCGCGTTGATCTTCACGGACGCTTTCATGCTTTCGATGGAAGCGAACATGATCGACGCCGCTACGTCGACCTTCCTCGGCGACGGGCAGCTGCACGCGGTCGGGTTCCGCGACTCGCTCGATGTGGACGCGTACATGCCGGAAGCCGACGGGCTGTTGGCCAGTCTGGACGCGGACCCGAACGTCCGGTCAGCCGCTCCCCGGACGCAGGCGTTCGCGATGGTCTCGTCGCCCGCGCACGCGACATCGGCGCTGCTCTTCGGCGTCGATCCCGGCCGTGAGCCCAAGCTCTCGAAGGTGGACGAAGCCGTCGTCGACGGCGAATACCTGGACAGCGCTCCGAGGCGCATACTTCTCGGCGGCATTCTCGCGGACGATCTCCAGGTCGAGGTTGGTGACCGCGTTGTCGTCACCCTGTCGGAAGCAGGCACGGACGAATTGGCACAGGCGATGTTCCGCGTTGGTGGGGTGTTCGAGTTGGGCGTGCGCGAGATGGACCGCAGCATCGCGTTCGTCTCCATCGGACGCGCGCGCGAACTCCTGGCCATGAGTGGCGGCGCGCACGAGATAGCCGTTCGCCTGTCGGCGGCGGCCGACCCGGAGGCTGTGTGGCGTGGGTACTCCTCGGCGCGGGTCGAGTCGCTAGGCTGGCGGGAGCTCATGCCACAACTCGCGGCGGCCCTCAGCATGTCGCAGGTGTCGATCTTCTTCGTTGCCGTCGTCCTACTGGGCATCGTGGCGCTCGGGATCGTGAACACGCTGTTCATGTCGCTACACGAGCGCATGTTTGAGTTCGGGGTGCTGCGCGCGGTCGGCACGCGCCCGTCGCGGATGGCTGTAATGGTCTTGATGGAGGCGGCTGTTCTCTCAATCGTGAGCATGGTCGTCGGCTCGATGCTCGGGGCCGCCGTGTGCATCGTCGTATCGCACTACGGCATCGACTACGGAGGCATCGAGTACGCTGGCGTGACGTTTCAGGAGCCGCTGCGTGCGATTCTCCGCCTACGGCAGTTCCTGGTGTACCCGGCGTGGGTGTTCGTGTGCTGCGTTGTCGCCGGGCTTTACCCCGCAATCCATGCCGCTCGTATGGCGCCTTCGGGCGCGATGAAGTCGTGGACATGATCGCTCGGAGCAAACCATGACCCAGGAAATCGACGCCGTCGTCCGCGCGGAGCGGTTGACGAAGGTGTACCGCGCGGGCGAGGTGGAAGTGCCAGCGGTGACAGAGCTCGACCTCGCCATCGAGCGCGGCGAGTTCATGGCCATCGCCGGGCCGTCCGGTTCGGGCAAGACGACGCTGCTGAACCTCATCAGCGGCCTGGACAAGCCGACTGCCGGGAACGCGTACCTCGCTGGCGTGCCCATCGCGGACATGAACGGCCGCCAGTTGGCCGACTTCCGGCGAGACCACGTGGGGTTCATCTTCCAGTCGTACAACCTGGTCCCCGTCCTTACCGTCCGTGAGAACGTCGAGTACGTCATGCTGCTTCAGGGCGTGCCTGCCGCGGAACGCCGCGCGCGGGTCGCCGGCATGCTCGCGGACGTTGGCCTCGCCGACATGGACGACCGGAAGCCTCCTCAACTGTCGGGCGGGCAGCAGCAACGCGTTGCGGTGGCCCGGGCAATGGTGTCCGACCCGGACATCGTGCTTGCCGACGAGCCAACGGCGAACCTCGACTCCACGACTGGCGCGGAGCTCATCGACATGATGCGCGACCTCAATCGCACGCGTGGCATGACGTTCATCTTCTCGACGCACGACGAGATGATCATGGACCGCGCCGACCGCCTCGTGCTGCTCAAGGACGGCCGCCTCGACCGGGACGTGCGCCGCGACACGGCCGATGGTTAGACGCGCCGTCGCTCTGCTCGTTGCGGCGGTACTGCTCGTCGCCTCGGCCGCGCGCGCGGAGATCGGCGGCTACCTGAAGCAGTTCGGCGCCGTACTGGATCAGGGCGACGCCGGTCGGCCGGTCCAGGGAGTCATGTCGACGCGACTGCGCCTCCACGCCTTCTGGCGGCCCACTGCTGGTGTCTCGGCGGAAGCGGCGTACGGCGTGTCTCCGCGTGTGCAGGAAGCCGCCTCGACGGCCGACATTACGGCCGAGCGCGCGGGAAGCGGCACGTACCGCGCTGTCGACTTTCGGGAGCGGCTGTACCCGCGGCCGGGCCGCGAAGCCGCGACGTTTTCGCTGACACAGAACATCGACAGGGCGTGGGTGGCCTGGTCCGTTGGGGCAGCCGATCTGACTCTCGGCCGCCAGACCGTCGCGTTCGGCTCGGGGCGTATCGTCAACCCAACGGACGTGCTCGCGCCGTTCTCGTACACGGCCCTCGACAAGGAGGAGCGTGTCGGCGTGGACGCCGCGCGCGTTCGGTACGCGCTGGGCGCCTACAGCGAGCTGGACGCGGGCGTGGTGTTTGGCGATGACTTCGCCCCCGAGGCCTCGGCGTACTTCCTGAGGGGTCAGTCGTACGTCGCCGGGGCGGACGTCTCTCTGCTGGCGCTCCGGTTTCGCCAACACGCGCTCGCGGGCGTCGACATCGCGCGAACCGTCGGCGGCGCCGGCACGTGGGTCGAGGCCGCGTACACGCGCCCGCACGCGCAATCCGACGGAGACTACGCCCGCGTCACCGTCGGGGCGGACTATAGCCCGTTCGCCTCCGTCTACGCGTTCGTGGAGTACCACGTCAACACCGCAGGCGCGGATCGCGCCGAGGATTACGCGGCGCTCGGGTCGACAACCGCGTACCGCGACGGCGCGACGTACCTGCTGGGCCGCCAGTACGCCGCGGCCGGTGTCTCGACGCAGGCGGGGCCGCTCGCCGCCGCTGGGTGCCAACTTCTTGCGAATCTGAGCGATGGATCCCTGCTGCTGGCCCCAACACTGGAGTTCAGCGTCGCCGAGGACGTCTATCTGTCGGGCGGCGCGTTCGTGACCTTCGCCGGCGGCTCGGACGCGTCGACGCCACGCGAATTCGCGTCGTACCCAGACATGCTCCACGGGGCCATCCGGCTGTACTTCTAGTCAGATGACACGAGGTCGCTCAGCGCGGCCTCGAGCACATCCCTGGGCGCGGGATAGACCTCCAGAAAGAGCGGGAACAGGCCGAGCGAATCCAGCAGTTGCGCGCCGAAGCCGCCGGCGTCGTCGGGCCGCGCCGCCAGCCACAGGCCCGGCCACGACGCCACAGCGTCCCTGCTGGTGTCCACATCGGTCGCGTCCCTCTGACCCGTCACTACGCCACGTGTGGCCGTACGGGGCGCCGCTCGCCGCGCGCGCGTGCTACTACTGGTCACAGTCTCGCGCCCGTCCGCACTTCCCCGGAGCCACGGCAATGGACACCGCGACAACCGCACGCCCAACCGCCGGCTACGGCGGCGACCTCGACCCGCTCGTGTGGAGTCGCATCCGCGCGGCGATGAGCTTCGAGGAAGGCGACCGCGTGCCGATATGGGACTACATAGACAACACGGAGGTCGTTGGCCACTTCTCCGACCCGTCGGACTCGTACGCCGACGCGATGGTGAAGACGTACCACGGCTTGGGCATAGACCTGTGCCGCGGGTTCGGGGCGTCGTTCTCGGAGGAGCAGGACCAGCAGTCCGGCGACGTCACGGGCGAGGAGAGGTCCCGCGTGACCGGTCGCAGCGCGTGGAAGGTGCGGTACGAGATCGAGTCCATCGAGGATCTGCGCGCGCACCGAAGCGAGCCAGCGGACCTGGACCACATACGCGAGCATTGGCCTGCGGGCATCCGTGCCAACCAGGAGCTGTTCGCACCCCGCACCATGTACGTGCCTGGCTCCGGGTGCGGCTTCCACGGCACGTATGGACTGATGGGCCAGGAGCGGTTCTCGTACTTCATCTACGACGCGCCGAAGGAGATCGAACGGCTGCTTGATGTCGCAGGAGAAACCTCGGCGAGGTACGCTCAGGTGGCCGCAGAGGAACAGCTTGGCCCCATCCACTTCATTGGCGACGACATCGCGTACAAGGATGCGCTCCTCTACTCGCCGGAGTTCCTACGCCGCACTTTCGTGCCGATGCTGCGACGCTGCGTTGACATCCTCCATGGAGCGGGCATTCAGGTCGTGTACCACAGCGACGGTTGCCTGTGGGAGATCATGGACGACCTGATGGACATGGGCATCGACGGCCTCAACCCCATCGAGCCGCTCGCCGGGATGACCTTGCAGAAGCTGCACGCCCGGTACGGCGACGACCTGTTGCTCGTCGGGGGCATCGACTGCTCGCAACTGCTACCGCTTGGTACACCCGACGACATACGGGCCACCGTCCGCGATGACATGCGCGCGGTCGCCCCCGGCGGCGGGTTGTTCATCGGCTCCTCGTCGGAGCTGACGCCGTCGACGCCCCTCGCGAACACCCTCGCGTTCTACGAGGCCTGCCACACGTACGGCTCGTACCCCATCTCAGCGTAGCGCGCCTGCGCACGGGCGGGGGCGCCATGTCCTCCGCCCTCGGACCTTGCCCGCCCGCGGAAGTTCCCCTAGAGTGAGGAGACACCCCACTCGGAGTCTCCCGTGC
The DNA here is from genome assembly GCA_964473525.1 of uncultured bacterium. Taxonomy (GTDB): domain Bacteria; phylum Poribacteria; class WGA-4E. The sequence goes on from CAYYPK010000020.1 coordinate 104,316, forward strand.
GCGACGGCTTCCCGCTAGGCAAGGGCCCGCTGGTGATGATCGTCATGTTCATCATCGCCGCCGCCTTCGTGCTCGGCCCCACGGAGCGGAGCGACAAGGAGGTGCTCGAGTTCTGGGTGTTCGCCGCGACGCATTACGACGAATACAAGGCGCGGGAGGCGTTGTTCGAAGCGGCACACCCGGGTGTCGATGTCCAGATCACGAACTTCGGCGGCACGATGCACGACAAGCTGCTCGCGAGCCTGCTGTCGAACTTCGGCGCGCCGGACCTGGCTGAAGTGGAGATCACGTCCATCGGCCGGTTCCTGAAGGGACGCATCGAGCACGTCGGCTTTCAGGATCTTCGGCCCCGCCTCGAGCGGGAGGGATGGCTCGAGAAGCACGTGCAGGCGAGATTCGCGCCGTGGTCGTTCCAGGGCCGCATCTTCGGCTTGCCGCACGACCTGCATCCCGTCGTGCTGCTCTACCGCGACGACCTGTTCCGCGAAGCAGGCGTCGACCTGTCACAAGTGGAGACGTGGGACCAGTTCGTCGAAGCCGGCCGCAAGGTGGCGGCCGACACGGACGGCGACGGGCGTCAGGATCGCTACGCGCTCGGACTCAGTCGGCGCAATCACGGTGACATGTTCGTCCTGCTGCTGCAACGCGACGGAGGGATGTTCGACGCGGACGGCGACATCGTCATCGACGACCCCCTCGCCGCCGATACGCTCGACTTCTACCGGCGCCTGTTCGATGACGGAATAGCGCGCGACTACGCCGGCACGGGCGGGTTCACGGAGCCGGCTACCTTCGCGCTTATGCAGGACGGCGTCATCTGCGCCGTGCTGAGCCCGGATTGGTACGTGGGAATCCTGAAGAAGTACACGAGCCCCGCGATGGACGGGAAGTGGCGCGCGATGGGTCTGCCCGCGTGGACATCAGGCGGTCGGCGGACGACGACCATGGGCGGCACGATGGTCGGGATGACGAAGCAGTGCGAGAACCCCGACCTCGCGTGGGAGTTCATGAAGTTCTCGTACTTCGACACGGACGCGCTCGTGAACCGGTACGACACGACGCGCATCATACCGCCGCTCAAGGAGGCGTTCGCCAACCCGGTCTTCCACGTCCCGGACACCTTCCTCGGCGGCCAGCGGCTCGGTACGCTGTTCACCGAGCTCGCGCTACAGCTGCCGCCGCGCTACCAGAATCCCTACTGGTCCGAGGCGGCGGACATCTTCGACGAGGTCGTGCTGAACGCTGTCGACGGGCGCGTCGCGCCGCAAGAGGCGCTGACCGAACTGGCTTCGCAGGTGGAGCGGATCATGGCGGACGATCGCCTTAGCGAGGGGCCGTAGCATGCGAGGCCGCCCCTCGTGAACACACGCCTGAGCCGTCAGCGGTGGACGCCGTACCTATTCATCGCGCCGTTCTTCGTCGTCTTCGCGACGTTCATGGTGTACCCGTTGGCGACGTCCGTCTGGCTGAGCCTGCACCAGAGCCGAGGCTTCCAGTATCAGGTGTTCGTTGGTGGCGAGAACTTCGCCCGGCTGTTCAGAGACCCCGTGTTCTGGAAGTCCGTCCGTAACACGTTCACGTTCGCCGCGGGGACGTTCCTCGTGCAGCTTCCGCTGGCCCTCGTCCTGGCCCTCATCGTGAACTCGAAACGCGTCCGCGGGCGCAACTTCTTCCGCCTGGCGTTCTTCTCGCCCGTCCTCGTGGCTGGGGTGTTCATCGCCATCATCTTCGGCCTCGCGTACGACACGCGCACGGGCCTCGTGAACGACACGCTGAGCAAGCTCGCGTTCACGCGCGTGCTGATACCGTGGCTCGAGGACGAGCAGTGGGCGATGCCGGCGGTCATCCTCGCGGGCGTGTGGCAATGGTCGGGGTTCAACATGATTTACTTCCTCGCGGGGCTACAGGGCATCCGCCAGGAGCTTTACGAGGCGTCATCGGTGGACGGCGCCAACGCTTGGCAAGCGTTCTGGCACATCACGCTGCCGTCCCTGCGTCCAGTCATCACATTCGTGTTCGTGCTGTCCATGATCGGCAGCCTGCAACTGTTCGACCTGCCGTGGGTGCTGACGAACGGAACCGGGGGCCCGAACGACTCCGCCATGACCATGGTCATGTACCTCTACAAGAACGGCTTCCAGTTCGTGAACCTGGGCTACGCGGCGACGATAGGGTGGGTGCTGTTCGCCATCATCATGGTCATCTCGATCATCCAACTGCGGTTCTTCCGCTTCGGGCAGGAGAACTAGCGTGCGCGACACCGTGATCCGACAACGTCTACCGTCCGTGGCTCTCCACGCGGCGCTCGTCGTGATGGCGGTCGCGACGCTGCTGCCCATGATCTGGCTCATAGCATCGTCATTCAAAGGCTCCAGCGCCATCTTCGCGTTCCCGCCGTCGTTCCTCCCGAGGGACGCGACGGTGTCGAACTACGCGCGGCTCTTCAGCGAAGTGCCGTTCGGGCGGTACTTCATCAACTCGGTGTTCCTGTCGACCGGCGCCACGCTCGTGTCCCTGTTCTTCTCTACCCTCGCCGGGTACGGATTCGCCAAGTACGACTTCGCGGGCAAGCGCTTCCTCTTCACGATCCTGCTCGCGTCCATGATGATCCCGTTCCAGGTGCTCATCGTGCCGTTGTTCAAGCTGCTCAAGGACATCGGCTGGCTCGACTCGTATTGGGGGATCGTCGTGCCGTTCATGGTGGGCGGCTTCGGCATCTTCCTGATGCGCCAATTCATGGTCGGCGTGCCGAACGACCTCATCGACGCGGCGCGGATCGACGGCTGCGGCGAGTTCGGCATCTACTGGCGCGTGGTTCTGCCGGTCGTCAAGCCAGCGATAGGCGCGCTCACGATCTTCGTGTTTCTGGGTCAGTGGAACAACTACCTGTGGCCTCTCATCGTGCTGCGCGACGAGGCCAAGTACACGCTTCCGTTGGGGCTGGCGAACCTCGTCGGGGTCTATCGACAGGAGTACGGCTTGCTGATGGCGGGCACGCTCATCGCCCTCCTGCCCATCGTGACGCTGTTCATGGCCATGCAGCGCGAGTTCGTCTCTGGCATCACACTTGGCGCGGTGAAGGAATAGCTACATGAGTCGCTTCGATCTGAGCGGAGAAGTCGCGGTCGTCATCGGCGGGACGGGCGTGCTGGGCGGGCATGTCGCCGTAGGGTTCGCGGAGGCCGGCGCGCGTGTCGTCGTCATGGGGCGGCGTGAAGACGCGGGCGCCGAGCGCGTGGCCGAAATCGAGGCAGCCGGTGGCAGCGGCGTGTACGTCCAATGCGACGCGCTTGACCCGGCAAGCATCGCCGACGCCCATGCCGAGACGCGCGACCGCGTCGGCGAAGTGTCCGTGCTGCTCAACGCGGCGGGCGGAAACAGTCCGGGCGTCACCGTGACGGACGAGCAGCCCTTCGAGGCCATCGACCTCGACGCGTGGCACGGCAACTTCGCGCTGAACTTCGACGCTGGGGTTCTCTACCCGTGTCGTGAGTTCGGCCCAGCAATGGTCGACTGCGGGCGGGGCAGCATCATCAACATAGCCTCCGTGACGTCGCACCTCCCGCTGTCGCGTGTGGTGACGTACTCGGCCGCGAAGGCCGCTGTCCTTAGCCTGTCCCGCTTCCTGGCGCGGGAATGGGCGGACAAGGGCGTCCGCGTGAACACGCTCACGCCCGGATTCTTCCCGGCGGAGCAGAACATGCAGTTCCTCTTCAACGAGGACGGCTCACCGACAGATCGCACCAAGAGCATCCTGTGGCACCTGCCGATGGACCGGCTTGGCAAGCCCGAGGAGCTCGTGGGCGCCGCGATCTTCCTCGCCGCCGAGCAGGCGAGCTCCTACGTGACCGGGTCCGATATCGTCGTAGACGGCGGCTTCCTCGCCATGACCATCTAGGGACCGATCCATGCGCCGTCCGAACATCCTCATCCTGTACACCGACCAGCAGCGTTGGGACGCCCTCGGAGCCAACGGCAACCCCGAGATACACACGCCCAACCTAGACCGCCTCGCGGCGCAGGGCGTGAACTTCGACCACTACTTCGTGCAGAACCCCGTGTGCATGCCGAGCCGCGTCAGCTTCCTGACAGGCCAATACCCGTCGACCTTACGCCTGTCGCACATGGGTGTGCCGGTTCCCGAAGACACGGTGACGTTGCCCCACCTGCTCGCCAACTACGGGTACGACCGTGCCAACATCGGCAAGCTGCACTTCCTGCCGCACGCGAACCGCGAGCACCGCGACCCACACCCGGCCTACGGGTTCAACCACCTAGAGATCTCCGACGAGCCTGGTTGCTATGAGGACGCATATCGCGCGTGGGTGCGCCGCGTAGCACCCGAGGAGCTCGACAACGTCAGTCTCGGCCTGCCACCCGCCACGGAGACGTGGCACCGCATGATGGGCGTGCGTGACGGCATCGAGCATCCGGACGAGCGCTTCCCCAAGGAGGCCGTGGCGTTCCGGGGGCGCAGCGACGTGTCGCACACCGCGTTCGTGGCCACGCAGACCATCGAGTACATGGACCAGCATCAGGACCGTCCGTTCCTGTGCATCTCGGGCTTCTACTCGCCGCACTCGCCGTGGGTCGCCCCGCAGGAGTTCCTAGACCTGTACGACCCCGACGAGCTCTCCGTGCCTGACTTCCCAGCGGCGCTCGACGCGCGTCGGTCGCCCGACAGCTACTCCAACGACGAGCTGCGCCGTGCGAAGCACGGGTACTACGCGATGGTGAGCGAGGTAGATCACCACGTGGGACGCATCCTCGACAGGCTGGCTGAGCTGGGCATGGCGGAGGACACGATCGTCGTCTTTACGTCCGACCACGGCGAATGGCTCGGCGAGCACCTGAAGTACGGCAAAGGCTATCCCGCCCACGACTGTGTGAGCCGAGTGCCGCTCATCGTGCGAGCTCCAGGCGCCACGGCAAGCGGGACCACCGCTGGCCTCACCGAGGGCGTAGACGTCGTGCCGACGCTCCTCGAACTCGCGGGCGTTCCCGTCCCGCCGCACATCCAGGGGTCGGCGTTCACGTCCACGCTCGCGGGAGACGCCGACGGCGGCAAGGCGTGCGCCCTCACGGAGATGCACGGGTGGAAGACCATCCGTACGGAGGACCACCGCTACGTTCTCCGCGGCGCCGGCGAGGAGATGCTCTTCGACCTGCGCGACGACCCGCTTGCGTACACCGACCTGTCAGACGCCCCGTCGCACACCGACACGCTGGCGGAACATCGGCTACTACTCGCACGGCGCGCGATAGAGAACGAGCAGCCGCTGCCGAAGGCGTGGCAATACTGACGGACGGACGCAGGGGAGACGGCATGTCAGATCGTGTTCTGAGAGTCATCCACGTAGGCGCCGGCGGGCGCGGCCGCTGGCCGTTGGATGTCGTCGGCGGGGATTCAGCGTACGAGTCGGTCGCGTTGGTCGACGTGAACGAGGAGTTCCTGGCCGCCGCGCGCGAGAAGACAGGACTGGGCGAGAGCGAGTGCTTCTCTGACTTGGCCGAGGCCGCGCGGTCCGTAGAAGCTGACCTTGCCATCGCGTGCACGCCGACCGTCACACACGCGCCGTTCGCGCGGATCGCCTTTGAAGCAGGCTTGAGCGTGCTTGTCGAGAAGGGCATGACGCTCGATTGGCAGTTGGCTCGCGAGCTCGTCGCGGAGGCGGACGCCGCAGGCGTCAAATTCTGCGTCTCCCAGAACTACCGGTACTTCCCCGTCGAGCAGACGATGAAGTCGATCCTCGGCACGGAGAAGTACGGCGAGCCCGCCTTCCTCGACCTCATCCATCACCGGCACCGGCCCAACCCCCGCACGCTCGACTACAAGAACGCCATGATCTGGGACATGAGCTGCCACCACTACGACAACCTCGTGTATTGGTTCGGGCCAGCGCGATCGGTCACGGCGCGCACGTTCGGCGCGCCGTGGAGCCTGTACGCCCCGCACGACGCTAACGTCAGCGCCGTCATCACGTTCGAGAGCGGCGTGAACTGCACGTACAGCATGTCGCACGTCGGCCAGAACGGGCGACATCTCACCTGGATTCACACGACCGAAGGCAACCTGCGGAGCCACGATGTCTCCGGCATAGAATTCACACCGACGAATTCCCGGGACGCGGAGGCGGTAGAGATCCTGTCGGTCCCGCGCGCGGAGCAGGCTATTCTGACCGACCTTCACGCCTACATCACCGAAGATGTGGAACCGGGCATCTCGGGTCGCAACAACCTACAGACGCTCGCTCTATGCGAGGCGACAGCGCTCTCCCACGAGCGAAACGCCTCCGTAGAGCTGGCGGAGTTGTTCGCCTAGGTTCAGCAACCACGTCCAGGTCCCGACTGCAACCGCGCCGCCGCTGGCGCCCACGGCTGGCGCTCCGCCGCGCCGTGTGGTGGACCAACTTAAGTTGACCCGTCGCCCCTCCAGGGTGTAATTTAGTCATAGCTAAGTTAGCCTAGGCTAAATTTCGTCCCAGGGGTGAGGAGGCGGGCGGTCATGCTGCCACGCATGCGATCGGTTTGGCTGTGCGCGCTGGCCTGCACGCTGGCCGCGGCCATAGTGAGCTGTAGCGATTTGCTTACGGAAACGCCTCCTGAGGGCGACGACTTCGAGACGCCCTTCGACGGCATGCCCCTCGCACTTAACGCCTCCTTCCTGCGCGGCGACGAGAACTTCGAGAAGGTGTTCCGCGTCGAGGACGGCCTGGGTCCCATCTTCAACAACAATGCGTGCGGGAGTTGCCACCCGGGCGACGGGCGCGCGACGTCAGCAGAGGTGTTCCTACGCATCAGCCGTGGCGCGGACCTTGCCGAGGACGTTGGCGGCCCGCAACTCCAGACGCGCGGCATCCCCGGCGTGCCAGCCGAAACCGTGCCGGTGGGAGTCGACATCTCGCCGAGGATGGCGCCGCCGGTGTTCGGCGTCGGTCTCATAGAGGCCATCCCCGTGGACACGATCCTGGCCCACGCGGACGAGAACGACGCCAATGGCGACGGCATCTCCGGCCGGCCGAACTGGGTGCAGGCCGCCGAATACGCGCCGGACTACGAAGTCGGCGGCGGCCCAGGCCCCCAGCTCGGACGATTCGGCCGTAAAGCCTCCGTGTCGACGCTGCTTGAGCAGGTGACGGCGGCGTATCACCAGGACATGGGCGTCACGAGCGACTTCGCCCCCGTCGAGAATCCCAACCCTCAGCACGGCGGCACGGCCATCGGCGACACTGTGGCAGACCCCGAGATACCGGCGTCTACGGTTCTCGACACGACGATGTACGTTCGGTTGCTGATGCCGCCGGCCCGTGGCCCTGCGACGGTCGACACGACGCGCGGCGAGGTCGTGTTCGAGACCATCGGGTGCGCCACGTGCCACGTGCCGGTCATGACGACCGGCGACAGTCCCATCGCCGAACTGCGCAACGTGGACGCACATCTCTACTCGGACATGCTGCTACACGACATGGGCGAGGAACTCGCGGACCACCGTCCCGACGGCGACGCCACCGGTACCGAGTGGAAGACCGCGCCGCTCTGGGGCACGCGGCTCGTCGCGGACTTCACGAACGGCGTTGCGCACTACATGCACGATGGTCGTACGACTGACCTGGGCGAGGCTATCGAGCTCCATGGCGGCGAGGCTGCAGGCGTGCGCGACCGCTTCCGCGCGCTGCCTTCGGCGGATCGAACTGCCCTGCTGGCGTTCGTCGAGTCGCTGTAGAGGTGGCGCCGTGAGCATGCCCAGGCGGACATTCCTGGCGGGGGGCGCGGCCCTGGCGACGGTCGGTTGCGGCGGCGTGGTGCGGCTCGCGGCGGAAGCCGACGACGGCCGCGTCACGATCGCACGGGAGGAACTCACGAGCCTGTGGGCGGAACGCGCCCCGGTAGTCGTCGCGTTGGCCCCGGACGTCGGCTCCATCGTCCTGTGGCCCTTGGAGGACGGGTCTTTGACGGCAGTCGGCGCGACATGCACGCATCTCGGTTGCGAAGTGCGGCCTTCCGGCGAGTTCCTGCTGTGTCCATGTCACGGCAGCACGTACGCTACGGACGGTCGCGTGCTGAGAGGACCGGCGTCGCGCCCGCTTCCAGTGCATCCCGTCGTCGTCGCGGAGGACTCCGTCACGATACACCTCACACACACGAGGACCGTGCAGTGAACCGCATCTGCGCCGCGCTGGCCGTGGCGACTCTCGCGACGTTGACTGTAGCCGCGCGCGCGCAGGACGACGTCGCTCCCTCCGACCGACCGTTCGTAAAGGGCGGCGTCGGCGACAAGCCGTTTATCACGCGCGCCGGGAAGACGTCGTTGGGTGGCTATACCGAGGCGCACTTCCGGTACGAGCGTGAGGAGGGCGTCACCGACGAGGTCACGTTCGTGCCCAAGCGAGTCAACCTCTTCACGTTCACGCCGGTAGGCGACCGCGTGCGTGTTGTGTCGGAGATCGAGTTCGAGGAAGGTGGCGAAGAGGTCGTCATTGAGCTGGCCGCCGTGGACCTGGACGTAGACATGTCGGGCGCCCTCAGCTTCCGCGCCGGTATGCTGCTGTCGCCGGTGGGCAGATTCAACCTCGCCCACGACAGTCCCGCGAACGAGCTTACGGATCGGCCTCTCGTGTCGACCGAGCTGGTGGGAGTTGCGCTTAGTGAGCCGGGGATGGGCTTCTTCGGCGCCATCTACCCGTCGCCGACCTCGCGCGTCACGTACGAGCTGTACGCGGTGAACGGCTTCAACGACGGCGTGCTTGTCGGAGCCGAGGAGGGCACGAGGCTACCCGCAGGCAAAGGGACCATCGAGGACAACAACACAACGCCCTCGGTCGTCGGACGCGTGGCGTACAGTCCAGGGGTTTCGCTCGAGGTCGGGGCGTCAGGCCACTACGGGGCGTACAACGCCAGCACCGTCGAGGGGTTGGACATCGACGAGAGTCGCAACGTAGGGCTGTACGTGCTCGACATTGAGGCCAGCCTTGGCCGCGCGACGCTCCGCGGGGAGTACGCCGCCGCCAAGGTCGACATTCCAGCAGGCTTCGCCGACCTCTACGCCGAGAACCAGCAGGGATACTACGCGGAGGCGGTGCTGCCGTTCGGCGCCGGCGCGACCGATGCCATGCCGGACGCCTCCTTTGCGGCGATCGCCCGCTACGGCGCGGTGGACTTCAACAGGGACGCCGATGGCGACTCGGTGGGCCGCTTCACGGTTGGGGTCAACTTCCGCCCGCACCCGGACACGGCGTACAAGCTGGACTACCAGCGCACGCGCGAACGCGACGGCTTCAACAACAAGGCTGACTCCGCCGCGATCCTGTTCAGCGTGGCGTCGTATTTCTAGGCAGAGAGGCGCCCGACAAGGACGCCTACGTTGGCTTCGGAGTCGATCACAGGGCGTATCTTGCCCTCACGCGACGTGAGTAGCGTTGCCACTCCTGGCCCGTGCCCGGCTACGTAGCTGTCGCTATGCACAATCACGCCGACCGACACGGCTCCCGTGTAGTAGATGCGGCCGTACGTGTGGTCAGCGTCCAGGATCGCGACGAAGTCGCCCAGCTTCAGGTCGTCTAGCCCGTGCTCGTCGACCACATCGCGGCTGAACATCTGGATGTCGTAGTCGCCGCGGACCGTAGTGTTCGCCCCTAGACCCGAGCCCATCACCTTCGCAGGCACGGTGTGCGTTACCGGGACGGCGAGGGTGTCGCCATCGGCTTCGATGCCCCAGCAGTCCAGCAGGCGAGGGTCGAGGCTTCGTACCGCGACGTGCGGGAAGTGCGGCAGCTCAAGCCCTTGTCCGAACGACTTCACGAGTATCCTGTCGCCGGGCAGCAACTCGTCCAGCACCTCGTCGGGGAACTCGATCATGACGTGTTCGATGCCGCCGTGCGTGCCTACGACGTATCCCTCGCCGCCCTTGGCCTCGCCGCTCACCACCGTCGCCACGTTGCCCACGCACGCAAGCGTGTTGTAGGCGCCGTTGTCGCCACTGTCCGCCGATCGCGTAGACGCCGCGGGCTCGAGGTGGTCGCCCTTCCACCCGCACGCGGGAGAGCCGACGCGCACGTTGTACGTGATGCCGCCGGTTCCTGGGACAACATGGACAGCGCCATCCTGCCCGACGCGGTAGACCGACCCGCCGACCTTTGGGTGGGAGACTTCCCCGACGACGGACACCATGGCGAGTTGGTCGATGTTGGTGTTCACGGCAGCTCCATTCTGCTGGGCGCGATGTGACGCGGACGCAGAATAGCACAGATGCGGCGCGCCCGGTCGAGGGACGCGCCGCGCCACAACGGCAAGTGGCGAACAGCCTCTGGCGGCTACTTGTGCACCACCATCCGCCGTCGGTCGACCAGACCTTCCGCCCGGAGTTCGTACACGTAGACGCCGCTGGCCACCGGCTCTCCCACTGCGTTTCGGCCATCCCAATAGGCAGCGTCTGAACGCCCACGGTATTTGCCCACGCCGAGCTCGCCGAGGTCGATCCGTCGCACGTGCCGCCCGCGCGCGTCGTACACGTGGACGGAGACGTGGGCCTCGGTGGCGAGGTCGAAGGGAATCCAGGTCTCTGGGTTGAACGGATTCGGGTAGTTGGGCAGTAGGGCGAACGCGGAGGGGCGCAGCTCCCGTAGGAGGCGCCCCAGTCCAGCTATTCCGTGCCGGTACACCGGGGATCCGTCGTCCGCGCGGCGCGCCTCCCACAGCCACCGTTCGACCAGAGCCCCAGGGCTGACACGGCCCAGCGGCGGCGCCGGCGCGGTGTCCGCGCGCACGGCGTCGATGGCTCGCATGTCGCCGATGCCCAGCCACCCATCGCCGTCGAGATCGGCGCGCGGATACGCCGCGGCTTGCTGCCCCAGCGACCCCGCGACTGCGAGGATGTCCGCAATACTGACGACGCCGTCCATGTCCAGATCCTCGGGCGCGAACAGAGCCATCGGCGACGCGAGCCCCGCCATGGGGATCCCGAACGCGAACCGCCACGGGCCGCCGTTGTCCGCAGTGACTTGTATCGCCGCCGCGATCTCGTGAGGCGTTGCGTCTGCCGCGATGTCGACAACGAAGCCCTTGTTGTTCCGCTTTTCCGCTGTCGGCCAGTTCCCATGCGCCACGGCGCCGGTGACAACCGTCACGTCTGGGTCATCGATGACAAGCGTCGCGACGACGTTCTCTGCCACCGGGCCCAGATTCGTGAGGCGCATGCGTGGGTGGACGCGTTCACCGGGACTGACCTGGTGGTCTCCATTCCCGCCCGGCTCGGGGTCGGACACCCAGGACCAGTTCCCGCCCGGCTCGGGTGCGAACATCCAGGAAAACGCGCCCGTCGAGGCAAGCCTCAGGGCGTCCACGAACCGTGGCGAACCCACCCCGATGGGGATTGCCATTGAGAATTGCCATGGTCCGCCGTTGTCCGCCGTCACGTCCACGACGAGCGTGGTATCGTGCGGCTCCGCGTCGGCGGCGACGGTCAGTTGGATGCCGCTGTTGTTCCGCGCCTCGCCCACGGGCCAGTCGGCGTGTGTCACCTCAGTGGGACGCAGACTCACGTCAGCGTCGTCTGTGGACAGTCGCACACGGACGTTGCGCGCGCCTGCGACGCCGGTGTTAAGCAGACGGATGCGCGGATGAACCGTCTCTCCAGGACTCACTTGACCGTCTCTGTCGCCCCAGGGCTCGGGATCGAACACCCAGGTTCTTCGCATGACGAATTCCGCTGGCAGTAGGACGATCGGGAACGTGTACGAGAACTGCCATGGCCCACCGTTATCGGCGGTCACGTCCACGACCACGGAGACGTCACGCGCCGTGGCGTCGCTCCCAATGTCCAGAGCCAACGCCGGGCTGTTGTCCGCGGCGCCAACGGCCCACGCTGCGCGCGCCGTCGAGCCCACCACCACGGTGACATCGGGATCGCTGATCGACAGAGCGACCTGCACGTTCTGGGCGGCCGCCTCGCCGACGTTCTTTAGCCGGACGCGTGGCCGGACGCGCTCCCCGGGGTTTGCCTGACCGTCCTTGTTTCCGCCAGGAGTCGGGTCGAACAGCCAGGCGCTCCTCCGCACGAAGTCGGGCCGAGGCACGACGATCGGGAACGAACCGGTGAACTGCCATGGCCCACCGTTGTCCGCGGTGACGTCGAAGACCATCGCGACCGTGTGGTCGGCCGCGTCGGGCGCAATGTCGAGCGCGAACCCCGCGCTGTTGAGCGCGACGCCCTCGTCCCAGGTCGCGTGGGCCACCGTGCCGTTAACCACGGTCACGTCGGGATCACTGACTGAGAGCGCTATCTGCACGTTCGTGGCGGCGCCCGGCCCGCTGTTGCGAAGACGTACTCGCGGCTGGATGCGCTCGCCTGGGTTGGCTTGACGATTGCGATTGCCCCCCGGTTCCGGGTCGAACACCCACACGGCGCGTCGCGTGAATTTCAGCTCTGGAATCACGATGGGGATCACGAACGTGAACTGCCACGGCCCGGCGCCGTCGGCCGTCACGTGGACGTCGACGGTGACGTCGTGTGGAGCGGCGGCCGGCGCGATAGCCAGCTGAAGCCCCGTGCTATTCAGGGCGGAGGCGGCCGGCCACGTCGCGTGCGCCACTTCGCCGGTTACGACCGTCACATCTGGGTCGTCGACCGCCAGTGCCACGCGTACGTTCGTCGCCGCTCGGCCGAGGTTCCTTAGCCGGACGCGGGGCGCAATCACCTCACCAGGATTGGCTACGCCGTCCCGATGCACGCCCGGGATTGGGTCGAATACCCAGTGGTTCCGCATCACGAATTCCGGGGGCCGGGTCACGATGGGGATTACGACCGTGTCGTCCCAGCTATCGAAGTAGTCCTCTTCTTCTTCCTCGTCGCCCAGATCCCAGAAGACGTGGGGGCCGGTCGCCACGGTCACATCAATGGAGACGTCGCGCGGCGTCGCGTCCGGCGAGATGAGGAGAACATGTCCGGTGCTGTTCCGCACGGCGCCCTCTGTCCACGTCGAGTACGTGATGCCCGTGCGGACGACAGTCACATGGGGATCCCTGGACGACAGAGACACCGTGACGTCCTCGGCGTTCCCCGGCCCGTCGTGACGCAAGCGCACGCCCACGAGCACCCTCTCGCCGGGGCTCGCCTGTCGGTCGCCGTTCGCGCCGGGCGCCGGGTCGAACACCCACGCGTTGCGCGTCGCGAAGCGCCGCGGCACGACCTCCGTGCGGTTCTCGGCCTCTCCGTGGTTGTTGTTCTCGTCCGACTCCGGTACGGAATCGTGGGCGTCTACCAAAGCTCCGATGTACCCCAGTCCGTTAGGGATGTACGGCGCCAGGATCGTACAGAGGAGTGTCCGCGTTTCATCCTCGCCAAGGTAGGGCGTGTCGGTGAGCGTGTAGAGTACGCGGTCGTCGGGGCCCAGGATCTGTACTGTGTAACCGCCCCGTGCGGTCTGGGCGCCCCAATTGTGGATCGTGACCGAGATATCCATGGGCCCGCCCAGAGCTACTGCGGCGGGCGCGTCGACCCAGTCGACCGTGAGGTCTGCCGGGGATGCCGCGAACGATGCCGTGGCGCACGACCACGCAACCAGGCAGAACGCTGCTGTCTTCGCTGCCATCGTCTCCGTCCTTCCCGCGGGCCTAGCCGTGAACGCCCGCGCACGTCCGGCCGCCGCCGCGTGCTGGCGGCCTCAACATGGCCGCTCTCGGAGCGGCCCAGTCCCGTGCCGTAAGCTGCGGCCTGGGGCGCGCGCCGCCCCAGCATACCCGCCTGCGACGGATCAGGCCTCGCACCTCCGCCGCGGTCTTCCTTGTGGACTCGATGTGTTCTGGGGGCGCCGGTGCATCCGCCGCATGGTAAGATCGGGTAAGCCGCCACGCAGGGGCATGCAATGAATAGGTGGGACAATGGCCGACAAGCTGACGAACATGCCGATGAGGCTTCCTGACGACCTGACGCTCCGGTTCGCGACCGAAGCAGACGCGGAAGCCCTGGGAGCGTTCAACTCGGAGCACCACGACGATAACAAGGAATACACCGTCGTCGGCCGCAGTGTCCAGGGCCTCGTAGAGGGCAGGCATCCGGGAATCAGCGCCGCCGACTTCACGGTCGTCGAGCACGCGCCCACCGGACGCATCGTGTCGTCCATGTGCCTGCTGTCGCAGACGTGGACGTACGCTGGCGTCCCATTCGCGTTCGGCCAACCGGAGTTCGTAGCGACGGCGAAGGAATACCGACGCCGCGGGCTCGTGCGCCAGCAGTTCGACGTGATCCACGCCCTGAGCGCCGCGCGTGGCGAGCTCATGCAGGGCATTACGGGCATCCCGTGGTACTACTCGCAATTCGGGTACGACATGGCGCTGCGCCTTGGCGGCGCCCGGCCTATCCACCGCATTCACCTTCGCGAGGCCGTGAAGGAGCCATCCTGCAAGCTGAGGCCGCTCGCCCCCGACGACGAGTCGTTCGTCCGGGCCCTGCACGTACAGGGCGCCGGTCGCCAACCGTTTGGGGTTGAGCGCTCCGACGAGTTGTGGCGGTACGAGTTCGCCTGCGGGCGCGAACGGGGCTTCGCCGCGTCCGAATGGCACATCATCGAGACGCCCGTTGGCGAGCGGCTTGGGTATCTGGCGCACAGCGCGTGGCTGGAGTGGCCATGGCTGAACGTGACCCAGCTCGAGCTGTCGCCGGAGGCGTGCTACCTGAACGTCATGCCGAGCCTGCTGCGGGATCTCATCGTCCACGCGCAGGACATGGTCGAGACGGACCTGCACCCGGTGAAGGACGTCGAGGGTGTGCATCTCGGCCTGGGCGAGCAGCACCCGGCGTATGCGGGCGTCACAGCCAAGAAGACGCGCGAGGAGGGCGCGTACGCGTGGTACGTGCGCGTGCCTGATCTCGTCGCGTTCCTGCGGCATGTCCGCGCCGGCCTCGAGCGGAACCTCATCGACTCGCCGGCCCAGGGGTACACAGGCGAACTGGGCATCAGCTTCTACCGCGGCGGCGTGCGAATCACCCTGGCGCGCGGGACCATCACGGGCATTGAGGAGTGGAACTCCGAAGACGCGCGCATCCGGTTCCCGCGGGAGCAGTTCACGCACCTGCTCTGCGGCCGGCGGCGGTGCGCCGAGCTCTCGGAGATGTTCGCTGACGTATCGACGCCCCATCCAGAAGCCGTGGTGTTGGACGCCCTCTTCCCACCATTCACCGGCTCCGTCTGGCAGGCCATCTAGCCAGCGTTGACGCCAGGCGCCTCGCTCGCGTGGCCCCCGTCTGTGCAGCCGTCGGTCTTCGCGTTATACTCCCGCGAGCAGGCGAGTTGTACCCCACGGCAGGGCAAGGCAATGCGGATCCCCAACATGCGGACGGCGCAGTTCGCGCGCGGCGCCATCAAGGTAGCGGTGGTGGCGGCGCTCGCGGTCGCAGCGGTCGTCTACGGCCGCCCCGCGCTGACGAAGTATCTCGACAAGGACGCCGATGACGGCCCAGAGATGCACGTCCAGATCGAGAAGGTGCAGCGCGGCATGTTCCTCGCGCGCATCGGCGAGCGCGGCGACCTCGAGGCGCTCGAGGAAGTGGAGATCAAGTCCGACGTCGCGGGCGTCGTCAGCGAGCTGTACGTCGAGGACGGTCAGGAGGTGGCCGAAGGCGACGACCTCTTCCGTATCGACGACGAGTACATCGCCCAACGGCTGAAGGCGTCGCAGGCGGAATACGACGTGGCGCAGGGGAACGTCGAGCAAGCGCGGATCAACGCCAGCCTCGAGATGCAGCGCATCGAGAGCGGCATCGAGATGGCGCGCAAGTCCCACGAGCTCGCCGAAGCCAACCTGGTCTCGCTCAAGTCGCTCGGTGACCAGCAGGTAATGCAGCTCGAGTCCGTCGTACGCCGCCTCGAGAGCGACAGCATGGACTCCAGAACGACCGACGTCGAGCGCGCCGCCCTCACGCTCGCGAAGGCCCGCCTCGTCGTTGGAACGACACGCACCAGCCTCAGCCTCGCCGAGTCCGAGGTCACGCGGTCGGCCCGATTGCTGGAACAGGAATACGTCTCGAATTCCCAGCACGAGACGCTGCTTGCCAGGCAGACCCAGGCGCACGCCGCGCACGAGGCGGCGCTCGCTGACGAGACGCTCGCAACGCTGAACCAGGAGGCGGCACGGCGCGGGCTGACGCAGTTGGCCGCCGAAATCGCCGACAACCGTCAGGCGTTGGCGAACTTGCGCGACACGACGGCAGCACAGCAGCAGGAGGGTGCGCTGCAGGTAGCGCAGCGGGCAGCGGAGCTCGCCGACCAGCGCGCGTCCGTTGAGGATCAGAAGCGGCGCGGCGAAATCGCCATAGCGACCGCGCAGAAGTATATGGAGCGCTCCGGCGCGGATTTGAGCCGTCTGCGGCAGGAGCTTGGATGGACCCTGAAGCGCGCGCCACGGCCGGGAACGGTGACGGCCTCAGTGATTGAGGTCGGGCAGGCGGTGCAGTCCGGTCGGTCCGAGTGGGGCGGCGGCGGCCCGGTGATGAAGATATCGGATCTCTCGAAGCTGGTTGCCAGAACGTACGTGAACGAGATCGAGATCCGCAAGGTTAGCCTCGGCGTTCGCGCGGAGATCAACGTCAGCGCCTTCCGGGATCGCACGTACGACGGCGAGGTGCACAAGATCGCACCCACGGCGACGATGCGGGACAACATCCGCTCCTTCGAGGTTGAGGTGCTGCTCACCAACGCGTCCGAGGAACTCCGGCCACAGATGACGGCGGACGTGGACATCATCGTCACCGAGCGTGACGATGTACTCCAGATGCCCATCGCCGCGCTCATCGAGAAGGAAGTAACCGCCGTCTACGCCCAGGCGCCGAAGGAACGGCTGGGCGAATTCGCCGTCGGCGCGCGTCTCACCGTGCGCTACGCGGGCGATGAGACCGGCCATCCCGCCCTGGTCGATCGCATCTCCGACGACGAACGCCACCACGACGACCGTATCATCCACGAGGTCCGAGTCGTCGTGGACGACAACCCCGACGCGCTACAGTGGGGGCCGACGACTCCGATGACTCTGGAGATCGAGGGAGGCGCGACGCTCACGGACGTCATGTGCGACGTGCGCAAGGACCGTGACCCGTACGCGCTGCGCATCGTGGGCAGCGGCCCATTGCCCGAGGATCACGCGCTCATCGAGACGGAGGAAGTCCGGCTCACGATTGGTGAACGGAACGAATACTCCATCGAAATCCTAGGGGGACTCCAGGACGGCGACAGCGTCCGCGTGCCGGAGCTCAGCCGACGCGACCTATTCATGTGGGACGAGTAGGCGTATGGCGCCTCAGCCCAAGCACCAAGCGTGGCGGCTCCTGGCCGCCGCGATCGCGGGAAATCAGCGACGCACGACGCGACACGCGCGGCTGGACACCGCCATCGTCGAGGCCGCCCGCACCGGTCTGCGCGTGGTCATGTCGCACAAGGTGCGGTCGTTCCTGACGATGCTTGGGATCGTCATGGGCGTCGGCGGGATCGTCGGCATCGTCTCCATCGCCGAGAGCGCGAAGGGCATGCTTGTCGCGCAGCTGGACGACCTCGTCGGTGGGGCGAACATGTTCGGGGTGTTCCGGCCGCCGTTCTTCTTTGACGATGGCGAACTCACAATCAACTTCAGCGACGAGTACCTGACGTACGACGACGCCCTCGCACTCCAGGACCGCTGCGAGTTCGTGACGTACGCCATTCCGCAGGTGGAGCACAGCGTCCGCGCCTCGGTGGGCTTCGAGGGTCGACACGTCAGCGTGATGGGCACCTCGCCCGCGTTCTCTCCGGGCATGAAGTGGTTCACGCGCCTCGGCCGGTCGATGCGGTACAGCGACGCCGACAGCGAGGCGAAGGTCTGCGTACTCGGTCTCCGCGTCGCGCGGTACCTGTTCCAGGCGAACGTGGATCCCGTTGGGCGTGAGATCAGGCTGGACGACAGCCGGTACGTCGTGGCGGGTGTCCTGGACGACAAGGACGAGGACAACGACAAGCGCATCATCGTGCCGGTGACAACGACGCAGAACTACATGACGGGAAGCCAACGCGTCGACCACCTGTGGGTGAAGACGACGAGCATCGACACGGTCGACGCCGCGCGCGGTCAGGCGTCCGCGGTCCTGTCACAGCGCCACGGCGGCGAGGACTTCTTCAGGACCTGGTCGCTCAAGGACATCCTCAAATACATCAACAAGATGATCTTCGTCTTGCAGGTGGCGATCGGCGGGCTAGCGGCGACATCACTGCTTGTTGGTGGCATAGGGATCATGAACGTCATGCTGGCGTCGGTGAACGAGCGCACGTACGAGGTCGGGCTGCGGAAGGCGGTCGGCGCGCGTCGTTCGGACATCCTGTTTCAGTTCCTCGTGGAGTCGGTGGTCCTCAGCCTGCTGGGTGGCGCGGGAGGGATCGGCGTCGGACTAGGGGTGACACGCGCGGTCGCGTGGTTCATGGACACCGTCGCGAAGCCACCCCAGCCGTGGGAGCCGCTGGTGTCGACGCCAAGCGTCGTGTTCGCCATCGCGGCGTGCGCCGCCGTGGGTCTGTTCTTTGGGATCTACCCCGCCCGCAAGGCGGCGCTGCTGCCTCCCGTCGAAGCGCTGAGGAGGCGATAGCGTATGCGGGCGTTCCTGGGATTCGGCCTCTGCTTCGACACCTTCCGACGCAACAAGCTACGCACGGCGCTAGGCGTTCTGGGCACCGGCGTCGGCGTCTCGATGATCGTCGGGATCCTTGCCGTAGGAGACGGGCTGCGCATCTTCATCCTCCGTGAGATGGAGAAGGCGGGGGAACTCAACGTCGTCAAGGTACGCCTCGGCGATTGGGTAGAGGCGGAGACGTGGGATCCCAAGACGACACGACTGACGATGGACGACCTCGCCGCGATTGAGCGGTACTGCCCCAACGTGAAGTCCGTGTCGCCGGAGACAGACCGGCAGTGGATGTGGGCGTCCGCCAAGGGCGTGAACACCATCTCGGAGATTCTAGGTGTCTCGCCGGCGTACACGGACGCGTACGCGTGGCCCATCCAGGCGGGACGGTTCATCTCGGCCGAGGACATGAAGAGCGGCGCGAAGGTGTGCGTCATCGGCGTCGAGCTGTGGACGCGCCTGTATGAGCGACGAGACGCGATCGGGCAAGAGATCGCGTTCGGAAACGAGCGCTTCCGCATCGTCGGTGTCATGGCGGAGAAGAGCGACACTCTGGGTTTGCAGGGGTACGGCCGCCGCGCGTTCCTGCCAATCACTACCATGCAGCAGCGGTACACCGGCAAGCGGCACATCGACGTGATCCGCGCGCAGGCTCACAGCTTTGAGGTCGTCGACCAGGCGGGCGCCGAGATACGCCGCGTCCTCCGCCACACGCACGACGGGCAGGACTGGATGTTCGACTTCTGGACGCCCACCAGCAGCGTCAAGGAGACGAAGCAGACCGCAGCGGTGCTGACGTCCGTCCTGGTGTGCATCGCCAGCATAACGCTCATGGTCGGCGCGATCGGCATCATGAACCTGATGCTAGTGTCCGTGACCGAACGCACATCCGAAATAGGCCTGCGCAAGGCTGTCGGGGCGACGCGCCTGGACATCCTGCTGCAGTTCCTGGCCGAGGCGGCTCTCATCGGGTTCATGGGCGGCGTCCTCGGGGTGCTCGTGGGCGTCGCCATCGCGCACGGCATGGCGATGGGCATCACGTCGTTCCTGCACTCGACGTACATCAGCAAGGTCGTCCGGGAGATGTTCAAGGACGTTGTCTGGCCCGCCGTCGTCTCGTGGAAGGCGAGCGGCTACTCCGCCCTCGTGTCGCTCATCATCGGCGTGTTCTTCGGCATATACCCAGCGCATCGCGCCTCGCGTCTGACGCCCGTGGACGCCCTGCGGTACGAATAGGGCGGTCTGCTAGCCGCCGCCCCGTGATACGCTATCTGCCGTGTACCGCCGTCCGCATCTCTGTGGAACGCCATGCTCCCTCTCGACACCATCGTCTGCGGCGACGCGTACGAGCTCATCCGCGACATCCCGGACGACGCCGTCCACCTCGTCATCACGTCGCCGCCGTACTTCCAGCAGCGCGACTACGGCGCAGGCATCGGAGGCGAGGAGTACGTGGACGCCCTCCTCGGGATGTTTCGAGAGTGTCTCCGCGTCGTGCGTCCAGACGGCAGCATCGTGTTCAACGTGGGCGACAAGTACCGACAGGGCAGCCTATCGCTCATCCCTTACCGGTTCGCGATAGCCGCGTCCGAGCTCGCGGGAGTGAAGCTCGTCAACGAGGTGACCTGGGTCAAGCTCAACCCCACGCCGCGTCAGTTCCGGCGACGTCTCGTGAGCAGCACCGAGCCGTTCTTCCACTTCGTGACCTCGGACGACTACCACTACGACATGTCAGCCTTCCTCGCGGACGACGCGCCGCCACGGCGCGCCAAGAACGGCCGCAACGTCGGTCAGAGCTACTTCGCCAAGATAGACGCCTCGGAGCTCACCGACGAGCAGAAGGCAGTGGCGCGCGAAGAGCTGTCGGCCGCTATCCAAGACGTCCAGGACGGCAAGATCACCGACCTGCGCATGAAGATACGCGGGGTCCACGCGGAAGCGTTCGGCGGCCAGGAAGGCGGTCGCGCTTCGCAACTCGCCCGCAAAGGCTTCACGATCATCCGGCTCAAGGGCGAGAAGCTGAAGCGCGACGTCATCGAGACGCCGGTCGAAACAGTGCGCAACTCCATCCATCCGGCGATCTATCCGGTGCGCGTCGTCCGCGAGTTCGTTCGGCTGCTGACCCCAGCGGGCGGTGTCGTGCTCGACCCGTTCATGGGGTCGGGGTCCACCGCCGTGGCGTGCGTGGCGGAGGCGCGACGGTACATAGGCTTCGAGCTCAACGCGGACTATGTTCGCGAGGCGCACGACAGAGCTGCTACGGGCTCAGTAGGCTCGGCGTAGGCGCCCCCACACCTCGGGCAGCTTCCCACGTGGCGCCACGGGACGTGGAATGCCGTCGCCGTTCACGCTGACGTCGTCGAAGTGACCCACGGCATTGAAGGTGCCGACGCCGATCGCGCCCGCCGGGAAGGCGTCATCGGTGACTTCGATCTCCAGCACGCCGTCCACGTAGCAACGGATGTCATCGCCTTCGACTTCGACCTTCAGGACGTAGTCCCGGCCGATCTCGGCTGGGTTGCCACCGTTGATCTGCATCGTGACGTTAGGAGCCTTGATGAGCCCGGGGCCTTCCGCCGCTCGCTCGTCGAGGCGGAAGTAGTAGTAGTCGCCTATATCGGACTTCTCAGTCACGCGGAAGAAGATGCCGATGATGGGGG
>CAYYPK010000021.1:0-113519 GCA_964473525.1 uncultured bacterium
ACACCACACGGCGCATGAGTCCCTTCCCCCTTGTAAGGGGGAAGGCTAGGATGGGGGTCGGCACACCCAGCGTTGCGCATGCGATAACGCATCGCCCTGACGACACACGAGCCCGGTACGGTGGGAACGCTCCACGGAGGCGGCAATGGACATCGCATCCATCGCAGACATTCCCTGGCAGATGGTCCTGCTTACGGTGCTGGCGCTCTCTTTGGGATGGGGTATTCGCGGCAATTTCGGCCACGAGTCCGGGGCCGCCATGCCGGGGGCGCTCGCGGCGATGGCGGTCGCGCTCATGTCGGGGCGTCCTGACTGGTGGGAACGCGCGCACCTGTTCGCCATGTTCGGCGCGCTCGGGTGGTCGCTGGGCGGCAGCATGTCCTACATGCAGGTCATTGCCTTCACCCATTCTGGGCACGTCCCCTCCGTGCTGTACGGGTTCGCGAACCTGTGCGTTATCGGATTCTGCTGGGCGGCGCTTGGCGGTCTAGGGGTCGGCGTCGCGGCGCTGTTCGATGGACCCACGCTCGCGCTCTTCGGCTTACCAATCGCGCTTATCCTCATTGGCTGGGCGTTGCAGGAGATCATCGTCGACGCGATTGCCTCGACGAGCTCCGGCAGACGTCACGAGAGTCGCCTCTACTGGTTCGACGCGGACTGGCTGGAAGTACTCGTGGCGTCCGCCGCAGTAGGTATCGTCGTGACTCTGCGGGGAGGTCTCGACCCCGCGACGACGCTCATCCTCTACATGGGTGTGGGCTGGTACGGCGCGTTCCTCCTACTCGTAAACGTGCTCCGTCTGCGCATGACGCCGCCTCGGGGCGACAACTGGGCGGGCTGTGTCGGCATGGTCGTCGGGGCTACGGTCTACTGCTGGCGGCACGGCTACAGCGACCTCGCCTTCGCCATGTGGATGACAGGAGCCATCGGGGGTCTCGGCTACTCGTTCGCGCAGGCTAAGAAGCTCGCCTGGATACGCACCGGAGTGCGGCTGAACTGGCACAGCGTGCTCGAACAGACGCAGGGCGCCTTCCACGGGTTGGGTCTTGCCGTCGCGATGGGGATACTCGCGAGCCGCTCACCCGTGCCGCAGTCGGGAGGCGTGCCGGGTTGGCAGCACGTGATGGCGGTCGCCTTCACGCTGGTGTTGCTGACGTACGTGAACCATCGCAAGGCGACGCTCACGTGGATCGAGCAGATAGCGTCTCTGCCGGAGCGGTTCTACGGTCTGGCGACGGCGGGCTGGTTCCGGCGGTCGCGTGGATGGATCGGTTGGTTCGAACTCGTCTACCTGGCGATCGGCGTCGCGGTCGTGTGGGTCGCGACGACGCATCTGCGCACGCCGCTGCCCTTCCTGCCCGAAAGCGCTCTCGGGCGCGGACAGCTGCTCTTCCTCGCCTTCATGTGGTGGATCGTCGTGTTCAACTTCGAGCGCGCGCTACCGGGCTTTGCGCCCGGACGCATCATCACGGAGGGAGCCGTCACGTGGAATGCGGTCGCGTGCACGATTCTCGTCGCGGTGGGCGCGTCCGCCGTGCCGCTGTTGACTCCGCAGCCATCGCCATCCTCCGCATGGACGGCGGCGTGGATCGCTGGCGCGGGCGTCGTTGTCGTCCCTTGCGTGGGGCTTGCCGTGGCGATGTCGCTTTTCGGCGCCAACCACGTCTCGGATGCGGGGTTGCATATACGCTTTGGGCCGAACCGCACGGCTACGAAGGACCGCCCGTCGAGCGGAGCGGCGCACCCCTAACTGAACACACGGCGACAGGGGAAACTCCATGGGGCAGTCTGGGAAACAGATAGGCGTCGGCGTTGTAGGTCTAGGCAACAGCGGTCAACACCTTCACGCGCGGTACCTCGCCTCCGCGCCCACGTTCCGACTTGCGGCGCTATGTGACACGCACAGCGTGCGCCTGGCATCTGTCGCTGGCGAGCTCCAGGCGGCGCAAGAGCCGAGCTATGACGAGCTACTGCGTAGGGACGACCTCGACCTGGTCGTCCTCGCCGTGCCGCACACGCTCCACGTCGGTATGACGGTGGCAGCGCTAGAAGCGGGCAAGCACGTCGTCGTTGAGAAGCCGATGTGCCTTAGCCTCGCCGAAGCCGACGAGATGATCGACGCCTCCACGCGCAGCGACCGACTCCTCACGGTGTTCCATAACCGACGATGGGGCTCCGACTTCCTGACGCTGCGGGCGGCGATCGAACGCGGGGATCTAGGCGAGGTCCGCGTCATCGAGTCGCGTCGCAGTGGTGGCTTCTACCTGGCGATGGGCGCGGCTCCCGAGCAGTCCTGGACGCTCGGCTTGTCGCATGGCGGAGGCTCGGTCTATTCGCGCGGCCCCCACGTGTTGGATCAACTCCTATGCCTGACACGGGACGTGCTGGGAACCCAGGTGCGCAGTGTGTTCTGTCACACGCAGACGGTCGTGTGGCCGGACGATGTCTTCCGCGCGACGATCGAGTTCACGAGCGGTCTGGTCGCGCAGGTGGAAGTGAACATCGTCGACGGCGACGCGGGGCCTCCCCGGTGGCACGTGCTCGCGTCGGACGGCATCTACCTGTGTCAGACGCCGTCTTCCGAGGCGGTGATCACAGAGCTAGCAGCCGGCCGCGCTGGAGAGAAGCATGTTGTGGACGCTGTTTCGGGCGATGCTCAAGGCGTGTTCTACGACAACGTGCACGCCGTCCTGACTGAGGGCGCGGAGCCACTCGTGTCCCTCGCCCACGCGCGGGACGTGGTCGCTCTGACGGACTGCCTCAGCGAGAGCGCCGCGAGCGGGCGTGTCGTCGAGCGGGCTATCTAGCTCCGCGCTGGAGGGCGCGGTACACGCGGCGTAGCGTCGGCTCGGACGCCCTCCACAGAGCGGACCGCAACGGCGCCACCGTCTTGGTCATCGTGCCAAAGTCCGCCCGCGTAGCGCCAAACGACTCCTTGAACTTCACGAGTCCCGCGTTCTCCGGCGGAGAGGCGCCGAAGTCCGCGCGCATGTAGCCACGCCCTATCGCCCACGCAAGAGCAGTGTGATACAGCAGGTGATTGGGGGCGTGTCGCCGTTCCTCAGGTTGGCTAGCCGCCATCCACACCGTGGCCGTCTTCCCAAAGACCAGGAGCAGGAGACCGGCGATGGGCATTCCTTCGCGCTCGGCCAGGAACAGGACGCCGATGGGCGAACCCACCAGGTCTGCGACCAGACGCCGTGGCTTTGCCACGCTTCCGAAGCGGTCCATCGTCGCGCGGTAGATGGCGTAGAACGCGCCGATGTCGGCGTCAGTGTGTCCTGGACGCACCGTGACTCCCGCTGCTGTCGCCTTACGTACGTCGGTGCGCACACTGCCCTTGTAGGCGGCCCAAATGGTCTCGGCGTCTGGTGGCATATCGAGGAGGTGTGTGAACTTCGCCTCTGTAAGCGCGAACCCGGCTGCTGCGAGGTCGGTCTGGGCCGTCGCGAACTGCTCCGGTGCGAGGGTAAGGGAGAGCGCACACGCGCCGTTGGACCGACAGTGCCCCTCCCAGCACCCAAGAGCTTCAAGGAAACCGTCGGTCGGGACACCCAGCGGCCCGCCAAAGAGATGCCACGGGCTCGACTCCGCGAACGACACGAACGGCGCCGGCGCGAAGACGCATCCCGACCACGCCCCTTCCCTGGCGTCACCGCGCACCAGGTAGCCATCGGCGGGCCGGTACTGAGGGAATGCGGCGCCGAGCGCCTGCTTCCACGTGCTGGAGTGGAACGCGCACGCATCTGGGATGTCGGCGATGTGGTCGTCCCATGCGTCCGAGTCGCTGGCTGGCTCGAAGCGGAGGGAACTCATGCGGCGGGCTCCGCGGACTTCCCCGAGCGCAACAGGGCTAGCGACGCGACCCCTGCGCCCAGAGCGTACACCAGCACAATGCCGTGCAACGCAAAGCCGGACGCGACCGCGTCGCCGCTTCCGACCCCGACGAGCATGAGCGCCCACGCCCAGGGCAGTTCGATGCTGCCGACGTTACCAACGCCCTGGATAGGCAGCAGGTTCGCCAACCCCGCGAACACGAGAGCGAACAGCCCCTGCGCCCACGTGATCCCTTCGAACATGGCGTCGAGTAGGTAGAGCTGGAAGCCGCAGCGGCACGCAAGCACCAAGCCTGAGAACAGGGCGCCGGTGGCTAGCGGCTTACTCCACGTCTGGCGCTGCAGCTCGGTCGTGACACGGGCGAGCAAGGCCCCAGCGATCGGCACACTCGCGACGAGTGACGCGACGTTGGGCATGCGTCGACTGCCGAGAACGACGAGCGGGACCGTGAGGAACGCCGCTGCCGCCAGTGCAGTCAAGGTCCTGAGGGACGCGGAGTCGGGGGACACGTCAAGCAGCGCCCAGCCTAGCGCGGCGGCGAGCGCGAGCATCCACCACAGGTCGAGTACCGCCGCTACCACAAGCGATGCCACGCCGCCAGCGCCCGACGCCTGCCTCCGAGACCGCAGTAGGTGCACGTAGGAGATCTCGCCCGCGCGCATGGGAAGGAGGTTGGACCAGAACGTCTGGGCGCAGAGGATGCCGTACATGAGACGACGCGATGTCACGCCACCAAGCAGAGACGCGAACCGCGCCGCTTTCAGACCGATGAACAGCATATAGAGGGCGAAGCCGGCCGCGAGCCGGGCCCCAGACACGCGCGCTGGCGCGATCTCGCTCCAGGACGTAGAACGCAGTAGCACATACGCGACGACGACGCCCACGGTGGACACGATTCCCGGCCGCGCCCATTTGCCCATGGCGGACACCTCCGTGCGTGCGCGCGGCCGATATAGAGTCGCATGGCAGATGGGCGCTCCGCAGCACACGAACTGTTGGCGCGTCCCGACCCCATCCTAGCCTTCCCCTGCGAGGGGAAGGGACTTCCGGAGCCGCTACGGGAGCACGCCCAATCGGGAGGCTAGAACCCCAAGTCCACCTCTTGCAGGCGTCGCACGACCTCCTGTAGCACGGCTTCCTCGCTGTCGAGCGAGCACTCCGGCACGGGGCGCAACGTGACCGCCCACCGGAGCCACGTGTCGTCGCCAACCGTGTAGTGCATGAGCGACACACGCAACTTCTCGCGGAACCACTGCGCGCAGTCGACCGCATCCTCGAACACATGACCGTCGGCGGACCTGGGCGCCGGCGTGAATTGGCAAAGGCCGGCGTCGGGCATCGACGTGTCGAAGCCCGCGCGCGCCAGCCCGTCATACAGAAGCCGGTGTAGGCGCTCGTAGCCTGCGCGCGTTTCCTCGGACCACGCCGGGTGGCTCAGGCACGCCAGACCCGCGGCGATGCTCGGCCCGAACATCCCGGAGTCCTTGACGTCGGTGACCTTGCGGATCGCCTTCACGAGCGTAGGGTGACCGACCATCCAACCGAAGCGCAGGCCGGTGGTGTTCCAGCCCTTGCTCACGCTTTGCAGGACGATACACCGCTCTTCCCAGCCCGGCACTTCCAGAACGCTCACCATCTCTGGGTTGTAGCCCAGGTCGATGTACGCCTCGTCGCAGACTAGCGTGGCGTCGTGCTTGTCGGCCCACGCTAGCAGTGTCTCCCAGTCCGCGCGCGTGTATCCCGCGCCCGTCGGGTTGTGCGGGATGTTCGCGTACACCACGGGACGCCCGTCGACCTCGATGTCCGTGGGGATCGTCCATCGCGACCCGTCGTAGGCGAGTGGCACGTCCACCGCGTCGGCGTCGTACCGGTTCATGTCGCTCTTGATGACGGGGTACCCGGGTGTCGGGAAGACCAGTGTCGTGCCAGACTCCAAGAGCAGCGTCGGGACGTACTCTGACAACGCGCGCTTGATAGACCCGGGCGAATACTGCACCCAGTCTGCGGTGAAGTCCGTGCCGCTCTTCGGGAAGCGCCGCGTCAGATGCTCCGCGAGCGACTCGTGGGTGTCCTTGAACGACCCACCGGCCCGCACGCCTGAGTTGTCCGTGTAGCGCGTCGCATCAAGCGACTCTTCGTAGTATCTCCGAGCGACATCCATCGCCTTCGGGTGCATCTTCCAGGTCGGGTCGGCGATGGAGAGAGTCAGGAGCGCCGACTCCGGCTCGTTCGGGCGATTCGCCTGAGCCAGTTCACGCTCCTCAGCCAGGACGTTGCTGAACGCATAGCCCCCACCGGGGGCGTCGAATTCCGCGCCGCCTACTCGCCCCGCGACGCGCGCGCGCCATGCTGCATCAACACTCATGCCGCTTGCTCTCCTCCGGCGTATTGAACGACGAACGCCGTCCACCCCTCGGCGCTCTTCGTGTCCTTGATGTCCCACCGACCGGCGCGAAGCGCGTTCTCAACGCGCTCCGCTTCGTGGTCCGCGATGCCCGCGAAGATAGCCGTCCCGCCGCGAGCCACGCGAGGCGCCACGTCTGGCAACGCCGGCACGATGACCTCGGCGAGGATGTTCATGAGGAGCAGGTCGTAGCGCCCCTCGACCTGGGTCACATCACCGACGGACAGGTCCATGCAGTCGTCAACGCCGTTCCTCTCTGCGTTCTCGCGTGCGATGGGAACGACGCGCTCGTCGGTGTCCACCCCGCGGATGCTCACCGCTCCCAGTTTCAGCGCAGCGATGGAGAGGATGCCCGATCCAACGCCTATGTCAGCGACCGCCATGCCGGTCGGGTCGACGTCGATGAGGGCGTCCAGGCACAGCTGCGTGGACGGATGACCGCCGGTGCCGAACGCCATGCCTGGGTCTAGCAGGACAACGGCCTCTGGCGCATCGTCGGGAATGGGCGTCCACGAAGGCGTGATGAGCAGTCGATCCCCAAAGCGCCTCGGTGGGAAGTGAGACTGCCATCCGGTTTCCCAGTCGTCGTTCTCGATGGCTTCGAGGGCGACGTGTCCCGGCTCGGTGTTGAGTCCGTACTCTCTCAACTCGTTGAGCTTCTCGCGGGCCTGTATCACGTGCTCGCCCACGCTATCGTCCATCGGGTAGAACCCGTTCACGGCGACGCGGGTTCCACCGATCTCACCTTCCTCCTGTCGCACCGACACGCCCAGGGCTCCCAACTCACTCAAGTGGTGGGTCATCGCCTCGACAGCGTCCGTGTGGGTCACGAGACGTATCAGCGCCCAGTTTGCCATTGGCGGCCGGCTCATTCGTCCTTGTTGTCGCCCGCGATGAGATCCTTCAGGTCGCTGAAGAATCCCCGTTTGCGCCGGTCGGAAGGTCGTTCGGAGGCGCGCTTGTCCAGCGAGTCCTCGTCGAGTTCGCCCCGGAGCCTGGAGAGCTCGCGGTACAGCTCCTTCTCCTTCGGCGATAGGTCCGTGGGCGTCTCGACCATGACGAGTATCTTGAGGTTGCCCTGGCCGTGCCGCTGGAGTCGCGGCATACCCTTGCCTCGGAGCGTGACGACATGTCCCGGCTGCGTTCCTGGCGGAATCACAATGTCCTCGTCGCCCTCGTGCAGCAGCGGTATCCTGGCCTTCGTGCCGAGCGCGGCGTCGACCATCGAGACACGCCACTGGAGGAACAGGTCTGGGCCACTGCGCTCAAAGTAATCGTGATCCTTGACGCGCACGCCGACGAGGAGATTGCCCGGCGGGGCTCCCTGCGCCCCGGCGTCTCCCTGACCGTTCACGCGCAGCACGTCGCCGTCGCTGATGCCCTTGGGAATGCTGACACTGACCTTCTTGTTGCTCTGCAGTCGTCCCTCGCCGCTGCACTCAATGCACGGGTCCGTGACCACCTGACCCCGACCACGGCACCTCGGACACGTCTGCTGAACGCTGAAGAAGCCCTGCTGGAACACCACCTTGCCGCGCCCGGCGCACTGCGCGCAGGTCGTGGGAGACGTCCCGGGTCGTATCCCATCCCCCTTGCACGTGCCGCACATGTCCATCTTGGGAACCTCGATGGACAGATCCTTGCCGAGGTACGCCTCTTCGAGGGTGATCTCGACGTCGTAGCGCAGGTCGTTGCCGCGTCGCGCTCTGCCCCCGGCGCCACCCATCCCGAACAGGTCACCGAAGTCGCCGAAGACCTGCGAGAACAGATCCATGAAGTCTGCGGTGCCGTGGCCGGCGCCTCCGCCAGTCTGGGCGTCCACGCCACGGTGGCCGTACTGGTCGTATCGAGCTCTGAGGGAGTCGTCGCTGAGGACGCGGTACGCTTCGCCTACCTCCTTGAACATCTCCTCCGCGGCGGAGTCGCCCGGATTCTTGTCAGGGTGGTACTGGACCGCCAATTGGCGATAGGCGCGCTTCACCTCCTCGCCGGAGGCAGTACGGTCCACGCCGAGGACCTCGTAGAAATCACGCGGGGGCATGTAGTGGAGTTCCTCGACGCGTCTTGGGATACTTCTCAGGACTCTTCGGAGGGCGCCTCAACGGAGACAATCACGCCTGCGGGCCGCAGCAATCGGTCCTTAAGACGGTATCCCCTCTGATACTCGGCGGCAACGTGATTCGGCGGCACGTCCGCTGTCGGCTGCTGCGCGAGCGCCTCGTGCACGTTGGGGTCGAACGGCTCCCCGACACCTGGGACCGGGGTAATGCCCTCGCTGGCGAGCGCGTCGTCAAGCTGCTTGATGACCATCTCGATGCCTTCTCGCAGCGCGTCCGGCTCCGCGTTCTCGGCCGAGGCCGCTTCTAGGGCCCGCGTCAGGCTGTCTCCCACGCCTACGATCTTCCTTGCGAACGACTCGATACCGTAGGCGCGCAGCTCTTCTACCTGACGATCCGCGTTGCGCCTGCGGTTCTCGTAGAACGCCGACGAGCGCGCCAGCTTGTCGTTCTCTTCGGTAAGCTCTTCAATCTTCGCCTCGAGCGCGGCGATGGCGGGGTCTGTCTCGTCCTCGTCCTCGTCGGCGTCCACGTCCACGTCCGGCGCGTCGTCAGGGGCGCCTACTTCCGGCTGCTCCGACTTGGGGTCCGCGTCGCCCTCCGGCTCCGCGTCGTCGTCGACTTCCGTGGGATCGACCTTCTTCTCGGCCATGCGCGTTCCGTCTCCCTTGCTGCCGTGCCCCTCTCGTAGCCGCTACCGTCGGCGGCGGAGGTCACTGCAGTCCTTCGAATTGCTGTGTGATGAGGTTCGCCGTCACGCCGACGAGCGGAA
Organism: uncultured bacterium; assembly: GCA_964473525.1. Classification (GTDB taxonomy): domain Bacteria; phylum Poribacteria; class WGA-4E. The sequence goes on from CAYYPK010000021.1 coordinate 9,071, forward strand.
TGACCTTCGGATACTCCATCCGCATCGGTCCGATCACGCCCACGACGCCAAACGTGTCGTCGCCTAGATAGTATGTCGCCGCGACAAAGCTACAGCCGTCCAGGCCGAAGCTAGGGATCTCCGTGCCGATGAGCGCTCGCACGTCCTCGCCTCGTTGGCTGGTGTCGGTCGCCGCGTCGAAGAGCGTCGCTAGCGCCTGGCGCGACTCCAGCGCGCCGTACAGCGCGTTCTGCCTTGCCCCGCCCAACTCATCGTCGCCGATGACGTTGCGGATGCCGTCCCAGTAGACGTCCGTGTCATATTCGCGCAGGAACGCCGCGCGCGTCACCTCGATCGCCGTCTGGCGGTGCTCGCCCCGGAACCAGTCCGAGAGCGTCTCCATTTCCGCCGCGAACGTGCGGATTTCACGGAGGGTCTTCCCGGCGAGTCGGTCGTTCAGGACGGCGACCACCATGCGCACCGAGGACGCGTCCAGATCGGATTCCGTGCTGACGATCCGCTGCCGCACGATGCCAGGCTTCAGAATGAGCACGGACATCAGACTGCGTCCGCCTAGCGGCACGAGCTCAAGACGCTCCAGAACCCGGTCGCGTGTTTCACCGCCGATGACGACGCCGATGTAGTGCGAGAGCTGCGAAAGCAGTTGGCAGGTGGATCGAAACAGGCTTTCCCACTGGTCGGGAGCCAGATCGCGATACCGTGTCAGCAGGCGTTGACGGACATCGCTCCTGGTCCCATCGGAGTTGGGAGAGCTGAGCAGGCCGTCGACGTACACCCGGTAAGCGCGCTGACTTGGGACGCGGCCGGCGGACGTGTGCGGCTGACGCAGATACCCCATCTTCTCCAGTTGGGACATCGCGCTGCGCACCGTCGCGGAACTGACGTCCCAACCGGCCCACTCCACCAGTGTGCGCGAGCCGACGGGCTCGGCCGTGGCGATGTACCGGGCAACGGTAGCTTCCAGCACCTGCCTCTGGCGAGGCGTCAGCGCCGTGTCGTGCTGCTCTTCATGCTGCTTGCGAGGAGCCATGCGACCCCGTCCTCCGCGCGTGCGCGCCCACCTACACAGGGCTGATGTACCCTAGCACGCGGCCCGCGAGACCGTCAACACGCGGCCCGCGAGAACAGTATGGAGCCGCGATGACATTGGGTGCAGCGCCAGGCCTTCGCGCGTCAGATCAGTCCCCAAATCGTGTCTTCCGGGGCGGCCCGCGGCGTTCCTCCGGCGTAAGGTATTGACGACCAAGGACGGCAGCGTCGAGACGCGCGTACGCTTCCTTGATCTGATTCGTCGCGACCGCGCCCTTACCGGCGCCCATGGCCCACGTCAGTATGCCAGTAGCTACGAAGCCCACCCCGATTTTCACATAGGTGTCGGAGCGGTCTCCCGCCGTCACCAATGGCGCCGCGATACCCGCCGCGCAAATCAAGGCGCCCGTCCTGCGCATGCCCTGGGCGCTCACGAGCGCATCGTAGCCGCTGCCCAACTCCTCATGCACGGTGAGCAGCAGGTGCGCGGCTTCATCGGCGTCAAGGTCGGACACCGAGTTCGTCTCAGTGTCCGTCGCGCCGGGGGCAGCCGTTCTCAGCGCCCCAGGGAACGCGGAACACCCTAGTAGCGCCGGAAGTAAGAGGATTCCTAGCCCGCGGTACAGTCTGTACACATCGTGTCTCCTTCGCTGCAAGCATAGCACGACACGTGTGTTTATGGGTGGCGTCGGGCACGCGGAACCTGCCGGCCTCCGGTAGCCGCTCTGCGCCGTTGCGGAATGAGCGGTAGGTCGCCGACGGCGCGGCGCGGCAGGGCAGCCCTGTCGGCTACTCCCACTCGATCGTGGCTGGAGGCTTCGAGCTGATGTCGTAGCAGACGCGGTTGACGCCCTTGACCTCGTTGATGATGCGGTTCGAGGCGCGTCCGAGAAGGTCGTGCGGCAACGGGTACCAGTCCGCCGTCATGCCGTCGCGGCTGTGCACGGCGCGCAGGGCCACGACGTTCTCGTACGTTCGCGCGTCGCCCATGACGCCCACCGTGCTGACCGGGAGCAGCACGGCGAACGCCTGCCAGATCGAGTCGTACACGTTCGCCGCGTGCAGTTCCTCGATGAAGATCGCGTCCGCCTCGCGCAGCACATCCAGGCGCTCTTTGGTGATGTCGCCCAGCACGCGCACGGCGAGTCCGGGGCCTGGGAAAGGGTGTCGCCCGATCATCTCTTTGGGAATGTCCAATTCGCGGCCGACGGCGCGCACCTCGTCCTTGAACAGCTCGCGGAACGGCTCAATGAGCGTGAACCGCAGATCCTCGGGAAGACCACCGACGTTGTGGTGCGTCTTGATGGTGCTGGACGGGCCACCCACGGACACGCTTTCGATGACGTCTGGGTAGAGCGTCCCCTGGGCGAGGAAGTCCACTTCGCCGATTTCCTTGACCGCGTTCTCGAACACGTCAATGAACGTGTTCCCGATGATAACGCGCTTGGCCTCGGGGTCCGCGACGCCCGCTAGCGCGTCGAGGAACTGGTCCGTCGCGTCCACGAAGTGCAGCTCGATGTCGAGGTGGTCACGGAACATAGCGCGGACCTGCGCCGCCTCGTCCTTACGCAGCAACCCATTGTCCACGAACAGGCACGTGACGTTCTCGCCGATCGCGTCGCGCATGAGCTTCGAAAGCACCGTCGAGTCGACGCCGCCGCTCGTGGCGGACAGCACGTGCTTGCCGTTCGTGGTCTCTTGGACCTCCCGGACAGTCTTCGCGACGAACGACTCCATCGTCCACGTTGGGTCGCAGGCGCACACGCCCAGCACGAAGTTCGAGAGCAGTTCGTGGCCCTCCTTCGTGTGGACGACCTCAGGATGGAACTGCAAGCCAAAGCGTCGCTGCTCAGTGTCCGCCATGATGGCGACGGGGGAGTTCTCTGTCTTGGCAACGGCCGTGAACCCGTCTGGTAGCCTGTCGATGCGGTCGCCGTGGCTCATCCACACGTGTAGGGGATTGCCTGCTCCCGACGTCAGAGTCGTTTCGCGGCCCACCTCTACGAGCGCATGCCCGAATTCGCGTTCCTCCGTCGCCGCGACATGGCCACCCAGGAAGTGCGTAATGAGCTGCATGCCGTAGCAGATGCCCAGGACCGGCCGATTTCCCGTGACGAACTCCTCGGCGCACTTCGGCGCGTCGTCCTCATAGACGCTGGCTGGTCCGCCGGACAGGATGATCCCGCGCGGGTTCAGCGCGTCGATGACTTCCGGCGAGACGAAGTACGGGTGTATCTCGCAGTACACGTCGAGTTCGCGTACGCGCCGCGCGATGAGCTGTGTCGTCTGGGAGCCGAAGTCGAGAACGACGATCATGTCCTGGGACGGATCACGCATGGCGACGCCCTTCGTGAGCCCTTGTGGGCAGGGAGCGCTTCGCGAGTGAAGAAGTAGGGATGATACCCCTGTGCAACGAGGGGAATCAATCGGCGTTTCGGCGGGAAAGGCGTTCGGGGTCGCGGGAATTGGACGGATGGAGCGCGGCCCACGTGCCAGCCAGCGTACATAAAAAGACCCCGTTCCGCCGTCGCGGACCGGGGGATTGGGAATTGATCAGTTCGCGGAGAAGCTTATATTACGGGCGCCGCCATGTCAAGCACGCGACGGCCACTCAATGGCCTCCGTCAGCCGTGGGCGTCCCGCAGGCGACGCGCGGCCTCTACTTCCGCGGTCAGCTTCGCGTACGCCTCGTCTATTGGGATGTCCGCCGCGCTGCCGGGCGCAAAGCCGCAGTCGGGGTGCAGGAACAGCCTGTCCGCCGCCACGTGTTCGAGTGCGCCCTCGACGCGCGCGACGATCTCCTCCGGCGTGTCGACATGCTCGCCGCGACAGTCCACGCAACCCAGCCCGATGCGTCGGTCCTCAGGAAGCTGCGTGAGCACGTCGTAATCGCCGGCCACGGGTATGGCGAACTCGAGCATGTACGCCTTCACGTTGAGCTGCGCGAGATGCGGTATGATGGGCGCGTACCCTCCCTCGCCGACCCACCCCTGGCGAGCCTTGTTGCGGCGGCACAGGTGGATCGCCGTGTCGAGGTCGTCGAAGCCCTCGAGGATGTCGTTTAGCAGGCTGACGCAGAGGTCCATCTCGCCCTGTGGGTCGTCGTACTGCCGGCGTACTCGCGGGTCGACGAACAGGCACAGGTGTGGGTCATCGAACTGCACGTGTCGGATGCCCGCGTCTCGCAACGCTTCCAACTCGCCTCGCAGCACCGGCACGAGGGCGCGCATGAACTCCTCGCGCGTCGCATATGCCGACGCGCTACGCTCCTCATCCCACATGCGCAGGCCGAGCAGGTACGGCGACGGCAACGCCACCTTCGGCTCGCATCGGCTGTGCTGTCGGACGAAGAGCGCCTCGCGTGCAACAATGCCAGGACTCGTCACTGCCAGCGGCTCGACAACCGTTGTCCACGGCTGGTCGCCCTTGTAGGTCACCTCGAAGCCGTCGCAGATGTCCGCGATGACGCCTATGTAGCTGAGGCGTCGCCATTCGCCATCGCTGATGATGTCGAGTCCCGCCGTCTCCTGCATCGCCACGACGTATGCCACGGCGGCGTCCATGCGTCGCGCGACCTCGTCGGCGCCGAGTTGCGCCTGCATCTCAGGCCGCAGCAGGTCGCGCACAAACGTCGGTCGCGGCATGGAACCTACGACGGTCGTTGGGAAAAGCACTAGGGCGCCTTCCAGTGGTCGCGGGCGAGGTCGTAGTCCTGCTGGGTGTCGATTTCCATGTATCCGCCGTGCGTATCGACGTGAGACATGGGCACGCCCGCCTCGATCATGTCCTGGAGGAGATGGATGAGGTATGCCTTCTCAAAGACGACCGCCTCGCGGAACGGCTTGCCCGCGAACTCCTCGCGGCGCGCGTGGTAGTGCGCCTTCAAGTTCTCTGCCCCAACGGCGGAGAACTTCGCTACGCCCGTGTATTCGCCGTGCGCGTCGTCGTCCGCGATTTCGCGATGCACGCGCGTCACCGCGCCGTTTAGGGTGGTGACCTTCTCCGCGTCGTCGGTTGGGTGTTGCGTCCGCGCCACGTAACGGTCGCGCCAGTCCGTGTCCACGACGAGTGAAATGTCCTCGGGGGAGGCAGCAGCGCGCGAGATCACCTGCGGGGTGAACAGGATGTCCGAGTAGCAGCAGATGAACGGCTCGTCCATCTCGGCTTCCGCGTGCATCAACGACACGAGGATGTTGTTCCGCTCCCAATCGGCGTTATGGTAGAAGCGGAACGCCGGGTACGCCTCGCGTACGATATCGATGTGATAGCCGCCGATGAATGCGATGTCGTCGATGCCATTCGCGGCAAACGAGGCGACGGTCCAGTCGAGAATGCGTTGTCCGCCGACGTCCGCAAAGCATTTCGGAACGTCCTCGGTCATGGGCATCAGCCGGGCTCCTCGTCCCGCGCCGATGATGATTGCCTTCATGGGCGGTGTCCTCCGGGGAGGATTCTAGCAGGTGAGACCGGCACACGCGTCCTACCGGCGGCGCAGACGTGACGTAATCCCCGCGACAAGCTCCTCCGCCTCCGCGACGCGCAGCGCCCGTGTCAGAGCGGCGAACACGACAACAGAGGCGGCGCCGCACGCCGCGACCGCGAGCAGGTCGGCGAGGAACGAGAGGCCGAGAGTCCACTCAACTCCATGACGCACGCCCAAGCACACGACTCCCATGCCGGCCGTCGCGAGCGCGATGCGGGCGCCCGGAGCAACGAACTCTTGCCGCAAGTACGACCCCAGATAGCGACGCATCACGAGGGCTAGCAGTACACAGTTCGTCAACGCAACGGCGGCGACGCTCATCGCAAGGCCTCGGTGTCCAAACCCCAGACGAACCGCCAGCGTCCAGCTCAGTCCAAGGTTGACGGCGATCGAACACACGCTTACGACGGCGGGTCGTCGGGTGTCCCCGAGGGCGTAGAGCGCTGGAGCCAGCACCTTGATGGCCGCGTAACCCGCCAGCCCAATCGCGTAGAATCGGATCGCCCCCGCGACCTGGGTTACGTCGTTCGCGTCGAACCGGCCGTGGCCGTAGATGACCGACACGAGCGGCCGCGCCAGGATCATCAGCCCGACAGCGCTGGGCAAGCACAGCACGAGTACGAGTCGGAGCGAGCGCCCGAGAAGGCTACGAAACCCCGCCAAGTCCTCCCGAGCCGTATCCCGTGACAGGCTGGGGATGGCAACGGTGGCAACGGCGACGCCGAAAACGCCAATGGGAAGCTGCACGAGTCGGAAAGCTCCGTACAGCCACGCGACGGCGCCGTTCCACGAGGTGGCGAACCGCGTGTTCACCGTGACATTGATGAGCGTCGCCGACACGCCTACAACAGCCGGAACCATGAGGGCGAGTACGCGGTGCAGGTCTGGGTCCGACAGCGCCAACCTGGGACGAAAGCGGAAGCCCTCGCGCCGCAACGGGCGCATCTGCGCCGCCCACTGGAGGAACCCGCCGCACAGCACGCCGATCGCGAAGCCCAGGATGGAGCGTGTCCCAAACGCCGGGTCGAGGATGTAGGCGAGTGGCACCCCTATCCCCAACGCGGCCACACTCAGCATCATCGGAGCCGCCGCAGGCGCCGAGAACCGGCTGCGGGAGTTCAGCATCCCCGCCCAAACGGCTGCCAGCGAGGCGAACAGCAGGAACGGCCACAGCACGCGAGTCAGCTGAATGGTGAGCGCCGTCTTGCCCAGCGCCTCAGCGAACCCGGGAGCCATGAAGCGGACGACCGGCGGGGCGAAGAGGATGCCCGCCGCGCACATGACGCCGACGACGCACAGGACGGCAGTAGCGACCGCCCGCCCAAGTCGCCAGGCGCGTTCCTCGCCGTGCTTCTCCGCGACCTGGGCGAACGTGGGCACGAACGCCGCTGTCAAGGCGCCCTCGGCGAAGAGGTCGCGGAAGAGATTCGGTATCCGGTTCGCCGTGTGGAACGCGTCGCTGAGGTGGGATGACCCGGCGCCGAAGAGCGCGAAGAACACCTGCTCGCGCACGAGCCCCAGCACGCGGCTGCCTGCGGTCAGCGCGCTCACCTTGCTGGCATGACGCGCGAGCGCGCGGGACATCGTCGCTCCCTATGGGTGGCGGCGGCCCGCCGAGGATGGGCGTGGCTCGCCCTGCATCGGATACGGCCGTGGGTCACGCGCGGTAACACGTACCATGGTGGCGGCCGCCGTCTCGTGCGCCGCGTTGGGCTACCATGAAACAGGTCGCTGTCACACGCTCCAGATGCCTTGCCGCGCGACGTGTAGAGACCCCTCGGGACGGCATGCGATGCCACGGAATACCACGCACATCGACCCAGCGGACTGTCCAGGAATCGCCGAAGCGCAGTCGCAGCTCTTGCGCCTCGCCGCGCGCTCCTCGGACGCAACGTGGGACCACCTCTTCGACAGCATCGAGAAGGTTCTGGCTCCGTTGCTGGGATACGAGGCGCTTGTGCCGTTGGTGATCCCTCCCGAGCCGGACGCCGCGGCCGCACAGCGTCGTCGCCGACTGTACACGCGACCCGAACCCGGGCAGCCGTTCGAGGAGTCGCGGCACGTCATGAGTCTGCGGGCGCCGTTCCGCGACATCGCGGCGACAGCGGAGCCCCGCTGGCTACCCGACTACCACGCCATCGGCGAAGGCGCCGAACACCCGTTGGCGCAGGCGTTGGTGTACCGCGATGCTCGCTCGCTCTTTGTCCTGCCCGTGGGTTTCGGCCCGACGCACGATCCTTCTCGGGACGTCGCCTGCCTGCTGGTGTTCTACCACCGGGATCCGGGCGTCGAAGGCCCCAAGCAGATGGCAGCGGCGGTTCACGTCGCGCCTCTCCTGCTTGCGCTACTACGCAACGTCGCCCTCTATCAGCAACGACGGCACCGGTCGGCGCACGCGCGGATCATCCAGGAAGTGAGCGCGGAGGTGCTGTCGCAGGCGCCCTCGGTCGAGCAGCTCTACCGACGCGTCGTCGATCGCATCCACGACCGGTTCGACTTCTACGGCGCGGCGATGTTCGACGCGCATTGGGGCACGGAGCATCTGCATCTCGTCGCGCACGCGGGCGACTACGACCCATATCAGGACTTGTCCTATCGCCAGAGCATGCGCGTCGGCATTCTCGGCCACGTGGCTCAGACGGCGCGGCCGTACCTGACGAACGATGCCCCTAGCGACGCTCTCTACCACGACGCGTTCCCAGACGCGCCGCAGGTACACAGTGCGTTGGCCGTCCCAGTGAAGCTAGACGATGGCTTCGTCGCGGCGGTGCTGGAGATTCAGAGCCTGAGTCCAGGCGCGTTCGACCGCTATGCGGTGGAATCGCTCGAAGCTCTGTGCGGGCTCATTGGGCGTATGGCGCAATCTACGGAGCGCTACGAACAGACGCACATGCTCCACCGGCTTGGGCAAGAACTGCAACGCACGCTCGATCTGGACTCCCTCCTGCACGCAGTGTTGACATGCGTCACGGCCGGTCCCGGGTTTGGATTCAACAACGGCTCCGTCTTCTTGCTGGATGACGACGAGCGCGCGTTACGCCAGCATCTACAGGTCGGCCCCGCCTCGGGCGAGGACGCTTACGCCATATGGTCTCGGATAGGCGTTCGCACCCTAGAGGAATATCTGCGAGATGCTCCCCAAGAGAGCTTGCCGGGTCGCGATGCGGTGCACGTTGCGGATAGGTACGTGCGCGTGCCTGTCACTCCAGCGCTGCTCGAGGCGGCGTGTGAGTGGGACGGGCCCTTCATCATCCGCGCCGACGAGCCGTCAGAGAACCCGATGCTCAGCGCGTTCGCGCAGTTGTCGGACGCGTCAGAGTGCGTCGTGATTCCGTTGGTAGCGCGCAACGAACTCGTGGGGGTGATCGTTGCGGACAACATGGTCACCGGGCAGCCCATCACGCCCCGGCAGTTCCAATCCCTCGGCGCCTTCGCGAGTCAGGCGGCGTTGGCGGTGTCCAACGCGACGGCATACCGCAAGCTGGAGGCTGCCTTCGCCGATCTTAAGGACGCACAGGCGAAGTTGTTGGAGAATGAGAAGCTGGCTATCATGGGCCAGATGGCGGCTCACGTTGCCCACGAGATACGAAATCCCCTTGTGAATATCGGGGGATTCGCGGGCCGCATCGTGAAGACGAGCGACGACGATGGGACCACGCGACGAGCGGAGATCATTGTCCGCGAGGCGTCCCGGCTGGAGATGATCCTCAAGGACGTGATGGACTTCGCGTCTCCGCTGTCGTTCGACTTCACCCCAGAACGTCTCCCTGCGATGGTGGCCGAGATGATGGAGGTGCTCGGCGAGACAGCGCAGGAGGCGGGCGTCGACATCGTCACCGAAGTTGCCGAAGACCTGCCGCCCATCGACGCGGACGCGGAGCGCATCAAGCAGGTCGTTCTGAACCTGGCGAAGAACTCCGTCGAGGCGATGCCTGATGGCGGCACGCTGACCCTACGACTGTGGGCGGACGCCGATCACGTTGGGTTGGATATCGAGGACACGGGCAAGGGGATCGCGGAGGACGACCTGGAGCGGCTCTTCGAGCCGTTCTTCACGACGAAGCAGCACGGCAGCGGGCTCGGGCTCGCCGTGACAAAGCGCATCGTCGAGCAGCACGGCGGCTCCATCACAGCGCACAGCGAACTGCACCGAGGCACGACGTTCAGGATACGGCTGCCCCAACACTTCACGCCTGAGGACACGCCATGACCGCTGTAGACGCAGACCGCACAGCTCGCGTGCTGATCGTCGAGGACGACGAGAGCATGGCGGAGTTGGTCGGCGAGGAACTCGCGGACGACGGCTACGAAGTCGAGGTCGTCTACAGCGGCGACGAGGCGCTGACCTCCATCGAAAGCCACCCACCCGATGTCGTAGTACTCGACATCAACATGCCCGGAAAGGATGGCATCGAGACGCTCAACGACATCGTGAGCGAACGGGGTTCGCTGCCCGTCATCCTGCACACGGCGTATTCGGCATACAAGGACAACTACATGACGTGGTCGGCCGTCGAATACGTGGTGAAGTCCGCGGCGGGCGGCTTCCGGGAACTCAAGGAAGCCGTTGCGAAGGCCGTGTCGACCGCCGAATAACCGCCTTCATGTTCCCCGCGGAGACTCGCGAATGTCCGCTCTTCTCGACGACGTGCTCGTCATGGTGCTGGCTGGCGGCCAGGGCGCCCGCCTCGCCCCACTGACGAAGGATCGAGCGAAGCCCGCGACGCCGTTTGCGGGGTCGCATCGCATCATCGACTTTGCCCTCTCTAACTGCCTCAACTCCGGCCTCACGCGCATCGTCTTGCTGACGCAATACAGGTCCATCTCACTGCACCGCCACATCCAGACTGGGTGGACCGGCTACTTCGTGCCGTCGCTCGGGCAGTTCATCGACCTCGTGCCGCCTCAGCAACGCACGCACTCCATGTGGTATCTCGGCACCGCGGACGCGATCTATCAGAACATCTACCTGCTGGAGCGCGAACGTCCACGGCACGTGCTCATCCTCGGCGGCGACCACGTCTACAAGATGGACTACGCCGCGATGCTCGACGCGCACATCGACACGGGCGCGGTGCTGTCCGTCGGGTGCATCGAGACGCCCCGTGAGGAAGCGACCCGGTTCGGCGTCATGGGCGTGGACGCGGACATGCGGATACACGCATTCCGCGAGAAGCCCGACGACCCCGAGCCCATCCCGGGCAAGCCAGACCGCGCGCTGGCGTCCATGGGATTCTACATCTTCGACACGGACGCCCTCGTGAAGGCGCTCATCGCGGACGCGCGCGCGGACACTTCCCGTGACTTCGGGAAGAACATCATCCCCGACCTCGTCGCGGCGGACGCTCCGGTCTACGCGTTCCCGTTCCACGAACCGGGGGCTCCCGACCGCAACTACTGGCGCGACATCGGGACGCTGGACAGCTTCTACGACGCGAACATGGATCTCATACGCGAGGATCCGCCGTTCGACCTGTACGGCGCCGACTGGCCTATCCGCACGCACTATCAGCCGCTGCCGCCCGCGAAGGTGGTAGACACCGAGGGACACGCCGCGCGCGTCGAGAACGCCCTGCTGTCGCCGGGGGCTCAGGTCCGAGGGGCCACTGTGCGCAACTCCGTGCTGTCGCCGAACGTCGTCGTGAGACCCGGGGCGGTCGTAGAGGACTCCCTACTGTTCGACGACGTGACGGTCGAGAGCGACGCCCGCGTATCCAAAGCCATCGTGGACAAGCTCGTGCGCGTGCCCGCGGGCGACCGCATCGGCTCCGCGTATGTCGACGGGGGCATGCGTTTCAGCACGACGGAGAGCGGCATCGTCGTGCTGCCCAAAGCCATGGTGCTGTCTTGACGGGCTCCCCGCCGCCGGCCAGCCTGGGATCCGACGCGGTGTTCGGCGTGTCGGGATTTCGCAGCCGCGTCGGCGAGTCGTTCACGCCCGACACGGTCTTGCGGCTTGCGCAGGCGCTCGCCGCTTTTGTCAGGAAGCGCGGCGGCGGCAGTGTCGTCATCGGTCGTGACACGCGTCCATCTGGGGTCGCGGCGTTCCACGCCGCTGCCGCGGGTCTGGCCGCCTCGGGCGTGGACGTCATTGACGTCGGCATCGCCCCAACGCCTACCGTGCTGCATGCCGCCGCTTGCTACGCCGCCGCAGGCAGCATGACTCTCACCGCGAGCCATAACCCGTCTGAGTGGAACGGCGTAGAATTCGCCGCCGAGAACGGCAGGTTGCTCGCGGCCGACGAGCGCGACGAACTCATGGGAACCTTCGAGAGCGACGCGACCGACCTCGCCGCGTGGGACGCGCAGGGCTCCGTGACCGCCACAGACGACGCCAACGACCGGCACATCGAACGCATCCTCGGCCTTCCGCAAGTGGACGTTGACGCCGTGCGCGCTCGTCGCCCGCGCGTCGTGGTAGACGCCTGTAACGGCGCGGGATCCATCATCAGCCCGGCGCTGCTGCGGCGCATCGGCTGCGATGTCGTCGAGCTGTTCTGTACACCCGACGGAGTCTTCCCCCGTTCCACCGAACCGACGGCGGCGGGCCTCGCGGACTTGTCGGCTGCGGTGCGGGCAAACGGCGCGGACCTCGGATTCGCGCACGATGTCGACGCCGACCGCACGGTGATGGTCGACGAGCGTGGCGAGTTCGTGCCGGAGGAATACACGTTCGCTCTGGTGGCTGACGCGCTGCTACGCGACGATCCCCGACCCCTTGTGACGACGGTTGTCACCGGTGGGCTTCTGGATGAGGTGGCCATGGCGCACGGGGCGGACGTGCTGAGAACGCCGGTGGGCGTGGGGCACGTGGTCGACCGCATGTTAGAGGCCGATGCCTCCGTCGGGGGCGAGAGCACCGGTGGCGTGATCATCCCTGGCACGCACCTGACTTCCGATGGCATTGCGGCGTTGGCGGTCATCGTGACGGGGGTTGCTCGTGAGAATCTGTCGCTCTCCCAATGGGTGTCGCGCTGGCGGCGGTATCACCTGGTGAAGGCGAAAGCTCCCGTTGGCGCGTCGGTCGAGCTGGATGAGGTGTTCGCGTCCCTGTCGAGCATGTATCCAGAAGCTTCGGTGAACCGTATGGATGGATTGAAGTTAGAGTTCGGCGACGCGTGGCTGGTGGTGCGTCCGTCGGGGACGGAGCCGGTTGTGCGAGTATTCGCGGAGTCGTCGAACCGTGACCGGGCAGAGAGTCTTGTAGCGGACGCCCTCGAGCGCGTTCGCCAGCTCGCCCGGTAGAGGACGCGCCTGGCGCGTTGAGCGGGTCAACCGCCTGCTCTATGCTTGGCCGCTGTCTCGCGATGGGGTGAAGGGCCTTACCTAATGACGCCACTGAAAGTGGTATGCATCGGCGGCGGTACCGGCTTGTCGACGTTGCTGCGCGGAATCAAGCAGTACGTCGCCTCGAACGGCCGGGACTGTAGCACGTTCGACATGGACCAACTGACCGCCATTGTCTCGGTGTCCGACGACGGCGGCAGCTCGGGTCGACTCATCGACGAGTTTGGCGTCCTGCCCCCCGGCGACATCAGGAACTGTCTCGTCGCGCTGGCGAACGAAGACGAGATGATGAGCCAGCTTTTCGAGTATCGCTTCGACAGCGACGGAGACCTGCGCGGCCACAGCGTTGGCAACCTGCTGCTCATAGCCCTCATGGACATGCAAGGCACGTTCCCGAGCGCCATTCAGGAGGCGTCCAAGGTTCTCGCCGTCAGGGGGCGCATCTTGCCCGTGACGCTGGACGCCACGGTGCTATGCGCGGAACTGGTCGATGGGAGCGTCGTGCGGGGTGAGTCGAGGATCCCCGACCGGACCAACCGGTCGCCGATCAAGCAGGTCTCACTGGAACGCCGCGCCGAAAACGGCGGTCGGGCGGAGACCCAGGACGATCACGGCTCACCGGAACCGATACGAGCGTTGCCAGAGGCCGCCGACGCCATACGAGGCGCCGACGCCGTTATCATCGGCCCCGGCAGCCTCTTCACGAGCATCCTCCCGAACATTGCCGTGCCGGAGATTCTGGCGGCGATGCAGGAATCCAGCGCTGTCAAGATATACGTCGGCAACGTGATGGTCGAGCCTGGCGAGACGGATGGGTACTCGCTGAGCGACCACGTCAACGCGATCCGGCGGCACGGCGACGTCCCGATAGACTACGTGCTGGCGAACTCGCAGCACGCGTCGGAGGAACTCGTGCGGCAATATCACCACGCCGAGCTGTTACAGACGTACCACTGGATTAGCGCGGCGCGGAACAAGGCAGACTCCCCCGACGACGCGGCGTACATCTCGTTCGACGAGTTCGTCCGCGAGGCGAATCGGCCGGGCTCCGGCGTGCCTGGAGCGATGGACAGGTCGCGCGTGCAGGTACTGTACCGGCCCGACGTAGACGATGTGGCGCCGGCGAAGCTCGTAGAGGACGACCTCATCAGCGAGGAGGAGATCCGCGAGCGGGACGCGACCATACGGGTGCTGCGACACGATTCCGGCAAGCTCGCCGCCGCCATCGTGCGCCTCCTCAAGAAGCACTACAACGGCAGTGCGCCCTCCGCATGAATGCCTCCGACGCGCGCGACGACTTCCTCAGCCGCCTCGAACGTATTCTCCGACTCGACTTCCAACGTCACATCCCTGCTCTGTCCGACGAGGCTCTAGCCGCGATCGAGGCGCGCCTCGGCCACGACGTCGACGACGCGACGCTGCGGCGCCATCTGTGTCCTCTGTGGGTCGTGCTGGCCGGAGGACGCGGTACGCGCATCGATGGCGCCGGGCGCCTCAACAAGAACCTGGACATCTGGTTCGGCTCAGCGAACACGCTTCAGCTCTCCGTGCGGCATCTTGTGGGTGATGCGCCTCCCGTCGTGGTGATCAACCCCGACACCGCGAGGAGGCTCCTGCGGGAGGACGTCGATCCCGCCGTCGCGGACCTGCCCGGCCTCCTTGCCGACGACATCGTGGACCCCGAAGCGCGGGCGCTCTACATCGCCGACAGATGTTCCCTCGCCGTCCAGCCGGTAGCGAACGGCACTGGCGGAGCCCTCGTCGCGGCGCGCGAGGCGATGCAGCACTCGGACGCGGAGTTCGTCGCGGTGGCTTTTGGCGATGAGCCGTTCATCGACGCGCGGCTACCCGCCGAGACATGGGCGAGCCACGTAATCGCCGCTGCGGACGCCACGCTGTGCGGCAAGCGACCGGACGCCGTCGTGGACAAGGGTGGGCTGTTCTTCGATGGCGACGGGCGGCTCATGTGTACGAAGGAATGGTACGACATGACTCCCGAGGAGCAGGGGCGGATGCGCGCTGCTCTCGTCGGTCGCGAAGCGATTACGAACACGGGCTTCTCGCTCTTCCGGCGCGAGGCGGCCCTGGAGCGCCTCGACCGTCTGTGGCTTCACAAGGGCGACACGGAGCTCCACCACGTCGACCTGTTCAAGCTGTTCTACGACGACGGCCTGCACACGCACGCGCACGTCTACGAGGGCGAGATTCGCTCCGGTGTGAACCGCTGGACGAACGTCCTCGACGGTGAGGCGTACCTCTACGAACGCACGCGGCAGCGGCTCGCGATGGCTGGCCTGCGCGTTCACTCCGACGCTCGCATCACGCTGGACGAGGACGTTGAGGCGTTCGTGGCGCGCGGCGCCGTCGAGGGTGGATCGCTCCTGTCCGGGCGGGTGCACATTGGACGAGGGGTCACGGTTGGCCCTTACTGCGTCGTGGATAACTCCACCGTCACAGGCGACTCCGACGTTGGCGCCAGGACGCGGCTTACGGACACGCGCGCGCACAACGTCCGCATCGCCCCCTCGGACTGCTACCCGCCGGTTGCCGCGCCGATCCGCGAGCTGGCCACGGTCACGGAGCTGACGCGCTGCGATGTCCGCGATCTCCTCGTAGGGCAGGGCGTCCACGCGGCGAACACGCGCGCGAATGGGACCGTGCTACCACCGAACTGGCCAGTCGAACACGCCACGCTCGGTATACGTCGTGATCCATCGCTTGGGATGCCACACGCCGGAACTCCCGCTCTGTGGGAGTTCGTGCCAGAACACTACCGACCGGGCGCCTACACCTTTGGCGACATGCGCGGAGCGCCGGATTGGGAGCGCCTGCGCGAACACGTGCAGGGCATGATGCGGGAACAGATCGCTCCCCGCGCGACGTCGTCCGAGGCCGTACGCGCCATGCTGCTCGACAGCGTGGACGACCTGCTAGCAGCACAGTTCGAGGGCGTCCATGTGACGGACGGCATGACGCCTGAGGAACTCTGGGGCGTTCTCTACGAGCTGACGAGCGCCATCACGGGTTCGTTGGATCCGTACGTCGCCGACAAGCGCAGGGATCGCGCATTGGCGGCGGAGCTCGCGGACGACCTGAGCGTGGCGTCCCGCGACTGGCCCGACCTGTTGCGCTTCGACGTGGCGGCGAATCTTATCGACCTGACGAGCGTGCGCATGCTGGCGCGCATGCGCGAGCAGCCTGACTTCCTCGCCGAGTCACTCGCGACGGCTGGGTCCGTGTTACCTGCGATCGACTCGACGGCGCGCTTCCTCGAGCGACTCACCGAGGGCGACCGACGCCACGTCCTGTGGCTGACGGACAACGACGGCGAGACCGTGTTCGATCTACATATCGTCCGGCGTCTCCTCGACGAGGGGCACACCGTCACGGTGGCCGGGAAGTCGGCTGCGGCGAGCAACGATGCCACCCGCCACGACCTCCTTGCCACCGCGCGCGATGTTGGCTTGGACATCGTCGCGGAGCCTCGCCTTTCGGTGATCGCGTCCGGCTCGGCTACCGTTGGAACGAACCTGTTCTGGTCGACCCCTGAGTTCGTCCACGCGCTCCGCGAGAGCGAGGTCGTCATCTCGAAGGGGCAGGGGAACTGGTACACCACGCAGGGCCTTCGCAAAGACACCTTCTATCTGCTGATGTCCAAGGGCATGACCGCCGAGAAGACCACCGGAGTCGTCGCGCCGCGAGAGACGCCCATGGATGGACTCATCGTGGGCTATGTGCCAGACGATTCGCAGTGGTCGGGTACCTTGCGAGAGTTCGCCGTCACCTGATCTGAGAGGCAGTACGCCATGCGCGTCGTCGTGACGTCCAACGTGGACGCGTTCGCCGCCGACCTTCTCGTCACGAAGTGGGCGTCCATCCGTGTGCTCGGGCTCGCGACGGGTAGCACGCCGGTCAACGTGTACGGACGGCTTATACAACACTACTACGATGGGACGATCAGCTTCCGCGAGAAGCGTACGTTCAACCTGGACGAATACCTCGGTTTGCCGCCGAACCATCCTCAGAGCTACCGCGCGACGATGGCCCGCGACCTGACGCAGTACGTCGACCTGCCTGACGACCGGTTCCACGTGCCGCCCGGCATCGCCGACGACTACGACGCCGCGTGCACCGCGTACGAGGACGATATTGAGGCAGCCGGCGGCGTGGACCTGTGGGTGCTCGGCATCGGCGTGGACGGCCACATCGCGTTCAACGAGGTAGGCAGCGCGAAGGACACGAGGACGCGCGTGGTCGACCTCGCGGCGAGCACAGTCGAGGCGAACATGCGCTACTTCGAGGACGACCCGGCACAGGTTCCCAGGCAGGCGATCACGGCGGGCGTCGCGACGATCATGGATGCCCGCGAGGCGTTGCTCTTGGCGAAGGGCGAAGGGAAGGCGGCCGCCGTCGCCCGGGCCGTATGTGGCGAGGAAACGGCAGACACACCCGCGTCGTGGCTACAGAGCCACGGCAATTGCACGTTCGTGCTCGACCACACCGCCGCAGCCGACATCGTCGCTGTAGCGGGCGCGGAAGCGAAGGAAGTGCGCAGCCAAGCGGGGCATACGCACCTCCTCGAAGTGTCGAGCTAGGCGCGGACTACACCTCGAAAATCGGGTCCAGCGAGTCGGCAAGGGCGATGGCCTCGGCGGTCTCTCCCTCGTTGACAGGAGTGAACCGTTGCGCGATGTCCATCGCGAGACGGAAGAGCGACTCTTCGCCAGGAGTTACGGCGGCGGTGATCGACTGGCTCAGCGTCCAACGCAGACCGATGTCCGCCTCGCGGGGGTCGGTCAGGGGCTGGTACCAGCACTTCCCGAACTTCTCTCGCGCCGGGTCGTTCTCGGGCCAACGCTGACGGGCGAGACCCTTCAGCGCGAACCTGGCCGCCCCGATCTCCTGCGCCTTCGCCATGATGCGCGGGCCGAAGTTCCCCTTGTTCCATGTGGCGAAATTCACCGGGAACAGCACCGAGTCGAAGTCGTACCGCTCCATCGCGGCGACGGCTGCGTCTTCGCTGTGCGCCGAGAACCCGAGGTGTCGGACCTGCCCCGACTCCTTGGCGGCTAGCAGCACTTCCATCGCGCCGCCTTTGGCGAACGCCACGTCGATGTCGTCCTCGACGCTCGTCACACCGTGCAGCTGGTACAGGTCGAAGTAGTCCGTGCGCAGGAGTTCCAGAGAACGGTCGAATTCCTTCTGTGCGTCTTCGGCGGTGCGCTGACCCGTCTTGCACGCGAGGAACACGTCCTTGCGGTACGGTTCGAGCGCGGGGCCCAGCTTCTCCTCGGCGTTGCCGTAGCTGGGGGCGACGTCGAAGTAGTTGACGCCACGCTCAACGGCTTCGGCCACGGCTTGGCTCGCGGCGGCCGGCTCGGCGTTCATGACGACGATGCCGCCGAAGCCGATGATGGAGAGGTCTATACCTGTGTCGCCATAGGGGCGTTTCGGAAGCTGTGGAGCATTGGATTCGGCCAATTGTGGGCCTTTCGCTGTGGCGTACTGCGGCACGGTGGCACATCGGCCGTCGCGAGCATCGCCGGTTAGAGGGGATGTGCAGGCGCGAACGACGCTAGTCGCTCAGGACGTACCCGCCTTGCAGGTTGATCCCCTCGACATCGAAGGTGATCTCGCGCTCGGATCGCCCGGGCACGGTCACTTTGAATTCGATGGTCGAGGCGTCCGTGCGTTCATAGTCGTCCGAGTGCGACTTCATCTTCCAATACTGCGAGAGATACGCCCGGACGATCAAGGGGGCGTCGGCTAGCTTGCGGTTCTGTACCTTGATTCGGTACGACTCGTCTGTGTCGTACGAGACGATACGGCCCTTCTTGTTGCGGCGCAGCTTCTTGCGCTCGCGCTTCATCACGGTGCGCTCTACCTCGATGTCGCGCGCCGGTCCCTGGTACAGCTTGATCTCGTCGCCTGCAGGGACGAACGACAGCACGTCCTCGCCGAGGAAGGCGACACTTCCCGTGGCGTCCTTCTTGAACTGCCGCACGCGACCCGGCAGCAGCATGCCCTGGTCTAGCCCGTGCTCCGGGTCGTTGTGGAACACGTAGTGCATGGCGACCGCGTCCGCGTGTTCCCTCGGGTCGGAGGTGTACGTCTTCTCAACGGGGATACTCCCCGCCGTGAACAACGTGATCTTCTTGCTCTCGCCGCTCTGGATGAACTGCCGGAACGGCTTCCCAACGGGCAGTTCGAACTCAGCGTCGTGGTAGTCCTCGACGGTACCGTTTGTGATCGTTACGTTCGCGTCGAGCGTGAGGAACTGCTCGTCCACATCCGCCACGGCGATGTAGTCCGACTGCCACGATAGACCGCCGGTGAGATACGTGATGCGGAAGGGGATCTCGTTGGGCTCGCGGCTGTCGACGTCCAGCACGAGCGTGTTGTTCGCGTTCGGCGGCACCGCCACGGACAGGATGGAGATCGAGTTCTGCTTAGCCAGTGGAATGAGCTGCACCGTGTTGAAGTCGATCTGCATGTTCGGCCAGGAGAACTCAATGCGGTTCTCCCCCTGCTTCACGGTGATGTCTCGCTGTTCCTGCACGAGGGCGTTGTTGTTCCGGTCGATCTTAATGCGGATGTCCTGCCGCGCGGGGATCGTCACCAAGCCAATCCGCGCGCGCGACGGCAGCGGCAGAACCGCGAGTGTCGCGATGGCTATTGGCAGTAGCTGCTTCATCGCTCGCGCCTCCTATCTGCCGAGGTGTCGGACACGGTAGGTGATGGTCTTCGTTTCACCGGGACCGATGTCCAGCGTGTACTGGATCGTGCTGGCGTCCTGCTGCTCGTATTCCTCGGTGGAGTTCAGCATCTCCCATTGGCCACCGATGCGTTCGGGGATCTCCAGGCGGACGCTCTCGGGCCGGAAGTTACTCGCCTCAATGCGTATCTCTTCCTCGGTGTCGAAGTGGGATACGTCGCCGTCGTCGTTGTACGAGAGATTCAGCCGCGCGAAGTCCATCTGGCTCCGCTCTACTTCCACGGCAAGTTCCGGCCCTAGGTCGAGCTTGATCTCCTTGCTGATGGGGCTGAATTCGATGTTGTTCTGTCCGATGAACGAGACCTGCCCCGCGTCGTCGACCATGAACACGCGGGCAACGCCAGCGGGCAACGGCTCGACGCCAAGGGCGTGCTCCGCGTCATTCGTGAACGTGTACAAGCGACGCACGACACCGCCGCCCGCCTCGGCGCGATAGACGACCTCTACGGGCACGTCCGGCGCGTCGAAGGCTGTCACCTTCTTCGTCCACCCGTTGTCGACAGTGTTTTCGCCGGCGATGGTGTACATGTAGTACTCAGCGAGCGACTGACCGCCGCCGACGCGGTCCGCCATGATCATGGCATCGGCGGCGTAGGTTTGCCGGCCTGCCGCGCGGGAGGACCCCTTCCTCGACTCCTGCCGCAACATCTCGCGCAGCGCTGGGCCCCGCACAAGGTGGATGTCTCCTACGACCAATCTCGCCCTGGCGCCCTCATAGTCCTCGCCGCTGCTGTTCGCAACCGTGAAGCTGCCCTGTAGCCGCAGACGAGTCTCCTGGCTGTTGACGTATGCCATGTAGTCGGATCGCCAGGTGAGCCCCTGGATGAAATACGACACCTCCACGACGTGCGCTCCCGCCGCAGCGGACTCCACGCGCCACAAGATCGCGTTATCGAGGTTCTTCGGGTAGATCGCCTCAAGCACCTGCACGTTCTCGGGATCGCTAACTGACTTGAGCTGCGCGCTCGTCGGATCAATGCGGGTGCCCGCCCAACTGAATTGGATCAGGTTGGACCCCTCGCGCAACGTGATATTGCGCTGCTCCTTCGCGAACGTCAGGTCTTCGCTGCGGTAGATCGTGAGCTCGACCGTGTCGCGTCCAGGCACAGTGACAAGCTGCACCTGCGCGACGCCCGACCTCGTCACAAGGAAGGCGCTGATTCCGACCGCGGCGACGACGACCGCCGCGCCTGCCGCGAGCCATCTGTTCGGGTGGGCCGTCATGATCTTCTCTCCCCGGTTGCGCGCTTCTTATACATAACACGCGGCATGCCGCCTCACAAGCGAGGATGGCGCGTCGGGACGCGGTCGCGGAGAGCAGCATTGCCCAGTCAATCGAGCAAGCGACGCGCGTTGTCGCCGAGGATGGCGCCCGCGGCCGAGTCGTCGATGTCTGCGACAACCCGGGCGACGGCGGCGTACGGCGTGAAGAGCGGGGCGTGCGACCCGAACAACAGGCGGCCCGCGAGCCCCTCCTCGACGAGCAGGCGGATCGAATCGACGCCGTCGATTTGGGACGTGTCCGCGTACAGGTTGGGCAAGTCGCGCAGGGAGCCGCTCAGCGAGCGCGCCTGGGCAGCCGATGCGCCGCCCACGATGAATGTAAGGGTGGGATGGCGCTCGGCGGCAGCGACGACATCTGCTATCGGAGCGTCTGGAACTTGCGCAAGCGGGTGCTGCCGTCGTGGATCTTCCATACGCGTCTGGCACAGGACTGCGAGACCCGTAGCCGCAACTGCCGCCAGCAGTTCTTCGGCGTCCGACAGGGCATACGGCGAGTAGGCTGGTAGCAGCCTGATGAGGCCGACATCGGCGCGTGCTACCGCGCGACCCAACTCCTCGCGCCACGTCGCGATCGTGGGGTCCAACACGGGAACAGGGCGCACGTCCTCGAACGTTGACGCCGCTTCGTACAGCGCGTCGTTAGCCTGGTGCGGGTTCCTGTTCCAAGCGGCTTCCAGCGGCGACATGTGCAACAGATCGACTCCGAGCGCTCGCAGCGAGTCGCGGACGGCGGGCAGGGAGCCATCCAAGTGGCGAGACGGCCAGTGCCCGGCGAAGCAGTTCACATCGACGATCATGCGGCGTCTCCTTCTAGCGGCTCTACGCCCGCCCACGGTGGCAGGAGACGCGCCGCGTTGTTCCACAGGATGTCGCGTTGTGTGCCAGCGTCGAGGTCGGCCCCCAACACCTTGCCCATTTGCGTGCCGAAGTGTCGGATGGCGGCGTCGGAGCCGTAGACGACGCGCGGCGGCCCGAGCGTCGCGACGGCAGCTTCCGTGACGCCGGCTTCCGGGTCGCCTCCAGACGTGTCCACGACGACGTTCGGGCAGTCGGCGATGTCCTCGAAGCCTCGGAGACCGGCGCCGTTCATGTGCGCCATGATGATGTTGACGTCTGGGTGTCTGCGCGCGAGGTCGCCGACGTCCGCCGGACGCGACTCGCCCGTTAGCCCACCGAGCGTGTTGAGCCACGCGTGCTGGAGCACCGGCGTCCCGGTGGACCGCGCGCCTTCCATGATCGGGTCGAGTCGCGCGTCGGACGCCCTCACGGCGACCCAGAGCTTGATGCCGCTCATCTGCTCGCCCGCCACACAGCGTTCTATTTCTGCGGCGGATTCGTCGGGGAACTCGGGGGTCACGTAGCAGAACGGCTTGAAAACATCCGGCGCCGCGTCCCGCATTGCTAGCGCGTAGTCGTTTGCCTCGCGGCACTGCGCCATGGACGGCTCGCGGGGGCACTCGGGATGTAGCGAGAAGACGCACATCACCTCGACGCCAGAGCGTTTGCCGATCTCAGCCAGGCGGCGGGCGTCCTCGCGGGCATCGGCTAGCCGATATGGACCGAAGCAGTTCAGCGGGTGCACGTGCACGTCGAGCGCCGGACACGGAGGCTTCAGCACGCCTCGCACTTCGCTTACGAGCATGTCGGCTCCCCTATGCTTGGAATCCATCGTCCATCATGGCCCGCGCCGCGTCGCCCAGCGCGTCGACGGCTTCTGCGATGTCGTCTTCGCCGTGCGAGAAGGACGGGTAACACACGGTGTAGATGATGACGCCACGCTTGAGCGCTTCCCCTTCGAATCTCGTGTGAGCATCGCCTCCGCCCGGCAGAATCAGTTCGCCAAGAGGGCCGACACCCTCGAACCGTGCGGAAGCCCCGATATCCTCACAGATGGCGTTGAAGCCCTCGTGGAGTTGCGCGCCGCGCGCCCAGAGCGTCCCGATGACGTCCTCGCGTTCGTACGTGTCGATGGCGGCGCGCGCGGCCGCTAACGCCAGCGCGTCGCCGCCGAACGTTGACGAGATGCCTTCCGCCTCGACGTGCGCCATGACGTCGGCGCGACCCACGTAGCAGGACAGCGGCGCGCCGTTGGCGATCCCCTTCGCGAACACGGCGAGGTCGGGCGTCACGCCGAAGTACTCCTGCGCGCCGCCGACGGCGAGCCGGAAACCGGTCACGATCTCGTCGAAGACCAGCAGCGCGCCGTGGCGTTCCGTGAGGGACCGCAGGTCGGCGAGGAATGGTCCGCCCTTCTCAATGTCGCGATAGCTACAGGCGACGCTTACGGCGGCGATCTCGTCGGGCGCCTCGGCGAGGACGGCTTCGTACGGCGTTGCGTTGCCCCACGGCATTCCTCGATACGTCGCCTGTGTCTGCGCAGGCACGCCGGGTGTGCCCATGCGGTTCACCCAGCCGTGATAGCCGCACGTGAGTATCAGGTCGCGCTTCGTGAATGCGCGCGCCAGACGGTGCGTAGCTGCCATCGCTTCGCCACCCGTCTTGAGGTAACGGACGCTCTCCGCGCACGGGATCAACCGAACAAGCCGCTCCGCCACCTCCACCTCGAGTGGATGCGGATAGCTGAAGCTGATGCCATCGTCGAGTTGACGGCGGATCGCGTCATCCACGGCGGGGAAGCCGTAGCCGAGCGTCACTGGGCCGAGGCCGTTCCTGAAGTCGATGTACTCTACGCCATCCACGTCCCACACGCGGCATCCCTTCCCGCGCGCGATGAAGCACGGCTCCACACCGCGCAGGACCTCACGCGGGGCCTTAGAGTGGGTCTGCGTACCCATGGGGATGACCGCCGTTGCTCGGTCGCGCAGTCGCCAGGACTCATCTCGCTTACCGGAGCCGATCATGGGACGCTCCTGGTTAGGACACACGGGTCGCGTGGCCACTCGGCGCCGACGGAGTGTAGTGCGGGGCCGCGCGAGCGGCAACGCGTCGCGTGTGCTAAGATTGCCAGACCGGCGCCGGCGGGGACGCGCCTCGGCCAGTCGCGGCGGCGAGGCGAGTGCGTGGCCGCAGGGCAAGCGTGATAGCATGGTCCCGTGGCATAGAGGAGAATCGAGATGCAGGACGCCACGACCGTCGACCTTGTCCGGGCGCCGTGGAAAATCCTATGGCGACTCGCGCGGCGGCATCTGCCCGCTGGCGCGTTGACGCTGGCAGGCCTGGGGCTCGTCGTGGCCAGGTGGCCCGCGCTCATGGCCATCGACTACAGCGCGTTCGGGCTCGTCGCCGTTGGGCTGAATGCCGTAGGGATCGTGGGCGTCGGAATCAACGCGGTGGGGCTCGTGACGATCGGCGGGGCCAATTCCGTGGGACTGATCGCGATTGGTGGCGCCAACAGCGCCGGATTGGTGGCCATCGGGGGATACAACGCCGCTGGCGTGCTGGCGATAGGTGGCCATAACAGCGTAGGACTCATCGCCGTTGGTCGTCGCGCCTTGGGGTATTTCGCGCTGGCCCGTATCACGGGTCGCGGATCCTATGTGCTGTCGCCCGACCGGCAGGACTGGGGCGCCAGGTGGTATTTCGAGCGGCTGTGCCCGGGCCTGTTTGTATCGGGGCCGCGCGTCCGATGAAGCGCCAGCCTTGCCGCATTTCCATGTCGAAGCGGCAGTTGCTTCCTAAGGTGAGTTGGCGTCATATGAGGCATACCCTGGCCGTCCCACTCGTCTACAATGAGAGACCGGCGCATCGCCTTCCCAACGCGCAGGGGTATGGCCGTCAGTAAGTCCCGACTCCACATCGCAAGTCGCCTGATTCCGCGTCCGCTCAGCGCGCACACGCCCCGATGTCGGAGGGCGTGACCGGGTGAATCTGTCCCTTCAGGATGGCGTGATAGTCGCCGCCTTCCTGATGATCGCTCTGGCGAGCAAAGACATCGGCCGGTGGTTTGCGCGCGTCCGGATGCCCCTCATCACGGGGTTCCTGTTTACCGGCATCATCGCTGGTCCCTACGTCCTCAAGCTGGTTTCCGCCGAGTCCGTCGCCCGTCTGCGGATCATCGACGAAGTCTCGCTCGCGGTGATCGCTTTCGCGGCTGGCAGCGAGTTGCACATCGAGCAACTCCGCGGCCGCTTCAAGAGCATCCGATGGACGACCGTGGGACTGATGCTCGTCACTTTCCTGGCGGGATACGTCGCCGTCATGGCGCTGGGCGACTGGATCCCCTTCATGCGGGACATGCCCACGGCGAGCCGCGTCGCGGTGTCACTGCTCGTGGCGGTAATCCTCGTCGCGCGGTCCCCCTCGTCGGCGATTGCGGTCATCAACGAACTACGCGCGCGCGGCCCATTCACGCAGACCGCCTTGGGCGTCACGGTCATCATGGACGTGGGCGTCATCGTGCTGTTCGGTGTGTGCTCCTCGGTTGCGGACGCGCTGCTGACGGGCATCGGCGTCGAGTTCATGTTCGCGGCGCTGCTGATCGGCGAGTTGTCAGCCGCCCTGGCGCTGGGGTGGGCGCTGGGGACCGCCCTGCGGTTCGTTCTCGCGAGACGGTGGGACGGAGCCGTGAAGACGGCTCTCATTCTTGCGCTGGGGTACAGCGCGTTCGCCTTCTCGTCGTGGCTGCGCCACACCACACACGATCGCTTCGGCATCGAAGTCCTTGTAGAGCCGTTGCTCGTCTGCATGCTCGCGAGCTTCATCGTCACGAACCGCACGGCGTATCGGCAGGAGTTCGTGACGGTTGTCGAGCGCGTCGGTCCAGCCATCTACGTGGTGTTCTTCACGCTGACCGGAGCGTCCCTGCAACTGGACGTCATGCTTCTCATGTGGCCAGCCGCGCTGGCGCTCGTCGCCGTCCGACTCAGCGCGCTATTCGTGGGGTCGTTCACGGGTGGCATGGTCGCGGGCGAACCCATGCGCTCGAACCGTCTGAGTTGGATGGCGTATGTCACGCAGGCGGGCGTGGGGTTGGGTCTGGCAAAGGAAGTGGCGGGCGAGTTCCCCGAATGGGGCGGCCAATTCGCGACGCTCCTCATCTCCATGATCATGGTGAACCAGATCATCGGGCCGCCGCTGTTCAAATGGGTGCTGAACCTCATGGGCGAGGCGCACACCCGCGGGGAAGGGCCCGACTTCTACGGCGCGTACAAGGTCATCGTGTGTGGCCTGGAGGGTCAGTCGCTAGCCTTGGCTCGACAGCTGCGCGCACACGATTGGGAGGTGACGATCGCCACCCGCAGGCAGGATCCGCCAGAGGAAAACGGCGTCACGATCTCGTCCGTGTCCGACTGGTCCGCCGAGGAACTCCGCCGTCTCGGCGCGCACGACGCGGAAGCCGTCGTCACGATGCTGGCCGACGACGAGAACCTGCGGGTATGCACTCACTGCTACGAGGAGTTCGGGACGGACAACCTTATCGTGCGCCTGCACGACCACGCCAATCTGCCGGACTTCGCGGAGTTCGGCGCTCACATCGTGGACCCATCGACCGCCGTCGTTGGCCTCCTGGAACACTGCGTGAGACAGCCGTCGGCGACCGCGCTGCTGATGGGTATGGACGAGGGTCAGGACGTCATCGAAGTGGAAGTCGGCAACCCCGACCTCGACGCGGTCGCCCTTCGGGATCTGCGACTGCCACCGGACACGCTCGTCCTGTCCGTGCGCCGTCACGACAGCTCGCTCATCTCGCACGGGTACACGCGGATTGAGGTAGGAGACTGGGTGACTGTCGTCGGCTCCATCGCGTCGCTGGAACAGGTGCGCGATCAGTTGGAGGCCTAGCAGGCGGACGGGAGCCAGAGGATCCACGTTTCCCGCGGCGGCGGCGATGTCGTCAGGCCCACCGGGATCACCATCGGCGGCGTCAACGGCATTGCCGCTGTCCTAGTCGTCGGCGTTCGCGAGACTTGCGGCAAACTGGCGTCCCAACGCCTCCTCAAGCTGGTTTATTCTGGCCTGCATTTCGCGGACCTCCAGCCTGTCCTGGACTTCGGTGACAAACGCCCGCTTCTTCTTTACGAGTACGTCCGCGACATCCCGCTCTGGCCCCTGCTCAGCACACTTCAGCTTCTTCACGATGTTGAACGCCTCCACCAGCCGATCCATCGCTGGAAGCCGGAGCCCCCGGAATGCTCCTTCCTTGTGCTGGCCGACGGTCTTTGCGTGCTCGTTCGGGAAGAAGAACCGCCCTACATCAATCATCGTCGACAGCTTAACCAACACCTCCTCTCTGCTGTTGAAGAAATCAGGGCCGGCGTGCGGCCTGGTGCGATCGCGGTAGCACAAGGCGACCGCCTCCGACAACGCTACTATGCAAGTCTCTGCCCAAGCCCTGATCTCACGGAGGTGCGCCTCAGTCATGGATAGGTGGTGTACCATGAGATCGCGCCTTTGGAGATCCCCCATCGACTTGGCGCGCCCATGCGCCTTGATCGCTGCCACGGCGGCCACGGCCGCTGCTACCAAGGCGACCGCCGCGCCCGCAGCCTGGACGACCACATCGACATTGGCAGCCTCGCCAACGTGTGAACTCATCCCGTCTCCTCTCAGGCGCCGCCGCGAGAAACCCAGCGTCGCTTGTTAGCAGCCGCACGAAGGCGGCAGGCGGAGAGGCCCTGCCGCAGGTCCGCGCTACCAACTTCTATCATGCCTGCGACGACGGGTCAACCGGCAGAAACTATACATATCTAACGTGGTGGCGCGCAGGCATTGACCCTAGGGCGGGCGCGCGGGGCCGCCACCTGCGTTGTACCTGACCCGTGGCCGAGGCTACGCTGCATTGCGGCTGAGGGCCAACGAACGTCGGAGGGTGTGATCCCTCGGAGGAGGGCTCCGTATGGCAACGTGCGTCGGACGGGCACAGGTCGGCAATGCGCTCTCGTCAGGGACGACGTTCCTGACGTTCCCCGGCGTCGAGACATACATGCTGTTCGAGCAGCAGTTCCCGCTGCGGGACTTCTGCGCGTTTGAGGTCTTCGAGGACGACAACGCGTGGAAGGAACTGGGTGAGCGCCTCCTCGCTCCAACCGCCCGCGCTGCCGCTGCCGGGGCCATGGACTCATCACGGACGCGCTTGTGTGGCGCGCCTCCCCGGACTACGTCAGCGGCCTCGGTTACGCCGCCGCCGATGTCGAGCGGATTCATCAGGAGGCTGTCGCGCGCGTCGAGGAAGCCAACGCTACGTGCGGCTGCTGACCGCGCTGCCCCGTGGCTGTCCCGCTTCAAGGGGTTCCGCGCCAACGCCTCGTCTAAGAGCCACGACGAATTGGACAACAGCACCGCGCTCGACCGCGGCGACCCCAGTGATTTGGCGACGCGGATGGCCGCCATGCACACGGCGTACGGGCTCGGCGTGGTGGGAGGATGCTGCGGCACGGATGCGGAGCACATTGAGAAGATCGGCGAGCGCATCGCACAGGCAGTGGCCGACGGCTCACCCGCGTCTGAATAGAAGCATCTGTCTTGTGCCACGGTATCCGCTGGATTACACTCGCCCAGCGACGACAGGGATATAGAGGTGGCGACCGAGGCGGCTCCTTGCGGCCTCGACTCGGCAGGTGGCCGAGATGTTCAGCTAGCGAAGGTAGGCACATGGCCAATCGGATAGCGAGCGGGCAAGAGCCGTTCCGGTTCTTCTACCGCGAGGATCTGCGCACGCTGCCGCAGGCGGCGCTCGAGCACGAAGTGAAGCTGCACGGCGGTTTCGCGGTCGACAAGCGCCCCGGCCAGGGCGAGGTGTATTACGGCATGCCCGGAGCGGGCGTCATGCGCGTCAGCGCGGACCTCACCTCACAGGAGATCATCGAGGTATCGCCCGAGCTCGTGGACGTGAACTTCCACAGCACGAAGATCGGCGACTTCGAGGGCGCTCCGCGCCTGTTCCTCCCGGCGAACGGCGACGAGATGGTCGCCGTGTTGACCCTCGACGGCGACACGGAGTTCATCCTCCCGACGCCGGAGTTCGAGCAGTACGCCG
Source organism: uncultured bacterium (assembly GCA_964473525.1). Classification (GTDB taxonomy): domain Bacteria; phylum Poribacteria; class WGA-4E. The sequence goes on from CAYYPK010000021.1 coordinate 37,865, forward strand.
ACAGCGAGCAGGCGCCCTATAGACCCACGGACACCATACCCAGCGGCGACGACCTCGTCGTGACCGACGGGTACGGCGCGAACTACATCACGACGGCGCATCTGCCCTCGAAGGAGTGGACAGGAATCTTCGGCGGCAGGTCGGGCGACCCTACGCTGCTGGGGAAGTACGGCACCGCCCACGGGATCAACCCAACGCCGGACGGCAGCCACATCGCCATCGCCGACAGGCCGCACTCGCGCATCGAGGTCGTCACGTTCGACGGCGGCGGCAGCGTGTCGTACGGCTTGCCGGACGGGTCGCGCCCCTGCGGCATCGACTTCGTCGAGTGGGACAACCACTGGTACGCCGCCATCGGCAGCCTGGACGACCCGCAAGACGGCGTGCCAGCGCCGATCTATATCCTCGACGGCGAGACGTACGAGGTCATCTCCACGATACGTCCGAAGGATGACCTCGGCATCGAGCTCGCTGACCACATGCACAACGTGACGTGGAACGTCCACGACGGACGTCTCCATCTCATGTGTCAGGCTTGGAACCCCGGATTCTATTTCGTACTTGAGCTGGACGCGTAGTCGAGCCGCACAGCGTGAGCAGGAGGTATGGCAGTGGCGAGCAATAGAGGCGTCGCGTACATGGGCCCGGGCAAGGTGGAAGTCCAGGGCATCGACTTTCCCAAGCTGGAGCTCGAGAGCAGGAAGTGCGACCACGGAGTTATCCTGAAGGTGGTGGCGACGAACATCTGCGGTAGCGACCAGCACATGGTTCGCGGCAGAACGACCGCTCCCGAGGGACTGATCCTGGGTCACGAGATAACCGGCGAGGTGATCGAGGCCGGGCGAGACGTTGAGTTCGTCGAGGTCGGCGACATCGTGTCGGCTCCGTTCAACATCGCCTGCGGCCGTTGCCGCAACTGCAAAGAGGGCAAGACGGGCATCTGCCTGAACGTGAACCCAGCGCGTCCCGGGGCGGCGTACGGCTACGTCGACATGGGCGGATGGGTCGGCGGCCAGGCGGAATACGTCATGGTTCCTTACGCGGACTTCAACCTGCTGAAGTTCCCGGATCGGGACGTGGCGATGTCGAAGATGGACGACCTGACGCTGCTGTCGGACATCTTCCCGACGGGCTTCCACGGCGCCGTTTCCGCTGGCGTTGGTCCAGGCTCCATCGTGTACGTTGCCGGCGCTGGACCCGTTGGTCTCGCGTGCGCCGCGTCGTGCCAGTTGCTGGGGGCCGCCTGCGTCATCGTCGGCGACATGATCCCGGAGCGACTGGCGCAAGCGCGCAGCTTCGGCTGCGAGACCGTTGACCTGCGCGAGGACGCGTCCCTGTCCGACCAGATCGAAGCCATCACGGGCGACCCAGAGGTCGACTGTGCGGTGGACTGCGTCGGCTTCGAGGCGCGCGGCCACGGCAGCGATGCCGGAGCCGAGCACCCCGCGACCGTGCTGAACGCCGTCATGGAGGTCACGCGCGCGGGCGGAGCCATCGGCATCCCCGGCCTGTACGTGACCGAGGATCCAGGGGCCGTCGACGACAACGCCAAGGTTGGGCAGCTTGGCATCCGCATCGGACTCGGCTGGGCGAAGTCGCACTGCTTCACGACGGGGCAATGCCCGGTCATGAAGTACAACCGCAACCTGATGAACGCCATCCTCTACGACAAGATCAAGATCGCCGAGGCGGTCAACGTGACGGTCATCTCCCTCGACGACGCCCCCGCCGGGTACGGCGACTTCGACCAGGGCGCCGCGAAGAAGTACGTCATCGACCCGCACGCGGCTCTGTCGGCGTAGCCGGGCCACGATGCGAATGCCGCGAGTCGGCCGCCTCTGCCTTAGGTCGGTCGTCTCGCGGCTCCCACATGCCGCCTGGCGCATCACGCGCCCCAAGGCCGTCCAAGGGTTATTGCGTACACGGTGCGGGGAGAGGCGTCCCTCGTCGCGCAAATCCCCTACGCCCGCCGCGCAACGTCTAGTCATTCGTCTGACATACACTCGCCGCCGTGGCCCGTAGAATAGTTGGGTTCAGGGCCCACCTGCGCTGCGGGATGCCTGGCCTGTCGCCCTCACCTGTCTTATCAGGGCGGTCGGCATCCACGCTTTGGGCGCGCGGTCACTGCACTGAGGGAGACGAGATGAGCCAGAACGATGTTGGCGCGTTACGGAAGCTGACGCAGGACATGCTCGACAGGTACGCGGATTCGGAGGTCGTCGTCAGGATGGCGCGGGAGCCACTCTACACCGCCCTGGTGGCGCTCAACCAGCGGGTCGCCCTCATTGAGGAGGCGTTCGCGGCGACCCAGGAGCCGCCGCTGACCTTCGACCGGCTGTGCGAGGAGCATAGCACCGTGCCACAGACGCGGCCGGCCTGACGCCCTCTGCACTCTTTCGTTCGCTCGCGTCACAGTGAGGGCTGCGGCTTGGGCCGCCCACTGAGCGACGTCACGTAGACGAATCTGGCGGCGTCTGCGCTCCTTGGGAAGACTCAGCCGAGAGCAGGTAGTGGCAAAGCTGATCCAGGATCAGGATTGCCTGTAGCGCGCGCGCTCGCGTGTAGCCCTCAAGCCCGAGAGCGCCGTGAAGCACGGAATTCCTTGATGGCGGGATCTCCCCCGTTTCGATGTTGAAGGGGGCGAAGAACGACTCCTCGAGGTAGCGCTGGAAGTGGCGCGCCAGGAAGAGTGATGTTTCGTCACCACTGGCCGCGACGCCTAAGTCAGCGAAGTGGCGCGACCAGGCCTTCTGTTGCCCGCGCACGCGATCCTTCCCAGTATCGGCGTAGAACTGGCTCTTCATGATGCAGTCAATGTCCGCGTACAGACGGGGCATGCAAAGCAGATAGCCAGCTTGGTCTCCTTGCAGGTAGGCGCCAATACCAGCTTCGATCGATTCCCGCCGTTCGGCGAGTCGGGGCCGCCCCCACCATCTTTCCACGATCGACTGGATTCGGTCTGGTGTGAAACCGTCGAGGAACGCGTCCATCCGTTCCTCGAAGGCGAATCGGTTCTGGTATAGCTCGGCGATCTGTTCGAACTGTGCGATGATCTCGATGAAGGGAAACCAGCCGTCGACGCGCATCGCGTCTAACTCAGCCGTGTCCTCAATCGTGCGGTAAACGGCGCGGTACCAAAGAGCCCGGCGCATTTGCCCGAGGTCGAGCGCCATCTTCTCAACGTCGAGGTTCCGGGTCAGATCGAAAAAGAGACTGAATCTCCAGTCCGCCTTGAAGCAATACAGAACCTGATCGGTGGGATCGAACGACACGCCTGGGAAAACTACCCGGCGCATATCGGAGATGTCGTTCTTCGTGACGCCCGCTCCGGCCTCTATCGCACGCCGCGCACGCGCTTCTATGGCCACCGGGAAGTCATTGATGTAGACATCCGCACTCAGATCAGCGTGTATGACGACCAGGAACTGACTGACAGCGTCGATGGGGGCGTCGAGCGAAGCCAAGTATGCTCGGGTGATCTTGTCGACATAGCCGTGGAAGGTAGGGTCGTCGGAGTAGACGCTGGCTCGACAGAGCATCCACGCGTAGTGGCCCGCTGGGACGTTCGTCGCTGCGAAGCCGTCGATGGGCTGCGCCTCTGGCCAGCGTTGATGCACGGGGCACCTTCCAACATTCCGTAAGCGCGAGTCGGTCAACGGTTGCTGTCGATGAACGCCTCGCGCAGGTCACGAGCGCCGTGGAGAACGCGCACGACCTCAATGCCACCAGTAACAGGGCGATAGAAAATGATGAAAGGACGTAGCGCGAAGCGCCGGAGGCCGACGGCGTAGTCAGAGGGACGACCCAAGTAGGGTCGCTCCGCAAGGAGCTGGAAAAGCCGATGGAATTCGGACGCGAACCGCGCGGCGACATCGGTGTCTCGCTCAAACAGATAGTCGTCGATGCCGTCGAGGTCCGCTTCTGCTTCTGGTGATATGTCGGGATCAGCCACGGGACTTCTTGGCGCGGCGTTCCGCTGCCCGGGTGAGGAATTCGTCGAGATCCCACCGCTTGCCCTCGCCGCGGTCGAGCTGATCTATGCCCTTCTGGATTTCAGCCTTTACGGCAGCCTTCGGCATCCCAAGTTCGGCATCGTAATCAGCTAGTATGCGAAGCGCCTCGGCGATAACCGCGTCTCCATTCTCGTAGTCGCCCGACTCCACGAGCCGCCTTACAAGAGCCTCGTGTTCCGGCGCGAGAGTGATCTCCATAGGCTGTGCTCCTCTCCATTCAGGATGGTGCGCCGCAAAGCCATTGTCAATCCCCTGAGGCGCCGCCGCGACGACGCGACGCCATGGCAACGGGTGTTTGGCGAGCTCGCACGTTGGCAGTCACGCGAACGCCCTGGGTGCCCATGGTATGCTGGCGCCACCGCAGCCAGCGCCGACGGGGCCTCGACCAACCTGGGTACTCGCCATGGACACCGGATCAGCAGCGCGCGGACGCCAACTCGCCGGGGTCGCCTTCGCGTGCGTCTTCCCGTCCCTGATGACGTGGGTGTACTTCGTCGCCCTGTCTGGTCGGCAGGAAGCGGGCGTCGCCTACGCGCTGGGCAAGGTCGCGCAGTTCAGCTTGCCGCTGGTTTGGCTGCGATGGGTCGAGAGGGGACGGCTGCGGCTGGCGGCGGCCAACCGCAGGGGAGTGGCAGCGGGCTCCGTGTTCGGTGCGCTCGTCGTGGGCGTCCTGCTTGCGGTCTACTTCGCCGTCGTCCGGGGGTCGGGCCTGCTGGACGACACGGCAGCCCAGCTCCGCGAACGGCTTGAGCCCGTCGGCCTGGCGACGCCTGCGGGGTTCCTGGCGTTGGCCGCCTTCTACTGCATCGCGCACTCGTTCCTGGAGGAGTACTACTGGCGCTGGTTCGTCTTCGGCCGGTTGCGGGAACAGACGCGTCCGGTCGTGGCGGGACTGATGGCCAGCCTCGGGTTCACGGCGCATCATGTCATCCTGCTGCATCGGCTCACGGGCGGCTCTTGGGGACCAGTTGTCCTGCTCTCGCTGGGCGTCACCGCGGGAGGCGTCGTGTGGGCCTGGCTGTACCACCGTACCCGCTCGATCTACGGTCCATGGTGGAGCCATGCAATCGTGGATGCAGGGCTGATGGCTGTCGGTTACGACCTGCTGTGGCGAATACCGTAGGCCGCACCGCGTGCCCGCCGTCAGCGAACACCCCAACCAGTCGCCGGCATGATGAGCGTGGTCCGGCCCTGAGCCACATGGGCTTGCCGCGAGGCCAGGCGGCCCACGACCACAGCAGCGCCCGCCTCAGGTCCCGCGCCACACCAGGCGCCGTAACGGCGGACGCCAATACCCGTATATGGCCAAGGGCGTGACTCCCGGCTGTACGTCTCGCACACCATTGCACAGAGGGCGCGTCTTCGCCGGAGGACACGACATGAAGCGCATCTTCGCGAAGCTCTATCGCATCGACGACCCCTTCCGCGGAGGCAAGAAGTACACCTACTTGCTCCTGCGCGAGCAGGGAAACCTGCTCCTGTGCCACTTCAAGCCACCGTCTTCGGTGGGCGACCACTTCGACGAGATTGAGCGGCTGGGCGGCATTGACACTCAGCTGGTCACCCACCACCACGAGGCGGCCGCCGTCCACGACGAGGTCCACGCCCGTTTCGGCTGCAAGCTTCGCTATCACCACGCGGAGCGTAAGTCGCTGAGGCGGAAGACCAAATGCCCGTCCGAGACGTTCGACGACGCTGGTCTGCAGCTAGGCGACGACTTCCACGCGCTGTACTTCCCGGGCGACACGCGCGGCACTGCCATCTATCGGTGGCGATATCGAGGCAGGTACCTGCTGTTCTCTGGCCATGTGATCTACCCAATCGACGACGGCTGGGACATCACGTTCAACGCACGCGCGATGCCTCATCTCAGCGCAGACCAGTTCGCTCACATCCCGGAACTTCGGATGGACTACCTATTCCCGTGCCGGACGTCTCCCGGGGAAGAGGAGTACCATCGCTTCGACGATGACACCCGCCGGTCGTTCTCCGCGGCGTTCAGCGAGAAGCTGAGTATTCGTCCGTCAGGCTGAAGCGCGATCGCTGCCCAGGCGCGCGATTGCGTGCTGCGAGCGGCCACAGTGGCTGGTCCATCGCTACGCCTGTTCGAGCTGCTACGCTACGCCGTCCTAACACACCCGCGAAATGGTCCCGGCCGGGGCCACCTGTTCCGAGGTGTCGTCTGGCAGTCTTCGCAATGCCACACGCTCCAGGGCGGAGTCTGTGGACCTGCGGACGGTGTGGGGATTTCGGACTCCACCATGGTATGCTGTCTGTCTGGCGTCGAGGCGACCCGTCACGACGCCGCACACAGGGGAGCGCGGATGGCAGGCAAGTGGGATCGGTTCGAACACCTGGTACGGCGCGTTCACACGCTGGGGTCGGTGGGTTCCGTCCTGGGGTGGGACCAAGAGACGCAGATGCCCGCCAAGGGCGCCACTGCGCGCGGGGAACACTCCGCGCTCATCGCGGGGATGATGCACGAGGCGCTGACAGGCGCCGAGATGGGTGACGCGTTGGGTGCCGCCGCGGACGCCGAGGATCTGTCGGAAGCGCAGCAGACAACCCTCCGCGAGACGAAGCGCGAGCGAGACCGCGCGGTGAACGTGCCGCAGACCCTTGTCGAGGAGATGTCGCGCGTCCAGGTGCTGGCCATGGAAGCGTGGAAGACGGCGCGCGGAAACGACGACTTCAGGCACTTCGCCCCGCACCTGCAACGTATCGTCGATCTGAAGCGCGAGGAAGCCGACCACATCGGCTTTGCGTCCGTCCGCTACGATGCGATGTTGGACGAGTTCGAGCCGGCCGCGACGTCGGCATCGGTGAGCGACATGTTCGCCCCGTTCCGGAGCGAGGCGCGCGCCCTCCTAGACGAGGTTCTAGGGTCGTCGGTAGAGGCGCCGTCAGAGCTACTCTCCCGCCCGCTGCCGGTGTCCGCGCAAGCCGCGTTCTGCCGCGACGCCGCGTCCGACCTCGGCTTCGACTTCGACGCCGGCCGGCTCGACATCTCGGCGCATCCGTTCTGCTCCGGCTTCCACCCGCACGACGTTCGGCTCACGACGCGGTACGACGAGAACGACCCACTGTCCTCCTTCTTCGGCACGCTCCACGAGACGGGCCACGGCCTCTACGAGCAGGGCCTACCCGTTGAGCACGCCTTCACGCCGAGAGGATCGGCGGTGTCGCTCGGTATCCACGAGTCGCAGTCGCGGCTGTGGGAGAACCTCGTCGGCCGAGGTCGGCCATTCTGGTCGCGCTACTTGCCGAAGCTCAAAGCGGCGCATGGTGGCGCCTTCGATGATGTCGGCCTCGATGACATGCACTTCGCAGCGAACGCCGTGACGCCAAGCCTCATCCGCGTCGAGGCAGACGAGCTCACGTACAACTTCCACATCCTACTGCGCTTCGAGCTCGAGTCGGAGCTGATAGGTGGCGAGGTCGCCGTCGAAGACCTACCGGGCGCGTGGCGGGAGCGCATGCAGGCGCTCGTAGGCATCGCGCCGGAGGACGACGCGGACGGCGTGTTGCAGGACGTGCACTGGTCCCACGGGCTGTTCGGCTACTTCCCCACCTACACGATGGGGAATCTCCACGCTGCGCAGTTATTCGCCGCCATTCGGCACGACATCTCAGACGTGGATGACCGGATCGCGGCCGGCGAGTTCGACGTGATACTGGAGTGGCTACGCGCCAACGTGCACTGCCACGGCATGCGCTACAACGCAGCAGAACTCATCGAACGGGCCACGGGAGAGGCGCCGACAGCGACGTACCTCGTGAGCTACCTGCGCGACAAGCTCACACCGCTGTACAGCCTGTAGCTGCCGGCCACCCAACCCAAGCCGATGCCCTACGCGGCGGGCGCCTCCGCAGTGGCCTTCTCAATTGCCGCGCGGATTTCACCAATCGAATTCGCGACCGCGTCACCGTCCACGGATGACGCCAGGTCCGGGTAGCCCGCCGCTTTCACCATCGCCTTCGTGTTGTCACGGATCTGGGCCAACGAATACGCCACCACGTCTGGCGTTACAGCCCGGTCCATGTGGTGGTACGCGTCCATGCCGTCGGGGGAGTAGTGGTAGTGGGGCGTGTTGTCGAAGCAGTCGAACCGCAGTAGCTGTGTGTCCGCGCCATCCACATCGCCAAACACGCGGATCGCCGGCCCGCGGTCGCCACCGAACGTGCGATACTCGACTCTGAATTCCAGGCCGCCCGCGCTGATCGTCACTTCTGCCATAGATGCGCTCCTCACTCGCTGGTGTCCGACTAACGTGCGCCATGCGATGGCGACACCTGAATACTTGCAACGAAGCGGGACGGCTGTCAATTCCAGGCGACGGCGCGGCCCTGCGTGACCGGTACGGGTGGGTATCGGCCGCTCGCTGCCCCATATCGTGCAGCCAAGCCCAGAATGGGGCCGACATCGAACGTCTGGGCCGTCACCGGGGTAGCGCTCGACGGGCATGGCGACTATGATACAGCGGGTTCCGGCCGAATCTCGCCGGAACTCGCGAGACCGGCGTCCTTGGCACGAATGCTGCGATTCGCCGGTCGAGGCTCAGGCGACGTAGCCAACACTGTGACGAGATTGGCACATCCGCGGGAGCAACCCCGCAATAGCGGGACGGCGACGCAGACGTGATCGGCGCAGCGTAGCCACTCCCAATACCACGTAACAGCCATGGGGAGGCGAAGCATGGCGTTTGGACAGAGTAAGAGAAAATCGGGGACGAGTTCAGCGTTCGTCCTGTCGTTGATCCTGCACGGGGTCGCGGCGGTCGCGCTGACCTTCTACATCCTGATCGAGAAGGAGATAATCCCCAACCCGTTTTCGGCGGAGTTCGTTCTGCCTCCGCCGCCGCCTAAGCCTCAGGTGAGGAAGCCGCAAGTCCGGCAGATTCCCAAGCCTGTGGTCATCACGGACACGCCCGTCGCGGTTCAGCCGCAGGTCACTACCCGCGTCACGACGGCTGCCGTCGTGAAGACGTCTAACGTCCGCGCGGAGACCGTGCTTGAATTCGCGCCCAAGGCCGTCCAGATCAACGCCCCGGTGAACCCGGCGGCTCCGCGCGTTGTGAACCCCAACGTAGCGGTCCCACAGGTCGTCACGAACGCTGACCTGCCTGTCTCCGACAGCCCAGACGCGCTCGCGTTCTCGGCTCCGGTCGCTGGTGGTGGCGTCGGCGCTGGCCCCAAGATCGGTCGCGCGGTGACCGGTGGCGGCGTTGGCCTCGGTCGTCAGATGGTCAAGATGTCCGGTATCTCGCTCGTCGACCACGTCGGCGCCGAGATCGACGGCATCGGCGACATGGCTCAGTCCATCACCATCGGCGCGCAGGATGTCCTGCCGTTGCCGAAGGGTGAGCCGGGCGGCCGCGTCGTTGGTCGTGGCAAGGATATCCGTGGCGTGTTCCGTCTGGTCCGCGTGAAGCACGACCTGTCCGACTGGTGGGCAGACTCGTCCTCGTTGAACGCCCTCGCGAAGTGGCTCAACGAAAAGACGCAGATCAAGACCGACATGAACGTCGAGGGTGGAGCCGTCCGTCTGACGGACGCCAACCTCATGAAGTCCCCGATGCTGTGGATGACGGGTCACGACCCGGCCATCGTGCAGTCCCAGGGCCTCATCCGCGAGGGTGGTGGCGGCCAGAAGCTCGACACGCGTTTGGGCGACCTGGAAGCCATGAACCTTCGTAAGTATCTCACCGACAAGCAGGGGATGCTGGTCTTCGACGACTGCGGTGTGAACGCGCCGACGCAGGCGATGATCAAGATCTTCCAGGCGCAGATGCGTCTCGTGATGCCCGAATACGGCATCGAGCGTCTGCCCAACGATCACCCTGTTTACCGCACATTCTATGAGCTCGCCGGCCCGCCGGTTGGGTTCGACATCTTCTGGTGGGGCACCCGTCCCCCGAAGCGTAACTACCTCGAAGGTATCTCTGCTGGCGATAAGCTGGTAGCGATGATCATCCGCCGCGACTACATGTGCGCGATGGAAGCCGTCAACCTGCCCACGCGCTCGGTGAACTACTCACCCGGTGTGTACCGTTGGGCGACCAACGTCGTCGTCTACTCGCTGACGACGGGCAACGTGTCCGACTACAAGGACTACGTGCCGGTTGACACCTTCGCTGGCGAATCCGCTTCGGATTCCGCTCCGCAGTCCGCCCGCATCAGCGCGACGCCGATGCAGTTGGACGAATAGGAGACGGGCGGACTTCCACGCAAGCTGATTGCGAGGAAGGACAGTCTTCTCACAGTGTTAAAGGCGGGTGGCTTCGGCCACCCGCCTTTGCTGCTTAAGGCGCGGGCAAGCGACGGACGCTCGTCGCCCGGTGTCGTTGGCAGGCAGCTCCAGGCATCCGCCAGGACAGGGCGGGCAGCCGTGGTCGACTGGTGTCTTCCGCGCGACCCGTCGCGCAGGGCATGCCTGGCCGTGGACGGTAAAGGAGGGATTCCGACGCCAGCGAGAAGTGGCCGTGTCGCGGTCGCTAGGTCATGCCTGCCAGCTGCGGGCAAGCTGCACAAGCAGGCGCGCGCCGAACCCGGTCGCGCCCTTAACGGCGTACCCCTTGTTCTTGCCGGACGTCATCATACCCGCGATGTCGAGGTGCACCCACGGGTAGCCGTCCACGAACGCCTTCAAGAACGCCGCGCCGACGATCGCCCCGCCAAAGCCTGACGAGCCAATGTTCTGTACGTCGGCGATGTCGCTCTTGATCTCTTCGTCGTAGTCGTCCCAGAGAGGCAGGCGCCACACGCGTTCGTGGGTGGCGTCCGCAGCGGTCTGTATGCGGCCAATGAGCGCGTCCGTATCGCGGTCGTGCTTTCCGAACATCCCGCACGTGCGGCCCTTACCGAGGGCGGTCATGCAGGCGCCGGTCAACGTCGCGAGGTCGACCACGGCCGCCGGCTCGTAACGAGACGCATACGCCAGCGCGTCGGCGAGGACGAGGCGGCCTTCGGCATCCGTGTTGCGCACTTCGATCGTCTTGCCGTTCAGCGCGTACACGATGTCGTTGGGGCGCTGAGCGGTGGCGCTGGGCATGTTCTCCGCCGCCGCGACGAGGCCGATCACGCGGCGTGGAATCTGCATCGCCCCGATCGCCTGCATGGCGCCAAGCACGGCGGCCGCTCCCGCCATGTCGTGCTTCATCCCCATCATGCCCGCGCCGGACTTCAGGGAGAGCCCACCGCTGTCAAAGCAGATGCCCTTCCCGACGAGCACTAGCGGCGCCTCGTTGCGGTCGCCCTCGTGTTCTAGAATGACAAACGCTGGCGGATTGACGCTGCCCTGACCCACTCCCAGCAGCGTGTTGAAGCCCTCCGCCTCCAGGTCGGCGGTCTCGAGCACCGTGCACGTGAGACCGACATCTTCCGCGATGTCCCGGGCGCGGTCGGCGAGGGCGAGCGGCGGAAGGTAATTCGGCGCCTCGTTGGCGAGGTCGCGCGCGACGTTCGCCCCGGCAGCGACGATCTCCCCGAGCGTGGCGCCGGCTTGCAGCGCGTCGCGCGTCGCTGCGTCGGCGTCGAGGAGGGTCAACGCGTCGATGCTTTTGCGCTCGGCGCCGTCCGCGTGGGTGTGATGCAGGTCGGAGCGGTAGAGAGCGAGCAGACTACCCTCAGCGATGGCCTCGCCAGCATCCTCGGACGACATCTGTAGACCGGCGTGCAGCGACATGCCTATCTCGCGGCACCCGGAGTCGCGCAGCTTCCGAACGGCATCGCCGGCCGCGCACCGCAAACGCTCTGCGTCCACATTCTTCGGTCGTCCGAGCCCGACGAGTAGCACCCTTGGCGCGGGTATCTTGCCGTGGGTGTATACGACCGCTTGCGCGCCCTTCTTCCCGGACATATCTCCCGTGTCGCAGACATCCCCCAGCATGCCTCCGAGGGCGGCGTCCAGAGACCGCGCCGACGCGCTTAGTTCGGAGTCGGAGAACACGCCGACGACGATGGCATCTCCCTTGTACAGGGCGAGGTCGTTGCTGACGGTAACGGCCGTGTCGGGAGCGCCTTGTCGTGCGTCGGTTTGGGTCATTACTGCTGCTTGAGTCCTTCCAACACGGCGTGTGTCACGGCCTTGATAAGGTCGGCGGTCTCGTCCTGGGTCATGCGCTCCGACGTGTCGCCCGGAGCTGGCTCCTCGCTGGGCGCCAGCGAATCTGTCGGCAGAACGCACGCATCGCATTCGGCGCAGATGTCGGGGAACCGGTCGCAGATTCCGGCGCTACCGAAGACGCGCATCTGATGGGCGACAGCGTCCTTCACTCCCTCGCGCGCGCGTTCCAGCAACTCCGGATAGCTGATGAGGTCGGGGTCTGCTGCGAGCACGGCGCGCGCGCGCTCGACGGCGGCGACGCTGATCTGCGTGTAGAAGTTGATCTTCGCGATGCCGAGGGAGATGGCCTTGCGGAAGTCGTCGTCGGTGACACCCGTGCCACCGTGCAGGACGAGTGGCTTCTGCGTCCGCCGGGCGATTTCGTTGAGGCGTCCAAAGTCCAGCTTTGGGGTGCCCTTGTAGAGACCGTGGGCGGTGCCGAAGCTGATCGCCAGGGCGTCGATCTGCGTGCGGTTGGCGAAGTCCTCCGCCTGCGCGGGGTCCGTGAAGTGGTCCGGGTTGGCTTCCGACCGTTCGCTGCCGCCCTCGCCCCCGCCGACTTGCCCCAGCTCCGCCTCGACGGTGACGCCGCAGGCGTGGCAGATCTTCACGATCTCCTGCGTCCGCGCGACGTTCTCCTCATACGGCAACCTGGAGCCGTCGAACATGATGGACGAGAAGCCCGCGCGCACGGCTCGGATGATCGTCTCGAACGTCTCACCGTGGTCCAAATGCAGGGCGACCGGTACCGAAGCGCGTTCCGCGGCGCGCCGGATGACCGTCGCTACGTCGTCGAGATCGATGTATTTGAGATGGACCTCGGCGACGTCGATGATGACCGGCGAGCTCAACTCCTCCGCCGCATCGAGAATCGCCTGGAGCGTCTCGTAGTCCGGTACGTTGAACGCTCCCACACCGTAGCCGTGTCGTCGGGCGTGGTCGAGCATTCCGAGCAGGTTCACCAGTGCCAACGCGCGTAACCCCCGTCAGGAAGTCCGCGACCCTCAACTGGCGCCGCGGGCCATGGATTTCAGCAGGGCCAGGTTCTTCGGGTGCCATTCTACGTCATCGGGGGTTTCGATGAAACAGGGGATCGCGCGCAGCCGCTCGTGGCCGAGGATGCGGCGGAACGCGTCTTCGCCAATGTGACCCTTGCCGATGTGGTCGTGCCGATCGACGCGCGAGTCGAGTTCGCCTTTGGAGTCGTTCAGGTGCAACACGTCGAGGCGGTCTAGTCCAACGTGCTCATCGTAACTGGCCCACGTCTCGTCGAACGCGTCGCCCTCGAATCCGTAGCCCGCGGCGAACGCGTGGCAGGTGTCGAGGCACGTCCCAAATCGCTCCGCTGGCTCTAGTCGTTCGAGCACCCAGCCGACCTCATCGAACGTACAGCCGATGCTCGAACCCTGGCCCGCGGACGTCTCCAACAGCAGCCGCGTGTCGGACTCGACCTCGGGAAGCAGCCGGTTCAGTTCCGTGACCAGGCGCTGCATGGACCTGTTGCGGTCGTCGTTCAGCGCCGAACCCATGTGCAGCACGAGGAGCGGAATGCGCAGGGCGGCGCAACGGACGAGTTCCTGCGTAAGCGCCTCCCGAGCGCGCTCACGCACACCGTCTTTGGGCGACGCGAGGTTGATGAGATACGACGCGTGCGAGATGACGAGCGGCTCGCCGGCTGCCTGCCACGCCTCCATGTACGGGTCAATGCGATCCGCCTCCAGCGGCTTGGAGCGGTATTGGCGCGGGCTGGCGGTGAATATCTGAAGCACGTCCGCGCCGTACTCCTCGGCGGTCGCAAACGCGGAGTGCAAGCCTTTGTCTACCCGGATGTGGGCGCCGATCCTCGGTTCCATTCCGCCTCCAGCTCGTCGAGATTACCAAGCGTGATGGTAGGGACGAGAGACACATCGAATTCAGACAGGCGTTCTCGCCCGAGTCGCGCGATCTCCGCCCGGCACGACGCCACGGCCTCCAACAGAGTTGCCACGTTCACGCCGTGCCGCTCCGGCGAGAACGCCTCGAGCTTCCCGGAGCCGCGCTCGAGCAGGTTCCGCGCGCCCTTGAAGTTCAGATTGCCCAGGTGATAGAAGCCCACCGCGACCTGGATGAGACCCTGGAAGAACAGTCTCGCGCGTGGGTTCGGGTCTTCCATCCATATGGCTTCGAGCGTCTCGTGGCACTCGAAGAACAGCCGGTCGTTGAACTCGGCGATTCCTGTGCGGAAGCGGTCGGCGATGTTCGTTTCGCTCGTCATGGCTAGCGCCGGGACCAAGAAAGGCGTAGACACGGCTGCGTGGAGCGCGCCAAACGACGCCACGCCCACGACAGGTGCATCCACTCCTGTATAGCACGTCCGGCGCGACCTACCGGAGACGACGAAGGCGCGCGGATCGCCGCGCCCTTCGTCGTTCGCTATCTCTACGTACGTTCTAGAACACCAGCGACAGCCCAGCTGTCCTGTAGTCCGTTTCCAGGTCGCCGTACCAGCCGACGCCCGCTCGCAGGAACGCCAGCTTCACCTCTGCGGAGTAGGAGAGGAAGCCCTGGTTGTCTCCCACGCGCACGGCCACATTGATCGGGCTGTCTGGGAAGAGAATGGCTTCCACGCCGAGGTGGATGTTGTCCGTGATGCTGTCGTTTAGGAACGCGTCCTGCGCGTCGTCACCGGCGCCGTCGCTGTACCCAGCGGCGACCGTCAGATCCACGAGCGAGTTCTCCTGATCCAGGAAGGTCAGGGGTTTCGCGGCCGCGGAGATGGTGGTCGTCGTGGGGAAGGTGTCGTCGCCGATGTCGCTGACGAGGCTGCGTACGACGAGCGCGGTGGTGAGATAGTCCGTGTGGTCTATCTGCACGCCGACATCGACGCCCTGCCCTGTCTCGCTCTCGGTGTTGTTCTCGATGATGTCCCACACATCGCCGAAGGAATCCACGTCACCATCATCCGTCGTCGTGTCGAAGTGCTCGTCCTTGAACTTGTCCGGGTCGAGCATGTCCGTGAGCGTGAAGAAGTCGTGCTTGATTCTGCGGTTCACCAGGCGCAGGTTGGCTCCCGCCCGGATGCGCTCGACGAACGGCGTCGACAGATCCTTCTCCGCGGCAGCGGCGAATTGCATCGTGAACACCTCGAGGGATGCGTCCAGCGTGAACTCGTCGTCCAGGACATCCAGCACGACAGAGCTCCAAGGGAGCCCCGCGCGGTCCAGGCTGATGCCCGTGACCATCTGGTTCGACACGCTCGCGGCGCCGACGAGCCGGAATCCCGCGATCTCGGGAAGAGGCATCGCCGCCCGAGCCAGCCCCAGGGTGGCGCTCCCCTTCAGTTTCTGCCGTCGCAACTCATCGACCCGGGCGACGACATCGTCGATGGCGTCGCTTGCTAGTATGGTGGCCTGGTCCTCGTTAGAGAGCTCGTTGATCTCGTCCAGGAGATCCTGCAAGTTCTCCAACTCGTCTGCGAGATCCTCGCTCAAGCGGATCTGCGCCGGAACGATGGCCAGCGTGAATTCGTCGATGCTCGCCAGGCCGGCGGGGTTGTAGTCGAAGGAGAACAGGTCGTCGGCAACTGCTTCGTACGCGTTGCCGAGACCCATGGCGCGCATGCTGCGGAACGGTCGGAGCGGCTCGTCCGCCGTCGCTGTCATTGCGAGCGCCGATGCTACGATGCAGCCGACCAGAAGCGCTCGAACCGTACTGGCACTCGATGTCTTGCGGTGCATGAGTTTCCCTCCTACTCGCCGTCGACGAGGGTGACGAGGTCAGCCGGCAGCGATTCGATGGTGAATCCCCATCCCTCCAGGTCGCGGAGGATCTCCAGGCTGAGTTGTTCGTTGACCGTGTCGCGGAGCTCGGCGATGGCGTCCTCGACCTCCGCCGAGTTCTCGGCAATCCGCTCAGCGGCCAGGTTGAGATAGAAGAGGGCGCTGCGCCGGTGCAGGTCTGGATCCACGTTCGCTCGCTGACCCGCTGCGCTCACGACGCCACCCGTGAGAATCTGCACGGCGTTGAGCACGGCTTGCCGCTGGCCGTCGCTGAAGCGGTCGAGCACCTCGTCGGGATCCATGTTCGTGACATCGAGATTCAGAGCGAAGTCGTACACCTCGCCCGTGTCGTAGTTGGCGGGGAATTCAACCTGGAAAAGGTCGCCTCCGACCTGCGTCAGCATGGACACCGCGTCCAGCGACGTCAGATACGCCAGGTAGACGAGGATCATAGACTCGTCGGATGTCGACAGCGACAGCGCGGAGTCGCCCACTTGGGCGGGAGCGCCATAGGCGACGAGCTCCTCGCTAGGCAGGCTCGTGCCAAAGGCGTCGAACACCTCGTTGAAAGACCCGATGGCCCCTTCGATGTTCTCCTGCACCTCTGGGTCCGCGAGGGTGGAGGGAGCGGGCAGGTTGCCTTCGAGATTCTCCAACTGGGACGCGTCGTCGAAGTCGATCGCGACGCCAGCCAACTCCATGAGCCGTTCCGCCTCCGCGAGAGAGGCGCCCGCCGCTACCAGTTGCGGGGGGATGTCCACTTCGTCGTCTTCGTCCACTCGGTCCGCGCAACCGACGAGGCTACCGACGACCAGCCCGAGCGCGAGCCCGATGGCTGTAAGGCGCGGGATGACGTTCATATACTTTCCTTCCCTGGGAATGCAGGTACGCAAAGGTACCATCTTCCGGCAGACTGAGTAGATGGTAACTCGCTCCCCACGCGGGGGTTCACTTTTTGGGTAGGACCGTAAGCGGGTCGATCGCCGTGCCGTTGCGTCGCACCTCGAAGTGTAGGTGCGGGCCCTTGGCGTACCCCGTAGCTCCGGCGAGGGCAAGCTTCTGGCGCTGGTTCACGCGCTGACCGACGCGCACCAGGATGCGAGAGCAGTGCGCGTACCGTGTCTCAATGCCGTTTCCGTGGTCGATCACCACCAGCTTGCCGTAGCCACCCATGCGCCCGGCGTGTGTCACGCGGCCCGGCCGCGCGGCGACGATGGTTCCGCCCGCTCCGCAGGCGATGTCCACGCCTGCGTGCATCGTTCGGCGTCCGCTGATGGGGTGCTTCCGGTGGCCAAAGCGCGACGACAGGCGACCCTTGGCCGGCATCGCGTAGGACGCTCCGCGCGACCTTGACCGCGCGGAGGCCGTAGGGGGCGTGGCGTCGGGCAGGTAGAGCTCCTGCTTGACGCGAATGCGGTTCGGATTGGCGATGTTGTTCGCCTGGACGATCTTCTCAATCGGCACTTTATAGCGCAACGCGATGTCTTCGATCGTGTCGTTGCGCCGGACGACGTGCAGAATGCCCTTGCGATCCGGGACGCGCAGCCTCTGCCCTGGCTGTATCTTCGCTCCCGTCCTAAGCTGGTTTGCGCTGTGTATTGAGTCCACATCCACGCCGTACGCGCGGGAGATGGTCCACAGAGATTCGCCGGGACGCACTTCGTGGCGGGCGAAACTGACGGTTGCCCCCAACGGGCGAGCCGGCGCCGGCTTCGTGTCGGCCTTCGGCGCAGGGGTAGGCGCGAGGGGCGTCGCACTTGCCGGAGCGTCGGGAGCCATGCCCTCGAAGTCGTAGAACTCCGCGAGCGGGTAGCCGTCTGGACCTCCCAAGGCGTCCTCGGTGGATTCGACGGCCTCGACTTCCTGCTCGGAGTCCGGTTCCGCGGCTAGCGGTCCTTCGGGGTCGTCCATCTTCGGCATTCGGATGTATGCCGACGCCAGAATGACGAGGGGCACGGAGCACACAAGGCCCCACTCTATCGCCATCCTCTTTCTCGAGCGTTCACCGCGCACTCGATCAGCCAACTGCTTCAGACACCTCACCATCCATGCTGGGCGCTGCGGCGCCGTCCACGCGGGACGGCGTAGCGTCATCCAGTCGGGGCGACGAGCGACGGTCTTCGATAGACATCGCAACGTCATCCAAGCGGGTCGACGCGGGACCGTCCACGCGGGACGTCTCAGCGTCATCCACTGCGGTCGTTGCATCCGCGACCAATGGCTGCCTATCGCCGTCAGCCACGCGGGTCGCGTCCGAGGCGTACGCGCCGCACGGCGCGCGCGCTGGCGCGTCGATCGTGGAGCAGTTTGCACCACGATCCAGGGGCCACCTCGGTTTATACGGGCATTACCGCCCGTGCGTTGCACCGCAACGTCTGTTTTAGCCACGCTAGTCGACCTCGGCATGTGAGGCGTTCTGTCGCGTGACGCCCGCTACTAACGGCGGTGAGGCGCCGATGTTCGAACGTCACGTCGACGAGTCCCGTCTTCGTGCGTTCATTGTCCGACATGACCCGGAAAGTGTCTGTCAGACAAAGCACCCCACTTGGGTCTACCCACGAAGGGCATATGCCAACGCCGTCAGGTTTCGCCCGCGCTGGTTGCCCTGTGCTGCGGGATAAATCCGTAAACAGGATACAACATCCGCTTGTAGGAGGCCAGTGCATGGACCTAGACGGTCTCACGGCGGGCGATGGCGTTGCGCTCGGTGGAGGGGTTCGTGCCGCCGCCGCCCACACCTGGGACGGGACACATTGGCAGACCGAGCAGCTGTGCACTCGGCGCCTCGCCCCGAGTGGTGGGGGCTGGCTGGACCCGGCCTGCTAGCGGCTATGTGAAGCTTTACGGCCTAGACCTAGTGGTCCGCGTTCCACAGATCCTGGATGTCCGTGACGTCGTGCAGAACCATGGCCAGGCGCTCAATCCCTAAGCCGAACGCGTAGAGGGAGACCGCCGCAGCGTCGAACCCCAAGCCCGCCACGATTTCGTCCGTGATGCGTCCCACGCCCATGAGTTCCACCCACTCATCCCCAAACCGGGCCTCGACCTCCCAGCCAGGCTCTGTGAAGGGGAAGTCGCCTGGCTGCCACCGTAGCGACGTTGCGCCTGTCACTTCGCGGAGCATCGATTCGACGCACGCGTGGAAGCGCTCCTCCGTCACGTCCGAGGCGAGCCAGGCCGCCTCAGCCTGGTGGAACACCATGGAACGCGTTGCCGACGGGCTGTCGTCGCGGAACACGCGACCCCGCGCGACCACGCGGCATGGGGCTTCGCGGCCCCGCAGCGTCTCGAGCAACGACGGCGTGAGGTGCGGACGGAGTACCGTCTCCGCGTCCACGTCGATCATGTCGATGCCTGCCGCCACGTCCTCGCCCAACACCTCCGCGTTCAGCCCGCGTGGCTCGACCTCACCGCGCGGAGCCACGACCTCGAACTCCGGCAGAGCCGCTCGTATGGCCTGCCACATCTCGGCGATCGGGTGTCCGTCGTGCTCCAGGGGTCGAGGCCGCGCCAGCAGTTCGGTCGCCAGTCGACTTGTGAATTCATCGCCCAGCCGGCTGTCTCTCAGCGTGTCTTCCGCCATGGTTCCTACCTCCTCGCGCAGACGCCTGCGACCACGGTGCAGACGCGTCTCGATCGCTGTAACGGATACGCCCAGGAAGGCCGCGATCTCGCGTTGCGAGAATCCCGCCAGGTAGTGCAGCAGGAGCGTCAAGCGCGCATCCGCACTCAGGACGCGCAGCCCCTTCAGCACGGTGTCACGGTCCTCGCGCGCGCGGAGGTCGGCGTCGGGAGGAGGGGATTCAGCGCGAGGGAGAGAATGCTGCCACGCCCCAGGCGTCTCGCGACGACGCTGCGCGCGACGCGCCCACGTGCGACACATGTTCGACGCGATCCCCCGAACCCAGGCGCCAAACCGCTCCGGATCCCGTAGCGACGGCAGCGCCTCGTACGCGCTCAGTAACGCCTCCTGTACGATGTCCTCGGCGTCCGCGAAGTTCCGGGTGTGGCTCACTGCCAGGGCGTACACGGCTTCCTGATATCGCTCGGCGAGCTCCCCGAACGCCCGCACGTCGCCGGCGAGAGCTCGCCTTACTAGATCAGCGTCTGGGCTAGCCATGCGAATCGCCCTTTCTTGGAACGTTCGCATACTATGTCGCGCGAGGGGCGGCGAACCTCACAGGAATCTGAGGCGGCCGGGGTCGTTACCGGTTGGCGGAGAAGGAACGGGTCGGCGCGTAGCCTATCCGCTTGCGCGCTTCGCCGATGAGGTACTTCGCGTTCGGGACATCGGCGCAGATGTGCAGGACGTCCCATCGCGCGCCGAACCGCAAGTCGTCGCTGGCGTCTCGCCCGAGGGCGGCGCGAAACGCGTGCGCTGCGTCGCGGATGTCCACCCACATGAGATCGGCAGGCTCGTCCGTGACGTCTTCCTCGCGGACGAGGCGACCCAGGCGCAGGGACGTCGCGGTGATGGCGTAGTCGCGCGCGAACTCGCGAACCGTGTGCTCACCCAGGTATTTAGAGAAGCTGCCCATCCCGGGGCTCGGCAGGGGCTTCCACAGCTCGCTGATGTACACGTCGTCTGGGTACGCCTCGAACATCTCCAGCGTGCTCGCGCACACGACACGTCGCACTCCCGCCTCCACCGCCGCTGACATGAAAACGTGCGCGCCGCGCGTCGCCATGTCGAGTAGGAGTTCCTCGCGTGTGGAGCCCTCTTCCTCGAAGGCTTCTGGCGTCTCGCAGGTGTGGATCACTGCGTCCACGCCTGTGACGACCGACGCCGCAGCTTCCGCATCGCGCAAGTCAGCGCGTATGTACTCGTGCTCGCCTAAGTCGGCCCCATCCACGACATCAGTGAGGCGCAGCACGCGGTCTGTCGCTAGCTCACCGGCAATCGCTCGACCGAGTTCGCTCGTGGCGCCAGTGATGAGCACCTTCATGTCGTCGGCCTTCGGTATAGCTCTTCGACCGGAGACAGCGGCTCGTACCCCAACATCCGACGCGCCTTGTCGATGGAGAACTTCCCCTGACCCAGGTGGCTATGCAGGTTGAAGTCCTGGTAGTTCTCAGGGAGCGACTCGACTTCTAGCCCGAGCTTGCAAGCGTGGACGAGATCCTCCCACACGATGAGATAGGGAGGGAAGTCGCGCCCAACGATAGGCTCCGTGGGTCGCGCGCCCAACAGATTGAACAGGAAACAGACGGTCGTGATGTCGTGTTCCCGCGCGTACGACCGGCACACCTCGTTGCTGAGGTGCTTCGTCAGGAAGTAGTAGCGGGTCGTGGGCATGTGCGGCGGGCAGTCGAGGTCGAACTCGTGGTCGTACCGGGCGCCACGGATCTGCTCAGGTCCCGTGTGCAGCACCTTCCTGATGCCCAGCTCCGCCGCCGCCTTCATCGTGTTCAGCGCCCCACGCACGTTCACGCGGAAGCTGAGGACAGGGTCAGGCCGCACGACCGTCAGGTTGATGATGGCGTCCATGCCGCGCGCGGCGTCTCGCACCTGCTCGTAGTCCGTGACGTCGACGTCGATCGTGGGTGTGCCGTCTGGGTGCGGCACGATGTCGGACAGCGTGAGGTCGTAATCGCCCGTCAGGCCGGGCGTGATGAACGGCCCGATGTTGCCGCACGCGCCCAGAACGAGAACCTTCTTCATCCGTGGGTATCTGCCTCTATCGCTGCGCGCGGACGGTCGCCCACTCGTTGAGCATTTCGTCGTGCGTCAGGCGTCGGAAGTCGACCTGTTCGTACTGCTCGCGCACGTTGTCTGGGCAGTCGTCGAGCCAGTCCTCGGCTGCATCCTGAGGGTAGTAACCCAGCAGGTCGGCGGCGTTCTTGAGATCCTGATACGCCTTGGGATGGTTCGATATCCCGTTCACGATGGCGAACAGCACGTCCGACTGAATCGACTTGTCCACCAACTGCGCGATGTCGCGGTGCGTGATGAGCATGTAGTAGCCACGCACGCCGCCAGGCTGGTTCTTGGGGCTGAACCCGCCGATACGCATGCAGACGGATCCGACTCCGTGAGCGTCCGCGTAGTACCGCGCGATGGCTTCGCCCGCCGCCTTGCTGATGGCGTAGTGCGAGTCGGGTCGCACGGGCATGTCCGTCGTGGCGAAGACGCCAGCCTTCTCCCACATCCCGCTGACGTGGTTCGTACTGGCGAACACGACGCGTGGCACGCCCGCTTTAACGGCGGCTTCGTAGACGCAGTTTGTGCCACGGATGTTCGCGTCGATAAGCAGGTCAAACGGCGCGTTCCCGGGGTTGCCCGCCAGATGCACGATGGCGCGCACGTCCTCACACGCCTCGACGAGCGCGTCGACATCGGTGATGTTGCCGACGACGTTCTCGTCCGCTTCGGTAGACGGTCGCAGGTCGAACGAGCGGGTGCGGTACGTGCCACGCAGTTCACGGCATAGCGCCGTGCCGATGCGTCCTAGTCCGCCGGTAACGAGAATGGTGTCCACTGCGGCGCTCCATGCGAGGTGGTGGCTGCGTGGGAGTCGAGTGGAGATCGACAGGCAGTCAGGAGGTGGTGCCGGCGGTCGGACTTGAACCGACACGACCCGAAGGTCGGGGGATTTTGAATCCCCTGCGTCTACCAATTTCACCACGCCGGCACGCCCAGAATTATGCGCGCGGGGGCGGCGCGAGGCAAGATGGCGCGCGCCCTGCCGATGCTACTGCATGTTGCCCCGGGCCCGCCCTGGGAGCAGAATGCCGACGGTGGAGCCGCGCGACCGTGAACCTTCCGGCCACCAGGACGCCCGCGACGCCAGACCCGCTCATCTAGACCCTTCAGGCTGACATACGAACGGACTCGACGTGAGACTAGCAACGGCAGCCATCGTCGCCCTGTCCCTCCTGACATCCCGCGCCAACGCCTCCAGTTCCCGCCCGCTAGATCCGTGGCGGTACGCTAACGCCGAGGACGCGCAGGCCGCGTGGACGCCAAGCAGCCAGTCGCCCCCAGCGGAAGTAGCGGCAGACGGGGCTCTCCGCGTCAGCGCGGATTTCGTCGACGGCGCCGAGCGCGTGTACTGGGACGCCGCCGTAGGCTGGGACATGTCGCGCTACGGCCGCCTGTCCTTCTCCGTCAGCGTCGAGGGCGCGGCTGCCGTGGGCCATCTCACGATCTACTTCCGAAGCGGCGATGGCTGGTACGGCGCGTCGTTCGCCGCCCACGAGGGCGCGCGCGACGTGACACTACGCAAGACGGACTTCGCTGTCGAGGGGAACCCCACGGGCTGGGCAAGCATCGACGGTGTGCGTCTCGCGATATGGTCGGGCGCCCCACGCGCGGTGACGGCCACGTACTCGGATCTGATGGCGTATTCCGACGACATCGTCGTCGTGCGCGGCGCGAGGACGCGAACGGTCAGCAGCGGGAACTGGTCCACCGTCCAGCGTGTTGCCGAGGACATGACCGACCTGCTCGCCGGCCTCGGCGTGGACTACGGCGCCGTCGAGGACGCGGACGTGGAAGCTGGCGCGCTGAGCGACGCCAAGATCGCCCTGCTCCCCTACAACCCCGACATGTCTCCCGAGCAAGAGGCGGCGATTACCGACTTCCTCGACCGTGGTGGGAAGGCGGTGGCGTGCTATGCGCTTCCCGACGCGTTGCTGTCCCCCTTCGGGTTGGCGTCCCTGGAATGGCGCCGCGCCTCGGCGGCGGGCGAGTACGCCTCGATAGCGTTGGATGCTGGCGTGATTCCTGGGGCGCCAGCATCCATTCACCAGGGATCGCGGAACGCGCGCATCCCGACGCTGGACGGCGCCGCTACCCTCGGCGAGTGGGTCAGTGCCGACGGCGAGTCGTCGGGAGCGCCTGCCATCACGCTCAGCGACGCGGGTGCATTTGTCGGCCACGTGCTGCTCCCAGTCGGCATCCCCGGCAAGCGTCAGTTCCTGTTGGCGCTGCTTGCTCGCCTCGCGCCGGAAAGTCAGGGAGAACTCGCCGCCGCCTATCTGGAACACGCCGAAGCGCCTGCGGGCTTCGCTGACGCAGAAGCCGTTAGGAGTTTCATACAGGCGAACCGCCCGCGCCTGCCCGACAGGCGCCGCTATGCCGCTCTCGCACGCGTGACTACCGCCCGCAAGCGGATTGAGCGAGGCAGGGCGTCGGTAGCTGAAGGACACTACGACGCGGCATTCGCCGCAGCCCGGGAAGGGATCGAGGCGATGCGCGAGGGACTGCTCAAAGGCACGCCGTCACGAGTTGACGACTTCCGAGGCGTCTGGTGCCACTCCGCATTCGGCGTCGACGGCTGGACGTGGGATGAGGCGTTGGCACACCTGGCGGCGCAGGGCTTCACCGCCGTTGTCCCCAACATGCTGTGGGGCGGCCTCGCCTACTATCCGAGCGACCATCTACCCGTCGCGGACGACGTGGCGGAGCGCGGAGACCAGATCGAGGCCTGCCTCGCCGCGGCGGAGCAGCACGACATCGACGTGCACGTATGGAAGGTGAACTGGGGGCTACAGAACGCCCCGGCGGCGTTGATCCAACGGATGCGCGACGCGGGGCGGCTACAGCAGCATCGCGACGGCAGCGAACTCGAGTGGCTGTGCCCCTCGCACCCGGAGAACTTCGAGCTGGAGAAGGCGTCCATGCTCGAGGTAGCGAGGAACTACGCCGTCGACGGCATCCACTTCGACTACATCCGCTACCCACACGGGTCGGCGTGCTACGACGACGGGTGCCGAGAACGCTTCCAGGCAGCCACCGGGTTGACCGTCGGTAGCTGGCCCGCGGATGTCGTCGACGGCGAACACGCCGACGCCTTCGCGGACTGGCGACGCGAGCAGATCACGCGCCTTGTGCGGGCCGTCAGCTCCGAAGCGCGCCTGATTCGTCCCGGTATCCAGATATCCGCCGCCGTGTTCCGGGACTACCCGAACTGTCGGCGCACCGTTGGTCAGGACTGGGTTGAGTGGGTCAAACAGGGATACCTCGACTTCGTCTGTCCCATGAACTACACGGACGACGAGGAGCAATTCACGACGTGGGTGTCCTCACAGCAGGAGTACGTGGCGAACCGCGTGCCGCTCTATCCGGGCGTGGGCGCGTCGGCGCCAGGCCTCCTGCCTGAGCAGACGGCGATGCAGATCCATCGCGCGCGTGCGTTGGGCGCGCGCGGCTTCATCATCTTCAATTACGACCGCGCTGTCGCGGATGACCACCTGCCCGCGCTACGTCTGGGAGCGACGGCGTACGACGACGCGACCCGAGGAGGAGACAGCCAATGAGCGACCACCCCGAGGCCCGCCGGATCACGCCGCAGGGCAAGAACCATCTCTTCGGTTACTACGAGAAGACGCCCTGGGATCCGACGGGTAGGCACGTTGTCGCCCTCGAAACGGACCTATACGACCGCATCCCCACCGTGAACGACACGGCGGCAATCGGCCTCGTAGACCGGGAGGACGACGACGCGTGGACGCCCATCGCCGAGACACGCGCCTGGAACTGGCAGCAGGGGTGTCAGGCGCAGTGGCTCCCAGGCGACGGCAGACGCCTCATCTACAACGACTACGACCCCGCGGATGCGCGCCTGGTCTCCGTCATCCTCGACGTAGACACAGGCGAACGACGCACGCTGCCTCGTCCCATCTACGCGATCAACCCGCAGGGCGCGGTCGCGGTCACTCTTAACTTTGCCCGCTTCCTGTGGACCCGCCCCGTGTGCGGCTACGCAGGAGTGTCCGACCCGTGGGAAGGACAGCCGCATCCGCACGACGACGGGATCTACCGCATGGATCTGGATACCGGGGAGTCCGAACTGATCGTCTCGCTCGGTCAGATGGCGGCGTTCGAGCCGCGCGAGGGCATGGACAGGGCGAACCACTGGTTCAACCACTTCATGTTCAACACCGACGGCAGCCGCTTCATGTTCTTCCACCGATGGATTCCAGAGGGAGAGAAGCGTGTCACGCGGCTCTACACGGCTGACCCGTACGGCAACGACATACACAGCGTCGCGGACGACGACATGACCTCACACTGCGATTGGAGGGACGAGCGCCACATCCTAGCGTGGGCGCGGCAGCACGATGTCGGGAATCGCTTCTTCATGTTCACGGACCAGAGCCGCGAACGCTCCGTCGTGGGAGACGGCATCCTGACGAGAGACGGCCACTGTACCTATTCACCCGATCGGCGGTGGATACTCGCCGACGCATACCCGAGCCGCTCCGATCACCACAGAGTCGTCTATCTCTACGATCCCGCCGCCGGCCGGCGTGTAGAGATCGCGCGCGTCTACTCGCCGCCGGCGCTGAAGGCCGAGATTCGCTGCGACCTGCACCCGCGCTGGAGCCGCGACGGCACGGAGGTCTGCTTCGACTCCGCACACGAAGGCGACCGGCAGATGTACGTCGTGGACGTCTCTAGCATCGTCGGTGGGTGAGCACGGAAACGGGGAGGCCGTGCGCCTCCCCGTGAAACCTGCGCTCGTTGCCGTGCTATTCAGCCTGTCGGTCGAGCATGAAGCGTAGTGGGTTCACGCGCTCGCCGCCCTCGCGGATCTCATAGTGGAGATGGTCTCCCGTCGTGCGTCCGGTACGCCCGACGTACCCGATGACCTGGTTCCGCTCCACCTTCGACCCAACCTTCAGACCCGCCGCAAACGGGTTGTTCTTGTTGAGATGACCGAAGACTGTCTCGTACCGCTCGTTATGCTGAATCTTGATGGCGTTACCCAGCAGCTTACCTTGCTTCACGGTCCACATCTCCGTGACGACCCCTTCGGCGGGCGCAATTACGGGTGTGCCTGAAGCCGCTGACAGATCCACGCCGCCGTGGAATTGGCGTCGCTGGGTGAATGGGCTGTTCCGCATGCCAAACCGCGACGCCAACCAATATGGCTCGTCGACGCCGATGGGCGTCACGGTGGGTGTTGTCGCGAGATCCTGAATCTCGCTCACGGTCAGTTGCTCAATGCGGACGAGGCTCTGTAGCAAGCGCATCGCCCGACCGACGGATTCGTCCGAGATAGGAATCGCGCCGGAGAGTTCGTTGTCCGCGGTGACACGCGTGATGTCCGTCGCCTGGCTCACCTCACTGAGTGACAGCTCCGCGGGCTCCGATGACCGATCCTCTGGATCGCCGCCGCCGCGATGCAACGTGCCTGTGTCGACTCCCGGTTCCGAGCCGCCCGGTAAGCCGAGGACGTGCCGCACGTTCTCCTCGAGGGCTTCCAGTGTGATCAACTGGGCCTGGAGCGCCTCGAAGTTTGCCTGCACGCGCGCGTGTTCTGTCACGAGCGTCGCGTACTCGTCCTGGAACTGCTGGGCGTCGGTGTACGTCTGATACACCCGCGTCACGCCCCATACCCCGGCGGAGAACGCCACGATCAGGACGGTGGCGCCCAACCAGAGGGCGACAGCGCTGACTTCCAGCTTGCGGACGCCCCGCGAGCCAGACGTCATCAGCATCAACGTTATGGATTTGTTCATCACACTCACTCGTCGGCTTCAGACTGGGAACGACCGTTGGCATAGGCCATCCCGGCGATGCGCCGCCTCAACCAGCAAAGCGCTCGCACCAACGTTGTGTGAGCACCCCTCCCCGCACATATCGCGCGCCGACGAACCGACGTTTCAGTAACTTCGAGACGTTCTTGCCGCAAAGGACGTTAGCACAGAACCCTATGCCGGACAAGCTAACTCCGCCCTCCCGCCTTTGTTCACGCCGCTCTACGACCGGCCGAGCGAGCGTGTGCCGTGTCGTCGTCGTTGGCGTGCACGACTCGGGGCGGCCGACCGGACGACCGCCCCGAACCGAACTGTTCGTCGCCTCTGTGGCTACTGCCGCGCCTTGATGGACGCCCACGCCGTCGCGAGCTTCCCGCGCGCCTCGACGGGCACCACGCCACCGTATTCGAACGAGATGTTCGTCGTCTCGATGGAACCGTCGCTCCAGCGAGCCTCGTTGGGTGAGCCTGCAGCCATCTCGGTCGACCCGTGGTTGGGCGCATCCCCGGCGGTGAGTTCCCATGGGGGTTCCACACCGGGCGATACGAGGTCAGCGACCCCGGCGCTAACCGCGATCAGTACGCCGTTCAGCCACGCCGCATACTGGTCGTCGTAGTCGGCAAGCAGCTCGAGGTTCGTGAGGCTGCCCGCTCCGGGTATGTCGAAGGTGTACCGCGTGATGATCCGCAGCTTGCCCGATCCGACATCCACGTTGTCATCGCCGTCGGCGAAGCCAACGCCGGAATTGCCCGTCTCCCATCCCGAATCGTCGTAGTTGACCTGTGTCCAACCTGCTGCGGGGTCGGAGTCGACATCGTAAGTGACGGGGTCACCTTCATCCACGTAAATCCCGGCGCTGCTCTGCAGACGCATGATGAGCGTCATGTCACTGCTGCCAGGGCCGTCGTTGAAGTTCGAACCCACCAGCACGTTGCCGGTGTCGTAGATCTTGAGCGCTTGCACGCCAGCCGACGCCGTCGCGGACACGGCGAGGACCAACACGAGCGAGACGATAGCCTTCCGGTACATGTACATTCCCTCCGCGTAGACCGTTCTACGCATTTCGTCAAGCGGCGCGCCTAGCGCGTCGTCTTCATACGTCCCCACGTTGTCGCTAGTTTCCCCTGCGGGTCAACCGCAAGCGCGGACTGCCCCGCGAAATCAAAGTCGAGATCTACGTTCTCCTGGCCGCCGCCGTTCCACCGCGCCGGGTTCGGGTCACCAGCCGCCAACTCCTTCGAGCCGTGGTTGGGCACGCCACCAGCGCTCAGGTCGAACGCGGGCTCGTCACCATCGCCGATCTGCGCGACCACGCCCGGCGACGCCATGATGAGCTCCCCATTAAGCCAGGCTGCGAACTGGTCGTCGTACTCCGCCCGGAACGTCAACGCGCTGATGGTCGAGGCGTCGGCAACGTCGAAGTAGTAACGAGTCCAGATGGAGATCAGCCCACCAGCCGTCACGGTGTTGTCGTCGTTGTCGGAGAAACCGACGCCAGACACACCGTCCTCCCAATCCGAGTCGTCGTAGACAAGCTGGGCCCAGCCTTCGTCGATGTCCTCGTTGTCTGGATTGGTGATGTACTTGACGTCATGCCCCTCGTCGACCCACCCGACGTCGTCGCCTTCGTCGCTGTCGATGCGCATGATGAGCGTCATGTCGCTGCTGCCGGGGCCGTCGTTGAAGTTCGCCCCGACGAGAACGTTGTCCTGTCGGTATATGGAATACGTCGCCGCCTGTGCCGAAGAGGCAGCCACGCAAACGCACAATACCACCCCGAGTAGGCAGGATAACCTGCGCATTCGCCCCTCCTTACCATCACGCTGCCGGGCCGCGTGCCGGCGCCGAAGTGCCAACTGAAACCGCTTACTTGACCAGTGTGGCTCACTCCGTAGCACGTGTCAATCGCTCAGGACGGCGGCCGCCGTCTGTTGACGCGTCAGGGCCTGTGGCAGAGGCGCGCGGTCGGCGGCGCGCAAGCTGCCCATGCTACAATGTTCGCGTCCTTAGGATCCGTGGCGCGCTATTTGCATCCTCGCTGGCAACCGTCACGTCTGAGAATCTGATGGGCGAGGGGCGCATGGCGAAGCAGGATCGCGACGAAGTTACGCTGAGCGAGGCGGCGGAGATGTTGGGGATCACCCGCGCCGCTCTCTACGGACGTGTACGCAGATCGCGCCGACGAGGCGAGGAGATTCCCTTCCGCGGTCGAGGCCCGCGTGGGCGACTCATCGCGGAACGAGCGGCGTTCGACGCATGGGCGTCGACGAGCGTGACACGACACAAGGCGCCACGGGCCACGCCGGCGCTTGAATCCGCAGTGACAAGTGAGGTCGCAGCCATCAAGCTCCCATCCAGTTTCCTCGGTAGTTCCTCGGGCGCGGCGGTCGGAGACCCTTTGGCGGCGTCCGCCGAGACGGTCGACGCGCCGGCTGTTACGGAGCCCCTCGCGACTGTCGGAGCCCCCGTCGTCGACGAGTTGCCGCGGAGCTACATGGAGAACCGCGTCACCACGCTGTTGCACGGCCCGGATCGTATCGCGGTGTACTGGGACGTGCACCCGGAGACCGCGAAGGCGCATGCGGACAAGCGGTGGGGCATCGTCGTGCGGACGGCCGACGGCGAAACGCTGATCGAGATTGAGCACGGCGCCCGAAATTGGTACATCGACATGTGGGGTGTCGGCCTCGCGCACAATGTCTCCTTCGGCCCCATTGAAAACGGCGCGGTGCGGCCCATCGCCGAGAGCCGCCTACAGCCAGAACCGACGCCACAGCCGACGTCGCCCGCGGATCTCGCGTCGGAGGCGCGTTGGGGACGCCAAGACGCTACCTGCGAAACCACTCTCGTCGAGATTCCCACGGCCGCCGCGAAGGAGTCGGCGGACGCTGCCGACGCGCCTGACGCGTCGACGCCTCCCACCGTCGTCGCTGCTAACGCCATGGCTTTGCTCCGCGCGTCGTCCGCTCCCGAGGCGACAGGATCTTCTGGTGGCATGACCAGTCCCGGCGCCCGCGGCGCCGAGGCGTAGGGCCTCCGCGCCGTACCTATCGGCCGTCGGCCGTCCGGCGGTAGCTAGCGAGTTCACGATGGACAGTCACGGGCCGCCGCAGGGGTACTTCGCCCTCGTTCTGCATGCGCATCTGCCGTTCGTGCGTCACCCCGAGCTTCCTCGGTTCATGGAGGAAGACTGGCTCTTTGAGGCGATTACGGAGACGTACCTGCCGCTGTTAGGCGCCTTCGAGGCGCTCGAACGCGACGGCGTCCACTTCCGCCTGACGATGTCACTCACGCCACCGCTGGTGAGCATGCTCACCGATGAGCTGTTGCGGGACCGGTACGAGGCGTACCTCGACGCGCGCATCGAACTGGCCGGCAAGGAGATGAGCCGGCTACGCGGATCGCCCGAGCTGTATCCACTGGCGGAGATGTACTACGACATCTTCACGCAGTCTCGTCATCGGTTCACGCACGGGTACGGTCGTGACCTCGTGCAGGCGTTCCGAGGGTTCCAGGACCGTGGCTCGCTCGAAATCATCACCTGCGGGGCGACGCACGGCTTCCTGCCCCACATGAAGGATCCGGTCCTTCAGCGGGCGCAGATCGAGGTGGCCGTCGAGCAGTACCACGAGCAGTTTGGGCGCGGCCCCGTCGGCATATGGTTACCCGAATGCGCCTACGTTCCTGGCGTCGAGGAACTTCTCGCCCCGTTCGGCATTCGCTACTTCCTGGTTGAGAACCACGGCATCCTGGACGCCGAGCCTCAGCCCGCGCACGGCGTGTACGCTCCTCTGTTGACGTCCTCGGGCGTCGCGGCGTTTGGTCGTGATACGGAATCCGCGCATCAGGTGTGGAGCCGCGACTCTGGCTATCCCGGCGACGTGAACTACCGCGAGTTCTATCGCGACGTGGGGTTCGATCTGCCGCAGGAGGAGGTGGCGGAGTATCTCCACAGCCCGGACATACGCCACATGTTGGGGATGAAGTACTACCGCATCACGGGCGACACGCACGACAAGGCGACGTACCATCCGGGCTGGGCGCGCGACCGGGCCGCAGAGCACGCCGGGGACTTCCTGAACCGACGCGGTGAGCAAGCGCGCCGTCTGCGACCGCTCATGGACCGGCCGCCGATGGTCGTGTCTCCCTACGACGCGGAACTGTTCGGCCACTGGTGGTACGAGGGGCCGCAGTTCTTGGAGTTCCTGTTCCGCAAGATGCACCACGACCAGGACGCCGTCGCGCCCATCACGCCGGGTGAGTACCTGCGGCAACACCCCGTGAACCAGGTCGCCACGCCCGCGATGTCGAGTTGGGGAGCTAACGGCACGTTCGAGGTGTGGCTGAACGGCTCCAACGACTGGATATACCCGCATCTCAGCAAGGCGGGTGAACGCATGCGCGAACTGGCCACGCGCTACACGCACGCCAGCGGGCCGCTCCGGCGAGCGCTCGACCAGGCAGCGCGCGAGTTGCTGCTGGCGCAGAGCAGCGACTGGGCGTTCATCATGACGATGGATACGACGGTGCAGTACGCGGTGCAGCGGACGAAGAGCCACATCGCGCGGTTCACGAAGCTCTACGAGGACATCACTCGGGACACGCTGGACCTACCATGGCTGGAAGAAATCGAGGCTCGCGACAACATCTTCCCGCAATTGACGTACGAGGCGTACGGCGACCGATGAACGACCGCGCGTCGTGGGGTCGTGCGGGTGTGCCGTGGCGGGCGCGGGGTGGCTGACACAAACCCGCCTACAAGTGGGATCGCACGTTGAAGGCCCATGGGCCGCGTGCTAACCTGATGTCTATGCGGATCGAACCGGCCCAGGGAAGAAGGTCACGACGACAATGCCAATCTCTCGGATTCTCCTCGTTCACCAGACCTACACGCGGATCGGCTATTCCGATCATCAGGACCTGGTCTTCGACGCCCATAGCGACACGCTAAGTCAGGTTCCCGCGGCATGTTACCAGACGCGCACATATCCCGTTGCCGCGCAGTTCCGGTGGACGTGTGACGCCACTGGGCCGCTCCAGTATTGGCTCGCCGACGCTGGCGCCGAGGATGTCGAAGCGTTCGTAAAGGCAACGCAGTCGGGCGGCATCGAAGTGACCGCGTTGCCGTTCCACATGACGCCATTGCCCTCTCAGCCCGCGCTGATCCGCTACCTCGAAAGCGTGCAGCAACTACGCGAACTCGGCATACCAGTCACAAGCGCGATGGGAGTCGGCGTCAACGGCATGTCCGCCGGGCTCATCGACCCTCTAAGCATGAGTGGCGTGTCCTCCC
This sequence comes from uncultured bacterium, assembly GCA_964473525.1. Taxonomy (GTDB): domain Bacteria; phylum Poribacteria; class WGA-4E. The sequence goes on from CAYYPK010000021.1 coordinate 70,520, forward strand.
TCATGATGGCCATCGACGACCGCAGGGGTGGCGCTCCGTTCTCGCGCCCGGGGTCGTTTTGGTGGGAGTCCAGGGCAGGCAATCGGCTGCTCGTGTGGAACGGGCTGCCACTCGATGTTGCGCGGCGTCACGGCGTTGGCGATTCCGTGGAGTCCGCGCGCGAGTCGCTTAGTGAGTACCTCACGGATCTCGAAGAGGGCGGGTACCCGTACGACTTCGTCGTCTTCCAGACGACGGCGGGCGGGAACGGCGTCAACACAGGAATCGACAAGAGCCTGTGCGGCTTCGTGCGCGACTGGAACAAGGCCGCCGATGAAGACGACCCGAAGATGGAACTCGCGACGCCGCGAACCGTCTTCAGCCATCTTGAGGAAACCTACGGCCAGGACTTGCCCGTGCGCCACGGCGACTGGGCGGATTGGTGGGCAGACGGCGTCGCGTCGTCCGCGTACGAGACGCGGCTACATCGCGCGACGCACGCGGCTACACGGGATGCCGAGGGTCTGGGCGCCGCAACGGCGCGCGCGGCTGACGACGAAGACCCTGACGTCGATGTGAACGCCGCAGCGGCAAGCGTGGAGGCGGCGGAGACCTACTGGCACTCCGCGCTCTACGACGAGCACACGTGGGGTTCCGAAGCCAGCGTGCAGGCTCCCTACTCCGCGACGACCCAGGCGCAGTGGAACGTGAAGGCTGGCTACGCCTACCGGGCGGCAACGCTGAGCCGCAACCTGCTGCACAACGCATCCGATGACATGCTCGACATGGTGGGGACCAAAGAGGACGCCGTCGTCGTCTACAACCCGACTCCGTGGGAGCGCGACGCGTTCGTGTTCTCTCCTCAGGCGGACGTTGACACGTCCAAGGGCTTGCAGGATCCAGAGACGAACGAGCCGGCGCCCAAGTGGGTCACGGACCACAGCATCTCGTTCGTGGCGCAGAACCTGCCGCCGTTGGGCTACAAGGTCTACCAGTGGACAGACGCTGCCACGTTCCCGGATTCCGCCCTGACAACGGAAGAGACGGCGATCGAGAACCGGTTCTACCGTGTCACGGTGGAGCCGAGGACGGGTCTGGTCAGCAGTTGGTACGACAAGGAGCTTCGCCAGGAACTGCTGGACGACCGCGGCTCCTACGGCTTGGGGCAACTGGTCCACGAGAGGATCGACGGCGAGGCGGGCCGGGCGTCCCTGTTCAACACGGGTGGCCGCGGTCGGCAGCGACGCACGCCCCTGACGCGCACAAGCGCCACCTGCACGGGCGTGCGTAGCGGCCGACAGTCGCCACTAGCGGCGGGGCTTGTGTCCGAGTTCACCGCGCCCGGGTGTCGCGCCGTGACGCAAGAGGTGGTGCTCTACGAGCATCAGAAGTGGGTTGATTTGTTCATCACGGTGGACAAGCTCCCCGTGACGGATCCCGAGTCGCTTTACGTCGCGTTCCCGTTTCACGTGCCGCGCTCCGTCACGCGATACGACTCTGCGGCGGGCATCACGCAGGTTGATCGCGATCTGCTCGAAGGCACGTGTCGCGACTGGCTCGTCACGCAGAACTGGGTGGACTTCTCCAACGACCGGCTTGGGGTGACCATCGCGACGCCGGACGCGCCACTCGTGCAGTTCGGACGCGTCAACACGGGTCGGTGGCAGACGCGTTTTGCTCCGCGGAGCGCCACGGCGCTCTCGTGGATCATGAACAACTACTGGCACACGAACTATCGCGCGCAGCAGAGCGGCGAGGTGACGTTCCAGTACCGGCTAACGAGCCACGAGGGCGGCTTCGATCCCGTCGCGGCGTGGCGCTTCGGCGCCGAAGCGGCGCATCCGGCGATCGTCGAACCCGTGGACGCCAATGCCGGCGGCGCGCTGCCTGGCGACAGCCACTCGTGCCTGCGAGTGGATCCAGACCACGTGGTGGCGTCCGCGCTGAAGGCGGCCGACGACGGCAACGGGCTCATCGCGCACCTGCGGGAGATCGCGGGTATCGACACCGTCGCGCGTGTCACCCCAGCGTCGCTGACGACCGCGACGCGTGTTACGCCCATCGGGGAGAGCGTCGAGAACGGCACGCTCCCCGCCCTCGACGGCTCCGTGATCGTCCACATCCCCGCCCACGGCTTGGTGACGGTGCGACTGTCGTAGTCGCAGGCACTCGCGCCCGGATGTAGGAACTGCGGAGCATGCCGACGCTCCCGCTGCTTCGCGCATGGAGCAACAGATCCCTTCCCCTCGCAGGGGAAGGTTAGGATCGGGTCGGGGCGCCCGCTTCCACGCGGAGCGTCTGCCCAGCCACAGATCCCTACCGCAGGATCTTTATCACCACCGCCTGGCTGTTCTGGGAGAACTCACGTCCGTTAATCGTCGCCGTGCCCGTGAAGCGGATGGGGTACTCGCCTGTCTCGAGCGCGGCGCTTGCCGTCAGCGTAATCGTGGCGCTGTTCTCGTGTTCTGGCACGGTGGCGCTGGAGGCCATGAGACCCTCCGGTAGACCCGTGACGATCACGCTCGCCGCGTCCGTGAATCCCCCTTGTCGCGTGATGGCTACGGTGAACTCCGCGTCCATGCCCTCGTCTGGACCGTCGACCGGGGATGCCTCGGGGTCGGCTTCGTCCGTGCCGCCGGCTGGCGCGCCGGACGCAACGGCAGGCAAGAGGAAGCTTTGTCGGATCGGCTCGACGTTCACGATGAACGGGGCCTCGATGATCGTGAGCGGCACGGCGCGCGAGTAGGCAGCCACCGGCTTCCCGTCGATGGTCGCCGCGCCCTTCACTGTGATGAACTGCACGCCCGCCCGAGGTACGGCCACGACAGGGTTCCGCGACGGGACGGTCCACGCGTGCAGCGGAACGGCGGCCGAATCCGCCGAGATGGCGAGCGACGCGCCAGATGCTCGGGCGAGACCCGGCAGACCGAGAACCGTAAGCGCCACCGGAGCGGAGAAGCCGTCGGCGCGGACACCCTCGACGTGCAGCGACGCGTCCTTGCCCTGCTCGACGGTTACAGCGGCTTCCGCGATGGACAACGTGAACGGGGGAGCGGGAGTCACTGTCAGCAGCACTGTCGGGGCCGCTACGCGTTCCACGCTCTTACCGCCAACGGCCGCGGAGCCAACGACAGTCACCGGGAGCAGGGCCGGCTTGGCGTCCCATGGCGCTGCCAGGGTGATGTATCCCCGCGTCTGACCCGCCCCAACGAGCGCGGAATCGACCTCGAAGCCTTCGGGTAGACCTTCGCAACGGAAGCGCACCGCTCCCGCGAACCCGTCAGTCCGGCTAACGTCCACGGCCAGAGGCGTGCTGCCGCCCGCGGCGATGCGAGCGACGCCGCGCGTCGGTACCTCTGGTCGCGCCCCCTCGGACGGGTTGACGGACACGCTGAAGTCCGGCCGCAACGGCGACACGGTAAGCCGGTACGCGAAATCCGAGCCGCCGCGGCCGTTCAGGTCTCGCAGGGCGATGGTGTAACGCCCGGCCTCGGTGAACGTGTAGTCGATGCGTGGGTCCGCGCCGCGCGCATCGTCGTTCACCGCTAGCGGCGCCGAGTCGCCCGGCCCATCCGTCGAGGCGTCGGAGGGGTGTTCCGTTGGATGCTCTTCCGGGGATGTCGGGTGTTCCTCCGCCACTGTGGGCGCGGCCCGCGTCAGCGTCAGCAGCCCGTCCAGCTTGGAGCCAAGGCGTCCGGCGTTCACTACCATAGACAGCCGCTGCCCGGCCTCCGCGGCAAACGTGAACCGGTCCTCGTCGCCGACCTCCCCGATCTTCCCGTTGATCGTGACGGGCGTCGGGATGTCATTCGCCGCGTCGTCAACGCCGTTCGGCTCGGCTTCCGCCGTCTCGGCCAGGTCACCGACGGCGAACGGCAGCGCGTTCGAGGTCCAGCCGTCTTCCGTCGTGACGCGCAGTTCGCGAGTTCCCAGCGGGGCGTTGGGAGCAACGGACACGCGGATTGAGTTGATGCCTCCGAGATTGCGCCCCACAACGGTCACGGAGCCATCGACCCCGCGCCGGCCTCCTAGCGGGAACACCTCATCGAGGAGCGGGGTGGCGCCGATGCTGAGTCGGTACGTGTGGCGGCCGCTGCCCTGGTATCGGCGGTCGCGTATCACGACGGTGTACGTGCCGTCTACCGTAATAGCGTGGTCGATCGACGAGCTCCCCGGGCCCTCCGCGGACACTTCGCCGCCGTCGGGGCCGAGCAGCATGAGGTATGGGTCCAGAAGCGACCCGATCCGCGTCGTTGCCGCCGCGCACAAGATACGCTGTCCAGCAGTCGCGGCGAACTGGTAGTGGTCCTCGTCGTCCACGGACGCAACGGCGCCGCTGACGGTGGTTGGGAGCAAGACTTCCTGAGCGGCGCCCGGCGCGCTGTTGGGTTCGACTTCCGCGCTTTCGGGCAGGTCGCCGACGACGAACGGCAGCGCGTTCGAGACGCCGTCGGGCGTGGACACGCGCACGAAGTGCACACCGATGGCTGCGGTTGCGTCGATGGTGACGTCCACCGCCAGGCGACCCGCGTCGGGGATGTCGCCCGACACGCCGGCGCCGCTGAACGTCGCGGACTTCTGGCCCGAATGTCCGGTGATTGTCGCCGACAGCCCGTCGGCGTCGAATACGAGTGCAGACGCCCCTGCGAGGCGATCTCCCGTGAACGCGACCGATACGGTCGTCCCTCGCTGTCCGCCTTGCGGCGCAACGGTGGCGAGCGTTGGGAATGCCTGCGCGCGTGCGAGCGATGGAATGAGCAGCGGAAGTACGAGGGCGAGAGCGACGCGCGTTAAGGTTCGCATAATGGACCTGTGGAAGCGGACGCCAACGCCGTGTATTGGCGCCCTCGTGAGCGGATTGGTCGAGCGCGGAAGCGGCCGGCGTGCTAGTCCTCGATCTGGATGCTTGTGCCTTGAAATGCGTGAGTACCGTGGCGCTACGAGCTCCTTCCCCTTGCAGGGGAAGGTTAGGATGGGGTCGGCGGCGCCGCAGAAGACCTTGCGTGTCGGATCACTAGAACAACCCCAGGACCGGCTCTCCCTTGACTAGCTCTCGTGGCTGGTTGAGGTGATTCAGCACCTCCGTCTTCGGGTCGATCCCCAGCGTGTGATACACCGTCGCGAGGATGTCCCGCGGATGCACGGGGTTCTCCAGCGGCGTTGAGGCGGTGCTGTCGGACTTGCCGTATACCTGCCCGCCGCGCACTCCGGCGCCCGCGATGAGACCCGTGTAGCAGTACGGCCAGTGGTCTCGACCGTCGGCCGCGTTCGAGTTTCCGGAAGTACTGACGCCGAGCTTGGGCGACCTGCCGAACTCGCCGATGCACAGCACCAACGTCTCGTCTAGCAGACCTCGCTGGTCCAGGTCTTCCAGCAAGGCTGAGAGCGCCGTGTCGAGCTTTGGGCAGTGCAGGTCGCGCAGTGGGCCGAAGTTCGAGGCGTGCGTGTCCCACGCCGTCGTGTTCGGGTCGCCGTTGGCCACGGAGGGCCAGTTCACCTGCACGAAGCGAGTTCCCGCTTCTATGAGGCGGCGGGAGAGCAGAACGCTTTGGCCCCAAGTGTGGCGGCCGTAGCGGTCCCGCATCTCGTCTGGCTCCTGCTCGAGATCGAAGGCGTTCCGCGCTCGTTGCGAGAGGATGAGGTCGTACGCCTGCTCGTAGTAGTCGTTGAGCGCGTAGGACTCGGCGACCTTGTCGAGCTCCGGCATTCCGGCGTTCACGGCTTCGAGGAGCGAGGCGCGTCGCTCAAGCCGCGCGGGCGGGACCTCGGCGCGCAGGGACAGGTCGTCCAGCTTGATTTCCTGGTTCGGATCCTGGAACAGGAAATACGGGTCGTACGCGCGGCCGAGGAACCCACCGTTGCCTCCCTTGCCGATGATGCCGCTTTCCTGCATTGGGCGCGGCAACTGCACCGACGAGAGCATCGGCACGTCCGCCGGCCGGAAGTTCGACACGTGCGACGCGATGTTCGGATGGTCCTTGGGCGACGGAGGGTCGAGTTGCCCAGAGGGACTCACCTCGTCGGGCGTCGAACCCGTCACCATCTGGTACATGGCCGCTGTGTGGTTGAAGAGCCCAGCTGGCGTGTAGCTGACGGATCGGATCAGCGTCGCCTTGTCCATCTGCTTGGCGAGCAGCGGCATCGTCTCGGACAGCCAGATGCCCGGCACGTTCGACTCGATGGGGCGGAACTCTCCGCGGACGTTCGTCGGCGCGTCCGGCTTCGGATCCCAGATGTCGATGTGGCTGGGTCCGCCCTGCAAGAACAGCATGATGACGGACTTCGCCTTGCCGAAGCCGTTCAGCGGCTGTGACGGGTCCAGCACGGTGTTCGCGCGCGCCTTGAGCGCCAGCGCTTGCGGAATGCTCAACCCGAGCATTGCGGCGCCGCCCACGCGCATGAATTCGCGGCGCGTGACGCCGTCGCAAAGCCGACCTCGTTTACCGGCGAGAGACAACATGGGCGACCTCCCCTTCCGCGTGCCTACCTATTGAACAGGAATGCTGGACTGTTGATGAGCGCCCACAGTAGGTCTTGCGCCCCCTCGGCTTTCGACTCGCTACCTTCGAGATGCGCGACCGCCGTGGCAGCTTCACTCTCGCTGGGCAGTCGTGACAGGGCGGCGAGGTACAACTCATCGGTGAGCGCCCGTTCCGACGGGTCGTCCTCCACGAGTTCCGCGATGCGTCCTTTCGGGTCGATGAGCGCGCTCGCGACTGTTGGCCCGTTGATGAGGTTCATCGCGTGCGCCAGGCTGACGTCCGCCGTCCTCTCGCACTCACAGACGGACTCGCGCTCGGGCCGTCCGAAGAGGCGCAGGAAGCCGTCGTCTTTCACGCGACTGTCCGGCAGCTGAGCGGCGCGGAACGTCTTCGGCACGCCCTGGAACGCGGGACGGCTGCCCGTCGCGACGCTGATGGCGTCGAGCAACTGCTCGGCGGTCAGGCGCTTCGCCGTCGCGTGCGAGAAGTTGATGGTGTCGTCCTCGTTCCAACGGTTCGTCTTGATGCTCTGCTGATACGTCCGTGACCGCGCGATGACGCGCATGACGTGCCGCATGTCGAACCCACTGGCGATGAAGTCCTCGGTAAGCGCATCGAGCAACGCCGGGTTGCTTGGCGGGTTGCTCGACCTGATGTCGTCGACCGGGTCGATGATGCCGATGCCCATGAAGTAGCTCCACAGGCGGTTCACGGCGGATCGCGCGAACTGCGGGTTGTCCGCCGAGGTGACCCAGTCCGCCATCGCCTCTCGCAGGCTGGTGGCATCCTCCGCCGCACCGTAAGGTACGGACGGCGCGACCGTCTCGAGCGTCTTCGGGTGCGTCACGTCTTGGGGCGTGTAGTTCGTGTAGACGATCTCCTCGCCAGGCTGCTGCCCTTGCTTGATGCCCACGTCGGCGAAGAACGCCCCTAGCTCGTAATACTGGTTCTGCGTCCACTTCTCGAAGGGGTGATCGTGGCACTTGTTGCACGAGAACCGAACGCCAAGGAAAAGCTGCGTCGTGTTCTCGACCGCCTCCGGGTATTCCCTCGACACGCGGTAGTAGTTCGCCGCAGGGTTCTCGTAAGTGCTGCCGTTGGCGGTGAGTAGTTCGTGCACGAATTCATCGTACGGCTTGTTCTCCGCGATGGATGTCTCGATCCACGACCGGAAGAGCCACACGCCCTTCTCGCCGAGGAACTTGCCGTTGCACTGTAGCAGATCCGCCCATTTGTGGGTCCAGTGCTGCACGAATTCCGGGCCGTCGATGAGGTCGTCGATGAGCGCCTCGCGCTTCTCCCTCGAGGGCGTGGCGTCGGCAGTAAACGCGCGCACCTGCTCGGGCGTCGGGGGCAGCCCTGTAAGGTCGAGGGACGCGCGCCGGATGAACTCCTCGTCGGTGCACAGTACAGACGGCGCGATCTTCATCCGGCGGAGCTTGTCGTGGACGTGCGCGTCGACGTAGTTGTATTCGGGCGTGTCCTGCCACCGGAAGCCCTCGCGATCTCCCATGACGACGACGCCCGTCGTGCCGTAGGCTCCCTCGTAGCGCGTCAGGACAGCTGTCTCGCCGCGCCGTACGGACGTGATGAGACCGCCTTTCTCGACGGTGGCGACATCAAGGACGCTGCTCGTGAACACCGCCGCGCGCGTGACATCCCGCGTGGAGCCGTCCGCGTAATGCGCCAGCACGAGCACCTGCTGCTGCATGCCGGGCATCGCGATGTCCACCGCTGCGGGCAGCACTTCCAGCCGCTCCACGCGCGTCGTGGCGCCGACATCCGATACGACGCCCTCCTCGATCCAGGTTTTCAGCAGTTCGTAGTCGGCCGAGCCAGGGGTGATTACCTGCCCGCCCTTGTGCGGCACGTCGGCGGTGGGCTTGAGGAGCATCAGGCTCTGGTTAGGGAACGCGCGATTGAAGCGCCTTCCCGATATGTCCTGAATGAGCGCGTGGTAGTCGCTGTCCGGGTCGTAACCACGCAAGGAGAGCCTGAAGCCGTTCTTGCCTTTCGCGGCGCCGTGGCATGTGCCGGCGTTGCACCCTAGCTTGCTGAGTTGGGGCATGACCTCGCGCACGAAGCTGATGGACGGCGGCGCGACACCTTCGACAGTCACCGCTACCGTTGCGCGCTGACCGCCCGCTGAGACGCTCAGACTGGCCTTGCCCGCCGCTACCGGGTGAACGTAGCCGTCGGCGTCGATCCGCAGGGCCTCGGGAGGCGCGACAAGTTCGGCGTCGTGAGTAAGGTCCACCCACTCGCCAGACTCGGTGAGGCCGGAGACGAGCAGGCGACGCGCGTCGCGTTCATGCGCGATCACGAGCGCGGTCGGCTCGATCCGCAACTCCGTTACGTTGGGGACGTTCGCCCACGACATCGCTGCCGATCCGAAGGTCACTAGCAACGCGGCTGCTCGCAGCCATACGCGTCCTGGCGTCAGACGTGGCGTCATATGCCCGTTCTCCCGTGCATCGATACTGTTTCCACGGCGTTGGCGTTCACGGATGCCTCCGTTATTCATCCCGATGTCCCGTCACGCGCTGGCGCCGCGGCCTGCTTGCCAGCTCCATCGATAGGTACGGGGGTGAACGAACGAATCAGGTCTCCCGACGTCGCCTCGAACAGTCGTACCTCGCCCTCGAATCCGGCTGCCGCAAGCTGCGACCCGTCGGGATGAAACGCCAACGCGAATACGCCGACGGCGTCTCCCGCCATCGTGGAAAGCCTCGCCCCGTCCGACACGTTGTACACCCTTACCTCACCCGCTGCGGAGCCGATCGCCACGCTCTCGCCGTCCGGGCTGAACGCGACGGCGGTCACCGGGGCGTTCTGCGCCTCGAACGCGCGGATGAGATTGAAGTCCGTGTTGCCGACATCGCGACGCGTCGTGCGGAAGATCCGGTACAGGCGGGGAATGCGGTCGTCGCCCGCGCTCAGCACCTGGTCCTCCGTCGGATGCCGCGCGATGCAATTCACGCCGCCGTATCCCTTGTTGCTCGCATTGATGTCGTCTACGAACCTGCCGTCCTCGACGCGGATGAGCTTCAGGGCGCCGTCTCGGCCGGCGGTGACGACGTGCGTGCTATCCGTTGAGAAGACGGTGCCGAACACCCAGTCACCGTGGTTCTCGAACTTGATGTGTTCCGACCCGTCGGACGTAGTCAGCACGCGCGCGGTGTTGTCGCCACATCCGATGGCGACAAGTCTTGCGTCCCCGGAGACGGACACCCCGTAGACTGTGTCGTACGTCGTCCGCACGGCCCGCACGAGCGTGTGCGCAGCGGCGTCCCAGATCTGCACTTCGCCGAACTGCGCGGGCGAGCCACCGGCGGCGACCAACGCGGCGCCGTCCGGTGAGTAGGCGAGCGCTTCGATACGGTGCGACTCCCCGACGAGCCGCGCGAGCAGCTCGGAGCCGTCGGACTTGTGTAGCAGGATTTCACGGTAGCCGGAAACCGCCAGCGTCTCGCCGTCGGGCGAATACGCCAACGCCGAGATGACGGGCGCCGCCTTGTACACCGGCGGCTCCAGCGCGCTGATGGAATCTACCACGTCGGGCGTGTCGTCTACCGCGCCCTCGGCGATCCACGCGCGCAGCAGGTCGATCTGCTCCGCGGTGAGTGGGTCGTTCCCTTTGGGCATCCACGGGTCGTCGCCGGTCACAGCGTCGATGATGAGGCTTTCGTCGGGGTCGTCCGGTACGATGGCCACGCCTTCGGAGCCGCCTACCATGAGCTTGTCGTACGTCGTGAGGACGAAGTCACCGTCCGCGTCGGCGGGGTTGTGGCACCCCTGGCAGTTCGCCTTCAGGATCGGCAGCACGTCGGAGCTGTAGCTGACCGCGTGTGCGAACGGCGCGAGGAACGCCAGAGCCAATGTCGCCACGAAGCAGCCGAGAGCCGTGAACTGAGGGCGCCTGAGCGCGGAGCGACGGGCACGGTTGGGAGCCCGCACGCTGGTACATTGGGACAAAGCCTAATGCCTCCTGAATTCCTGCGGCGGAGAGTATCGCGGGCTGTTTGCGGCCACAAGCGCAACGCGCGCGCCGGCCTTGCCGGCCCAGCGTTGACGGTCTCACGGCGCGCTCCTTATACTGGCGGCCGCTTCCCGGAGGGAAACCGAATGACCGTGCCACGCATCGGGCGCAACGCGACGGCTTTGCTCGTTGTCGACATCCAGGAACGGTTCGTTCCCGTCATCTACGACGTGGAGGCCGTCGTCGAGAACGCCGTAGTGGCAATCCGCGCCGCGCGTGAACTCGGCCTGCCGACCTTCGTGACGGAGCAGTACTCCAAAGGGCTTGGCGTGACCGTCCCAGCGGTTGTCGAGGCGCTGGGAGATGCCTACCGGCCGGCTGAGAAGACGGCCTTCTCAGCGTGCGGCGCCGAGCGGGTGGCTTCCGGCATCCGGGATGCCGACGTTGAGAGCGTCGTCCTCGTTGGCATAGAGGCCCATGTGTGCGTGATGCAGACGGCTCTGGACCTGATAGATAGCGGATACAGCGTCTTCCCCGTGGCGAATGCGATCTCGTCTCGCACCTCCGAGAATCGTGCGCTCGCGCTGGAGCGGCTTCGCCAGAGCGGCGCCACCCTGATCTCGACCGAGATGCTCATCTTCGAACTACTAGGCGATGCCCGCCATCCTCACTTCAAGACCCTACAGAGCCTAATCAAGTGAATCTGACCGAATTCCCGACGTACGACGCGGGGCGGTTCGTCGACGGCACCACTGTCGAGATCCGCAACGAGGCGATGCCCACTGGGCAAATCCGATCCGCTCTCTTCGACTTCGATGGCACCGTCTCGCTCATCCGCACCGGATGGCAGGACATCATGGTGCCGATGATGGTCGAGATACTCCGCGACGCCGGAGACGAGCAGCCTGCGGAGGCGCTGGAGCTGTACATTCGTGAATACGTCGACCGGCTGACGGGCAAGCAGACCATCTTCCAGATGATGCAGCTCGCCGAGGAGGTGGAGAAGCGCGGCGGCACGGCGCTCGACCCGCTCGAATACAAGCAGATGTACAACGACCGGCTGATGGAGCGCATTGAGTCCAGACGCCACGCTCTCGTGTCCGGCGACACCGCTCCAGACGACCTGATGATGCCCAGAACGCGCGAGCTGCTCGAAGGCTTCCGCGACCGGGGTATCACCCTCTACCTCGCCAGCGGCACGGACTTCGTGTACGTCGACGAGGAGGCCAGGATGCTGGGCGTGGACGATCTCTTCGACGGCGGCATCTACGCCGCGCTTGATCGGGTCGAGGACTTCTCGAAGGAGATGGTCATCCGGCAGATGTTCGAGGAGCACGGGCTGAAGGGCCCCGAGCTCGTCTCGTTCGGAGACGGCTACGTGGAGATCCTCAACACGAAGGACGCGGGTGGCATCCCCGTCGGCGTCGCCTCCGACGAGGATGGTCGGGTCGAGGTCAATGAGTGGAAGAGGAACCGCCTCATCCAGGCGGGCGCGGACATCATCATCCCGGGCTATCAGCACCAGGAGACGCTCTTCGCGACGCTCTTTGGGGAGGGCGGCTGATGCCCTACGAGCAGTTCGACCGCTCGCGCCTCATCGTGAAGCCGCTCGCGGAGCGAGAGCACGACCTGAACATGTCGGCCATCCTGCCCCTCGACGACACGGCTCCCGAGATGGGCGACGACGCGAACGCGAAGTTCGCCGATATCGCCGACCGTATCGCCGCGGCCCGGGTGAAGGGCGCGTCGGTGATTCTGATGATGGGGGCGCACGTGCTCCGCGCGGGCGTGCAGCGCCACCTTATCGACCTCATGGAACGCGGCTACATCACCCATATCGCCATGAACGGCGCGGGGCCCATCCACGACTACGAATTTGCCCTCATCGGCGCCACGACGGAGAGCGTCGCCCGGTACATCCGCACCGGTGAGTTCGGACTGTGGGCAGAAACCGGGCGCATCAACGACATCGCGGTGAAAGCGGCTGCCGACGGCGTCGGGTTTGGCGAGGCGGTTGGCCGCGTCATCGCCGAGGGAGCCTTTCCGCACAAGGACGTCAGCGTCCTCGCGGCAGCGTATCGCCTCGGGGTGCCAGCGACGGTGCACATCGGTATCGGCTACGACATCATCCACGAGCACCCGAACGCCGAGCCGGCGGCTCTGGGAGAGGCGTCGTACGCGGACTTCCTCGTGATGGCGAAGGCCGTCGAGAACCTGGAAGGCGGCGTGCTGCTGAACTTCGGCACCGCCGTCATGGGTCCCGAGGTGTATCTGAAGGCGCTCGCGATGGCGCGGAACGTCGCGCGCCAAGAGGGGCGCGCGATCACCGACTTCGCCACGCTCGTGTGCGACCTTGTGCCGCTTGGCGACGACACGAATCTCGAAGCCCCAAAGACGGACCCGCACTACTACTTCCGCCCGTGGAAGACGATCCTCGTGCGCACCGTCGCCGACGGAGGCGAGGGCTTCTACGTGCAGGGCGACCATCGCGTCACGATCCCGAACCTGCGACGACATCTCCCTACCTGAGCGACACCGACGAGGAGGCCGCGTCCGTGTTCATTGGCAGCCTGGCAGCCTGCATCGCATCCAGCATTGGCGCCGACCCCGTGCGCTATCCCGATCCCGCCGTTGAGGTCATCGACCCGCGCTTCAAGAAGTACCACGTTGGGAATAGTGCGCTGGAGCGCCTGCACACGGGTACGAGATGGTCCGAAGGCCCCGTGTGGTTCGGCGACGCGCGCCACCTGCTCTGGAGCGACATTCCCAACGACCGCATCATGCGCTGGGTCGAGGAGACGGGCGATGTCACCGTCTACCGCTCCGTGTCAAACTGCGCGAACGGGAACACGCGGGACTTGCAGGGACGCCTCATCAGTTGCGAACACCGCTCACGGCAGGTGACGCGAACGGAGCTCGGCGGCGAGATCACCGTCCTCATGGACAGCTTCGAGGGCAGGCGACTGAACGCTCCGAACGATGTCGTGACGCATCTAGACGGCAGCTTGTGGTTCACCGATCCCGGGTACGGCATCCTCGGCAATTACGAGGGTGGGAAAGCGGACTTCGAACTGCCCACGAACGTCTATCGCCTGGATCCCGACACGGGCGAGGCTACCGTCGCGACGGCGGAGCTGGAGAAGCCTAACGGGCTCGCGTTTTCGCCCGACTATTCCAAGCTCTACATCGGCGACACGGGCGCAACCCACAAAGAAGGCCACGCGCGCGAGATACGCGTCTACGACGTGGTCGACGGCAAGACGCTCACGAACAGCCGCCACTTCTGCGACATGTCGCCCGGCGTCGCCGATGGCATGCGCGTGGACATGGACGGCAACCTGTGGGCGAGCGCTGGCTGGGGCGGCGAGGGGTTCGACGGGGTCCATATCTTCGCTCCCGACGGCGATCTCATCGGCAAGATACACCTGCCGGAGCCGGGCTCGAACGTCTGCTTCGGTGGTCTGCGCAAGAACCGCCTGTTCATCACGGCGGGCCAGTCGCTGTATTCGGTGTACGTCGAGGCGCAGGGCATCGAAACGCCCTAGCGTGTACGATGGTCCCTCGCTCCGATGCGCAGCCCGGTCGATGGCGTGTTCCACCGGTGTCCGTACGTCTTGCGCAGTCCGCCCTCCCTACCCACGGCAACTGTTACAGTTCCTTTCCCCTTGCCAAGAGGGAAGTTAGGATGGGGGTTGTGGACTGCCCCGCGGCCTAGCAGGTAGACAACCGCCAGGGAGGCGCGTAAGTGGAGCGAGACGAAGCGGCCCGCGCCGCCCTCGATCGCATCCGGCAGTCGTTGGCGCGACCCGTCGCCCTGCCGTTGGAGGAACTGACCGCCGACGTCGTGTGGCGATGGCGCAACGACCTCTACACGCTTGCGTACTTCGCGCAGGCTACCCTCGGCGACGACATCGCCACACAGATCGACACGCTCGTGTCCACAAGCGGCGGCCTCTGGCGGCTCCTGAACGAGCACGAAGAAGCGCTCGGTGAGATATCCGACTACAAGTCGGCGCGCAGGCTCGGGGCGAGCTCAGACCTCGTGGGCGTTGGTGAGGAGTGGCTCACCGGCGAAGATAACTCGGTGCGCGATGTGTTGGCGAACGGGCTCGCCGTGTTCCTGAACTGGCGATCCAACACCGCCTTCGTTACCGCTGGCGAGAAGGCGCACCGAGCCCGGGCGCGGAGCTACCTGCCGGACATCCAGGATGAAATCTGGGAGTTCTTGCATGTCAGCTCCACATCCCTCGCCGACGAGATGACGCTCGAGCGAGCCCAGAACGTCGGTGACAAGGCGGAAGAGGTCGTCTCGCTCATATCCGACGCCGAGATGCCCACCGACGTGCAAATCCTCCTCCTCGCATTCCTTTATCAATGGATCCTGCGTCTTCGCATGGGTCGCTTGCTGCTGGGACTAGAGCAGGTGGCTGAGGCACGATGAGCCGCATTCCTCGGCAATCGGGTCGCCGACGGCGCGACGCGGGCCGGTAAGGCACGCCTTGCGACGGCCTGTCTGGGTCGGTCGTGACCAAAGGGCAGCATCGCGAGCCTGCGCTACACGCGACGGCTCCCGCTGTCCCCGCCGGCAACGCGCGTCCCAATCCAGAGTTGCGACCCTCCGCCGCCGCGTGGTAGCATCCCGACCGGCATTCTAATGGCTTCCCGTGCGATTCGGAGCATGATCTTGGCGACTGTAAGGGTTCGCTCGCCTCGGCGTACCGTCAACGCGTTGTTTGCGCTTGCGTTGGCAACTGGGCTCACCGCGCTCGGCGGGTGTGGCGCGCAGAACGAGTACCTCGCGGAAGCGAAGGATCTGCTGAAGTCCGACAAGCGCACGCGGGTAGAACTCGCCGTGCGGCAACTGACGCAGGCCGCCGAGACGACGATGACGCCCCGCGAAGAGGCGGAGACGCACTACCTGCTGGGTTACTACCAGGCGGGAACCGCGGAGGAACGCGCCGTCCACTTCGCGAAGGCCGTCACGATTGAGCCGAAGCGTTACGAAGAGGCGCTCATCCACGAGGCGCTAAGGGACAATGTGCCAGAGGTGCGTGAGGCGGTGCGCATGGCTGTCGTCAAGCAGTATCGCGCCGCGCCGGGACGCATCCGCAAGGAACTCACCGAGGCGCTGGAAGGCAAGGACAACCGTAGCCGCCACGACGCCGCGTGGGTCATCGGCTACCTCGCCGCCACGGACGAGGCGCTTGCTGGAGTCGTTGGCGACGCGCTGGACGACAAGCGCATGGAGACGCGGCTGAACGCCATTCTCGCCGTGGATGAACTAGCGCGCCAGGATGCGCAAAAAGCGCGGCGGTACGTGCCGCAGTTGCTGGCGAAGATAGAAGCTGCCCCCAAGCCCACGTGGAAGACGCTCTGGATGGGCGACGGCGAACGCGAAGACCCAGAGGTCCGCGCGTTGGCGGTAACTACTCTAGGCACAATCGGGGCGACCGACGAGATACTGAAGGTGTTGCAGAACAAGGGGTCGTCGTTGCGCTCCAACGCGATGAAAGCCCTGATCGCGTCTGGGGCGGGCGAGAGCGCCGTAGATGTGCTTCTGGGACTGTTGGAAGAACCCACGGCCGAGGAATTGCAGTGGTCATCGCGTGCGAGCAGTGGTCGCCGCGCGGTGTTGCTACGCTAGGCCGGGGAAGGGATTAGCGTGTCGTACGACGTCTTGATGGCAGGCGTTCGCAAGCTCGGAAAGGCCTCGGCATTGATGTGCCTTGGCCTGGGTGTTCTGCTCGCGGGGTGCGCCGAGGAACGCGAGTATCGTGACGCCTCGGGACTCACCGTCACGCGGCTAGACCCGGAACTGGAGGACCGTTGGGGAACTGCTGGAGTCGTGGTGAAGGCGGCTTCCGCGTCGACGGGGCTCGCTACCGGCGATCTCATCACGCACGTCGTCTCGCGCACGGTCGTCGCGAACGAAACCTCGCTGACGGACGCTCTGCGTCAGGCGTTGGGCCCTGGCAAGTCCGCCTGGGAAGTGCGCAAGGCCGATCCGTCGGATGCGTCCGCGGTGATTGAGGTGGAACGTGACGGGCAGACGCTGCACATTGAGCTGGCGACCGTCGACCCCGGCGACTGGGCTAAGCACGGCATGGCGTTCTCGGGCACACGGATAGAGAGCGTGACCGCTGACTTTGAGGCGACGCCCGCGCGTAGTCCCGCGTTCTCTTCAGGTCTGGAAGTCGGCGACCGCGTGGTCGCCATAATCGACGAGCAGGCGGCGCCCAGCGTCAAGCGATTTCGAGAGGCGCGGGAGGCGGCTCCGTCCTCTGCGGAGACGTACGTCTACACGCACGAACTGACGGGCATTCGGTTGGAGGCGATCGGCGCCCTCGGCCAGTTGGGCGGCGCAAGCGCCTCCGCGATGAACCGCCTCATTGAGATACTCGATACCTCCAACGACCCCGCCGTGCGGCGTACTGCTGCGGGCGGCCTGGAAGCGCTTGCGGCCAGTCAGGATGGAGGCGTGTTGTTGGCGGCGATGCTTCCGCACGTCTCGGCCGCCAACGAAGCCGACGTGGAGATCCGACGAAACGCCATCAACATCGTCGAGTCGCTCGCGTCGCGACTGCCGGAGTCCGCGTTCAGCGACGCGGACATCGCGACGGTAGCGGCCGCGATGGACGACGAGGATCCTGGCGTCCACTTCAAATCCGGCGTCATTCTTAGCACCATCGGTGAACGCGCGGCCCCTGCTCTCCTGGCATCGCTGGGGGACACGTCCTCGCTCCGGGCGCAAGATATCGCCGCGACGGCGCTGGGCGACATTGGAGGCGACCTGGCGCGTAGCGCGTTGGTATCCGCCCTCGCAACGACCACGGATGTCCCGCTGCAACTGACCATCGCGACGGCGCTGGCAAAGATCAGCGACGGCCCCGCGCTCGAGGAACTGCGCGCGCTTCTGGACCGCACCGACAACTCCGGCGTGCGCGAGTTTGTGCGTCAACTGCTGGACACATCTCCCGTCTCCATGGTTTCCAGCCGGTAACATCCCGTCATCTCAGTCACACGGCCACGTTGACCGCGCTATCAATAGGGCGTCAGCGATTCAACGCATTCGTCGGCCCCTGCGTCTATGGAACCGTGGGCGTGTGTAGGTCGGCTCCATGTGCAGCGGTGTCGCCGGCGTCATCTCTTTGCTCCCGCCGTCGTTAGGACTTGAGGCGCCGATCACGAAGTTCCGGGGATCGCCATGCTGTTCATACAGGGTCTGTTCACCGGTTGGCGCGCGCTTCGCGGCAATAAGCTGCGATCGGCGCTCACGATGCTAGGCATCATCATCGGCACTGGCGGCGTCATCGGTACGATGTCGTTCGGTGACGGAGCCCGACACCTTGTCCTCGCGGAGGTGGACAAGATGGGCGGCACGTCGACGTTCAACGTACGTCGGCCGTGGTGGGTGCGCGTCGAGGGCCGGTGGATGCGCAACCCCTCGCAGGAGTACCTGCGCATGCGGGACGTAACCCTCATTGAGGAACTATGCCCGTCGGTGAAGTCCGTGACGCCCGACGTTGGGAGAGACGTAGGTCTTCAGACCGAGAGCGGGTCCAAGCGCGCGCAGATGCGAGCGACGACAGGCGTCTATCGCCGGATTCGCGACTGGGTCGCCGACACGGGGCGTTTCCTCGAGGAACCAGACGTCGACTTCTGGACGAAGGCGGTCGTGATTGGCACGGAGGTCGCCCGAGACCTGTTCGGCAACCTTGACCCGGTCGGTCAAGAGATGCGCATGAACAACCAGCGGTTCACCGTCGTGGGTGTCATGGAGTCCAAGGGCGGAGGCAACAGCCCGGCGGGCAGCATGGACAATCAGGTGTTCATCCCCATCACGACCGCGAACAGCACCTTCTTCGGCAGCCGCCGGATCGACAACCTCCTGCTCGAAGCGACTTCCTCGTCCACGCGTGAGAGGGCCCAACAGGAAGTGGAAGTCGTCCTGCGCCGATACCACGGTGGCGAGGACTTCTTCCGCATCTACTCCCAGGCAGCGGACATGGAACGCGAGGCGAACATCATGGGCGCTGCCATCAAGACCGCGCTCGGGGTCATTGCTGGCATGTCCCTCCTCGTGGGCGGCATCGGCATCCTGAACATCATGCTGGTCAGCGTCGCGGAGCGCATCCGCGAGATTGGCCTCCGCAAGGCGGTGGGAGCCAGCCGAATGGACATAGCGATCCAGTTCCTCATGGAGGGCGTGCTCCTGTGCGTTGTGGGCAGCATCATAGGGATCATGTTTGGCTATCTCATCGAGCGGGCTCTAGCTTTTGCCGTCGTGAAGTTCATCATGAAGCAGGGCGAGTGGCCGTCGCTGTTCTCCTGGACTTCCGTGACGCTGTCTGTCACGGTTGGGTCGCTGACGGGCGTGCTCGCGGGCCTGGGACCGGCGATCCGAGCCGCCCAACTGCCGCCTGTCGACGCGCTACGACACCAATAGGCGGGACGACGCATGGTCTTCACGCACAGTCTGCTGCAAGGCTTCACGGCGCTGTTCCGGCAGAAGCTCCGCGCGGGGCTTACGATGCTGGGCATGGTCATCGGCATCTGCGCGGTGACGGTGTCCGTGTCCGTCAGCGAAGGCCTGAACAAGATGGTCATCGGCCTCCTCGAGAACATGGGGATGGGCAACGGCATCGTCTGCTGGCGCGACGACTGGGTACAGCAGCCTGACGGCAAGTGGGTCCGCAACAAGAGCCGAGCGTTCCTCGAATACGGAGACGTCCTCGCCATTGAGGCCGACGCCCCGTCGGTCGAGTACGTCACTCCGGAGAACTGGTGGGAGTCGACCGCGCGCCACGGCGCACAGTACAAACAGGTGCGCATGATTGGCACCTCGCCTGACTACGACCGCGGACACAACTGGTACGTCGACCGCGGCCGCTTCCTCAACGACCTGGATATTGAACGCAAGGAACGCGTCTGCGTCATCGGCACGGATATCGAGCGGGATCTCTACAAGGGCGACTCCGCTCTTGGCGAGCAGATCACCATCTCGGGCGTGCGGATGACGATCGTAGGCATCATGGAGAAGAAGGCGGACAACTCCCCCGACTTTACGGGCACAAACAACAACCTCCTGCTGCCTCTCACGACCTTCCAGGAGCGATTCGCCGGCCACGACTACGTGGGCGTGTTCTTCATCCGGGCGAAGTCGACCCTTCAGGTGAAGCAGGCCGTGCGCGAGGTGAAGGTGATCTTGCAGCGTCGCCACATGATCCCGGACGCCACGCAGGCGTTCCGGTTCCAGACGTCCGACCAGATCATGGAGCAGGTGGGCAAGGTCAGCTTCGTGATGAAGGCGTTTCTGACGGGGGTCGCCAGCATCGCGCTCGTTGTAGGGGGCGTGGGCATCATGAACATGATGCTCGTGTCAGTGACGGAGCGCACGTACGAGATAGGATTGCGCAAGGCAGTGGGCGCGTTTCGGATACACATCCTGTACCAGTTCCTCATTGAGTCTCTGGTGCTGGGCGCCCTGGGAGGCGTGGCCGGGGTGGGCGTTGGATGGGGTTTGGGCAAGATAGCCGCGTTCGCGATCTCCTCCTTGCTCAATCGCGGTGGCGGCGGGCCGCCTGGAGGACTCGTGTGGCCGTCCGTGGTCTCGCTTGACGCAGCGCTGTTTGCGATGTTGGTTGCGGGTATAATCGGCGTCATCGCCGGCATACTGCCCGCGTTCCGAGCGGCGTACATGCCGCCCGTGGACGCCCTGCGCCATACGTAGGCGCCGTACGGATAGGGAGACCCATGTCGCTTACTCCGTCACAGGTGAGATTTTTCCGGCACAACGGATTCCTCATCCTGCCGACCACGCTCAGCGACGCGCATACCGCTGAACTACGAGACGCCATCTTCTCGGACATCGAGAACGAAGTCGAACCCGTCGTACGCACGAAGGGCAGGCCTGTCCGCATCTCAGACGTGTGGGGTAGGGGAGGCGTCTTTGAGCGCACGATCCAAGCCGACGAGATTCTCGATCCGCTCACGTCGCTGCTGGGCCCGAACATTGAGTTCATTCGGAACAGGCACAATCACGCCACGCTGCGCCTGCGCGATGACGGCAGCGCCCGTCTGCACCGCGACGTGCTGCAATGGTCGCGCACAATCGTCACCGTGCTCGTCTATCTCGAGGACTCCACGATGGAGAACGGCTGCACGCGCGTGATCCCTGGGACGCACGTGTTGGAGCCGGGCATGACGTCACCGAGCCACGACGGCGCCGACCGAATGACGGAAGCAGGGCTCAGCGGGCAGATGGTGCCCGTTCCCATGCCTGCGGGCGGGCTACTCGCCATCGACAGCATGATCTTCCACGGCGTCGGCCCGAACTCGACCGATGGAACCAGGACCAGCATGACCCTCGGCTACCACAGCCAGGACGAACTCGTGGACTTCGAGAACAACAAGCGCGTTCTCGTGCGCGGCGAGCCGCTGTATCAGGGCAACGACCGCCGATAGCGCGCGACTGAACGGGCGCTAGCATCCCACGCGGAACGTGGAAGGTACCAGATGGCGTCGGATCGCCGCTCCGAGCGGGTGGACATGCGGCGATGGGAGAACGGCGCTTCTGAGAGGACAGGCGACTGGCTCGCCGTCGAGGAACCCCTCGAGATCGTCGTCGAGCACGGGGGCGCCTCGCTGCCGTTGCTGACGACGATGCGCACGCCCGGGAATGACACGGAGCTTGCCGTCGGATTGCTCCACGCTGAGCGCGTCGTGCGAAGGCGCGAGGATGTCCTCTCCGTGTCCCACACGGACGACCCACGCGTTCCGCGAGAGAACCGAGAGAACCGTGTGATCGTACGACTGCATCTTGACTGCAATCTCCCCGAGCTGACGCGAGGCCGCCCGTTCCTGAGCTCGTCGGCATGTGGCGTGTGCGGCCGCGCGGTGGTGGAGGATCTCACCCGCGCGCTACCCGCGTTGCCGAGGACGCAGAGCGTCTCCGCTTCTGTCCTGAACGGGCTGGGCGCCCGGTTGCGCGAGGAACAGTCCACCTTCCACCGAACCGGAGGCATCCACGCAACCGGGCTGTTCGACCTGAATGGCGCTCTCGTCCTGCGTCGTGAGGACATCGGGCGGCACAACGCCACGGACGCCGTCGTCGGCGCCAGCCTGCTCGCCGGGCGCCTGCCGCTGGACGATCATCTCGTTCTTGTCACCGGCCGCGTGGGCTACGAGATCGTGCAGAAGTGCTGGGTGGCCGGCGTGACGGTGCTTGCCTCGATTGGCGCGCCGTCGAGTCTTGCCGTGGACATGGCGCTCGAGGCGAACATGACGCTCGTCGGATTCCTACGCGATGGGCGGTTCAACGTATACTCGGCGCCGGGCCGGATTGAGCGGTAGCGGCTAAGGCACGTACGTCGTGACCACGCCATCCAGCCGCGCGACTACGCCATGCCCCGGGATCACCACGCCGTCCACCTCGCGCGGCTCGTCGCCGAAGTTTGCCAGAATCTCGCCTGCTTCGCCGAAGGTGGTTTTCTGCGTCAGCCGGTCGTCAGTCAGCCACTTGAACTCAATGAGCGCCTCGAACGCGAGCCTGCGCAGCACGGGCGACAGGAAGGCGTAGTGCTTCGACATCCGCCGCCGATGCTTGCCGTACTCGTCTAGGTTCATGTGGTACATGGGTGGCGCGGCGTAGAGGGCCTCCACCAGGGCCGTTGTCGTGATCTGGTCGGAGAACTTCAGGCTGGCGTATCCCCACTGATGCGTCGTGACGACCGAGTCGTGGAACGCCGTCTGGAACAGAGGCAGCCGGTAACGCGGGTCGAAGTACGGCAGTTGTAAGTCCGGCTTCAGCGGTACTTGCTTCGTGAACACCGCCGGGCCGTCCGGTGGCCAGTAGCCGCCGAGGTAGTACGGCGACTGCTTGTCCTTCAACGCGGGATCGCCCCATCCGATGACCGGCGTCGTCATGCCGTGGGCGAAGTGGATGGTCGAGGCGGCGTAGGCTGAACCACCTTCCGATCCCACGGCTGCGGCGCAGCCGTTCCCGCATGTCGTCCAGTTGCGTGGCGGGATGCAGAGGCGAGTAGTCGTCGAACAGCTCGCCGTACGCGTCGCAATCCACGAACCACGAGTTGTACGGCCGCCGCATGAGATCGACGATGCCGTTCACGCGCCGTTCCACATGCGGGCGCGCGGCTATGGGGCTGAGGTTGTACCCCTTCTGCTTGAACCCACGCTTGTGGGATCCATCCGCTCGGATGATTCCCCCCGTCTCGTAGAGTTCCCGGTCGAACTGCGCCGTCTCCCAGGTGTCCTCCTCGTCGGGGTCGTGAATGCTGTGGAAAGAGTCGTACGGGCCTATCAGATAGCCTGCGTCCTGCGCGCGGGCGATCGCCTCGGGATGGCGGAACCCACCTTGCCAGGAGTCGAGACCTAGCCACAGGCGGTCGAAGCCGTCGGCGATGAACCGATCCATCATCTTCGTCGAGACCCCGTCGCCCCATGTCTCTGGCGAAAGCAGTAGGTCGGGAACCGCCGCCGCCAGCAGCAGGCTGTTGAGTCTGTAGATGTCCGGTTCGCCTAGCGCGCCGCGGTCGCTCGTGAGGAGAGAGGCGACTTCGCTGCCAACCTCAAGGCCGCGCCACGCGGCCTCGTCGTAGTACTTCGGATCGCGTAGCGCCTCGCTGACGCCGTCCGTCAGGGCGTCCTTCAGGTACTTGTAGACGATGCCGTCTGCGTCGATCTCTCCCAGAGCGTCCCTGGCGTCGTCACTCAGCCGAGAAACGAGCCGCGCGACGGGCGGCGAGTCGGCGGCCCGCAGGGCAGCTACGAACGCGGGCCAGTCGCGGACATCGTGACGGGTAAGGAGCTTGTCGCCCCACAGGTAGATGTGCGCGGCGCCGAGCAGCTTCGCCGCATCAGGCGTGCGCTCGACCTTCTCGCGCATGGACACGAATTCGCCGCGTTCGATGAGCCACTCGCGGTAGTTGCGCGCCGGCTCAACCGGCGACGGCCCGCCCAGACGGACGACGAAGCCGTACTCCTTGCGTTCCCAATTGCGGGTGAACTCGTGGGCGAAGCGGAGCGACATCCAGTCGCCGTCTTCCTCGAACCAGTAGGCGTTGTTCAGTTGGTTCGTCGCGATGTAGGTCAGCGTGTAGTCGCCGTAGTCGACGCCCCAGAACGGCATCGAGAGACCTTCGGTCGTGTTAGTCTTGCCGCGATCCACAAGGTAGCGCCGCCACTCCAGGTGGTCGCGGGGAACGTAGCTTCCCTCGTGCAGGGGCAGTATATATCCGCGGGCGGCATGGTCCACGACGTGCGGCCAGCGGAACTCACCCACGCGGTCCGACACGAACTGCACGGTCAGGTCGCCGCCGTCCAGGTCCAACGCGACGGAGATGCCGACATCCGGCAGAGACCATGTTGCGCGGTTCCAGTCGAGTCTCTCGTCCGAGACGGGGCCAAGGCCCACCTGCGACTCCGCGACGACAACTTCACCAAGGCCGCGCGGCGTGGCTGTGATAGCCAGAGTCTCCGGCGACACGCGGATCGCCCACGTCTCGTTGTCCACGAGGAAGTCGGCGGCATTCGCATGGCAGATCGCGGCGATGCAGAGGACGAACGCTGCGATGGTGGATGCGCTACGACAGGGCTTCCCGGCCGTGCGGCTCCATGAGGTCCATCGCCGGGCCGAGGGGGACAACGCCGGTCGGATTGATGTCGTCATGCGTGATGTAGTAGTGCCTCTTGATGTGGTCGAAGTTGACGGTCTCCGCGATGCCCGGTTGCTGATAGAGATCGAGCATGTAGCCGTGCAAGTTCGGGTAGTCGACGATGCGGCGCAGGTTGCACTTGAAGTGACCGTGATACACGGCGTCGAAGCGGATCAGCGTTGGGAACAGACGCCAGTCTGCTTCCGTGATGGCGCCGCCGACCAGGTAACGGCGCCTGGACAGGCGTTCTTCCAGGCGGTCGAGGGCGTCGAAGAGGGCGCGAAAGGCGGCTTCGTAGGCGTGCTGCGTGGATGCCATTCCACACCGATACGCGCCGTCGTTCACGTTCGGATAGATATACGCGTTGACCCGATCAATCTCCGGCTCCAGGTCGGGTGGCAGGAGATCCAGGTCCACGTCCGTGTGGTCGTCGAAGGCGCTGTTCAGCATGCGCATGATGTCTTCGTCGACGTTGCTGACGATGCGCTGCGTCCGCGTGTCCCACAGCACCGGCACCGTCACGCGGTCCTGGAAGCTAGGCCTCGTCGCAGCGTACGCCTGCTTCAAGTAGCGCCAGCCGTTGACGGGATCCTCGGAGTGGCCTGGACCAGCCCGGAACTCCCAGCCGTCCTGCTCGGTGCGAACCGGATCGACGACCGTCATGCCGATGGCGTCCTCAAGCCGTTTGAGCTTGCGAACGATGATCGTCCGGTGCGCCCAAGGGCACGCCAGGGATACATATAGGTGGTAGCGTCCGGCTTCCGCGGGATAGCCAGACGAGCCATCCCGAGTTACCCAATCGCGGAACTCGTCGTCCTGCCGGTCCCATTCCCCCTGCTCGGTCTCCTCGTTCTCGAACATCACTACTCCCGTCTTCGACCCGTCGGTCTTTCCCACGCTCCATTGTGGGGCGCCAGCCCAGGCGATGCACGCATTTGGCGACCCGGCCGCGTGCGAGTCGGATGTCGGCGCACTATACTTCGCCTAACCGCCCGGCGAAGTCTTGGAGATTCGACATGGACCGCGATGCGTTCGCCCTGAGCCTGTGTCTGATATGCGGCGTGGCGTGGCTGGCATGTGCTGCCCCGCGGAACCTCGTCGAGGGTGGTGGCGCCTCCGCGCCATCGTCCCAGTCCGTTGTGACGCTCAAGCACGACGACGGGACGATGGAGGGGAGGCGTAGCATCGCTGGGTCCGGTCATGCCGTGCTGTTCGACCGCCCGGACGGCGAGTGGGACGTTACGCGGGTGCAGGTCTACGGCAGCCGGTACGGCAATCCGCAGCCTCCCGACGAGGACTTTCAGGTCTACATCGCCGACGCCGACATGAACGTGCTCACGCAGGTCGGCGCCCCATATTCGCGGTTCACGCGTGGGCAGTGGGCGTGGGTCTTCGTCGACGTGCCACCCATGTCCGTTCCCGAGCAGTTCCACGTGTGCGTGACGTTCGATCCTCACCGGACGAAGGGGGTCTACGTCGGCTACGACGAGAGCGTCACGGAGAGCCATTCGAAGCGCGCGCTACCTGGATCGCACGTCGGCGATGTCCAGGGCGCGTTCGACTGGATGATCCGCGCCGTCGTAGCGCCGCGGGTCGACGCCCACGCGGCGGCGAACTAACGCCTACCGCGAGCCCGCCAAGTCCGCTGCCAACGCTTCGGCCACCACGAGCATGAGCTTGCCCTTCTCGGACAGCTCATACCGGTCCTGACCGCCCTTTGCGACGTACCCCTGGGCGTGGAGCTCGCCCATGTGGTGGTAGAACTGCCCCTCCGTGAGGTCGCTGGCGTCCCGCAACGCGCCCGCGCCCATGGGCGTGTCGTGGTGCAGCGCGCGCAACAGAACCACGCGCTGTCGGTTGCCCAACGGCGTGAACAGGCTTTCGATGGTCTCCGGTGGCTCCTCGCGATTCTGCTCCACGTCTGGTGTCGGGACGTAGAACACGGAGCGATCCGTGCTCAGCGTGCCCTTTCCACAGTACCCAGTCTCATGGGTGAAGATGCGCCCGCCGTGGGAGCAGAAGCCCTTCAGCTTCGTGACGGCGATGATGGATCGCTCGTCGTCCTGTCCTGCGGCCGGTTCCGGTTGGTCGGCGCCGACGCGCGCCTCGACCGCTTGGAGGCGCTCCGTCAGCGCCGCAACCGCGTCTCTCAGATCGCCGATGCCGCTGTGCGCGGTGTCTATCTGGGCGTTCATCGAGTCCTCCGTTCCCGTGGTTGTGCCATGCTACTACGTAATAGCATAGCGCAGCCCTCTGCCGGCCGCAAGGTCTAAGAACGTCGTCAGTCAAAGGCTACGGCGCAGCTGGTTGAGGGCGGCGCGCGCCTCCACACGTGTCTTGTAGTCGCGGACGGTCAGATTCTCGCGAAGCAGGGCCTCGACCGAGGCGTCGCCGAGACGCGCGAGCCCACGCGCCGCCGCCCGTCGGATGTCCGGTTCTGCGTCGGCGAGCGCCTGATTCAGGGCATCAACGCATATCGCGCGGCTCCCCGTGTCGTCGTTCAGAGGGAGATCTTGGCCCGCGAGCGCGTCGACCGCATGGAGGCGCACCCGCGCGTCCGCATCCGCAAGGGCCATGGCGAGGACATCTACGCGCCCTTCCTGGCTCGCGATCGACACTGCGCGCTTCCGCACGGCAGGATGCTTGTGGCGCAGGCGATCCGCCAAAACCTCCCCGCGTAACATCAGTGCCAAAGCGGGAGCCTTGGCGCCGCTCCAAGTGGACTCGTCGTTGGCGTCCATACCGTTCAGCGCGTCCCAACGCAGGAAACGGATCACGTTGTCGTCGCCCAGTTCCGCGAGCGCCCGCGCCGCCGCCATGTGACCATCGTTGAGGGCTCTCCGACGGAGGGGCGCAATGGCACGGCGATCCCCCAGCTTCCCGAGTTGTTCGGCTGGTAGGTCGTGCCTGCCGTCCAGCATGCCGACCCACACGGGTACGACCTCCGGCGTGTCGAATTTGGCAAGCGCCATGAGTGCATGCCCTGCCATGTGTTGCTTCCTGCGTAAAACTCGTCGCTGCTTGCGTAGCCCAGCGACAGCGACAAGGGCGTCTATCGCGCGTGGATCCCTCAACTCCCCGAGCATGTAGCAGATTCGCACTACGCGCGCGGAATCCTTGCTTGTGAGCGTGTCGACATCCAGCCGCGACACCAGCCTGTCGACCTGCTCGTCAGGGGGAGGTTGGACCACGAACTCCACCCAGTTGGACCGGACGACGGGCAACGGCCCGCCAGCCATCGCCTCCCGCAGACGTCGGTCATGCTCCGGTCTTCCGTAGATGAGCTGCGCGCGGTACGCGCCGGGCTGTGCGGGTCGGCAGTGCTTGCGCAGGTCGATCTCCGCGGAGACGCGGTCGCCCGGCTCCAACGTCTGGGCGAGATCCAGCCGCACGTAGCCACCTGGGCCCGAGCGGTGTGTATGACTCGGTCCAATGACCCAGTCAGGGCTACGCGCATGCTCGATGTACGTCCGTCGGTCGCCGTCCGGCATCACCAGATCGATGCTGAGGTACTTCGACATGTCCTCCGCGCTATCGAACAGCCGCTTATAGAGGAGTATGGGCTTGGCGCCGCTGTTAACCAGCTCGACCGCCATCGTAGCCGGGGCGTTGTACGCATACGACAGGCGATCCGTGGAGATGCGTATCTCCAGCCCTTCGGGCATGTCCGCGGTGATGGCGCCACGCGGCCGCGAGCGCGGCAGAGGAACCTTCCGTTGTACCTCCGGGTCGCTAGCCGCCAGGAGTGTCGTTAGGAGCGCCTGCGCGCGGGGCGAAGGATTGGCGTCGACGCGGGACACGTAGTTCCCGTAGTGCACTGCCGCGTCGATGGTTTTGTCACGGGCCAGAACTAGCCAGTAGGGCTCGGCCTCCTCCGGCAGCGCCTCAGAAATCTCGGCGAGCGCTCTCAGGGCAGCCGCGCGGTGCGGGTACCCACGGTCAGATGCCAGACCAGCGATGTCCCGGAGCGCCGCTCTGTCGTGATACGAGGCCAAGGCCTGTAGCGCCTCGCGGTGGCTGTGCGGTTGGAGGACGCCTTGTCGCAGGTACGCTCTTCCCTCGGGTCCGAGAGACGCCAGGATATCAGCGAGAGCCCTGCGCAGCCGCGCGTCAGCGTTGTCGGCTGAGTACCGCTCGATGGTGGCGCCCGCGTCGAGCAAAGCCGCGCCATACAGGTGAACGTGCTCGATGGACGGGGGGACGCCATCCCATCGCGTCGGGCCGCCGCCTCTGTGTATGGCGGTGAGCGCCGCGTTGAGATTGGTGGGACGCGCCCGATCCGCGTGCAGGTCGCCGCCCAGCAGATATGGCACGAGCCGTGCGCCCAGCACGTGTGGCAGATTCGTCATCGTGACGGCGTCGTTCGTGCTCCGCAGCGCTGTCGCCAGGACCTCACCAACGCGTTCGTCGTCGATCGCGACCAGGGCGGAAATGACCCTCGCATAGCCCCACTTGCCTATCAGCGCCTTCGGCGGCACGGCTTCGCACGCCTGCATTAGTAGCGGGACGGCGTCGCGGTCGCCGGCCTCGACGAGGCACAACGCGGCGAACGCCGCGGCAGCGTCCGGCGCGCCCTCGGTAGCGACGAATCGCCACACGCGCGGCAGCGCCCGCGCCTCCTGGTAACCGAGCAGGCGCTGTACGCGGTCGTCGTAGATGTCCTTGGCAGCGGTGTGGGACAGCGATTCCACCAGGATGTCCGCCATGGCGCCGGGAAACAGACGCCCCATCGCGTCGTCCATCATGTGTCTTACGCTCTCGTGCTGTTCCGCGAGCAACGCCCTTCTCAGCGGCTCCCGGACGCTTTCGTCCGCGAAGTCGTTGAGCAGGCCCACGGCGTCGAGTCGCACGATGCGTTGGTCGGAATGCAGGGCGTCGACAAGGACGCCGCTGGCGTCGTCCCCGAGGGTCCATAGGTCGTATCGCGCCTCCCCACGTCGCGCTAAGCCGAAGCCTCCGCCCTTGCGGTATCCGTCGGGACCGGTCAGCAGTCGCAAGACGCCGGACGCAGTCAGCTCACGGGCCCTGGCGCCGTCGTCCGCGTCCGCGGCGCCGAGTGCGGCGATGACGCACAGACTCGCCACACCAAGACGCAAGCAGCGGCCATTCATCGTCGTTCTCCACGTATGCCGGTCGGTACATCACCCGTGTCCCGCGCGACCCGACCTCGTGTTCGTCCAGCTTGCTCACGCGTAGGCTGCGTGAGACATCATTGGCGCCGGTGCAGGCTGGTTAGAGCGGGGCGCGCCGCCACCCGCGTCTTGTAGTCGCGCGCGGTCAGGTCCTCGAGGAGGATAGCTTCGCCCGAGCCATCGCCCACACGCGCCAGACCACGTGCGGCGCCGCGTCGGATGTCCGCCTCGGGATCGTCCAGCGCGGCCCTCAGCGCGTTGACGCGCTCCGCGTCTCCCTCTGTGGGGTAGTCTGGCGCGTGCTTCCACCGGGCGAGGACCGCGACTGCCCGCCACCGAATCCTCACGTCTGCGTCTTCGACCGCGCTGGCTAGTATATCCACGCGACGTTCTTGGCTCGCTGCGGACACGACAGCGCCTCGCACTGCGGGATGCTCGTGGCCCAGGCGATCCGACAGATCTTCGGTGGGCAGCAGCAGGGCGAGCGTCTCCGACTTCCGCCACGTGGACTCGTCGCTGGGATCCATGTTGTGCAGCGGGTCCGACCTGAGGAAACGGAGCACGCTGTCGTCACCAAGTGCGACAAGCGCGGTCACGGCCGCCATATTGCCGTCATTGAGCGCGTTCGCGCGGAGGGGAGCCATTGCCCGCTTGTCCCCCAACTTGGCAAGCTGCTCAGGTGGCAGGCGGCGTTCGCCATGCAGCAACTCGATCCACATCGGCACAAGCTCTTGCGTGTCGAACTTCGCGAGCGCACGCGCGGCCAGACCGGCCATTTCACGCGTGGAGCCTATCACAGGCAGTCTCATGGGTAGCAGGGCGACGGCGCGTAGAGCGTCTATCGCGCGCGGGTCGCGCAGCTCTCCGAGCATGAACGAGATGCGCGTGATACGCGCGATGTCGCTTCTCTTCATGCCGTCCGTGTCTAGCCGCGACACGAGCCTGTCGACCTGCTCCGCAGGCGGCGGCTCGACGACGAACTCGACCCAGTTCGACCGGACAACGGGAACGACGTCGGGTTCGCTTCCGTAGGTCAGCCGCGCTCGGTAGAGGCCTGGCTGCGCGGGTCGGCAATACCTGCGCATGTCTGTCTGAGTGGTGATCCGGGCGGCCGGCTCCAGCGTGCGACCGCCACGCGGCCAATTGATATGGCTGGACCCCCAGCGGAGTTGGGGGCATGTACGACGGCTGCCATCCGGCTGAACGAGCTCGATACTGTAGAGTTCCGACTCGCGGCGCGCCCCGTCGAATAGGTCCGGGCTGTCGAAGACGAAGGCGTCGAGTGGGATGCGCGTGTCGCCGGTGTTCGTGAACTCGACCGTGAGCGTCGCTGGCGCATTGTAGCGGTAGGACGGACGATCCGTGGCGATCTGTATCTGTAGTCCTTCTGGTGGAGGCCCGGGGTTCCACCCGCGGACCTGGAGGCGCTCTCGGACGTTACCCGCTCTCGTCCGTACGTCGGGGGAACTAACATCCAAAAGCGTGGCCAGGAGCGCCTGCGCATGCGGCGATGGATGTTGCAACGTGTAGAACGCGTAGGCGGTCACCGCGTCGATGCTATCGTCCGCCGCCAGCGCCAGCCAGAGCGGCTCCGCCGCTTCCTGGCGCCACTCCGATATCTTGGCGAGCTCGGAGAGAGCGGCGTCGCGGTGTGCGTACCCAAGATCCGCCGCCAACCCCGCGATGCGTTGCAGGGCTGGCATGTCGTAGTAGGACGCTAGCCCGCCGAGCGCTTCGCGATGGCAGTGGGGGATACGCACGCCCTGCCGGAGATAGTCCCTACCCTCCTCGCCTAGCGACGCCAGTATCTCAGCGAGGAGTTGCCGCAGCCGTCCGTCGCTGCTGCTGGGTGAGCCCGGCTCAGCGGCGCTGGTCGGGTCGAGGAAGAACTCGCCGTAGATGTCCACGTGTTCGCCGGAGGGAGGCGTCCCTCTCCGTCCTGAGGTACCAGGGCCCCAATGGATCTCCCGGAGCGCCCGGTAGAGCGCGTCCGGATCTCTAGCCTCCCCACTCGTTGGGCGGCCGAGGAGGTCCGGCACGAGATCTGCACTCAGAGGGCCACGTGCCCGCCACGCCGCAACGGGATCCCTGGAGTCCTGCAGCGCCCGCGCGGCTGCGGGAATGGCGCTCTCCGCGTCCACCCCTCTCAACGCGGTGACTACCCGCGCGGGGCTCCACACGGTAGATGGTGGCTCCCCCGGAGGCGCGGCCTCGTAGTGCTTCACGAGGAGCGGGATGGCATCGCGGTCACCGGCTTCGACGAGATGCAGAGCGGCAAGCGCCGCGTCTACACCCGGGGCTTCCTCGGTGTACGCGAACCCCTGGACGTACGGGAGAGCCCGTGCGTCCTCGAGGCGAAGCAGCCCTCGGATGCGGTCGTCGTGGATGTTCTTGGCTGCAGTGGCGCCGAGCGATTCCACCAGCATGCCTGGCACGGTGTCGGCCGACAGCTGCTGCATGGCGGCGGCCATCACGCGACGTACGCCGATGTGCGGCTCAGCGAGATACGCCTTTCGCAGCGCGTCACGCGCACCCCCATCTCCGAAGTCGCGTAGCAGCCGCGCGGCGTTGAAACGCGTGGCCACTTCGTAGGAGCCCAATGCCTCTACCAGCAGCACGCTGGCGTCGTCGCCCAGCGCGGTGAGTCCGTATCTCACTTCGCCCTGACGCTTGTGTCGGAAGCTATGACCCCATGGGTACCCGTCTGGATCTGTCAGCAGGCGCAGGACGCCCTCGGCGAGTTCGTCCTTGGGCATGGAGGCGTTGAGCGTGTCGCCCTGTGCAACTGCGACGCCCAGGCACAGAAGCGTTGCGACGAAACAGGCGCGGGAGACACACATTGAGGGGCTCCTAAGGCGTTTACTGTCGGTAGAGGATACAATATCCGTTGTGCGGTGTCACAGCCGGCAGGGCTGCCTGCAGCCTGCCGTCGAATCCTGACGTCTGGGTCGTCCAACGCCGCGGCGAGCACATCCGCCCGACCCTCCTCTCCCGCCGTCAAGACTGCTTGCCAGCGCACGGCAGGATGCTCGTGGCGCAGATGACCCGCGAGGCCATCGTCGGGCAATAGCAGCGCTCGGCCCTTCGAGACATGTCAGGTGGACTCGTCGTCAGGGCCCATGCTCCTGAGCATGTCCCACCGCAGGCGCCGCATGGCATCGTCGTCGCCTAGTTCGGCGAGGGCCTTCGCCGCCGCGATGTGGCCGGAGTTGACAGCGTCAGCCCGTAGCGGCGCCATCGCGCGGCGATCTCCGAGCTTGCCGAGTCGCTCTGCTGGTAGGTCCAGCTTCCCATCCCGCAGCTGGATCCACATCGGCGCAAGCGCTGGCGTGTCGAACTTCGCGGGAGCCTGTATCGCATGCTGCGCCATCGTGTGGGCGCCGGGCGCCCGCTGCGGGCGCGTGCGCAGTTCCGCTACGGCGCGAAGAGCGTCCAGCGTCCGTGGATCCCGCAACGCCCCGAGCGTAAAGCAGGCCTGCGCAACGGGGTTCACGCGTCCCTCCGGGAGTTGTGCAATGCATGTCGGCGCTGTATAGAAATGAGGAGGCTGAGGCGTGCCTGGCAGCCACAGGGCGCCTGGCCGCCTGCCAAGGGAATGAGGACACTCCGTGGCATGAGGAGGCTAGCGATGAAGCATGTTGGACAGCTTGGTCTGTACGCGATGATGGTGTTCGCCGCGATCTCTGTGCGTGCCGCGAGCTTCGAGGTCGGCATCTACACCGAGGGGCATCCGTGGCCCCAGGCCGCGCGGACGAGGAGTTCGTAGAGCTGACCGACCAACTGCAAGGCGCAGTTTCCTTCGAGACGTTTGCTCCCGGCGAGATTGACGCGGTCGCGAGCTGGGTCGAGGATCACAAGGGCGGCGAACTCCACGTGCTCATCTTGGCTGGCGCGCTGCCAACAACCCTCTATGCAGGCCAAGTCGACGGCTCTCTCATCGAGGACTTCCTGGATGCGGGCAACACCGACATCAACACGGGGGAATACACGTTCTACTCCATCGAGGGTGGGCAGGAGGCCAATGAGACTTCAGCTCTGAAGAACATCATCGACGTCCCGGCCGCGTTCGTCTGGCAGGGCAAAGGCGACAACTGGCGCGCTGAACCCGTCGTCATGACACCCACTGCGGAAGGCCAGGACATCGCTCCCAGCATCGAGGAGTTCGGCACGTCCTACCCGTTCCATCTCGAGGACTACGATGGTTCTCCCTGGGAACTCGACGTGGCTCTCGCCGAGAACACCGAGGAGGATCTGCGCGTCGATCCGGGCGTGATCGTCAACAGCGAGACTGGCGGCCGGCTCGGCATCTTCGTGCAGGCGTACGTGCTCGACATCCCGTCACCTGATATCTCATGGGGCGCGGTCATGGGCGAGTACCTCCTGAACCACTACCTTGGGATCGCGGCCGTGTCGTCCGACGACAAGCTGACCGCGTTGTGGGCGGACCTGAAGAGGCGCGAGTAGCAGTCCGTAGGCCTGGAATGCGAAGCCGCGAGGCGACGTGGCGCATGCCTGTCCCCCTACCGGTCGCGGTGCGACGATGTCGTACCAGAGATCGGAGGCGGCGGTATGCGTCGCTTCCTATCGGCCACGAATCCTCTCGGCGTGGGTCGGCCCTGCTCTGAGATCGAGCCGGCGCGCGATCTAATGCCCGGCGACCGCGCGACTGGTTGGCTCAGATGGCGGATGCAACGGCGGCGCCCACCGTCTACCATTGGTAGTCACGCGGCCTGGCCCCGACAGTTCAGCGAGCCGGGCGGAAACAGGGATTCATCATGGCGTATCTGATAGGCGTAGACGTTGGGACGACGGGGGCAAAGACCATCCTCGTCGATGAGGACGGGACGCTCGTAGCGAGCGCGTCGGAGGAGTATCCGCTTTCGACCCCGCGACCCAAGTGGTCCGAGCAGGATCCCGAGGACTGGGTCAAGGGGACGGTAGCGACGATTGCCAGCGTGATGAGCGAATCCGGCGTGAATCCCGGTGACGTGAAGGGGCTAGGATTCTCCGGGCAGATGCACGGACTCGTCATGCTCGACGCGTCGCACGACGTGCTGCGCCCGGCGATCCTGTGGAACGACGTGCGCACCACAGAGCAGTGCTATCAGATCACGGAGACCGTGGGTCATCAGACGCTCGTCGAGGAGACCTGCAACCCCGCGCTGGAGGGCTTCACGGCGCCGAAGGTGCTGTGGGTGCGCGAGCACGAGCCGGAGGTCTACGAACGCGCGCGGCACATCCTGCTGCCGAAGGACTACGTGCGGTTCCGCCTGACGGGCGACCTCGCGATGGAGGTGTCCGACGCTGCCGGGACGCTCCTATTCAACGTGCGCGAGCGTCGGTGGTCCAAGACAGTACTGGACGCCTTGCAGATACCGACCGAGTGGATGCCCCCGGCGTACGAGTCGGTGGACGTGTGCGGGAAGGTGACGTCGTCGGTCGCGGAACAGACGGGGTTGCTCGCCGGCACGCCTATCGTGGGTGGCGGCGCGGACAACGCCTGCGGAGCCGTCGGCACCGGCATCGTCTCAGAAGGACTTGTCAGCGCCAGCCTGGGGACATCGGGCGTGGTGTTGGCGCACACGGACGAGCCGCTTGTCGATCCCGACCTGCGGGCGCACACTTTCTGCCACGCCGTGCCGGACAAGTGGTACACGATGGGCGTCATGCTGTCGGCGGCGGGAGCCTTCCGCTGGTACCGCGACGCGTTGGGCGCCGAGGAGATCGCCCGCGCCGAAGCCGAGGGCGTCGATCCCTACGAGCTGCTGACCGCGCGCGCGGCGAACGCTCCCGTCGGGAGCGAGGGCTGCATCTTCCTGCCCTATCTCGCTGGGGAGAGGACGCCCCACGCGGACGCGAACGCGCGCGGCGTCTACTTCGGCCTATCGCTGCGGCACGGCAAGGACGAGATCACCCGCGCGACCATGGAAGGCATCACGTACGGCATGCGCGACTCGCTGGAGATCATCCGCGATCTCGGCGTGGACGTGACGCACATCACTGCCTCGGGTGGCGGAGCGCGCAGCGAGTTCTGGCGACAGATGCAGGCGGACATCTACGACGCCACCGTCGCGACCATCAATCAGGCCGAAGGGCCAGCATTCGGGGCGGCGATCCTGGCGGGGGTCGGCACGGGCGTGTACGACTCGTGCGAGTCTGCGGCAGACGCGCTCATCACACCGACAACGCAGGTCCAACCGGCGATGGAAAACGTCCCAATCTACGACGAGTACTACCGCGTCTACCAGGATCTATACCACGCGCTGAGCCCGCACTACGATGACGTCGCGGACATCGTAGATCGCGTCACGCGATGAGCTCCACCATGCGGAACGTGCGGCTCATCGCCATCGACATCGACGGCACGCTGCTCGATTCGTCGGGGCAGATACCGGCCGCGACACATCGAGAGCTGGAGCGGCTACACGCGGCTGGGAAGACGCTCGCCCTCGTCACGGGCAGGCGGTTCATCAGCGCCGTTGAGGTAGCTCGCGAGCTCACCGTCCCGGTGCTTTTGGGTGTACACAACGGAGCCGCGCTTCGCCATCTCGACGGGTCCACGGTCTATCGCGAGACGCTTGGGGCGGAGCATGTGCATCGCGCCTGCGCCTTGGGGAAGACGCACGGCGGCTTCCCGTGGATCTACGTCGACGAGCCGGACAACGGCGACTCGCGCATCTTCTGCGAGGCCCCCGACTCCGCCCCGGAGGGCGTGCGACACTTCGCGACGACCTACTACGACCGGAATACGCAATACTTCCAGGTGTTGAACGATGTCGCCGTCGACCTGGACAGCGACGCGGTCGAGGTCATGGTGACGACAACGGCTGCCGACGCCGACGCGATGGTGGACACCCTCGCGAAGGAATTCGGCGACCGGGCGAGCGTCATCAAGGAGCTGTCGTCGGGCGTCGCGCAGATTGAGGTCGCGCATCCCAAGGTCTCTAAGGCCCTCGCGCTGCGGTTCCTGGCGCAGCGCGGCGGGATACCGCGTGATGAGATCATGGCGATCGGCGACAACTTCAACGACATCGACATGCTGGAATACGCGGGGCATCCCGTCGTCATGGGGAACGCGCACGAGGAATTGAGGCACATGGGCTACCACGTGGCTCCCACGAACGACGAAGACGGTCTCGCAGTGGTACTTGCGGCGGTGCGGTAGGAGGTGCGGTAGATGGACGCGCGTGTAGCAGTAGCGGCGGGGGATGGCATCGGCAAAGAGGTGATGCCCGAGGCGCTCCGGGTTCTCGCGGAGATCCAGAGTCGTTGCGGGCATACGTTCACGTACGACACGACGCTCGTTGGCGGATGCGCGATCGACTCGCACGGCGTGGCGTTGCCCGACGAGGCCATGGAGCTATTCGACGAGGTGGGGGTCGTGCTGTTTGGCGCATGCGGGGGCC
Organism: uncultured bacterium; assembly: GCA_964473525.1. GTDB lineage: Bacteria > Poribacteria > WGA-4E. The sequence continues at coordinate 107,171 of CAYYPK010000021.1, forward strand.
CAGAGTGGGACCACGTTCCCGCGCCGGAGCGACCCGAACGCGCCCTCGCGACGATCCGCAAGGAGTTCGACCTGTTCGTGAATCTGCGCCCCGTGCGTGCGAGGAAGAGCCTGGCGCCCGTGTTGCCTGTCAAGGAACGTATCGTCGGCGAGGGGCTGGACTTCGTCATCGTTCGTGAGCTTGCTGGCGGCATCTACTACGGCGAGCCGCACGGCATTGAGGAAGGACCGGACGGACGGCGCGGCTACAACACGATGACGTACACCGAAGCGGAGATTGAGCGTATCTTGCGCGCTGCGTATGAACTCGCGCGGGGTCGCCGCAACCACGTTACGTCGGTGGACAAGGCGAACATGATCGAGGCCTCCCGCGTGTGGCGCGAGGTAGCGTTGCGCGTGGCAGACGATTACCCCGAGGTCGAGACGAATCACCTGCTCATCGACGCGTGCGCGCTGGAGGTGGTCCTCCGTCCGTCGCAGTTCGACGTGCTCGTAACGGGCAACCTGTTCGGCGACATCTTGTCGGACGAGGCGGGGGCGCTCGCCGGGTCGCTGGGCATGCTCCCGTCGGCGAGCTACGGCGATGGCGACCACGCGCTCTACGAGCCCATCCACGGCACCGCGCCGGACATCGCCGGGCAGGACAAAGCCAACCCGCTGGGGATGATCCTCACCGCTGGGATGATGCTACGTCACTCCTTCGGCCTCGACGCGGAAGCGCAGGCGATCGACGACGCGGTCGATCAGGCGCTCGAAGACGGCTTCCGCACGGGCGATATTCGGCAGGAGGGGCTTGATGTCGTCGGGACGCGCGAGATGACGGACGCGGTGATCGCGCGACTGGCGCTGTAACGGTTGCGAAGGGATAGACCCCGTGAGTCTGACCGCCATCCATCTGAAGCAGTTCACGGCGTTCGACGACCTGCGCGTCGAGTTCTCGCCAGGAATCAACGTGCTGGTGGGTACCAACGGCACGGGCAAGACGCATCTGATGAAGGTTGCATATGCGGCTTGTAAGCTCGCAGGTGAAAACAGCGGCGAATTCCCTGCCCGACTGCTTGATCTGTTCCTGACCTCGAGCAAGGAGATCGGGGAGCTCATCAGGCATCATAGAGCAGATGGGCGCGCAAGCGCCCACGTTCAGGCGGGTGCACACGATATCTCCGTTACGTTTGGTGGGCCAGGGCCGGAGAAGCCGTGGTTTGGGCGCGCGATCGACGGGGAAGAATGGCTCGCCGAACCCATCCAGACCGTGTACATCCCTGTGAAGGAGTGGCTGTCCCACGCTCCCGGATTCCGCTCGCTGTACGCATACCGCGCAATCCACTTCGAAAGCACCTACGACGACATCCTTACCGCGGCATACCTCCCACCCCTCCGAGAGCCCGCTGATGCGGATGCGGATGCGGGGGCTCTGCTCGAAGCGCACATGGGCGGGACGGTCATTGTCAGAAGCGAGGAGTTCTTCCTGAAAACCGGCGACGAGGAGGTGGTGTTCGCCCTAGTGGCCGAGGGGATATGTAGGCTTGGCCTGCTTTGGCTCCTCTTGCGGAACGGGTCGTTGCGGCCTGGTTCCGTGCTCTTCTGGGATGAGCCAGAGACGAACCTTAACCCGCAGCTGTACCGGCCGGTCATAAAGACCCTACTTGGACTCCAGCGAAGAGGCGTGCAGATTATCCTCGCCACGCACGACTACGTGAGCCTCAAGGAACTGGATCTCCAAAGCACGCTTGAGGACAAGATCACGTACCACGCTCTCCACCGCAGCGAGGAGACGAACAAGGTCGAGTGCAACTCGACGGACTCCTACCGCGACATCCACCCCAACGCGATTGGGGACACGTTCACTGACCTGTATGACCGCGAGGTCACCCGTTCTCTTGAGGCGATGGAGCGATGACCTCACTGCGTGAAGGCGACCTAGAGATCGCGGGGCCACCAGGGGCGATTCGGCGATTCGACCGGCCTTCCGTTCACAAGCTCACGCACTGCCATCTGAGATGCGTGGACTTCATCATCGATGTGCCGGGCCAGTCTATGTTCGTCGAGATCAAGAACCCGCCCGCCAGAGGGCCAGGGAAGACGGGCGCCCCTTGGCTCTTGCGGGCCAACGAACGTGAGGACTTGGTGAGGAAGTACCACGACACCTTCCTCTACGAATGGGCCGCCGACCGCCTCGCCGATGTGGTCGGGTATTACGTGATCGTCGGCACACCGGACCTGGACGAAGCCCTGCTTGGGGAGCTCAACCGCTATCTAGCCGAGCGTCTTCCGGTGGGCATCCCATCAAGCGGCGTCTGGCGGCGCGAGATCGTGCGGCAAGCCACGGCATACAGCATCGATTCATGGAACCAGCGCTTCCCGCAGTACCTCGTGACACGTGTCAGCGCAGCGACGACCTGAAATGAGGTCAGCATGACGACAGAGCAACTCGCGTACTTCAAGCGGCTCCTAGCGGCGCCAGGCGTCTCAGGATATGAAAGCCGCGCGCAGGCAGTGTGGCGCGAGCGCGTCGACGGAGCCGCCGAAGCCGTGCACGAGGACGCGATGGGGAGCGCCGTCGCCGTCGTGAACGAGTCTGCGGACAACCGCGCGATGCTCGTCGGGCACATCGACGAGATCGGTCTCATCGTGAAGCACGTCGCCGACAACGGGTTTCTGCATGTCGCCAGCGTGGGTGGAATCCGACGGCATCTGCTGCAATCACAGCACGTCCAGATCGTCGGCCGCGATGGGATCGTGCATGGCGTAGTCGGGACGTTCTCCGACACGAAGGCGGAGCCCGCCATCGACGAGGTGTTCCTCGACATCGGCGCCAAGGATAAGAACGACGCCCTGCGCCGCGTGGCGTTGGGCGACCCCATCGTCGTCGGCAGCGACTGGGTGGACCTCGACAACGGCCTCGCCGCAGCCCGGAACTTCGACAACCGCGTGGGCTGCTACATCGTCTCCGAGGTTATCCGCGAACTCGCGGGCGACGCGTCCCTGCCGGTGGGGGTGCTCGGCGTGTCCGCCGTGCAGGAGGAGACAGGCGGCGTCGGCGCGGGGCAGGTCGCGCACCGCTGGGAGCCGTCCCTCGGCATCGCGTTCGATGTTACGTGGGCGTCCGACTACCCATCCACGAGCGCGACGAAGATGGGCGATGTTGCACTGGGCAAAGGCCCGGTCCTGATTCGCGGCGTGCGCACGGACGAGCGCGTCTTCGGCCAACTGCGGGACATCGCGGAGCAGCACGACATCCCGTGGCAGGTAGAGACGGAGACTGGGCGTACCTCGACGGACGCCGACTCCATCTCGTCGCAGCGCGGCGGCATCCCCGTGACGGTCATCAGCATCGCCACGCGCTACATGCATAGCTCGACCGAAGTCATCAGCCTCAATGACGTGGATGCCACCGTGCGGCTGGTGGTTGCCTTCTTGCGTGAGCACGGTGGCCTGGCGTAGCCGGACTCCAGGCCGCTTTCCCGGGATCATTCCGGATGTTACCCTCCTCACGTGACGAGCGAACCACTCCCTGCTCGCGCGAGAGACACGACCATGCTCACGGTGCAAGTCCTGTACACGACGTGCCTTTCGCGGACAGGATTAGCGAGCACTCCGGTCGTCCGACTCCGGCGCAACGTTTGGTTCGCTGTTGCTCTGCTGACCGTGTGCGCCGCGGCCCGCGCGCAGGATCCAGGTCAGCGACCCATCGCCTTCGTCTCTGAGCGCGACGGCAACTCTGAGATATACGTCATCAACCCCGACGGCTCGGGTCTCAGGAACCTGAGCCAGCATCCGGCCGATGACACGCTCCCGAAGTGGTCACCGGATGGCTCGCGGATCGCTTTCCTGTCAGACCGAGACACCGACGATACGTACGTCGAGGGACGATTCAGGAACCGACGGTTGGTGGTGATGACCGCCGAGGGCGGCGGCGCCACTGTCCTGGCGCCCGCCGCGCACGACTTTGCATGGTCTCCCTCCGGGGATCGAATCGCATACAGCTACTCAGCCTACACGCCAAACCCGGTTACGTGGTCTGATGAGCTGTGGATCGCGGCTGCCGATGGATCGACGATGGAACGCCTCGGCGAAGGCATCCGCATGGCATGGTCCCCGGACGGCACACGTCTCGCCGCCACGAGCAAGCTGGACTGGTTCCGCGATGTCGGGCATGGGACGCTGGATCAAGTCACGGTGTGGGACACGATCACCGGGTCGCAGTGCAACGCGCACGCGGTGCCCGGATCGTACGGCTGGGGCCATGTGACGATGTTCGCACCGCTGTGGATGCCCGACGCGGCAGGCCTCGTTGTCACTTGGGAGAAGACCACATCCATTGGCAATCTGTTGGACTCAGGCGCGCTCTTCGTGACTCCAGACGGACACGAAGCGACTGATCTGTCAGTCCGGCCGTCCGAGGCGGTGTCCGTTTCCCCAGATGGCGCTGCCATCCTATTCACGCCCGTAAGCCAGACGTCGGAGGCCATATACGGCGCGCCGTTTGTTACCGACCTGCGTGGCGCGAACCGTCGTGTCCTGGGCGACGAACCCGTCTGGACCGAGAAACCACGAACTCCTTCGTGGGCTCCAGACAGCAACAGCGTCGTGATGGGGATCGCCTACGGATGGGAGGAACCATCAGACCTGTACACCGTCACATTGGATGGCACGCCGCCCGTACGCCTGACGCACGACGGTGGGGACCAGCCTGACTGGCAACGGGACCCCGCCCCATTTCCAACCCAGCTCCCGTCGCTCGGCATCGTCTCTCCGCCAGAAGACCATGCCTTGCCTGCGGATGCGAGGACCGTTCGCCTCGCCATACAGCGCCACGGGTACGACGGCGCGTGGCAGTGGAAGCTCAACGGCTCGTTCCCCGCGCGCGGGCAGGGCGGCGGAACCACGGTCGAAGCGGGCGCCTCCGTCACGATCAACGGACTCGAACGTGGGCGGCTCTACACCGTCAGTGTCGCGCCTGTGGATGCGGCAGGGCACGTCCTCACCCCGCACTTCCGCGTGCAGCGCAGATTCTCCGTCGCCTCGCCCGAACCATCACCAGACCTCGGGCGCACGTGGATCGCGTTTCAGGGCGGCTCATCGATGGACGAGTCGTACATATACCGCATGCGCCCTGACGGGTCGGAGTTAACGCAGGTAACCCACGGCGACGCGCGTGACGCACGCCCTGCCTGGGCTCCAGACGGAACACGCGTCGCGTTCCATTCAGGTTCGCCGGGGGCAGGTCAATCCATCATGGTCATAGACGCCGATGGCACAGGCAGAAGACAGGTAACGCCCGACGACATCCTGGCCGCTGCCCCGGATTGGTCACCTGACGGCCGGACCATTGCGTTCGCTGGTGGCGTGAGCGGCGAACCAACCCAGATATACGTCATCGACGTCGATGGCTCCGGGCTGCGTCAGCTCACTGACAGTGGTCGGTACGCCAGGGAACCTGCGTGGTCGCCTGGCGGACGGCGCATCGCGTACACGCTCGGGTGGTGGGGCGATAGCGATATCCACATAGTCGACGCCGATGGTGGCCCTTCGTCTCTGCTGTGGGGGTCGCTTCCCTCCGCCGAATTCTCTCCCGAGTGGTCACCCGACGGCAGGTCTCTGCTCTTCGGGATAGAGTCGAATGGTCTGTATCTGGCTGACCTGGAAGCTGGTTACGATGTCAAGCTGTGGGGTGGTGACACACTCGGGTCGTGGGCGCCCGATGCGTCCATGATCTCCGTTGGCAGCGGCGGGATCTATACACTGCGCAGCGATGGCTCCAACGGGCAGTTTCTCATGCAGCACTTCTCCACGTACAGCGCGCCGGACTGGGGTCCGTTCGTTGCACCGAAGCCGACCACGCGCGAGACCGTCAGTACGCAGATACGCGGCAGATTGGAGCGCTACGTCTTCCCGCCTGCGTTGCTCGGGCTGGCGGGCGACGGGACTGCTATCGACTTACGGGCAGCCGGTCGCTCCCTGAGGGCGTCCGATCTCGTGCGCGTGGGGGCGTCGCTCTGCGTAGAGCTCGATGGTGGCCCTAGTCGCGGCGTCGTAGGTCGTGACGGACGCGTTGTCGCCGGGAGCGACTTCGCCATTGCCGAAGGCGTGCCTTACGCCATCAGCGCCAGCGTCCCGATTGCGGTAACGCTCGGTGCGGACGCTGCATGGCCGACACCGACGGAGGAAGCGCAGCCCTGGGTGTTCGCGGCGGTCGCGAGGGTACCTGGCGGCGCCGGCGTGGCGCCGGACATCCGGCTGCGGGTCACGAACAGCCACACCGGAGCGACCATTGTCGCGGAGCAGCGGTTGGAGAGGGTGTACATAGATCGGTGTAAACGACCATGGCTGATATAGCATGGGGGTCG
>CAYYPK010000022.1:0-109278 GCA_964473525.1 uncultured bacterium
GTAGCCGTCGTCTTGCCCATACGTCGCGGCGGCCACGCCTACGTGCACGTCCGGGCGCTCACGCTTCAGTCGGTTCACCAGTCGCAGAAGACCGCCCCAAGCCTCCCACGGAGAGTGCCACACGCCTCCCGCTCCGTCAGCTCCCTCGCCGCGCGCCGACACCGGCCCCTCCAGCAGCACCGCATCCAGCTGGAGGCCGTCTATCAGCGCCACGAGGGACCGCAGGGCCACGTCGCCGTACTCCGACCCTACATGAGCCAACCAACCGGGGCGGCCGCGCCAAGAGGCCGGTACGAGGCCGCCAGACGCGTCTCGCAGCGCGAACGTTGGGTCGTCGAGCAGCGCGCCGTCCAGCGGCAGCCAGGCGGCCGGAGCGACCAGGCCGACCGCGCCTCCCACGGCGCGCACCTCCTCCGCGACTGCCTTCAGCTCAGCGTGTCCATCGGCGCCGTCCCATGCCGCAGGCCAGGCGTAGGGCAGGCAGACGAGCGCGCCCGTGGCCGCGAGCGCGGCGGCGCCCGAGCCGGGGCCGGGCTCAGACACCGCGAGGACATCCACGGGGCTTGCCGCGTCCATCGACCGGCGGGCGAGATGGACGGCGTCCGTCCACTCCCGCGCCGCTTGAGCCACGAGCGAACCCACGGACACCCAGACGTACGCGGACGGCAGCGACAGGGTCTGCCCAGGCTGTAGCCAGTGCCCGCCAGCGTCTCCTGCGGTCGAGAGGGTCGCGGAGCCATCTGGCCGGACGTCAATGCGCTTCAGTGCGCCTGGAGCCGCGCTGGCGAGACCGACCACCAGTGGGCCGTGCTGCCCGGTGGAAGACTGCAGCCACACCAGTCCGTCTTCAGGCGATCCGTCGATGGGCAGGCTGACCTTCCTCGGGAGCCCTCCCCGCCGCCACACGTGTGCCGATGCAGGTCGTACGGTCGCCAACTGTGTCGCCGGGCGTTCGACGAGTAGAGGCGTTTCGGAGAGACTGCGGACCTCAAGCCAGGTCTGGATGACCGGCAGTTCCTTCGAGACTTCGTACGTGACGGCGACCGCGAACGCGGGGCCATCCCCGTCCTCGCCGGCGGGGCGCAGCTCAATGCGAAGCTGTCGAGAGCCACGGCCAACAACGGCTGTCTCGTGCTCGACGTACCGCAGGGCGCCCGACGCGGTGGTGTACGACCGTCCTCCGATGGTGACCGCGAAGTCGTCCTGACCCGGCGCGAGGCAGTCGACCCCTGTCGGCAGTGACAGGAGAGATCTGGTGAGGATGCCCCTGCCCTCGGCTCCGATCTGAATGCGGCGACGTATCCGGCCGTTGCCGATCACCAGCGTGCGCGAAGGAGCGTGGAACGTCACGTACGCGCCGACCATGCGCGGCGGCGCGGCCGCGTCCTGACCACGCCTACCGACGCCCTCGGACAGCGGCGGAGCGGAGGCGCCGCAGCCGACCAGGAGGGCCGCCATCCAGAAGACTAGGGCGCCTCGCCACTGTGATGTCATTGCCGACCTTGCTCCCCGTGGCACGACTCGGGATGCGCGCGTCGCGACGTGTCCGCGGGCGGCGCCCATCCTCGTCCTGACGCCGCCACACGCCGTCGCGGCGGTCGTTCAAGTAGTAGACGGAGGTCGTCCCGTTAGGGTTGTCACCCGACGCGGGAAGCGCGCTTATTGGGGCGTTTCGGCCGACGGCGTGTACGTGGGGTCCAGCGTGCGGATGCGGTCGCGAAGCTTCCCGACGAGGTCGTCGAAGCCCTTCGCGTTCGCGAATCGCATCATGCGCTCAATGCGGAACAGACCCTCGCCCCACCCATCGAAGCTGGCCTCGCGCAACAGCGAGTCGGCGATGCCGAGGATGTCGCGCTCGACAAGGAACACGGTGGTGGGATCGGCTTCCCACAGCGCCAACTCCGACCGGAACTGGCGCACGAACGAGCGGGTGCGCCCCGTGACGCCGTTCGGGAACCTGTCCTCGATTTCGGCGTCCAGCTCATCGGAGAGCGCAAGAGCTTCGTCGAGCCGTCCGAGCAACAACAGCGCCTCCCCGGCGAACGCCCTGCCGACCACCGCGCCCCCCGCGCCGCGCGTCTCCGCGAGCACTCCCGCGCGTGTGATGGCTTCCTCCATCTTCCCTACGTGGAGCAGGTACTCGAGGTACGGCACATGCGCGTGCACCTCTGCGGCAGGCTTCTGCCCGGGAGTGTCCCACGCCTCGCGGAGAACCTTCCCCGCGCGCTCCGTGTCGCCGTTGCGCAGCAGAGCCATGCCGAACAGGTGCAGGTTGTGGAGGTGATGCCAATCCGCCCACGGCGGGATGCCCTCGCGTTCGTAATACGCCGCCTCCAGCCTATAGGCGTTGTCGAAGCGCGCCAGCGCGTCGTCCCACCGGTCTACTCGAGGCAGGACGTGTCCCACCATGTGCTGGCCGTGCGGCGCTGCCGTGGCGCGGGAGCCGTACGCCTCCGCATGATGGACCGCGAGATCGTACTGCCGGATGTTCTCGTAGCAGTGCAGTAGATAGTGGTGCGCGCCGACGTGGTCGGGGTCGCGTACAAGGGCGGACTCGTACCACGCCGCCCCGTTGATCGAGCCGCGTTGTCCGATGCCGGACGCCGCACGCTCAGCCGCCTGGCCGCGCGCCACCCACATCTCGACGTCCTCGGGGTACTTGATGAGGGCTCGGGCAAGAGCCGAGCGGTAGTCGTCCCGAAGCTTGACGCGGTCGGCGGGCGCTGCCAGCATCGCCCCGTGCTGGATGACGCGGGCGTCGATGTACATGCGCTCGCGCTCGCTGACGGTCTCACGGAGGCCCGACGACATGTCGAGATGTCGCTTCGACAGGTCGCGCATGCCGAGATTCCAATACACGACGTACAGGCCGACGTGTGCGAGGGCGAGATCCTCGTCGAGGGTCAACGCGTGGTGGAAGGAGCGCGCCGACTCCATCCAGAAGTAGCTGTGCATCCACCCCAGGCCCTGGTCGTAGAACGCCTGGGCCTCGTCCGACTCCGTGGTCGCTGGGTGATGCGGCGAGCCAACGCCATCAACGATGGTCGCCGGCCGGTGAGCGATATCGGTGATGATGCCCCGTACTTCCTCGCGTGACGCAGCCGCAAGCGCGGTTGCGGGCAGGACGCCGCACGTGAGCGATACGGCGACGACGGCGCTGACGATCCGGCGCAACATGTGGCACTCCTGACCTGTGCGGATGGGCGCGCGCTGCCCTGTACAGCCAGCGTCCGCGACGCGCTACATGCGCCAACCGCGAGCCCGCGGGCGCCTGCGTAGGACTTCGTGGCGTTCCCGTCGTTACCTTAGCGGGCGCCATCGGCCCGGCGGCGCGCCACGAGCTCGCGCGGCGGCCCTCGTCGCGCCAGCCGAATGCCGCCATAATACCTTACGGGAAAACGCGCGGGAAATACCGCCTCGGTTCTGGGAATAAGCTGAAGGAGGCCATCTCCGTGAGGAAGGCCTTGATAATTGCCGCTGTGGTTGTCGTGGCCGTCGGGGCCATCGGCGTTCGTCTTCTGACCGGCAGGACGGAGGTCGCCGAGGCCGACGCCGCCCGTCGGGCGTTGGTCGGGTTGGCCGTGCGCGACGTCACGGCGGCCGACGCGGACGCCGCGCCCGGCGCGGGCGTTGTTGTTTCGGCGGTACAGGCCAACGGGTTGGCGGCAGCAGCGGGGCTTCGCGCAGGGGATCTAGTGACAGCCGTCAATGGCGGGTCGACCGGCACGGTCGCCGCCTACCAGGCGGCGTTGGACGCCGACTTGGGCGCGACGGCGGTTGCGTTCAGCGTGCGGAGAGGCGGCGCCGTGGTCGAGATGCGGCTGGCTCCCGATCTCGCCGCCATGTTCAACAGTCTCGGAATCGCCTACGTCAAGGACGGCAGACAGGCTGAGGCGAAGGCGGCCTTCGCGAAAGCGATACAGCTGGATCCCGCGTTCGCGGAAGCCTACTACAACCGCGCGAACGTCCTCGCCGCTGACGGCGATGTCGCCGGAGCGACAGTCGCCTTCGCCGCCGCGGTGGAACACAACGACGACTTCCGCGAAGCGCGATATCGCCTCGCCGAGATGCACGCCGAGGCGGGTTCACTGGACGAGGCCCTCGCGCAACTGAAGCGAGCTGCCGCCCTCGACCCCGACACAACCGCGGATCGAGACCTCCGACCGGTAGAAACAGTCCAGCCCACGCGTGGCACGATCCAGCGTGACGTGTTGACCTCGGGCGCTATCGAGGCGGCTGCCGACGTGCAGGTGCACGCGAAGGCGCCGGGGCGCATCCTCGAAACCTTCGCCGAGGAAGGCGACCGCGTCGACGCCGACCAGGTCGTGATGGTTCTGGAACACGACGCGCTCGAGCTCCAGGTAGTGCAGACCCAGGCCGCCGTGCTCGCGGCCGCGGCAGCGCACGAGCAGGCGCAGAGCCTCGCCGAAGTGCGCATCCGCGCGCAGGCTGCCCAGGCCGCGGCTGGCGTGTCCGCCGCCGAGGCCGCGCTGAAGCTGGTGCGTGACCTGTCGGAGACGCAGGCGCAGTCGCAGATCGAGCAGGCGGAAGCGGGCCTCGCCGCCATACAGGCGAACCTGGACAAGCTCCGCCGCGGCCTCAGGGACGAGGAGCGCGCGCAGATACAGGCCAGCCTGACGCAGGCGACGGCCGCCAGCGCGGACGCCGACCGCAACGCCGACCGCATGCGGACGCTGTTCGCCAACGGCGCGGTAAGTCGTCACACGCTAGACGGCGCCGAGACACAGCTCGAGGTGGCCCAGGCCCAGCAGAGCGCCGCGCGCGAACAGTGGGCGATGGCGCAGAGCGGAAGTCGCCCAGAGGACATCCTCGCCGTCGAGGCGCAGGTCCGACAGGCGGAGGCCTCCGTCGCGGTGGCGCGGAAGCAGAGCGAGTCGCAGACGTGGGAGTCCGACATAGCGATGGCGGAGGCGCAGGTCGAACAAGCGCGCGCTAGCAACAGCTCCGCGCAATCGCTCGTCGAGGCTGAGAGTTGGGCGGCCGAAATCACGGGCGCGCTGGCGGCTCTCACCCAAGCCGAAGCCGCTCGGTCGCTCGCGGAGAAGCGCCTGGACGACGCCTTCGTCAAAGCGCCGATCGCTGGCGTCGTCGCCCGTCGACGAGCCGACCCAGGCGACATGGCCAACCCCGCCGCTCCGTTGTTCGACATCGTCGACATGACCACCGTACGGGCGACGGTGCGCGTCCTCGAGGCGGACCTCGGCGCCCTCCAGGTCGGCGGCCCAGCCGCGGTAAGTGTCCAGGCGCTCGACGCCCCTGTCGCTGCACGGATATCGAGGATCAGCCCAACCGTCGACCCGGTCAGCCGCACGGCCGATCTCGAAATCGAGATCGCTAACCCCTCCGGCGCGGTGCTTCCGGGCATGTTCGCCCGCGTGGCCCTGCCGGTGGATGTTCGCGAGGACGCGATACTCATCCCGCGCGACACGGTGGTCGCGGACGCCGCGGGCGGAGGGCAGTACGTCTACACGGTCGACAGGGGCCGCGCGCGGCGTTCGCCCATTTCAGCCGGTCTGACTCAGGGCGCCACCGTCCAGGTGGTGTCAGGCATTGACGATGACGAGGAGGTCGTGTTCTCGGGCAGGCAGAGCCTGCGAGAGGGCGACTTCGTCAAGGTCGTGCGTCGCGTCAGCGCCTGGTAGTGAACGCCGCCCGAGGACCCGACCATGTTGTTCGCGCGCTTCTCCGTCCGTAACCCGCTGCTCGTTAACCTCGCGATGGTCACGATCATGTTGGTCGGGGCGTACGCCTTTGTGGTGATTCCGCGCGAGGGCTCCCCGGACATCAATTTCAACTGGGCGTTCGTCACCGTGCCCTATCCCGGCGCCGCGCCCGAGGAGGTCGAGCAGCTCGTCACCGTGCCGCTCGAGGACGCCATCGACGGCGTCGACAAGATCAGCATGGTGACGTCCACCTCCGACGAGAATCTGTCCTTCATCAGCGTGAAGTTCGAGCAGAACCTGTCCGAGGACGAGTTCGACAAGCGGTTCCTCGACCTGCGCCAGGCAGTCGACACGGTTCGTCTGCCGGACGAAGCCGAGGACGTCGACGTCCGAGAGCTGAACACGCAGGACTGGTGGCCGGTCATCAGCGTCGTCGTCAGCGGGCGGGTGGCCGAGGCCGAGCTCAAACGCATTGCCGAGGATCTCGACGATCTCATCCGCCTGGACTCCGACGTCAGTCAGGTGACCATCGCAGGCAAGCGTGACCGCGAGATATGGGTCGAGGTGGACCCAGATCGGGTCGAGGGCGTCGGGCTGAGCGTGCCGCAGGTCGCCCACGCGATTACGATGCGCAACCTGAACGTGCCGGGCGGCATCGTCGAGGCCAGCCGTACCGAGTTCCTGCTACGCACGATGGGGCAGTTCGACGGCGTCGACGAGATCGGCCGCGTCGTGGTGCGCGCTGGTCCCAATGGAGAGGCGGTGCGCGTCTCTGATGTCGCGACCGTCTCCGACCGCTTCGAGGACCACGAGCTCCTCTCCCGCCTGGACGGCGAGCCGTCGATCACCCTCAACGTCGCCAAGAAGGCGGGCGCGAGCACGCTGGACGTCGTGAAGTCGACCCGAGCCGTCGTGGAAGCGTACCGGAGCGACCGTCTTCCAGGCGGGGCGCGGCTCTCGCTGGTCAACGACCAGTCGGTGTGGATCAACGACATCATGGGCCGGCTGCAGACGAGCGCGGCGTTCGGCATCGTGCTAGTCCTCATTGCGCTCTGGGTGTTCGTCGGATGGCGCGCCGCCCTGGTCGTTGTCATCGGCATGCCCGTAACGTTCGCGACTACGTTCATCTTCATCCGCTTCACGGGCGGATCGCTGGACGGCAACGCGCTGTTCGGGTTGGTGCTAGTCCTGGGCATGGTGGTAGACCACGCCATCGTGATGGTCGAGAACTGCGTGCGTCACCTCGACATGGGCAAGGACAAGGCGCGCGCGGTCGTCGATGGCATCGGTGAGGTGTTCCAGCCCGTCGTTGCCTCCACCGGCACCACCATCGCGGCGTTCCTCCCTCTCATGCTGATGCCGGGCATCATGGGCGCGTACCTCCGCATCATCCCCGTAGTGGTGACGCTGGCGCTGGTCGCATCCAACATCGAGGCGTTCCTCATCCTGCCGGCGCACGTCGTCGAGTGGGCGCGGCCGACAGGCACGCGCGCAGAGCTGCCATGGTTCCGCGCCATCCGCCTCGCCTATACGCGCACGCTGGCCTGGGTACTACGGAGGCGCTACTGGGCGGTCAGCGCGTTCCTCATCGTCGCCGTGTCCAGCGCTGGACTCGTGCCACTCGTCGGCGTGGACATGTTCACCGGAGATGAGCTGTCGTACTTCTTCGTGCGCGTCTGGATGCCCCAAGGCACGAAGCTTTCGGCTACGGACGATTACTTGCGTCAGGTCGAGCAGATCGCGATGGACCTGCCGCCAGGCGAACTCGAAGCCGTCATGACGGCAGCGGGCATGATCGCCGCCGACGACGGCACCATCACCGGCACGCACGTCGGGCAAATCGTCGTCGACGTGGTCGAGCAGAAGCACCGACAGCGTGACATGGATGACATCCTCGCGGAGTTGCGCCTACGGTGCCAATGGCTCGCCGGCCACGAGCGCATCCAGTTCACCAAGGTCGAGGAAGGCCCGCCGACCGGTAAGGCCGTCGAGGTGAAGGTCAAGGGCAAGCGTTTCGACGAGCTGCAGGCTCTGGTCGCCGAACTCACCGCAGAGCTGGAGGCGATGCCGGGCGTGTACGACGTAGGCGACAACTTCTCGCGGGGCAAGGAGGAGATCCGCGTGCGGGTCGACGAGGAACGCGCTCGCATGCACGGCCTCGACGTCGCGCAGGTTGCAGGGCTCGTGCGCGCGTCCGTCGACGGCGTCATCGCGACGACATTCCGCGACGGCGACGACGAGGTGGACATCGTCGTGAAGCTACACGGCGCCGACAACGCGTCGGTGCAGCAGCTAGAGGCGCTCACCGTCGCGTCCATGGACGGCCCGACCGTGCCACTCCGGGAGGTGGCAAGCCTGGAAGTCGCCCGCGGCTACTCGGCGATCCTCCGGTTTGAGGGCGCGCGCGCGATCACGCTGTCAGCGGACGTCGACGACAGCGTCACGACTGCGGTGAAGGTGAACCAGGAGCTGAAGGACCGATTCGCCGCGCTCAGCCACCGATACCCGGGGTACTCGCTCGACTACCGTGGCGAATTCGCGGAGTTCCAGGAGGCGTTCGCTGGGCTGGCGCGCCTCTTCGTCCTCGGCGTGTTCATCATCTTCCTGCTCCTGACGGCGCAGTTCAAGTCGCTGACGCAGCCGTTCATTATCCTGTTCACGGTGCCGTTCGCCTTCTTCGGCGCGATCGTCGGGCTCATCGTCATCCAGGCGCCTTTCAGCCTGATGACGCTGTACGGCATCGTCGCGTTGGCCGGAATCGTCGTGAACGACTCCATCGTGCTCATCGACTTCATCAACCGCAGGAGGCGGGCGGGTACCAGTCGATGGCGCGCCGTCATGAAGGGCGCGTCTCTGCGACTACGACCCGTGATGCTCACGACCATCACGACGGTCGCGGGGCTTATGCCCATGGCGGTCGGCGTCGGCGGCACGTCCCAGACCTGGAAGCCCCTCGCCAACACGATCGTCTGGGGCTTGTCGATGGCGACGTTCCTGACGCTCTTCATCATCCCCGCGCTGTACGCCATCAGCGACGATGTCGCGTGGATTAAGAGGCGACGCGCGCGGACGTCTTCCGACGCACTACCGTCAGCGGGCGCCGAATTGCAGCCAGCGGACTGAATCCGGCGCGCCGTCGAGCACAACAAGGAGGCCGGGATGGCGTCCCGGCCTCCTTGTCGGACTAAGTCGCTGGGCGCCGTCTCTTACTCGGCGCCCGCCATTAGCACCGGCGCGGCAAGATAGCAGCTACGGCTGCCCACGCACTCGTGGGCGTTGGCGATGTCCTGGTCGGGCCCCATCGCGCCGCCGGTCTTGTTGCACCAGAACACCGCGGTGTCCGAGGGCTCGAGAAGCGCGCGCGACCCGCGTTCCTCGGCGGTGTACATGGACTTCGTGCAGAGGTGCTTGCAGACGTATGCGATCGCAGCCATGTGGTCCCCTTCTCTACGCCAGACGTGCCAGCGCGCGGCGCACCATCGTCTTCGTCAGGGGCACCTTGTAGGCGTTGTTCGACAGTGGCTCAGCGCCGTTGAGCGCGATTTCAGCGGCTGCCTGGATGTTCGCTTCGGTCAGGGCGTTCCCGTTGATCGCGTCCTCGGCCTCGTGCGCGCGCCACGGGATCGGCGCCACGGCGTACAGCACGATGCGGGCGTTCGTGATGACACCGTCCGTCACCGTTCCAGCAACCGCCGCCCCGGAGATGCCCCAATCGAAGCCCGCGCGCTCCGAGGTCTCCAAGAACGTGCTTCGCGATGCCTGCCCCGGTGAGGGGATCGTCACGTGCGTGATGATTTCGCCCCGCGCGAGGTCGTTCTCCTGAATGAGGCGCTCGGTTGGCAACACGAAGAAGTCTTCCGCCGCGCTCGCGCGGTCGCCGTCGGGGCCGGTAATGTGGATCGTGGCATCCAGGGCAACGAGCGCCGAAGCGCAGTTGGACGGATGGACGATGTACGCTGGGCCGCCGCCAAGGATGGCGTTGTACTGGTTCTCCGCCTCGTCGTCCGCGGCGAAGCACCTCGGGCCGCCCTTCTTCAGGCACTTGTATTCCTCGTGCCGGAAGTACCAGCAACGAGGACGCTGGCAGAGGTTCCCGCCGAGCGTTCCCATGTTGCGTATCTGAGGCGAACCGACCTCCACCGTTGCCTCGGACAGCGCGGTCAGGTGCGACGCGATCTCCGGGTGTTGCGCGATCTCCGTCAGCGTCGTCAGCGCCCCGATGGCGATGCCGCCGTCGGCGCCTCGGATCCCGCGCATGCGCTCGTCGTCGATGGACTTCAGGCTCACCACGCGGTCGGCGGAGATGACGTTGTCCTGCATCCCCGGCACCATGTCCATGCCCCCCGCTATGGGCATCGCGCCACGCTGATCCAGCGCCTGCACGGCCTGCGCGACGCTCGCGGGTTTCACGTACTCGAAGTTCTTCATGCTCACGCTCTCCCTTCGCGTTCGAGCGCGTCAAGCACTCTTCGTGGCGTGATGGGCAGGCTGTCCACCCGCGCGCCTATGGCGTTGCGCACGGCGTTCCCAATCGCGGCGGCGACAGGGATAACTGGCGGCTCGCCGATGCCGATCACGCCCCTTGCCATGGATTCCTCAGTCATCCACACGACGGGATCTATCTCGGGGATGTCCATCGCGCCGGAGATCTTGTAGAACTCCATGTTCGCGTTCACCTGATGCCCGAGCAGCCGGTCCATCACGCGGTCCTCGTGCAACGCGTACGACACGCCCTGGATGACCGCGCCGATGAGCTGGCTCTCCAGCGTCAGCTTGTCGATGACAAGCCCCGCCTCCTGCACGGACACGGCCCTCTGCACCCGCACGTCGCCGGTTTCCACATCGACGGTCACCTCAACGGCGCAGACGCCGGCGGTGCCGCTACTGGACAGGCTCGGGTCGTGCTGCTCAGTCTCCGAGACCGGTTCGGCGCCGAGTAGGGCGCACGCCTCGGACCACGCCAGCGAGCGCGACGTGTCGTCCAGCCGACGGACCCAGCCGTCGACGGCCTCGAGGTTCGCCGGCGTGGTTTCCAGCGCGGGCGCCACGACGCGCTCGAACAGTGTCGAGAGCGCCGCGTCCGTGGCCACCTTCACCGCTGGAGCCACCGCCGCACACGTCGTGGACCCGCCGCTGCCGCCTGAGGGCGGGAACCGCGTGTCGCCGATCAACGCCGTGATGTCCTCGACCTGCAAGCCGAGCTGTTCCGCGGCCACGACAGCCACGACGGTTCGTGTCCCCGTGCCCAGATCCTGCGTCCCACACTTGACGACCACGGAGCCGTCGGCGTGGATCTCGACGGTGGCGCGGGTGCCGCGTCCTCCGCCGCCCCAAGTCGCCCCGCCGATGCCGAAACCCGTCTTCACGGGGCCGTCGCCCTCGCCGGGGTCGCCGCGGCGGGCCCATCCGATTCTGTCGGCGGCGTCTCGCAGCTGCTCCCGGCGCGTCTCGTTGGGGTCGTTGAGGACACGAATGTCGACAGCGTCCATTCCGAGCGCGTACGCGAGTTCGTCCATCGTGGCTTCCATGCCGAAGGAAGCCTGAGGATGCCCGGGCGCGCGCATGGCTCTCGCGTTGCCCGCGTTGACGTACACGTCGTCGCGCACGATGCGTCGGTTGGGTACCTCGTAGATGTACGGGGCCGGGAAGCCGGCGCCGGAGCTGTACCCGCCGGTGCCATACGCGTCCATTTCGAACGCGGTCAGTTTCCCGTCCGCGTCCGCGGCGGCGCGGATGTGCTGCACGCTCGACGGGCGGTTGCCCGAGTTGTTCTGTTCCTGCTCCCGCGTGAGCAGCAGCTTGACCGCCTGTCCGGCGCTCTTGGCCATCTCGGCGCACACGCGCCCCTCGACGCCAGCGCCGAACTTGCTGCCGAACCCACCGCCCATGTAGTCGGTGGTCACGACGACGTCCGTCTCGGGAATCTCGAAGTGACCGGCGAGCTCGCCGCGCACGCTGAAAACGCCCTGCGTGGACGCCCAGACCCGCAGCGTGCCGTCGTCCCAACGGCAGGTCATGCCGTGCGGCTCAAGGGACGTGTGCGTCTGGACCTGTGTCGAGTAGGTACCCTCGACGATGGCGGCTGCTGCCGCGAACGCAGCGTCGACGTCGCCTTCCTCGTTCTCGGCGGCCCGGCGCACGTTCGGTCGGTCGCCTCCGTGCACCTGCGCGGAGTTCGCCTGTTTGGCGTCCGCTTCCTTTACGACGAACGGGTACCTCTCCCACTCGACACGAACGCGCTTCACGGCGTCGTTCGCGATATCCGACGTCGTGGCGGCGACGGCGGCTACGAACTCGCCCGCCATCCGGCAGACCTTGCCGCCCTGTTCCTCTACGCCGTTGTCCACCCACACGGCCTTGACGCCCGGCAGCGCCTCGGCGGCGGACGTGTCGACGCGAACGGCTTTACAGTTGGGGTACGGCGAGACGACAAAGCGCCCCACCAGCGCGTCTTGCGGGAGCACATCGTAGGAGTACCGTGCGGCGCCACTGACCTTCTCGGTCGCGTCGACGCGAGGCGTGTCCTTCGTGATGTGCGTCATCTCGCTCGCGGGTTTCCAAGGAGTGACTGCCATGTCTTAGCCCCCTTCCCGCACGCGTCGCGCGGCCGTCATGGCGGCGTCGAACACGCGGTTGTACGTCCCACAGCGACACAGGTTGCCGCTGACGGCCTTCTTGACCTCGTCCAACGTTGGGTCGTTGTTCTCCTCCACGAGAGCAGCAACGGACACGACGAATCCGGGCGTGCAGAACCCGCACATCAGAGCGTCTTCATCGACGAACGCCTGTTGGACCGGGTGCAAGCTGTCCTCCGACAGGAGCCCCTCGACAGTTACGATCTCATGTCCTTCGGCGTCCATGGCGAGGATGGAGCAGGCGTACACGGGCTTGCCGTCGTACAGCACGCTACACGCGCCGCACGAGGCGCGTTCGCACACCGGCTTGGCGCCCGTGTATTCCAGCCGGTTCCGCAGGATGTCAAGCAGCGTCGTGCGCGGCTCGACCCCGGACACGACGTGCGTTTCGCCGTTGATACTGAGCGTGACGTTCGCGACGCGCACGCCAGCGGCTTCCTCTTGCGCGACGGCCTCGACCGGGGCGTTCGCCGACATGGCGACGGTCGCGGCGGCCGTTCCTCCGACGCCCTTGATGAACGATCGGCGCGACATGCCGGGAGTCGTGGCGTCGTCGGTTGTGGGAGCTTCCACGCTACGGTCGTCCTCAGGCCCCTCGCGCGTGACATTCGACGTTGTGTTTGGCTTTGACATCGGAGTGCATCCTCATGCTCAGAGCGACCGCGTGAAGGCGGGCGGTTGGTCCTGATTGGGTGGGCGCGGTGGCACTCTAACACTCACCGGCCTAGCCGTCAATCGTGACATCGTCAAGAGTGACGTCCGCTGGCGGTCTGGGCGAGCATGCGAGGCGTGCGCTTCGGCCCCTCGGCCGCGCCGCGCTGACGGCACTTGGCCACCAGCCGGTTATCGGCGAATCTATACGCGTCCACACACGGAAGCCCAATCCCGATGAAGAACATCGCCGCCATCGTGACCGAGTACCGGTGGCTGTCACACGCCCAGGTCATCTGCGACCGGTTGCTGATGGGCTACTCGATCTCCGGCCGTCACCACGAGCCGGGCGTTCGCATCGTCTCGATGTACGTCGACCAGTCCCCCGAAGGCGATCTGAGCCGCTCCCGTTCCGAGGAACACGGCTTCGCGCTATATCCGACTATAGCGGGCGCGCTCCGGCACGAGTCGCACGAGCTGTCGGTGGACGGCGTCCTCATCATTGGCGAGCACGGCGACTACCCGTCCAACGAGTTGGGTCAGAAGCTCTACCCGCGGCACGAGTTCTTTCGGCAGGTGACGCAGGTGTTCAAACGGGACTCGAAGGTGGTTCCGGTGTTCGTTGACAAGCACCTTTCCTTCGAGTTCGACAAAGCAGCCGCGATGGTGATCGACTCGCAACGCGGCGGCTATCCGCTGCTGGCGGGGTCGTCCATTCCCGTCGCCATCCGACTCCCCGCGCTGGAACTGCCGCTCGACACCGAGATCGACGATGCCCTCGCCGTGGGGTACGGGCCTGTTGACAGCTACGACTTCCACGCGCTCGAGGGCCTGCAGTGCATGGTTGAGCGGCGCGCGGGCGGGGAGACAGGGGTGCGCGCGGTGCGGCACTACGCCGGCGACGAGGTCTGGCAAGCCGGCGACGATGGCGTGTGGTCCTGGGATCTACTTGCCGCAGCCATGTCACGTAGCGACAGCCCGCAGGGCAACGCCATCGAGGATGGGAGGCCTGAGGACGTCGTTGGCCTCGGCTACATCCGGGACCACGTCGCGGCGCCGGCGGCATACGTGATTGAGTATTCCGACGGCTTCCGCGCGACGATGCTGCTCTTGGACGGAGCGACGAAGGATTTCCTGTTCGCGGCGAAGCTGCGTGGGCAGGAGGAACCGGTCTCCACGCAGTTCTTCCTCACACCCATGCCGAACGTGAATCACTTCAGTGGCCTCGTGGCCAAGATTGAGCAGATGTTCGTCACCGGCGAAGCGCCGTACCCCGCCGAGAGGACGCTGCTCGTCTCCGGCGTGCTCGAGGCATGCCTTCAGGCGAGACACGACGGCGTGTCACGGCTCGAGACTCCCGCGATGGCGGGCCTCACGTACGCGCCGTCGCCCCAATCGCATTTCATGCAGGACTAGCAACCGCCCGGCGCGTGGCGCCAACACAATCAACGCACGCGCCCGGCGTGGCGACGGAGGACGCATCGTGAGTGACACCGCGAAGATACGCGCGAGATACGACCTGCTCGTTGAGGACATCCAGGATCGAGGCGTCGACGTCGAGATGGTGCGCGACCGTCTCCGTCGACAATCGATAGAAACGCCCTCGTGGGGATACGGAGACTCCGGCACCCGGTTCGGCGTATTTCCTCAGGAGTGGGCGGCGCAGACGGCGCAGCAACGACTACAGGACGCCGCCGCGACCCACCGGTACACCGGCGTCGCCCCAACCGTCGCGCTGCACATCCCGTGGGACATCGTCGACGACTGGGCGGCCCTCAAGCAGTACGCGGACGACCTCGGGGTAGGTATCGGCGCGATCAACCCCAACCTCTTCCAGGACCAGGACTACAAACTCGGCTCCGTGTGCCACCCGGACGCGGACATCCGCCAGAAGTCCATCGATCACCTGCTCGAGTGCACGGAGATCATGCGCATCACGGGGTCGGACATCCTCAGCGTGTGGCTGGCCGATGGCACCAATTACCCGGGTCAGGACGACTTCCGCAAGCGCAAGGCGCGCCTCGTCGAGTGCCTGCGCGCCGGCTACAACGACATGCCGGCGGGCGCGCGGATGCTCATCGAGTACAAGTTCTTCGAGCCGGCGTTCTACCACACCGACTTGCCCGACTGGGGCACGTCGCTCGTCGTCTGCCAGGCCCTGGGCGACCGCGCCGAGGTTCTGATCGACACGGGACACCACGCGCAGGGCACCAACATCGAATTCATCGTCGCCTACCTGCTTGATGAACAGCGGCTTGGCGGCTTCCACTTCAACTGCCGCAAGTTCGCCGACGACGACCTGACGACGGGCTCCATCAACCCACAGGAGCTCTTCTTCATCTTCACCGAACTCGTGAAGGAGGAGAACGACCCGGACTCCCGCGCGAACATCGCGTACATGATCGACCAGAGCCACAACCTGAAGCCCAAGATCGAGGCCATGATCCAGTCGATCATGAGCATTCAGACCGCGTACGCGCGCGCGCTCATCGTGCCGTATGGCGAGCTCGCGGCGGCTCAGGACGCTCAGGACATCGTCGCCGCCGAACGCATCCTGCAAAAGGCCGACAACACCGACGTCGAGCCGCTGCTACAGACGCTACGGGTCGAGAACGGCCTCGACCCCGACCCGCTGAGCGCCTTCCGCGCCAGCGGCTACCTGGAGAAGGCGGCCGCGGAACGGCGCGACGGCCCCAAGAGCGGATGGGGAGCGTAGGGCGCATCGACGACCCTCGGATTCATTGACCGTCCCGAAGCCCCGCGATAGCGTTAATCGGTAGCGCCGTCGCGGGGCGCTCCGTGCACGCCAAAGGGATCTCAGATGAACAAGCGCCGCCTCTACACGCCCGGCCCTACTCCCGTGCCACCCGACGCTGTTCTCGCCATGGCGCAGCCCATCGACTACCACCGCGGCGGAACAGCGTCCGCTCTGTTCCGGCGATGCGCGGATGGCATGAAGACCGTGATCGGCACGGAGTCCGATGTGGCCATCATCACGTCGAGCGGCACCGGGGCGATGGAGGCCGCCGTCGCCAATCTCCTTTCGGCCGGCGACAAGGTCATCGTGGTTGAGAGCGGCAAGTTCGGTGAGCGCTGGCGTGAAATCGCGGAGGCCTACGGCGTTGAGGTCGTGCGCGTGCTAGTCGAGTGGGGCGCCAGCGTCGATCCCGGAGGCGTTGAGAGGGAACTCAGGCGTCATCCCGACGCGCGCGCCGTCCTTGCCACGCTCTGTGAGACGTCGACGGGAGCTCTCCACGATGTCCGCGCCCTGGCGACGCTCACGCAGGCGACCGAGACCTTGCTCGTGGTCGACGCGGTCAGCGCGCTCGGAGCTGATGACTTCCATATGGACGCGTGGGGCGTCGACGCGGTCGTGTCGTGCTCCCAGAAGGGCCTGATGACGCCTCCCGGCCTCGCGTTCC
The DNA here is from genome assembly GCA_964473525.1 of uncultured bacterium. Classification (GTDB taxonomy): domain Bacteria; phylum Poribacteria; class WGA-4E. The sequence goes on from CAYYPK010000022.1 coordinate 16,393, forward strand.
TCGCGATGGGGCCGCGCGCGGTGGACGCGTCACGCGTGGCCGGGCTGCCGAGGTTCTATTTCGACTATGCCAAGTACGTCGGTAGCCTCTCGAAGGACACGACGCCGTACACGCCTGGTCTCTCGCTGCTCTACGGCTTGGACGTCGCCGTGGCGTCCATGTTGGCCGAGGGAATGGCAGCTGTCTTCGAGCGCCATGCGCGGATGGCGCGGGCGACGCGCGAGGCGGTTCGAGCTACTGGTCTATCGCTGTTCGCGTCGTCGCCAGCCAACACCCTTACGTCCATCCAGTTGCCGGCCTCGCTGGATGGGAAGGCCCTGCTGAAGCGTTTGCGCGAGGACCATGGCATGGTGTTCGCTGGCGGCCAGGCTCATCTTGGCGGCAGAATCGTACGGATTGCACATCTGGGCTGGATGGACGACTACGACGCTCTTGGCGCGGCGGCCGCGTTCGAGCGCGCGCTAGCGGACATGGGCGTAGGCGTGGATCTCGGCGCGGCGGCTCGCGCTGCTCAGGTAGCGTTGGCGACGTAAGGGCGCCCGCACGCTACTCCTTCGCCGGTTCTTCCAACCTGCGGCGGATGCGCGCCATTTCGCGGTCTACCTCGGTCTCGACGCGGCGCTCCCTCGGCGCGGCCATGCGTTGCGAACGACTGACTTTGTCGCGAACCTCTGCCCTGGCTTCCTCTCGCCGCGCGCTCTCCTCCGAGGACTGAAGCAGCGACCGCGCCTCCGCGAGGGCGCTCGACGACACGTCTCGATGCGTGTCGCTCCGTAGCCGCGCGGTTCGCTCCCGCATCTCCCACGTGCGCTGCTCGCGTTCCGCGCGTTCGATCTCGAGCCCGTATGTTTCCACGGCCTGCCGCAGATCCTGGACGCGGGTGTCCAGCTCCGCGCACTGCTTGTCGAGCGCGTCAGCGGATCGCGTCGCGTGTAGCTTCTCCTCGATGAACTGCCGAGCTCGCGCTTCTTGACCGCGGTCGACCGCCTTGACGGCGGCGTTCTCGGCCTGCCGGACGCGCGCCCAGCATTCGTCGCGCTCGCGAGCCAAGCCGCGCGCGTCGCGTATCGCGTCCGCCGCGCGGATCTTCGCCTCGCCGCGCTCACGGCGCAGTCGTTCCAGAATGTCCTTGAGCTGCTCGCGGGGGTCAGGCGGCTCGGGTGGGCCGAACGCCTCGCGGAACTTCGCCGCCGCCCAGTCTAGGATGCTCATTCGCTGCCCGCCGTGGCGACCAAGCCCTACACCTTCACATACGAGTCGTCGTCGAGCGACTCGAGTGCGTCTTTGAGAGACTCCATCGAAGCGTCAATACCGCGTATATCGCTTTCCGATATCGCCGAGCCCTCCATGACGTCGTTGGCGACGTAGATAGGCGCGTCCGCCCGTAGCGCCAACGCGATCGCGTCCGACGGTCGCGAGTCCACGTCCAATTCACGGCCGTCTACGTCCAGCACGATGCGACCGTGGAACACCCACTCCTCGAGCGCGTGGACCAGGATGGACTTCACCGAGGCGCCAAGGGTGTCGATGGTGCTTACCAGTAGGTCGTGCGTCATGGGGCGCGCGGCCTCTCTGCCCTCGAGCCGCGTGTATATCGCGGACGCCTCGGGGAGGCCAATCCAGATTGGCAGTAGCCGGCTCTCCTCCTCAGCGGCGTCCTCGCCGTCTGGACGCGAAGGCGCGACACCAACCGCGTCCGCGCTCTCGCGCAGGAACACGATGGCCATCTGGGCCCGCGGATCGTAAGAGATGAACGCAACCTCGACGGGGAGCATCGGCCCCTCTCCAGTACACGCTCGCAGGATGACGCCGTCAGCGACCAAGTTGCAGCACGCGTTCTTATACCACACCGACAGCGGCACGCCAAGCGAGCGTCGCCGTGGCCACGCCGGCGTCTCGCCGCGGAGGCCGCGCGGGCCGCGCTGTGTCCTCCCGCCGCCATCGCGGTTCGGGGCTGGGCCGACCGTGAAACGGTTGAAGGACCACCGTCGATATGTTAGGGTACAGTGTGCATGCGCAGCCGGCCCGCACAACCGCAGGTGGGCTGCCGACACGTAGCGCATGGGGGCCGTGGGCAGTGTTCGACTTCGAACAGTGGGCGAGACGCGTACTCGGGCACGTCGTCGACCCAATCGCCAGGGCGCTCGTAGCGATCGGCGTCACCGCCGATATGCTCACCGTGCTCGGGTTCCTGGGCAACGTCTACGTCGCCGTGCTCATCGTGCAGGGCAGGCTCGTGCTCGCGGGCGGGATCGTCCTGTTCGCTGGCGCCTTCGACATGCTGGACGGAGCGGTCGCCCGAGAGAGCGACAAGGCGAATGGCTCCGGCGCCCTCTTGGATTCCGTGCTAGACCGGTACTCCGAGTCCGTCATCTTCCTCGGGCTGCTGACCCACTTCTTCAAGACCGGGCACTTCCTCGCCGTAACGCTCACCTTCATGTCGATCATCGGATCGCTGCTGGTAAGCTATATACGCGCGCGCGCCGAGGGCCTCAACATCGAGTGTCGCGTCGGTGTGATGCAGCGCAGCGAACGCATCGTGCTGCTAGCGGCCGGCCTCATGCTGAGCGGTTGGCAGGTATTCGGCGCGGCGTGGCCCGTGCTGGGCAGCACCCCCGTGCTGGTTCTCGTCCTGGGCGTGCTCGCCGTCTTATCCAACCTGACCGCAGTGCATCGCCTGATCTTCTCTTACGCCGAACTGCACAGGGCGCATCGAAGCCCCTGAGCCGTCAGCCGCCGACCTGTTCCGTTCGGCCTCTCTGTGCCACGACCCGCCGTTCGTACTACAGCGCGCACAAGGCTGCCGTCCACCGACTCTCAGGCTACTATTCCTCCGCCGCGCTGGCGACGCCTATAGCCGTCCCGCGCTGGCACAGGCGCCGCGTGGTCAGACGGCAAGCAGACAGGAGCTAGAGTGGCAAGGCGACGCAAGAAGTCGTTCGCGGCGGCGCGACTCGAGGAAGAGCTAGCGTCGGGTCTGCACCTGGCGGAGCCGCAGTGCCGGTTCCATGAGCCGTGCGGGGGGTGTTCATGGCAGGCCGTGAGTTACGAGAGACAGCTCACCATCAAGCGTGAGTGGGTGCAGCAGACGTTCGCCGAGGCGGGACTCGAAGACGTCCAGATCCCCGCGCCCATCGCGTCGCCAAGCCAGTACGGCTACCGCAACAAGATGGAGTTCTCCTTCGCCGCGCGGCGCTGGCTGACGCACGAGGAGATCAGCTCGGGCGAGGAGTTTCGCCGCGACTTCGCGCTGGGTCTGCACGCCCCCGGCGCGTACGACCGCGTCATGGACATGGACGCGTGCCCCCTCCAGAGCGACGTCGCCAACGCGTACCTCGATGCGACCCGCGAGTTCGCCCTGGAGTCCGGCGAGCCCCCCTACCACCTTCGACAGAACACGGGCTTCTACCGGTACCTCATCCTGCGACAGGGCTTCAACACCAACCAGACGCTCGTGCTGTTGATAACGACCGAGCGCAAGCCCGATGTGATGGCGGCGTACGTAGACCACCTGGCCGCGCGGGGCTTGGACCCCGTCTGCGTCGCCAACGGTGTCACCGACCGTCTGGGAAGCACGTCCGAGGGCGCGGAAATCCACGTCGACTTGGGCGACGGAATCTTGCGAGAACGCCTCAAGGGCGCGACGTTCGAGCTCGCGCCCGACAGTTTCTTCCAGCCAAACACCCTTGCCGCCGAGAAGCTGGTGGATGTGGTGTCTGAGTACGCCGCGCTGACCGGCTCCGAGACCGTCCTCGACCTCTACTGCGGGGTGGGCGTGCTGTCGATTCTACTGGCGGGCAGCGCAGGCCGCGTCATCGGGATGGAGAAGATGGAGTCCGCTGTCGACCGTGCGCGGCTCAACGCCGAGCTGAACGACGCCCCCAACACCGAATTCGTCGCCGCCGACCTGGACCAGGGGCTAGTGCATCTTCCCGTTGGCTCCCGCCCGGACGTCGTCGTAACCGACCCGCCACGCGCGGGGATGCACGCGGCCACGGTTGGCGCGTTGCTTACCTTGGCGCCGCAGCGCATCGTCTACGTGAGCTGCCATCCCAAGCCGCAGGCTGAGAACCTGATGGCGTTGTGCGCCGACGGCCTCTACTACGTCGCGGAGACGCAACCCGTCGACCTGTTCCCGCAGACGCCACACATCGAGAATGTCGCTCTGCTCGTGCGCGCCTAGCGGCGTCGGCCGCCGTACCGCGCGTTGGGGCCTTCCAGGATGTCCGTCTGGCGCTCCGTCAACCCCTCGTAGTCGTCGGCGTCGAAGTACCCAGCCGCCCACGACACCGGGTGCGGGCTGAACTTGTAGAACGCCGTCCGCCGCTGACCCGCGCCTCGCCACGGTAGCGTGCCGTGCAGCAGCGCCTCCGTGAAGATGACGGCCGTGCCGGCCGGCCCCGTGAGATGGTCAACGCGCGGGTGCGCCTTCTCCAGATCGCGCCATTCGTTCGGGAAGTGGAAGTTGCTCTTGTGGCTCCCCGGAATGACTCCCGTGCCGCCGTCGCCGGGGTTCACGTCGTGCAGGTTGTACGCCACGACCGTGAGCCCGTTGTGCATGCGGCCCTTGTCGAAGCGGTAATACTGCGCGGGGTCGAAGCGCCCGCTGGACCCGTGCAACGTGGTGCCTATCGGCCCCTTCCCCTCGCCACAGACATCAAGGAAGAGGTGGTCCAAGCGGAACCTCTGACCCACGATCTGCTCCACGTGCGGGCGCAGTCGTGGGTTATCTACAAGCGCGCGGTACGTCTCGCCCCAGTGTAGGAGCCCGCCAAACCGATGGGTCCGCTCGTCCGCTGCCTTCTCCGCGATGTGCTCGTCGAGGATCGCGTTGAGGTCCGTCAGCTGCTCCGACGACAGCGCGTCGGGAACGACGATGTAGCCCTGTAGGTCGAAGAGGAACCGCTGCTCCTCCGTCATCACGACCTCTGTCTCGGGCGCCGCGGCCACTGCCGTCTCAGCCATTGTTCACTCCGCCGTAGGTGATGCCGACGCGCCCTCCGTACCGCGCGTTGGGAGCCTCGAGGGCGGCCCGCTGCCGATCCGTGAGATCGCGGTGCGCCGTGGGGTCGTAGTAGCCCGCCGCCCACGACAGGGCGTGGGGGCTGTACTTGTAGAACAGCGTGCGACGCTCATCCGCGCCGTCCCACGGCAACGTGCCGTGGATAAGCGCTTCGGTGAAGATCACGGCGCTCCCTGCCGGACCGATCACGCGGTCAACGCGCCCGTGCGCGTCGTCCAACGCCCGCATGGACTCGGGCATGACGATGTTGCTCTTGTGACTTCCCGGTAAGCAGCCGAAGCCGCCGTCACCCTCGTTGACGTCCTTCAGGTTGTAGGCGACGGCGATGAGTCCGTTGGCGAACGTCTCACCATCGCACTTGTAGTAGAAGCACGGGTTGAACGGGACCGGCCCCGCGTGGAGACTCGTGCCGATCGGCCCTTTGCCGGCGCGCGTGATGTCGGCGTACTCATGGTCCAGCCGGAACTGCTCGCCCACAAGCGTCCGCAAGTGCGGTAGGACGCGGTCGAGGTCGATGAGGCGTCGGTACGGCTCGCCCCAGTCGAGCATCCCGACCCACCGATGCGTCCGCATGTCGGCCTCGCAGTCGTCCGCGATGCGTTCGTCCATGAGGCTGTTGAGCTCGCCGACGTGCTCGGGGCTCAAGGCGTCCGGCACGACGATATAGCCCTGAAGATCGAACAGGTAGCGTTCGTAGTCGGTCACGTGGACCTCCGCGCTAGACGACAGGGACGCGCACGGGCTTGCCTGTGCGGGCGGACTCGTTGGCGGCGACCGTGATGGCGCACGTCTTCAGACCGTCCGTGTAGTCCGACAGCACGATGGACGGGTCGTTCTGAAGGATCGCCTGCACGAAGGCGTGGTCTATGGACTCCGGCGTGTCGCCCACGTATTCGGGGATCGCCGCGGCGTCCTTCGGCAGCACGACGGGCTCGCCGCCGAGGTCGTACTGAACGCGCACGTGGTCCTCGATGATGAGCTCGATCCGTGAGCCGCCGCCGCCGTTGGTGAGGGCTGATGTCGTCGTGATGTAGCCGACGGCGCCGCTCGCGAACTCCAGCGTGACGACCTCGGAGTCGGGGATCGTGTTGTTCGGCTCGTCGACGTTCACCTTCAGCGCTTCCTTCTTGTACACCTCGACGACATCGCCCGCGAACATGCGAAGGAGGTCCAACTGGTGCGTCGCCTGCTCGTGCAGCATGCCGCCCGAACGGTCCATGACGCGCCACCAGTGGTCGGGGCCGCCAGCGATGCCACCCCACCGCTCGGACACGGCCATCGTGATGGCTTTGCCCGCAAGGAAGTCGCGCGTGGCGCTAGCCGCAGGCTGATAGCGTAGTTGGTAACCGACGCACGATTGGACTCCCGCCTTGTCGATGGCTTCCTTGGTCTCGTAGCCGCGATCCATCTCCATGACCACGGGCTTCTCGACGAAGATGTGGAGTCCACGTTCCGCCGCCGCGGTCTCGGCGCCTTCGTGCGCGAACGGGGGCAGGGAGAAATAGCACACGTCCAGCTCGACGCTGTCGAGCATCGCGCGCCAGTCGGTGTGGGCTTCGCCACCGTGCGTGTCGGCGGACGTGCGCGCGCGCTCCTCCGAGATGTCGCAGCAGGCGGCAACTTCGACCTCGTCCATCGCCGCTAGGCGGCGCAGATGCCCTTGGGCGTTGCCGCCGGTGCCGACGTAGCCAACTCGCAACATGCGTGGTTCCTCCTGCGCGCTGCTGATGCGGGCGTCATGCGTACGACGGCCCACGCCGTCGCGCGGCATGGAGGATAGGACAGGTTCGCGCTCGGGCTCAATAGCGCGGGGGCCGCGTCACTTGGGGAGATCGGACACGTCGTTAAGGGAGCACCGTAGCGCCACGCACACCTGCGAAAGAGCGGCGCTCTTGGACCGACGGTCGTCGACAAGAAGCGCGCGATACAGGGTCGACGAGCCAACCGTCTTCGCGAGACGCCCCAGGCTAGTGCGGCGTGAAGCTACCACGGCGTTCAGCTTGTCGATGTTGGCGGTACGAACGGCGGAGGGCGCGAGCGTGCTGATCGGCATCGTGTCGTCCATTGCGGCAGCGGAATCGGAGAGGAGACCTACATGGGTAACGCGCGAGCGCCCCATAGGTTCCAGCGCGATGGACGTTTCAGCCTATATGGGGAATTCCTTGTTCCCAGCGGTGAGACCACCGTCGATCGTGAACACGGCTCCCGTCGCGAACGACGCTTCGTCCGACGCCAGGAACAGCGCGCAGTTCGCGATGTCATCCACTGTTCCCAGCCGCCCGAGCGGGTAGAACGCGGCGATCTCGTCCCATATCCCTGGCGTCTTGGCAAGGATCGGCTCCCACACCTCGGTCTGTATGGAGCCGGGACAGATGGCGTTCACGCGGATGCCGTGCGTCCCCTGCTCGACCGCGAGGGACTTGGTGAGCGCGATAATGGCGCCCTTAGCCGCGCTGTACACGTGGATTCCCTGCAAGCCAAACAGGCCGTTGACCGACGAGATGTTCACGATACTCCCGCCGCCGGCGGGGCGCATGCGCTCAATGGCGGCAAGCGAACACTCGTACGCGCCTTTCATGATGACGTCGATCTGCGGCTGCCAGTCGTTGTCCATGACGTGCTGCGTGGCACACAGCGCGTTGTTCATGAGGATGTCGACGCTGCCGTACGCCTCGTCCGCACGGTGGAACAGCTCTGCTACCTGTTCGCTGTCCGACACATCCGCCCGCACGAACGTCGCCTCGCCGCCCGCGGCGCGTATCTCCTCGACGGTGGCTTCGCCGCTCTCGACGTTGACGTCGTCCACGACAACCCGCGCGCCCTCGGCGGCGAATCGCTTCGCGGAGCCCTTGCCGATTCCCCTGCCCGCGCCAGTGACGATGGCGACCTTACCTTCGAGACGCATGCGGTTCTCCGTCGATAGGCCGCGCCCCGGCTCCGAGGCGGCTCCGGCAGTCTGCCACGCGGCTTCGGTCAAGGGGCGTCGCGGCTGGCCAGCTAGTTCGTCTGAAAGAACTCAATGACTTCGTCGCTGGGGCCCTTAAAGAACGAGATGGTGACGTTGAGGGCGCCAAGATCCACGTCCACTGGCTCGACCGTTATCTCGCACCCAGCCGCGCGCACGTGCTCTGTCGCCGCGCGCGTGTCCGTGGTCGCGAGCGCGAAGTGGATGACGGGGTCGTTGGGCGCCGCGTCACCGTCCTTGGGCGACTCGCCCGTGGGCTGGAACAGCTCCATATGGCTGCCGTCGCCTGTGTCGAGCAGGACGATCTTGCGGTCGGGCGACCCGAACTCCGCGATCTGCGTCATGCCAAGGACGTCCGTGTAGAACGCCAGCGACTTGTCCCAGTCGCGCGTCTGTACGGCGATATGATGGGTGCCGCAGCCAGGGATGATGGCGTTGCCGTCGCCTACGGGCATGGGTGGTCCCTCCGGTGTCGCGTCCGCATTGGATGGGCGTGCGCCATCGTAGCGTTCCGCACGTGTGGGCGCAACGGACGAGGGCAGGGAAGGGATGGGCGGTCAGAGGCTGAGGGAGTCGAACGACCACTCGTCGAGGGGCGTCATGCTGTCGTAGTCGATCGGCACTCCGAGCGCGTATCCCGGCGTCTGGAGGGAGCGCAGGTCGATCTTGCCCTCCCGGACGTTCAGCTGGGGGACACCGTCGCGCGACGTGTACAGCGAGGGGTGCGCGCGAAGGCACGCCTCCTGCTCATCGGCCGACAGGTGTGTCAGCCCGCGCAGGTAGTGGTGTCCGTTCCGCTCGGCGTTGTCGATGCCAAGCGTGGCCAGCGTCGCAAGATCCTGCTGCAGGGGCACGATCGCCGCGTTCGCCAGATCCTCACCCGTGAGAAAGTACGGACGTCCGTCTCGTGAGTGCTCCGTGTACAGGCGCGCGAGCGCGTGGTTCAGGAGCGACTTGTAGATGCCCTTGCAGTTCTTGGCGCTGATGCCGCGGTAGCCCACCGACATGGCGCGCTTGAACGTGCTCAGCTCGGAGTCCGACTCGTCCACGATGACCGGCTTCACGTGGGACAGCCCGGACATCCCCTGGGCGATGCTAGGGTCTAGCGCGACGTCCCGCGCCATCGGCTGCTCGATGTAGCGGATGCTGCTGAAGAAGCGTACGAAGTCAGGCCCCGACCACAGCTCCTCTACTAGCGCCAGGAAGCTGTCCAGGCGGCGGTACTGCTCGTTGCCGTCCAGCGATATGTGGTACGGGTCGTCAATGCTGGAATCCAGTAGGCGCGCGATTGAGCGGAGGCGCGGCACGTCGATGTCGATGTCGCCACACACCTTGATCTTGAAGTACCGTAGCCGCTGACGCGCGACGTATTCCTCGAGCGCCTGAGGCAGTTCGTCGTTCAGGCGCTCGCCCGGTGTGATGTCCGCGTCCAGGATCGGGTCTGAAAGCCCGACCGTGTGACGGACCCACATCTCCGACAGCGGCTCCTCGGCGATGACGTCCTTCGGTTCCGCGTCGCCCAACTCAGGGTGGACGGCGCCCATGTCGATCCCGAGCAGGTTGTCCCTTACGAGCGTGTGGTACGGCAGGCCAAGGGCATTGCCGACGGCGTCCACGACCGCTCGCTCGAAGAAGCTTGAGCCGAAGCCTGCGGTCAGGTGGTTGAAGTCCTGACTGTCCGCGCAGTCCATGACCGCCGACAGCCCCTCCCGAAACAGCTCGAAGGGTGTGCGCGCTTCGTCGTTCATCCCCACGTATGCGTCTCGCGCGTCGGAGACAGCGGCGAGCATGTCGTCGATGTTGTCTTCGTAGTCCTTGGAGATGTCCTTGTCGAACCACTTCGGCGGGAGGCAGTCTGCGGCGACGCCTTCGGCGCGGACGCCGTCCGCCGTCTCGATATCCACACGCACGTGCAGGATCGGATACCCCACAAGCTGGGCGACGCCGTAACGGAACGGCATCCTCAACCGCACGTTGCGCATGTAGTACCGCACATTGTGCACACGCAGCCGAACAGCGTCGGCGGGCATCCACTGCCTCCCGTGAGATACGCTCGGGGCCGAGGGAGCCCGGCCTACTCCATCGCGGCGTCGATGCGTTCCTCGACGCCAGTTTCGCCGCTGCGCAGGACCGCTTCCATCATCTGCTGCACCACGAGCCCGTGGCGCAAAGGCGCGTTGAAGTCGGTGCCGTCGAGGACCGCGCCGATGAACTCCTCCGCCATCAGATCGAAGCCGCCCAACTGGTCGGGCAGCTTCACCTGCTGGCCGGTCTCCGCGCCGTCATCCATCGAGTAGAGCGTCAGAGGGCTGAGCTTTGCGCCCGCCTCGGTGCCAAACAGCTCGATCTGTAGCTCACCCGGTTGGTGCGACGCCCAGAAGCTCTCGATCTGTAGCCCGATGCCGTTGTCGAAACGGATGAACCCGCCACCGAAGTCGTCGGCTGCGAACTTCGAGTAGAAGTCCTTGTCCGGCGTCTTGCCTTGCCAGTAGCCCTGACCGCGCGGCCCGAAGTGAGCGCCAGCGACTCCGGTCGCGGACACCGGACGCGGCATGCCCATCATCCACCACACGGCGTCCAGCACGTGCACGCCCATGTCGCGGAAGGCGCCGCCACCCTCGCTGATGAAGCCCATGGACCAGTCAGGGATGCCGTTCCGGCGCACGCTCCGCGCGCGGGCGTAGTAGAAGTCGCCGAAGAAGCCGTCGCGGCCGAGCTGGCCGAGGTGCTGGCACGCCGGGCTATACCGGGTGCCCAAAGACATCATGTTCACGACCCCGGACGCGTCGGCCTCCTCGACGAGGATGCGCGCCGCCTCCTCCGAGTCCGCCAGCGGCTTCGTGACGATGACGTGCTTGTCGTTCCTCACGACCTCGCGCGCCACGGGCACGTGCCACTGGTTGGGCGTGCCGACGAACACCGCGTCGATCTCGGGGTCGCGGCACATCTCCTTGTAGTCCGTGTAGAGCTTCTGCTCCCCGGGCAGCTCCTCGGCAAAGTCTTTCATCGCGTCCTCGCGGAGGTCGCACAGAGCGACGACCTCGCCGCGTGGATTACCGGACAGCGCCCGGCCGTTCGATCGGCCGATGCCCATGCCGACGACGCAGATGCGTACCTTCTTCTCCGATGCCACGGGTTTCTCCTGTTAGGTGGCGCTCAGGCGGTGACGTGAGCCCGCGTCGCGTCCTGCTGACCGGCGGACCCGAGCAACTCGTTGCGCGATGCGATGAACTTCGCGTATTCGGCGATGAACACCTTGCCGGGCTTGCGGAAGTCGATCTCGTCCGCCACGTCGCGGAAGTGCTCGCGATGCACGCGCGTCCACACAAGGCGCCCGTCCGTGTCGATATTGATCTTCGTTACGCCGCGCTTCGCCGCTGGCAGATACTGCGCGACGTCGACGCCCGCCGCTCCCAGTAGCTCGCCGCCGGCCCCATTGATGCGTTCCACTTCCTCTTTCGGGACCGAGCTCGAGCCGTGCATAACCAGCGGGAACCCAGGCACGAGTTCCCCGATCTCGTCGAGGATGTCGAAGTGGATACCCTGGCCACCCTCGAACTTGTACGCGCCGTGGCTAGTCCCTATCGCCGCCGCCAGGCTGTCGCACCCGGTGCGCTCGATGAATTCAGCGGCTTCCGACGGCACCGTCAAGCACGGGTTGTCGCCGACGACGTCTTCCTCGACGCCGCCAAGCTGTCCCAGCTCCGCCTCGACGCTGATCCCAGCGGCGTGCGCCCTGTCGACGACGCGCTTCGTAATGGCGATGTTCTCTTCGAAGTCGTAGTGGGACGCGTCGATCATGACCGACGAGAAGAAGCCGGAGTCGATGCAGTCGTAGCAGGTTTCCTCGTCGCCGTGGTCAAGATGGACGGCGAAGATAACGTCCGGGAATATCTCGGCCGCCGCGCGGATCATAGCTTCTAGCAGACGCTTGTCCGTATACGCTCGCGCGCCCTTCGAAATCTGGATGATAAACGGAGCCTTGGAATCTTCGCAGCCCTGGAACAGGCCCATCGTCTGCTCGGCGTTGTTTATGTTGTACGCGCCGATCGCGAACTTACCGTACGCCACCTCGAAAAGCTGGCCGGTCGTAACGATCATCGTGGGCTCCATGGAGTGGTCGGGCGGCGGCGCGGCACGCTGGGTTCGGGCGACGCGCGCAGCCAATATATCAACGGGCGCCGCGCCGCTCAAGGCGCGCGACCCGCCTCATATTGTAGTGCGGGCGCGGGTCGGTCGGGCAGGCCATGTGACTCTGTGGCCCTGCCCCTCGCGCCGCTTCGTGACCCGTGTGACGCGCGCTGCGTGAAAGCCGACCCACGATGCGCTACAATCCCTAAGCCTGTACGACCCGCGGGAGCGGCGCAAACGGCGACGCGATACCCCGGCATCTGGACGCACATTGCTGTCGGATTCTCCATATCGAGTAGGTGACCCGCTGCTCCGTCCGTGGTTCGGCGTGATCAACGGCATTGCTGGCGCAGGCCTGATGCTGGCATGCCTGGCCGCGTTCCCGGGGCAGGCCGCCACGACGCCCGCCGAGGCGCTTCGCGGTATTGGCCAGGCCTTCGGCGCCTCAGATCCCCTGGCTGCGGGCGTCGTCGCGCACGTCGTGGTGGGCGTGGCGCTCGGTGTGCTTCACGCGGCCTGTGTAGGCGATGGCGCGGCGAAGGGACTCGTCGGCGTGGGCGTCTTCTACGCGGTGGTCACGTGGATTGTCGCGCGGGTCGTGACGCGGGTGGCCTTCGGCGGCTCCCTCCGGCCGCTCGTGGGGTCGGCGCCGTGGTTTTGGGCGCACGTGGCGTTCGTGGCGCCGCTCACATGCAGCTCGCTTGCGGCGCACGCGCGCCAGGCCCGACGGCCCGCCGTAACAGTCGAGCACTAGCAGCAGCCGTGGCTTCCCACGGCACGACACGGGTGGATTCCTGAGAATGCGAGACACGGCGAGCGCCGCGATATGAGGGCCCTGCGCGGCATGCTGTCGACGCTGGGCGAGCTGTTCCAGCTTCTGTGGTCGCGCAAGCTCTGGTGGCTCATACCCATGGTCGTGGTGATGTTGCTCTTCGTCCTGCTCATCGTCCTTGGGTCCGCCCCAGGCATCGGCCCCTTCATCTATACGCTGTTCTAGCCGGAGCCATCGTGAAGTCAGTTCTGCGGTGGGTATGGCGGCATTGGTCTGACATCGCTCGCGCGATAGGAGACTTCCAGTCGCGGCTCCTGCTCACGCTGTTCTACTTCACCGTACTCGCGCCGTTCGGCGTAGTGGCCCGTGTGTTCGTGGACCCGCTGCGTCTCCGGCGACGCGCGGGCGGCTCCGCGTGGGTCGCGCGTGGGTCGCGCGCTGACGGGGACGCCACGCGCCAGTTCTGACCACCGTCTGCACCTGAGGTCGCATGTACATCCTCGGCATATCCGCCTTCTACCACGATTCCGCGGCGGCCCTGCTCCACGACGGCGACCTCGTCGCGGCGGCGCAGGAGGAACGGTTCAGCCGCGTGAAGTTCGACCATCGGTTCCCCCGCCTGGCGGTACAGTTCTGCCTCGACCAGGCGGGCATACGCATGGAAGATATCGACCACGTCGCATACTACGAGAAGCCGCTCCAGAAGTTCGAACGCATCCTCCTAACGCACCTCACGACGTTCCCGCGGTCGTGGCGGGTCTTCCGCGAGGCCGCCATCTCGTGGTTCGGTGACAAACTGTGGATCGCCAACACGCTCCAGGATCGGCTCTCCGTGTCGCGCGATCAACTGATGTTCGTCGAGCACCACCTGAGCCACGCCGCTAGCGCGATGTTCTGCGCGCCGTTCGAGGAAGCGGCGGTTCTGACCGTCGACGGCGTCGGCGAATGGGCGACGACAACGGTCGGCTCCGCGACGGCCTCCTGGACCGACGGGGGCAGGAACGCGATCCGGCTAACGGACGAGGTGCGGTTCCCGCATTCGTTGGGTCTCCTCTACTCAGCTTTCACGGCATGGCTCGGATTCCGTGTGAACAGCGGCGAATACAAGGTCATGGGCATGGCCCCTTACGGCGAGCCACGCTACGTCGACAGGGTGGAGAAGCTGCTCGCGGTGTGTGACGACGGCAGCTTCACGCTCGACATGGACTACTTCGCGTTCCATCGATCGCTGGACACGACGTTTTCCGCGCAGTTCGTGGACCTCTTCGGCGAGGCCAGACTCGCTGAGGAGGAGTTCTTCACGCGGCGCACCGGGGACGACGTCAACGGGCGCGAAGCGGCCGCGGACAGGAACCAATACTGGGCGGACGTGGCGGCGAGCATACAACTCGTCACCGAGGAGACGCTGCTCAAGCTCGCCCGACACGCGCACGCGGCCACGGGCTCGGACAACCTGGCGATGGCGGGCGGCGTCGCGCTAAACAGCGTGGCGAACGGACGGATCGTGAGGGAGACCCCCTTCAGGCGGGTCTACATCCAGCCCAACGCTGGCGATGCGGGCGGCGCCCTGGGAGCGGCGCTGTACGCGTGGCACGTGTTCTTGGGCAAGCCGCGGTCGTTCGTCATGGAGCACGCGTACCACGGCGAGGACGCAGACGACGAGAGCGCCGCCGCTTACCTTGACGGGGCGGGGATTCCTCACGAGACGTTCGCCGACGACGGTCGTCTGGCCGCGCGCGTAGTCGACGCGCTGGCCGAAGGTAAGGTGGTTGGCCTGTGCAACGGGCGGTTCGAATGGGGGCCACGCGCGCTCGGAGCTCGCTCCATTCTTGCCGATCCCCGTCGCGAGGACATGAAGCAGATCGTGAACACCAAGATTAAGTTCCGCGAGCCGTTCCGCCCCTTCGCGCCAGTCGTGCCCGAAGAGCACGCGGCGCGGTACTTCGCCGTAGACGATGTGGAAGACCAGTACGCCCCTCGCTTCATGCTCATGGTCGCGCCGTCGCGACCCGAGGAATCACACAGCATTCCCGCCGTGACCCACATGGGCACGGCTCGCCTTCAGACAATCCGCCGCGAGTGGAACCCGTTGTACTCGGACATCGTCACCGGATTCGGTGATGCCACCGGCGTGCCCGTCCTCATGAACACGAGCTTCAACCTCCGCGGCGAACCTATCGTCGCCTCGCCTGCCGACGCGCACCGCACGTTCGTCAGCGGGGAACTCGACATGCTTGTCGTCGGCCGTCGCGTGGTAACGCGATGACGCGTCCAGAGCCGTCAGCTCGGTCTCGCCGAGTCGCCTCCGGGTGCCTTGTGGTCGTGTTCGCGTTCCTCGTCACGTGTGTGGCCGCCGAGGCGCTCGCGCGGTCATTCCACGCCCTAAAGCACCGCGACATCGCGCTCCTGTGGCGCGCGCCGGTCTACTGGAGCCTCTACCAGCCCGACGACGTGCTGGGATGGAAGCCCACCGCCGACATGGACTACACCTGGGAACCGCGCACCCTCGCCGACGAGTCGTACCGAGTACGGTACCGAACCGACGCGCGAAGCATGCGGCCGCCCGTCTCAGACACCGAGCGACCCAATCTGCTCGTCGTTGGCGACTCGTTCACCCAGGCGGTGCAGGTGGACGGCGGGGAGGCGTACTACGACATCGTCGGCAGGAGTCTGGGGTACGACGTGTTCGCATACGGCGCGGGAGGGTACGGCTCCCTGCAAGAGTACCTCGCGCTGCGCGAACTCGTGGACCGGTACGAGCCCAGTCTCGTCGTGTGGCAGCTCTGCTCTAACGACTTCGTCAACAACAGCCACGACCTGGAACGAGCCAGCCGCATCAACAACGTGCGCAGGCGCCGGCCGTACTGGGAGGACGGCGACATCCGCTACAGACGCCCCTACGGCGCGCTCCGCCGCGCCGTCGAACGGGTGCCGCGGGCAGTGCGCTTCCCACACACCGCGATGGGGCTCATGGCCCGCGTCGCGGCCGGCCCGCTGGACATCGCCGAGGGCGAGGCGGTGGACGAGGCGATGATGGGGTCCGAGGCGTTCGAGCTGTCGGCGGCCCGCACCGAGGAGGTGCTGGCGCTGGGCGTCGCTCTCCTCGACGGCACGGCACTCGTGCTGCTGAACGTCGACGAGTATCGGCTGCCGTACGCGGAGCTATTCGACCAGATCGCGGCGCGGGTCGGGGCGCCAATCGTCGGCTCGGGGCTGCCTGCGCCGGGCGACGCGCCGCGCATGTACGTGATCGACCGGTCGCACTGGAGCCGTGACGGACACCGCGCGGTCGGGGAGCGGCTGACCCGAGAGTTGGCGCTGCTCGGCCTCGTTGGCGACGCGGCCCCCGACCTGCCCTCGAGCGATTGACCGGCGCCCTCACGGCCGATACGATGGGCGTGTTCTCCTCGCCACACCACGCAGGCGTGAAATGCCCATCCATTGCGCTCGCACACCGACGCGCATCGACCTCGCCGGGGGCTGGACTGACGTGCCCAGGTTCGCCGAGGTCGTGCCGGGCGCGGTGCTCAACTACGCGGTCAGCCTCTACTCACATGCCCGCATCGCTGACATCGAAGGCGACCGCCTTCGGCTTCGGTCGCTGGACTACGCCGACACCACGGAGGTCGACGTTGGGCAGCCCGCCCGCGACGACGAGTTGCACGGCCCGTTTGGCCTTGTCAGGGCTGCTCTCCGCCGCCGTCCTATCGCGCGCGCCGTCGAGGTTCTGACGCATAGCGAGGCCCCACCCGGCAGCGGGCTCGGCACCTCCGCGGCGATGGGCGTAGCTCTGATCGGCGCGCTCGGGGAAGCCACCGGGTCAGCGTCCGACGATACGACGGTCGCCGAGACGGCAGTCGCGCTGGAGACCGAGGATCTGTCCATCCTCTCGGGCAAGCAGGACCACTACGCCTCTACCCTCGGCGGCGCCCAATACATGACGTTCCAGGGCGGCGAGGTGACACACACACGCCTCGCGTTGAGCGCCACCGACCTGGCGCAACTCAGGGCGCGTGTTGTCCTCGTCTACACCGGCTCGTCCCGTCTGTCGAGTGATCTGCACGAGCACGTCGTCGGCCGTTTCGAGGCGCGCCATGCCGGCCTGCTGTCCACGCTGGACGAGATCGCGCGCATCGCGACGGCGGCGCGGGACGCCCTGGTGGCCGCCGACTACACGGAGTTGGCCCGGTGTGTCTCGGCGAACTGGGACTGTCAGAAGCGGCTGTATCCCGGCATCACCACCGACGAGATCGAGCAACTCGCGGACGTGGGGCGTCGGAACGGCGCGCTGGGCATGAAGGCGTGCGGGGCGGGGGGCGGAGGCTGCCTGGCGTTCGTGTCGCGCGACGGTCACGAGGCTGGCCTGGCAGCCGCTCTTGCCGACGCCGGCGCGCAGGTGTTGCGCTACGACATCGCGCCCGCCGGACTGCTCACCTGGTCTCGGCCCCACGCCGAGTGATCCTACGTCGTCACCGACCACACCTGGCGGGAGTGGCTGGCGCGACCGCCGACTCAGAACGACCCAGACAGTCCGAACGTGGGCGTGATCGGCAGGTATCGCTCCTCCACGCGCGCGTAGTTGTCGTCGGCGTCGTACGCGTACTCCTGCACGTTGGCCCGCGCGTAGGCGTTCGTCACCTGCAGGTACGCGGTCAGTCGCCAGGTAGCCAGGTGGTACTGCTTCGTCACGCGTGTGTCCAGACTGTGGAACGGCGGGGTCCGTACATCGCCGTTTGGCAATCCGACGGACGCGCCCGTGACGACGCCCGACGCGTCGGTCACGAACTCCACCGGCGTCACGGGGGTACCCGTGTTGAACCTCCACGCCGCGGTCAGGGTGATGTCGGCGGCGACATCCCACGATCCGTGGAGCCGGACGCTGTGCCGGCGGTCGAAGTCCGACAGGTACGACTTACCGGACACCTCACGTTCCGACACGGCGTACGTGTACGCAGCGGCCCACGTCACGCGGCTGGTAGAACGCCCGCGCGCGAACAGTTCCCACCCGCGTGCCACGCCCGCGTCGGCGAGGACAAAATACTGGGACTTCCTCCCCACGTCCCGGTCGCGGCCCGTGAGATCCCGCAGCCGCTTGTAGTAGGCCTCGGCTCCGAGCGACACGGTGTCGTTCGGCGCGTACTCGGCCCCGGCCGCCACCACGTCTGTCCGCTCGGGGCCGGTGGCTTCCTCCATGCCGGCTTCGACTGGGATGCTGTGGGGCCCGATCGGCTGCGCGAGTGACCCGATGCTCAGTCGCCACGACAGCCCAGGCGCCACGCGCGCAGCGAGCCCCGCCCGCGGGCTCACCGTGAGGCCGTCGCGGTACGTCTGCCACAGGGCTCGGGCGCCGTACGTCGCGCCAATCGAGTCGCTCAGGCGCCATTCGTCCTGCACGAACGCGGAGATGTCGGCTCCACCAACTTCCGCGCGAGCCGTGAGGATCGCTGGCTCGTCCGTCAGCTCAGGGAACGGCGACACTGTCTCAGTGTAGTCGTAGACGCCGTTCGCGAGCCGCGCGTCGACTCCCGCCGACGGCGCGTGGGCGCCGTACCCCGTCAGGCGCGCGGCAGCCTTCGCGCCAGCGTAGAACAGGTCGCGGCTGTCTCGGTCCAGCTTCCCCTCAATCCGGTCGCCGGTCGCGTACCCGACGTACGGGATAGCCTCGAAGGCGACGCGAGCGGACGGCGCCGGGCGCCATCGCACCCACGTGAGCGAATTCTCGTACGCGGAATCCAGGTCGTCCGTCTCGCCGACCTTGTCGATGAGGTTCGTGTCCCTGGCGTAGAGGCCGGACACCGTCACGGAGGCGCCGTCTTCGAGGGGGTATTCGATCTTGGTGTACAGGTCCGTATATCGTGGCCTGAACTTCTCGTCGGATGGTTGGATGGCGTCCACGATGCCGAGCACGAGGTCGACGTACCCGCGGCGCGCGGCGAAGAGGTACGCCCCGTCGCCAACGGCTCCTTCGGCCGCGAACATCGTCTTCAGGAGGTCCAACCCGATGACGGCGCGCTTCTCTCGGCCGGGCCGACGCGAGCGGATGTCGAGCACGCCCGCGCCCGCGGCGCCGTATGACGGTGGATAGGCTCCCATCAGCAGCGTCGCCCCGCCGACGAGCGACCTGTCGATGGCGGACATGGGGCCGCCGAAGTCCTGGAGGTGGAACGGATCGTACAGTTCCATGCCGTCCAGGCGAACGCGCACGTCGCTACGTTCGCCGCCGCGCAGGTGGAAGCGGGCCGTGAAGTCGTTCGACGCGACCGCTGGGAACATGTGGACGGCGCGGAGGATGTCGTCGTCCAGCATGGGCAGCATGGCGGCCTCGCGCAAATCGACCTGCCGCGCGGACGTCGCGCCCTCCACGATGCTATACGCGCTCGCCGTGACGACGACTGGAGGCAGCGCCGTGTCGTCCGCCACGGCGCCCGCGGTCACGAACGAGAGGACAATGGCCGCCCACGCGGCTAGACGGGCGCGAGCTCGCGGCACTTCTGGAGGACGGTCATCTGCCGCAACACGCTCTCGGGCGTGATCGCCAGCGGCGCGTCGCCGACGAGCGACGGGTACAGATCCTCGTAGAGGCGGCGGTTGCGCACGGCGAATCCCTCTTCGCGAGGCGCTTCGTAGGTCTCCTCGATCCACGCCAGATCCTCGCGGTTGTAGCTGCGGTCGGGAGTTGGCTCCCGGTCGATGGGACGCTCCGGCGCCGCGTCCGCGTCGTAGTACTTCCACTCCAGCTTGCTGTCGGAGCCGCGCAAGCCGCCGCGTGTGCCCATGATGAGCCAGCGATCCTGCGCGTACGCGCAATTGGTCGTTATCTCAATGTCGACTGTAGGCGCGCGCTCCGCCGTCATGACGACCTTGACGTGGTTGTCGGCATCGCCGGAGTATAGGTCGGTGGACCGCCGCTCGCAGTGGATGTCTGGGTCCACGTCGCCGAGGAGCAGCAGCGCCTGATCGATCACGTGGGCGCCCGAGTTGTTCAGCTCGCCGCCGCCGAACTCCTTCAGCGTCTGCCAGTCCCAGCGGCGCGCGAACCTGTGCCACTGCATCTTGTACTGCACGATCTCACCCAGGACGCCCGACTCAACGACTTCGCGGACCTTGATGCAGTCTGGCGAGTACCGGTAGTTCTGACTGGCCGTGACGACGACCCCAGCGCTGGCCGCGGCGTCTACCATCCTGCGCGCGCCGTCGAGGGACGTCGCGAACGGCTTCTCGACAAGGGCGTGTTTCCCCGCCTCGGACGCCCGCACGGCGAAGTCCTCGTGCAGGTGGGATGGTGACGCCACGACCATCAGCCCCAGGCTGTCGTCAGCGATCATGTCGCCGTAGTCGTCGTAGACGTCACAGCCTAGCCGATCGTGCGCTTCCTGCTGCCTGCCCTTGTCTGGATCGCTCACCGCGGCCACGACATACTGCTCGGGGAGCTGCTGGAGCGTGAGGGCGTGCAGACTCCAACCCGCTCGGCCCAGGCCTGCTACGCCGACTTTGATAGGTTCGCCCATGGTGTCCTCTGATCGGGTGTCGCTCGTGGTGCGTCGCGCCGCCTGCCGCCGTGGCACAGTGTGCCGCGTTCGATCCCGGCCCGCAATTGGCGCGGCGTTGCCTCCACCCCGGCGGCTCATGTAGAACCGGTGGCGCGTAGCCAACCTTCAGCAACCACCGAGGCACGAACGGCATGAGCGTCGCGGAACTACTGCGCCGGCTGGACGCCACGTACCCGGATGTCGAGTGCGCGCTGCGGTACAACAGCGCCTACGAACTCACCGTCGCGGTGATCCTGTCGGCGCAATGCACGGACAAGATGGTGAACGAGGTCACGCCCGACCTCTTCGCCGCGTACCCAACGCTAGCCGACATGGCCGCCGCGCACGTATCCGACGTAGAGCGACTCATCTTCCGCACGGGGTTCTACCGCAACAAGGCGAAGCATCTGGTAGGTATGGCTCAGCGCGTCGTCGAGACGTACGGAGGCGACATCCCCGAGGAATTCGACGACCTCGTGTCGCTGCCCGGCGTGGCGCGCAAGACGGCCAACGTGGTGATAGGCGAGTGGTTCGGTCGGCCGAACGGCGTGGTCGTGGACACGCACGTGGGCAGGATCAGCCGGCTACTCGGTCTGTCCGACGCAAAAGGCCCGGACAAGATGGCTCAGGAGCTGGAGGCCATACTGCCACGGGACCACTGGATCAGGTTCTCGCTGCAGCTCATCGACCACGGACGAGCGGTGTGCGTGGCGCGGCGGCCGGAGTGCGACGCGTGCTCGCTCTCCGACCTCTGTCCCAGCGCGGCGAGTAGCTAGCGCGTCTCGTATTCCTTGAGGAAGCCCTCGAACTCCACCTTGTGGGTCTCCTCCTCCGCGAGGCACCGGATGCACAGATCCTGTGTCACGTAGTCCGTGCCATCGCACAGCTGGATGACCTCGTTGTACACCTCGATGACCGCTGCCTCGACCTGGATGACCCCCCGGATCACCGCGACGATGTCGGTGGAATCCTCTGGCGGCTGGAGGACGTGCTGTGTCGGACGGAAGGCCAGGGAGCCTGGCACCGTGCCGCCCAGTTCCTTGATCCTCGTCGCTAGCATTTGGGCGTGCCCCACCTCGGCCGTCACATCACCCGCCAACGACTGCTTGATCTCCGCCGCGCGCACGCCGTCGGGGTTAATGGAGCAGGCGATGAAGTTGATAGCCGCCTCGAGTTCGAGCCAGTAGCAGCGGGTGAGCCCGTCCACGATCTGCTGCCTGCGCGCCTCGTCCGCCATGCGTCCGTCCCCCACGGTTTTGAGTGTCAGATAGTGTCAGTGTAATACGTCGGAGACGCTCGGAGGTAACGCTAGACCGGGGAGCGCGGGTCAGCGCGGAAGAACGACAGCGTGGTGTCGCCGTACCGTTGCGCGCGCTGGCGCGCGAACCGCCCGTACGCTTCAGCGGCGGTTGACCTGCTCGCGTGCTCGACAATCAACGTGGCATCGGCCAGGGAGTGACTGGCGGTGTCAATGATCGGCGCGAACACATCGTCGAGGTCGTGGTCGTACGGCGGGTCGAGGAAGACCAGGTCGTAGCCGGCCTCCCGGCCGCCGCCGCGGCCGAGGAATGCCGCCGCGGTCGCTTTCACGACGTTGGAGGCGTCGGCGGGTACGGCCAGCGATTTCAGGTTGGACCGGATCGTCGAGACCGAACGGGGATGCTGGTCCACGAAGGTGGCGTGCCGCGCGCCCCGACTGAGCGCCTCGATTCCCAGCGCGCCCGAGCCGGCGTACAGATCCAACACGACCGCGTCGACCACGGCGTCGCGCAGGATCGCGAACAGCGACTCTCTCACGCGGTCGCTCGTGGGCCGCGCATGGTTCCCCTTGGGAGCCGCCAACGGCCGGCCGCCGTACACGCCCCCGACGACTCGCATAGGTAGCCCGCTACTCCATGTGGACCATGACCTTCACCGCGCCCTCCTTGCGCCCGACGAACAGCTCGTACGCGCGCTGCACATCGCTCGCCGTGAACGCCAGGTCGTGCGTGAGGATAGGCGTGATGTCGAGGCGCTTCTGGTGGATCATGTCGATCGCCAGCGGGTAATCGTGCTGGCATTCCGGCCCCACCGACCCTATCAGCGAGATGTTCTGACTGAACATCTGCGAGAACGGCACGGGGTACACAGCATCGTCTGGCACTCCGAACGCGAGGACGGTTCCGCCGCGTCGCACGAGCGAAACGCAGGTCGTCAACGTCTCGGTGTTGTGTCCGACGATCTCCACGACGATGTCCGCCATCACGCCGCCGTTGATGTCGCGCACCGCCGCCGCGACATCCACCTCATCGGAGTTCAGAGCGTGCGTGGCGCCCATCGCTTCCGAGAGCGCCAGGCGCTCCGGCACGCGCTCCACACCGACGATGGTCTTCGCGCCAAGGTTGCTGAAGAGCCGGCAGAACAGGAGCCCCATCGGGCCCTGTCCGAACACGACGGTTCGCGCGCCCAACAGGTTCGGCAGCTTGCGGCACGCCCAGATGACGGTGCCAAGTGGCTGCGCCATCAGTATCTCGTTGCTGAACCCGTCCGGCAGGTGCACCGTCCGTTCTGCCGCCGCCACGAAGTACTCCGCGAGGCCGGCCGACCCGTCCGGGACGGACAGCACGAGATCGCCAGGACTGAACCTCGGCGATGTGCTCTCCGTGACAGTGCCGAGGCATTCGTGCGCGGACAGCCCCGGCGCCTGCGGGTACTCCCCGTGGTCGTACGCCCAGGCAGGCATATCGCTGGCGCACAGGCAGATGCGGTTGGTCTTCACGACGACGCGATCCGCGCCGGCGTCGGTCAGGGACGGCGTCGGCGCGTCCACCATGTCGTACGTGCGCGGGGCGATGAGTTGAGCGGCTCTCACGGGGCGTGCTCCTAGGCGTCTCTCTTGCGCAGGCGACCGGCGGGATTCTAGCACCCACATGGCGACGGACGCTACGACGCATTGGGGTAGTGGCGCGGCTCCGCGTGCAGCGGGTATCCTCACGTGGCACGTGGTTTGCGTCGGTCCAACCGGGTCGGCGGGAGCCTGAGGCGACCCTGAAGGAACAGAGCCATGCCTCGACAGCGACCAACGCAGCGCGAGAGCCCGAACGCGCGTGACGACCGCGGGTGGTGGTTGGTGGCGCTGTCATGCGCGGCGCTCTCATGCCTGAGCGCCTGCTCCTCAGACCCACCCTCGACCGCGACGATGCCCATCGGCCGCTGGGAAATCGTCCGAGGCAGCGCCTGGCGCGGCACGTTCTACGACGTCACGTTCGTGTCAGAGACGGAGGGATGGGCCGTCGGCAACACGGTGGGCGCCGAGACAAGCCTCATCGCGCACACGACCGACGCTGGCGCCACGTGGACGCCTCAGGACAGCGGCGTGATCGAACCGCTGCGTCGCGTCGCCTTCCGCGGTCGATCCGACGGTTGGGCGGTCGGTGAGACTGGCGTCGTGCTTCGCACGTCGGACGCTGGCGAGACGTGGCGTCGGACGCGGGTCGGCGAGCAGGACACCTACTTCGACATCTTCGCCCCCGACACCGGGACGATGTGGATCGTAGGCGACTTCGCGGCTGCCTACGCCTCCGACGACGGCGGCGCCACCTGGAGCGACAGGTCCAACGGGCTCCGCCGGGCGTCCTTGCGAGCCGTGTGGTTCGCGGACGACGAGCGCGGATGGGTCGGCACGTGGGACGGGCGCATCTTCCACACCTCCGACGGTGGTGGCACGTGGGCGCCGCAGAGGCTACCGGAGAGTGTCGGAAGGGCAGAGATCGCCCGCATCCACTTCGTAGATTCCAGCCGCGGGTTCGCCATAGGTGACAGTCGAGCCGTCCTCGTCACTGCTGACGGCGGCGCCACGTGGACCCATGTCACCGAGGGCTCCAACGAGCGGCACAATACGACATACGGGCAGACACGTCGGCCCGGGGACGAGCCGCTGCACTCCTTCATGCTCTACGACCTCGCCGTCTCGGGCTCCTCCATGTGGCTGGTAGGCGACATGGGAGCCGTGCTCCACTCGCCCGACAGCGGCGTCACCTGGCGCCACCAACTCGGCGGCCCTACCCGCCTCCACGGAGCACACCCGGTGTTCAGGGGTGTCGAGTTCGTGAACGACACGACTGGGTGGGCGGTCGGCGAATTCGGCACGATTCTGCACACTGAGGACGCCGGAACCACCTGGAATGAGCAATCGTCCACCGGAGCTCTGCTGTCCGGTCTGTGCTTCGTGGGCGCCGACCGCGGCTGGGCGGCGGGCGACCGAGGCGAGCTGCTCCTCACGACCGACGGCGGCGAGAGTTGGGAGCCGCAGGACAGCGCCACGATGGAGTGCTTCGGCGCGACGCACTTCGTCGACGACGCGTTCGGATGGGCGGTCGCGGAGTTCGGCACGATCATGCACACCAAGGACGGTGGCGTATCGTGGCAGCAGCAGGCGACCAACGTCGACGCGATGCTCCTCGACGTGTACTTCGCCAACCGCACAACCGGGTGGGCAGCCGGCGCGGGAGGAACCGTCATACGCACGACCGACGGCGGCTCGAGTTGGGATGCGACCGCGTCGCCAGGCGGCCGCGACCTGTTCGCTTTCAGCTTCCCCACAGCGACCGACGGGTGGGTAGTCGGCGATGGCGGCACGATCCTGCGCACGACCGACGGCGGCGCGACGTGGACGCAACAGGCTCCGGACATGGGTGAGGTGTGGTTGCTGGGCGTGGATTTCGTCGATGCGCTGACCGGCTGGGCGTCGGCCGCGGACGGCCGCATCTTCCACACGGCAGACGGTGGGCAGTCGTGGGCGGCGCAGCAGACGCGCGCGCAGGATCCCCTCTACGACGTGGCTTTCCACGACCGTAGCCACGGTTGGGCGGTCGGTGGCAAGGGCACCATCCTACAGACAAGCGATGGCGGTCAGCGATGGCGCAAGCGCCGCAGCCGTACGGATGTAGATCTCACCGACGTCACGTTCACGTCGCCCGCCACCGGCTGGATCGTCGGCGAGTGGGGCGTCATACTGCGCTACGTCGTGCCAGACTAGGCGGCGCGTCGTCCGACCTGGTCTGTTCCGCGCGCAGCAACTACATGGAGACGGAAAGTGACGAGGGAAGTTGACACCAACGGACAGCCGCCGCTCAGGTCGGCCGTCGAGGGCTCGCTGAATCTGCGCGCGCGGAGTCGCGTGCAGCCGTTCAGCTCAGAGGATGTCTGGCAGCCTGTGGAGGTCGACCTCGACTTCCCTATCGGCGAGACGGCGCTCCTGCTGTGCGACGTGTGGGACGAACACTGGTGCAAGGGAGCTACCGCGAGGGTGAACGACATGGTTCCCCGCATGAACGAGGTGACCGCGTCTCTGCGCGGCAGTGGCGTGCAGGTGATCCACGCGCCAAGCGGCACGATGCAACGCTACGCGGATACGCCGCAGCGTCTGCGGATGACCGCCGCGCCGGCCGCCACGCCGCCCGCCGAACTCGACCTCACCGACCCGCCGCTGCCCATCGACGATTCTGATGGTGGCTGTGACACCGGTGACTGTGAGATGCGACAGGCGTGGTCGTCCCAACACCCAGGCATCGACATCGCGGAGCTTGACGGAATCTCCGACGACGGCGCCGAGGTGTACAACCTGTTCGTTCAGTTGGGCATTAGGAACCTGCTGCTGATGGGGGTGCACACGAACATGTGCGTCCTCGGCCGGTCTTTCGCCATCCGCCAGATGAGCCGATGGGGCGTGCGCGTCGCGCTCATCCGCGACCTGACGGACGCCATGTACAACCCCGCGATGGCGCCCTACGTGTCGCACGACGAAGGGACGCAGCTCGTCATCGAACACATTGAGGCGCACTGGTGCCCGACGGTGCTGAGCGGCGACTTGCTTGATGCCTAGATCTCCTCGCCGGGAGCGGACAGTGTGTCGCGTGGCCGTTCTCATCTGTGGTCTGCTGGCGACGGCCCCTCTCGCGGTTGCGCAGAAGGGCGTTGCGGCACGGCCCACGTTCGCGCTGTTCCTCGATGTTGGCGACCCCACGGGCGCCCCGGCGCGTGAGCCGGCCGGCGTCGCTATCCGCGCGTTCGCCAGCCGCGTGCAGAAGCTCATGGGCGTACCCTCCAGCCGCACGGCTGTTCGGACCGGCTCGCCCCTGACGCGCGACGACATTCGGTCCAGCATCCGCGGCGCCGCGAGCGCGGTGGAGCCGGGCGGGATGCTCCTGATGTATCTCCGCGCGTACGTCACGAAGCCCGACTCGGCGCGCGCGATCTTCGTCTATCCCGGTGACGGTGACATCGCGTTCCCGCCACCTGCCGACAAGCGACCGATCCGGGACACGGAGCTGATTGAGTGGCTGACGCGCGCGCCGTCGGACGCCCAGGTTGCCCTGTTCCTCGACCTGCGGACGACTGACCAATCGCTGTTGGTGTACTTCGCCTCGCGGCCCGCCATCGGCGACGCGTCCGTGACGACCATCGCGTCAACCGACCCCGGCGAGCCGATGGCCGCCGCGATGGCGCGGCTCCTCGGCGCAGACGCCGACACCGACGCCAACGCCACGCTGGACATCCACGAGCTCGGCCGCGCCTACCGCGAGGAACTCTACGGCACGGGCGTGACCACCGAGCACGTCATCGCGGGACTGACCGGTGACGCTCTCCCGCTAGTCGAACTCCCATCGGCAGTCATGATCGGTGGCCCTCCAGGGTCACGCGCCATCGTCGACGACGTGGATGTCGGCGAGACCCCCGTCAGATACACGCCGGGAACGGTCGGCCGGTACGAGGTCAGCGTCGCGGCCCCGGGCTACCTGAGGCCGGAGACTCGCGTCGTCGAGATCACACGGAAGATGGGCGAAGCCCAGCGCGCGAGCTTCCTGTTAGAGAAGCTGCGTGTGCACGGTGTCATATCCGCCCCTGCCGGAGCGCCCGTTGGTCCTCTGGTGGTAGGTGTGATGCCGGGCGCCGGGCTGGTCGCGCGGCCCGGCGGCCCTGGCGAGTACGAAGTGCCGGCTGGCGCCGTCGACTGGGATGTCGGGTCGGAGTACCGCCTCCTTGCCGGGTCGCCCGACGAGCGCTACTTCGGAGGCGCGTCGTTCGTGTACGACGGCTACCAAGACATAGCCGTGGACATCGCGCTGGAGGAACGCACGCTGTGGCAGGTCGCCGCCATCTACGACTCGAAGGGCCTCACTGACGAAGCCACGCGCGCGGCCGCCGCGGCCTCCGACGCCCGGCTGGAGGTTCCTGCCGACCTGTCTCCTGAGTTCGGCGCCGCCCTACTCGGCGCGTGGAGCGACCAGACGGCGAGCGCGCGCATCATGATCGCGTGCGCCCGCATCACCGAGCTGACGCACGGGCCGAAGGAGGCGCGCGCGTACTGGCGGCTGGCCCGAAAGGCCTCCAAGAGGGGCACGCCGGAGCGCGACATCGCGACGGCAGGGCTACGCGCGTCCGCCGGAGGGCTGCATCTCTACGCGATACTGGGTCTGCTGGCGTTGGCCGCGTCGGCGGGTGTCTTTGGACTGCGCTATCGTCGCAGACATGCCGGCTAGCGCGGCGAGACCTACGCGCCCGAATCGGCCTCGAGCATGATCGCTTCGACAGCGGCCAATTCCTCGGGCGTGTCAACGCCCACGGTGGAATAGTCCGTAAGGCCGACGTGTATGCGGTACCCGTTCTCCATGGCGCGCAACTGCTCCAGTCCCTCGCGGCGTTCCAGCGGCGTTGGGTCCAGCGCGACCATGGTCTGGAGGAAATCGGCGCGGTAGCCGTACAGCCCCACATGCCGAAGCACGGGCGCGTCCTCGTCCCACACCGACCCGTCTCGGGAGCCAGGAGCCGAGGCGCGCGTGAAGTACATCGCCGCCCCAGTCCCGTCGCGCATCACTTTCACAACGTCTGGACTCAGGTAGTCCCGCGCGCTCTTCATGGGCTCGGCTAGCGTCGTCATCACAAGATCGGGCCGCGACACGAACGGCTCGACGAGGGCGTCCAACATCGTGGGATCCAGCAACGGCTCATCGCCCTGCACGTTCAGCACGACATCGTACTCTGGCGTCGTGGCGGCCGCGACTGCCACCCGGTGCGTGCCCGTCGGGCATTCGCCTGTCATGGCGGGCTCGCCGCCGAAGTCCACGACCGCCGCGCGGATGCGCTCGTCGTCCGTGGCAACGACGACGCGGTCCACGAGGGACGCGCGGGCGGCGCGCTCGTAGACGTGCTGGATCATCGGCCTGCCAACGATGAGCGCGAGGGGCTTGCCGGGGAATCGCGACGAGTCATAGCGTGCAGGTATGACCGCGAGGACGCTGGGCGATGCGCTCATTCGGCGCCGCCGAGAACTACTTCGCGTCCCGTGCGCGCCGACTCGTAGATGGCGAAGATGACCTCAAGAACCTTGCGACCCTCACGGCCGTCTACCGCGGGCGCGCGACCCTCGCTGACCGCCTGTACGAAATCCTCGATTACGCGCGGATGGCTCGTGCCGTAGTACGACTTGCCTCGGAACCGGGGATCCTCCAGGGCGAGTTTGGGCATCTCCGCGTCACGGCCCGCCAGTTCGTGCTGGATGATCTGGCCACCCTCGATGGTGACGGTTCCCCGAGAGCCCGCGATCTCGATCCGCTCGTCGGTCTGCGGATAGGTCGTCGTCGACGCCTCGACAACGCCGAAGGCGCCACTCGCGAACCTGAGCGCCGCCGCCGCAGTGTCTTCTACTTCGATGTCGTGCACGCGCGCGCCAGCGTAGCCTACTACGCTCTGGACATCTCCGATGAACCAGCAGAGGACGTCCATCGCGTGGATAGCCTGGTTGATGAGAACGCCGCCGCCGGCTGTCGCCCACGTGCCACGCCAGGACGAAGGGTCGTAGTAGTCCGCGGCCCGGAACCACTTCACGTACACGCTGGCGAGGGCGATTGTCCCGAGCTCGCCGCTGTCGACGAGCTCCTTGATGTACGTGGAGGCGGCGTCGAACCGGTGCTGGAACACGACACCGAGACGGAGATCCCCTTCGTCGCATAGGCGAATGAGTTCGTCCGCGTCCTCCAGGTTCGTCGCCATGGGCTTCTCGATGAGCACGTGCTTGCCCGCCTTGGCCGCCTCGATGGCGATCGGCGCGTGGAGGTGGTGAGGCGTGCAGATGCACACGGCGTCGATACCGTCGTCAGAAAGGAGATCCTCGTGGCTGGTGTACGTGTTCGCGACCCCGAACTCGCGCGCGAACTGCTGCACGCGCGACTCGGACCTGTCTGCGACAGCCACCAGCTCGGCGCCCATGATGTTCTCGAGCGCCATTGCATGCGTCGGCGCCACCACCCCGCACCCAACGATGCCGAAGCGGATGGGGCTGTTCAGTGTCGTGGAAGCCATACGACCCTCGCGCTGTGTGACTACGCCAATGCGGTGGGGTTGACGAGATGAGTCGGCGTGCGCCCTTCGATCACGGCGATCGCGTTCTCGGCGGCGAGCATCGCCATCTTCGTCCGTGTCTCGATGGTCGCGCTGGCCACGTGCGGCAGCAGCACCGTGTTCGGTAGGTCCATAAGACCCGGCGCCAGGACCGGTTCCTCTTCGTACACGTCCAGGCCCGCGCCAGCGATGTCGCCGTCGCGCAGCGCCTCCACGAGCGCGGCCTCGTCGACCACGGGGCCGCGCGCCGTGTTGATGAGGAACGCGGTCTCCCGCATCAGCGACAGCTCGCGCGCGCCGATCATGTGCGTGGTCTCGTCGGAAAGCGCGACGTGCACCGAGACGAAATCGCTCCGCGCGAGCAGCTCATCGAGTTCCACCCGCATGGCTCCGGTCTCCTGCTCCGCGTCGGGCTTGGCGGATCGACTCGTGTAGAGGATGTCCATCCCGAACCCGGCCGCCCGCCGCGCGGTGGCGAGCCCAATGCGTCCCATGCCGACGATGCCCAGCGTCTTGTCGTAGACATCGTGGCCCAGCATCATCATCGGGCCCCAACCGTGGAACTTGCCGTCTCGCGTGAACTTGTCGGCCTCCGCGACGCGACGCGCGACCGACAGGATCAGCGTGAACGCCAGGTCCGCGCTTGTCTCGGTAAGAACCCCGGGCGTGTTGGTTACCGGTAGCTTCCTCGCCGTCGCCGCGTCGACATCGATGTTGTTGTAGCCCACCGCGTAGTTCGAGAGGACGCGCAGTCCCTTCTCCGCGTCCATGATGTCGGAGTCGATGGTGTCGGTCAGGAGGCAGAGGAGCGCGTCCTGTCCGCGCACGTTCTCGACGATCTCCGCCTTCGTCAGAACGCGGTCGTCGGGGTTGATCTCCATCGCGAAGACTTCCTCGATCCGGTCAAGGGCGGGCTGGGGAAGGCGTCGCGTGACGTAAATCTTCGGCTTCAACCGTCGACCTCCGGGGCGTGGCGGCGCTGCGAGATTCCTTGATTCGACCGTTGGAAATCATACCACGGCACGGCAAACCCATGCGACGGCGCGCCGTCTCAGGCGGTGGGAAGGCGCCCTCCGGCAGATAGCAGGCGAGCCAGTCTCTCGGCAGCGTCTGTCGTCAGCGCGCGCGCGCCGCGTATAGCTGCGTCGAGGTCCATCGGCCCTGGCACAATGGGCATGACGGCGTCGATCCCGGCCCCGTACACCGGCGCGACGTCGTCCGCGACCGACCCGCACAGCGCCACCACCGGGACGTCTCGCAGGCTCGGCGAGGACGCTACGCCGACGGGCGTCTTGCCGAAAGCCGTCTGCCGGCTGACCTCCCCCTCAC
This sequence comes from uncultured bacterium, assembly GCA_964473525.1. Classification (GTDB taxonomy): domain Bacteria; phylum Poribacteria; class WGA-4E. Next base: position 47,520 of record CAYYPK010000022.1, read on the forward strand.
CCGTAACGCAAAGCGCAGCCCCGGCGGCGCGCGCGTCGAAGTCCACCGCGTCCAGGACGATCTCCACCCCGCTCTTCAGCTCCGCGCCGAGGAACGCAAGCATGCCGGCGCCCAGGCCGCCCGCCGCGCCAGCTCCCGGGACATCGGCGACACGCGCGCCCAGATCCCGCTCGATCACTTCGGCGAACTTGCCGAGGTTGTCGTCCAGCCGCGACACCATGTCAGGCGTGGCGCCCTTCTGCGGCCCGTAGACCGCGGACGCCCCGTCCGGGCCCGTGAGGGGATTCGCGACATCGCACGCAACGACGCACTCCGCGTTCGCCAGGCGCGCGTCTAGACCGCTCGTGTCGATCGCGTGGATGTCTGACAGCCCGCCACCGCCAGGCCCGATGTCGTCGCCGTCGACGTCCACGAGCCGCGCGCCGAGGGCGACCGCCATGCCGGCGCCGCCGTCGTTGGTCGCGCTGCCTCCGATGCCCACGATCAGGCGGCTCGCGCCTTCGGCCAGCGCGCGCTGGATGAGCTCGCCAGTGCCGTGCGTCGTCGCGCGCATCGGGTCGCGCGCCTCCGGCGCCACGAGCGTCAGACCCGACGCGGCCGCCATCTCGATGGCCGCTGTCCCATCGCCGAGGACGCCAAATCGCGCGTCGACCGTGGCGCCGAGGGGCCCGGTGACCGATGCCGTCACGAATCGCCCGTCGGTCGCGTCGACAAGCGACTGCACGGAGCCTTCGCCGCCGTCAGCCATGGGGATCAGCACGTACTCGGCGTCTGTGTAGACGCGTCGGAGCCCTGCGGCGATGGCCTCGGCGGCTTCGCGCGCGGTCATGCTGCCCTTGAAGGAGTCCGGGGCGACGACGATCTTCATCGGTGACCCTCCTCCCGCCACTCGAGCAATACGGCCGACAGGCGAGACAGAGGCAGACCGACGACGGAGTAGTAGCACCCGTCGACGCGGTCGACGAAGGCGGCGGCGTCCTCCTGAATGCCGTACGCGCCCGCCTTGTCCATGGGACGTCCCGACACCACGTACGCCTCGATGTCGCTGTCGGTGAGGTCGCGGAATGTCACCGTCGTCTCCTCGACCCACGACTCCACCCGCTGGCCCAGCTCGCGCGCCAGCGCCACGCCCGTGGCAACCACGTGCGAGCGGCCACTTAGCTGGCGCAACATCCGCCGCGCGTCCTCCGCGTCGGTGGGCTTGCCGAGGGCCTCGCCGTCGAGGATCACGACCGTGTCGGAGCCGAGCACGATCCGGTCGGCCTCCTCGCGGCGCGCCACCGCGAGCGCCTTGTCGCGGGCCACGCTTTCGGCGCCCTGCGTCGGTGACAGGTCCGCTGGGTGCTCCTCCGCGATGTCGGCAGGACGAACGTCGTATGTAACACCGATCTGGTCGAGCAGCGCCGCCCGGCGCGGCGAGGCCGACGCCAACACGATGCGGGGATACCGAGCCATGTGAGCCTTCCGCCTTCGCCGTCGCTCCAGCGAGAGCGATGCGGGCCGTCAGGGGAACATGATGCCGCCGTCTAGAGCCGCGCCCAGGCCTGAGTCAGCGTGCGCTTCGCGTTCGCCAGAACGACGTCCGACGACTGCCCTTCCATGGGCCTCACTTCGAAGCTGACGATCGGCGGGTCGTCGGACGGCGTCAGGAAGCCGATGTCCATCAGCACGCTCAGGAACTCCACGACCTCGTCGACGTCGTTCTCCCCGCCCGGAACGCCGAAGTGCGGATGCAGGTCGCCATACGCTGGGTGCTCTGGGTCGCGCATCACGCAGTTCCCGATGTGCGCGTGCACCAGTTGGTATTGCGCCGTCGTGAGCGCCTTCTGCGCCGACTCCGCCTGCAACGGCAGGTGCGACAGGTCGAGCATGAGGCCGAAATTGTCCCGGTTCACGAGCCGCGCGACCTCGACGGCGTCGTCCGAGGGGCCGATGAGCGCGCATTTGTCGATCGTGCGATCGAACGTCTCCAGCGTGATAGCGACATCGGCGTCGAGGCCGTAGTCGCAAAGCTCTTGCAGCGACCTGGCGAGGATGCCAATCGCCGCCGCGCGCTGGTCTGCTCCGGGGTCAGGGCCGCTGAGAAGGGCGAGACTGGTTGCGCCGACCTCCGCCGCCTCGTCGACACGCTCCTTGAGCGCGTTGACCGCTGACGCCCGTTCCGCCTCGCCGAAGGAGTTGGGGTTCAGCTTCTGCGTCAGGACGGCAGGTTGCGCCGCGTACGCGCACACCAGCCCGCCCAGTTGCAGGACATCGCGCACGGCGGCCCTGACGTCGTCGTCGTGTATCCACGTGACCTCAATGGCGTTGAAGAACGGGTCGGCGGCGATCTGTGTCACCGTCTCCAGGATAGGGCCGGAGCCAGTGATGCACTCCGGGAACGCCATGGGATGCACCAGCCCGACGCGCATGTACTCGTAGATGGATGCGTCCAACGTGAGCTCCTTGGGGGCTACTGCGTCAACTGCGTAAGAACCTGGACGGCCGGTAGGCTGGGATCGAGTTCGGCCGCCGCGCGCGCCACCGACGCGGCGGCGACGGGCTCACCGGCGTAGTAGTAGCACCACGCCTCTAGCGCGCGGATCTGCGCCTTGGATGTGTAGTCGTGTCGGTAGAGCGTGGTTTCGTCCGCCTCGCGCGCGGAAGCGAGAGCGTTCGCGGCGTCCAGCAACACCTTGGCGTCGTCGCGGGCCATGAACAGCGCCTGCGCCATGCCCACCCACGCGTCCGCATGCCGCGCGTCGGCGCGCAACGCTTCAGCGAACGACTCCGACGCCAGCGTCAGCACCTCCGGCGACGGCGCACCCTCGAGCCGGTGCAGCCGCGTCCAACCCAGGCCGTTGTGCGCGTCGGCCTGCGAGTCGTCGAGGTTCACGGCTCGTTCGAATTCAACGAGCGCGATTGCGAAGTCTCGCGCGCCGTAGGCTTCCCAACCGCGGACGATCGCCGCCTGCGCGTCCACGGTCGCGCCGCCGCCACTGTCGCCGGCATCCCCGCCACAGCCCAGCGCGCCGGCGAAGATGGCGATGACGACGCTGGCCGCGCCAAGGGCAGTTCGCACGCTTAGGGACACGCGTCGCTCCGATCGTGGGTGTTGGGTTCCTTCACATGATACCTGACCGCGCGTTGGGCGTCGAACGGCGCCCCGGCGACCTACGTCGGCGTCGGCAGGAAGTTGTACCCGTCGCCCGTCGCGACACCGACGACCGTCCACAGGCCGGCCATGAGGTAGTCTCCCAGGATGAGGCCAAGGAAGCCCGGTCGCGCTCGGTGATACGCGCGCGGGCCGCCGACGCGTATCACGACGGACTTCACGGCCCACGCAAGGAGCAGCGAGGACCAGAGGAGGTAGGGCGCGGAGCTAGCGCCGACCGCGTACCCGATGGGGTGTAGCTGGAAGCCCACGAACCGGTGGCGTAGCGCCACGATCCCCACCGTTACCACCGCCCCGAGCAGCAGGCTGTACACCTCCAGCCATTGAGTGTCGGCGGGAGTGCGGATCGACGCCGCGGCCCGGCGGAACGGCGTGCGCGAGAACCAGCCGCCGCCGATGGTCAGAGCGGATGCGCCGTGCGAGTACCCCATCCGCAACGTGGCGACGTAACCCACGAGCAGCGAGACCGTGATAGCGACCGCGACCGCGCACGTGACGGCGCGTCCCGTCATCCTCTGCCGGCGGCCTAGGAACAGGCCGTGGATCATGTGCGGCATGGCTAGTTGCTCCCAGCCACGCATGAGCGCGTGTTGCGGGATGCCGAGGACGGGTATCGCGCCCAGGCCCACGGCGCGCACGCCGAATAGGATGCGCACGTAATCAGTGGGGTAGAACGGCGCCTGCACCACGAGCATGCCACCGTTCGCGACCATCCACGTCAGCACGGTCGAGACCACTACGTACACTCCGACGACGGCGACGCCGATCGCAGGAGACACTCCGGCGCGCCACAGCATCAACGTCATCGCGCCCGTCGCGACGAGGAGGCCGACGGCGGCCCCTCGCTGGCTGACGTAGTCATCGGCGCCGTGGTCGCTCGACCGAGTGAGGACCGCCCGCAGCACCTGGAGGATGTGCGCGCGCGCGGTCCACGCGAGGGCAAGCGCGACAACGAGGATGGATCCCATGGACTGCCGGCTCGCGCACGTCCACGCCCGGATGGGGAGCGACGTTGCGTCGATGAGGACGTACTGTGCCTTGAACGCGAGGAAGAAGAACCAAAAGCTGAACGACACCTCCAGCGGGAGTAAGTACCCCACCCCGATCACGCACGGGAACACCATCAGGACTATCGCTGGCCAGGCGCGTAGGGAGGCCCATGGAGCCGCCGTGAACGACCGTGACAGATTGACCACGGTCGGCAGTTCGGGCGCGCTCGGGACGTAGTGGTGCAGCCCGTTGACGCCGTGCAGAATCACCGGGGCGCTCACGCCAATCCAGAACGCGCGACGCGTGAAGAGCGACCGACCAGGGCTACCGCCGCCGCGCGTCATCATGTCCAGCGGGATGCGCGCGAGCGGGAAGCTGAATCTCTCACGCTCGACCCACGGCCGTCGAAGTATGGCGCAGACGCAGTACAGTCCCGCGAAGGCCGCCAACACGAACGCCGTCCAGAACGCCAGGGGCGCCAGCCAGACGCGCCAGGGGATGCGCGCGCCTCCCCCGACAGGGCGGTCAAAGAAGGCGTGAGCGGCGGCCTCGTCGGCGACGTACGTCCACTTCGGCAGCGCGGAGACGAGAAGCGCGCGCCAGTCGTTCTCCGGTGTCGCGTAGTGCAAGGGAGCCGCGAGCAGCGGGACAAGGAACGCGACCACGCCGCGTAGCGGGATCACGCTGGCGGCCGCCGCCATGATCCAGATCGTGGCGACCTCGGCGCCGTCGAGACCGCGCCAACCCGGCAGGCGCCTGGCGAGCCAGTTCGCGGGAAGGACGATCAGCGCGAGGAACACGAGCGGCGCCAGAGGCAGCGAGCCGCCGAGGGACGCCCCGCGCGCGTAGTAGTTGTTGTACGGGGCCACGGCGCTCTGGAGCACGACCCACGCCGTCCCGATAAGGATGGATCGTCTCGACATGCATCCGCCCGCTCGCCAGGCTTGACCCGACGCTGCCAACCTCCATACCATGCGTTCCCGGCGCAGCATACCGGTCGGGCGCCGAATCGACAACTTGCCGCCCCGTTCCACCTCGCGTCCTACTACGACCGCTTGTCGACAGGGAGCGCACAGCCATGGGTGACGCACGGCGCCCGAACATCCTCGTGTTCCTCACGGACGACCACGGTCAGTGGGCGCTCCCGACGTACGGTAACCGGGAGATCATCGCTCCGAACATCGACTTTCTTGCGTCGTCCGGCGCGCGGTTGTCGAACGCCTTCACTCCGTCCCCGGTGTGCTCGCCCGCGCGGGCCAGCTTCTTCACCGGCCGCTTGCCGTCGCAGCACGGTGTGCACGACTGGCTGCGCGAATCAGAGCAGGCGCTAACGCATCCCGGCATCGACGATCAGACCAACATAGCCGAACTGCTCCAGGAAGCTGGCTACTATACGGGGCTGGTCGGCAAGTGGCACGCAGCGCGATCCGCCGAACCGAAACGTGGCTTCGACCGGTGGTTCAGCTATCAGGTGGCGCAGTACCCGCACTTTGGTGAGCAGAACTTCTCGGACCAGGGCGAGCATGTCCAGCGCACAGGCCACCAGTCGACGCTGCTCACGGACGAAGCCGTCAGCTTCCTGCGCGACCGCCCGTACGATCAGCCGTTCTTCCTCTTCGTTGGGTACGTCAACACCCACACGCCGCACACCCAGCAACCGGAGCGCCTGGTGGCGCACTACCGCAACGCGACGTTCGACGACATCCCAGACGAGCAACCCGCCGAATGCCACGGCGCGGGACGGCGTAAGATGCCGGACAGAGACGCCCTACGTGAGGAGTGGGCGCAGTACTACGCTTCCGTCACGATGATCGACGACCAGGTCGGCCGCCTACTCGACGAGCTGGACGCGCAGGACGAGATGGCGAACACGCTTGTGATCTACACGGGCGACCACGGCCACATGAACGGTCACCACGGCCTCTTCAACAAGGGCAACGGCACGGTGCCTCAGAACTTCATCGAGGAGTCCATCCGCGTCCCCTGCGTCTTGGCGTGGCACGACCGCATCGACGGGGGTCAGTCGGCGGACGAGATGGTGGACCTCTGCGACGTGTACGCCACGGTCCTCGACGCCGCGGGCGTGCGGCTCACGGATGAGAGGCGCGAGGAGATCGACTCGCCGGGCGCGTCGTTCCTCCCGCTGCTCACGGGCGGGCAGACGGAGTGGAAGGGCACGCAGTTCTGCGAATACGGCAACGCCAGGATGGCGCGCACGGCGTCGCACAAGCTCATCGTGCGCTATCCCGGCCCTAACGGCACGTTCCCGAACGAGCTGTACGACCTCGAGAACGACCCGCGCGAGCGGCTGAACCGCTACGAGGACGCTGCGTACGCCTCCGTGCGGGCCGAGATGGAGGCGACGCTCGCAGCGCACTTCGAGCGGTACGAGATGGCCGGGAGAGGCGGCGCCGACATCGTGAGCCAGCCCATGTGCAATCCGAACGAGCCATGGCGCGCGGAGCTATAGCCGCAGCTAGACGCCACGGTCGGCGAACGCGCTGCTCAGGATCTCCAGGATCAGCTCGTCGTAGCTGATGCCTGCGGTCGCCGCTTGCGCGGGCAGATCGCTGAGGTCGGTCAGCCCTGGCAGCGTGTTTATCTCCGTGATGAACGGCTCGCCGTCAGGAGTGACCATCATGTCCACACGTGACACGCCGTGGCAACCAAGAGCCGCGTGAGCCCGCCGCGCGATGTCCTGCACCCGGGCGGTGGCATCGTCCTGAAGCCGCGCGGGGAGGAAGAACGCCGTCATGCCGGCTGTGTATTTGGCTTCGTAGTCGTAGAATTCGTTCTTCGGGACCAGCTCCAGCACCGGTAGCGGCCGCGTGGCGCGCCCCACGCCCAGGATGCCGACCGTCACTTCCATCCCGGGAACGTACTTCTCGGCGAATATCTGCCGGAAGTCGTAGTGCGTCTTCGTCATCACGCCCTTCAGCAGGTCGCGTTCGCGCACGACGGTGACGCCCAGGCTCGATCCCTCGGCGACGGGCTTCACGATCAACGGGAATCCGAGCGTGTCGGCCACTTCGCCAACGCGCGAGCGCACGTCGTCGTCGGCTGCCACGGCGACCCAGGGCGGTGTCGGAAGTCCCTCGACTTGCAGTATCTGCTTGGTCTTCAGCTTGTTCATTGCCAGCGAGCTGGCGAGGACGCCCGACCCCGTGTACCGGTAGCCCAACGTGTCGAGACACCCCTGCATCTCGCCGTCCTCGCCGCCACGGCCGTGCAGGGCCAGGAAGACCGCGTCGGGTGAATACTCCGTGAGTGTCTCCAGCCAGTCCTCGTGCCGAGGATCGACCGCGACAGTCGCGATGCTCGCTCGCTTCAGCGCTGCGAGCACGTTGGCGCCCGACCGAAGGGACACCTCCCGCTCGCCAGACATGCCCCCGAGCATGACGGCGACGCGTCGGTCGGCAAGTTGCTCGCTCAGCTCTCGTAGGCGTGACACGTCGAGTCCTCCTGCAGGCCCTCAGGCGATGATTCCGGCGGCGCGGAACTCCTTAAGGAAGACGGCGGAATCCACGCGATCGGTACGCACGCTTGCGTACCGCACGCCCAGACTCGCGGCCAGCCCAGGGGTCGCCGCGAGCAAGGCGTCCCGTCGCCGCGCGTAGGCGCCGGCCGCGTTCTCGTCCCACCGTACGTCACGCGCGCGTAGTGTCTCGACATCGGTGACACGCAACGGCCCGGGCGCCGGCGTATCGAAGAGGGCGGCGGGCACAACGTGCGCGGCGGCAGCTTCGAATGGCGTCAGCGCCCGGAAGCAGGCGCGCGTGGACGCCTCGTCAAGAAAGTCCGAGAGCAGGACGAACACACCTGTGTCGCGACTCCGAGCGGCGTACGTTCGTAGCGCGCGCGCCACATCCGCATCTGGCTGGCTGTCCAGCGTGGCGAGGCCGGCGTCGATGGAGGCGATGCCGCCGGCTCGCGTCGCGCGGGCGACTTCAACGGCAGACCTGCCAACGCCAACGAGTTTCACCGTAGCGCCTGCCGCCAGCCCTACGTACGCCACGCCGCGCGCCAGCGCGCGGGCGGCATCGAGGCCGTTCGGGTCGCCTACAGACATCGAGGCGCTCACGTCGATGCCGATGTGGACGGGAAGCGCGGAGTCGCGCGCGTGCCGCTTCACGACGAGGCGTTCCGTGCGGGCGGCGGCGTTCCAGTCCACACGGCGCAGGTCGTCGCCCGGCGCGTACGGTCGGTGGTCGACGAACTCCATGCGGCCGCCAACGCCCTTCCCGACACGATCGCCTAACCGGTACGACCGGTGTGGCACGTGCGCGACGACGCGCAAGCCGCGCAGGTCGGACAGGTCGACCGCGCAGCGAGGCGTTCCCGTCGGTGTGACGCTGAGGTTACTCATGGCGCGTGCCTCCGCGACGTACGCGCATCGCTCAACAGCCGAACGGCCCACGCGGCGTCCTCGGTTACTCAGTGGACGAGTCAGCCGGCTCCAGGACAGCGATGTACGGGAGCTGGCGGAACCAGCCGTCGTGGTCGAGACCGTAGCCCACGACGAATTCGTCCGGGATCTCAAACCCAACGTAGTCCACCGCGACGTCCTCTACCCGGCGTGATGGCTTGTCCAGCAGCGCGCAGACGCGGACCGAGAGCGGAGCGTGCGTTTGCAGGTGGTCCATGACGTAGCGCAGCGTGCGGCCCGTGTCGGCAATGTCCTCGACGAGCAGCACGTGCCTGCCCTCAATGGATGTCGTCAGGTGCGCGTGCCACTCGAATTGCCCTGAGGACTCCGCGCCAACGTAGCTCGACACGCCGAGGAAGTCCACCTTCACGGGTATATCCAGCGCGCGCGTCAGGTCCGCGAGGAATATGTACGACCCCTTGAGAACGGCGATGAGCGTGACATCCCGACCCGCGTAGTCGCGGGATATGGTGGCGGCGAGGCCAGCTACACGCTCCGCGACGCGCCGCGCGTCGAACAGCGTCCGGCCGATCTGACGCCCGTTGACGGACTTCATGGTGGCGACATCTCCGCGTCGACGATGAGGATACGGGGCGTGCCGCCGGTGACGGCGTACCGTCCGTCCGCGCGCATGCCCACGACCCAGATGACGTCGTCCCCAGCGCATAGGACCGTGACGTTGCGTCGTTCGTCGGCGGGCAGTTGGGCGTCGCTCAGAAAGGCCCCGACCTTCTTCGACCCGTCGAGACCGAACGGGTGGAAGCGGTCGCCGTGGCGCCACCGTCGCAGCGACAGCGGGCCTGGCAGGGCCGCCGCGTCGTACGCCGCCTGCGTCGACGGCAGAGGCCCGCGCTTGAAGCGTCTCTGCGCGTGGAATCTGGTCCTGACAGCCACTCCAGCGTCTGGCAGTTCGGCGCGGCCCGGCGTGGGCACCGGCACGGCTGCCCGCGACAGTGGTAGGGCCGCCCCGTCGCCTGCTTCGACGACGACCACGCGCGGCCCGCGGCGTTCCAGCGCCACGCTACGCGTGATCCACAAGGCCGACGGCTCGCCCGACGCTACGTACCCACGGGCGCGTTCGGTCTCCTCGAAGCTAAGCGGCCGCCCGACGGCGGTTGGCGCCAACCACAGACGCGCGACACGACGCGCGATGGCGACGGGCAGGGCGTCGAATGCCGCCGAGTCCATGCCGTCGTCGTCCACGGCTTCGCGCAGCGCGGCGGTCGCCATCTCGTCCAGGAGGGCGGACTCGTCGCGAAGGACAGCGGATGTGGCGGCCAGCGCTCGCCGCGCGCGCGGGTTGTAGTCGCGCTCCAGCAGGGGCAGCAGATCGTGCCTCACCCGGTTGCGCAGGTGCTCGCGGGAGGCGTTGGAGGCGTCCTCGACGTGCGTGACGCCGCGCGCCGTGAGGTACTCGCGGACATCACGCCCGCTGAACTCGAGCAGAGGTCTTATCCACAGATCGTCGCGAGTGGGAGCCATGGCCGCCAGTCCGCCGCTGCCCGCGCCCCTTAGCAGCCGCATGAGCACGGTCTCCGCCACGTCGTCCCGATGGTGTCCGACGGCGACGCGAGACGCCTCGATCTCGGTGGCGACCCGCTCCAGGTAGTCGCGTCGCGCGGCGCGCGCGGCCGACTCGATCGACTCGCCGCTCGACTCGCCCAACGCGCGTACATCGACGCTGTCCACGTGCGCGGGCACGCCCCGCTGCTCCGCCTGCGTGGCGACAAACGCCGCGTCGGCGTCGCTCGCGTCGCCCCGCAACTGGTGGTTGAGATGCGCCACGGCGACCGTGACCTCCAGGCGTTCGCGGAGGGACATCAGCGCGTCCAGAAGCGCGATGGAGTCGGCGCCGCCGGACACGCCGACGAGAATGAGCGATCCCTTGGGCGCGAGGCCCTCCCGCTCCCACGCATTGGCGAACCGGTCACGGAAGCGTCGGACCGTGGGTGACTCTTGAGGCATGGCAGCGGCCGCGCGAGGGCCTTACTCCACCGGTTCGAGGTCGTAGACTACGTAGCCCGATGCCTTCATGCCCAGGCGCTCGTACACGGCCTGCGCCGCCGCGTTGTGCTCTTCCACGTAGAGGCGTATCGCGGGCACGCCCAACGCGCGGGCCTCCGCCAGGGCGTGTTCGTAGAGCGCGCGGAAGACGCCGGAGCGGCGGTAGTCGGGCGCCACGTAGACGCTCTGTATCCACCACATGGGGCCGTTGCGCCAGTCGCTCCACTCCGTCGTAAGCAGCAACTGTCCTATGACCACTCCCGCGGCCTCTGCGACGAAGTAGCGTCCCTTCGCCTCGTCCGCGAGCGCGGCGAGAACTCCAGCCCGCACGGTGGCTGGCGTCAACGCCAAGCCCTCCGTCTCGCGGGCCATGCGGATGTTGTACTCCGCGAGCACGTCGCGGTCATCCGTCGTGGCGTCGCGGACACGGACCTCATCCATCGGCAGCGTCATGTGAAGGCATGTCCTTCCGTCGATAGAGCTGCATCATACCGCGAGGCTCCGAGGTGTGGATGAGATGATACCCCTCCGCGAGCTGGCGCTGTATGGACTTCGTGTCGGGGTGGTCGCGCTGACCCTCGCGGATGTTCCACACGAGCACGTAGTCGACGCGTCCACCGGTCTTCGCCACGTACGCCGGTATGTCCACCTTGGGCGGCTGCGCTTCGAGCGTGCCCATGTGCTGGAAGGCGTTCAGCTCGTAGCGGAAGAGTACCGGGAAGTAGGTCGTGTTGCCCTCGTAGTTGTCGAGCTCCACGATGCGGCGCTGCGCGGCGATGTGTCCCGACGCGTGCAGGAACAGTCCGATCCGCTTCGAGAGGAACGCGCCCTCGTCGTGCCCAACGTGCGTGAAGCACAGTGGCAGGAGAGTCGAGTTAGGCGCGATCTGGTCCGCCGCCGACATGTACTCGTCCAGGTAGTCGTTGAGGCGCGCGTACGTCGAGGTGTGCAACGCGACCATGGCCAGGGCGAGCGCCGCTGCCACGCCCTGTATCGCATACCGGCTGACGCGGCCGTACGTCTGCGCTGCGAACCAGAGCGACAGGGCGAGAAACGGGTACAGGATCAGTCGGTGACTGATGAAGCCGCCGCCGGACATCGCGTTCGGCGCGCGGAAGTACACCAACACGTAACCCGCCGCCACCAGCAGCAAGCCGTCCCACCTGTTCCATTGCCGCAGCACGACCTTGCGCACGATGGCGTATGCCGCCAACGAGGCGAACAGCCAGAACACCCCGCGCGACAGCAGTTCCTCGCTTGCGTGGTACGACACGAGGGACTCGACCATGTACAGCCGGTCCCACTGGAGCTTCGCTGCCAGTGGCGCGGACCGAGCCGTGCCCTTCTGCGACAGGAAGTTGAGCGTCAGCGCCAGTGTCGGAAGCAGGGCGCAGAACGCAACGAGGCAGCGGCTTCGGAAGCCCTTCCAGACATCCGCCATGCCCGCCGCTTCGCGCCGACGTACGCCGACCAGATCCGCGGCCGTCGCGGTCAGAGCCAAGCTCCCGATGGCGAGGTACGCGGTGATGAGTGAGAAGATGTGCGCGAAGTACAGCCCAAGCGACGCGACCGCGAGCAGGACCGCGTGCCGGAGACCCATCCTGTCGCCGTGCCGGAGCCAGACACCCAACACGAACAGGTACGCCGGCAGGCTGTAGCAGAAGTTGTAGAAGCCCATGTGGAGCAGGTAGTTGTACGTGAACGGCAGCGCGAGGACGGCGATCCATCCCGCCCCTGGGCGGACGGACGCGGCCGCGTACCGGGCCGACAGCGCGAAGAGCAGCACGTACCCGGTAAGCAGCAGCTTCTCCGCGACAAGCATGGGCACGACGTACATCAGCGCGGCGAGGATGAGATGGCCCGCCCAGTTCGGCTCCGGGTTCTTGTTGAGTACGTAGTATTCGCGGAAGACCGTGCGGTCGGGGTGGTTGTACTCGCGCAGCACGTTGGCGTTGTTGATGTGCGCGGGGCCGTCCTGGGAGGGGAAGTACTTCGCCGACCAGATCGGCACGAGGTGCAGGACGACGAGCGCCGCGTACACCGCGTTCTCAGGTACGCGGAGCCACGCGCGCGCGGCCCGCGTGGGCTCCGCGAGGAGCTTCATACGACCGGCTCGGGAACTGCCGACTCAGCTGCGGGCTCCGCGCTGGCCGTCCCGGCCGAGGCGCCAGCGGCCCCGGGCTCATCCGCGTCGGTTTCCTCGGAGGGTGTCTCCCCTCGCGGATGGAGGGCCGCGTACACGTCGCGCAGCCGCTCGGTCGTGACGTGCGTGTAGATCTGTGTGGTGGACAGGCTTGCGTGCCCAAGCATCTCCTGGACCACGCGCAGGTCCGCGCCCGCGTTGAGGAGATGCGTCGCGAAGCTGTGCCGTAGCGTGTGCGGGGTGACCTTCTTCTCGATGCCCGCGTCCTCGAGGTAGCTCGCGATCCGATAGCGCACGGCTCTGTCGGTCATGCGTCGTCCGACGTGGCTCGTGAACAGCGCGTTGACGTCCTTCAGGTTCGCGCACAGCTCGTGCCGACGCGCGACGTATGCGTCGAGCGCCGCCATCGCGGGACGACCGACCGGCACCAGTCGTTCCTTCTTGCCCTTGCCCAGCACCTTCACGGTCATGTCCGGCTCGAAGCTGTCGACGTCCAGGCCGCACAGCTCGCTCACTCGCATGCCGGTCGAGTAGAGCAGCTCGAGGATGGCGGCATCGCGCAGGCCGATCGCCGTCGACGTGTCGGGCGCGTCCATGAGCGCCTCGACTTCCTTGGGGTCGAGGAAGGCGGGTAGACGTTTCTCGCGCGGAGGAGTGCGCACCTTCAGCGTCGGGTTCACGGTGACGTGCCCGAACCGCGTCAGCCAGGAGTACAGGGACCGTATGGCGGACATGCGACGCTGTATCGTGGAGCGCGCGCGGCCGGCCTTCTGCAAGTGAGCCAGGAAACCGCGGAGGACGAGGTTGTCGATCTCCGCCAGTTCCATCTTGTCTTGCCCGAGGCAGTAGTGAGCGAACTCGTTCATGTCGCTGCGATACGCCCGCACGGAGTGCTTGGAGAAGTCACGCTCACGGCTGACGTACGCGATGAAGCCCTCTATGGCGTCACTCAGTTGCGTCATTGTGCACCTCCAAGGGTCGCCTACCCGCGGCTGATGAGACCGCTAATCTTGTCGCAAGGTAACGGGCGTGACAGAATGGCATAGGCGTCGCCCACCGAGGCCAGTCCAGCGTGATTCCCGCGTTCGAGAGGACCGATGCATGGTAACTGATTTCGACGCCCTGGCCTTCCCGGACGACGTCCGCTACGTCGCCGAGACGCACGAGTGGGCGCGGCTTGAGGACGGCGTCTGCACGCTCGGTATCTCCGACTACGCTCAGAGCGAGATAGGCGATGTGGTGTACGTCGAGGCCCCGCAGGTCGGCGACACCATTGAGAAAGACGGCGAATTCGGCGTGATCGAGTCGGTGAAATCGGCTTTTGACCTATACTCACCGGTGGCGGGTGAGGTCGTCGAGACGAACGCCGCGCTCGAGGAGCAACCCGAGCTCGTGAACGAGGATCCGTACGGCGCAGGCTGGATGGTGCGCATCCAGGTGACCGACCCCAGCCACGTAGACGCTCTGCTGGACGCCGAAGCCTACAAGCAGGCGGTGCGGGAGGACTGACCGCTGAGCTATATCCCACACACCGACGCCGACGTCCGAGCGATGCTGGACGCCATCGGCGTCGACTCGATCGACGAGCTGTTCCTCGACATACCCGAAGCCCTGCGCATCGCGCGGCTGGATCTGCCCGACGGCCTGTCGGAGATGGACACGCTGCGGCACATGCGCGCGTTGGCCGGCCAGAGCGCCAACCTCGACGACTACGTGTCGTTCCTCGGCGCCGGGTCGTACGACCACTTCATTCCCAGCGTCGTCGGCGCGATGACGTCGCGTGGGGAGTTCGCGACGGCGTACACTCCCTACCAGCCGGAGGTGAGCCAGGGCACGCTGCAAGCGATCTTCGAGTACCAGTCGCTCGTATGCGCTCTCACCGGCATGGACGTGTCGAACGCGTCGCTGTACGACGGAGCGTCCGCGACGGCGGAGGCCGCCCTGCTCGCGCTCAACGTCGGTCGTGGTCGCAACGAGGTCGTGCTGACCGGTGGCGTCCACCCGGAGTACCGCGCGACGGTCGAAACGTACCTGACCGGCGCGTCCGCCGTCTGCGTAGACGCGCCCGGCGACCCGGCGACGGGTCTCACCGATCTCGACGCGCTACGACAGGTCGTCGGCCCGGCGACGGCGGCGGTCGTGATGCAGCACCCCAACTTCTTCGGTTGCCTCGAACCGACCGCGGACATCGGCGCCATCGCTAAGGAGGCCAGCGCGCAGTTTGTCGCGGTCGTGAATCCCATCTCCCTGGCCCTGCTGACGCCGCCCGGTGAATACGGCGCGGACATCGCCGTGGGCGAGGGTCAGCCCCTGGGGAACAGCGTCTCGTACGGCGGCCCGTCGCTCGGATTCTTCGCCGTCACGGACAAGTTGATGCGTCGCACGCCTGGCCGTCTCGTCGGCGAGACCCACGACGCCGACGGCCGTCGCGCGAACGTGCTGACCCTGAGAGCGCGGGAGCAGGACATCCGCCGCGAGAAGGCGACATCGAACATCTGCACGAACCAGTCCCTGAACGCCCTCGCCGCGTGCGTCTACATCTGCGCGATGGGCAAGGAGGGGATGCGCGAGGGTGCCGAGTTGTGCGCCCGGAAGGCCCACTACCTGCACGGCCGCCTGTGCGAATTGCCGGGCGTCGAGCCGGCGTTCGACGCCCCGTTCTTCCATGAGTTCGCCGTGAGAGTGGGCGGCGACATGGACGCGACGCTCGGCTCGCTGGCGGAGCGGGGTTTCCTCGGTGGCGTCCCTCTCGGCCGGTTCGACGCGTCCCTCTCGGACGTTCTGCTGCTCGCCGTCACGGAGCGCCGCACACGGGACGAGATGGATCGCTTCGTCGACGCCTTCCGCGACGCTGGCGCCTAACACGCGGGAGCCCGACCATGGCCAACGCGAAGCGGCGTGTCGTGATCGTCGGCGCGGGCGTTATCGGATGCTCCATCGCCTTGGAGCTAGCGCGCGACGGCAGATACCAGACCACCCTCATTGAGCGGAACGAAGGTGTAGGGCAGGGCTCTACGGCGCTGTCCACCGCCATCATCCGGCAGTATTACCGCCACGCCGAGTCCGTAAAGCTCGCCCGCGCAGGGACGGCCGTGTGGAGCCGGTGGGCGGAGTGGCTCGGAGGGCCGAGCGTCGTGCCGGACCCGACGCCGTTCCGACAGGTCGGGGTGCTGTGGGCGTTCCCCGAGGTGTACCGCGCCGCGGAATCGCCCCATATCGAGGCATGCGTGGAGCTTGGCGTCCCCCTGGACCAACTCGAGGTCGCGGCATTGCGCGAGCGTTTCCCGCACTACGACTTCGCGGACACGCCGGCGTCGTTCGGTCTGTACGAACCGGAAGGCGGATACGTGGCGGATCCGACGCGCGCCACCCGCGACATATGCCGCGCGGCGATGGCGCACGGCGACACGGTCGCCCTCACGTCGGCGTCCGTGGTTGGGTTCGAGCACATGCCGTTCCCTGAGCGGCGGGTGACGGGCGTTGTCGTGCGCCGCAATGGCGCGTTGGCGACACTCGCCGCCGACATCGTGGTGAACGCATCAGGCCCGCACTCCTACGCCGTCAACGCGATGGCCCGCTGCCCTATGGCGCTGACTACCGTGCCGAACCGGCAGAAACTTGTGAATGCGCGCGATGCCGCTCTCTCGTGGACGGAACGCGACCACCCTGTGTGTATCGACTTCGTCCACGGTCAGTACATCAAGCCCGACCCCGACACGTTCCGCATGGGCGCGAACATGCGCGAGGACGAGGACGAATTCGTCGCTGACCCGGACGGCGTGGATGAAGCGGTTGACAAGGAATGGGTCGCGCGGAAAGCCGCAGCCGTGAAGACTCGCATTCCGGCTTCGGAGCTCACCGACCTGGACCCGCGCATCGGGGTGTACGACGTCACCGCAGCGGACTGGAAGCCCATCCTCGACAAGACGGACGTGCCCGGATACTACGTCGCCATCGGCACGAGTGGCGCTTGGTTCAAGAGCGCGCCCGTGATTGGCGGGATCATGCGGGACATCATCTCTGCGAACGAGCTAGACGGCCATGACACCGACGAAGACCAGCTGACGCTCTCGCTGCCGATCACCGAGCAGGCGTTCGATGTCGCTGAGTTCTCACGCCGCCGAGCGCCGCATGCGACGGCGGGGGTCATCGGCTAGCCGCCGGACGCCTTGAACGCCTCGTACTCCGCCTGTAGGTCGGCGCTCATCGGGTACGCGTCCTCGACCTTGACGTCTCCCGACTCGATCTTCGACCGCACGAAGTTCTCTTTGTGTTCCAGCGCCGCAGCCTCGGTGGCCACTTCCGCGGCCAGATGCGCGGGAATCACCAGCACCCCTTCACAGTCGCCGAAGATGACGTCGCCAGGGACGACCGCGACACCAGCGCAGTCCACGGGCACGTTGTAGTCGACGCACATCATGCCTCGGCTGCCCGCAGCGTGGGTGTCCGTGTAGTAGACGGGCGTGTCCATCTCTCGGATGGCGCCCAGGTCGCGCATGGCGCCGTGGATGACGATGCCCTCGCCGCTGTTCGCCTGCAGACCTGCCACCAGGATGTCGCCGAACGCGCCGCCGTTCGTGATGCCGCACGCGTCGATGACAAGCACATCGCCCGGCGTGGCATTCCGTGGCCCGACGTTGTTGCCGAGGCCGCGTTCGCGGACCTTCAGCGACTCGACGAGGTCGGGGCGATGCGGTAGGTACTTCATGGTGATCGCGCGGCCGACCATCCTGCGGTCGGGGTGCAGACACTGTAGGCCCTGCACGAACGTGTCTGGCAGACCGTGTCGAGCGAGGATCGACCACGCGGAGTCCACGCAGACACCCCGCAGCGTTTCGAAGACTTCGGTTTCGGTCATGCGCTCCCTATCCATACTTGGGCTAGAACCGGCGGACGCCCTCGACCTTACCGCGCACGCGGTACACCGAAGACGTGGACGTTAGGAACAGCGTCTTCTTGTCCGCGCCGCCCCACGCCAGGTTGGCGGTCGTCTCGGGCACCTGGATGACGCCCAGGGCCTTGCCCGCTACGTCGTACACCCACACGCCGCCCGGCCCTGTCATGTAGAGGTTGCCCTCGACGTCGATCTTCAGGCCGTCGGGCACGCCCCCGCCCACGGACGGGTCGGTCGTCGCCAGGACACGCCCGTTCGCTAGCGAGCCGTCCGCCTGCACGTCGAACGCGCGCGCGTGGTGCTCGGCGGAGTCGTCGATGATGAGCACCGACTCGTCGGCGCTCAATGCGAGTCCGTTGGGGCGGTTGAAGTCGTCCACGAGGAGCGTGACGGAGCCGTCTGGGTCCAGACGGTAGACGCCCTGCCACTCGATTTCGCGGTCAGAATCTTCGACACCATAGGGCGGATCCGTGAAGTAGACGGAGCCGTTGGAGTGGACGACGAGGTCATTAGGGCTGTTGAGCCGCTTGCCGTCGTAGTGCGTCGCGAGTGGCACTAGGCTGCCGTCGTCGAGTCCCGTGCGCGAGACACGGCGCCCCGAGTGCTCGCAGTTGAGGAGGGCGCCGGAGTCGTCGATGGTCAGACCGTTCGAGTTTCCGGTCGGCTCACGGAACAGCACGTGCCCGTCGGCCTCGGTCCACTGGTACTGCCGGTTGGCGGGTATGTCGCTGAATATCAGGCGGTTGCGCTTCGAGTCCCACACCGGGCCTTCCGTAAAGATGAAGCCGGTGGCGACCTGCTCCAACTCGGCCGTCGTGTCTATGAGGCGCTCGATGGCGTCGTCGTAAACGAGCACGTCCATACTCTCGGTTTCCTAACGTGGTTCGCCAGCGTGTCGAAGGCTGCGGCATCGTACCACACGGGGCGGAGTCGTCACCATCCCTTAAAGGCGTACATGCGCTCGCCGGTCGCCAGGCCGACGATACCCCACACGCTACCCATCACGAACTCACCAAGCACCAGGCCCAGGAAGAACGGCAGCGCATTGCGGTACGCGCGGATGCCGCCCAGCCGCAGGATCAGCAGCTTCAGAGTCCACGCGATGAGGAACGGTGTCCAGAGACGGTCCAGGTGGTAGTAGCCAGCGAGAAGATACCCAAGGGGATGCATCGGCCACGCCACGAAGCGCAGCCGCAGGACGGTGTTGACGACGACCACGAGGGCGCCCACGCCCGACGCCACCAGGAACGGCACGTCTGGCCCCTCGCGCGTCTGTATCCAGCGCTCGACGTGCGTGTACGCCGCCACGCCACGCCACCCACCCGGCCCGCCGTAGTGGTAGCTGGCCTGCAGGAAGGCGATGAACGTCATCGGTACAGCCACCGCCGTGGCGACAAGGATCGCTTTCCACAGCCGCCGCGTGTCCATACCGGCTTTCTGAGCCATCTTGAGGCTCTCCAGCTGGTACGGCATGGGGTCGTCGCGGATCTCCTTCGTCTGCGTCCACAGCGGAGCGGCCACCGTTAGCGTTCTCACGGGCACCCGGCGGCTGCCGGCGCCCGCCACCATCAGCTGGAGCGGGCCGGAGTAGTGGATCCCAAGGAGCGGCGGCCCGACCTCCGCGCGGAGACGCGTGAACGCGAACATGATGACGAACAGAATGACGAAGAACCCCGACGCGAACCACCACGTCATGCCCAGGCGGTAGAGCATTGTGGAGAGAACAAGCGTGCCGGCCACGGCGCCCCAGAGCGCGAATCTGTGCGACATCGGCTCTTCCGGGTCGCGTCCGTCCACCCGCAACCGGACGGCCTTGCGGAATACCTCGAGGAAGTACCGACGGCCGGTCCACACCAGGACGGCCGCTATCGTTATGTAGCCGCCCATGAGCTGCTGGTCGGGGAACGGGTAGCCGGGCACTTGCACGCCCAACGCGCTGCCCATGATCCGTTGCGCTTTCCACACGAAGTAGAAGACCCACGTCGAGAACAACAGATCCAGCGGGATGGCGAAGGCAAGCCCTATCGCGTACGGGTTCCACTGGATGAAGAACGGCCCCATCGCGTTCCACGGCTTCTCGACGAACGACTGCGTGAGCACCACGCGCATGGGTATCTGCGGCAGCGTCGGCACCACCGTCGCGAGCCCGTTCAGGAGGTCGATGGCGCCTGCGAACCCGACCCCGAGCCACAGCGATCGACGCCCGAAGAAGGCGGAGGCGTTGTCGAGAGTCATCTCGAACGGGAGCTCGACAAGCGGGTAGGCCAGCTTCTCGTGCTCGATCCACTGGCGCCGCACGAAGCTGTTGATGCACATGCCGACGAACATCATGAGCGTCATGAAGACGGTCCACCACGCGATGGGACGCAGCCAGGCGCGCAGCATGCCCGGGTCGTACACGCTCGCGTCGCCCTCGTAGAAAGGACGAAGGACGGACTCGTCCTGCACGGTCGTCCAGGTCGGCACGTGCCGCCACAACACCGTGGCCCACTCGTTCTCCTCGGTGGCGAACCAGTGCGCCGTGCCGACGGTGCAGAAGACGCTCTGGGAGAAGTCGTGTCCGCTGACCGCGATGCCTGCGTTGAGGACCGAGTACAGCGTGAGTAGCTCGCCCTGGTTCAGGGCATGGCGGGGGAAGGCTCGCTTGAGGGCCAGGTTGCCCAGCGTGACGACGAACAGGCAGAAGATGGCATTGAAGAAGATGCTCATCGTCGTGGGATATTGGGTGCCCCAGACGGTTTCCCACTGGACGACGAGGTACACGTTCATCGGCAGGAGGAGGAGTCCAAGCAGGACGGCGCGGAGAGTGACGCCTCCCTTCGGTGTCGCGTGTTTCGCCATCCCCGTTACGCGGTCCCCTTCCCATCTGATGGACTATCATACCCCACTGGCAACGGGTGGGCATGTCACAGGTCGCACGAAGCGGAGGCCCCACAAGTGGGTATGTTCGACGGCAAGACGGCGGTGGTCACGGGCGGCAGTTCGGGCATCGGCGAGGCGCTCGCGTGGTTCCTCGTCGAGGAGGGCGCCGACGTTGCCCTCGTCGCGCGCAACGCGGATCGGCTGTCGACGGCGGCACGCGGACTGGGCGAGGCCAGGGACGGCGCGACAGTCACGCCGATCGTGGCGGACGTTCGCGAGGATGACTCCGTCGCGTCGATGGCAAGCGCGGTGGCGAACGCGTTCGGAGGCGTTGACATCCTTGTCAACAGCGCCGGCTGCGGCACATGGCACACCATCGACGCAATGCCGCCCGGCGAGTGGCGGAGGGTGATCGACACGAATCTCACCGGCACGTTCCTGGTGACGCACGCATTCCTCGGCGGCATGATGGAGGCGGGCGCCGGCCACATCCTGAACATCTCGTCCGTCGCTGGCAAGCTCGGGTTCCCGACGGGCTCCGCCTACTGCGCGTCGAAGTGGGGCGTGCTGGGGTTCACGCGCGCGCTCGCCGCCGAGGCGCGGCCACACGGCATCCGCGTTGACGCGCTGTGCCCCGGAACCGTCGACACGCCCTTCGAGAACAGTCCCGCCGCGTCACCGATCATGCTGGACGTTGACGACGTCGTTGAGGCCGCGCGATACGTGATGGCGATGCCGCGCCAGGTTCGCGTGGACGACATCGTCATCTATCCCACGTAGCCCAGAAGCAAAGCCGGGCTAGAACAGGAAGCGGTACGTCGACATCTTGAGGACGATACCGAGCACGCTCCAGAACGCGCCCATGATGAACTCACCGAGGATGAGTCCGAGGAACAGCGGCGTCGAGCCCCGGTGCATCTTGATTCCACCGAACTTTAGGATCAGCAGCTTCAGCAGCCAGCCGACGAAGATCGACCCGATCATCGGGTTGATCGCCCAACTGCCGGAGATGGCGTAGCCGACTGGGTGCAGATCCCACCAGATGTAGCGCATCCGCAACGCCGCGAGCGCGAGCGTCAGCACGACCCCGAACGACACGAACGCCAGCGCTGGGCCGTCGGGTGGCGATGGGTTGGTCATCCACCGCTCCAGACGACGGAACGACTCCCAGCCGCGCTGCCATCCGCCCTCCCAGTACGCCAGCGAGACGTACGCCCAGAACGCGCTTACCACGCCGACAACGGACGCGAGGACCATGAGCCACGTGAGTCGGCGTAGCGGCGAACCCGCGGTGTGGCCGAGCCGCATACCCTCGAGTTGGTGCGGCATGATATGCGCGCGGTGGGCGCGGTTGAGAAAGTAGAGGTACGAGAACGTCGTGAGGTTGCCGCCGCCAAGCCGACGCACCCCAAACAGTCGCGGGAGTATCTCGTCAGGGCCGATGAAGTGCAGGTCATGGACAGGCGACCCCAGCTCCGCGCGGAGACGCGTGATCGCAACCGAGATCGCCATCCATATCGAGAAGTACAGCACGATGACCCACGGCGACATGCCCGCCCTCGCCCAGAACAGAGCGATGAACGCGGCAGCCGCAACGACTACGACCGCGGTCGTCCGGTAGCGAAACGCCTCGCCGTCAGAGCCGCCTGACGTCGGCCGCACGACCTGCTGGGCGGCGTGCTTGATGTGCGCGCGGCTCATCCAGATGGCGAGGATGCACAGCCCGATGTAGGCGCCGTGCGACTGCTCGGACTCGTAGCTGATCGTCCCGCCGCGCGCGACGCCGCTGGCGCCGATGACCGCGAAGAACAGGCGTTCGGCACGCCATATGAGCCAGAACGCCCAGCACGAGAACGCCAGGTCCAACGGGATGAAGTACGACATGCCCACCGCGAACGGGAACACGCCCATCGGGCTCCACCCGATGGCGTTCCACGGCTTCTCCTTGAAGATCGTTTGGAGGTCGAACAGCTTGCCGCCGAGGCTTGGCACGGACGGATACAGGTAGTTCAGCCCGTTGACGATGTCTATCGTGGCGCCCACGCCGACGCCGATCCAGAGCCAGGGGCCTCGGAAGAAGCCGCTGCCCAGGTCGGACATCTCCTGCGGCAGTTGGATGACGGGGTAGCTAAGCCGCTCCGTCTCGACCCATTGCCGCCGGATGACCAGGTTCACGCCCAGCATGATGACGTGAAGCGCCACGATGAACGCGCACCAACGCAGGATGACCGGTACCCATATGCCGAGATTCCGCGCCGTGTAGAGCGTCGAGGCGCCCTCGTACCACCCCTTCAGAGCGGCCTGGTCCTGCACGGTCAGCCACGCGGGTATGTGCCTGAGGAAGAGACTGGCCCAGTCGTTCTCGGTGGACGCGAACCAGTGCCCGTGACCGAGCAGCGTCACGAGGTCGTACATGCGGTCGGCGCCCGCGATGCCCGTGGCGATGCTGACGCAGGTGTAGACGGCCAGGAGCTCCGCCCTCGTGAACAGAGCTCGACCGCGCGGCGCGAGGACGCGCGTGAGCGCGTGCACGCCGATGAGTAGCAGGATTGTCGTGATGGCGGGGAAGAAGAGCGAGACGGATGTCGCGCTGATGCCGACGCGGAGCATCGACAGCGCCGTCCACCAACTGTTCAGCGGGATGAGCAGCAGGATGAGGACGACGGCGCGACCGCGGATTGCTGAGGGATGGACGTGGCCAGGGCGGCGGGGGCCCGACTCCGGTGATTCAAGCGCCCCATCTACGCGCGCCCCACGGCACTACGCGTACACTCCATCGGCGAGCATCGCGTGGAACGCGTTGTCGCCCGGTTCGAGGGGCAGGTCCACGCGCTTGCGGATGCGCGCGGAGTGGTACGTCGCGAAGATCAGCTCGGTCGCCTGTAGCGCCTTGCGCACGGACAGCCGCGGCTCCTCGCCGGACTTCATGCAGTCGACAAGATCCAGCACCGAGCACGTGGTGTCATCACCGTCGGCCATGATGCCCGACAGGTCAGGCTGCACCCACCCGTTGGTGTTCGAGCTGATGTACCGCAACGGCGGGCTCTGGTGCGCGATCACCTCGATGACGCCGTCCGTCCCGATGATGCGGTTGTCGCAGCCGCCACCGCCGATGCCCGTCATGAGCAGGCCTTTTCGGCCGTTCTTGTAGGAGACGACGCTGACTCCTTGCGCTTCCAGATCCACGCCGAACACGCTACGCGGCTCTGGCTCCGAGTGTACCTGCGCCAACACGGACTCCGCAGGCTCGTCGTTGTTGTACCAGAAGAACATGTCGAACCAGTGCGTGCCCCAGTCGTACATGTTGGGGCAGTACCCCTCGTACCGCAGGATATCGCCGATGACGCCTTCGTTGACGAGGTCGCGCGCCTTTACGAATCGGGCGCCGAACCGCCGCTGATGGCAGAACGTCGTCACGACGTTGTTGTCCGTCGCGAGCCGGTACGTCTCCCGGCACTCCTCCCACGTTGGCGCCATGGGCTTCTCGGCGTGGATGCCCTTCGCGCCAGCCTCGACGGCGTCGCGGATGAAGTCCAGATGCATCTCCGGCCACACCGTGACGCTGACGATGTCCGGCTCCTCCGCAGCCAGCATCTCCCTATGATCCGAGTAGGTCTTACCGACGCCGTATTCCTCGGCGAGGCGCTCGGCGTTCTCCTCCATCGGGTCCGCGCACGCGACGATGTCCACGTCGTCCGACTTCGAGTAGCCACGCGCGTGCGAGCGTCCGCGGCCTCCACATCCGATGATCGCTGCCTTGAACTGGGCCACGCGGTCTCCTTCTGCTTGCGTCGTGAGAATACTGGCGCTGGGACAGGATGCTACGAATCGGGCCGGCGCTCAACCAGATATCGATGTTCCTCCCTCAACGCGACTGCGCTATGCTGGCGTCGCCATCCAGGGAAGGCAGCCACATGAAGCCACGTTGGTTCGTTCGAGGAGACATCGACGGGTTCTTCGGTCTCTTCATAGACAACCTCGTCCAGCTCGTTCTGATGGTGACGCTGTGTCAGGCGGTGTGCGGCTTCCCGCGCGAGCTCATCGTCGGCCGCGTACTGCCCGGGGCGGCAATCTCCATCCTACTCGGCAATCTGTTCTACGCGTGGCAGGCGCGTCGGCTCATGGAAGCCACCGGGCGCGACGACGTCACGGCGCTCCCATACGGCATCAACACGCCCAGCCTCATCGCCTACGTCTTCCTCATCATGGGACCGATCTACCGCGCAACCGGGAACGCAACCCTCGCGTGGCAGGCGGGTCTGTTCGCGTGCTTCCTGAGCGGCGTGATGGAGACCGCCGGAGCGTTCGTCGGCGACTGGCTTCGGCGGCACACGCCGCGCGCGGCGCTGCTGGCGGCGCTGGCGGGCATCGCCATCACGTTCATCTCGATGGGCTTCGTCTTCCAGATATTCGCCAACCCCGCCATCGCCATTCTGCCGACCATGATCATCCTGATAGCCTACGCGGCGCGGGTGCGCCTGCCGTTTGGACTCCCGGGCGGACTCGTGGCGCTCATCGTCGGCACGGTCACCGCGTGGGGGCTGCGCGCGCTCGGGCAGCCCGTGTTTGCCGCTACGGGAGGCGGCTACGAGTTCGGTGTGCATGTCCCTTGGCCGGTGTTGGGAGACCTGTTCTCGCTGCTCGCGGATCCGCTAGGGTGGCGGTACATGGCGGTCATCCTCCCGATGGGTCTCTTCAACGTCATCGGTTCGCTACAGAATCTGGAGAGCGCCGAAGCCGCGGGGGACCGATTCGAGACGCAACCCTCACTCCTGGCGAACGGGGTCGGCACGATGGTCGCGGCCGCGTTCGGGAGCGTGTTCCCAACGACCATCTACATAGGGCATCCCGGCTGGAAGGCTCTCGGCGCGCGTGCTGGCTACTCGCTTGTCAACGGCGTCGTCATCGTCGCGCTCGTGCTGTTCGGCGGCATCGCTTTCGTGGAGCAGGTTGTCCCGCTCGAGGCGGTCATCGGCATCCTGCTGTGGATCGGCGTCATCATCACCGCGCAGGCTTTCCAGGAGATACCGAAGCCGCACGCGATTGCCGTCGCGGTAGGACTGGTGCCGTCGTTGGCGTCGTGGGCGCTGTTGCTCATTGAGACGACGCTCTCGAAGGCCGGAGCGTCGCTGTACGATGTCGCGCCGAAGTTCGGGGGCGAGTTGTACATCCACGGCGTCATCGCGCTGGACCGCGGCTTCCTGCTCACGGCGATGGTGCTGGCGGCGATGATGGTGTACGTCGTCGAACGCGACTTCACTAAGGCCGCGGCGTGGGCGTTCGTCGCGGCGGCGCTGTCCATGCTCGGGCTGATGCACGGCTACGATTTGACGGAAGCCGGCATCGTGAACCGTTACGGCGTGGCGGTGTCACCGGCCTTCGGCGCGGCGTACGCGTTGACGGGGGTGACGCTCCTCGCCCTCCGCAGTCGAGCGCGAGCCGTCCGTGACGCCGACGGGCACGCGGCCGCTGACCACGGCTAGCGTTCGCTGCCCGCCTACAGGGCGCCCTCCCAGCCAGCCAGTGGATGTTCCCGATCGACAAGCGGTAGCGCAGTGCGCCCGTGCCTGTGCGCCGCGTACACGCCAAGGATCATCTCCATCGACCACCGCGCGCCCGCGCCGCTCGACTGCGGCTCGCGGTCGTTCTCCATGGCGTCGATGAGGTCGCGGACGAGGGGCGCGTTCAGCGACTGGATGCCGCCGGGCACGGCGGACGGTTCGCCCACGACACGCCAAGCGTCGTCCGAAGGAGATGGCGTCCAACATCCGTGAGGGTAATGCATCAGGTAGTCGCCGCGGAAGGTGAGTATCCCTTCGGACCCCTCGACCTGGATGCCCATCGACTTCGTGCCGAAGTGCCCGCCCTCGCGGCGCGACATGAACGTACCGAGGATCCCCTCACCAAACCCGTAGGTCGCGCGAAGGAAGTCACCCATCAGCAGGCCGACGTTCTCGGCTCCCTCGCGCGCGTCGCCCGCGACGGCGTCGCGGCCATCCACCAGGACGCTAGCCTCGACCCATCGTGGGTCGCCACAGAAGCGCCTCATCAGGTCGAAGATGTGCGTGCCAAGGACAACCAGATCCTCGCCGCCGCCCCGGTGGTCGCACTTGCCGTAGCCGTGGACCTCACGGATCTCTCCAATGTCGCCCGCCTCGATCATCTCGCCCATCTTGACGATGTGTGGGTGGAAGCGATTCTGGTGCGCGACGGCGATCGTGACGCCGTTTTCCTCGCACGCCGCGAGCATCGCGTCCGCCTGCGCTGGGGTCTGGGCGAACGACTTCTCGCAGTAGATGGCCCGCGCCCCAGAGCCGGCCGCTGCGGTCACCATGTCGACCCGTTCGCCAACCCATCGCGGACACACGCTGACGATGTCGACGGACTGCCGGTCCAGCATCTCGCGATAGTCGGCATAGCGCGCCTCGTTTGAGACGCCCAGACGCTCCCCAGCCTTTGCCAGACCGTCGGTGTCTGCGTCGGCTACGGCTACAACCTGAACGTCGTCTAGCGACTCATAGACCGTGTCCAATCCGTGCCCGTAGTTCCCGTGTCCGGTATGCCCTATCACCGCCGCGCGATACTGAGCCATGCGTGGTCCTTTCTCCCGTCCGCCGGTCGTCGTGGCAATGTATCACCGTCACGACGGGGCGCAAGACGGCGCCGTCCCGCGTATTGCTGGGACGATGACCGCGTGGTAGTATTCGTCCGGTTTTCCTTCCCGACTCGCGGAGTTTCGATGTGAAACGTCTCGGCTGGATTCTCGGCATTATCGTGGTCGTCGCGGGCGTCATCGTGGTCGCCAGGCTCATCCAACGGGGAGAGCAGGAGAAGCGTCAGTTGGCGATCGTGGAGATGGAGACCATCGAGTTCGCGTTGGACCGATACGCTAAGGACAACGGCGACTATCCCGCGACCGACCAAGGCCTACGCGCGCTGTGGGAGTACCCACTCGGACAGCCCGTGCCGGCGAACTGGGCCGGCCCATATCTGGAAGACCCCATCCTCAACGACCCTTGGGGTAACGCCTACATCTACCGTCGTCCAGGTCGGCATGACCGCTACACGTACGACCTCCTCTCCTACGGAGCAGACGGCGTGCAGGGCGGCCGCGGCGAGGACGAAGACGTGGTGAGTTGGTTGCGCGTCGAGGAACTCTAGCGCGCGATGGGCTTCCTCAACCCGCTCTTCCTCTTCGGCGTGGCGACCGCCGCCATCCCGCTGTTCGTCCATCTGTGGAGTCGCCGGCAAGCGCGGACGATGGACTTCAGCACGTTGCGCTTCCTCCTCGAGGCGCACCGCAGAACCGTTCGACGCTTCCAGTTCGAGCAGTGGCTCGTGCTGCTGCTGCGTATGCTGACGCTGGCGTGCATCGCCATCGCGTTGGCGCGCCCCGTCCTGCGCGCGGGTCGCTTCTTCGCGGACACGCACGTCCGCACGACAGCGGCGATCGTGCTCGACAACTCGGCAAGCATGGGGTACGACGGAGTGGCCGCCGTGCCGTTCGACCAGGCGAAACTGGCGGCGGTGGAAGTCCTGCGCTCGCTGAACAAAGGCGACGAGGCGACCCTCATACTGGCGTCGGACACGCCGACCGTGGTCTTCGATCCAGCCCTCTCGCAGCTGGCCCGGGTGGAGCAGGCCGCGCGCGCAGCCGAGCTGAGTCAACGCACAACTCAACTGGACCCCGCGTTACGCCGCGCGACCGATCTGCTGGCGAGGTCGGACGCCCCAAACCGCGAGCTCTACGTCATCTCCGATTTCGCGGCCAACGGGTGGACCTCCGCCGCCATCGACGCGCCTGACGTCCGTGTGTTCTGCGTTCCAATCCAAGGAGCGGCGTCGGACAACGTCGGCATCACGTCCATGGCTGCCGTCGGCGCGTTCGTGGCCGCGGGTTTGCCGACGCAGTTCGACATCGTCGTCAGGAACTTTGGGTCGGAGGGCGCCGTCCAGAGGGGTCTCCGCCTCTTCGTGAATGACGAACTGAGCTACTCGACTACGCTGACACTGCCGCCCGAAGTGGACACGCGCGAGCGCATCTCCCAGACCTTCGACGTGGCGGGCCTCTATCACCTGCGGGCCGAGCTCGATGCGGATCGACTGACGGTCGACGACTCGCGCCGCGCCGCGGTTGCCGTGCTTGGCCAGTTGGACGTGTCGGTCGTGGGTAGCGCGCCGGGTATGGTGACGCTCGCTCTGAACCCCACACTCACATCCACGCCCGACCCCGCTTACACGATCCGGCCCGCCGCGTACGCCTTCGACACGCTCACGCAACGGTCGTTGGACGCCGCCGACGTGCTCGTGGCGCAGGATGTGCCGATGGATGACGCAGGCGCGATGGGCCGTGTGCGCAACCATCTGTTGCAGGGCAAGCCGGCGCTGGTGTTCCTCGGAGCCGCCGTCCAGGCCGCGGACCTGAACGCCGTCGACTGGATGCCGGTGACTTCCGGCGGGGTACGCCACTATTCCGAGGCGCAGCGGGTGCGACCCGCGCACCTGAGCCAGTCGCAGGCGGACGCGCGGGGGGCTACGCCGTCGGATGCGGTGTTCGGCCTGTTTGACGACTCCGCGTGGGACGAGGGCGGCGCGCCGTCCGTGTACGGCGCTCACAACCTCACCGCGCGGCCGGGAGCCGTCGTGCTGGCCCGACTGACGGATGGGACGCCGTTCGTCGTGAGCGCCGAGGTCGGTGGCGGCAAGGTGATCGTCGTGAATTCGCCGGGCGCGCGGTCCGAGTGGTCGGATCTCGCCTTGCAGCCGGCGTTCCTCCCACTGGTCCAGCAGCTCGTCTTCTACGGCGCCACGCCCACGGCGCGTCCTCGCCGGGCGCTGCTGGTCGGCGAGGCGTTCGCGCGCGCGCTGCGGCCCGCCGACCCGCTCGTGGTCGGCGTCACGACGCCCGGGGGAGTTGTCCGCACCGTGGCGAGATCCCAGGATGGCGCGACATTGAGGTACGACGCCACCGGCGTCGTCGGGTTCTACACCGTCGATGGACAGGGAGCGTCCGCGGCGTCCGGGTCGGACGGCCGACTGAGAGACGCCTTTGCCGTGAACGTCGATCCCGTCGAGTCCGACCTAACGCCGGCCGACCGCGCGGACGTCGCGAGCAAGTTCGCCGCCGTGGACTGGGTCGACGATGTGACGTCTGGAGGCGCGGGCTTCGACGCGACGCTCGAGACACGCCGGCTTGGGCAGGAACTGTGGACGCATTTCCTCGTTCTGGCGGCGCTCCTGATGACAGTCGAGTTGCTCGTGGCGAACCGTAAGTCCGCAGCCCCCGACGCATCGCGGGCGCCGGCGTAGGCGCCGCCTTCCGGTGACGCGGCCACGCTCTCGCCGCCACGTTGTATACTTCCCGACAGGCGCGCCGTTCCGGCCGCCACAGGCTATTCACGGAGCAGTGTGATGACACGAGACTCGTTGCGCGGCAAGAAGGTGCTGGCCCTCGTCTCCGGCGGGCTCGACAGCACGACGATTGTGCACTGGCTGGCGGCAGCGGGGGTAGACGTCACGGGCGTGACCGTAGACCTGGCGCAACCGGATGAGAAGGATCTGTCCGACGTGCCGGACCGGATGCGCGCCGCGGGGGCGACCGACTCCATCGTCGTCGACGGCCGCGAGCGTCTTGCCGAATACATGATGCAGGTCATCCACGGCCAGGCGTACCACGAGGGCATGTACTGGAACACCACCGGTATCGCGCGCATGGCGACGGTGGCCGTCGTGTTGCCCGAGGTGCGCGAGCGGGGCATCGACGTGCTGACCCACGGCGCCACCGGGCGGGGCAACGACCAGGTGCGCTTCGAGCTCGCGTTGGCCATGCTGGAGCCGGACGCACGCGTGTACGCTCCATGGCGCGACCCCGAATTCGAGGACACTCTCGGCGGCCGCAAGCTCATGATCGACTACTGCCGAGACAACGGCCTCTCGGTCACCGCCACCGAGGAGAAGCCGTACTCCACCGACGCGAACTTCTGCGGGCTGACGCACGAGGCGGGTCGGCTTGAGTCGCTTTCAACCGGCACGGACTTCGTCGACTTCATCATGGGCGTCTCGCCGATGGCTGCCCCCGACGAGATCGAGCGCGTTACCGTGCACTTCGAGATGGGCCAACCCGTGTCCGTGAACGGTGAGAGCGTCGGTATCGTCCAGGCGTTCGAAAAGCTCAACGACATCGGCGGACGTAACGGCGTCGGCATTGGCTGCGATGTCGTCGAGAACCGGCGCATCGGCATCAAGTCGCGCGGCATTTACGAGGCGCCGGGCGCGACGGTCCTGGGGTACCTCTACGACAAGCTCTTGCAGCTCATCTTGGACCGCAACCGGCGCAAGTTCTTCGACACGGTCTCGCGGCAGCTGGCGGACGTGGTCTACGAGGGCGAGTGGTTCGGGCCGCACGCCGCGTCCCTGATCCAGGTAACTGAGGCCATCGCGCAGCACGCCACGGGAACCCTCACCGTGGGCCTGTATAAGGGGAACATCCGCTTCATCTCTGCGACGGACGTGCCGTACAGTCTCTACGACGAGGACGGCGCCTCCATGGAGAAGGTGGGCGATCTGAGCCACGGTTGGTCGCAGGGCTACATGGAAATCGCCGACTACGTGGCGCGTGGGATGGCGAGCGCAGGCCAGACGCGCAAGCCCTGACCGCCGCCGGACGTCTCGCATACCGTCGCCGACAGAGGGTTCCGAGCGCATGACGCATCTCCCCGTGCTCCGCCAGGGTCGCGAGTACCGCAGCCTGAACACCTACACGATGCCGCACGTCGAGACGGGAGAGCCCGTCGCGACGGTCAGCCAGGCCAATCGCGGGCTCATCGCCCGAGACATGGCGGACGCAGACGCGAACAAGCAGGCGCTAGAGCGGCTCGGCGTGCGCGAGATCCTGGACATGTGCGCGCGGGCGGCTCGGGCGTTCATGGACGACACGCTGCCGCTCGGCGACGACACGCAGTCGCCGGAGCAGTACGTCCGGCAGTTGTCGTCGACGACCGGCATGCCGGAGGCCTTGTGTCGGGCCAACATGGCGAAGATATGCCTCGTCCTGGACGAGATGGAGGCAGTTCTCGGTGGCCTGACCCGTGGGCTCGATCTCGACATTCTGGACGCCGGGTGGGGCGAACAGGACGGTCGGAAGCTGAGCTACGTCGCCTCGACCAACATGCTGGGAGCGATCCTGCCCAGCAACTCCCCGGGCGTGCACTCGCTGTGGCTTCCCGCCCTGCCGCTGCGGATCCCGCTCGTGCTCAAGCCCGGCAGCGGAGAACCGTGGACGCCTTCCCGTATCGCGCAGGCGTTCATGTCGGTCGGATGCCCAGGCGAGGCGTTCGGCGTCTATCCCAGCGACTACAGCGGCGCGACGGAGATCCTGCTGCGGTGCAACCGCACGATGCTGTTCGGCGGCGCGTCCACGGTCAAGCCGTGGGAGGGCGACGCGCGGGTGCAGATCCACGGCCCGGGCTGGAGCAAGATCATCCTCGGCGAGGACCAGGCAGACCAGTGGGAAGACCACCTGGACGCCATGGTCGAGTCGGTCGCCGCGAATGGCGGCCGGTCGTGCATCAACGCCTCTGGAGTGTGGACGCCGCGCCACGGGCGGGAGATCGCCGAGGCGCTCGCGGACAGGCTAGGGGCCATTCAGGCGTTGCCGTTGGACGATCCAGACGCCAGGATCGCCGCGTTCGCGAATCCCGCCGTCGCCGAGAGCATCTCTGCGATGATCGACGGTCATCTGGCGACGCCCGGCGCCGTCGACGTCACCAAGCGCGTGAGGCCCGACCGGCTCGTAGAAGCCAACCGCTGCGCGTTCCTCAACCCGACCGTCATCTGGTGTGAAGACCCCGACCACGCGCTTGCCAGCACGGAGCTGCTCTTCCCGTTCGTGAGCGTCGTCGAGGCTCCGCGCTCCGAGCTGCTGGACCGCATCGGCCCGACGCTCGTTGGCACGGCGATCACCGAGGACGCGGCGTTCATACGTGATCTCATGGCGTCCACCCACATCGAGCGGCTGAACATCGGCCCGATCCCTACAAACCGCATCTCGTGGGACCAGCCGCACGAAGGCAACCTGTTCGAGCATCTGTACCGCCAGCGAGCCCTCCAGGCGTCAGCATGACGCGCCCGGGCGCCATCGAAGCGTTCGACCACATCCCAGGCCCGCTGGTGGTGTGCGGGGTGGGGAGTCTCTCGCGGCTCGGGGAGTTGGCGACTCGCATTGGTGGAACGAGAGCCTTCGTCGTCACCGACGCTGGTGTCCGCGCCGCAGGCATCCTGGACCGCGCGCTGCACTCGCTACGCGCGGCGAACATTGAGGCTATCGCGCACGACGCCGTGCCCGCCAACCCCTCCTCCGACGACGTCGCGGTGGCCGCTGACGTCGCGAGGACGCACGGAGACGTGGACGCGCTCATCGGCCTAGGCGGAGGTAGCGCCATGGATTGCGCCAAGGGCGTCAGCTTCCTCCTCACCAGCGGCGGCGCCATGTCGGACTACTGGGGCTACGGCAAGGCCGGTGGCCCGATGCTGCCGTCCATCGGCGTGCCAACCACCGCGGGCACCGGGAGCGAGGCCCAGAGCTACGCGCTCATCTCCGACCCCCTGACGCATCGCAAGATGGCTTGCGGCGACGTGCACGCACGGTTCCGAGCCGTTCTGCTCGACGCATCGCTCACGACGACCATGCCCGCGCATGTAACCGGGGCCACCGGCCTGGACGCTGTCGCCCACGCCATCGAGAGTTACGTGTGCACGAAGTCGAACCCCATGTCGCGGATGTACGCGCGCGAGGCGTTCTCGTTGCTCGACTCGAGCTTCGAGCGCGCGCTGCGCGCTCCGAACGACATGGACGCGCGCGCGGCCATGCTACTCGGCGCGCACTACGCGGGGGCGGCGATCGAGAACTCCATGCTGGGGGCCGCGCACGCCGCCGCGAACCCTCTCACGGCGCGACACGCGGTGACACACGGCGCCGCGGTTGGGCTCATGCTCCCGCACGTCGTGGCGTACAATGCCTGCGGGCAGACCGACCTCTACGGCGGCCTTGGCGCCGGCGATGCGGCCGATCTCGTGGGCCGGGTCGAGGCGCTGCGCCTCTGCGCCGGCATGCCGAAGCGCTTGCGGGACGCTGGCGTCCGCGAGGCCGACATCCCTGGCCTATCCGAGATGGCGGCCGACGAGTGGACCGGGAAGTACAACCCACGACCAGTGGCGGCCACCGACTTCGCATCGCTCTACACGGCGGCATACTGACCACGACAGGCTGGGGATGCATGGCGGCAGGAAAGCTGGGGCGAATCGCGAGACACGTTGCGACGTCAGCCTTCGCACTGCTCGTGGGAGTGTGCCTGGCGCAGGACGGGTGGCCCAGCTTCCGTGGCGACCCATCGCTGACAGGTGTCGCCGACACGCGCCTTCCCGCTCAACCGGAACTCCGGTGGACGTACGACGCCGATGGGCCCATCACGACGGCCGCCGCAGTCGTTGGCAACACGGTGTTCGTGGCGGCGTCCGAAGCCGGGCTGCACGCCGTCGCGCTGGACGACGGCGGCTTCATCTGGCGGTACGACGCCGGGGCCGCTATGAACGCGGCGCCCGCCGCTGCTGGTGGCCTCGTCTACGTCGGCGACGAGGACGGCGTGTTCCACGCGGTCGACGCGGCGACGGGGGAGAAACGCTGGACGTTTGCCACCGAGGGCGAGATCACGTCGGCGGCCAACGTCGTCGGCGCCGACGTGGTCTTCGGGTCGTACGACCAGTTCCTCTACTGCCTGAACGCGACCGACGGGACAGAACATTGGCGGGTCGAGACCGAGAATTACGTCCACGCCGGGGCCGCTATTCAC
Source organism: uncultured bacterium (assembly GCA_964473525.1). Classification (GTDB taxonomy): domain Bacteria; phylum Poribacteria; class WGA-4E. The sequence goes on from CAYYPK010000022.1 coordinate 81,840, forward strand.
GACGGCGCCGCATATGTGTCTGGGTGCGACGGCTACCTGCGGGGCGTGGGTATAGCGAACGGCGCCGAAACGCTGCGCGTGCCGCTGGGTGGCTACTGCATCGCCAGCGCCGCGATACGTGACGGCAGGGCGTACGTTGGCACGTACGACGCGCAAGTTCTCGCCATCGACCTGGCGACGGAGTCCGTTGCGTGGGAGTACCAGCACCCCGTGCGCAGGTTTCCCTTCCACGCGTCAGCGGCGGCAGGCGCAGACATCATCGTCGTTGCCGGTCGCGACAAGCTGGTACACGGCCTCGCGCCCGGCACGGGCGACCCTCTGTGGACCCACAACGCTGGCTCCAAGGTGGACTCGTCACCCGTGATCGTCGGGGACAGGGCGTTCTTTGGCGCCGACGGAGGCGTCATCCGAGCGCTCGATTTGGCGAGCGGAGACCCCGTGTGGCACTATGAAACGGCTTCTGGAGTCGCGGCGTCGCCCGCCGTGGCCGCTGGGCGACTCATCATCGGTTCCGACTCGGGTACGCTCTATTGCTTCGGAGAAAAGTGACCGTATGAACCAGGATCTGCCGCTCGTGGCTCCCGAACCGGCGACGACGCGGCTGGACTCGCAGGAGACGGAGATCGGCTCCGTCTTTGTGTCCAACTATCCGCCGTATTCCTTCTGGACCGACGACGCCGTATCCGATGCGCAGACCGTCCTAGACACCCCGTACGACGCCAGCGCCGCGCGCGACCTGGGTCTGTACCTGCATATCCCGTTCTGCCGGAAGCGGTGCAAGTTCTGCTACTTCCGCGTCTACACGGACAAGAACGCGGACGAGATCGGAACGTACCTGGACGCGCTCGCGCGCGAGGTCGAGCTCTACGCGCAAGCGCCGCAGACGGCCGGTCGTCCATTGGACTTCGTCTACTTCGGGGGCGGCACGTCGTCTTACATCAGCACGCGTCACCTTCGCGAGCTCGTCGCGCGCGTGAGCGCCGCCATGCCGTGGGACGCGGCGCGCGAGATCGCGTTCGAGTGCGAGCCGGGCACCCTCACCGAGGCGAAAGTGGAGACGATCCGTGACGTTGGCGTCACGCGTCTGAGCCTCGGCGTGGAGAACATGGACGACGGCATCCTGTCCACGAACGGCCGCGCGCACGTGTCCAAGGAGATCTACCGCGCCGCGCCGTGGATCAAGGCGGCGAGCTTCGCGCAGGTCAACATGGACCTCATCGCGGGCATGATCGGCGAGACGTGGGACAAGTGGCGCGAGACCGTTAAGAAGACGTTGGAGCTCGAGCCCGACTCCATCACCGTCTACCAATTGGAGCTGCCGCACAATACGGTCTACTCGCGGGGCATTCGCGACGGCGAGGACATGGCTGTCGCCGACTGGCAGACGAAGCGTGACTGGCACGCTTACGCCTTCGAGCAGATTGCCGAGGCCGGCTACCACCAGTCGAGCGCGTACACGATGGTGCGCGACGGCAACGAGGCGGGTTTCGTGTACCGCGATGCCGTATGGACCGGGCAGGACATGGTCGGCGCGGGCGTGGCGTCCTTCTCGCACGTCGGAGGCACGCACTTCCAGAACGCGCCCAGGTGGGACGATTACGTAGGCTCGTTGGCGGATGGCCAGCTGCCACTGTTCCGGGCGTTCACGCCGACGGAGCGAGAGCGCCTCACGCGCGAACTCATTCTCCAGATGAAAACGGGCCGCCTCGAGGCGCGGCCGTTCGCGGAGAAATTCGGCGTTGACGTCCTCGCTGAGTTCGCCGACCCGTTCGCCAAGCTGGCGGACGAAGGCATGCTGGCCACGCACGACGGCGGGGCGACGCTGACGCCCGAGGGCATCCTCCGGGCCGACTCCCTGCTGCCAGAGTTCTATGACCCCAAGTACCGCAACGCCCGCTACACGTAGCCCGTCGCCTGCACGCCCGATGGCGGCCGGCGACGCGCGTTGCGCGGCCGCCGTCCGTACGCGGGTACGAGCCTGGCTGATGGTCGGGTGCGCGCTTGCCATCGCCGGAACTGCCGCCGCGGACGACTGGCCGCAGTGGCGGGGCGCGCGGCGGGACGGAATATCGCGCGAGCGTGGCCTCCGCTACTCGTGGCAGGGCGGCGCGCCTCCAGTGGTCTGGAGCCGCAGCCTGGGCGAAGGCTTCTCCAGTATATCTGTCGTGGGTGGGCGCGCGTACACGATGGTCGGCCGCGGGGATGATGAGTTCGTCGTTCGCCTCGACGCGAGCGACGGAGCGGACGTGTGGGAACTCCGGGTAGACCGCAAATTCACCGAAGGTCACGGCCATGGCCCCAGGTCGACCCCAACAGTCCACGATGGTTCCGTGTACGCCCTGTCGGCCTGGGGCGCGCTCGTGGCGGCCGACGCTGACAGCGGCGACCTCGTGTGGTCACGCGACCTACGCGGCGAATACGGCGGCCGTGAGGGCGCCAGTGAGCCGTGGCGGGGATACGCAACGTCGCCGCTGGTCGTTGATGACCTCCTGGTCGTCGAGGTGGGCGGAACCGACGGGAGGGGCGTCATCGCGTTCGACCGTCTGAAGGGGATCCCGGTGTGGTCGGCGCTCTCCGACCCGCCGGCGTACTCATCGCCGATCGTGGTACCAACCGACGGTGGCGAGCGGTTGGTGTTCTTGAACGGCGCCGCGGCCGTCGCGCTCACGCCGCGTGGCGAGCAGCTGTGGCGATACGAGTGGGCGACCAGCTACGATCAGAACGTCGGAACGCCGGTGCGCGTCGCTCCCGGCCGCGTGTTCATCTCGGAGGGCTACGACGACAAGGGCGCCGTCATGCTGGAGCCCGCCGCCGATGGCGTGCGGGAGGTGTGGCGTAGCGAGGTGATGCGCGCGGACTTCGGCACATGCATCTACCTAGACGGCTTCATCTACGGCTTCGATGGCACGTCGCTCAAGTGCGTGGACGCCTCTGACGGGGCGGAGAGATGGGCCAAGCGTGGCTACGGTCGCGGCACGCTCATCGCTTCTGACGGGCATCTTATCGTGCTCGGTGAGCGTGGACAACTCGCCATCGTAGAGGCCCGAGCCGACAACTACACGCTCGTGACGCACGTGGAGCAGGCCATCGCCGGCAAGTGCTGGACGGCGCCATCCCTGGCTGACGGCGGGCTGTACCTGCGCGACGAGAAGACGTTGCTGCGGATGGACCTGACGACCGAGTAGCCGAACCGGCAGCGACCCCGCCTTGCCAGGCCACGATAACGTGGCCTCGGGCATGGTATAAGTGGTGGCGCTGGCGCGACTACCGATGAGAGGGGCATGGCTGCGATGAAGGCTGTCGTGAAGTACGGTCTCGAGGACAAGCAGGTCGAGCTGCGGGACGTCGAGGAACCCGACATCGGCCCCACGGACGTGCTGCTCGAGATGCGCGCGGCAGGTGTCTGTGGCAGCGATGTAGAGTTCTGGCGCAACCGCATCACCTACCCCATCAACGTTCCCGTAGTCCAGGGCCACGAGTTCTGCGGCGTCGTCGCGGCGGCGGGCGACGACGTGACGGCCTTCGCTGTCGGCGACCGGGTCGTCAGCGAGACCGGCGCGTACGTATGCGGAGTGTGTGAGTTCTGCCGGGCGGGTGAATACAACATCTGTCCTGACAGGCTTGGATTCGGGTACGGCGTCGACGGGGCGTTCACCACGTACGTGCGCGTTCCCGAGCGTTGTCTGCATCGCATCCCGGACGGCGTGCCGTTCGAGCACGCGGCGCTTACGGAGCCGATCGCGGTCTCCTACAACGCCGTCTGCGTCAAGAGTGAGTTCGACCCGGGCGACCTGGTGGTGGTGCTCGGCCCGGGCCCGATAGGACTGTTCGCCGCGCAGGTGGCGAAGGTGGGCGGCGCGCGGGTGGTCATCAGCGGCCTGCCTGCCGACTCCGTTCGCCTTGGGGCCGCGGAGCGGATCGGCTTCGACGCCGTAGTCGACGTGAGCCAGCACAGCCTCGAGGATCTCGTTGCCGAACGGACGGGCGGCGTCGGCGCGCGACTCGTCGTTGACGCGGCGGGCGCGAACGCCGCCTTCGCGCAAGCCATGGAGATCGTGCGCCGCAACGGGCAGATCACGAAGATCGCGTGGAACATGGACCCCCTTGGCATGAGCCTCGATCCGATCGTCGCCAAGGCCGTGCGGCTCCAGGGCTCCTATAGCCACACGTGGCGGACGTGGGAGAACGTGCTGCGGCTGCTCGATAGCGGCGCCCTGAACATGGACGCGATGATCTCGCACGTTGCCCCGATCACCGACTGGGAAGACATCTACACGGCTGCCGAGGAGCGGCACGCCGTCAAGGCGGTACTACATCCCGCATAGGGAGCCGACATGCCCATCGTACGCCCGTTTTCCGCTGACGAACCGGTCGTCCAGGTCTCGCTGGACCTGACGAACATAGAGGAGGCGCTTGCGTTCGCCGAAGTGGCCGTGCGCGCCAGCGTCGACTGGCTGGAGGCGGGTACGCCGCTGATCCTGGGTGAGGGCCTCCACGCGGTTCGCGCGCTACACGAGGCGTTCCCCGCGAATCCGGTCGTCGCCGACCTGAAGACCATGGACGGCGGATACCTGGAAGCCGAGATGATGGCGCAGGCGGGCGCCGACTGGGTGGTCGTGATGGGCGTCGCCCACCCGGCGACGATCCGCGCCGTCGTGAAAGCGGGGCAGGACTACGGGGTTGGCGTCATGGGCGACATCATGGCAGCGGACGATCCTGCGGCGTGCGCCCGGCGTCTGGAGGATCTGGGCGCCGACGTCATCCTGGTGCACACCAGCTACGACGCGCGGGGTGAGGTACCGGGCATGTCCCCGTTGGACGACCTGCAGGCGGTCGTCGATGCCGTATCCGTACCGATACAGGCGGTGGGCGGGCTGTCCGTGGAGCAGGCAGTCGCCATGCCGTCCCTTGGCGCGCCGCTAATCGTCCTGGGCGCGCCGTTGGTGATCGATGCCCAGGAGTTCAGTCCAGCGGCGTCTGCGGACGAGCTCGAGGAGTTGCTGACGGACCTCGTGCGCCGCGCCAAGGCGACGCCCATTCTCAAGCCTTCCGCGTGATCGCGTGTCGACGCGCCGCCGTGGCCGCGAGCGTCGCGTGGCTCATGCTCGCAACGGTCGTCGAGGGAGTCGAGGTACAGCACGTCGCGACGTACGGACGTGGGGCCGTGACCGCGTCGGCCGTCGCCCCGGAACGCATCGCCGTCGCCATCGCGGCGGAGATCGCGCTGTACACGGCAGACGCGCCGCGCCGCACTCACACTTTGCGCCTCGACCGCGTCGCGCTCGTGGAAGCGTTGGCGCTCACGCCGGACGGCCATAGCGTGGTGGCCTACGCGTCTGACGGCGCGCTCGACGTGTGGCATGTTGCGTCCGGGCGCCACCAGCAGCACGCCGGTATGCCTCTACCGCCCATCGGCGAGAGCGCGCTACGCGCCCGCGTCGAGGGAGGCCGGCTGCAGGCTGGGTGGCACGACCTCCCAACTGGCGCGCTGTCCTGGCACCACGTGCCAGATTACCTCCCCGACCCCGCCGCTCCGCCGCCTGCCATGGCTGGCGGCAACAGGGCAGCCCCTCACGAGCCGCCTTGGGCGCCAGAGGGCATGGACCGGCCGCGCGCGGAGGGGAATATCGTCACTGGATGGATGCCCTCGGGCAGGCGCACGGCCCTCGAAGCCTGGCACACGACGAACCGGACGCGTCTCGTCGCCACGTCCCTGCGTTCCGCGCGTTGGCGGTACGTCTCGGACGATGCCACCTGGCTGGTGGTCGGCACGTACGACCGCGCGGGCATCCGCGTGTACAACCTGAACACTGGGGCGGCTGTCGCCGTGTCCGCGTTGACGACGGCCGAACTCGCGGCCTGCGGCCTCGCGCTGCCCCACGCCCGCGTGGTCGATCTTCTGCCCGCCGGGCACGTATTCCAGGGACGGCCGATGAACACGCAGCTGGTGGCGCTTCTGCCGGACGAGTGGCGGGAACAGGCAAAACGCTGGGTGCTGTCGGCGGGCATGCGGTCGTGCGACTCCATGCCGCCGCAGGTGGAGGCGTCGTATCGCGACCAGTGGCAGGACCTGCCCATCCTCGCGTTCGCCTACAACCGACCGCGCCGCTTGTGGGCGCTCGCGATTTCGTCGTCGTTCGGCCTGACGGAATCGACGAAAGACATCGTGCTGTGGGACCACGACACGCACGAGCGACTGCTTGCGCTGGAGGGACATATGCGGGGCCCCGCGACGCCCGCCGGTGAGACGGCCTACGTGCACGACCTCGCGTTCAGCGCGGACGGGCAGTACCTCGTGTCCGGCGGCGAGGATGCGACCGTACGTCTGTGGGACATGCGGGAGCGGGTCGAAGTCGCGACGCTGAGGGGCCACGTCGGCCCGGTGCGACACGTCGCCTTCGCGCCGGACGGGCGCCGCTTCGTCTCGGCGTCGGACGACGGGACGGTTCGCGAATGGACGATCGACGCTGAGTAGCGGTGTCAGGACGCGGGTAGGTCGAGCGCCCCGCGGAAATGCTCTATCGTGCGGTTCAGGCCGTCCTCAATGCTCGTGGTCGGCTCCCACCCGAGGATCTCACGCGCGCGCGTGATGTCGGGACGTCGATGCATGGGGTCGTCGTCGAACGGCTGAGGCGTGAAGATGACGCGACTGCTGCTGCCCGCTAGCTGGACGATGGTCTCCGCCAACAGCTTCATCGTGATCTCGGTGTCCGGGTTCCCGACGTTCACGGGCTGGCATTCGTCCGACATGAGCAGGCGGAATATGCCGTCCACCTCGTCGGCCACGTAGCACACGCTGCGCGTCTGAAGACCGTCGCCGTGCACCGTTACATCCTCTCCCCTCAGAGCCTGGGAGATGAAGGTCGGGATCGCGCGCCCGTCGTCGGGTCGCATCCGCGGCCCGTACGTGTTGAAGATGCGAAGCAGTCGCACCTGCAGGTCGTATTTGCGGTGGAACGCCATCGTCATGGCTTCGCCGTACCGCTTCGCCTCGTCGTACACGCTCCGCCGGCCGATGGGGTTCACGTTCCCCCAGTATTCCTCGGTCTGAGGCATCACGAGGGGATCCCCGTACACTTCCGACGTCGATGCCTGTAGGTAGGTGGCGCCCTTCTCGCGCGCAAGCTCCAGCAGATGATAGGTGCCCCACGCGCCCACGCGCATGATCTCTATCGCGAGAGGACCGAAGTCCGTTGGGCTCGCGGGACTAGCCATGTTGATGACGTAGTCCACCGGGCCATCGACGGACACGGGATCGATGACGTTCGCCTGCACGAGACGGAAGCGGTCGTCGTCCGCGAGATGGGCCACGTTCCCGCCGCTGCCCGTGATCATGTTGTCCAGGCAGATGACGTTGATGTCGGCGCCTAGGAGCTTGTCGCACATGTGGGAGCCGACGAACCCCGCGCCGCCCGCCACGACCGCTGTCTTACCCAACTGAACGTCCTTTCGATGCTGCCCCAGTCGCCCCGCCCGGAGTCTGGCACAGGGCCGCAATCGCGGCAAGATTGCGGCCGCCGCGCGGCCCTCGTTGGGCGGAGGAGCGTCGACTGGTAGGCTCCCGACGTGACCGGCCGTCCATCGCGCGACGAGGGCTGAACATGAACGCTGGAACGCCGCTAGCGAGTGACTTCCGCACGGTATACGAATCGCCGGACGCTGACACGATCTTCGCGTACACGCCGGGCATCACGAAGAGCCCGTCGGGCCGACTCATCGCCACGATCGATCTCGGCGGGCCTGGGCCTATCGACATGCCCGACACCCGGGCGCTCGCCTCCGAGCAGGGAATCGAGGGGCTTGATCATCACGGACGCATCTACACGTCCGACGATCACGGCCGCGCGTGGACGCATCGCGCCAACTTTCCCTACATGCACGCGCGGCCGTTCTACGCGGGCGGCAACGTCTACGTGCTGGGACACCGCGGCGATCTGCTCGTCGCTAGATCGGACGACGACGGCGAGACGTGGAGTCTGCCCTCGATCCTGACGCAGGACGGCTACTGGCACCAGTCCGCGTGCAACGTCCACTACGCCAACGGCTGCGTCTACCTCGTGATGGAGCGGCTGGTCGCTGAGCCGTGGGCGTCCCATGCCAGCGCCTTCGCGCCCGTGCTGATGCGCGCAAGCGTCACGGACGACCTGTGCGACCCGTCGGCGTGGACGTACGCCTCGGAGTTGGTGTTTCAGGAAGCCATCTCACTCCCTGACCTCGACTGGTTCGGCGTGCCGTTCTTCCACACCAACATGGATAGCGTCGCAGGCGCTGCCCCAGGTCGGACCATCTCCCCACTGGGATGGCTTGAGACGAACGTGGTCCAGTTCACCGACCCAGACCACGTCTGGCACGACCCGACCGGGCGGACGTTCCACCTCCTCGCTCGCGCGTACACGGGCGGGACAGGGTACGCCGCGCTCGCGAAGGTGACCGAACACGCCGACGGCTCCATGACAACCAGCATCGAGACTGCGCCCTCGGGGCGGCGGGTCGCGTTCCTGCCTTGCCCCGGTGGACAGATGAAGTTCTTCATCCAGTACGACGAAGTGTCGTCGCTCTTCTGGCTGCTGAGCTCACAGGCGACCGACAGCATGACGCGACCCGACCGGCTCGAGGAGGAGAGATTCGACCTGCCCAACAACGAGCGCCATCGGCTGCAACTACACTTCTCGCGCAACTGCGTGGACTGGCTGTTTGCCGGTATCGTCGACGTGGGAGCGTCGCCGAGGGAGTCCCGACACTACGCGAGCATGGTCATCGACGGCGACGATTTACACGTGCTCAGCCGATCAGGAGATGAACGCGCGGTGTCAGCGCACGACCAGAACCTCGTCACCTTCCACACGGTCCCGGACTTTCGGTCACTCGTCTACTAGGCGGGGAAGGCAGAAGGGACGTGGCGGCCGGTCTCAGCCGCTCGTAGCCGCCGACCCGCCCAACTGCGACGTGAACAGCTCCGCGTACAGCCCCCCGGCTGCGAGCAGTCCATCGTGCTGGCCTCGCTCCACGATGCGTCCGGCGTCCATTACCAGGATCGTGTCGGCGTGCAACACGGTGGACAGACGGTGCGCGATCACGAACGTCGTGCGGTCGCGCATCAGCTCGGCGAACGACTTCTGTACCATCGCCTCCGACTCAGCGTCGAGCGACGCGGTGGCTTCGTCTAGCAGGAACACGCGTGGATCCTTGAGGAACGCGCGCGCGATGGCGATGCGTTGCCGCTGGCCGCCCGACAGCCGGTCTCCGCGCTCCCCAACCTGCGTATTGTAGCCGTCCGCGAATCCCCGGATGAACTCGTCCGCGAACGCTTGACCGGCGGCGCGCCGCACCTCGCTGTCAGTCGCGTCCGGTCGGGCCAGCCGGATGTTCTCCGCCACCGTGCCGGCGAAGAGCATGGTGTCCTGCGGGACGAGCGCCATATGGCCGCGCAGCGAGTGCAGCGATACGTCCGCGGTGTCGATCCTGTCGAGCAGGATCCTCCCGGAGGATGGGGCGTAGAAGCGTGGGATCAGGTGCAGCAGCGAAGTCTTGCCGGCCCCGCTGCGTCCCACCAAAGCGACGGTCTGGCCCTCCTCGGCCACCAAGGACACGCCGGCCAGAACATCTGGCCCGTCGCTCGTGTAGCGGAAGCAGACGTCCTCGAAGTGGATGCCGCCCGATACCTGAGGCATCGCGCGTCCAGCGTCCATGTCCTCGCTGGGAAGATCGTGCACGGCGTCCACGCGCTCGATCGAGGGCAGTCCCTGCTGGAACTGCGCGTAGAACTGGCCGACCTTACGCAGCGGATTCGCAAGCATAGCGCCGATGGCGACGTGAGCCAGGAGCGCCCCGAACGTCAACGCGCCTTCCAGTATCAGCCAGCACCCGAAGCCGAAGATCCCCGCCATGCCCGTCATCATCACCACTTCCGTGGCTGGGCCTTGCAGGACGAACACGCGGACACGCCGCATGCCGGTCCGGTACATCCTGCGGGTGTCCTCGTTGAAGTTTTCGTGCTCCGCTCTTTCCGCGCCGAACGCCTTGAGCGCGCTCAGGCCACCTATATTCTGTTCCAGGCGCTCCGTGACGGCCCCTAGCTGCTCCTGGAACCGCGCGCTGGAGCGACGGATCCGCTTCCCGAGGGCGTAGATGATGAGACCGATGAGCGGCACGAAGAGGAATGTGCCGGCGCTCAGTAACCAGTTGTCGTTGAAGAGCGCGGCCAGCAGCACTACGACCATGACGATCGCCTTGAGCGCGTTTGAGAAGGCGTGGACGGTCGCCGTCAGGTGGCGTATGTCGCTGACGGCGCGGGCCATCAGGTCGCCGGTGCGCTGCGCGGCGATGGCGGCCAGCGGGAGAGACAGGATCTTTCGGTGCAGCCGGTTCCGTTCGCTCCGCATCGTGCGGTACGTGACGCGCTCGAGCAGGTACGAACTGGCGCACCCGCAGCACGCCGCGACCACCGTCATCCCCACGACGACGCCCATGACGCGCAAGAGTATCCTGATCGCGTCGCGAGCACCGCCAACACGCACGGCGATGCCGTCGTAGACGTGCTTGACCGCTCCGAGGCTCACCGTGGTAGGGAGTTCCGCGGACGCCAGATCAACGACATCGTGCAGGACCAACCGTGTCACGAGCGCCTGGAGCGCGGTCGTGACCGTCGCGAGCGTCATTGCTGTCAGGATAGAGGGCCAGTGTGGCCTGACCAGGCGAGCGCAGGAGAGGATGGCGCGCATCAGCTCGCCTTCTCGAACGCGGCAATAAGGCGCGGCGCGTCCTCCGTGTAATCGCTGCCGTCGAAGTCGCCGTACAGCCGCGCGAGCTGCAATCCGGCCCCGTCGGCAAGCGACGTCAGCTCCGGCGCCGTGTAGAAGCGCGTGCGCCGCACCCACGACCGCGTTTCGCCGGCCTTCATGTCCAGCACGTCGCGGTGGTCCGCGACGATACCCGTGGCCACGTCGTAGTGCGCTTCCGCGAGGTACAGCGCCCCGTCGGCGCGCCACCAGTTGCGCCGAGACCCCATCTCCGCGATGGCGTACGGGTTCCAGGACTCGATAAGGAGAATCCCCCCGGGCGCCAGCGAACCCGCGATCGCTGACATGGCAACCCCGTCCTCCTCGGCCCCAACGAGCCCGAACGACGCGAACAGGCAGATGGCGACGTCGAAGTGGTTGGCGAAGGGAAGCGCGCGCATGTCCGCCCTCGCGTAGGCGGCTCCCGTGTCGCCAGACGCCGCGCGCAGCAGATGGTCGGATGTATCCACGCCAACAACGACTGCGCCCATGGACGCGAGGGGAGCCGAGTGCCGGCCGGCGCCGCAGGCGACGTCGAGAATCCGGTCGCCCGGCTCGATCTCAAGCGCCTCGACGAGGAATGCCACCTCGTCAGCCGTCTCCTCGGCGCCGGGCATCTCGCCGAGTAGATAGTCAGCGTTCCACATGCGATCCGTGGCCTCGTTGAGTGGGTGGAGCTGTAGCAAGCTGCCGGAGAGCTTCCGCCGCGCGTGCCGTCGTGGCAGAATAGTAGTCGCTGTTCCGCCGCTTTGCCGTTCGAGTCCGCGAGGAGCCAAGGGCGCCATGGATGAACTGAACGCCACCCAGTTTCCGCGCATGGCGCGAGTGAAACAACGCTTCCCACGCCCAGTCCTCAAGGACATCCCCGCGGCCGTGTCCTCGGAGCTCTCCGCTCTGCGGCTAGAGTCGCGTATCAAGCCGGGCGACAGCGTCGCGATCACCGCTGGTTCGCGCGGCATCGCGAACATCGCCACGATTGTCCGCGCGGCCGTCGACAGCGTGAAGGCCCTCGGCGCGGAGCCGTTCGTGTTCCCCGCGATGGGTAGCCACGGAGGAGCGACGCCCGAGGGTCAGGCGGAGGTGCTGCACCACTACGGCATCACCGAAGAGACGATGGGATGCCCCATACGCTGCACGATGGACGTCGTCGAAGTGGGCCAGCTCGACAACGGCACGCCGGTCTACCTCGACAAGTTCGCGCGCGACGCGGATCATATCGGCCTCATCAACCGCGTGAAACCACACACGGACTTCCACGGCGCCGTCGAGAGCGGCCTCTGCAAGATGATGGCGATCGGCATCGGGAAGCAGCACGGCGCCAGCCACTATCACAAGGCTTTCCTGCGGTACCACTTCGAGGAGATCGTCCTCGGAGCGGCAGCGATGCACCTCGCCAAGAGCAACATCGCGTTCGGCCTCGCCGTCCTGGAGAACGCCTACGATGAGACGGCTTCGGTGACCGCCACCGGACCGGAGGACATGATCCAGGTCGAGCAGAAGCTCATCAAGGAGGCGCGCGACCTGATGGGACGCCTCCCGGCGGACCAACTCGACTGCCTCATCGTGGACCAGATGGGCAAGAACATCAGCGGCACCGGGATGGACACGAACCTCATTGGCCGCGCGATGTTCCCCGACATGTACCCACTGCCGGACGGTTGCCCGTCCATTATGCGCATCTTCGTGCGAGGCTTGACGCCGGAGTCCGACGGGAACGCCTCGGGCATTGGCTTCGCGGACGTCGCCACCCAGCGGCTGATCGACAGCATCGACCGTCACTCGACGATGATGAACGCCTTCACCGCGAACACGCCGCACGGCATGAAGATACCGGTGGCGTTCGACACGGATCGCGACGCCCTCGCCTGGGTGCTGAACACCCTCGGCCTGACCGTGCCGCAGGAGTCGCGGACGGTGCGCATCCACACGACTCTACACATCGACGAAGTGCTCGTCTCCGAGGCGCTGCTGCCGGAGGTCCGGGAGAATCCGTCGCTGGAGATCGTCGGCGAGGCTGAGGAGATGGGTTTCGGCGGCGACGGCAACCTCACGAGCTTCTAGCGGCGCCCGCCAGCCGCACACCACGCAACAGAAAGCCCAGGAACACCACGCATGTTCAAGCTAGGCGTCATCACCGACGAGATATCGCAGGACTTTGGGACGGTCGTTCAGGTATGCAAGGAGTACGAGCTTGCGGCGGTCGAGATCCGGTCGGTTGACGACCTGCCGCCCCAGGATCTGACTCCGACGCACGTCGAGATGATCCGCACCGTGCTCGAGGACACGGACATCACCGTGTGCGGCATAGCGACGCCGTTCTACAAGTGCGACATCGACAGCCCCGAGGAGCGCGAGCAGCACCTCGACATACTGCGCAAGTGCATCGCGCTGGCGCAGCAGTTGGATACCAACCTGCTGCGGTGCTTCGCCTTCTGGGAGACGGGACAGACCGAACAGCGGTGGCAGGAGATCCTCGCCTCGTACGAGGAGCCGCTGCGGCTTGCCGAGGCCGAAGGCGTCGTCCTGGGCATGGAGAACGAAGCCTCGACGTCGCTGTCCACGGCGGCGCTTACGCGACGATTCATCGATGAGATCGGCAGCGAGACCGTAAGAGCGATTTGGGATCCGGCGAACGAACTCTACGCCGACGGCGGCGTGACGCCGTTCCCCGACGCGTACGACCAGATCAAGGACGTCATGGTCCACGGCCACATGAAGGATGGCGCACGCGACGACAACGGCGAGATGGTCAGCGTTCCCGTCGGCGAAGGGCTCATCGACTGGCAGGGCCAGTTCGACAGGTACGTGGCGGAGGGTTATGAGGACTACCTCATCCTAGAGACGCACTGGCGTCCCGCGTCCGCGCTGTCCGAGGACCTGCTGAACCGACCGGGAGGGGCCGCGTTCTCCGCCGCTGGCGAGGAGGCTTCGCGGTACTGCCTCGACAACATCCAACGGATGCTGCTCAAGCATCGTGCGAAGGCCGGCCCGCCCAGCTAGGTGGCGCCGTCTCCGCGTGTCAGCCGCGCGGTCGGGGGCGCCGTTGCTGTAGGGCGCGTCCTGGCGCGGGGTCAGAGGCGGTGGCGCGATGGCCGGTACTTGGAGATCAGTATGAGGCGCGTGGGTCTGGTGGCGGCGCTGGCCGCCGTCACGGTATCGATGGGTTGCGCGAGGATGTCGTCGCTGCTGACGACGACCTGGAGCGAGAACTACGCGGATGCCCGGACGGGCTCCGAGGCCTCCCACCCGTACCTCAACGATGGCAAGGTCTCGACAGTCGCGGCGACTCCCGCGAAGGCGGAACCCCGCGAATTCATCCTGAAGTTCGATGGCGAGCGTCAGGTCCGCCGCATCCGGCTCACCAACGAGAACCTATACAGATTCTCCGTAGCCTACTGGGACCAGAGGCGGGAGGAATGGCGCGATGTGGAGACGGTGCGCCAACGCCGCGACGTAGAGGGCGCCGAGCGCGTCATCCAGCCGATGTTCCTATTCGGAGGCATCAACTTCCGCACCGACCGCATCCGCATCAAGGTCACGCGAACCGTGGATGACACCATCGTCACGAAGGCGGCGCCAGGGCCGAACGACAAGGTCATCGAGCACGGGTGGCAGAACATCGGCGGCCGGCAGCGCGAATACTTCCGCATCCTCATAGAACGCCCCGCCCTGATCCGCGAGGTAGAGGTGTACGGCATCGCCGACAAGGCGAGTTGACGTCCAACCGCTCCCGCCGGGCGCTGAGCTTCGGCATGATGGGGACGTCCGCCGTTCTGATCTCCGTCATGGCGCTGCTCGTCCGGGCGACCACCGGCCTCGCGGGGGTGACCGCATACGAGACGACGTTCTACCGATTCGCGATCGGCGCCGCGCTCGTGGGAGCCACCCTCGTCGCCCGGCGCGAGACGCCCCGACCGCGCAACTGGCCATGGCTCCTGATTCGTGGAGCCTGTGGCGCCGGCGCGATGCTCATCTACTTCCACACGATCACTCGGCTCGGTGTCGCCAAGGGCACCATACTCCTCTACACGAACGTCATTTGGGCCGCCCTGCTGGCGCCTCTGCTGCTCCGCGACCGCGTAGGCGCCCGGCTCTGGACTGCTGTCGGCCTGGCGTTCGCGGGCGTGTATCTCGTGCTGGCCCCAGCTGGCGGGCTCGCGTCGGTGTCTCGCGATGACCTGCTGGCGCTGGCGGCCGGTCTCGTGGGCGGCGTGGCGGTGGTCGCCGTCAAGAAGGTGCGCGACACCGACGACACGTCAACCGTGTTCCTCGCGCTGGCAGCATGTGGAATCGCGCTGACGGCAGTGCCGGCGGCCCGCGCGGGGCTGTCGTTCAGTCCTCGCGTCTGGGTTCTGTTCGTGGGCATCGGCCTGTCGGGCACTCTCGCGAAGTTGCTGTCCGACTCCGCGTACCGCCACGTGCGGGGAGTGGAGGGAGCCATCTGGTCCATGTTGACTCCGGTTGTCAACGCGGTGGCTGGACCCGTGGTCTTTGGCGAACCGGTCTCGGCGCGAGGCGCCGTGGGCTCGTGCCTCGTCGTCGCCGCTTGCCTCTGGGTGATGCTCCCAGGACGCGCGGTCGCCTCCGGCTAGCGGACGCCTAGCCGAGCCAGGCCCGCCCAGTCGAAGTCGCCCAGTTGGGCGTCGTACTCGCCGGCGTCGAGGCAGACACCGTCGGCTCCGTCGTTCCACGTCAGACGGCACGCCTCGCGAGCCTGCACGCGGCCTGTTTCACGAGATGGGCAGAGATGTAGATCCACGGGAACCGACGACGCAAGCTGGGTCACGCCATCGACGTCGACGCCTTCTAACCCAACGAACCAGATGGCATCGTCGTCCAGAACCGTGCATGCCGCGCGGGCGAGCGCGCCGTCTCGGCTCGTGTGGCCGATGTGGCAGGTAGCCGGCCCGATGGCAAACGAGCGCGCGTCGCCACCGAGCGACTCCGCGGGCTCCGCCCCTAACGAGATCACCGAGACTTCTCGACCCGCCACGCTCCCCGACTCGGCGGGCATCGAGAACCGGGTGAGGCCGACATGAGCAATGCCCTGGCGAAGCACTTGAGACGGCGATCCTGCGCGACCCTCCCGCACGAGTCCTTCGGCAGGCGTCAGCTCCGTCGCGCGCGGCTCTGTGCTCCCATCGTCGGCGATGATCAGGAAGGCGCCGTGGCGCCACACTATCTGCCGGAGCCACGCCTCGCGCGCGGCCGCCCCGACGTATCCCAGGCCCTCCATGTCCGCATGTGTGACGCGGCTCACGCCAGCGTTCGTCGCGGCGATCGAGGCGTCGCTGTCGTCGGTGAACCAGGTGTGCCCCTTCCACGTGAGGCGAGACAGCGCCAAGCGATCACCGCGGAATGCCGCGTACTCGCCGCCGGCGTCGAGGTCGCATCGCATGGCCACCAACCTGGCCGAGTCTCCCGGCGGGTCGACCTCGGCGACGTGGATCCGTGGGATGTCGCGCGCGGGCGTCGGCGCCCTGTCTGGCGCGTACGCGCCGGTGTACCACCCAGGCGGAATGGCGGCCGTCGCAGTATTCCCGCGCGCGTCCTGCATCCAGCGCCGCAGCCACAGCGGCTCGCCAGCGTCCTGATACGCGGCGATCTTGCGCAGCGCGTGCTCCGCGTGCACGGGCGCAGCGGCGTCGCTCAGGCACGCGCCAAGGTTGTCCCGTTCGGAGACCGCGTCGAGGACTAGCCGCCGCAGAATGTCGCCTTCCAGCAGATCGTACCGCTCCGCGCGGAACACTGCGCCCAACCACGTGTCGACCGCGCGCCAGTCTCGCAACCCGTCCGCGCCGAGGCCGGGGTCTGGGCGCAACAGTGTCTGCCAAGCGCGCGCTTCCTCGGCCGCCCAGAGCCGCGCGCCCGCCACGCTCTCTAGATGGTCCGCCACTCGTATCAGAGACATGCAGTCGTCCGCGACGTCCTTCAGCGCGGCGTTCTCACACGCGATCAGTCGGTCGGCCGCTGCCTGCCCACCACGCGTGAGCAAGCTGTCGACGTCAGCCCGGAACGCTGCTTGGTAGCCAGGGAACGCGTGCACGAGACCCCAAGCAAGCGCGAGGTGGGACACGGACTGCGGCGCCGTGTCAGCGTCCAGGCACGGCCGCAGCGCGCGACCGACCGCGTCCGCCCACGCTGGGTCATCCGAGCGGTAGTGATTGAGGGCGAACCCGGCCGCCGTCTCCATCAGGGCCACATGGTCGTCGTCGGCGATGTCGAGTGCGCGTTGTACCTCGTCGGCGACGGGGCCGGCGACGTGGTGGTCCGGGGCAACGCAGAAATTCAGGCGGTGCAGGCACAGCACGCCGTTGACCTCGGAGCTGACGTCCGTGAAGCTGCGGTTCAGACCAATGGCGGCTTCGTGGACCGACGCGTAGTCCGACCCCCCTATTAGCAGGACATCGCGGCCAGCGCCCAGAGGGTTAAGGAGCGTGCGGATCTCAGCGCCGTCGCGCCCCGGGTAGCTCGCGTCCGTGAAACACCGGCCGCGCGCGTAGAGTCTGAGGATCGCGGGGTTGTCGAGGATGCTGCCGAAGAGAACGAGGTTGTGCCGCGAGTAGTCCTCGTCGGTCAGCTCGTCGGGTGTCACCTGTGTTGGCTCGGTGCGGGTGTATTCACGCACGCGCACGCAGAACTTGTGCCCCAGCTCACGCCAGCGCGCGTCGTCGGGAGTGACGACGCGGCAGAACGCCTCGGTTTCGGACGCGAGCCTCACGGACAGAGCGCGCGAGGTCATCTGCCGGCCGCGCTCTCAGCGCGCGCTACGGCCTCGGGACGGCGGACGTACATGGGGGCAAGCGAATGGGGCGCGACGCCGGCGTCGGCGCTGTCAGCGATCTCGTTGGCGGCCATCGCCGCAAGCGCTCCGGCGCGCGCGATGTCAGCCGGGACATCGCCGATGACGCTGCTGGCCCCGCCTCTCGCCACGACGTCGTCTCGGTATGCGTGCGCGCCGTTGCCGACGTACAGTGTGTTGGGCTGAGCGCCGCTTAACGCCTCGTCTATGGCGCAGCAGGCTATCTCGCCCTGACGATGCATTGACCCGGACCCGGCCGACGGGACGTACCGCGCCGAGAAGACCTGTTGCTTGCGAGCATCAAACAGGACGTGAAGCGGCCGCGCCTGATGCCTATACTCGTGGGCGATGGCGTCCATCGTCGTGAACGACAGAACCTGGGCGCCCCATCCGTACGCGAGAGTCTTCGCGAGCGTTACACCCGCGCGTATGGCGGTGAAGGGGCCGGGACCATGGCTCACCGCGACGACATCGACCGGCTCGCCGCTCCATCCGACCGTGTGCATCGCCCATCCGACGGTGCTGAGCAGGCGCTCGGAGTGCTTGCGCTCCATCTCGACCGCGGCGTCAATGAGTAGGTCGTCGTCTTCCTGCAGGGCGACGCTACCCATTCGCGCCGAGCTGTCCAGCGCGAGTATTCTCATGGCGCTCGTCACTCCTTGCCGTCGGCCTCAACGAACACTTCCCTCGCGTGGGCAATCGGCACTGCGTGCTTCGACCCACCCACCTCGACAGTCACGTGCGCGTCGTCGCTTCTGAGGATGACAATCGCGGCGCCTGGGTAGAGCCCGCAAGCCCCGAGGCTGCGTAGCGCCGCGGGGTCTCCGTCGCTGACGCGCCGCACGCGGGCGGCGCTGCCGTCGGGTACGTCCGCCAGCGCCGGGTACATCCTCTCGTCGAGGATCGATCCGTCCTTGGCGGGGATGGGATGTCCGTGCGGGTCCGTCTGCGGCCGCCCGAGCAGTTCGTCGATCCGTTCCTCGAACTCCTCGGAGATGACGTGCTCGAGCGCCTCCGCCTCCGCGTCCACGGCATCCCACGAATACCCCATGTGCTCGGCGAGGTACAGCTCCAGCAACCTGTGGTGGCGGATGATCTCCAGGGCGATGCGCGTGCCGGTAGCTGTCAGTTCGGCGCCCTTGTACGGGGCGTAGCTGGCGAGGTCGAGTCGGGCGAGCTTCTGCAGCATGTTCGTCGCGGAAGCGGGCGAGAAGCCCATCTCCTCGGCGATCGCTATCGTCGTCGCGCGACCGTGACGCTGCTGGAGCTTGTATATGGCCTTGATGTAGTCCTCCATCGCGTGCGTCAGCACGGAGGACAACTCAACGCGGCCCCCGACGGCGTCACCGGCGTCGTTGGGCGCTTGCGGTGGAGACTTGGGCATGGCGACCTGTCTGCGTTGTGTGGCGCGTGGGTTAGTAGTCCCACGCCTCTTCGCGGAGCTCGCCGGCGCACACGACACGCGCGTCGCCCTCGAGGTAGATGTCGTGGACGCCGCGTTCGTCGTTGGTGTAGTGGATCACCAGGTCGAAGCCACCCTCGACGCGAACGGTCGTTGGTGACTCGACAAGCCGTCTCAGGCTGGCGAGAATCGCCGAGGCCACCGCTCCGGTGCCGCAGGCGAGAGTCTCATCCTCCACGCCCCGCTCGTATGTGCGTATGCGGAGAGAGCCGCTGTCCGACACCTGTGCGAAGTTGGCGTTTGTCCCGGCGGGGGCGAAGTCCGCGTGGTAGCGCGTCTCGCGACCCAGCGACACGACGTCCAGGCTGGTAACGTCATCAACGAAGTAGACGACGTGAGGAACGCCGGTGTTCGCCGACGCCGCGGGCAGGGCGCCCGACGATAGCTTCACCTCGAAGTCGGCGCGCACGTCGGTCGGGTCGCTCATGCCCAGCTTTACGCCGTCGCCCACGATGTCAGCAGTATACGGCCCGGCCGCCGTCTCGAACGACATGCTTCCGCCGGCAATGCCGTGGATATGGGCGAACCTCGATATGCAACGCGCGCCGTTGCCGCAGGTCTCCGCCTCGCCGCCGTCGGAGTTGTAGTACCGCATCCGGAACGCCGACGAGGCGTCCTCTGCGCGTTCCACCAACAGCATCCCGTCGGCGCCCACCGACACGCGCCGCGCGCAGACCTTGCTGATGAAGTCTGGGGTCGCGTCAACTTGCCCGTCGCGGTTGTCCATCACGACGAAGTCGTTGCCCGCGCCGCTCATCTTCATGAAGGGAATCGCCATCGGGCGTTCTCCGTGCCGGGTATTGACCGTCGTAACTACCGCAGCGCCGACGGGATCGACTCGCCGCGGAACAGATCCTCAGCCGTCTCTCGCTCACGTACCACGGACGCCTGGTCGCCCATGACGAGCACCTCCGCCGCGCGGGGCCGCGAGTTGTAGTTGGACGACATGACGAATCCGTACGCCCCAGCGCTGAACACCGCGAGCATGTCGCCTTCGTCCAGGCGCTCCATCTCACGGTCCTTGGCCAGGAAGTCCCCGGACTCGCATACCGGGCCCACGACATCCACGGTCTCCGTGTCGCGTCCCGCTCCGCTCACCGGCCGGATCGCGTGGTAGCTCTCGTAGAACGCGGGACGGATCAGGTCGTTCATCGCCCCGTCGACGATGATGAACGTCTTGTGGCCCGCCTCCTTCCGGTACACCACCTGCGCGCACATGATGCCGCTATTGCCGCTGATGAAGCGTCCAGGCTCCAGTATCAGCCGGCAACCGAGGGCGTCCGCGTGCCTGCGTAGGCAGGAGGCGTAGTCCGCCAGGTCGATCGTGGCCTCGTCGCGGTACACGATGGGGAGGCCGCCGCCGAAGTTCAGCATGCGCACGGAGTCTATGCCGACATCTCTGAGCGACGAGATGAGCCCGCCGATGCGGGTCAGGGCCTCGTCGTACGCGCCCAGGGTCGTCACGGGCGACCCAAGGTGCACGTGGACACCGCACAGATCCAGGTTCGCGAGTTCGTTGAGTTCCTTGTACGCGTCCAGAGCCCTGTCGATGTCGACTCCGAACTTCGTACCCTTCTTGCCCGTCGTGGTGTGGCGGTGTGTCTGGGCGTCCACGTCCGGGTTCACTCGCAGAGCCACGGGCGCCGTCACGCCCATCCGCGCGGCGACGCGGTCGATGGCGTGCGCCTCTGGGACGGACTCGATGTTGAAGAGCAGGATCCCCGCAGCCAGGGCGTCGGCGATTTCGGGCTCAGTCTTTCCGACTCCAGCGAACACCAGCCTGTCGGCGGGCACGCCTGCCTTCACCGCGCGGCGCAGCTCGCCGCCCGACACGATGTCGGCGCCGGAACCAAGCCGGGCGAGGGACCGTACGACGGCGAGGTTCGAGTTGGATTTGACGGAGTAGCAGATGACCAGGTCCATGTCACCGAACGCGTTGGCCAGGGCCTCGTACTGCCCTACAAGCGCGGTGTGACTGTAAATGTAGAGCGGGGTGCCATGCTCCGCACAGAGGTCGGCTACAGACACGTCCTCGCAATACAGGTTGCCGTCGCGGTAGTGAAACGCTTCTGGCCGTTCGCTCACGTCTGCGCTCCTAGTCTGACTCGCCTCGTCGCATGTCCAGTTTCGTAGCACGGCCGGCGTGCATAAGTCAACGCGAGACGCCTCGCACACGGGCTTGTCGGCGCCCGCGTAGTACCTCTCTTGCCGCGCGCGCTGCCGTCAACCGGCGGCGTGTGTCGGGCCGCTGAGTGTCGGTGACTTCGCGCCGTGCGATATGTCGCGCGTCTCGCGGTCGTCCTGGCGTGGGCAACGTCCTGCGGTTGACACTTGGCGCGTCCGGCCTCTATACTACGCGCCGATGCGTCCGCGTGCCTGTTTGTCCGACCGAACGCCGAGACGCGCCGCGTGCGACGAGCATACGATTAGACGACTTTGCACTTTACGGCTTGCACCCGAACTCTCTCACGTAGCGTATTGAGTGTGAGATGGAGGACCGACAGATGCTGACGAACGGGCGACATTTGGGGTTGGGCGCGCTGCTCGCGGGCGCGATCCTCGTGGGGGCGGGCTGCAACCCGACTCCAATAGTCGAGAACATGACTCCTACAAGCGGCACCGAGGACGGTGGGACGAGCATCCAGATCACCGGTCAGAAGTTCAAGGAGGGCGCCACCGTCGTGTTTGGCGGCAAGACGCTGACACCAACGGGCGTGACGAAGACGTCCATGTCCGTGGTCTCCCCAGCCGGCGCCGTTGGCACCGTCTCCGTCATAATCGAGAACCCGAAGCAGAAGCGCGGCGAGAAGCAGTTGAGCTTCACGTACCTCGATACGACCGCGCCCACCGTCGACAGCGTGTCCCCGGCCGATGGCCACGTATACGCGCAGGGAGCGGGTTACGAGGACGCCGTGGCCACGGGTCTGCGCACCATCACCGCGAAGTTCTCCGAACCGCTTAGCGCCGCGACCGTGTCGGTCAGTTCCGCGTCGCTCCCCGACGCCATCAAGGGCGGGCATTCGGGGGCTGTTAGCGGCACGACCACGTTCTCTGGCGACACAGTGACGTTCACCGCGGACGCTGACTTTAACTCCGCGCGTTCCTACACGGTGAGTGTAGAGGGCGTCGACGTGGCGCAGAACAAGAGCGCCACGAAGACGGCGGCGTTCAGCGTCGCCACGCCCAAGAGGCTGCACCGCTATGTCGTGCGCGAGGGTGATACGTTGCAGTCGATCGCCGCGCGTCCCGACACGTACGAGGACGCCGAGGAGTGGAAGAAGATCGTCCTCGTGAACCAGGACTACAACGAGATCAACCGCGACGCCCCTCAGCCGGGCCTCGGACTGTGGTTGCACTGGAACGACGACGAGTAGTCCACGGGGCATCTCGGCATCGGTGGGCGGGCGGCTGAAAGTCGCCC
This sequence comes from uncultured bacterium, assembly GCA_964473525.1. GTDB lineage: Bacteria > Poribacteria > WGA-4E. The sequence goes on from CAYYPK010000022.1 coordinate 104,303, forward strand.
GCTTCGCCACTTCAGGGGGGCTGATGCATGGCAGCGCGCCCGATCGCCATAGGACACCGCGGATCCCCTGCCTCCGCCCCCGAGAACACCCTGACTGGGTACCGTCACGCGCTGGACGCCGGCGTCGACATGATCGAGGTGGACGTGCGCGTCACCTCCGATGGTCAGGTCGTGCTGGTGCATGACGGCACGGTCGACGGCTCGACCGATGGCGCGGGCGAGGTCGCCTCGTTGACGTTCGAATACGTGCGCGGCCTCGACGCCGGTGGCCACCGGGGCGACGAGTTTGCTGGCGAATGCGTGCCCACGCTCGCCGAGGCGATCGAGGCGGTGCGAGGTCGCGCGATGCTGAACCTCGACCTCAAGGACGGCGCCGCTGTGGCCCCCATGGTGCGCGCGGTACGTGACCATGGCGCACTGGCGGACGTGGTAGTCACGGGCTGCGGCGAGGCGTGGGCGGCTCTCGTACACGCCGAGGACCGGTCCCTTCCGGTCTTCCTCAACATGGATGGCGAACTCCAGGCGGCCGCCGCCACCTGCCCCAGCAGGCTAGCCGAGACAGCCGTCGAGCGATGCCTGCGCGCGGGACTGCGTGGTCTCAACTTCCATCACACGCACGTGAGCCCAGAGCTGGTGCGATACGCCCACGCCCGCGGCGTCGGCGTCTGGACGTGGACGGTCGATGATCCCGCGCGCATGCGTGAGTTGGCGGAGATCGGCGTCGACGCCATCACGAGCAACGACCCCGTGGCGCTGACTCGAGCGTTGGGGTCGGCAGCATGAGCGCCGTGGGCGGGGCGACCCGCCAGGGGATCGGCGGGGACGCTGCCGCGCGCGTCGAAGCCGTTGTCCGTGACATCGGCTTCCCTCTCGAACCAGAGCGCATGTACACCCGCGTGCTTGAAGCCGCCCTTGACCTTACGGGCTCCGACGCCGGCTCCCTCGCGCTCGTGGACGACGAGACGCACCTGCTGAATATCCCGATGACGCAGGGATTCTCCGACAGCACGGTGCGCAACCTGAAGATTGGGGTCGGTGAAGGCGTCATCGGCTGGGTCGTCGCCAACGAAACCCCACTCATCGTGCCAGACACGCACGCCGAGCCGCGCTTCATAGCCGGCGACATCGACGTGCGCTCCGAGATGGCGGTCCCGCTCTTCCTCGGCGACCGAGTCATCGGCGCGATTGACGTCAACGCCATGCGACGGGACTCGTACCGAGGCGCGGACGCCGCCGCCCTACTCGCCTTCGCGACGCAGATGGCGCCGCGCGTGCAGAACGCTCGGCTGTACGGGGAGACGCGTCAGCGCGCCGATGCCCTGCATGCCCTCTTCGAGATCGGTAAGCTAGTATCCGAGACGCTCGACATCGACAAGCTGATGGAGCGCATCGTCGAACACGCGGTGCACCTCATGGACGCGCGCATCGCGGCGCTGACGCTGCTGTCCGACGACGGCGAGTTCCTAATCACGAGCGCTGTCGCAGGGGCGGGCCATGCATATGCGGCCAAGCCCCCGTTGCGTGTGGACCACAGTCTTATCGGCGAGGCCATCCTGACGCGCCGGCCTCTCATCGTCGACGACGTCCAGCAGGACGAGCGGTACCAGTTCGTGCACATCGCTCGGAACCAGGGCCTACGCGCGCTGCTTGCGGTCCCCATGATGTTCCGCGGCAAGGTGCTGGGTGTCATCAGCATCTACAAGGGTCACCTCCACGCGTTCAAGAGCGAAGAAATCGGGATCACGACGAGCCTCGCAGACCAGGCCGCCATCGCGATACGCAACGCCATGCTCTATGATGGGATGATGAACCTGGAGGCGCAGGTCAGACGTCTCCAGAGGATTGGAACCGCCGGCGAGATCGCGGTGGGATTCGCGCACGAGGTGCGCAATCCCCTCACGGTGATCAAGATGCTGCTCGACTCGGTGGCCGACCTGACCGCGGAGGACCGGGAGGTCATCAAGGCCGAGGTCGACCGCATGGGAGCGATCATTGAGCAACACCTCAAGTTCGCTCGTCCGCACGAACTCGCTCTGGAGCCTGTTCTGCCGCACACGATCGTCGCCAACAGCCTGCATCTGCTGGAACACCGCCTGATGCGGCAGGGCATCGAGGTGGAGACCGAATATACCGCCGGCGCCGCGCTGATCCTGGGCTCGGAGAGTCACCTGGAGCAAGTCTTCGTGAACCTGTTCCTCAACGCCATGGACGCGATGCCCCAGGGCGGCGTGCTCCGCGCGACGGTCACCGTCGAGGACGACGCGGTGATCGCCGCCGTAGAGGACACCGGAGCGGGCATCCCGGCGCACATCCAGGAGAGGCTGTTCGAGCCGTTCAACACGTCGAAGGACGCTGGCATGGGCATTGGCCTGTCCATCGTGCACCGCATCGTGCGCGACCACAATAGCCACATCGACTTCCACACGGGCGAGGGCGAAGGCACGCGCTTCACGATCCGCTTCCCGCTCGCCAGCAGCGAGGAGGGGGACGTGGCGTGAAGACTATCCTCATCGTCGACGACGAGCAGAACATCCACTTCGCTTTCCAACGCGTGTTGGGCGACGAGTACCGGCTGGAGAAGGCGACCACGGGCGAGGAAGGGCTCGACATCATCGAGGACCGGCTGCCAGACCTGGTCATCATGGACATCAGCCTGCCCGGGATGAGCGGTCTCGATGCGCTAGTCCGGGTCCGCAGCGATCACCCGCTGCTGCCCGTGATCGTCATGACCGCGTTCTCGACGACGCGACACACCATCGAGGCGATGAAGCTCGGGGCCTACGAGTACTTCACGAAGCCGCCCGAGATGGACAAGATGCGGGAGAGCATTGAGCAGGCGTTGCTCGATGCCGAGCAGCGGCAGGAGACCACCGACGCGGAGCTCTATTCCGTGCCCGCCTCGGACGGCGCGGATGAACCCGTCAACATGATCGGGTCGTCACCCGCGATGCAGGAGGTGTACAAGACTATCGGGCGCGTCGCCGAGACCGACGTCACGGTGCTCATCACCGGTGAGAGCGGGACGGGCAAGGATCTCGTCGCTCGCGCGATATGGAGCTACGGGCCGCGCGGCGACCGGCACATGGCGCCCATCAACTGCGCCGCGATACCTGAGAATCTGCTCGAGAGCGAGCTGTTCGGTCACGAACGTGGGTCGTTCACCGGCGCCGACCGAGCGCGCGTTGGGCGCTTCGAGGAGTGTGACGGCGGCACGATATTCCTTGACGAAATCGGCGACATGCCGATCGCGCTGCAAGCAAAGCTGCTGCGGGTGCTGCAGGATGGCGAGATCACACGAGTCGGCGGCACGGGCACGATCCGCGTGGATGTCCGCACCATCGCCGTCACCAACAAGGATCTACAGCGCGCCGTAGCTCGCGGACAGTTCCGCGAGGATCTCTACTACCGGTTGAACGTCGTCACCATAGACATGCCGCCGTTGCGCGCCCGCACGGGCGACGTGCCGGAGCTGGTCCGGTACTTCCTGGCCCGCTTCAGCCGCGAGCTGGGGAAGACCATCGACCACCTCGGTGAGGACGTCATGGCGTTCCTCGAGGCTTACCCGTGGCCGGGCAACGTGAGAGAGTTGGAGAACGCCCTGCGGCGCGCCATGCTGCTCAGCCGCGGTGGGACGGTGACCCGCGCCGACCTCCAGCTAAGCGGCGAACCCGGCGACACGACCCCCACGGCCCCGCCCGCGGACACGCACGCGATGCTGATGCAGGGCTTCGATACGTTCCTCGAGGCGCCGCCAGACGGCGGGGTGATGACGCACGTTGAGCGGCTACTTCTCACGCGGGCGCTCGAGCACTTCCAGGGCAACCAGAAACGCGCCTCCGAGGCGCTTGGCATCGCCCGTAACACGCTCCGTAGCAAGATGGAACGCTACCAGATCAGCAAAGACGTGCGCATCCGTCGATCCGACAGCCAGAACGCGTAGGTCAGGTCGCCTCGGCGCCCGCTTCGTCGTAGCGCACCCTGTCGACGACACGACCGCGGTCGTAGGTTATGCGAGTCTCCAGCGTGCCGTCGCGCCGAAACTGGCGCCACTCACCCTCCTTGCGCCCGTCCCGCGAGTTGCCCTGGATCTCCGCGTAGGAGCCCTCTCGGAACTTGCCGCCGTTATCGTGGTACGCGCAGTAGTACCCAGTGTACAGGCCCTCGTGGAACGTCGCCTCGCTCCTGAGCTCCCCGTTAGCGTGGAACACCTTCCACGGCCCGTGCTTCTTGCCATCCCTGTACGCGCCCTCGCGCATGGTCTGCGGCTCCCTACGCCTGTGCCGAGTCTGGACCGGCTTCGAGACGCGAATCGCCCCGACGGCCGGCCGTACCCGGGCATCGGGGCGACTCCCAGTTTCTGGGTGGGCGACTAGCGGGTCTTCAGCTCGCCCCAGATCGCGGTCAGCTTGCCTGTCAGCTCGACGGGCGAGATGCCGGTGGCGGCTGCCAACCCGCGCTCGTAGATGAGGTTCACGTCCTCCTCGTCTAGCGCGACGTGGAACACGCCAACGTCATCGACGGCGCCGGTGACGGGGATGCCGCCTTCGCCGCGCCGGCCGATCTCCAACATGTGCGTACCTGGCACGGTGCCTTCGTTCGCCTTGTCGTATTCGCCCAGGAGGACACCGTTCACGTACGCAATCTCATGCCTGCCATCGAGCGTCCACGCGACGTGGTACCACTTGCCCTCTTCCCAGTCGGCATCGCCGTCGGGAAGCTTGCCGTTGATGGACGCCATGATGCCTTCATCGTAGTCACCGGCGCCGTCGCTGGAATACGTGTGGAGCTGCCCGTTCATGTAGATGCCTACCTCGTATTCGAGGTAGTGCTTGCCGACAACGGCCTGGCGATCCGCCCACATGTCCAGCATCGCCTTCTCGCTGCGCACCCAGAAGGTGATGCTCATCGTCTCTTCCATGTCCAGACTATCGTGGTCTGGGATGGCGACGAAGCCAGAGCCATCAAACTCCAGGGCC
>CAYYPK010000023.1:0-99035 GCA_964473525.1 uncultured bacterium
TACACATACCCTGGGGACAACACGGACCTTGGCTTCGAATTCGACCTGATTTCCTATGGCAAGGACGGGCAAGAAGGCGGGTCCGACTACGACTCGGACATAACGAACTATGCTGACATCGTCGACGAAAGCAGCTAGGGGCGTTCCCAACGCCGTGGCGCGCGGGCGCGGAGACCGTGGGTTCACGCTCGTCGAGATGCTCGTTGTACTGGCGATCATGTCGGTTCTGCTGTCCATCGGCGCGCCGTCGCTGAAGGCGTTCTCCGAGAGTAGGAAGCTGAAGACAGCGGCGTCCTCTATCGTGAGTCTGTGTATGTACGCCCGGGACAGCGCGATGACCGAGGGCGAGGCGTACATCGTCGTGTTCGGATTCTCGGAGCAGGCTTTCTGGCTGGCCCAGGAGGCCTCTTTGGACGCGGGAGACCTGGCGCAGACCTCAGGGCTGGGCGCCGTAGGGGCGGACGCGCTGGAAGAGATGCAGGAGACGGGTCAGACGTCGGTCGGCCTCACGCGCGGCGTTCTCGGGCAGCAGGAGACCATCGTGAACGCGATTCAGCTCGCCCGCATCGATGTTGACCGCGGCGGCGAGGTCGTCACCACGATGATCGGCTACGACTACATCACGTTCCGGCCGGACGGTACTGCGGAGCCGGCGAGCGTATACCTCGTCAACGGCGAGGACGCTGGAATCGTGGTTGATGTGCCGCTCGCGGCCGCGCGCACGAAGGCGCGCTCGCTCACGGATCAAGAGATGGAGTCTGCGGGACTGCTGTCTGGGGCCCTCTGATGCGGCAAACCGACCGCGGCTTCACGCTGCTCGAAGTCCTCGTGGCGATGGCGGTGCTCGGGGCGGTTCTCCCGGCGATCATGATCGCCTTCACCACGAGCGCACGCACGCGCGCGTCGTCCGAAAACGGCACTGTCGCCGCGTATCTCGTGCGGGATAAACTCAGTGAACTGGAGGCGGTCGGCGCCCCAGAAGAAGGCGAGAACGCTGGCGACTTCGGCGAGGGTAGCCGTTTCACGTGGTCGACTACGGTCGGCCCGACGGAGACGGACGAACTGTACGACGTCGTCGTGAGCGTCCAGTGGATGGAGATGGGCGTGCAGCGCGAGCTAGCCGTCCGCACGTACATGGCTGGCCAAGGCGAGCCCGAGGGCGGCCCCGGCCAGGGCGGGCCAGGCGGATGAGCAAGCCTTCCCCCCGCGGTGACGCCGGCTTCACCCTCGTCGAGTTGCTCGTGACCATGACGCTCATCGCCATCGTCACCGGCATGGCGTATTCGTCCTTTAGACACGCGTTGGGGTCGTACCAGCAGGGGGCGACCCGGGTCGGTTTCGGCCAGAACCTGCGCATGGGTCTGGCTGAGCTGACGCGTGACATCTCCAACGGCCTCGCGGATTCCGAAGACGAGGCCCTCACCGTCTTCATCGAGGACATCCCGGGCGAGGTGGAGGGCGAGGACTACGACATGATCAGCTTCGTCGCGCACGTCGCCCAGTCGTCCACTCCGGCGGAGGAGGCCCCTCTCTCTCCGCTGCCGCCGAGCCTACGCCTTGGCGGGCCTTCCAGCCTCGATGAGGAGCTGACTGAGGAAGGCGCCCCCAGTGATCTGATGCGCATCGCTTACATGGTCGGTCCTGATCCGATCATGCTGGACGGACAGGAGCAACTGGATCCAGACGAATTGCCACCGCAGTCGCTGCTACGCATAACCACCTCGACACTGCCGCTCGAGGACGCGTTCGGGGATGCGCTGCAGCAGGATCCAGAGCAGATGGTCACGGCGCTGCAAGAGCTCGGGGCCACCGTCGACGCCGTGATCGACGGAGTGACCGGGCTCAACTTCGGCTTCTTCGACGGTGAAGAATGGTGGGACGTGTGGGACGTCGAGGAGCAGGGGCCACCCGCCGTTGTGCGCGTGGCGCTGACCGTTCGGGGAGACCGGGTCGATGACGTGTCGTACACGCAGTCGTCCGCGGCGCGTTTCATGGCGTCACCGGGCGGCACGGCGACCGCTGGCGGCGGACAGCCGGGGCAGGGGCAACCCGGGCAAGGACAGCCTGGCGGCCCGCCGGGAGGGGCGTGAGCATGGCACACAGGATCCCCGCTCCCCCGCGTGACGGCGAATCGGGCCTGGCTCTCGTCGCCACGCTGTGGATAATGGCGGTGCTGTCCGTGCTGGCGACCGAGTACCTCTACGTCGTGCACCTTGACACGAGGATGGCGCGGAACGTCGTCGACAGGACACAGCTCGAGTTTGCGGCGAAGGCGGGCCTTGCGCAGTTCCAGCGCATCCTGGCCGAGGACGACACGACATTCGACAGCGACCAGGAGGAGTGGGCGCAGACCCTGGAGGGCGAGTTGCAGGATCCCGCGTACACGACGAAGTTCTACTCGTTCCAGCTGACGGCGACCGACGAGAACGCGCTGGTGGACATCAACGCCGCGAGTCAGCAAGTCGTGACGCAGCTCATCACGTCGGCAGGCGCGCCCGAGGATCAGCGCGAAACCCTGGCACAAGCGGTGATCGACGCCCGCGGCGAGCAGGCGTTCCGGTCGGTCGGCGATGTCGCGCGCGCCGAGGGCATGACATCGGACATTCTCTATGGCAGCGGGCAACCGGCCGTCGAGGGCGAGGAACAACCGACCCCGCTCATCAACCTTATAACGGTGTACGCCGTCGATAAGAACGTGCAATCCGAGGGCGAGGACCGCGTTAACATCACGGATGCGGATGCCAATGCGCTGGTGCAGGGCCTGACAGGGCAAGACGGCGCGGAACTGCTCAGTCAGGGGGAAGCCGAAGCCATCACGGCGCACCGGGACCAGGAGCAGTTCGACTCGGTGGGCGACCTGATGGACGTGCCGGCGGTCAGTCAGAACGCGCTCGACAACGCGCGCGATCAGTTGACAACCGACGAGGACGACGATGACCGTACGAACGTGAACTCCGCCAGCGCCGAGGACTTCGGGAACGTGGACGGGTTGGACCAGGGCGTCGGCGAAGCCATCGTCCGCCATCGCGATGACAACGGCGACTTCGGGAACGTCGACGACATCCGCGACGCGATGCTCCTGACGCGGGACGACATGAAGTGGGTGACCGACAAGGCGACCGTAAGTGGCGAGGACACCTTGCGCGGACTTGTGAACATCAACACCGCGAGCCAGGACGTCCTGGCGCTCCTGCCGGGCATGGACGGCGACAAGGCCCAGGCAATCATAGATCGGCGGGAGTCAGCCCCCGAGGGATCGTCCGAAGAGGACGCGCGGAGCCCCTTCAAGAACGTCGGCGAACTGTTGGACGTCGAGCAGATAGACGACGACACGTACAAGCAGCTCGTGAACTCGATAACGTACCGCGCGCAGGCGTTCCGTGTTCAGGCGAACGGTCTGACGCCGGAAGGCGAACCTATCGCGCGCATCACGGCGGTGTTGGATCGCAGTGGACAGCAGGTCGTGACGCGGTACTGGCTTACGAATTGACGCGAGTCTAACGGAGCACCAGTTTGGCGAAACAGGGCATAGCCGCCATCGATATCGGCACGCAGGCTGTCAAGGTCGCCGTCGTCTCGAAGGAGAGGGGCGGCTACCGCGTCGACGCCGTCGCGTCGGCGGCGATCGCGTCCGACGACGCTGAGGCCCGCGCCTCCGCCGTGAGGCAGGCGCTGACGGAGGCGGGCGCCCGTGGGGCTCGATGCATCGTGGGCCTGCCACGGTCTCAGACGGTAACGCGCCGACTCAGCGGCCTGCCCAGCGGCCTCGACAAGGCCAGCCTGGGCGATGTGGTCCGGCTGCAAGCGGAGAGCGACCTGCCGTTCGAGCCTGGCATCGCTGCCTACGACTTCCACAACATGGTCGAGACGGATTCCGGCGTTTCCGTCGAGTTGGTCGCCGCGCGAACCGAGGACATCGAAGCCCTTCTGGCGCCGGTGCGCGAGGCCGGCGGCAAGCCGATCGGCGTCACGCCCGCCTCTATCGGGCTGGGCGCCATGGCGACCGCACAGGAGCTAGGCGTCGCGCCCGGCTCGGGCGCCCTTGTTCTGGATGTCGGGCACACGAACACCGACGCGGTTCTTGTGCGCCAGGGCGCTGTTGTCTTCACACGGTCGTTCCCCGTAGGTGGCGCGGCGTTGGCGGAAGATGCCGACGAGGCGGGCCAGCGGCTCGTCGCGGAAGTAGACCGTACGCTGCAGGCCATGCAGCGCGAACCGTTCGCGGCCGACGCCCCGACTGCCCCTCCCTTCGACAGTGTCTGGCTGTGTGGCGGCGCCTCCGTGGCCGCCGTTCCCGGCCCCGAGGATGGGCTGACCCCTCTGGCCGGGGTCTTGGCGGCGTCCCTTGGCATGACGGTAAGGTCGCGCTTCGAGTCCGCCACGGTCCAGGACGATGCCGGCCTGAGCGCGGCGCCAGACGGTTGGCCGCATTACGCGGCGGCGGTTGGGCTGGGGATCGAGGCCAACGATGGTGAGTTGTCGGTCGACCTCATGCCACGGGCAGAGCGGCAGCGCCACGAACAGAGCGACCGCACGCGCGTCACGCTGGCGTACGTTGCCGCGGCTGCGCTGCTCTTCGTCTCCGTGTACTTCCTTGGCGGCCGGATCGCTGCCGCTCAGGACAGGCATGAGCGCGAGGTAAACAGCCAGATACGCGGCCTGGGCTCCGACCGCAAGCTTGCCAGTGACAAGCTCAGCGACATGTCCGCGATGACGACCATGCTGGAGCGCCGGCACAGCGTCCTGGACGTGCTGCGCGAGCTCACCGAACTGCTTCCGGCGCGCACGGACATCGCCGTGACAGCGCTCAGCATTGAGGACAGCGGCAAGGTGACGGCGAGCTTCGAGGCCCGCTCCGCTGACGCGATGAGCGCCGCCACGAGGGCGTTGGGCTCCTCCGTCTGGTTCCGCAACGTCGACCAGAGCCAGGTTACGGCGGCGGAGAAGGACGGGCAGCAGATTCAGGTCTTCTCCGTGTCGCTGGATCTCGCCGAAGACGTCGATGTGCTTGCCGCGCGCCGCGCCGGAGCGGCTCTGGCTGCGGCCAACCGCGAGCAAGAAGGCGGCGACGACGCACAGGTCGCGGCGGACGGTAGTGGACGTCGTGGCGGCAGGGATGGCGGCCCCGGCCGCGCGGGCGTCAGTGGCGGCGGACGCCGTGACGGCGGAGGCCCCGGCGGCGGGCGCGACCGATCTCGCGATGGCTCGTCGGACGGCGGAGGCCGTAACCGCAGCTCGCAGCGGTCGGGAGGGTCCGACGGAGGCCGGCGAACATATAGCACCGCCGATGGTGGCACGAAAGTCATCGAAGGTGGCCGCGTGACGATCCTCAGCGCCGAGGGCAACGTCCTAAAGGAGTACGACGAGAGCGAGGAAGTGGCCGCTGAGGAGAAGTCGGAAGAAGAAGGCGAGGAGGCTGAAGGTGGCGTGTACGTCGAGAAACGCCGCGCCACCGAAGAGGACGAGGTCGCGAGTGACGACAAGGGCGCCGATGACAGTGACTCAGACGCCGACGAGAAGCGCGCCGATGGCGATGCAGCGAATGTCAGAGTGAGGCGCGTGGCCGCCGATGGTGACGGAAGGTAGCAGACGGCAATGACGCTCAACCGGAGAAGCGCATGAGGCTTGTGCGCGAACTTGACACACGACGTGGCCGCCTGGCGCTCACTGGGCTGGCCGCGGGCTTCGTGATCTACGCGGCTCTAGCGCTTTCGGGGGCGCTTGGGGGCGGCGCGAGCAAGGCGAAGCTGGAACAAGATCTCGCCGACGCGCGCCTTATGGCAACGATGGCCCCGGTCATCGCCGATGCGCACACTGCCTTCCAGGGTGACGCCGGTATGGAGGGATCGCCACTCCCAGGCGCGTTGATCGAGCGTCTGAAGGACTCCTACACGCTGACGAGCGAAGCGCGTGACGAGAACAAGACGCGGCTGAGCGCGGCGTCCGTCACGGCCCTCGCAGGTAAGATGTCGATCGACACTGGCTCCGCCGAGTTCATCGTCGCCGCGAAGGACGCCGAGGACTGGGACACGCTCGCCGCGCTGAACCGGAACCTCTTCGACGAAAACCGGGCGACACTCCAGGCGCTCATATACTCCGAAGTCTCGAAGGTGGCCTCGGAAAGCGGCATTGGGAAGCTGGACAGCGTGAAGGTCGAGGCTCCCCGCACCGTGAGGGGCCGCCCGGTGAGGAAGCGGAAGCCCAAGCCTCCGAAGGCGGACGCGAACTCTCTTCGCGAGCTGAAAGGACACATCGATACCGCGCGCGGCGCCCTGAGCGCCACCGACGGCGACGCCCTGACGGATGCGCTCGCCGCGACCGTGTCTCTCGCTGAGATTGACCCGTCCGTGCGACTCTCCGCGCGCGCCGACTTGGTTCAGCTCCTCGACGAGGAGTCGCTCTCGGACGAACAGACGGCGCGGGTGCGACTGGCGGCGCTTGGGAGCCAACCCGACGTCAACCGCGCGGTGCGGCAGATACTGGCCGCACACCTCAGAGAGGCGCGGGCAGCGATCCCGGAGCCGCCGCCCGCCGAGGACGGCGAGTCGGAGGAAGGCGCCGACGACGCGGATGACGGACCACAGGAGGCCGACGGCGAGCCGATCGAAGGCGTTAGCGTCGCGGACACCGACATGGAGGATGCGGACGACGGCTCGGGGAACAGCAGCACAGAGCAAGACGGCGATGCGCCGGGGGACACGGAGGGTGGGCCGAACCCGACGGATGCGGACCGCAAGGGCGATGCTGTTGACGGTGACCTGGCTGAGGCCGACGGCGCCGCCGTGCAGGCCGACGCCGCGGCAGGCGACGAAGAACCCGTGTACACCGACGATCCCGTGGCGTTCCATTCCCCTCCATTCCCAGCGTTGCCTGCGCTGCCCGCGTCCACGCAGCGTCGCTTGCTGGCCGCCCTCATCGACTCGGGAGGCCTGCTCGACGACGAACAGATCAGCGCCGTTCTCAGCCCGCCCGAAACGCCGACGCCTGACGATGGCGCCGTCGAGGCCGATGGCGACGGCGACGGCGATGGCGATGGCGATGGCGATGGCGACGCTGATACCGACACCAATGGCGGCAGCGAGGGTTCGGCCGACGCGGATGGCGAGCCCGGCGGCGACGATGCGACGGACGGTTCCGACCCGGACACCGACCCGGACACCGACCCGGAGTCCGAGCACGAGAGCGACAGTGACCCCGAGGAACACGACGGCGCCGATGGTGACTCCCCGGAGGCTGCGGACCCAGAGCAACCAGGGGACGCGCAAACCGATGATCCCGCGGATGAACCCGCTGCAGAACCCGATCGCACACCCTCGCACCCGGACGCGCCTACGGTACGCGCCTACCAGACTGCCCTGGTAGATGCCCTCTGGCAGGTAGCTGAGCTCCTGAGGCGGCGACCACCTACCGTGGGCGAGGCGTACACCGCGAGCGTGGGGTTCAAGGCGCCCTTGGACCAACTCGTCAACTTCGTCCATAAGCTCGAGACACAGAAGCCGTGGATACGAGTCACCGAATTGCGCATAGGGATCGACAACGCCGACCAGCCAATGCTTGGGCTGACGCTGAGCCTGGAGGCGAACATACTGTGACGAAGATGCAGACCGTCAAACATCCGCGCGCGCCGTACGCGGTGGCTCTCCTCGTCACGGGCGCCTTGGCGGCCTGTGGGGCCGCCGTAGCTCAGGACAACGGGGCCGACTACTACAAGCTCGTGACCGAGCAGAACGTGTTCCGCAAGCTGGGCTGGTCCAAGCCCGACGAGACGCCACGGTACTCGGTCGTCCTCATAGCGCTGGCCCCGGAGCCTGAGCCGGAACCGGAGCCCGAGGCGGCCGCGGAAGCGGACTTCTGGGCCGGGATTCTTGGGGCCCCCTCGGAGCCGGTCGAGGAGACCCCGGCCGAGGAAGCCGAGGAGCCGGCCGAGCCCAGGAAGCACCGCGCGCTCATCACGCGGAACGGCTCGAACGAGGTGTTCTATGTCGAGGTGGGTGAGAAGGTGCAGGAGCTGACCGTGCGCTCGATCGAGCAGGGCAAGGTGACACTTGCTGGCGACGGCGGCGACGAGACCGAGATCACCCTCGATACAGGCCGCGGCGGGTTCGGCGGCGGTGGCGGAGGCGGCGGCGGACGCCGCAGCGGCCCAGGCCCACGGGCCTCTGGCCCGCCAGGTGGCGGACGTGAGGGCGGGCGACGGTTTGGCCGCATGCCCGGTAACGCCAGAGAGATGATGGAGCGGTTCCGCAACGCCAGCCCAGAAGAGCGTCAACAGATGCGCGCGCAGTTCCGCGGCGGACGTGGCGGCGGCCGTGGTCGCCGAGGAGACTAGTGACCGTGCCGAATGCGCGCCGTCGGTAAACCTAACGGCGTCGTTGGCAATCCAATACTGTTAGTTCTTGGACCCGCAGAGCATGAGTAGCGCCCGTCCCGTCCGTCGCGTGGCAGTCCGACTCGGCTGCGGAGCAACCGATGACCCGTGCGACGTCTTGCAGGCGCCCTCGGTGGAGATGGCAACCTAGTGGGTAACACCCAACACACGCCGTGGAAGACCCTGATGACCGCGTCAACCGACTCGTCGAAGCCGACCGCATGTGCCCCGTCCGCGCGCCCGAACCGTTGGGCGCGGTCGGCCCTCAGTTATGTGATGCTCGCGGCCCTCATCACGTGGGGCGCCGCGTATACGACAGCCGCGCACGCGCAGGACGACGCCACGATGACAGTGGACGAGCGCGGCGACGACGACAAAGCCGTTAAGATCACCCTCGACTTCGTGAACGCCGAAGTGCAGCAACTCCTCAAGTTCCTCCAGACTGAGACGAATCTGACCATCATTGCCGCCGAGGAGGATGTGCAGGGGAAGAAGCTGTCGCTGCTGAACCTCAAGGAAGTGACCGTCGAGGAGGCGATCGAGAAGGTCAAGTCAGGACTGATGCAGTTCGGGCTAACGACTATCAGGACCGACTCTACGATGATCATCACCACCGTCCAGAAGGCGGTGAAGATGAAGGTTCCCGTCACAACAGGGGCCGACCCGACGACGATCCCCGACTCCGACCAGGTCATCACGCACGTCATCCCGTTACAGTACCTCGACGCGGACCGCCTGTCGGGGCAGATCAAGCCGATGACGTCGGACCCAGCGGTCGTCTTCGGGGACCAGTCGTCCAACACGCTCGTGATAACGGACGTCGCGTCGAACATCCGGCGTGTGGCGACGCTCCTCGCGGAAATGGACGGCGTGCAGTCGACGGCGCTCGAAATCGCCGTGATCCAGATCAACAACACCGACGTGCAGGACATAGAGGACGCGCTCGAGGATCTCTACGGGCGCGCGCGTGAAAACACGCGGCGTTCCCGCGACGAACGGCGCTCATCCTCGCAGACGCAGGGCGAGGTGAACATCACGAGCACGGAGGAGACGAATCAGCTCATCGTGCAGGCCAGCGCCGCCAACATCGCAAGCATCCGCGAGCTTATCGATGTTCTCGACACCGCCCCGTCCATGCAGATGGAGTTCAAGGTCGTTCGCCTGAAGTACGCGACCGCCGAGGACGTCGTCGAGGATCTTCAGGAAATCCTCGAGGGCGAGAGCGCCAATGATAGGAACCGTCCGTGGTGGGAGCGCCGCCGCCGCGATCAGGGCGGGGACACCATTCAGGGCATCGTTGGCGAGATCCGCATCGCGGGCGATGACCGGCTGAACGGCATCATCATCGGAACCGATCCGCGCAACTACCCCATCATTCAGAGCCTGATCGACGCGATCGACCAGGAGGACCAGCCTGGCGAAGAGATCAAGATCTACTTCCTCGAGAACGCTGACGCGACCACCCTGGTAGCGAATATCACGGAGTTGGTCGAGGGTCAGGAGGAGGAGGATGACCAGCCGTGGTGGTGGTTCGACCGCCGAGGCGACGAGGCCCCCGCCGAGGGCGTGTTTGGGCTGCGCGGCATCGTGAATCTGACCGCGGACACGCGGTTGAACGCCATCGTGGCTGCGACATCGTCCTCCAACCTCCTCGTGCTGGACGATCTCATAAAGCGACTCGATGTGAACATGCCCGACCAGGAGTGGGGCACGAAGATCATCGAGCTGAAGTACGGCGACGCGGAGAATGTCGCGAACATACTGACGAGCGTCTATCAGGGGAGCAGCGGCAACCAGCAAGGTGGGTTCTTCAATTTCCTGCGGCGACAGGGCAACCAACGCTCGCAGGCCCGAGGCTCCTTGGCTGGCAACGTCGTAGCGGAGGCGTATCCGACCATCAATGCGGTCATCGTGTCCACATCGACGGCGCGGAACTTCGTCATGATCGAGGAGTTCGTCAAGCAGCTTGACGTACCCACGCCTGAAGGTCAGCGCGAGGTCACGCGCGTGTTCAACCTGGAGTACTCCACGGCCAGTCAGCTCGAGGGCCTCCTCAACAACCTGTGGGAGGACGAGCAGGGCGGCGGGTTCAATTTCGGGCGCGCCATCACGCGCGGCTTCCGACCCGAGCAGAACGACATCAACAGCCTGTCCGGCAAGGTCCGCATCTTCTCGGACGACCAGACGAACTCGCTCGTTGTTACCACGAGCCAACGCTACCTATCGGATGTCGAGGAGCTCATCAGGGAACTTGACATCGTCAGGGGACAGGTGTGGATCGACATCACCATCCTCGAGCTGACGTTGGACGACACGACGAAGCTCGGACTCGAGATGGAGTTGACCGAGCGCCGACTGTTCGGCGCGGACGCCTTCGGCAAGGACCGTGCGCCGGGGTCCAACCCGCTCACCGGCGCCTTCGACGCGGACGTTGGTCTAGGACGCGAAGCCAGCGGCTTCTCGCTCAGCATGGCCACGCAGGAGTACATGGCGTTCCTGCACACGCTCATGCGTCGCAACCAGGTCCGAACGCTTTCACGCGTGCCTCTGTATGTGCGGGACAACGAGGAGGCGACGTTCTCAAGCGGCCGCGACATCCCTTACTTACAGAGCGCGCAGACGTCGGAGTTCACCGGGAACCAGATATTCGGCTTCGACTTCCTGCAGGACATCGGGATCAACATCACGATCACGCCGCACATCGCGCGGCGTAGCGCCACCAACGACGGTAAGCGCACGATCGGACTCGACATCACCCAGGTTACCGCGAGCAACTTCCTCGAATTCACGAGCTTCGACGCTCCTCTGACCGAGGACAGCAGCATCTCGACGTACATCGACGCGCAGGATGGGCAGCAGATTGTCATCGGTGGACTGAAGAAGCAGAAGCGCCAGGAGATCGAGGACAAGGTACCGGTACTAGGCGACCTTCCGCTCATCGGCAGGCTATTCAAGCGCACCGAGGATGTGGCGCAGGACTCCGAGGTCGTCATCGTCATCACGCCGCACATCGTCGATGTGAACGACAGCGTCGACAGGGCGCGACTCGAGACGCTGCAGCGTGAGCGGTTCGGCTCCGAGGAGGAAGGCGTCCTTGATCCCGTGCCGGCGGCTGACTAGGTAACAGTGACGAATGGCGGGCGGGCAGCCCACGCGGTGGACTCGCCCGCAGCGCGCTGCGGCGTGCGCAGTTGAGCTCCCGGGCGGGCGGTCCTACAATTCGCCCGCCCCGGACACACGGCTCTTCTGCGGAGAACGCACATGGACGTGCTCGATATCGCCGTCATCGGCACGGGCGGCCGCGCTGGCGCGCACTTCGCGACGATACCCAAGCTCACGAATCACTACCGTCTAACGGCTGTTGCCGATCTTGACGACGCGCGCGGGCGTGCTGTTGGCGACGCGCATGGTGTGCCGTCGTTCATCGATCCCGTCGAGATGCTCGACAAGACGAAGCCGCACGTCATCCTCATCGCCGTCCCGCCCGAGGGGCACCATGTGCTTGTCGCCCAGGCCGCGGAGCGGGGCATCCACTCCGTGAGCGAAACGCCCATGTCGTTCAGCCTGGCGTGCGCACGGCGCATGATGGAGGATGCCGATCGACACGGTACGCTGCTCGAAGTCAGCGAGAACGTGCGCCGCTGGCCGATGGAGCGACTCAAGCGGGCCATCGTGGACGCCGGCGCGCTCGGTGACGTGACGCAGATACACTGCTGGTACGGCAGCGGCATGTACCACGGAATCAGCGCCATCAGGAACATCGCTGCCGCCCCGGCCTCCCGGGTAGTCGGCCACGCACACAACGTAAAGATGGCGCAGGCCCGCTGGTTCGATCCGTTTGCTCGCCGTTCCGCGGGCGAGTCTGACGGCACGGCCACGGCTCCCGCCGAGTCAGCCGGCGACTCCGATCTTGTGACATGGGAGCTCGGCGTCACGACGTTCGCCAACGGCGTCGTTTCGACGCACCAGTACCCCATCGGGGGCGTGCGCGGGAACCACTGGGAGGCTCATCTCACGCGCGGCGAGTTCGTGGCGGGCGACATCTTCGAGGTCGTCGACGGTGACCGCCGGCGGCTCGAAGTCGAGACCGTCACTTCCGACCACAACGGTGGTCGCGGCATCGACGCCATGCGCGTGCAGACGTCAGCCGGTGAGGTTGTGTGGGAGAACCCGCATCGCGCCTACCCACTCGGCGACGCCGATGATGTCGCGCGCGCCGATGTTCTCCTCAGTGTCCACGCCGCGGCGACATCGGGCGCCGACCTGGATTACGGTGGCGAGGGCGGGTACCGCGACATGGAGATGATGATCGCCGCCCGGGAATCCGCGCTGAGTGGCGGCGCGCCGATCTCTCTCCCAGCGACAGATTCGCCGCTGTACGACGGCATCCAGCACGCCGAATACGCGCGGCGGTACGGGCACGATCCGCTGGAGCTACGGACGTCCGAGAAGTGGACGCAAGAGGCCCGGATCGCGTCGGAGATAGCCGCCGGTGGATCCTAACGACGCCCGCCCATTCACTGTCAGCGATGGCGCCGACCCCGGCCTGCAGGCGAGGCTGGCCGAGGACGGGTACGCGTACCTGCCCGGCCTGGTCCCGCCGACAGCCGTGGACCGCGCCCGAGAAGCCATCGCCGACGTGCTCGCTGACGAGACCATTCTACAGGACGGTACGATTCCAGGGGATCTCGTCTACCGCGAGGGCGACCCACCGAGCCGGGACGTGCTGCTGGCGCTCCACAAGCGCCTGAATCCCCTGGCAGCCTTCACCACGCTCGCGGAGCAGCCCGCGATCCTCGCCGTGATGCGCGCGTTGCTCGGCCCCCGCGTGCTGACGCACGTCCGCAAGATATGCCGCGTGAAATACCCCCACGATCCGTACGACATCGTCGGCCCGCATCAGGACTTCTGGTACATCAAGGGCTCCCAGACGACCTACACGTGCTGGCTTCCACTGACGAATACGTCCGCGGACATCGGGGGGCTGGCGCTACTGCCGGGCACGCATCTCGACGGGCCAGCACCGCACCATGGGTCCGACGACAGCCGATTCCACGGAGTGGGCGATGCGGCGCGAGCCAGCGACTGGGCGTGGTCGCCGATGCAGGTGGGCGACGCCCTCGTGTTCCACAGCCTTACGGTCCACGCCGGACTGCTGAACGCGTCCACGCAGGTGCGCCTGTCCGTCGACTACCGATATCAGGCGGAGGGCGATGCCATGGAGGAGAGCCACACCCGTCCCCACTTCGAATAGGCCGCCGTGCACGAAGAGCCGCCCCTTGATCGCACAGGGGCGGCTCTTCGTTTGGATGCGACGGGACCTAGTAGCGGATCGTCTGCGGCTGAGCCTCGTAGATGCTGCGGTCGAACACGTACGGGAAGACGAAGTCCAGCTTCTGGTAGCGGCCGATCTCCGACTCTGGCGGCGTTTCCACGGCGATGTGCAGCCAGATGTCGGTGGCGTTGGGCTTCACCGCCTGGAACGGCATGTACCCCTCCACCGTGACGCCGACCGGCACTTCCTTGTCGATGAGCCACGTCTCGAAGAGCAACGAGTGCATCTCCTTGAGCCCATTGTTGACATCGAGCGTACGGCCCTTCTTGTATTGGATTCTCTCTTCGTTCGCCACTTCGGTGACGACGTAGTAGTAGTTGGGATCCATGTCCTTGCGCAGTCGCAGATCGTCCTCAATGAAGATGTACGAGTCGTTGATGTCCATGAGCTTCATGCGGACCGGCTTCTCGTACGTGTGCGAGACGCTCACATGCCAGACGTCAACGCGCCTGCCCTGCTCCCAGGACGGCTCGAAGAGGAACGCTGACGTCTTGGCGCCGCGGTTAAACTTGCGGTCCAACTCGGCTTTGCGCCAGTACTGAACGCGCACGGTCACGCCGTCCTGCGTGAGCTCGAGCGTCGGCTGGGGTCTCGTCTCCATGTCGACGATGATGTTGGCGTCGTCACCCTCGTAGGTTGTCAGCGGTTGTATCGGCGACAGACGGCTTAGCGGGGAGCTCGTGGTGCATCCGGTGGCCATCAGTCCCGCGACCGCGAGCGCGGCGAACCCGCCCAGAACGTGTCGGCGCATACGTGACATCTCCTCGTGGCATGGGTCAGCGATGCGCGGCGCGGGCGTCATCCGTCACCGGCCGCCAGTAAATCCGTGTGCAGTCCCGTCGGCAATCGGGCGCATCCTAGCACGTAGCCGCTGGCGACACAATCGGTATGCGTCGTCGTCCGGCGCCCTCGGCGGCGCGCCACGATTCATGACACAAACCACACCGCTAACAGCGACGACACCACCGCCCACGTCGCCAGGGCCACGAGGCTGACTACTATGCGCATCATGCGTACTCCTTGTCGCCAGTTCTATGCGGCGTTGGGTTCTTCCCACCACAGGCGGATCTTCGCGAACGCTCTGTGCAGCACCTGATGGATCCGCTGACGGGACACGCCCAGGTCGCGGGCGATGTCGGCGCACCCGTAGCCTTCGCCGTAGCGGCGTATGATGTCGCGCTCGTTCGGCTGCAGGCGTTCAATGAACGCGTGCAGCTGCGTGTACTCCATCTCCCGCCAGATTTCCGTGTCCTGCTCGACGCGGCCGCAGTGCACGCCATTCCGCCGTTCGCCCTGTGGGAGCTGCGCCAGTCTGTCGGTCGTGCGCCCGTCGTCGTCGTTGCTTTCCTCGTGCAGCGACCGTGTGTAGA
The DNA here is from genome assembly GCA_964473525.1 of uncultured bacterium. Taxonomy (GTDB): domain Bacteria; phylum Poribacteria; class WGA-4E. The sequence goes on from CAYYPK010000023.1 coordinate 15,074, forward strand.
TGGCCGACGCCAGATCGTCCTCGCCGTCGTCGCGACGGCTGCGCCACATGCGTTCCGGGATAGAGAACGCGCCAGAGTTGGATCGGCAGTAGTGGAGCGCCGCCCAGTAGACGCGCGGCCGGAGGAAACTCGCCAGTGGCACGCCCTTTGACGGGTCGTAGCGGGACACGAGCTCCGCGCAGGCTGCCCACGCTTCCTGCGTCGCGTCCTCGACGAGTTCCACGCGCCCAGCCTTCACGCAGACAGACCTAACGACACGTTGCACCTGCTTGACGAGTTCAGGGTCGTTGAGGTCACTCGTGTAGGCGTGCGCCGCCGGCGCTGCTGGTGGCGGCTGTGTGGCTGCATGTGCTGAAAACATCGCTTTCTCCCGTTGTCGCTGGCGCGACGGGTGTCCGTCGTGCGCCTCTGCCAACTACATACGTGAGGTTAACGCGTTAGGTTACGGGTTCGGTCAAGAAAAGTGTTCCCTCTCGCGCCAAGTTGACGAAACGGGCGTCGTGCCCTTACGTATTACCCAGCAGGACCCGCTGGTTACAGACGGACGCGGGCGCACGCGTAGGGATGGCGTAAGATGAACTCAGACACCGTTACATCGGGTGGCGACCACGAACGCGAACGCGAGTACGACCTGAAGGAGGCCGCTCAGATCCTGGGCAAGACTCCCGACGCGCTACGGATGCAGGTAAGGAGGGGCACGATCAAGGCTCGCAAGGAGCCCATCCCCGGAGACGAGACGGGCATGCGGGGGAAGATCTACATTCCGCAGAGCGAGTTGGACAAGGAGCGCGTGCGGATTGAGGCCGAGACGGCGAAGGTGAACGCGCGTCGCGCCCATTCTACGTTGGCGACGGATGTGCTGGACCCGTCCTCGCAGAGGCCTTCCGCGCCGACCCACGAGCCGGCGCCTGGGGCCGAGGTCGTGGGGGCTCTGGAGGCCCTTGCCGCGCGTCAGGAGCAGCTAGAGCAGGATCTGAGGCAGGAACGCGAAGACACGCGCGCCCTGATTCGCGCCGTGGAGCAGCAGGTGGACATGCTGAAGACGCTCGTAACCGCGGTCATGGCGAAGTGACGCGAGGGATCAGCCCGCCACGTCGAGCACGATCTTGCCGAACAGCGCGCGTGATTCAAGCGCCGTGTGCGCTGCTCGGATATCCCGCAGGGGCATCACGTCGGCGATGACCGGCGTGAGGCTTCCAGCGGATGCCAACGCCAGGATGGAACGCAATTCCGACATACCGCCCATCACGCAGCCGTGGATGCTGATCTGGCGCTGATACAGGTACCGAATGTTCATTTCCGTGACAGCGCCGCTCGTTACGCCACACGTTACGACGCGTCCGTTCTTCGCGGCGCTGCGCAGGCTCGTCTCCCACGTGTCGGCGCCGACCGTGTCGACAACGACATCGACGCCCCTGCCGCCTGTTTCCTGCTGGACCACGTCCGCGACGTCCTCATTGCGGTGGTTGACCGCCCTTGCGGCGCCCATCTCGAGCGCCGCTGCCAGCTTGTCGTCCGCGCTGGCAGTGACGATCGCGCGGGCGCCGACATGCTGGGACATCTGGAGCGCCGCGCTGCCCACGCCGCTGCCGGCCGAATGGATGAGGATGGACTCTCCGCGGGCGAGGCGGGCCACGGTCATCACCATACGCCACGCGGTGAGGTACGCGCAGGGGAGCGCCGCGAACGCGCGCATGTCTGCGGATGCCGGTAGGCGGCACAGGTTCTCGACGGGCACGGCGACGTACTCCGCGAATCCGCCCTGCGTCTGGAACCCGAAAACGCGCTGTTCCTCGCACAGCGCCGCGTCGTCTGATGTACACAGGTCGCACACGCCGCACGACAGGAGCGGATACACCACCGCACGGTCGCCTACCTCCCACCCGGTGACGCGTTCGCCCACCTCGGCGACTTCGCCAGCGACATCGAGCCCACTGATGTGAGGGTAGGGCGCCACTTCCGGCCGGCCTTCGCGCGCCTTCAGGTCGAGGCGGTTCAGCGCGGCGGCGTGCACGCGCAGCAGGGCCTCGCCAGCTCCTGGGATGGGCGTCTCGACATCCTCGTAGGTCAGGACATCGACGGGGCCCTGATCGGTGAATACGGCGGCCTTCAAGGCTGTGGTCCCCTGTGTGAACGCATTTCGTCGATCCGTACTCGACGCTCTCCGAGGCCGCATTGTATTATGTGTGCGCGCGTTGGTCATGGAGAGGACGCCGGATGAACATCGCGCCCGGCAGGGCGTTTAGTTGATGGCGCCGCTGGCGTGCTCATTTGCGCGCGGGGTCAGGCGACTATGGGAGGGGTCCCCACATTTCGGGGCGATATGGCGCGCGGCCGGGCGTCGCTCCACAGGGCATTCCAGGCACATTCTTACGCTATGTCACGACCAACGGTCGTCGCGGGTTGACAAGCCGCGACGAGTTGCCGGGGTTGTGCGCGGCTTGACATTGGTCTAGGCTGTGCGTTCGTGGCGCAGAACGGCTATAGGGCACGGCGACGAGATGAAACAGCGCGGCCGACCAGACGTATATGGAGCGGGGCAGTAGTGGGTAAGTCGTGCCCGGGTGCGGACCGATTTAACAGTTTTTCAGAGCGAGCGTTCATGCATTCGACCAGCGATTCAGACAGCACAGACCTTAGCATCTCGAGGGGGTATAAGGTGGAGCGTAAGATGACCATGTCCTCACGCAACTACGGCCAGCGGCTATGGCGCGGTTTTGCGTTTGCGGCTCCGGTATTTCTTCTGCTAGCTATGGTGTCCACGTCGGCGTTCGCGCAGACGTTCACGATAGAGCAGGACCCGACCTTCGACGAGGCGAGTGCGCCTGGTAACCTAACTATCACCGTCACGCTGTCCGAAGATCCTGCAGGCAATACGTACACAGTTGACTATGCGACGAGCGACGCGACCGCGGCAGACGGCTCCGACTATACCGCGGCTAGCGACACGCTGACGTTCGACGATGTGACCGGGACCACGGTCACGTTTGACGTTGCCATTCTGTCCGACGCGACGGACGAGGTGGACGAGACGTTCAGTATCGACCTGACGAACGCCACCGGTGGCGCGAGCATCGGGGTAAGCCAGACCACGGCGACCATTCTCGACGACGACGGCCCCAACATCACCATCACCGATTACACGGTGACAGAGGCGGGCACGGCGGAATTCTACGTACAGCTTGATGCCACCAGCCCCCAGACGGTAACGGTTGACTATGCGACGGCTGACGTCACCGCGACCGAGGCCAGCGGCGATTACACTGCGGTGACGACGACGACTCTTACGTTCGCCGCGGGCGAGCAGAATAAGATCGTGTACGTCGTGACCGGCTCCGACACGACCGATGAGGGTGTTTCTGGCACGGTCGACTCTGAGACGTTCTCGGTCGTTCTGAGCAACGCTGGCAACGGCACGATCACAAGCGGCACCGGCACTGGCACCATCACTGATGACGACGAGCCCCCGACAGTGTCTGTCACTGCCGAGGCGAGCGCGACGGCCGTGGAGACCGACGGCACGAGCACGACAAACTTCGACTTCACCGTGGCCCTCGCCGCGGCGAGTGAGAAGGACATCACGGTCACGTACTTCGTCAACGACGGCACGGCGACGACGGCGCACGCCGACTACGTCGACCACGACGACAACTCGACGGCCACGTCCCTGGCATTCGCTGCCGGCGACACGAGCAAGACGGTCACCGTCGTTGTAAACGGTGACGACACCGACGAGAACGACGAGACGTTCACCGTCGCCATCGACTCGGCGACTACCGACCTGGGTTCCGCCGTCGACAGCGCCCCTGTCGTCAGCGCCAGCTCCGCGACAGGGACCATCACCAACGACGACTCGCCGCCCGACTTCACGGTGGCGACTCCGACATCCGTGAGCGACGACGGTACGAACTTCACCTTCACCGTGAGCATGTCCAACCCCAGCGCGTCGTCCGCCACGGTCGACTACGCGACGTCGGACGGCACAGCCGAAACCGGCGACAGCGACTACACCGCCAAGAGCGGGACGCTGACGTTCGCCGCGGACGACAACTCCGACCAGACGGTCACCGTCAACGTCACGACCGACACCAAGTTCGAGGTAGACGAGACGGTCACGTTCACGCTGAGCAACGCCACCGGCGGGGTAAGCGGCTCCTCGACCATCAACAGCACGACGACGCAGGCGGTTTCCGGGACGATCACGAACGACGATAGCCAGCCGACAGTGTCCATCGACGACTACGCCGAGAATGAGAGCGACGACGGCACGTTTGAGTTCACCGCAGCCCTGTCGAACGCGTCGTACCAGACGATCACCGTGGATTACGACACGGCCGACGGCACGGCGACGACAGCGGACAGCGACTACACCGCGGTGGTTGGTGGCAGCATCACGTTCTCCGCAGGCAGCACGACACCCGACTCAGCTCCAAGCGTGACGGTTGGCGGCGACCTGAAGAACGAGGACGACGAGACGTTCACCGTCACCCTCAGCAATCCTGCCAACGCCACGCTGGACACCAGCAACACGTTGGCCAACACGTCTGGCAGCAATGCAGTCGCTACGGGGACGATCACGAACGACGACGGCGTGCCCACCGTGTCGATCGCTGACGTGACGGAAGACGAAAGCAATGACGGCACGATCTCCTTCGTGGTGTCTCTCACGGCTACGTCCTCTGACGCTGTGACGGTAGACTGGACGACCGCGGCCGGCACCGCGACGGCGGACGTGGACTACACCGAGGCCTCCGGGACGCTGACTATTCCCGCCGGTGACAGCTCGGGCACGATCGACGTCACGATCCTGACCGACGCCACAGCCGAGACCAACGAGGACGACGAGACGTTCACTGTTACGCTTAGCAACGCCGACCTCAACGGCACCGGTCTGACTATCACAACCGACGTGGGCACCGGCACGATCGCGAACGACGACCACATCGTCCTGTCCATCGCCGATGCGTCCGGGAATGAGAACGACGGCGCATTCACCCTCACTGTTAGTACTGCTAGCGGCATCATCAGCGATACCGACGTCTCGTTCACAGTGAACACGGCGGACAGCAGCGGCACGCTCGCAGACTCGGACTACACGCAGATCAGTGGCGGGTCCGGCACGATCACGGCAGGCAATCCCAGCACGACGGTTACGTTCACGCCCACTGGGGACACGACTTTCGAGTCCGACGAAACCGTCACGATCAATCTGACCAGCGCCACCGGCGGCGCCGACACGGGTCCCACCTTCAGCTCCACCGCTGACGCCGCGGGTCCCGAGGCTGGCACCGCAACGATCACGAACGACGACACCGCGCCCACCGTGTCCATAGTGGACGCGAGCGCTGCGGAAACCGCCTCCGATGTCCAATTCACAGTCTCCTTGTCCGCGACAAGCGACGTCGATGTGACAGTCGCCTACGCGACATCCGACGGGACCGGGGCCGCGGGCGTAGACTACACATCGACCACCGGCACACTGACGATCAGCGCGGGCGCCGGGAGCGGCACCATCGATGTTCCGATTCTCGCCGACGCGCTCTACGAGGCTGACGAGACCTTCACGCTGACTCTGAGTAGCCCTACCAACTCGACGCTCGACACGTCCAACAACGGCAACACGTCGACGGATGCGAGCATCGCGACGGGGACAATCACGAACGACGACGCGGTTCCCTCGATCACCATTGATGACGTCGCCTCCACGGAAGGTACGGACGCCACCGCTGTTTACACGCTCACGCTGAGCGCAGTGAGCGGGCTGGATGCGAGCGTCACCTACGCCGTGACGTCTAGCACCGCAACCGCGGGCACTGACACCGGGACGGCCAGTGACGACGACAGCAACAGCTCCGACGGTATTGCTACGTTCACGGCTGGCGACACCGAGGTCGTGGTCACGGTGCCGATCACGGATGACACCATCGACGAGGTCGTGGCCGCGCCCGAGGCGTACACCATCGCTCTGTCCGGGGCGACAAACGCGACCACGAGCGACACAGGCAACGGGACCATCACCGACGACGACGCCACGCCGACGATCTCCATCGACGACGTGACGCAGGCGGAAGATACCGAGCCGTTCACGTTCACGATCACGCTGTCGTCCGAGTCTGACGAAGTCGTAACGGTGGACTACGCCATCAACAACGGGACAGCGTCGAGTGGTGACGGTGACTTCTCCACCACGCTCGTGGACAACGACTCGTCCACTGGTGACGGCACCGCGACGTTCCCTGCGGGCACGACGGAGGTGACGGTGGCCGTGTCCGGCACGACGGACACGAGAGACGAGAGCGCGACCGAGACGTTCACCATCGATCTGACGAACGTCACGTCGTCTGTATCCGGCGCCGTGACTATCTCGGACGCCCAGGGCACCGGGACGATAACCGACGACGATGACTCGCCAACCATCAGCATCGACGACGTGACCACGTCAGCCGAGTCGGACACAGCCGTGTTCACCATCCTTCTGTCGGAGGCCAGTGGTCAGGACATCACGGTCGACTACGCCATCAACGATGGCACAGCGACCGTTCTGGGCCTGGACTACTCTGGGACGCTGGTGGATGACGACTCCACTACCGGTGACGGAACCGCGACGTTCACCGCTGGCGATACGGAAGTGACCGTCACGGTTACTACCAACGAGGACGCGGCGGACGAAGGTGGCGCGGCAGACGCCGAGACGTTCACCATCGACCTGACTAACGCCGCAAATGCCACCATCAGCGACGCGCAGGGCACCGGCACGATCACTGATGACGACGCGACCCCAACCATCTCGGTGGACGATGTCACCGTGACGGAGGGCGACACTAGCGGCACGACGAGCGCGGTGTTCACGATCACCCTGTCCGCGGCGAGCGGCAACGACGTCACGGTCAACTACTCGGTGTCGAACGGGACGGCGACGACGTCGGACAACGACTTCTCGTCTTCTTTGACTGACGATGACTCCAGCACCAGCGACGGCGTCGCGACGTTCGCCGCCGCCGTCAACGACGACCCCGCCAATGGTGACACGACCGTGCAGGTCACCGTCTTGGTCAACAGGGACGACACCGACGAGGCTACCGAGACGTACAGCCTGAACCTGTCGGGCGCTGACTCGAACCTGGGGACGATCAGCGACGCGACCGGCGCAGGCACGATCACAAACGACGACTCGCCGCCCGCGATCTCTGTCGACGACATCACGATCACGGAAGGCGCTAGCAGCACCGCCACCGGCACGTTCACGGTCAGCCTGTCCAACGCCAGTGACGGCGCGGTCACGGTCGACTACGCGCTCGCCGACGGGACGAACGGTGACGCTACGCTGAACGCCTTGAGTGCTGACTCTGACTACTCCTCCACGGTGACCGACTCGGACACCACCGACAACGACGGCACGGTCACGTTCGCCGCAGGCGAGACATCGCACACGGTGACAGTGACGGTCAACGGCGACACGGTGAACGAGGAAGATGAAATCTTCACGTTGGACCTGTCGAGCGTCACAGGTGGGACGAGCGGTTCGGCGACGATCTCCGACGCTCAGGGCAACGCGACGATCGACAACGACGACGTCATCGCGCTCACCCTGTCCGACGTCAGCGAGGCCGAGAACAACGACGGCACCATCAGCCTGACCCTGAGCATCGACAACAGCATCACGAGTGATGCCAGCATCAGCGTTCAGGTAGACACGACCGACGGCACGGCCACAACGGCTGACTCCGACTATACCGGCATTACAGCGGGATCGGCGACGATCTCAGCCGGTTCAGGATCGGGCACGGTCGACGTCACGGTTGGCGGGGACACGGTCAACGAGGATGATGAGACGATCACCGTGACCGTCAGCAGCGCCTCCGGCGGGCTCGACACGACCAGCAACCCCATCACGTTCACTGACGATACCGGTACGGCGACCATCACGAACGACGATGACATCGCCGTCACCGTCGCGGACGTCTCGTCCACTGACGAAACCGACGGAACCATCACGTTCACGATCGACCTGGGCTCTGGCGGCCTCACGAGTGACGCCGATGTCACGGTGGCGTACACGACGACGGACGGCACAGCCAACGACGGCGTTGGCGACAGCGGCACTGGTGTCACGGACTACACGGCAGCGTCCGGCACAGCGACGATTACGGCGGGCAACACGGACACCACCATTGCTGTGACGTTCGCGAATGACTCCATTAACGAGGCCGACGAGACGTTCACGTTCGACCTGTCGTCCCTGGCGGGCGGGTCGGGTTCCAGCAACTCGATCTCCGACGCGCAGGCGACCGGCACCATCACCGACGACGACTCGGTGCAGTTCTCTGTGGACGATGTCACGGTGACCGAGGCGGGCACCGCGCAGTTCACCGTGAGCGTCGACAAGGCGAGCGACACAGCGCTCACAGTGAGCGCGACGCGGCTCGCGGGAACAGCTACCGCGGACACCGACTACACGTCGGGTACAGACGCCGTGTCCATTGCCGCTGGCGACACGTCCGCGACGGTGGATGTCGTCACGCTCACCGACGCCGTCAACGAAGCCGACGAGACGTTCAGCGTGTTCCTGTCGTCTGCCGGAGGTGGCAACACCGCCAACAGCAACACCGTGACGATCTCGGACACCACCGGGGCAGGTGTGATCAATGACGACGACGACGTCCTACTGTCCATCGACGATGTGACCGTCAATGAGGAAGACGGTACCGCGACGTTCACAGTGACGTCGAGTAGCCCGACCGACAACGCCGTCACCGTCGAGTACGACACCGCGAGCGGGACAGCGACTGACGGCACGGACTATACGAACATCACCGACGCAACCGCCACTATTCTGGGCGATTCCACCGACACCACGTTCACGTTCACAGTGTCGATCACCGACGAGTCGACGTACGAGAACGACGAGACTTACACCGTAACCCTAGACAACGCCACACTCGCCGGCGGCAACGACGGAGCGGTGAACCAGGTGGCGCTCGACACGTCTGACCCGGGCAACGCGGCCTCTGACGCCAGCGTCGGCACCGGTACCATCACCAACACGGACGCGGCTCCGGTGATCACGGTGGCGGCGGGCTCCGGCACGGAAGCCGGAAACATCGACTTCACCGTCTCCATCGACAAGACCCCGACGTCCGGCCTCGACTCGGTTGTCACGTACTCGGTTGCTGACGACGGCACTCCGTCGGCGCTGTCCGGTACGGATTATTCGACGACCGCGACCGACGACGACGGCAATGCCGACAACGGCACGCTGACGTTCACTAACGCGGGCGCCGGAGCCGACCTCACGATCTCCGTGCCATCCACCGGTGACACGATCGACGAGAACAACGAGACGTTCACGTTGACGCTCCTTGGCGCTGGCCTGTCGAACGCCACGTTCACCGGGGCGTCCACGACGGACATCACGGAAACCGGGACGATCACCGACGACGACGACCCCGTGCAGTTCCAGATCACGGACGTTGCGGTCACAGAGGGCACGGACGCCAACGCGGTCTTCACGATCGACATCACGGGCGTCAATGGCACGACCGCCAGCGCCCTTGTGCCGACTGTCGACTACGTCGTTGCGGATGGAACAGCCACTGCGGCCAGCGAGTCCGACTACACGTCGGGCAGTGTGGTCGACAACGATGCGTCCACAACCGACGGCATTGCGACGTTCGCCGACGAGAGCACCACAAGCGTCACGGTGAGCGTGCCCCTCGTGGACGAGAGCACCGACGAGAACGCCGAGACGTTCACGGTCACCATCGGCGGCGTGACGCTGACTAACGCCTCGCTGGACGCGACCAACGCGCCCACCAATGCGGTCAGCGGCTCCGTTGCCACGGCTACGATCACCGATGACGACAACACGCCGACCGTCTCGGTAGCCGACGTGTCCGCGTCGGAAGCCGACGGCACGATGGCCTTCACAATCACGCTGAGCAACGCCAGCGAGCTGAGCCCGGAGATCGACTGGCGGCTGACGGACGTCTCGACGACCGACGGCGATGACTACACGTCGACGTCGGGCACGGCCATCACGTTCTCGGAGACCGAGACGGAGAAGACGGCCACCATCACGCTCACCGACGACACGTTTGATGAGACCGCGTCCGAGACGTTCACCTTCGAGGTGGACCGCAACGACGCCAACCTCAGCGGCGGCTCGATCGGTAGCTACGATGTGGCGACCGCCACCGGCACGGTCACCGACGACGAGGCCGCTCCGACAATAATCGTCAGCGACGCGACGTACGCCGAAGGCGTGGGGACGGCCAGCTACACGGGGACAGAGGTGTACCTCAGCCACGGTAGCGACACTGCCATCACAGTCGACTATGTCATCAACGATGGGTCGGGCTCCGCGACGTTCAACGCTGAGGACGAGAACGGAGACAACGACTACACCGACACGTCCGGCACGCTGACGTTCAACGCGGAGAGCACGACGCCCTCGGCGAACATCAGCATCACCGTCAACGACGATAGCAAGGATGAGAACGACGAGGGCTTCGACATCGCCTTCTCGAACATCGCGGGCGGCGTCGCGGCGAGCACCGAGGCGTTCGACACCGACGGCACGGCCGCCATCACTATCACCGACGACGATGACGCGCCGACCGTGAGCATCGCTGCGGTGACGCAGGCGGAGGCCGGCGGCAACGCCGTCTTCACAGCGACGCTGACCGCAATCAGCGGCAAGACCGTGCAGGTGACTATTGACACTGCTGACGGTGATTCCAATCCCGCGACCGCGGGAACGGACTACACCGCGCTGACGTCGTCAACGATCACCTTCGGCGCCGACACCGACCTGACCAAGGACTTCTCTGTCGTCGTCGCGGACGACGCGATCGACGAAGAGGATCAGGAGTACAAGGTCGTCGGTAGCAGCTTCGTGAACACGTCCGAGAACGTGACCGGAGATGCCACCGCCGTCGGCACGATCACTGACGACGATGCTGCGCCGCTTGTGTACGTCCAGGACATCACGCAGGCGGAGACCGAGGCGTCACAGACGTTCGATTTCGCTATCAAGCTGGATAACAGCGCCAACGGCGGGAGCAACCCCGGCGTCAGCGAGAAGGCCATCACGGTCGACTACGACACGAGCGCAGGGGACACGAACCCCGCGACGGCCGAGTCAGACTACACCGCGGTTTCGGGTGGCTCCGTCAGCATCGCTGCCGGGTCCAACTCCGCTACCGCGAGCATCACGGTGGCTGGTGACACGACCGACGAGGAAGACCAGGAGTTCAAGGTCACGCTGAGCGGGCCGACGAACGCTACCCTGGACACCAACAACGACCTCGGCAACGGGTCGGGCGCGGACAACATCGCTGTCGGCACCATCACTGACAACGACCTGCCGCCGGCGATATCCATCGACGACATCTCCATCACCGAGGGCGACGGCGGAGCCGTCACGGGCGACTTCTCGATCTCCATCGCCGAGGCGAGCGAGTTCGATGTCACCGTGCAGATCGACACGTCCACGACGGACGCCACGTCGGATACGGACTTCGACTCTATCACCGCGCAGACCATCACGATCTCGGCCGGTGACGCGGACAACATCCAGGCCGCGACGGTGACCGTGAACGGTGATACGACCGACGAAGCGAACCAGACGTTCAATCTGGACCTCTCGAACGGTCTGTCGAATAGCGTCTCCGTAACGCTTACGGACAGCCAGGGCGTCGCGACGATCACCGACGACGACCCAGCGCCGAGCATCAGTATTGATGACATCACGGTGCTGGAGTCCGCCGCCGGGGATAGCGGGACTGTGCCGGGCACGTTCGCGGTTACGCTGGACGCAGCCAGCGAGCAGATCATCACGGTCGACTTCGCTGCCGCCACGGGCACGACGAACGGTGCGACTGCTGGCGCGGACTTCGACACCACGTCAGGCACCGTCACGTTCTCGGCTGGCGACCAGTCCGAGGCCGTGGCCGTCACCGTGAACGGCGACACCACGGACGAGGAAGACCAGACGGTCGAGGTGACACTCAGCAACGCGGTCTCTGCTAGCGGAGACACGCCAACGCTGACGACGTCTGTCGGTACGCTGACGATCACCGACGACGACGCTGCTCCCACAGTGTCGGTGCAAGACGTCACCGTGACCGAGGGCGCGACGTCCTCGACCACGAGCCTGACACTGACAGTCGCTCTCTCCGCAGTGAGTGAGAAGAGCGCCACGGTCGACTACACGATCACGGACGTGACCACGTCGACCGGTGGCACGCTGGCCGCCGGTGGGCAGGATTACGATGCCTCTATCACCGAGTCCGACGCGGACGCGACCGCTGGCACGATCACCTTCGCTATTGGTGAAACGAGCCACACCGCGGTCGCCACGGTCAACGGGGATGACACAGATGAGGGAACGTCCGAGACGTTCACCTTCACGCTGAGCAACCCGAACGCCAACACGACGTTGGACACGGGCAACGACCACACGAACGCGTCGGGCCAGGACAACATCGCGACCGGCACCATCACTGACGATGACGCAACGCCGATCATCACGTTGGCGGATGTCACCATCGCGGATGAGGACAACGGCGCCACGAACTCGCAGACGTTCGCGCCCACGCTGGATCACCCGAGTTCGTCGACCATCACCGCCAACTACACGGTGGCGGCCGGCACGGCGTCGAGCACGGCGGACTTCACTGCGGCGACTGGCACGATCCAGTTCACCGCAGGTAACACGGCTGCCGACGCCGACATCGCGGTCACGCTAACCAACGACAGCGTGTACGAGGGCGACGAGACCTTCACGGTCAGCCTCGACACCGCGACGAACGCCGTGTTCAGCGACACGAGCGACACGACGGGGCCGGAAGTGTCCACCGCGACCATCACCGACGACGAGACGTTGCCCACGATCTCCATCGACGACGTGACCGTCGCTGAAGGTGATTCGGGTACAGCGACGTTCACGTTCACCGTGACGGCGTCGTCGCCGTCCACGCAGGACATCACCGTTGTCCACACCGTCTCGGACGTGGACGCCGTCGATGCCGACGGTGGGTCGGGCCCGGGCGATGGCACGGATGACTACGACTTCACCGCCGGCACCGTGACTATCACGGGCGATAGCAGCACGACGACCGCGACGATCACCGTCACGGCGAACGGCGACACGTTCTACGAGGACGATGAGACGTTCACTGTCGATCTGAGCAACGCCCTGTGGAACGGCGCCGTGTCGCTGTCGTTCGACGATGCCTCCGGCTTGGGGACAATCACCAACGACGACCCAGCGCCGACGATCACCATCAATGACCCGACTGCCGCTGAAGCCACGGGAACCATCTCGTTCACGGTGACTCTGTCTCAGGCGGTCGGCGCCGATGTCACGGTGGACTACGCGCTCAACGACGGTAGCGCAGTCGCCGCCGACGACGGCAGCGGCCCCGAAGATGGAAGCCTCGACTACGGAGCAGCGACGGACGACGACGCCGCAACCACCGATGGCACCGCGACGATCGAAGCGGGTACGACCACTGCGGTGGTCACCGTGGTCGTCAACGACGACTCGGACATTGAGAACGACGAGACGTTCGTCCTGCGGCTCAGCAACCCGAACGGCGTGACCTGGACGGGCTACCCGACCATCTCCACGCTGGACGGCCTTGCCACCATCACCAACGACGATAACTCGTCGATCGCCATCACGGACGTGACCGTGACAGAAGGCGACAGCGGGACGCAGACCCTGTACTTCCAGGTCACGCAGACCCCGACGAATGTCGCCAACGCCTCCGTGAATTACACCACGGCCAACGTCACCGCGAGCGACGCTGGTGACTACACAGCCACGTCTGGCACGCTCACGTTCCTTGCCGGCTCGGACACCAAGAGCATCGCCGTCGTCGTCGCTGGCGACACTGTTGACGAGGGCACAGGTTCGGAGACGTTCACGCTGACGATCGACACGCCGGTCAACACCACGATCGACACGTCGGACAACGGCAACGCCTCGGGCGACGCCAGCATCGCCACCGGGACGATCACCGACGATGACGATCAGCCTACGATCAGCATCGACGACCAGACGGTCACGGAAGGCGACTCTGGCTCCACCGTGAACGCCGGCTTCACAGTGACTCTGTCGAACGGCACGGAGGTGGGCGACGTCACGATGACGTTCGACACCACCGACGGCACGGCGACGGACGTGAGCAGCGACTACGTCGCGCAGACGGCGCAGACGCTCACGATCGCCGCTTCCACACCAGGAACCGTCAACACCACGGGAGCCATCACGATCGTGGTCAACGGCGACGACACGGACGAGGGTTCTCCCGACTCCGAGGCGTTCACCGTCGATCTCACGAACGCCAGCGACACCGTCAACACGCTAGTGTTCACGGATGCGTCTGGCACGGGGACGATCACAGACGACGACGATCCACCGGTCGCCTCCGTCGACAGCATCACGGTCACCGAGGGCGCCAGCGGCGCCACCGCGACTGCGACGTACACTGTCTCGCTGACACCGGCCAGCGGCAAGGCTGTCAGCATCGACTACGCGACATCTGACGTCACCGCGACAGCGGGCGCGGACTACACCGCGACTACTGGCACGGCGGCGTTCGCCGTTGGCGAGAACGACAAGACGTTCACCGTCGACATCACTGGCGATGACACGGACGAGACGGCCACGGAGACCTACACGGTCACTCTGTCCGCCACGTCTGGGTTCGAGTCCACCGTCGACGTTGCGACCAGCCCAACTGGCACCGGTACGATCACCGACGATGACGCGTCGCCGACGATCTCGATCGGGGATGTGACGGTCACCGAGGGCGCCGACAGCACCACGACGCCCGCGACGTTCACGATCTCCCTGGATCACCCCAGTGACCAGGACATCACGGTCAACTACGCCACGTCGGACGACTCGGCCGCGCAGGCTGGCTCGGGCGCTTCCGGTGGCGCTGACTACGTGCAGGTGACGTCGACCCAGGCGACCGTCAGCGCCGGAACGACGTCGACGACGGTGGACATTACGGTCAGTGGTGACGACACCGATGAGGCCACGGAGACCTTCTTCGTGGACATCAGTGGCGAGTCCGGCGGGGTCGGTGGCTCTGGGGTCCAGCAGGGGACGATGCAGGGGACCGGCACGATCACAACGGACGACACGGCTCCGACCATCTCCATCGCCAGCCCGACCGCCGAGTCGGAGGCGGGCGACGGGACGATCGAGTTCACGGTGACCCTGTCGAACACCAGTGACACGGCGATCAACGTCGACTACGCGACGGCGGATGGAACCGATGCCGACACCACGCTGAACGCTGCGGCTGGCAGCGACTACACCGCCGCAAGCGGCACCGTCACAATCGCGGCCGGTTCGCTCACGGACACGGCGACCATTGCTGTCGCTCTGACGGACGACGCGCGTGACGAGGAGGATCAGACGTTCACCGTCGACCTCACCGACAACGCGTCGCCCGGCGGAAGCAACGGCACAGCCTCCATCACCACCGCGAGCGGTACCGGCACGATCACCGACGACGATGCCGCGCCTACGATCGACATCGTGACGCCTGACGCAATCGTCGAGGGCGACACCTCCGACGGGACAGCCAGCCTCGTGGTCACACTCACGCTGGACGCCCAGAGCGAGAAGACGGTGACGGCCCTACTCAGCACGGCTGATGTGGTCTCCGGCGCGGACTCGGAGGGATCCGACCCGCTGATCGGGGACGCCGACTACGCCGACACCAGCGAGGCCGTGACGTTCGACGCCCTTAGCACCTCGGAAACCGTCACCATCCTGGTGAACGGGGACGACACCGAGGAGGGCGACGAGACCTTCGATGTTGACCTCAGTGCCGTCCAGAACGCGACCACGGGCGTTGACTCCGTCACCGCGACAATCACCGACGACGATCCGACGCCGTCAATCACCGTGGACGACCCGACCGCGGCGACCGAGGGCGCCGACACGGCGACCAGCACGCAGACGTTCACCGTCAGCTTGTCCAACCCAACGGCGCTCGGCGCCGTCACGGTGGACTACGCGACGGCGGACAGCACGGCGGACTCGGCCGACCCGGACTACACGGCAATCACGACGACGGAGCTCAGCTTCGCCGTGGGCGAGACGAGCAAGACCGTAGACGTGACCGTACTGGGCGATGACAAGGACGAGGACGACAGCGAGGCGTACACGCTGCAGCTCTCCAACGCGTCAGGCGGCTCCATCACCGATGGCTCTGGCACGGGCACGATCACCGATGACGATGACCCGCCGACGATCTCCATCGACTCGCCTGCCGGCGTGACCGAGGGAGCGGACGGCACGGCGACGAGCATCGACTTCACGGTGACTCTGTCGAACCCGTCCAAGAACACCGTCACCGCGAACTACGCGACGGCGGATGTCGACGCGACATCGTCCAACGGCGGCGTGACTGGTGACGCGGACTACGATGCCGCAGCCAGCACCGTCTCGTTCGCCGAGGAGGTGCTGACGCAGACGATCACCATCGCGGTCAACGGTGACGACGTGGACGAAGGCGCAAGCCAGACGTTCACCGTCGACCTGTCCAACGCCGCGTTCGGGTCGCTCGGCACTTCGTCAGGCACCGGGACGATCACCGACGACGAGGACACGCCGACGGTCGACATCGCCGACGTCACGGTTGACGCCGAGGGCGCCAGCAGCACGTCGCAGACGGCTTCGCCGGCTCTGAGCCTGTCGGGCATCAGTGAGTTCACACTGACGGCGGACTACGCCACGTCGGACGGCACTGCCGAGGACGAGAACGGCGACGCGGACTACACGGCTGCCAGCGGCACGGTGTCGTTCGCGCCTGGGTCAACCACCGAGACGGTCGACCTGGCCGTCACGGTCGACGGCGACGATCGCGATGAGTACGACGAGACCATCACGGTCACGCTGTCGAACCCGTCCGCTGAACTGTCACTGGGGACCAGCACGGCAACCATCACCGTCACGGACGACGATGATCCGCCGACCGTCTCCGTGAGTGACGAGACGCTCGTCCTCGAAGGCGCGTCGTCCGAGACCAACGACATGACGTTCACGGTCTCGCTTAACGCCGTCAGTGGCAAAGAGATCACCATGGACTACGCGACCGCGGACGACACAGCGACCGTTGCGGGTGGTGACTACAGCACCGCCTCTGCATCCCTGACGTTCGCCGCGGGCGAGACATCTAAGGACGTGGTCGTGACGGCCAACGGGGACGACCTCGACGAGGAGAACGAGACGTACACGCTCGATGTCTCCAACATCGTCAACGGTCTCAACACCACGGACAGCGGCGTCGGTACTATCACCGACGATGATGATCCTCCCACCGTGTCCATCGGCGACGCTCTCGTAACCGAGGGCGACGCGGACACGACGGTCGACGTTGCGGTGTCTCTGAGTGGGGCCAGCGGCAAGTCGATTGAGGTGGACTACACCACGTCCGACGACACGGCGACCACGGCCGACGGCGACTACACCGCCGACTCCAACACGCTGACATACGCCGCGGGCGAAACCGTCAAGACCATCACGCTGACCATCGGTGGTGACACGAAGCACGAGGAGGACGAGTCCTTCGACGTCACGCTAAGTGGCGAGAGCAACGTGACGCTGTCGGACTCCGTCGGCGTCGTGACGATCAATAACAACGACTCGCCACCGACGGTGTCCGTCGCGGACGTGACGGTTACCGAGGGCGCGAGCTCCACGACCACCACAGCCACAATCACCGCGACCCTGAGCGAGGAGAGCGGCAAGGCGATCACGGTCGACGTTGATTCCGCCGACGGCGGCGCGACCACGGCTGACGCCGACTACGACGCGGTTTCCGCCGCGACGATCAGCATCGCCGCTGGCGCCACGAGTGGCACAACCGACATCACCATCAACGGTGACGACACCGACGAGGGCGACTCCGAGACGTTCACGGCGACCCTGAGCAATGGGTCGAACGTGACGCTGGACTCGTCCGACACCGGGAACGCCGCTGCGGACGGCACCATCGCCACGGTGACTATCACCGACGACGACGACCCGCCAGTGATCTCGGTCGTGGACGCGTCGGCAACGGAAGGCTCGTCGGCCACCGTGACGGTTAGCTTCTCCAACCCGAGCGCGTTCCAGGTGGATGTCGACTACGCCACCGGCGACGGCACGGCGACGACCGCAGACTCCGACTACACGTCGGTGTCCGCGACGACGCTGTCCTTCGCTGCGGGCGAGACGTCACAGGACGTCACGATCGACACGACTTCGGACACCACGGACGAGGTGGACGAGACGCTCACCGTCACGCTCAGCGATCCGTCCAACGGGACGCTGGACACCGGTGACGACCTGTCGAACGCGGCAGGCGCGGACAACGTCGCCACGGTGACGATCACTAACGACGATGATCCGCCGTCCATCTCCATCAGCGATCCGGTCGCTGCGGACGAGGACACGGCTGGCTCGCTAGCGTTCACGGTCACACTGTCGAACGCGAGTTCGTCCGACGTCACGGTGAACTACGCGACTGCGGATGGCACCGCCACGACGAGTGGCGCGTCGTCTGCTGGTGGCGCGGACTATACCGACACGTCTGGGACGCTGACGATCGCCGCCGGGTCCACGAGCGACTCCGCGACGGTCGCGGTGCCTGTGGGCGTCGACACCACGGACGAGTCGGACGAGACCTTCACGGTCACGCTGACATCGCCGGGTGGTGGCTCCAGCGGCACGCCGACGCTCGATGCCGGCACGAACACCCCGGTCAACAGCTCAGGCAGCGGGAGCGTCGCGACCGCGACGATCACCGACGACGACGACGCCCCGACCGTGCAGGTCGCGGACATCTCCGTAACCGAAGATGACGCGATCAGCACGACCGGAACGCTCACCGTCGCTCTCTCGAACACGAGCGATCAGACCGTCACGGTGGACTACGCCACGGCGGACGGCACGGCGCTCACCGCAGGCGATGACTACACCACGGCTGGCGGGACCGTCACCTTCGACGCGGGCAGCTCCTCGGGCACGTTCGACGTGACCGTCCAGGGCGACCTGAAGGACGAGGATGACGAGACCTTCCTAGCTGTGCTGAGCGACCCGGTCAACGCGACGCTTGATAGCGGGACTGACCTCGGGAACGCCTCGGGCGTCAACTCAACGGCGACCGTGACGATCCTCGACAACGATCCGCTGCCGACCGTCTCGATTGCGAACCCGGCGACCACGGGCGAGCCGTCCACGTCCACAACCGTGAACTTCGCGGTTTCGCTGTCTGCGGTAAGCGGACGCGCCGTGACCGTCGACTACACCACGGTCGACGGCACCGCGGAGGACGAGAACGGCGACGGTGACTACGACGCCGCGGCAGCCACGCTCACCTTCGCGGAGGGCCAGACGGCGCTGAGCATCCCAATCACGGTGAACGGCGACTCCCTCGACGAGGACGACGAGTCGTTCAGCGTGACGCTCAGCAACGAGGTGAACGCCACCCTCGACACCGCCGCCGCCTCGCTGACCATCTCGGACAACGATGATGAGCCCACGCTCACCATCGACAGCCCGACGGTCGACGAGGACACGGCAGGCGTAGCCACATTCACCGCAACGCTGGACACTGCCAGCGGGCGTGAGCTCACGGTCGACTACACGACGTCGGATGACACCGCTGTCGCGCCGGACGACTACACCGCCGCTTCTGGCACACTGACGTTCGCCATTGGCGAGACGACCCAGACCTTCGACGTCACGATCGTCGCGGACACCACCGACGAGGACGACGAAACGCTGGACGTCACGCTCAGCGATGCCGTGAACGTGCAGTTGGCGTCGACATCAGCGACCGCCACCATCACCGACGACGATGACGCGCCGAACATCACCTTCGGCGACATCACGGTGACAGAGGGCAGTAGCCAGGACGACGTGTCCCCGACGACGGCGTCGTTCGTGGTCACCCTGGACGCCGCCTCTGGCAAGGCTGTTGACGTCACATACGCCACGGCTGACGGCACGGCGACCGAGGCCGACGGTGACTACACCGCCGCCTCCGGCACCCTGACGCTGGCTGCTGGCGAGACCACGTCGAGCGTCGATGTGTCCGTGGGCGCGGACTACGATGATGAGCCGGACGAGACGTTCGTCCTCTCCATCAGCGCGGTCACGAACGCCACGGCCACCGCGTCGTCAGCGACGGCGACCATCGCCGACGATGACGAGCCGCCTCTCACGGTGACGGCGCCCACAAGCGCCTCAGACGGGCAGGACGTGACGTTCTCCGCGGAGATCGTGCTACCGATCTCCACGGCGACCAGCGCTAGCCTGTTCTACACCGAGGGCGGAAACAGCTCGTTCACCGAGTCGATCCTGACGAACACTCAGGATGACACCTGGACGGCGACGGTGCCAGGCTCCGACGTCACGATGCGTGGCCTTGTGTGGTACGTCGAGATGACCGACGACCTCGACGGCGGCCGCACGTTCGAGGAGAACTCCTTCGGCTCGCCGGGATACGTCCCGGTGAACGGCAGCGTCGATCTGTCGCTGTCCACGATGGAGACCTCGCCGAACGTGTGGAACGGCGTCGGCCCTGCGGTGTCGCCGGACAGCACGTCCATGTCGACGACGTTCGACACGACCGACGGTGGCTTCATCACGGAGTGGTTCGCGTGGCGCTGGGACGCTACTGACCAGCAGTGGGAGATCGCCGAGTCGCTCGGCGACGACACGCCGGTTGCGAGTGATGGGTTCGAGACGGGCGCGGGTTGGTTCGTCGCGGCGATCGGCGACGGCTCGTCCGAGACGCGCTCGGTAACGGGTCAGTCGGTCGATCCGACGAGTCGCTACGCGCTGCCCATCGTCTCTGGCTGGAACCTGTTGGCGAACCCGTTCAACTTCTCCGTGGCGTGGGATGACTCGAGCATCCTCGCTTCGGTGCTGAACCAGGAAGCGTCACCGACGTTCCACAAGCTGAACAACAACTCGGCGGTGGACAACCGACTCATCTACCTGGACACGTCGTCGCAGTCATATGTGTCGCGCGCGTCCAACGAGTCGACCTCCTACTCCGTGCCTGCTGGGCAGGCGTTCTGGTTCCTCTCGGCGCAGGACGGCGAGCTCATCATACCGGCGAGCGAGTCTTCCAGCGGCAGCAGCGCGGCCCCGGCGGCGCTGAAGGCGAAGGGCGAGTGGCGCGTCTACGTGACCGCGACGTCCGAAGCCGGCTCCGACGAGGTCCAGGCGATAGCGGCCCGCGACGCGAAGTCCGAAGAGGAGAGCGCGCTCAGCTTCGTCAAGGCTCCGAGCTTCCCCGGAAGCGACGTGCCTCGGCTGACGCTGCTAGACCCCGAGGTCGACGGATACATGTCGCGGCTCAGCCTCGATATGCAGACGATCGGCGACGAGATGGTCTGGCTCCTCGACGTCAGCAACGGCGACGGCGCCGTGCTGAGCTGGCAGACGGTCGACGCGCCTGCGGATTACGATCTGCAGCTGGTCGATCTGACGTCGGAGCGGGTCATAGACCTACGTCAGGACTCGCGCATCAGGCTGGAAGGCAGCGGCTTCAATTCGAGGCAGTACGCCTTGAAAGCGATCAAGCGCCACATCCCAGAGGTGACGCGCCTGTTGCCGAACTACCCGAACCCCTTCAACCCCGAAACCTGGATTCCGTTCGAGCTGTCCGAGGAGTCGGAAGTCGACATCACCATCTACGGGATGCGTGGTGAAGTCATCCGCCGCCTCGAACTCGGGCGTATGCGTGAGGGAAGCTACGTCACCCGCGAGCAGGCGGCTTACTGGGACGGTCGCAACGACCTCGGTGAGCGCGTCGCGAGTGCCGTCTACGTCTACGAGATCAGGGCTGGCGAGCACGTCGAGCGTCGCCGCATGTTGGTCCTCAAGTAGCAGATAGGCCTGACCGCGCCGACGACTCCGTCGGCGCGGTCGGACTCTGATGCCACCGGGAGGACGCATCGCATGGGCCGCCAGCAGCTGCAACACGACTACAGTGATGGTGAGCTAGTTCTACAGTCCGCCCGCTGGGCACGCGTGGCTGAACGCGCCGCGGCCTACGGCCTCCCGCCGATCAGCTATCGAGCGTTCTACATCACGCTCTTTGGGGCACCCCTGTCGACCGTGCTGCTCGCATGGTGGCATCCCCGACCGACCGAGTGGGCTCTTCCGCCCTGGGTCGAGCGTCTCCTTGACGCTACAGTGTGGCAAGTGGCGTCGTTCGCGTGCGTGACGGCGATGCTGCACGCGTTGTTTCGACGGAACTCCCAGGACGGCGGCTCCGTCGACGAGGCCGAGAGCGGCGGAGGCCCTTGGCGACGCAAACTTGGAAGGCTGTGGGCGTCCATGGTCATGCTCGGTGTCAGCGCGCTGATCCCAGCTCTCTGGTGCGCGCTTCTTCTTGTTGTCAATTGGCAACTGAAACGTGCATTTGCGGATAGAGCGGCGCTCTGCTTCTTCCCCGCGCGGCTGGGCCCAGAGGACGGCGTGACGGGCTGGCTGCTCGGTCGCGTTCCCGAATCGGTCGCCGCGCTTGAGTCGTCTCCGACACCATCCGGTTACGCGTTGAGGCAGGCCGGCCTGCTCCTGCTCACGGTACGCGCGTTGAGTGGGCTCGGCGATCCCGAGGCCAAGGGGCGGTTCTGGCGGCGCGCGGCGGGTGCCAGCCGATGGACGTGGGCCGGGCTGGCCGTGGCCCTGGTGTCCTCGCTGGTGGTCGCGACGTCTCGAGTGGCGGTCGGCGTGCAGAGCGCGTACGAGGTGGCCCTTGGAGCGACCGTTGGGGTGTACCTGTATTGGGTGTGCGATGCAATCGGTCAGCGCACGTTCGATCTCGCGGACCGACACTATGTGACGGATGCGTTGGCCGCGTCGCTGGTCATCGTGCCCATGGTGTTCTTCATGAGCGGGTACTCGACCCCGTGGGTGGTGGTGTCGTTGCTTGCCCTGGCGGCCCTAGGGATAACGTACCATCTGTTCCCGCGTGGAGTCGCCGTGCCGGACCGGGAACTGCGGAACGTCGTGGGGCGGGTCGAGCGCAGGCGGAAAATCGAACGATCGGCCCGCGGGCGCGGGCAAGACGGTGAGTGACCTCATGGCCTCCTTCCCTCCGCTCCTGTCGTCGCTGGTGTTGCCCCTGGTTGGTGGTTTTGCCACCGTCGTACTCTCGGTGTTGCTGAACCTCGGGCCTCTGCGCAAGATCTACGCGGCCCTGTCTGCGCCGCTTGTAATCCGCTACCCCGACCGAGCTCCCCACCAACTGCTCATCCATCAGCAGGCGTTCCGCCTGTGGTGTGCGTACGTCGCGACCGGGTTCCTCTTCGCGATCGGCGGAGGAGGGCTGCTGCCGTCTCCGTCTCCCGACATCTACCGGGTGCATCTGTTCATACTCACGGGCCTTCTGGTCTGCGCGCTCGCGCGCATGTTGGCCGTCTTTTCCACGGCGGAGTTGGCACGGACGCTCATGTTCATGGAGGCCGCGATGTTGGGCTCATACGCCGCCTTTGCCATCTACGACCGCGACCTCCTGTGGCGCTGGGCGGACATGTTCGACGTGCTCAGCGTGCCGGCGGACGGCATTCCTCCCCTGGTCGTGACGCTACTCGTCGGGGCAACTACCCTGGGATTGGCGACGGAGATCGCCATCTGCTGGGTGTTTCTGCGCCCCGCGAGCCAACTGCACGAAGTCCCCTATGGCCTTGTGCGCGAGCGCGCCGAGGCGGACGAAATGTCGCGGCAGGTAATGCTCGCGTGCCGCGGAGGCTCGGTCATCCAGGAGACCAACCGAGTCATACTGGGGGAAGCACGGACGTGCGTGCTACCTCGGTTCCTATGGGTCACGCATACGTCGCCGTACATACATCTCGGCGTATTCCGTGAGGCTATGCGTGCGCGGTACATCCGTCTCGGCCTGCTGGCTACCGAGAACGGACGGACGGACGATCGGCAGTTGGACCTGCTGCTCGCGCACCGGGAGCACGGCCCAGATATCCGGATTATCGTGGACAACCAGAAGGGCATTGATGACCTCCTGGACCACTTCGGTGCCGAGGATGGGATCCTGGGACAGGTGCTCAGCGCGAGCCATATCCGCACGCTGGAAGCCGACGTGCACCTGCGCTCGCGGAAGCTGGTGCTGAGCGACACGACGGCCCTACTGCACCTTCCGATCCCCTTCCAGCAGCGCAGCCCGACGCGCAACGAGGCGAACTTCATGACCCGCATCACGCAGCCAGAACGCGTATGCAGCCTTGAGGAGGAGTTCGAGACACTGTGGCGCCGCTGTGAGACGACGGGAGAGGGCGAGGGATGATCCGGCTCCCTACCCGGGCGGCGGCGGCGGGTCGACGTCGATGCCCGGCACGGTCGCGGACACGACCTCCACGGTATGCGTGCCATCCAGACCGAAGTTGCGCACGGTCTCGATGTCGGAGACGCTGCGTTCCTCCCCGCCTTGCAGCAGGACGTTCACGAACACCTCGTCGATGAGGAAGCCGGACGCGTCGTACCACTTCCATACGACCCTGGCCGATCGCGTCTCACGCGTCTGGTTGACGAGCGTGATCTGGTAGGAGTACTCCCACGACTGCACGGTGATGTCGTCGTCGGGCCCGCGCCCGGGCACCCACCGCGTGGCCTCGTCGCTGATCGTAACCAGCGACCTCACCTCCGTAGACACATCGCCGAAGCTCTGGGCGACGATGACAAGGTCAGCGATGTCGACGACGCCATCCCCGTTGACGTCGGCGCGCAGGATGGCTCCATCGTCGACAAGGGCCGACAGGTAGAGCGTTGGGTTGTCCGCGCCCGGGATGTCTGCCAGGCCGTCGGCAGGCGCGCTGGACGCGGGGTCGCCGATGTCGCACGCGGGGGCGGCCGCCCCGAGGGCCAGCGCGCCAGCCAGCGCCGCGGCGCGCCGCACCCATCGCCCAGGTCGTGTCGGAATCACTCGTTCACCATCCTCGTATCTGAAGGGACCGATCCGCTAGCGGCATTCCAACACGCCCGCCGCCTTGCCGGTCGGACTCCACGGCGGCCATCGACATCTCCTGCCCGCGCACGGCGACATCAACGCCGCCCCGCACGGCTGTTCCGTCGACGATCGCGGAGACCAGATCCTCGATGCAGTTCACCGACCCGCTGGAGCGCTCGTAAGCGGGGAACTGCTCCGGCTCCGCGCGGCCGTGCTCGTTGAAGACGTGGGTCTCGAAGCCGCCGCCGTTCCCTCGCGTGCGGATCTTCCCACGCGAGCCGTGGACCTCGAACTCGTACCCCGCGCAGCGGGTCATGACGGCGCGCACGCCGTTGTCGAACTCGAACGCGGCGTTGAGTATCTGCGGATCTCTGGTAATGGCGGCGCCGGCCCGCTCCTCGGGAGTCAGGTCGGCGGTGGCCTGCGCCCACAGCGGCGTTGGATCGCCTGCGAGGAGCATCAGGATGTCGGTCGTGTGCGTATGCGTCCACAGCGCCCCACCGGAGCTGTACGAGACCACCAGTTGAACGTCGCCCACGACGCCGGAGCTGACCAGGTCGACCATCCGCCAGAACGGCTCCTGGTACCGCCGGCTGGACCCGAGATTCAGAAGCGCGCCGTGCTTCGCGCACGCGTCGCGAATGGCGTCCGCCTCCTCCATGGAGCAGCACATCGGCTTCTCGCAGTACACCGCGCGGGCGCCGTTCTCCGCAGCGAAGATGGCCACCTCGGCGTGTGTGTCCGGCCGCGTGGTGACGCTGACTATCTCTGGCTGCTCCTCCGCGATCATCTCCCGGTAGTCGACGTACGTCCGGGGCACCTCCCACTTGGCGGCGAGGGCCTCCGCCTTGTCGGGCACGATGTCGGCGGCGGCGACCAGGTCGACGCCCCTGGCCACCTTGTACGCCCCAGCGTGACAGTATGGACCGACGAACCCGGGCTTGCCGGCCTGCTCGTCGTCTATGAACCCGCCCATGCGGCCACAACCGACGAGAACGGCGCGAAGCGACATTACAGCCTCACTTCCTGGCCGGACTCGGCGGAGTCGTAAAGCGCCTGCGTGATCTGCGCAACCTTGAGACCCAACGCGCCCGTGTCGATCGGCTCGACGCGGTTGAGCACGCTGTACACGAAGTGCTCCTGTGAGCCCCCGTAGCCGCGGCCCATGTACCCAAGCGCGCGCATGCGGTTCTCGTAAGAGTCGATGTTGAGAGTCACGTCCGCGTCCATGCCGTGGACGTCCGTGTAGTACTTGAACGGACGCAGGCTCACGCCGCCCTTCGAGCCAAGGAGCTTGTCGCCCTCGAATTCGCCGAAGGCGGACCAGGCGTCCTCGACGTACATCGTGACACCACCCTCAAAGCGGACGAAGCCGTGGCCGAACTCCTCGACGTCGAAGCCGCTCTCCTCGCGCCGCTTCGGGTCCATGTCCATCTCTTGGTACGTCGCGCCGCTGACGGTTTCCAACGCGGGATTGCCCAGCAGGTATACGAGCCGCGCCATGCTATACACCGCCATGTCCAGCATGCTCCCGCCGCCAGCGCGCTCCTTCTGCACGAAGTGCGGGGTGGCGTAGCCGTCCACGAACACCCGCCCGCGCCGCCGGCCGTTGCTCGCCTTCGCGTAGTAGACCCGCCCGAGAGCTCCCTCGTCTATCAGGTACTTCGCGGTGCGGCTCTCCTTGCTGAACACCGTGCCCATCTGCACGTGTAGCTGCTTGCCGGCCTTCTGCGCGGCGTCGTACATCGTCTGCGCCTCTGAGCCGACGCGCGCCATGGGCTTCTCGCAGAAGACATGCTTGCCCGCCTCCAATGCCGCCACCGAAACCGGCATGTGGAGGAAGTTCGGGAGGCAGACGTCGACCGTGTCCAGGTCGTCCATCGCGATAAGGTCACGGTAGTCGGAGAAGACGTGCGGAATGCCGTGCTCCGCGGCGACTCGGGACGCTTCCTCCTGGTTCAGGTCCGCGATGGCTACGAGTTCGACGTCGTCGCTCATGCCCGCGTAGCCGCGAACGTGGCTCTTGCCGATGATTCCCGACCCGACGACGCCCGCTCTGAGCTTGCCTGCCATGTCTCGTCCTGCCTCTGTAGCTGCTGCCTGTTTGCCGTGCCCTACCGTATCAGTACGTGAAGGCGAGTGTCCATCGGTTCAGAATGCTGCCGAGGATGGCCCACATGCCCAGCATCGCCGCGTCGCCGATGGTGATGCCAAGAAACACGTGCGCCGCCTTGCGATGGGCGGTCATGCCACCCAGCTTCAGCACAAGCACACGGATGCCCCACGCCATGAAGATCGGGAACCACAGGTGGCGCAGCATCCACTCGCCACCCATTATGTAGCCGAGAGGATGGAATGGCCACCAGACGTACGCCCGACTCAGCGCGTTCAGCCCAACGACAACCGCGGCGCCCACGATGAAGTACGCGACGTACACGAAATCAACACCCTCGGTGTGGTCGCGTACCTGAGCGGAAAGCCGTGGGAACGCGGAGTCGCCTACCCATTGCTGAACCGTGTCGATGTGCCCGCGTTGCAGGTTGCCGGCGAATCCGACGAGCGTACCGAGGGCCGCTGCGAACATGATCGCCACCAGCAGGATAGCCGGCTGCCGCAGCCGTAGCTTGTCCCGCATATACATGCTCTCCATCATGGTGGGCATGGGGCTACCGCGTTGACCGAAGTCGACGAACTTGAACGCGGCGACCTGCGCCAGGCTACGCGTGTCCAGACGTCTCAACCCCACCAGCCCGACCAGCATGCTGGACGTCGTGAACGGGAGCTCGTGCGTGGGCGGCCCAAGCTGCGCGCGCAGCCGCGTTGTCACCATCGTCATCGCGAAGTGACCCGCGAGGAAGAGAGCGCCGATCCACAGCGACATGCCCGCGACGTAGAGGAATGCCAGCAGCGCCACACCCGAGGCGATGGCGCCCCAGACCGCGAACCTGTAGGGTGAGTCGTCCCCGTCGGCTCTTCTCGTACGCCCTCCGAATACGCCCACCACCGCGCGCAGATGCCGTCGGGCGGAGTGCAGAAACAGGAACGCCATCAGCATCATGGCTCCCATGCCCTGTATCCAGAACCCAGGGAAGCTCGGAATGTAGTGCAGTCCAACGGCGGCGCCCAGCACGTGCTGCGCCTTCCAGAACCAGTAGAAGAACCAGATCGAGAAGGAGAGAGCGACCGGGATGAAATACGAGAGGCCGATGACGAACGGTAGGAACTCGACGTGGACATCGCCGATGACGTTCCACGGGTGTTCCGTGAGGAGCGCGCCGAAGTTGAATTTGCCGTACGTCGGGCCAGGGATCAGAGGGAACAGCCGGTGCAGGCCGTTCAGCAGATTCAGGACAGCCGCCCCGCCACACGACCACCAAAACAGCCGACTGCGGAACAGACCCACTCGCGGATCGACGATGCCTAGCGGTATCTGGGCCACCGGGAACGACAGGCGTTCGCGTTCGACCCACTGCCGCTTCAGCAGCACGTTCAGGCACATCATCAGAAAGTAGAGCGTCACGAGGAAGCCCGACCAATACAGGACCGGCCTGACGAAGTGTCGCCACGCCCCCTCGTCGTACAGATCCATGCCGTCCGTGTACAAGCCTTCGACGGCGGCTTGTTCCCACACGAAGAGCCAGCGCGGAAGCAGGTGATGGAAGAGCGCGCGCCAGTCGTTCTCGACCGACGTGAACTGGGCAGGATACGCGATGGCCTGTGTCAGCATTTCGATCGTGTCGTGACCGCACGCTGCCTGGGCGACCGCGAGCATCGTGTACAGGAGCAGCAGCTCGCCCGGACGCAGGGCGGCGCGAGGAGCGATGCGACGCAGGCCGACGTTCGCGCCAGCGACGGTGAACGTCACGAACACCGCCTGGATAAACAGCGACATGATCGAGAAGCCGGCCCAGGATCTCGACACCCAATACTGCGTGGGGATCGTCAGCGTCGCCGCCAGCGCGAGCGACACCAGCCGCACGTTCTCTGGCGGGGATGTCTTGTGCGAGTAGCCTCGGGCCATTCGCCCTCCCTATCCACGTCGATGATACCCGTGAGATGGCGCTCCGCAAAGGCCTCGCCCGAGGGGAGTCGCGAAGGCGCGCGGCGGCGCCAGCACGCGCCCAACCGCCTGGCGGCCAGCCGATGGACGCGCGGGGCGCCCGTGGGGTACACCCTCAAACAGCAGGGGTAAGGGACGCGCGCCAATGCGCAAACGCTCGCGGGGGAACACATGGGGGCAATGGACGGGACAGTGGGCCGTGCAGCTCAGCGGGCCGTCGCGCGCGCCGGAGCTGCGGCGGCGCCGAACACCCTCTACTGCCGACTCCTGCGAGCCGTGGTCCGCCGCGCGTCGCTTGGCGATGGCGAAGAGCTAGCAGGTCTGTGTGGCGCGCTCTCCGACGTTGAGGGGGCGCGGGATCTGTGGGCAGCCGAAGTGTACTGGTCCCACCGCTCCCCGCTGCTCATCGCCGACCAACTCACGGATGCCGCCGCCGGGGACGCCGTGTCCTTCGCCCAGCCGCTGCTGCAAGATTGCCGCGCGCTGGCTGCCGCCGGCCGCCGCCGGAATGCTCTCCTCATGGACGAATGCGAGAGTGTCCTGGCGGCTCTCGGCTCGTCCGCGATGCCGCTCAAGGGCGCCTGGCTTCTGCGTCACGACATCTACCCGTCCATCGCGCGTCTGTTCGGCGACCTGGACTTCGCGGCCGACCCAGACATGCGCCCGCGCGACGTGGTAAGCGCATTCCGGTCGCTTGGCTACGAGTATCGACCCGACTCGAAGCCGCACCACCTCGCGTTCCAGCGCGTGATTCCCGACATGCGCCTCTACGACGGGCTCCCCGCGCTCCGCGAGCCCATCCCGGACTTCAGCGAGCACTACGCGAGGATACAACGCACGTTCTTCGCGGAGGTCCACTACAACATCGACGCTCGTCGGTCGCTGCGACGGCCGTTCTACTTCCGGCCGGCCGATGCCGACGACGGCGCGCGCCACCTTCTGCTGCTTGCGCACCACCTGTGCAAACACGAATTCGCACACGCCATCGGCGTGGTCGACATCGCGCTGATGGTGGCATCGCGGCTGGTCGACTGGGAGCGGCTGCGCCATCTCTGCCAGCGGTTCGGCGCCGAGGACATCTGCGCCGCGTCCTTCGGCATCGTCGACGAGTGCTTTGGGGCCGATCTCCTCCCTGACGCCGCAGCGTCTTACCGGACGCGTCGGGCGTTTCGCGCAGGCGCGGCTCTGGGCTGGGCGCCGGCTCTCGACGCTCGACCCCGCGCGGCCGGCCGGTGGCTGTCGGTACGCCTCAGTCGATCGCTGCGCGCGACTTACGCCTCTGGGATGAAGGCGCTCGGCCCACTGATCCCCCGCCGCTTTCCACTTCGAACCGCCCATCGGCGGGTCTCTCGGGCCATGGCGCGACGGCGCGCCTCTGGGCTGACCGATGCGTGATGGCGCCAGCGTCTGGGTGGCCCGCGGCTCCGAATGGGCCCATGTGGATCTCGGCCCGGCCAACGTCGATGTCGTGTACGGTCGCCGGCTGACATGGCATGCCAATGACGAGGAGCTTACTCGTCTCATTCGCTCCGAGATAGTGGACAGATGGGCGTCCCTGGGCGTCCCATACGCCGGGCAGGACATCCGAGCAAGCGCCGTAGCTATGCCCGCCCGCTACTTCCCAGCGAACGCCGTTCGAGACCCGAACGCTGATGGGCCGCCGTTCATCGACTACGTCCAGCCAGGCATCGGCTACCACCTTGTTGGGCAGGCTGGCTTCGGCGTGTGCGCGTGGGATCGCCGGACCGCGGGAGCCTGCATGAATTCCGACGCGGATCGGTCGGTGATGGTGGGCGAACTCGTGCAGCATGTCTGGGCCGCTGCCGTGATGTTCCATCCCCCGCTGTACGGCCTTCACGCAGCTGCCGTAGTAGGGCCCGACGGTGGCGCGACGCTGCTCGTCGGTGATTCGCGCGTTGGGAAGAGCTCGCTCGCGGCGTACCTGGCGTTGCGCCACGGCTTCGGCTACCTCACCGACGACCTCACCATGCTCGACGGGCGGTCGCTAGTCGCGTACGGCCGGCCCTGGCGGCTCGAACTACGCTCGGGAGGCCTGGAGGTCCTCTGGCCGGGCGCACCACCGCCTGGAGTCGCTCTCGGCGACAAACGCGTGCTCGACGCTCGCGCGCTCCTACCGGTCGTCGCCAGCGCGCGCGTGTCGGCGATTGTGTTCGTGCGTCGAGGCGACCAGTCACTCACCGAACTGGACAGCGAAACCACGCTCTCGCGTCTGGAGAAGCCCGTCAGCGTGTTCATGGACTGCCCCGACGTCATCCAAGGACACGCGGCCGTGTTCTCGGACCTGGCCTGCGGGGCGCGCGGGCTTGAGATGACGGTGGACCATGGATTGGGTGTCGCCCACGCGGCCGCCGCGTTGGTGGGCGCGCTGACCGCGTGAGTCCGCCGCGTCGACGGACTCACACGGTCAGCGGCGGGCCGCCAGCCCGTCCACGGGAGTACAGGTGACAGGCCGTCCGCGCGCGTGTCACGATCCGGGCGCCAAGCGAACGCACATGTCACATCGCCCGCGCCCTTCGCGATCCCGACGCTGTCGAGGCGCCGCGGGCGGACCGACGCGCGCACGGAAACTGCCGTCACCACTCAGCCTTGACGCCCTCACCCCGTGTGGGTATGGTACTTACTGGGAAGACGCGTTCCTGCGACGTTAGCGGGCGTGAGAAGTTCTCGGCCCATCGTCGCAGCTTGGTGCACAAGCCTTAACGGGCGTGCAGTTTAGTGCACACACCGCCGGCCGGCGCCCCGGGCGCCGCGCCACATCGCGCGTGGACGTGACAGGGCTGAGCGCAAGCCTGGCCTGCGTTGACCGTCCACGGGACCGCGTCGCACGCCAACGTCTACCGGTACGCGGGTGGCTGGCACGGAACTTGCGGCCTCCTACACGAGCTCGCGCGGCGATCGGCAAACGGGCGCCGGACCGTCGGGCCATGCACACATGGGAAAACGCGCATGAAACGTCTATACGCAGGAACCGCCGCACTGGGGTTCATGTTTGCTGTGATCGGCGCTAACGCGGCGACAAGTTCGAGTACGGAGACGTTCACGGTGACCGTCGGCACGATCGTCGAGTTCATCACCACGAAGTCGAACTCCGCCGGCGGGTCCATCACGAACTGGGACGTCGACGACGCCGCGAGCGGCGACGAGGCAACCGCGACGGTCATATTCAGACTCGTGATGAACGCGGACACCACGCTAACGGGATCCTTCGCCAACACGGGCGGTGGCGGGTCGAATGGCCCGTTGGAGAACACGACCACAGGCGAGGTGCTGCTGACCTACGCCAACATTCAGAGCGACGGCGACTCCTCGACGACTCCCACACTAGTCGCCGATGGCCACAACGCGACGACGGACATAGCGCACACTGGGTTCGCGTCTGGCGTGTACGACAGCGACCACGGTGTAGGCGTGTCGACGGCCGCTGACCGGTTCGCATTCATCGGCGGGCTGGCCACCGACGCGAGCTCCGCGGCTACGCCTGCGGACACCGCTTCCGAGGTGTTCGGCGGCACGGGCTCGAGCGACTTCCTCAACGGTGCGACGGGCGTGGTCCTGACCCACGTGAACCATGACGGCGCTGTTCTGCTGACGGTGCAGGTCCGCGGGTTCAACGGCGAGGACTACGGCTCCAGCAGCGACTTCACCGAGGCGCCCGACCCAGGCACTTACGAGACGGACCTCACGCTTACCGCAACCGCCCCTTAAGGCTCACGAAGAGATACGGAGGCGGCGAGATGCGGTGGGCGTGTATCGCGTGCGTTTTCCTGACCTATTGGGTCACCACGGCAGCGGTGGCCCAGGGCGACATCGGCGTGTTCCAGACGCAGGACGGCGCCGTATTTGGTATGCACGTCGAGGAGATCGTATCCTGGATCAACCGGCAGCAGGATGTACGGTCCACCGGCGCGGTCGGGCACTGGGACAACAACGTCGCGGGTGACGGCGCTGGCGCGGAGTCGGTCGCCGTGCTACGGTTGGTTATGAACCGTGATGTGCGGGTCGTCGGCTCGGCGACGCCGTTCCAGCATCCCTCGATCAGTCAGTCGTCGTTGGCTACGTTCGTCTCCGTGGAGACCGACGGCGCTGGCTTGGACGATGACCTCGAGGACGGCACCGGCGATCCTGCGTCAGGATTCCCCGACGCGGAGGCCGCCGCGACAAAGGGGGTCGGCGCGGGGAACTTCGTATATGTCGGCGGCGGTACGATGTCGGCGGGTATCACGGATTCGAACCCGTGGGCCACTCAGCAGCGAATGAGCGAGTTAACGACCGCGCGCGGCGGATCCGGCCTGCGAGCGAGCACCTACTCACTCGGAGCGCTACTGGAGGGTGGCGCCCTGATACGGCACGTCCCACGGGACGGCGCGGTCGTTATCACCGTCCGCGTACAAGGCCGTAACGGAGAGGACTTCGGGGCCGACTCGGACGACACGGAGGCGCCTGACCTTGCGGCGTCTGTCCCGTACATGGCGAGCGTGCAACTGACCGCCCTCCCCTAAGCGTATTGCCATAGGGACGGCCGGTCGGCCGGCCTCTGTGGCGCGTAATGTTCACGGTGCGGCGGCCGCCTGGGCCACCGGCAGCGTGAGCGAAGTTGGGGTAGGGCCGCAGTATGGCTCCGCGTGCGAGCGCAATGCTTCTACGAATGTGTGCGGGCGTTGCCGTGCTCCTCGCGGCCTGCTCGCCGGCACTCGCCGTAGTCGGCCTCACGCCGATGCGCGTCGACGTGTACGCCCGCCCCGGTATCCCGCAGGAATTCGAAGTCGCCGTTACCAACATGACCCAGACCGAGCGCACCGTCCGCCTCATCGCCGCAGACGTGCGTATCGACGAGAACGGCGACGCGCAGATCGCAGAGGACGACCCGACCGAAGAGTCGACCGGGGGTTTCGACAGCCAACCCACACGCCAGGCCCCAAGGGCCAACGCGCTTGTCTCGTTCGAGGGCGGCTCGACCGTGTTGCTGGGACCCGGCGAGCAGCGGCAAGTGGTCTGCTACGCGACACTCCCACTCGGATCCACCACGGAGCACCTCGCGTGGATTCTCGTCGACCCAGGCCCGGAGGAAATGCCCGTATACGGCAACAGCAACATGCGCATCAACGTGACGTTCCGCATTGGCGCGCGTGTCCTGATCGTGCCGGGTGATCGCCGGGAACGGATCGACGCGGATGGCAACACCGTGGTCACGCTGGAGCCATGGTTCCGGCAGACTTACGCCGTACAGCTCGCCGAAGTCCGGGAAGTCATCCCGCCGACCGACGCCGAGGAGCCCGTGCTCCGTGTCGAAGGGGTGCTTCAGAATCAGGGAAACACCTACATCACTCCGTTGATCCAGGCGCAGCTCCGCAATCTCACCACTCGGCGAATCGTGGAGGAGGCCGTCCTTCCCCATGGGTTCAACTTCGTCATGGGAGGCACGGTGCGGCGTTTCGGGGGCGAATTCGAGTCCCCCTTGGAGCCGGGAGACTACGAGGTGACGGTTGAGGTGGACCTGGGCGATGGCCGCGCGCGCACGCGCCAGAAGACCACGTTCACCCTCACCGAGCCCATCCAAGGCCGGGAACGGGCGTCGCAGGGCGTGATAGGCCTCGACCATGCCGGCCAGCGAGCGACCGTGCGCCCTGGTGAGCGATCCGCCGGCAGGGCAGAGGTAACGAACAACTTCGGTGAGACGCTACGGATCACCCCAAATGCCGGGTCAAGCAGCTATGCCGACTGGTTCACCTTCAGCCCAAAGTCGTTCGTGCTGCACCCTGGACGCACGCGATCCGTCCGCATAGCCATCAGGGCGCCGAGGGATGCGTCCCAGGACTTGCGCGAGGTGCCCGTGGCGTTTGTCCCAACCACGATCAACGGCTCCACGTTCGCCGAGGGCGAGGCCCAGACGCTGACAGTCACGCTACGTGTGCTGGCGCCGAAGACGGCGGCCACGCGCACACCGCGCTAGCTCCTGCCCGCATCGCTGCGTCCCGCCAGCACGCTAGCCTCCTACGCCGTGTAGCCGTTTGTCCGGCCGTGATCCCAAGCGACCAAGCATGGCCACCCCATCGCGTGGCGCCCGCTCGGACCATATCAGCTTTGACCGTCTCGACCTCCTGTGCCACACTTTAGGTAGCTTGCTGCCTGCGGGCGACCGCCACCAGCATGCTGTCTTCGCGGCGATGATTCGACTTACGCTCCCTCGGCGCTAGTCTGCTCTGTCATCCCCAAAAGCGAGTTTTGCGCGAAAGGAACACGATGGCAAATGTCACGCAGGGATTGGAGCGGGTGGCGGTAGCCGAATCCCGCATCTGCTCAATCGACGGCCAGGCCGGAGAACTGATATATCAGGGCTACGACATCCAGGATCTGGCGGTGAACACCACCTTCGAAGAGGTGGCATACCTGCTGTGGCTAGGCGAGCTCCCTACCCAGGACCAGTTGTCAGAGTTGGACGGGCGGTTCGTCGCCGAGCGCGACGTGCCCGACGCGGTGTACGCGCTGGCCAAGGCGTTGCCAGATTCCGCCGTTATCATGGACGCCCTGCGCACCCTGGTGTCGCTCCTCGCCAGCTATGACGACGAGATGGACGACAACTCCGCGGAGGCGAACTTCCGCAAGTCCATCAAGCTCACCGCCAAGATCCCAACACTTCTCGCAGCGGTGCACCGCGCCCAGCGCGGGTTGGAGCCGATCCGGCCTCTGTCGACAGGCAGTATCGCGTCCAACTTCCTCTATATGCTGAGCGGCGACGAACCGGACGAGTTCGTGGCGAGAACCCTCGACACGGCGCTTATCCTGCACGCCGAGCACGGCATGAACGCCTCGACGTTCTCCGGCCGCGTGACTTGCGCCACGCTGGCGGATCTGTACGCCGGTGTCACGTCTGCCATCGGCACTCTCAAGGGGCCGCTGCACGGCGGGGCGAATGCCCTCGTGCTAGAGATGCTTGGAGAGATCGGCGAGCCGAGCAAGGCCGCCGACTTTGTCGCGAACGTGCTGGCTGGGAACCACACCGTCGGCAGTCTCGCGCCGAAGCGCATCCCGGGCCTGGGGCATCGCGTCTACAAGGCGCTCGATCCGCGGGCAACGGTGCTGCGTGGCATGTCGCGCACCCTCGGTGAACGCGCGGGCGATCTTCACTGGATCGACCTGTCCGAGGCTGTCGTCGAAGCCTGCGAGGCGGCGGGACTGTCGGAGAAGGGCGTCTATCCCAACGTCGACTTCTTCTCCGCGTCCACGTACCAGACCATGGGCATCGACACGAGCCTGTTTACACCGGTCTTCGCCATGGCGCGCATTACGGGTTGGACGGCGCACATCATGGAGCAGCACAAGCAGAACCGCCTCATCCGACCGCACGCGGTCTATGTGGGCGAGCGTGGGCTCAAGGCGAAGCCCATCGCCGACCGGTAACGACCCGGGGGGCGTCGCATGCCTTCGCTAGTAGCCGGAGTCGCCAAGCGGGACATCACTCCTCCGGTCGGCGTCGATCTGACCGGCTACGGCGGCCGCCCATCTGGGTGTACGTCGGTCCACGACCCCGTCTACGCGCGGGCGCTGGCCCTCGGTGACGGGAGCGCGACAGTCGTGCTCGTGTCGCTCGACGTGCTGGGTATCGACTTCCCGGTGCTGGACCGACTGCGCGACCGCGCCGCGTCGCTGGGCATCGGGGCGAGCTCGCTCGTACTGAACGCTTCGCACACCCACGCTGGCCCGGCGACTCAGCGGCTGCGTGGACTGGGCGAACTCGACGCTGCCTACGTCGACCGGTTCGTCGATCTGACCTGCGAGGCGATCGAGGAGGCGCTAGACGACTTGGCGCCCGCCCGTGTCGTCGCCTCGCGCGGCCCCGCGCGCATCGGCCACAACCGTCGCGAACACCTTCTGGACGGACGCACTGTCCTGGGCAGGAACCGGGTCGGCGCCGT
This sequence comes from uncultured bacterium, assembly GCA_964473525.1. Taxonomy (GTDB): domain Bacteria; phylum Poribacteria; class WGA-4E. The sequence goes on from CAYYPK010000023.1 coordinate 52,060, forward strand.
CGTGCCGCACGTCGACGTCCTTCGGGTGACCCGCGCGGACGCGTCGCCTTTGGCGACGTGGTTCGCGCACGCGTGCCACCCCACGACTCTCGGTGGGGCGAACCTTGCCGTCAGCGCCGAGTTCCCAGGCGTCGCCGTTGACGCCGTAGAACGGCTACACGGCGGCAACGCGCTGTTTGCGCAGGGGTGTTGCGGCGACATCAACCCAACCGAACGCGGAGACTTCGCCGCCGTCGAGCACAACGGGCAGGCGTTGGGCGCAGCCGTCGTCGCGGCGTCGGGCGCTGTCGCGGCTGCCGTCGACGACATCTCTCTCGCCGCGCATGTAGAAATCGCGGACCTGAGCCTGCAGCCAGCCCCGCCTGCGCACGAGCTGGACGCGCGCATACTCGACGCCGAGGCCGCTGCGCAGCGGGGACGTGACGAGTCGGCACACAGGGGCGCGCAGAGGATGCTCGACGCCCACGTTGAGTGGCTATCCGCCGTGCGCGCCGAATCGTACGGGGCGGCGCCCGCTCCGACGTCCTTGCCATTCGAGGTGCAGGCCGTGCGTATCGGCGACACCGCGGTTGTGACACTGCCGGGCGAAGTGTTCGCGGAGATCGGCTGCCGCATTGAGGACGCCTCGCCGTTCCGACAGACCATCGTCCTGGCCTACACGAACGGCTGCCACGGATACGTTCCCACAGCGTCAGCGTACCCAGAGGGCGGTTACGAAGTCGACAACGCCATACGGTACTACGGCACCCTCATGTTCGCTCCCGAGAGCGAGGCCCAGATTCTTGCTGCCGCGGAGCGCGCTCTACGCGAGGTGACACCGTGACGCCTTCCGTGAAACGGGCGCTCCGACGCCACACGTGTGTGTGTCTTGCGCTGTCAGCGTGCGTCTTCCTCTCCGCGTGCGACCGGGCGGGCCGCCGCATCGCCGACGTGAATAGCAACAACGCCAAGCGGCAGATCAGAGCGGCCATCTGGCTCGCAGCGCACCCTACGCCAGAAGCCTTGCCCGCCTTGCGGTTCGGGCTCGAGTCGACCGAGCTGCGCGTGCGCGTGGAGTCCGCTGGCGCCATCGCGGCTACGGGCGACACGCGCGCCATGGCCGAGGCCTCGCGCGTGCTCCGCGCGGATGCGCTGTCCGAGGACCGGAAGGTTGCCGAGATGGCATTACTGGGCATGCGCGCCATCGGGGCCGCTGCGGTGCCCGACCTCCTGACGGTCGCGCTGCTGACGTCGGACGCGTATACGCAGAAGCTGGTGGTGTCGACGATCGTCGAGGCGCTGCCGACCGCGTCGCCCGAGCAGCGTCTGGCGGCTGCGACCCGAGTCGTCGACGGACTGGGTGAGCGCGACCCAGACATGTACCGCATGGCGTATGGAATCCTCGTGACGTTCTCGCCGTTCCTCCAGGACGAGCTGACGAACATCGGTCTCGTGCACCGCAACCGCCGCATTCGCCTGACCACCATGATGGGCCTGGCGGACGGCGCTTGCACCAACGCGATTCCCGCCATTGCGCGACTCCTGAACGACGGCGACCCGGTTGTGCGGACGGAGGCAGCGCGTTCTCTGGGCATCCTGGGCGCCGCCGCGGCGCTCCCGCGCCTGACGGAAATGGCCGACTCCGACCCGGTGCTGGAGGTGCGGAAGGTCGCCGCGGAAGCCCTGAGGTCTATCGCGGCCGTGTCTCCTCCCGAGCCCGGGGAGCCTTCGTGACCGGATCCGTCTTCCCTCCAGACGAACTTGCCCTGGACAGCATCGTCATCCGCTCATACGACATCGGCGATGGGGTCGCGCACGCCGACGCCGTCACAGCCTCATACGAGCACCTGCGCACCTACATGGAATGGGCGAAGCCCAGACAATCACCTCTTGAGTCGGAATCGCTGTGTCGCCGGTTTCGAGCTGAATACCTGCTTCGCCAGGACTTCACGCTGGGGGTGTTCGACCGTGACGCTGGCGTTCTGCTTGGGGGCACGGGCTTCCACCTACGAGGCCGCCGCTATGCCACGCGATACGGCGAGATCGGGATGTGGATCCACGCCCGGCACGCGGGCCAGGGCCTTGGGACGCGGGTTCTGGTAGCCCTGCTCGACTGGGGGTTCCGAGACTGGCCGTGGGAGAGACTCGAATGGCGATGCGATGGGGACAACGCCGCAAGCAGGCGCGTCGCGGAGAAGGCCGGCATGGAGCTGGAGGCCCGACTCAAGAACGACGCGACGCCCACCGGCCGACGGCGTGACACGCTTATCTACGCAGCGCACAGAGACCAGTGGGCCGCTCCCGCCATCCTTGTCTGAGCGGGCGCGTAGCCATACAATCACGGTGCTAGCGGCGTGCGCCAGCACACGCTTTACACGAGTTGCACGCGCACCAGGAGCATACGTCAGGCATGGGAACCTCGCCGCGTGGGCGCCAAGGCGCGCCTCTGATCGTGACGCATTACGACCTGGACGGGTTCGTCTGTGGATTGTGCCTGGCGGAAGCGTATGACGTGTCAGGCAGTCACGTGCGCTTCGTCAGCTATGGCGCCCCGCGGGATCGGATCATCGAATCCGCCCTACGCGAAACCGAAGCCGATTCGGTCTACGTGTGCGACATCGGCCTCGACAAGAGTGACCTCGATGCGAGGTGGGCGCGAGACGAGGGCCTATACCGCGTGCTGTTCGACCACCACGACTCGACAACGGAACTCGACACCTCCGTCTTCGACGAGTGTCACATAGACACCACCGGCTCGTTCTGCTCGTCGGACCTCGTCTACGAATACCTGAAGCCTTCCATGCCGCCTTACATGGCGGAGAAGCTGAAGCACTGGGTCGCCCTCGCGCACGACCGGGACTTGTGGGTAAACAGCGACCGGCAGCTAGGGCAACGCGTGTCCTGGCTCCTGAAGGACCGCATCCACCAGAGGCTGGAGACCGCTCTTACCACATCGTCGCCGACCGAATTCCTGCGGCGGCTGAACGGCAAGTGGAAGCGCGGCGAGGATCTCTTCCGGGACGCGGTTGTGTGCGCGAACAACACTGCGCACCTCTTCGAGGGGCCGCCAGCCCCGATAAAGCTGGCGTACGTGAAGAGAGACACGTCCGACATCGCCGAGGAGCTGCAAGACGGTGGCCAAGTGGTCGTGCTCCTGAACCTGTTCGGCCACCAGATTGGGGTCAGTCTGCGAACCGACCGTGACGACATCGACGTGTCAAAGGTCGCTCAGCGCTGCTTTGGCGGCGGCGGCCATCGCATGGCCGCGTCGGGCTTCGCCAAGCCGAAGCACTTGCTAGGCGGCTTCCAAGCGGTGCGAGACGATGTCGCCGCGGCCGTGGACGAACAGCTCGCGCTGTCGCCACCGGACGCGTCCTGAGCCGGCCCGCAACTCATTGACTCCGCGACGCGACGACTCCTATACTCCCCGACGCCATACGTACGGGCGCGATCTCCGCAAGCAAGGAGCACACGGCTACAATGGGCGATACACTACGCGTCGGAATCATCGGGCCTGGCGGCGCGGGCCGGGGCAACACGATGGGCTTCGCAACGCGCGACGACTGCGATGTCGTTGCCGCCGCGGACGTCAGTCCTAGCAGCATGGACGCCCTCGAAGACGCGATGGAAGAGCGCGTCGACGGGTATTCGCGAGGGACGCTCGCGCGGTACACCGGCGAGTACGAATACTCCGAGATGCTGGCGAAGGAGGATCTCGATATCGTCGGCGTCTTCTCGCCGCACTCCATGCACGATATCCAGGTGAAGGCGGCGATGCGGGCCGGCTGCTCGGTAATCGTCGAGAAGCCGATGGCAAACTACGTCGGCGACGCTATCCAGATGCACAAGATGGCGGTGGCGCTCGGCGTGCACTTGGTTGGCGGCTACCAGCGCCACTACGAGCCACGGTACATCACCGGTCGCGAGATCATCCAGTCTGGGCGGATCGGCGAGCTCGAGCGGTTCGAGGTGTACATGGCGCAGCGATGGGGCGCCGGCGGGTGGCGCGGCGATCCACGGTTCAGCGGAGGCGGCCAGCCGAACGACTCGGGTAGCCACCTACAAGACATCTTCATGTGGATGACGGGCTTCCTGCCGCAGTCCGTGCACGGCACGACGGACATGATTTTCGAGGAGGACGGCGAGGTCATCCCAAAACAGGTCGAGATCAACTCCTACTCCGACGTCGTCATGGAAGGCGGCGCGGAAGGGACGATCACGATCATCGGGAACACCCACGTCGGCTTCGAGGAGTGGGTGATCCTCGAGGGCTCCAAGGGTACGCTCGAGATAAAGGGCGGCATGTGGCTCACCGAGGGCGACGGCGCGCCGGTCGAGGTCGATGCAAGCCGACCCGACGGCTACCCGTCCGGCAAGGTCGAGCAGTTGGTCGGCCTCGTCAGAGGCGAGTTTGACCGCAACTACACGTCCGGTATCAACGGCATCAGAACGAGCTGGCTTACCAACTCGATCCTGGAAGCAGGCCGCGGCCCCGACGCCAAGAACCACGTCGACTGTGACGAACTCATCGCTGGCGAGGGTTCCTCGCGCGACGAGGTGAAGCGACTCATCGCGGATGCCGCCCACTGGCGTGGCATGGAGTAAGCTCACGCCAGCAGCAGGGCTTCGGACGACCGGGCCGCCGGGCCCGCCCGTCCGTCAGTACATTGCTCGTCAGTACATCACTCGGACGTGCGGGCGCCCGCCGTTCTCGCTCATCTCGACCTTCACACCGTACGTCTCGCGAAGGACATCCACTGACGCCACGTCTACGACGGCGCCGGCGGCGACGATCCTGCCCGCCTTCATGAAGACGAGACGGTCGCAGAAGTGGAATGCGAGGTTAAGGTCGTGAAGCACCACGCCGACCGTCCAGCCCCGGCTTGACACCAAGTTCCCGAGCGCGCGCAGGATCTCGCCCTGATACTGGATGTCCAGGTGCGACGTTGGCTCGTCGAGAAGCACGACATCGGCGTCTTGTGCGAGCAACTGCGCGAGGTACATGCGCTGGCGCTCGCCGCCACTGAGCGTGTCCGCGGCGCGATCCGCGAGGTCGTCCAGCGCCATATGCCGCAAGGCTGCGGCGATTGCGGCCTCGTCCTCGGGAGTCACGGAGGCGTAGATGGGTCGGTGGCAGAATCGCCCCATCGCCACGATCTCGCTGACGGTGAGCTCGAGGGTGGTGTCGGGGTGCTGCGGCGTGACGCCGAGTCGTCGCGCGATGTCGCGCCGTGTGTAGCCGCCCACCGCGCTGCCGTGCAGAAGGACGGCGCCCGCAGTCGGCTGTAAGGCGCCGGACAGTGCCCGCAGCAAGGTCGATTTGCCTGCGCCATTCGGGCCGAGGAATCCCGTCACCGTCTCGCGGTGCAGGTCACAGGACACGCCGTCGAGTATCGTGGCAGCGCCGAAGCGGACGGTGACGTCGCGGGCGGACAGGGGGTGTCCGGTCATGCGATGGGAAGGGGGCGCAGTGGCGGGCGCGCCGAGGGCCGGCGGGCGCCGGCCCAACGACTACACTGCCTGGCTGACAAGGTCGATTGCTTCCTTGTCCTCAGGGAACCTGCCCTCGGCCTTCTTCGAGAACACCAAGGTTCCGTCCACTGTCACTTCGAAGACGCCGCCGCCGCTCTTCGTCAACGTCACGTCGTCCACGCCGTCCACGGCCTTCTTGAGTGCGTCCGCCAAACTGGCGGCCTGGTTCTCGTAGCCTCAAGCGCCGCAGTATTCGATGTCTACTGCCATGCGTCCGCTCCCCTGTTGCGGCGCGACCGCCTGTGGCCCGCCGTCGATGCACATTATAGCCAGCCAGCGTGGACCCAGCAACGCGCCCGCTTTCTGGACACACTCGGGCGCGGGTGCTACTATCCGCAGGTGATACCCAGGGAGTTCCGCCGTGCGCGCCGCCCTCCAGCTCTGTCTACTTCTCGGGTGCGCCGTGCTTGCCGCGACTGGATGCGCGTCGGGCGGCCTGGTCCGCCTGGACGCTGGCGGGACCATGGAGTCTCGAGACATCGGCCGCACGAGCGGGTACCCGGCCGCAACGGTCGTGCTGCCCAATGTCGCCTCCATACGTAAGATCGTCATCACGCCGCGCCGGCCGCTGCGCAAGATCCAGATCCTCGTACGCATCGCCGATGGGTCGTGGGAGCCGATCCGCGAGATGGAGGGGCGCTTCACGCGGCCGCTCACGGTGCGCGCGGACATCGAAGGCGATGCCGTCCGCGTGCTGGACCGCAACCCCGCAGCGCCAGCGCAGCGCGGCCCGCATGTCGCCGGTGTAACGGGGGCGATAGACACGGTGCTCGTGTACGGCCGCGCCACGACCGAGACCGCGACCTTCTAGGCCCGGCAGGAGCCCCTCGATGCAGGTGATGTTCCTCGTGCTCTTCGGCGTGTCGCTCGTGGTCTTCTCACTGGTGGTACGCGCGGCCGTGGAGCTTCTGCCGTTCGTCATCGACGGCCAGCCACTGCCGCTGGGCGTAGTGCTCCGCGCGGTCGGGTGGACGGCGCTGTTCCTGGTGACCTTCCTAGGCACGGGCTTCTACGTCTACGAGCGCGAGCGCGACGAGGGACGCGTGTCACGGAGAATACCCCTCTTCGACTGGTTCCTGGATAGACATCAAGCGCGCGGTCAGGAGCGCGACGCTCCCGCAAAGCCGATCCGCCGTGCGTGAGTCCGCTCTGTTGCCGATGAGGAGACGCGAGTGTTCACGTCGCTCTGCTGGGTCAGTCACCCGCACGAATGGCAGCCCCTCTTCCGTCGCTGGGCCGCTGGCTACCCAGAATTGACTCGCCTGCACCGGTGGGAGCAGTTGGGTGGCGCGTCCGTTCTCGGCCTCACGGTGGGGTCCGCCGCCCTGTGGGTGGAAGCTCCGTTCCGGCTACTCGTGACCGTCCCGCACGCTCACGAGCCGGCGCCGACAGCCGCTATCGTCGACCTCGCCGCACAGCTTCTCACGCGCACGCACCTCGACGGCCGGCCCTCGACGACGGTCCCGCGCGATCTGTTGCTGGCGAAGTGCCTCATTACCTTCCTGCCCGACACGAACTCACAGGGCCGCGCGCGCAGTCCAGAACGCTGCTGGGATGGAGCCGGCTACGACAACGACGCGTTCCTGAAGTGGGCGTTCGGCATCGCGACCGACGGCTGCAGATTTGGCCGCTACCCCGAGTGGCGGGAGACCGAGCACGAGCCGGAGCGCGTTGGGATCGTGTACGAGGAGATCGAGAGAGGCGTGTACGTCGAGCCCAACACCAGCCGTCGATCCACGCACTCTAGGGCCATCGACGAGCTGTTCGAGACGTACCGCTACACGCACATGCTGGACATGCATCAGCACGAGGGCGACGAAGCAGCCCTGCTTCCCGCGGACTATGAGGACGCCGAGCCGGCCGTCCGAGGGGAGATAGACGCGTGGGCGGCGTCGATGATCGACGCGTGGCAAGCTGCGGGAGCCTCGCCCCGGCCGCGGCCTGCGATACCGTACACCGGTCAGCCACGGCACGAGCTGTTCCTGGACTTCTGGCGTGGGCGGTGCCCTGGCATGAAACGCCTCGTGAGCGAGGTCCGCAACAACCGGCACGTGAAGACCGAGACGCGCACGCCCATGCAGCACCAGTTCACAATGGCTGCTGCTGCCCTTGACGCCACGGTCGCGCTTGCCATTGGCTGAGGCGCGCGAGACAGAACTCGTGGCGCCGTCGACCCAACACAGCCGCGTGTAAGTGCGTTCTCGGCACGCTCCTTGCGGCTCCGTTACGCAAGTGTTAGCATCATGTTACGGGTTCTGTCACAATGCCCCTGTAACATGGGGTCGGCGCGAGCGTATCTAAAGCGCGAGCGCACGTTGTGGCGACGCCTGTCGGGTACACTGTTCCGCGCTTGAGCCACACGCCCTCACCTAGGAATGGACCGCGCCGTGCCGATCAAGCTGCTTCTCGGCTCAACCTTCCGGCGCCTCGTCTCCGAAAGGGACGCCGCGCGCCAGCAGCACCGTGAGCAGGAGCAGGCGTCCGAGGAGCTCGCGAACAAGCACGAAACCCTCAACGGCGAGCGAGATGACCTCAAGAAGGCCCACGCGCGGCTACAGGAGGAGCACGACGCCCTCCGCGAGGAGCACGCCGAGCAGGCCAGCCGGGTCGATGACCTGGTGGCAAAGCGCGTCGACGACCGCATCTCCGACATGAACATCTCGCGCCGGCGGTTCGAGCAACTCGCGGACGACCGCGCCGAACTCGTTGAGCTGTACATCAGCCGACTGTACGCCCTATCGTGCTGGTTCGCGCAGGACAGCGCGACCGACGGCTCCAACCGCGGCCTCTTCATCCTGCTCGTCGACCGGCGCAACATGGACGCGCACAACTTCTCCGATTTCCACGAAGGTCAGGCCGAGTACATCGAACGTCCCAACTTCCAGGGCATCGCGCGCGCGCCGCACCTGTTCTCGCCGGTGTGTCGCGACGTGTTGGACTACATGGGCGCCAAGGACACGCGCTTCGGGCCGGACGGCGAAATCGTCGGCTACGAGGAGCGAGACGGCGCCGTCCTCGTCGATCTACAGGGCATCATGTACCGCTCCTGTCAGATGGTCGAGGGCGTTCGCACGCACAAGGTGTACTCGAAGGTCGAGCGGCTGATGAAGGGCTCGGCGCGGCACAACGCCGCCATCTACGCGTCGTCCCTCGCGGAGGTGCTCGTCTCGATCGTCGTAAGCGAGGAGACGAACCAGGTCACGGTCTTCCGCGACGGTAAGTTCGTTGAGGTGTACGACCCGCACGCCGACGCGCAGGTCACGCGAGAGCAGTACTTTGGGGAGCCAGGAGGCGAGCCCCGTCTCGCGAAGGTGTCTCCACTGTCGTCGACCGACTCCGCGCCATCGCTTGCCGACGAGGCCGGCGATTCCGAGTCTGCCTAGTCCGACTCCCCGCGACCGTAGAGCGCCTTGATATCGTCGTCGAGCCTGGCGAGCACTTCCCGTCTCTTCACCTTCAGCGTAGGTGTGAGCTCCCCTGATTCGATCGTGAATTCCTCTGCCACGAGCAGGTAGAGACGAACCTTCTCGAAGTCCGCGAGGTGCGTCGTCAGGCGGTCGATCTCTGCGCGATACAGCTTGCGCACGGCGGGCTCGGCGAGGAGTTCCTCCCGCGACTCGAGTGACAACCCCTCCTGCTTGGCGAATTCCTCCAGCACGGCGAAGGACGGGACGATCAGCGCGCCAGCGACACGCTCCGCTTCCCCGATGACAACGGCTTCCGCGATGTAGTTGCTCGCTTTGAGGGCGTTCTCAGCCGGCTCAGGCGCGATGTACTTGCCGTTCGATAGCTTGAAGATGTGCTTCTTGCGGCCGGTGATGCTCAGGTAGCCGCCCTCGAGGTCGCCCAGATCCCCGGTGTGGAACCAGCCGTCCGCGTCGATGGCTTCCGCGGTGTCGTCGGGCAACCCGTAGTAGCCCTGCATGACGTGCGGCCCGCGCGTCAGGATCTCCCCATCCTCGGCGATGCTCACCTCTATGTCAGGTACAGGCCGCCCGACCGTTCCGAGCCGGTAGTCGCCCTCGCCGTTGACGGCAATGACGGGAGATGTCTCCGTGAGTCCGTAGCCCTCGAGTATGAGTATGCCTGCGGCGTGGAAGAACTCCGCTGTGGACTGCGGAAGCGGAGCCCCGCCGCTGATGAAAAACCTGAGCCGCCCGCCGACGGTGGCGTGCAGCTTGTGGAACACGAGCTTGTGGGCGAGGCGCGCCTTGAGCGCAAGGAGCGGCCCCACGGACGAGGAGCTTCGGATGCGCGCGCTCCGCGCCCGTCCCTGCGTCATTGCCCAGGCGAACACGCGCTGACGCGCGGGCGGCGCGCTCTCGACGTTCTTCAGCACGCGCTCCTGCAGGCTTTCGTAGAACCTCGGCACGCACGCCATCACGGTTGGCGACACCTCGCGGAGTTCGTCTACGAGGTACCGAAGACCGCGCGAGTACGCCACGCACGCCCCAGCGACCATCGGCAGGTAGTGTCCCGCCATCCGCTCGAAGACGTGGCAGAGCGGCAGGAACGACAGGAACAGGTCCTCCTGCGTGATGCGCAGCACGGCCAGACCGGACGCCACGTTTGACAGGAAGTTCCGATGGCTGAGGATGACGCCCTTGGGATTGCCCGTGGTGCCGGACGTGTAGATGAGCGTGACCGTGTCGTCGGCCCCCATCGCCTGGCGTCGCGCGACGAGTTCGTCGTCGTGGCCCGCGTCGCTTCCCTCGCCCAGAGAGTCGAACGTCACGGCTGTCGGTAGGTCGTCCACCGCGTCGGCTTCCATGGCGATGACGTGCTCGACCGTCGGGCAGTCTGGCAGTATCTCAGCTACCTTCGCTGCCTGCTCGGATGTCGATACGACGACGGCACGCGCCTCGCAGTCCTGCAAGATGTAGGCGATCTGTGACGGTGGAAGCGTCGGATAGAGGGGAGCCGTGACCGCGCCGACGCTCATCGCCGCGTAGTCCGCCAGCGCCCACTCGATGCGGTTCTCGCTCACGATGGCGACGCGGTCCCCGGCGGCAAGTCCCAAGCCGATCAGGCCGCGCGCCAGACGCGCCACCTGTCGCGCGAAGTCGGCGTACGTCACCGCGACGAAGCCCGACCCATCGTGATGTCGAACGAACTCGCGGGATGGGACACGAGCCACGGTTTCGGCGAAAGCGTCGAGTAGTGTCTCGGCCATGTCGTCCCCCTAGCGGAAGCGGCGCTCTCCGGCCTCGGCGTTCGGTGAGGAACGTGTGGAGATCACTTCCTCGACGCCGAACACCTGCCCGCCCTGCGCGTTCAGGCTGGTCTCGACCGCAGTGGGCGGCGCGCCGTTGTTCCCCTGGATGAAGTTGTCGAGAAGGCGGCCCCCGTCCTTCACCGCGTAGCGTCCGTTGCGCACGATGTTGTTGTTCTGGACCTGCGGCGAGGACGCGCCTCGGCAGAGTACGCCCTCCTCGCGGTTGTTCGCGATGATGTTCCGGTCGAGGTTGGGCTGTCCGCCGTCGTCGCACACGACGCCGTAGATGTTGCCGATGAAGCTGTTGTTCAGGACATCCGGCGCGGCCTGCCGGATCACGCGCAGACCAACGACGTTGGACCGAAACAGGCTGTCCTCCACGGTCGGGTTGGAGCCCTCGACCGTGAGACCGGCCCCGGCGTTCTCGCTGAACTGGCAGTACGATATCTGCGACGCCGCCGACCGCGTGTGCACCTTCGCGCCGATAAGCTGCGTGTATGCAAGCCGGCCTACGCTGCCTTCCTCCATAAGCACGCCGTGCCATTCCTTCGACCGGGGCTCGCCCGCCATCAGCACGAACGTCTGGAAGTCGCCCTGCGCGTAGATGGAACCCTCAACGATGATCTTCGACGACGGCTCGACGCCCTCCGCGAATGAAATGCGCGTGCCCGCCTGGATCGTGAGCGTGACGCCCTCGGGTGCAAGCACCTCGCCATCCACCAGCACGGCGCCACGCCACACGGTGTCCTCTTCGAGCCTGCCGGAGACGATCGTGGGCTCGCCGGAGAAGCCGTCGGACGGGTTCCCCCACTCGTCGGTGTACGCGCCCTTGCTCGCCCCGCACCCGTGCAGAAGCAAGGCTGCGGCGACAAGGACGCATAGCGCGACCGCTCGACGCATGTCGACGCTCCTACGGTTCGCCTACGATGCGAGCTTGCCCATCTCGCGCAGGTTGTCCAGGCTGATCTTGACGCTTTCCAGCGGCGGACGCTGGCACACGTCCTGCTCGACGATGTACCACGCGGCTCCGTTGGCCTCCGAGGCGTCGAAGATGCTGTCCCAGGCCAGCACGCCCTCCCCCACCTCGGCGAAGGCGCCGTCCTCCGCCATGTCCTTGAGATGGATCAGCGGGGTTCGTCCAGGCATGGAGCGGATGTACTCCGCCGGATCCACGCCTCCGTGCTGCACCCAGTAGACGTCGATCTCCGCCTGCACATGCTCCGCGTGGGCGGCTCGGTAGAAGATATCGAGGCCGTACTCGCCGTCGAACTGCTGGAACTCGAAGGAGTGGTTGTGGTAGCCAAGGACAAGGCCGCGCTCCGCCAGCTTCCCGCCAACGTCGCTCATCGCCTCTGCCGCCGCGCGCCACCCATCGGCGTCGGCGCGTCGCTCCTCAGGCAGATAGGCCACGGAGATGTACGTCGCCCCGACCTCTAGCCAGAAGTCGGCCACCCGATCCAGGTCGGCCTCGAGCGCATCCAGACTGGTATGCGTACCGGCCGCCGCCAGCCCTAGATCTTCGAGCAATGAGCGATACTCCGCGGCGCTCATGTCGGCTGGTGGGGTGTCCTCTATCCCCTCGTAACCCATCTCCGCTACGGCTGTGACCGTGCCGACGTAGTCGGCAGCCGTCAGGTCGCGGAGCGTGTACATCTGTAGTCCGACCGGGATCCGTGCCATATAGCCTGCTTCTGTTGCGCGAGAGTAGGGGGAGGGCCGGGTTGCCGACCGCGATTCTATCATACGCCGCCGCCCGCGCGGAACGCGCGCGTCGGCGCTGTTGTCAGGATGCTGTGCCATCGCCTGCCGCACGAACTTGGCGGCCTTGAAGGCACCCGGCGGGCGCGGGTGACTCGCTAACGTGGGCTGACGGCATGCACCCGCCAGTCACGCGCATCGGATCGGTGCTGGAGCACCCTTGTCAGTCCGAAAGAGCGATCGCCACCGCGCCGACGACTGCTCCTGCCGCGACGAACAGGAATGGCGATCTAGGTAGGGGGCCCACTCGGCGGGGCACAAGTGAGAGTGTCGGTGTCAGAGTGAAGGTTGAGGCGTAGTCGTTAGTGACGCCCTGGATCTCCAGCGGGAGCAAGGCTCGGACTTCCAGACCCTGGTCCTTCGCGACCCTCCTCCTCAGCGCGTCCGCTGCCGCATCATCCAGCGGGCGTCTATATGTCAACACGTTGCCTGCCCATGCCGAGCCCGGCGGAGGCGTTATCACGGCCCGGTGCGTTAACCCTTGTGGCCCCCTGTACCAGCCGTCGGCTACGTACAGCGCGTCGGTGACGCTTGTCCCCGACACCACCGTCGTTGGGGCCTGTGGCAGGTCGCGGTTTCCGTAGGTCACGACGCCGTGCAGCACGCGATGGCTCTCGTTTCGCTCGTCCACCCACGCGGCTCCGTCCCACGGTATGCGAAGTGCGTGTTCCGTCTTGTTCGTCAGTCGGAACGAGAAGGCGCGACCGAGATCAGGCTTCCACTCCACCCGCACCATGCCGTCCTCGAACGTCCACCCCTGGATTTCAGGGTCATCTACGCTCGATATCGTCACGACGCCGAAGCGCGCTCCGGCATCCTGAGGTCGCGTGACTTCGGTGAGCTTCACATCGTACCGAACAGAGGCGGAATGCCGCACGGCGCAGCCCGTCACGATGGCCGATAGGGCTGCGGCAAGTCCGACAGTCCAAGCATTCTGGGCGGCCCGCATGCCGACCTCCTCCGGTACGTCTTAGGGGCTGCGGCCCGTCGGCCCACGACCTCGTCTAGGGTTCACGCGACGGCGGTTGGCGTGCTTTCTGACGGCCGCGCGATCATACACGGCCTGGCGGCGCCCGCGTGGCGGTGATGCCGTAGATGGAGTTGAGTGGCGTGGAGATGGCGCGCCCAGAGGGACTCGAACCCCCAACCGTCAGATCCGAAGTCTGATGCTCTATCCATTGAGCTATAGGCGCGCGGCTCCTGGCGCACGTATGTTAGCTGCACCCTCCTGGCGTGGGCAAGGCATCGGTCCGTGGCTTCCATAGGTCACACCGATCGGGTAACATAGCCGTCGGCGGCAGGGCCGGAGGCCGCTGCGAACTCGCCGAGGCGTGGAACCAGGGGAAGCCAAGATGCCCGACAACGCAGACATCGAGACGGCAGCGGTCGACGAGCCATCAGCGGAAGCCCAGCAGCGGATCGCTCAGCGCTTCGTCGAACGCGCCCGTCGCTATGCGCAGAGGGGCAACAACCGCGCGGCCATCGAGGCGTACCGTAACGCCCTGCAGCTCACGCCGACGTCCGTGGAGCTGTTCTTCGAACTCGGCAACGCCTATTCCGCCGTAGGCGAACACGTCAACGCTACTGTCATGTACGAGGCTGCGGTCGAGCAGCTCAGCGAGTGGCCCGAGGCGCACTACAACCTTGGGAACTCCCTGCTTCAGACCGAGCAGATCGAGCGCGCCGCCACCACGTACCAGCGGGCGATTGAGCTGCGCGAGGACTTCGCGGAGGCGCACGACAACCTCGGGTGCGCGTACAACAAGCTCGGCCGCTACGACGACGCCATCGCCTGCCACGAGCGAGCGTTGGAGCTGAACCCCGACAGCGCCCCTACGTACGACAACCTGGGCTACGCGCACTTCAAGCTCGACGACCTCGACAAGGCGGAAGCCGCCCATAAGAAGTCGATGGAGCTGAACGACGACGACGGCAACGCGCACTACAACCTCGCTCTGGTGCACGCCAAGCGGGGCGACGCGGACGCCGCCATAGAGTCCTTCCAGCACGCCTTCGGTAAGGACGACAACCTGCGCGCCTTCGCTGCGCAGGACGACGACGCCGCCATCCTACGCGGGAACGCGGACTTCGACAGCCTGGTCGCCGAGCAGGCGTAGGTCGCCGCGGCCGAGGCGCCACACCTCGACATGGTTCCGCACGACCGCCGCCTCTAGCGCCGGCGGACAGTGGCGGCGCGGCGACGCCTGACACGGCCGCGCGGCCGATGTTGGGCCATCGGGTGTCCCGTGCCCCGAGAGTTTGTCAGGCGGGGCCTGCCGCCGCGACTATCTCGTGTACGTTGACCGCCGTAGACCCCTTTGCTACTGTTCGGCCGACGCGCGCCGAGCCGGCGCCAGCCATCATCCACGCATGGAAGGACGCACAATGCCCGCCATCAAGCAGTCCATATGCTTCGGTTGCTTCAACCGGGGCGACACGACCCCGGAGCAGGTCATCGCCGAGGCCGCCAAGACTGGGTACAAGTCGGTCGAGATGCTCTCTCGGGATCACTGGCAGAAGGTGCTTGACGCTGGCATGAAGATCGCCATCGTCGGCGGGCACGGATCGCTGCGAGATGGTCTCAACAAGCCCGAGAACCACGACCGGATCGAAGACGAGTTGAACCGGAACATCGACATTGCCGTCGAGTTCGGGATTCCCTCGCTCATCGGGTTTAGCGGCGACCGCAATGGCCTCCCCGACGACGAAGGCATCGATATTTGCGCCGAGGGGCTCAAGCGAGTCACGGCGAACGCCGAGGCCAAGGGCATCACGATCTGCGTCGAGCTCCTGAACAGCAAGGTCGATCACCCTGACTACCAGTGCGACAAGACGCCCTGGGGAGTCGAGATGTGTAAGGCGACCGGCTCGCCCAACGTCAAGCTGCTCTACGACATCTACCACATGCAGATCATGGAAGGTGACCTGATCCGCACCATCCGCGACAACATCGACTACATCGGGCACTTCCACACCGCGGGCAACCCCGGCCGTCGCGACATGGACGAGACGCAGGAGATCTACTACCCGCCCGTGATGCAAGCCATCGCCGCTACCGACTACGACGGCTTCGTCGGGCACGAATTCGGCCCGAAGGGCGATCCCATCGAGGCGATGCGAGCCGCTTACGAGATCTGCCAGCACGGCTAGGCGGACCACCGATCCCACGCGTCGCGGGAGCGCCTCCCGCGACGCTATCTGCCCTCACGAGTGGCCGTCGACAGCACCTACGGAGATCGCATGGCACGCCGAGGACGCATGCTGCTGGCGCTGGCGCTGGCTCCCCTGACCCTAACGGCCTTGCGTTGCGGCGAGCCAACGACGACCGCGCGCGAGGCGGACGTGCCTGGAGCGGCTGCGTCCAAGGCAGGCAGCGACGCGCGCCCGCCCGACCAGACGTTGGACGCATTGCGCCTCGCGGGCGTCGCGGGCTCCGCCGAAGAGGTCCGCATCCACTCGCAGGTCGATGGGACAGCCACCCACGTCATGGTCCGCGATGGCGACACCGTGAAAGCGGGCGATACACTGGTGCTCCTGGCGAACCCAGACCTCGTGAGCCGCGCGGAGCAGGCGACAGCAACGCACGGAGCCGCCGGATCCCGCGCGCAAGCTGCGGACGTCGACTCACGGATGAGCGCCCTCGAGCGAGCGACGTCCCTGAGCATCTCTGAGCTCGACTACCAGGGCGCGCAGGTGTCCGCTGAGATCGACCGACATGTAAGCAGGCAGATCGTCGAGAACGACCAGGCCAAGAACATGGCGTTCTCACTAACGGACGTCGAGCGTTCCCAGTCCAGCCTGCTTCGTGCGCGCAACCGGCTCAGGCAGGCGCAGTTGCGGCACGAAGCCAGCAAGGCGCGCGGGGCGTCCGTGGCGCTGAATCTGTCGAAGACTGAGCGTGAGCGCCAACGCATGGAGGAGCTACTGTCGAAGAACTTCGCGTCCGCCAGCGCGGTCGAGGAGGCGCAGCTTGCGTACGCCAACGCGCTTTCGAGAAGCGAGGAGTACAAGCGCGACCTCGCGGCGCGCGACGAAGACGTGAAGGGCGCGCGCGATGAGGTAGCCTCGGCGCAGGCGCGGGTCGACATCTGGGAGGAAGCGCTCGGACATGGGGTCACGTCACTGCAGGCGATGAAGGACGGCCGCGAGGCCATTCACACGCGCGTGGACCAGACCACGGAGCGCACGGGAGTACGCCTCGAGGCAACGCGCGCCGTGGTCGGTCTCGACGCTGAGAGGACCGCACACTTTGCCGCGGCTTCGCTCCAGGACGCCCGGAATGCCGAAGCCGCCGCCCAGGTCGCTGGCCAGCAGGTCGAGTGGCTGCGCGTCGTGGCGCCGTCGGATGGCGTGGTCGTGGGCCTGAACGTGACAGTCGGCGAGTTCGTCCGATCAGCTCGTTCCGGAGCCGACGCGGGCGAGCCGCTTCTCACGCTGGCCGACCCCGACCGCCTCCTCGTGCGGGCTCCTGTCAAAGCGTCCCTGCTGGCGAACGTCGTCGTGGGCGAGTCCGTGGATGTCTCGTCGGCAGGTGGCGCGGGCGCATCGGCCGCAGGCAATGTAGCGTCAGTGTCGGCGATCCCCGGCGACCACGCCGCATATATCGCGACCATAGCTCTCTCGGACCCGGGAGACATACGCATCGGGTCTGTCGTGCAGTTGGTATTCCCCTAGCTCGCGTGCGTCCGAGCCTCTGCGTTGACCTTCCCCGCGATGGCGCCCATCTACGTGTGGGAGGGTCACCGATGGCTAGCGGGACAGACTACGGCGAACTCCCTGACACCTCCGCCCTCGCCCCGTACGCGACGCTCGCCGTTGACACCGAAACCGACTCCACGAACGCGCACACCGCGAACCTCGTCGGCGCGTCGTTCTGCGGCGAGCCAGGCAAGGCGTGGTGGCTCCCAGCCGACCGTTTCGACCGGGCCTCACTCGCGAAGGCGCTTCGCGGCAAGCGGCTTGTGTTCCACCACGCCAAATACGACCTGACAGTGCTCGAGCGCCATGGCCTACCCTTGGGCGACGAGGACATCTTCGATACGATGCTCGCCGCCCACCTACTCGACGAGAACCGGCCCAAGGGCCTGAAGCGCCTTGCCCGCGATCTGTTGGGCGCTGACCCCGTGGAGTATTCGGATCTCAGCGACCAGCTCTCCCTCTTCGCGGAGACCCCCGAACTCGCCGAGTACGCTTGTGCGGACGCCGACTACACGTTCCAGCTCTACCAACGCTTCCGCCCTGAACTGGACGCCACGCCCACGCTCGCGCGGCTCTACGACGAATACGAGGCGCCGACGATGGGCGTCGTGCGGCGAATGGAACGCAACGGCATCCTCGTCGACACGGAGCATCTGACCGTGGTCGGCGAGAGGTACCATGCGCGGCTACGTGAGCTCGCCGAGGGCATCTACACCCACGCTGGGGGCCCGATCATGGTCACCTCGCCCACGGCCGTGTCAGCGATGCTCTACGACCGTCTCGGCCTTCCCGCAGGGCACGAGACACGGTCGGGCAGGCCGTCAGTGAACCACGCCGCGCTCGAAGCGATCCGCCACGCGCACCCAGTCGTGCCGCTGCTCATCGAGCATCGCGAACTCACAACGCTCCTTACCGGTTACGTCGACAAGCTGCCCAAGCTCATACACCCAGACACGGGCCGCATTCACTGCAATATAAACCAGGTCGGGACGGTCACCGGACGGATGTCGTCGAACGACCCGAACCTGCAAAGCATTCCCCGCGAAGCCGACGTGCGGTCAGCGTTCGTCGCGCCGGAGGGACACGTCCTCATAGACGCCGACTTCTCGCAGATCGAGCTGCGATGCGCGGCGCATTACTCGCGCGACCCGAAGATGCTCGAGGCGTTCCGAGCGGGGAGCGACCTGCATCGGCAGACCATCGCCGACATCATGGGCAAACCCGTCGAGGACGTCACGGACGACGAGCGCAGCCTGGCCAAGGCGGTGAACTTCGGGCTGATCTACGGCATGGGGGCGCCCCGACTAGCGTCCAGCACCGGTCTGAGCGTGCACCAGGCGGAGAGCTTCATGAACGCCTACTTCCGCACGTACGCCAACATCAAGGGCTTCCGTGAGGAAGTGCTGGCATACGCCGCGGCGAACGGGCAGGTCATCAGCATGTACGGGAGGCGTCGCCGCTTCCCCGGCGGGCCAAACCGCGCCGCGTTCAACTCCCTGATTCAGAGCACAGCGGCGGACATCTGCCGCGACAAGATGATCGCTCTCGACCACGCGCTGCCTGACGACGTGCGCATGCTGATGCAGGTGCACGACGAGATACTCTTCGAGGCGCCTGCGGAGGCTGCGGACGAGGCGGTCGCCCTGATACGCCAGACGATGGAGAGCCCGGTCTTCGACGCCAAGGGCCGGGAATTCAGGGCGCCAATCCGCGTGGACGTGGGCGTCGGCCCTAACTGGGGCGCCGCGAAGTAGCGGCAGCCAGCCCCCGGGCACACGAACGGGGTCGAGCTTGGCCCGACCCCGCGCATGGAAACTGGTTGTGCGTTCCGACTACAGACGCGAGTAGTACGACACGGTCTGCTGGATGTCGATCCCGCCGACCGGGATGTGTTCCATCATCGGGATCTGTGTCACCGTCGCGGTGCCCTGATCGCTGCTGACCTCAATGTACGGCACGTTGAACTCGCCCAGGCGGTCCAGGGCGACCTGCGCCCATTCCTGGTTCTGCGACTTCGGCCGGATGGAGATCGTCTGCCCCGGCTTGACGCGCATGGACGGAATCGACGCCTTCTTGCCGTCCATCAGGAAGTGCCCGTGCGACACCAACTGACGGGCCTGGAAGGGCGAACTGGCGAAGCCCGCGCGGAAGATCACGGCGTCTAGACGAGTCTCGAGCAGCACCATGAAGTTCTCCGCCGTGACGCCGCGCATGCGCTTCGCCTCGTCGAAGGTGGTCCTGAACTGCTTCTCGGTGATGTTGTACGTATAGCGGAGCTTCTGCTTCTCGAAGAGCATCCGATAGTAGTCGGAGCGGCGGTAGTTCTTCCCGCCGTGCTCACCGGCTAGGTTCGTACGACCACGGGACGCCGGGCACTTGGGGTTGGCCCACAGGCAGAACCCGGCCTTTCTGCAGATCTTATGCTTCGGTTGGGCGCCACGGATCATTCAGCTTGTCCTCGACCTTCGGTCACGCTCAAATAGCTGCGCATTGCCGGATTTGTGCCGTTGGCAATTCTAGTCGGTGAATGCAGGGGAAGCAACCACAACTCCCCTCGTGAGATCAGTTGCGCAGGGAGTGTATCGGCGCTGGAACGCGGCCCCCAAAGCGCACGAACTGCTCGCCGCCGGGCCGAAGCGCCATGATCGGCGCCTCGCCGAACAGGCCGCCGAACACCACCGTGTCTCCAACGTCCTTGCCGGGTACGGGCACGAATCGACACGCCGTCGTCTTGCCGTTCATCATGCCGATGGCGGCTTCGTCGGCGATAGCGGCCGCGAGCGTCTCGTAGTGCGTGTCTCCAGGGATCGCCACCATGTCGAGGCCGACCGAGCACACGCTGGTCATGGCCTCAAGCTTGTCCAGCGTGAGGTCGCCTCGTCGGGCCGCGTCGGCCAGGACGTGGTCTTCGCTCACGGGAATGAACGCGCCCGAGAGCCCGCCGACGGAGGACGACGCGAACGCTCCGCCCTTTTTGACGGCGTCCGTCAGCAGCGCCAGGGCTGCGGTGGAGCCAGCAGCGCCTACTGTCTCGATACCCAGCGCCTGCAAGATCTCGCCGATGGAGTCGCCGACCGTGGGTGTCGGCGCGAGCGACAGGTCCACGATTCCGAAGCGCACGCCCAAACCCTCGGCTACCTCACGCCCGATGAGCTCGCCGATGCGCGTGACGCGGAACGCGGTGCACTTGATCTCTTCCGCCATGGCGCCAAGTGTGACGTCCTCGTCCATCTCGCGCAGGCGCCGCGCTGCCTTGTTGATGACGCCCGGCCCGCTGACGCCCACATTGATCACGGCGTCCGCCTCGCCGACGCCGTGGACGGCGCCCGCCATGAACGGGCTGTCCTCGGGGATGTTCGCGAACACCACGAACTTCGCGCACCCGAACCCATCCACGTCGGCGGTGCGCGCGGATAGATCCATCAGTGACCGCGCGATGTCGACGATCGCGGAGACGTTGATCCCCGCCCGCGTGGACGCGACGTTTGCGGACCCGCACACGCGTTCCGTACTCGACAGCGCCTCTGGCAGACTCTCGATAAGCGCCCTGTCCGCCTCTCCGGCGTGCTTGTGCGCCATGACGGAGTAGCCACCCAGGAAGTCGACCCCGATGTCGCGCGCCGCCTCGTCGAGCGCCTGTGCGACGCGCACCATGCCTGCCGCGTCGTGACCCGCGGCGACGAGCGAGATCGGCGTCACGGCAACGCGGTAGTTCACGATGGGGATGCCGTACCGATCCGCCGTCCGCCGTCCCGTCTCGACCATTCGGCCGGCAACGTGCCGCACCTTGTGATGCACCTTGCGGCACAACGCGTCCAGCGAGGGCGAGGAGCAGTCCAGCAGGTTGACACCCATCGTCACCGTGCGGACGTCCAGGTTCTCCTCCTGGAACATGCGCAGCGTGAGTAGGATGTCCTCGGTGCGCAGCATAGCCTAGCGGCCTCCACGAGAC
The DNA here is from genome assembly GCA_964473525.1 of uncultured bacterium. GTDB lineage: Bacteria > Poribacteria > WGA-4E. Next base: position 73,194 of record CAYYPK010000023.1, read on the forward strand.
ACGGGTCGGACGAGCCGGCGGACGGCCGCTATTTCACTGGTGGCGCGGAAGATGTCGCCGTGCACGAGGTGCGCCCGAAGGTCGATTTCGGCGCCCAGGTCTTCCAGGTCGATGCGGGTCTGATTGGCGTCGTGGCCGGCCTCGACGCTGATCTGCACGATCATTGTGAATGAGCCGTCGTCGGCCTCGGCGTGGAAGTCCTCGATGTTCATGCCGCGCCCGGCGAGGTACGCCGTCATGTGCGCGATGATACCGGGTCTGTCGCGACCCGTGACGGTGAGTATCTGTCGTTCCGTGGTGGCGTCGTCTGGCGCCCCTACCGCGGCCTCCACGCGCCCCGCGACGTGCACCGAAAGCCCCTGCTCCCCGCCGCTGGACTCAAGGGCGCCCTGGATCTCCTCCGCCGTTGGCGAACCAGGGACGTCACACGACAGCGTGATGGTAAAGTACCCGCCCATGACGGTCTGACTCAGCGCCAGCACATGCGCTCCCATGTCCGCGAGCGTGCGAGTGATCGTCGCGACGATCCCCACGCGGTCGCGTGCGGTCACCGTGACTATGAAGGGAGTCAGATCCGCGCTGTCGTCCATGGGGCTCCGCGTTTCTCTGGCATGGGCCGGGACGCCGCCAAGTCTACTGCCCCGGAGCCCGCGGCGGCAACAGTGCGAACCGGCTGGCGCTCAACTATGATGGGCGTTCACAGGGCGATGTCCGTCGACCAGTCCGAACCGGAGGAGAGCGCACCATGGCATACCGAGTTGGCGTCGCCGGCCTGCGGCGAGGATGGGCGGTCGCGTCCGTCGCGGCGATGTTCGACGATGTCGACGTCGTAGCCGCCTGCGATCTCGAGTCGCCGTTGCTCGACAGAGCGCGCGACGAGATGGGCGTGGAGGCCGGCTACGAGGACTACGACGCGTTCCTCGCTCACGACATGGACGCCGTCATCGTCGCGACCCCGCCGCACCTGCACGCGCTGCACTCAGTCGAGGCGCTGGACGCTGGGCGCCATGTGCTGTGCGAAGTGCCCATGATCTACGGCGACACATCCGGGGTGGTGATGGAACAAGCAAACGCTCTGGTCGCCGCCGTCGAGCGGGCGAGCAGCGTGTTCATGTTCGCGGAGAACTCGAACTACTGGCATTTCGTCTCCGATTGGCGCGCGCGCATCGAGCGCGGAGAGATCGGCGACGTCACGTACATCGAAGCCGAATACGTGCACGACTGCCGCAGCATCATGCGCTACCCGGACGGCCGCCTGACGTGGCGGGCCAGCATGGCGCCGCTCTACTACTGCACGCACAGTCTTGGGCCCGTGTTGGAATGGACGGGCGACCTCATCGTCGATGCCATCGGGGCGCAGACCACCCGCACCTGCGACGCTGAGCTTCCCGGCGCGGACATGGAAGTCGCGCTGTTCAGGACAGAGGGTGGCGTTCTCATCAAGCTCCTGTGCGGCTTCCAGATCGCGCGCGCCGGAGCGCACCACTACTTCAGCGTGTTCGGTACCAAGGGGTGCTTGGAGACGTCGCGCGAAGGGACGGGCGCCCGAGGCCAGGTGCAGAGCAACGGCCCTAGCCAGTTCGGGCCCGTGCCGTTCTCCTACGATCACGAGGACGCGCCACCAGGAGCCACCGTGGGCGGCCACGGGACGGCCGAATACTACATGGTCGCCGACTTCCTACGCGCCATCCGCGGTGAGGCCGCGCCAGCCATCGACGTCTACGCAGGTCTAGATATGACGCTGCCTGGCGTGTTCGCGCACGAATCCGCGGTCGAAGGCGGGACGAAGCTGGAGCTGCCCAACCTACGGCCGCGCTAGCGTGGTGGCGTACGTGTGAAGGGCGCCAGCGTAAGGTGCGCCGGCGCCCCAATGCGTACGCTCGATCCGCATCAGTTGGAGGCGACGCGCCAGATGCGGTTGCCACCGTCGTCTAGCACCAGGACCGAGCCGTCTAGCATCTGCGCCAGCCCGACCGGTCTTCCCCACACCATCTTGGACTCCGGGTCGGTGCTCCAGCCCGTGAGGAAGTCCTCGTAGGAGCCTACCGCGTTCCCATCCTCGTCCATGTGCGCGCGGATGAGCTTGTATCCCGTGCGCTCGGCGCGATTCCAGGAGCCGTGCAGCGCAATGAGCAGCTCGCCGCGGTACTCCTCCGGGAACATGTCGCCGGTGTAGAACAGCAGCCCCAGGGCGGCGGAATGCGCCTGGATCAGCACGTCGGGGACGATCGCCGTCTCTACGAGATCCATCCGCTTCCCATTGTGACGCGGCTCCGGGTTCTGTCCGATGTACGAGTACGGCCAGCCGTAGAATCCGCCATCTACCACCGATGTCGCGTAGTCTGGCGGCAGATCATCGCCGAGGCCGTCGCGCTCGTTGACGGCCGTCCAGAGCTTGCCGGTCGCCGGGCTGAACCGCAGGCCAACCGGGTTGCGGAGTCCACTGGCGTACACGCGTCCGCCCGTGCCGTCCGGGTTGTACTCCATGATCGTCGCGCGCGGCGCGTCCTCTTCGCTGATGTTGGACGCGGAGCCAACGGACACGTACATCTTGTCGCCACCGGGCGAGAAGATGACGTCACGCGTCCAGTGCCCGCCGCCCGGGATCCCATCGACTACGACAACTGGCTCCGCGTCCAGCGTGTCGGAGCCCACGCTGTACGGAGCGCGCAACACGCTGTCGGTGTTGGCCACGTAGAGATGGCCGTCGTGCATGTCGATGCCGAACGGCTGGTTTAGGTCGGTGACGAGGTCCGCGCGGAAATCCGCTACCCCGTCGTCGTCTGTGTCGCGCATGAGCGTTACCTTGCGCGCGCCCGTCTCGACGATCAGCGCGTCGCCATTCGGGGCGATGTACGCCTGCCGCGGGATCTGTAGCCCCTCCGCCCACAGCTTCACCTCGAAGCCGTTCGGGAGCGCTAGGAGGTCAGGCTTCATCTGGGGCAGCGTGATTGGCGGGTTGCCCGCCGACTCCGTCGCGAACGGCTCGGGCAGATCCTCCGCGCGGATGTGCGTTACCTCGCCTGCGAGGGCGTTCGACAATAGGAATAGGCTCAGCGCAAACGTAGACACGACCGCGGCGAAGCCGCGCGTAACCCGGGCGTCCGAGAGCATGGGCAAAGGATCCTCAGTCGTCGTAAACAAGGCTGGTGATGACAAACGCGATGCCGCCGCCGCGCATCTCCTCGCTGCGGTACAGACGGAGCGTGTTGTCCCCGCCCGACGCCCACACGACGGGCTGACCGTCGCGCGGAGGCTGTAGCAGGTTGACGTGCGCGTACGTCGGCTCGGCCCCGTCGCCGGGGTAGTCCGCGGACACCTCGTCGAGGCGGATACGCGCTGCGCGTCGCACGCCGTCCGATCCGGTCTGCGAAGGCGATCTGTGTACCGTTGGCGCGACGCCAAAAGGGAGGTCGGTCGAGCGTGCTCGCGCCATGGCGGTCTCCGTCGTCGGCTAGATACGCGCACCTCGGCGACAGAGCGCGGCGCGCCTCGGCATTGTACTCGCGTGGCCCGGGCGTGTCGACGCGCGATGGCGACAGCCGGCGACGCGGTATAGAATATCTCCGAGATGGTTACGCCCTCGGGAGTCATGACCATAGAGCGAATCCTCTGCATTAGACCCGACGGCATAGGAGACATGGTGTGCGCGCTGCCCGCATTCGCAGCGCTCTCCCGCGCGCGTCCAGGCGCGCGCATCGACGTCCTGGCGTCACCACTCAACGCCGCCGTCGTAGAGGCGGAGACCCACGTCTCGGGAACCGTCGTGTACGATGCGCGTGGCGGCGACCGAGGGCCCGGAGGCCTCTTCCGAGCCGCCAGGCGCCTCCGCGAACGACGCTACGACGCGGTAGTGGCCATGCGGACCGCGACGTTCGCGAACATCCTGGCCGCGGGCTCCGGGGCTCGCATCCGCGTCGGCTACGCCGGCAAGCCCGGGAGCGTGTTGCTCACTCAGCGTCTCGCGGGCGGCCACGCGAGCCACCTGGAGCATGAAGTGGACCGCAGCGCACGGCTTGTGAGCGCCCTTGGCGCCGAAGTCCCGCACGGAGATGCGGCCGAGCATCCCTGCGTGTCAGTGACAGAGGGTGAACGCGTTTGGGCCCACCACCGCATGGCGGAGCTGGATGTCGGAGATGACGCCCCCGTCGTCGGCGTACACCCCGGCGCCAGCAGCCACGACAAGCGGTATCCCGAGGTACGGTTCGCGCGCGCCGCGGCTGAGGTAGCCGACGCGCTCGGAGGGAACGCGCGCATCTCGGTTCTCGAAGGGCCGGGCGACGGCCTCGGCGCGGACGCGATCGTCGCGGCGTCCCCACTCCCTGTCGTGCGACCCGGCCCCACGACCCTCCGCCACACGATGGCCCTCATGGCGCGCGCGGATGTCATGCTGCTCAACGACTCTGGGCCGATGCATCTGGCTGCGGCGCTGGGCACGCCGCTGGCAGCGGTGTTCGGGCCGACCGACCACCGTCGGTGGATGCCCCGCCAGCCGGCGGCAATCCTCGTCAGGCCGGACGCCACGCGGGACGGCGCCCTATCGGCCGAGCAGGGCGCGAGCAACGTCCGTCAGATACCGACGGACTGGGTAGTGGACGCGGCGTTGACCGCTCTGAAGGAGGGCCGAAACCAATGACCGATGTCCTCGTCATGAGCTTTTCCCACATCGGAGACGCCGTCCTGTCAACCTGCGTCGTCGAGCCGCTGCGCGAGCTCTACGCCCCCTCGCGGATCACGTTCCTGGCGGGGCCGACGCCAGCGGCGCTCCTCGAGGACGAGCCGGGAATCGACGAGGTAATCGCCCACTCGCGCGAGAGCCAGGGCGGATTCCTCGGCAGATCCGGGCTCGTCCGTGAGTTGCGGCGCCGACGGTTCGACGTCGTGGTGGACCTCAAGGACGCGCTGTATTCGCGCTTCATTGGCGCGAGTCGCATTCGGCTGCGCGAACGAGGCCGTAGGCACGCGGTCGACCGCTACCTGGGCGCGATCCGGGCCGCTGGAGCGTCGGTCGACCACGCGCGCCCAACGCTCACACCCTCCGCAGAGGAGGCGCAGGCCGCGTCTGAGTGGCTTGACGGGGCTGGTGGGCCGCGCGTGACGATGCACCTCGGTGGTGGATGGCACTACAAGCTGTGGCCTCCAGAGCGGTTCGCGACCGTCGCCGACCGCCTCGCCACGGAGCACGGCGCGGCTGTCGCGCTGCTTGCCGGCCCCGATGACGGCGACCGGGTGGCGGCCTTCTCCGAGGCTGCGGAGATGGCGCATCCCGTCGCTCGGATGTCTCTCCGCGAGATGACCGCCGTCATCGCCGCGTGCGACCTGCACATTGGCAACGACACCGGCCCGATGCACATCGCGGACGCCGTGGGGACGCCCGTCGTTGCCCTGTTCGAACCTACCGACGACGTCCGCAGCGGCCCCTATGGGGATGAGCACACGGTCTTGCGGAGCGGGTTCGACCGGGGATGCAACCCGTGCCACCCTGGACAGGCGGGCGTGTGCGGCGTCGGCTACTGCGCTCCGCTCCTGCGCATAGGCGCCGACCCGGTCGTGGCTGCCGCTGCGCAACATCTCGCCGGGGAACGACGCACTTGAGCCCAGACCCCACCATCCTCGACGCCATAGGGGCGACGCCGCTAGTGCGTCTGTGGCGCACCGTCCCGGACGCCTCGGCGGCCGTCTACGTCAAGCTCGAGTACATGTCGCCTGGCGGGAGCATGAAGGACCGCATCGCACGACAGATCGTGCACGACGCGGAGACCGCAGGGGCGCTGCAACCGGGCGGCACGGTCGTTGAGTTGACCAGTGGCAACACGGGCACGGGGCTCGCCATCGCGTGTCGCGCGCGCGGCTACCAGATGGTCGCGGTCATGTCGGAGGGCAACTCTGTCGAACGGCGGCGCATGATGCGCGCGCTGGGCGCCCGCGTCGAAATCGTGCCGCAGGCCGGCGGGTCAGATCCTGGCAAGGTGTCGAAGGAGGATCTGGCGCTGGTGGACGATCGCGCGCGGGAGCTCACACGGGAGCTTGGGGCGTTCCGCGCTGACCAGTTCAACAACCCCAGCAACCCGCGCGCCCACGAGCTTGGCACGGCGCCGGAGATACTGGAGCAGACCGGACGTCCGATAGACGCGTTCATCGCGGCGGTCGGCACGGGCGGTCTCTTCACCGGCGTTGCGCGTGGTCTGAGGGCGGCCGGCGCCGACACGCGCTGTTACGCCGTCGAGCCCGCGTCAGCGGCCTACTTGGCGGGCGAGCGGGTCACCGACACGCGACATCAGATGCAGGGCATCGGCTACGCCACGACGCCTGGCTTCTGGGACGAGTCTCTCGTCGCTGGGTACATCGGAGTCACGGACTCCGACGCCACGCAGACCGCGCGGCGTCTCGCCCGGAACGAAGGCATCGTGGCCGGGTTCTCTTCGGGAGCGAACGTGTGGGCCGCCGCCCGGATCGCCGCTGACCTGCCGGCCAGCGCGACCGTGGTCACCGTCGCTTGCGACTCGGGTATGAAGTACCTGAGCACCGACCTTTACGAGTAGCGCGCGCTCGACGGACTACGCCCCGCTCTGCTGAAGCTGGTGCGCAATCGCCATCTCTTCCTCGGCTTCCGGTATCAGCCCCTGCTTCTGGTAGCACTGCGACAGGCTCGTGTGCAGGAACGGCTCGGACGGGTTCTCCTCGAGGCCCTTCTTGAGGATCTGCACCGCTTCGTCAAGCGCCCCCATCAGCTCGTAGGCTTTGCCGATGGCGAGGTGCGCTTCGACATAGCTGGCGTCCAGTTCCAGCGCTTTTTCGTAGAGCTCAATCGCCTCGTGGTATTTGCCTGCGGCAAAGAGGTCGAGGCCTTCGCTGATGTAGTCCTGCTTGGTCTTCTCCGACATGCTGGTATTCCTTCGCGGCGCCTGTGCGTACGTGGCTGAGCGAATCGTCGCCGACGTTGTACGCTATTTCTTGAGGAGGCGTAGCACCTTCTTGACCGTCGAAGGCTTGCAGCGTTCGTAATACTCACGGCCGTCCGAACCCACGTCGCGCTTGATCTCGCGGTCGGATTCGAGGCGAGCGATGGCGCCCGTGATAAGCGAGGCGGGGTACTGCGCCCCCGCGTACAGGCGACTACGGTCGACGCGTCCGCCGCGGTCGAGCTTCTCGATGATCGCCCGCTTGGCGTCTTCTATGTGGTGGATGTCTCGCCTCCCTCGCTCCCTGCGCAAGCAGCCGGCACACTAGAGTTTACCCGGCATCCGACGGCGGGGTGTGAACTCTTTGTTAGCATCGCCTCCCGACAGCCACTAGCGCGCTTCAATCCCGCTTCAGCAGACGTTACCATTGGCGGGCCTGAGATGACAGCGCGAAACCTGGTGACGCACGGGGAGACGCACGTGGCGCGCGAGCGGCTGATGGCGGACGATCTGGAGCCCGAGGAGGCCCGCGCCCTACGCGCGGACGCTCCCGAGAACCTCGGCAACGTGCGTACGGTGCTCATCTCGCCGATACAGCCCGGGAACATCGGCTCGTCGGCGCGAGCCCTGAAGGGCATGGGTCTGAGCGACCTGTGGCTGGTGAGCGCGCCACCGCACTGGCAGGAGTCGTCCGAGGCGCGGAAGTTCGCCATGAATTCCAAGGATATCCTCTTTGCCGCGCGCGAGACGGACAGCCTCGAGGAGGCGCTCCAGGACGCGCACCTTGTGGTCGGCACGACGCACCGGCGTCGCGTGCGACGGATCGCGCAGCCGATACCAGCGCGCGAGGCCGCGGAGGAGATCGCGCGGGTCTCGCAATCGCACAAGGTGGCGGTTGTCTTCGGCAAGGAGGACAAGGGCATCTCCAACGAGGATCTGGCTCGTTGCGACATCGTGGCCAGCGTGCCCATGGCGACGAAGAATCCCTCGCTGAACCTGTCGCAAGCGGTCCAGATATTCGCCTATGAGGTATACACCGCCAGCCTAGGGGACGTTGCACCCGTAGCCTTCGACCTCGCCGACAGGCGGCACACACGGGCAGCCATTGAACGCATCGAGAAGGTGTTGCGGCTGACAGATTTCCGGCCCATGAACGACCGATGGGAAGTTATTGACACGGCGCTTGAACGCTTCTTCGGTCGCGCCGTTCTTGAGAAGAGAGACCTGGACGTCCTGATGAAGGTGTGCCACGACGTCGAGGGGTTCATCCGCCGGAACATCCCCGCTACTTCGAGGCACGATGGCGACGGCGGGGACTGACGCCGCAACGGGAGCGGCAGCACGGCATGCGGGAGACACGGATGGGGAGATTGGTCTACGCGGTGTGGCTAGGGATCGTCACGTGCGCCGCCGTTGCGGCGCCCGGGAGTGACGCAGACGATTGGCGCATCCTGTGTTCGCGACAGCGGCCACGGGCATTCGTTGGGTCGATCGAGGCCGTGAAGACGCCGCGCGTCGGCGTCGAGGGCACTTACCGGCTGCACATCGCTCCGGGGGCCGCGGGGCCTGGCGTGGCCACCGTCGAGTGGATTCTCCCCGCCGCGTCCGGCCCGCCGCCGGCGCTCGTCGGCGCGCCCATCAGCGACATGAGCGGCTACACGACAGCCACGACGGTTCGCGTCGACCGACCCGGCGACTACCAGATCGTGGCTCTGGTCCGCGCTGCCGGGGCTCGTCCTGGCACGCCAGCGACCGTCTTCGTGCGGTACGTGCGGGTCCGGCCTGAGGGCTCCTACGATAGCGCGACGCCGTTCCCGTATGACCCAGCGTACGTCGAGCCGTTCGTTCCGAACGTCGCTATCAAGCGCCAGGCCGGTGTCGGCGTCGGTGAGACGGCCTATTCAGGAAGCCTCAGCTACCACGACGACACGACCGGCTTCCAGGAGCCTATCCGCGAGGCCCAGGTGCGCCTGGTGGAGCGAGTCACCCAGGGGGCGTTCGATGTCGAGGCGAACGTCGAAGTGGTGATGACTGACGTGGATGGGCGGTTCGAATTCTTGCCGGTCTCCGCGGCGAACCCAGACGGATCGGCGCGCATCTACAGGCTACGAGCCATCCTCGACAACGACACGCTGTCGCTGTCGCCGTCAAGCGGCGGCGCGTACGAGCGGGACACCGAGTGGGCGGACGCCGAGCCAGGCGCGTCGCTCGACTTCGAACTACGGTGGGAGCGCGCGGACGCCAGCCACATGGTCGGGCACGTCTTCAATGCGGTGTTGGACGCTCGCGACTTCCTCATCGCGGAGGTCGCCTTCACGCGCGACAAGATCCCGGTGCTGTTTCCGTCCGCGCAGGACGCGACATTCTACGCTGCCGAATCGCGGCGCAACGGCGCCCTCGGCGACGAGCGGATGGAGATCGCCTTCGAGCACGCGAACGACCGTACGGCGATGCTCCACGAATACGGACACGCGGTCATGACGCCGCTCTACGGGAACAGGTTCGACGCGATTCCATTCGGTGACTTCTCCGGCCCGCACAAGCTGAGCACGGTGTCGGATGAGGAGTTCGCCATCAGCGAGGGGTGGGCGGAGTTCATGGCAGCGGCCGTCGACGACGACGCGCTCAACGTTACCTCGTTCATCAACTCTGACTTCCCGAACATCGAGACGAACTTCTGGTACACCGGCAGGGACATACAGGTCGGCACGAACACCATGGGTGAGAAGGTCGAAGGGGCGGTCGCCAGCGTCCTCTGGGACATCACCGATGGGCCGCAGAGCAACGACCTCGCGGTAGGCATCGACGATGACGAAATCGACGGCCAATTCGAGCTCGTGTGGACCATATTCGGCGAGGCGCGCCCGTACTCGGTGCTCACGGTTCGCGACGAGTGGCTCAGCCGGGGCTATCCGCTACGCGACGAAATGATGGCGATCTTCGACGACCACTCCATGACCGGTCTCGAACCGTCGCCAGACGTGAACCGCGACGGCGTCGTCGACATCGCCGACCTGGTCGCGGTCGCGCAGCAGTTCGGCGACGCCGGCCCATTCGACGGCTTCAGTCCCGACGTCAACGGTGACGACGTCGTCAACATCCTGGATCTCGTTACCGTCGCATCGCAGTTCGGTGACGCCATCGCGCTGGCCCCAGCCACGACACCGGGCGCCAGCAGCGTGAGCGTTGATTCGTCCGGGTGGCTGGCCCTGCCGGTCGGAGACGCCGCCGGCGTGGCGTTCTCGATTTCGCCCGCGAGCGCTGTCGCGGTGGCCCCAACGGACGGTGTCTGGACCTTCGAGGCGGACGGCCGCGTTGTCGCCGTCGCGACTGGGCGCGGCGCCATGCTGCCCAATCCCCTGCGCATCCGCGTGGCGGATGGCCAGCCGCGGAACGTCGCGTTGCGCTCAGTCGAGGCCGTTGATGTGACAGGCGCGAGACGCGCTCTCGGCGACATCATCCTGACGCGCGGGCTTGGCGCCGACCCGCCCGCGACGACCGCCCTCCACCCGAACTACCCGAACCCATTCAACCCGGAGACGTGGATCCCCTTCGACCTGGCGCAGGCTGCCGACGTGTTCGTCACGGTGTATGACAGCCGGGGGCGCGTCGTCAGATCCTGGGATCTGGGCCGACGAGAGGCAGGTACCTACGCGGGACGGGACAGCGCCCACTACTGGGACGGCCGCTCCGACACCGGCGACATGGCGGCTAGCGGACCCTACTACGTCGAACTGCGAGCGGGCGACCACACATCCGTGCGGCGACTCCTGCTCGCGAAGTAGAGACCGCGCGCGTTGATGCCGCCACCGAGGACGTGGTAAACACCTGGTGGGCATCCAGGGAACTGAGAGACATGGCGACTGCGGACAAGAAGTCAGAGGGCAAGCCGAAGCCGTTCATCGGCGTGAAGTTCGATTGCTGCAACGTGTACATACGCATCCCGCTTAACAGGGCGGGTACCGCCTTCGTGGGATGGTGTCCGCGCTGCACGAAGCGCGCCGAGGTGAAGGTGGCCAAGAGCGGCTCGAGCAACCCGTTCTTCGTCGCTACCTAACTACTGCGCCGTCGTGATCGTGATGGGGATGGTTCTCATCTCGGCCGCGATGTCGTGCGACGTCTGCACGCCCGTGTCAGTCGACTCGATGACCTGCGAGATGGCGGTGACTACAAGGTGGATCACCTCTACCTTGACAGACCCCACGTCCAGTTCGGCGGGCGCTTCCCACTGGATGGTGAAGGCCCCCGACACCGAGCCGTGCTCCTCGCCCACCAGTTGCCCGTGACCTGTCACATTTACCCAACTGAACGTCAGCGACTCGGCCCGCACCGCGTCCACCGTCGCGGACAGCTGTATCACATCGCCGGGGCCGGCTGTCGTCTTGTCTACCTGTACGCCCACGTTCAGGACGACATCGCTCCCGGTGTCCGAGAAGTCGTCGAAGCTGTCGTCCGTGGGCGACGACCCACCGCATCCAATCGCCCCGGCGGCGAGGCCGGCGGCCAAACCGAACGCCAACGCGTATCTGCGAACCATGGCACTGCTCCTCGCGAGTGATCCCTGTTCGTCCACCAACATGGAACGGTCGCGAGCGGCTCTGTGTTACTGCTAGGGTTGGTTCGTGGTTGAGCCCTCGTGCAGGGCGCGCTAATGTAGGCGCCGTCCGCGCCATCTCACGCCAGCGCACGGCAGGGCTTCCATGACGATCACGGACGTTCGGCATCACCTGACGACGGAGTTGGGCAGTCCAGCCCTGTTCGTGTTCATAGAGACGGATGACGGAGTCACGGGTGTCGGCGAGGCGACGGTGCACTTCTTCCCTCAAGCCGTCGCCGGGATGCTGGACGACCTCAAGCCCTACCTCATCGGCGAAGACCCGTGTCGGATAGAGCATCTGTGGCAGTCTTGCTTCCGCACGCTGTTCATGCGCGGCGGCCCCGTGACGGGAGCGGCTATCGCCGGCATCGACATGGCTCTATGGGACATCAAGGGCAAAAGCCTCGGCGTGCCAGTGTACGAGTTGCTCGGGGGGCTGGCGAGGACCAGGGTGCGCCTCTACGGCCATGTCACGGGCGACACCGCGGAGGAAATCGCCGAGAACGCCCGCGAGCGCGCGTCCCGCGGAATCACGGCGATCCGCTTCCGCGGCTTCCACGCGTACGACCGCGAGGAGGTCCACGACCACCAGACAGCGGTGGACCAGCAGGTGGAGTTCACCGCGGCCATCCGTGAGGCCGTCGGCGAGGGTGTCGACATCCTCATCGAGTGTCACGGTAGATACGACCCAGAGTGGGTCATCCAGCTCGCCGACCGCGTGCGCGAGTACCGTCCCTTCTTCATCGAGGATCCCATACGCCACGAGAATCCCGCCGCCATGGCGCAGGTGCGCGACAAGACGGCGTTGCCCCTGGCGGCGGGAGAGCGCTACCACAACAAGTGGGACTTCCGCGAACTCATCGAGGGCAGCTACGTCAACTACATTCGCCCGGACATCTGTCACTGCGCCGGCATCACGGAGCTGCGCAAGATCGCGGCGATGGCGGAGACGAACTACATCGGCGTCGTGCTGCACAACAACGCGGGACCGGTCGGCACGGCAGCGAGCATGCAGGCGGCGCTCGCGCTTGCGAACGTCGTGATGCTCGAAGCCCCGTGGATCAACCGCGAGCCGCCCGCCGCGTCGAAGATCGCGGCGCCATTCCCGGCCGTGACGGACGGGTACGCCCTGCCTCTGACCGCGCCGGGCCTCGGCGTGGACGTCGACGAGGCAGCGGCGTTGTCGGAGCCGTTCCGCGCGCGCCGGCAGCCGAAGGTAAAGGCCTTCGACGGGTCGGTGCGCGACTGGTAGCGAGGAGTCCATGTGGGCACGCTGATACACCGCACGGCGCTGGACTTGGCAGGCGTGATACGCCGGCGGGAGGCATCTGCGGTCGAAGCCGTCGAGGCCCACCTCGCGCAGATCGACAAGGTGAACCGCGCGCTAAACGCCGTCGTGACGCTATGCGCCGACGCTGCGTTGGAGCGCGCGCGCGACGCTGACACCGCCCTGGCGCGTGGCGAACCGTGGGGGCCGCTACACGGCGTTCCCATCACGGTCAAGGACGCCTTCAACACCGCGGGCGTGAGAACCACCTCCGGGCATCCGCCGTTCGGCGACGTCGTGCCGGACGCGAATTCCACTACCGTGGCCAGACTGCTCGGGGCTGGGGCGATTCTCCTCGGCAAGACAAACATGCCGCCGCTGGGCCTGAACTACCAGTGCGAGAACGAGCTGTTCGGCCGCACGAACAACCCGTGGGATGTGACCAGGACACCGGGCGGATCGTCCGGTGGCAGCGCCGCCGCGATTGCGTCCGGCATGGCGGCACTTGAGCTGGGAGGCGACCTTGCCGGGTCGAGCCGCGTGCCGGCGCACTACTCCGGCGTGTTCGCGATGAAGCCGACGGAGTTCCTCGTGTCCCGGGCGGGTCGGGCTCGGGGAGGGAGCCACGCGCCGCGCGGGGTACGCCACATGTCGCAGCCCGGCCCTCTCGCGAGGTCGGCGGAGGACATGTCGTTGGCGTTGCGCCTCCTGGCCGGCCCAGACGGCGTGTATCGCGAGGTACCGCCCGTGCCTCTTCCCGAGCCAGCGACGCGGCCTCTCGCATCGTACCGCGTGGCCTGGGCGGCCGAGCTCCCGGGCGCGAGACCGTCGCGAGCGATCATAGCTTCCATGTCGGCTCTGGCGGACGGTCTCTCCGACATCGGCTGCGACATCCGCGAATCGCTGCCGGTCGATTGGTCATTCACGCCGCTCATGGAGACGTGGGGCGAGCTTGCCTACGCCGAGATCGGCTCGCAGATGGACGAACCCTCGCGTGAGGAGTTCCGCGAGCAGCTGTGCATGGCCCCCGACTCGGACGACGCCTTGCTCCGAGGAGCCTACCGGGGGCTCGACGCCGACAACCGCGTGTACGCCGCCACGCTGGACCGACGCGACGCGTTGTGCGCGGCGCTAGACGAGCTATTGGAGGAGGCCGACGTGCTGCTGCTTCCGACGGCGATGACGACGGCGATTCCGCACTGGCCCACGGGAGAGCCCATACCGGTCGACGGTCACGACGTCGCCTACTGGACGGTGGGCCTCGGTTACACGACGCCGTGCAATCTCACCGGACACCCGGCGGCGACCGCTCCCCTTGGCCTGGCGCCGGACGGTCTCCCCATCGGCGTGCAGGTCATTGGCAGGCGCTGGGGTGACATGGAGCTGCTGGGATTCGTCGAACGGTTGTCCGAATACGTCGGGCCCATAGGGCGCCCGAACATCTCATGACGCTGGGAGGGTTGAGGCTTCGTGAACATACTGGTGGGGGACATCGTCCCCGAGGAGTTGCGGGCGCCCATTCTGGCCGCCGCCGGCCCGGACAACACGGTCGTGTTCGCCGAGGAGCGTGGCGACGTGGAAGAACACGGGCCGAGCGCCGATGTCTTCTACGGGTACGTGACCGAGCGCGCCACTGCCCACCTGCACAACGTCAAGTGGGTGCACACCTGGAGCGCGGGCGTCGACAAGCACCTGTTCCCCGCGCTGGCGGACCCGAACGTTGTCCTGACCAACGGCGCTGGGACGTTCGGCCCTCAAGTCGCCGACCACACGTTCGCCCTGCTCCTCGCCCTTGCCAGGGGTCTGCACGAGTTCATGCCGCGTAAGCCGCACAAGAACTGGGAAGGCGCACGCCCGCACATAGACGACATACAGGGCTTCACCGTCTGCATCCTCGGTATGGGAGGCATCGGCACGCACATCGCGCAGCGCGCCAAGGGCTTCAGCATGCACGTCATCGGCGTCGACGCGTTCCGAACCGACAAGCCCGATGTCGTTGACGAACTCGTGCCGCTGGCGGGGCTGAAGGACGCGATGAGCCGCGCGGACGCCGTGCTCATCTCCTGCCCCCTAACGCCAGACACCCGCGGCCTCGTGGACGCCGACAAGCTCGCCGCCATGAAGCCGACGGCGTACTTCGTGAACTGCGCCCGTGGGCCCATCGTCGACGAAGCGGCGCTCATCGAGGTGCTACGGGAGGGACGCATCGCCGGCGCGGGTCTGGACGTGACGGAGGTCGAGCCGCTGCCCGAGGACAGCCCGTTGTGGGATCTGCCCAACGTCATCCTGACGCCCCACGCCGCCGCGCGGTCCCAGAACCGCCTCGGACGCCTGATAGATCTGTTCGTCGAGAATCTGCGGCGGTACGTCGCGGGCGAGCCGCTCCTGAACGTCGTGCGAAAGGATCTGGGATTCTGACCTCAGCTACGCCAACCGTCCGTGAGGACGACCGTCCCAACATACTGTTCCTGTTCCCGGACCAACTGCGCCACGACTGGGCCGGGCAGGACGCGTCAGTACCCGTCCGTACACCGCATCTGGACGCGTTGCGCGCGCGAGGCGTGACGTTCACGAACGCCGTCTGTCCGTCGCCGCTCTGCGCGCCCGTCCGCGCTTGCCTCGCGCTTGGCGTGGAATACGACTCGAGTCCCGTGCAGGGCAACGGCGAGAACGTCCCGCTGGACGCCGCGACGATCTACGGCGCGATGCGCGATTCCGGCTACCACGTCATGGGTTGCGGCAAGTTCGACCTGAACAAGGGCGATTGCATCGCCGGCCGAGACGCCTGGGGGCTAGACGGGCGGAAGAACCTGGCCGCGTGGGGGTTCTCTGATGGTGTCAACAACGAAGGCAAGCTCGACGGCGTCAACAGCGGGCGGGAAACACCTCGCGGGCCGTACATGCAGTATCTGGAGGAGCGCGGCGCGCGCCACGCGCACATCGCGGATTTCGCCGCGCGGAACCGGTGGGCGGCGTTCCCAACGACCCTCTCCGACGACGACTACTGCGACAACTGGATCGCTCGGAACGGCCTGCAATTGCTGGACGACGCTCCCAGCGACCGACCGTGGTTCCTGCAAGTGAACTTCACTGGGCCGCACAACCCGTGGGACATCACCGCGGACATGCGAGGGCTTTACGCGGGCATCCAGCTCCCGCCTCCGACGCCGTGCGCCTCTTTCGAGGCGCGAGCGCACCAGGAAGTCCGTCGCAACTACGCGGCGATGGTCGACAACATCGACGCGTGGGTCGGCCGGTACGTAGACGCGCTCGAGGCGCGGGGAGAGCTGGACAACACGATCATCGTCTTCAGCTCGGACCACGGGGAGATGCTTGGGGATCGCGAGCGCTGGGGCAAGAACGCGCCCTACCAACCATCGGTTGGCGTTCCTCTCGTCGTCGCCGGCGCCGGGGCGCAAGAAGGCGTGACGCGACACGAGCCGACGACGATTCTCGACCTCGCGGCGTCGTTCCTGGACTGGGCGAACATGGCGCCGACCCACGACATGGAGGCGCGTTCGCTAGTTCCGGCTCTCGCGGGCGGAAGCGACGGCGGACGCGAAGTGGTCCTCTCGGCGTTGGGGCCGTGGCGTATGGCGTTCGACGGAGCCTGGAAGCTCATACGCCGCGTCGACGGGCCTGACGAGCTGTACGACCTGGACGCCGACCCTCACGAGTTGGCGAATCTCGCGGGGGATCGACCGGCGGCCGCCGCCCTGGCGCGACTCGGCGCGGAACTAGACAGGCAGGCGTCGCGCGCGGGCGCGTGACTCGGCCGGAGGGACGGACGGTCACCCGCTGTTCTCGGGCGGAGCGAGGTCGGCCGCGGGGGTCGCTGCCACGGCATCGCGAAACGCGCCGCCAGCCGCCGGCTGCGGAGCGCCCTCCTGTCTCTCTCGTTGCGCCTCGAACCCAAACACGGACACGTCGCCCGCGCCCCACGTGGCCTCCGGCACGAACCTGAGTTGAGTTGTCTCGACGCCCAACGGCACGTACGCCAGGCGTAGCGCGTTCTCGTGTTCGCGGTGGAGTGTCTCCCACCCTCCTCCGCGCCACGCGTCTACCCGATACGCCCGAGTCAGTGTCGCCGGCATCGCGCGAGGCCCGTCAGGCGGTGGGTAGCTGCACGGCATGCGTTTGGTGTCCGTGAGGTCGCTGTCGAATACGAGGCGCACGCCGCCTAAAGCGACAGGGGCAGGCCAGCGGAACGTCAACTCGCTGCCTGTCGAGCCGCGCCACCCGTGGGGCTCGTCGCCAATATCGCGGTCGTGACCGTCCAGCAGCAGCGGAACGCGCTCGCCGTCGCCGGACAGCTCCGCGGAGAGCGACAGCTTGTCCACCGCCCTCGCGCGACCTGGCAGCCAGGCGTCGTCGGCCATGAGCGAAGCTTGCAGCTCCGGTACGCGCTCTGGGTAGAGGGTGTCGGGAGTTAGGCCGTGGTGGGCGCACATCGCCGCCGCCGTGCCTGCCGCTTGCCCCATCACGGCGCAAGTCGCCATGACACGTGTAGAGGAGAGCGCCGCGTGCGTAACGGAGACGTTGCGACCGGCGAAGAGCAGGTTCTCGACGTTGGCGGAATACAGACTGCGATACGGGATGCCGTACGGCGAAGGGGCCGGGTGGAAGATCGTCGGTGGCCCTGGATACAGCATTCCCGCCGGATGGTGATCGTCCATAGTCCACCCGCCGTACGCGACGATGTCGTCGAACCGCCCGCCGTCGCGGATGTCGTTCTGGGTCAGGACATGCCCGCCCACGTACCGGCGGCTTTCCCGCTTGCCAGGGAGAGAGCCCAGCCACTCGAGTCCCCAGTTCTCAGCTTCGTCCCGCTCCGGCGCGCGGTTCTTGATGTAGTCCCAGACGCCGTATCCCACCTTCAGCAGTTCGTGGCGTATGGCCTCCGAGTCGCCAATCGTGTCCTGTAGGCCGCCTAGCTCGATCCACCAGAAGTTGGCGCCGTGCACGCCGCGGATGCGGTGCGGCAGGTCTTCGGGCCCGTCGAACGTGTACGCCCATGCCGGCGGGGCGAACGGCTGTGGCTCGGAGGTGCGGCGCATCTGGACGAGTAGCGAGCTGCCCATCGTCCGGCTGTCGCCGATGGCGGGCTCGATGTCCTCGCCGAACTCCTCGCGAGACTCGCGGCCAACGCGGAAACGGGCGCCGCTGTCCGCCGCGAGGATGCTGTCACCGGAGCAATCCACGAACACCGACGCCCGGATCGTGTGCATCGTCTGTGTGGTCGTCTGCCAGGCGCGTATGGCGGTCATCTGGATGCGGTCTCGTTCGCGCTCTGTCGCCGTTCCCGTGCACGCGCAGTTGAGGAACGCGGTCAACCCCGGCTGGAAGTGGATCTTCTCGTACAGGACGCTGTCCCAGATGGAGTACGAGCCCGCTGGGTTGCGCCACGCGTTGGCTAGCA
Source organism: uncultured bacterium (assembly GCA_964473525.1). Classification (GTDB taxonomy): domain Bacteria; phylum Poribacteria; class WGA-4E. The sequence goes on from CAYYPK010000023.1 coordinate 91,379, forward strand.
GAATCTCCTCGAGGATCCCTGTTTCCTTGTTGTTGCGGCCGTGCGCGCCGCAGATCCACATGCGAATCTCCGATGACGCGTTGCCGCCGTATACGGGCCGGTCGTGCACGATGGCCGTTCGCGCGCCCCTGCGCGCCGCTGCTATCGCGGCGCACATGCCCGCCATGCCGCCTCCCACCACGCACACATCGAAGTCGTGCGTACACCGATCTACGTCGTCGCGAGTGCGTTCCTGCATCGCCGGGCTCCGATCAGAGGCGCAGAGCTGTCGCGGACACCGAACCGGCCCAACAGTAGCCTACGCTCTGGACCGGGTGCGCCCACTAGACTACGCGCGACGGCGGGATGGACACGCGCGAGCGTTGCGTTCGGATCGCGTCGCGTGTAGCGTACTGCGCGACCCAGAACCGCCAGAGGTACACACATGCGCAGTCTGCAGGCGGCCATCATCGGCGCCGGCTTCATGGGCCCGGTGCACGCAGAGGCGTTGCGCCGTCTCGGTGTCAACGTCCGAGGAGTGTTGAGCAGCTCCGAGAGCAAGTCGCGCGACGCGGCAGAGAGGCTCGGGGTTCAGACAGCGTATGGTTCGCTCGAGGCGCTCCTCGCCGACGCCGCCGTCGATGTGGTCCACGTCACGTCACCGAACTACCTGCACTACGAGCAGGCGTCCGCGGCGCTCACCGCGGGCAAGCACGTCCTGTGTGAAAAGCCTCTCGCGCTGAACACGGAGGAGACCTCCGTTCTCACCGCCCTCGCGGCGGAACGCGGCCTGGCGGCGGGCGTCAACTACAACATCCGCTTCTACCCGCTGTGCGTCGAGGCGCGGGACCGAGCGCGCGCGGGCGCGATAGGCGAGATTCACAGCCTCGTCGGCAGCTACACGCAGGACTGGCTCGTCAAGCGGACGGACTACAACTGGCGCGTACGTGCCGACCGCGCGGGCGAGCTGCGCGCCGTCGCCGACATTGGCACGCACTGGCTCGATCTGGTTCTGCACATCTCCGGGCTGCGGGTGGCAGCCGTCTTTGCAGACTTGGGCGCCGTCCACGAAACGCGGCTGCGACCCACGGGCGAAGTCGAGACGTTCGCCTCGGCGAGCGAGGCGCACACGGAGCCGGTCGCCATCGACACCGAGGACCACGGCTCCGTGTTGCTCCGCTTCACGAACGGCGCGCAAGGATCACTCTGGGTGTCCCAGACGACGCCGGGCAGGAAGAACTGCCTACGGTACGAGATCTCAGGAGGGAACGGGTCACTGGCGTGGAACAGCGAGACCCCGAACGAGCTGTGGGCAGGATCAAGGGACGCGGCCAACCAGACGCTCGCGCGCGACCCGTCGCTCCTGACGCCCTCCGCCGCTGCGGTCGCCACGCTTCCTGGCGGCCACAACGAGGGATTCCACGACACCTTCAAGGCGTGCTTCCGCGCGTTCTATGACCGCATCACTGACGGCGCGCCCGACGCCACGTATCCCACATTCGCCGACGGCCACCGCGAGGTCGCGCTGTGCGAGGCGATCCTCCGCAGCCATCGCGAGGAACGGTGGGTCGAGACCGAAGGAGATGCCACGTGAAGCTAGGATTCGTGAGCGCGATTCTCGAGGATCTGTCGTTCGCCGAGGTGATGGGCTTCGCCGCCGACGCTGGTTTCGACTCCGTCGAGATCATGTGCTGGCCGAAGGGCAAGGCGGAGCGCCGCTACGCGGGAGTCACGCATATCGACGTGAGCGCGCTCGACGACAGCGACGTGAGTGTCATCTCCGACGTGGTCACCGACACGGGTGTGGAGATCAGCGGCCTCGGCTACTACCCGAACCCGCTCACGCCGGATCGAGATGAGGCGGCAACGTACATCGAGCATATCCGCGCCGTAATCCGCGCCGCTCAGACGCTCGGCCTGCGCAACGTCAACACGTTCATCGGCCGCGACTGGACGGTATCCGTCGACGCGAACTGGGCGCGTTTCCTCGACGTGTGGCAGCCTCTGATCGCCTACGCCGAAGAGCATGACGTTCTCATTGGCATCGAGAACTGCCCGATGCTCTTCACGGAGGACGAGTGGCCGGGCGGCAAGAACCTGGCGATATCGCCAGCCATTTGGCGGCGCATGTTTGAGGCGATACCCAGTCCCAACTTCGGGTTGAACTACGACCCGTCGCATATGGTGTGGCAGCGCATGGACTACCTCGCGCCCATGCGCGAATTCGCCGACCGCATCCACCACGCGCACGCCAAGGACGCCCGCATCGACACGGAGAAGCTGAACGACGTGGGCATCCTGGCGCATCCGCTGGAGTACCACACCCCGAAGCTACCGGGTCTCGGAGCTGTCGACTGGGGCGCCTACTTCTCGACCCTGGGCGACACGGGTTACACCGGCCACGTTGCCATTGAGGTGGAGGACCGCGCCTACGAGGGCTCGTTGGAAGCGCGCAAGGCGTCTCTGCGCCAGAGCGGCAATTACCTCAGGCAGTTCGTGGACTGGCGCTGAGCTCCGCTACCGGACGCCTAGAGCCAGTGACACCGCGACGCTGTGCCGGTTCAGCGTGACCGTGTCCACGTCAGGATGGTCGGCGGCGTTCACGCCAGGCTCCAACAGGGAGAAGCGGTAGGTCACCACGCCCTCCAGCCGCCCGTAGTCGAGGATGTTGTCAAGCAGTCCAACGCGGAAGCCCGCGAACGCCTCAGCCCCGAACGCGTTCTGTATGTTCGCCGGGGCGCCGAACATCTCGTCGAACGAGTAGAACGTCCCGCCCACGCCAACGAACGGCGCGCGGCGTCCACCGAAGTGCAAGGCGAACGCGGCGCCGACCGTGCTCACGTCCAGCGTACCCAGCGGCAGCACGCTATCCTCCTTCGCGCGTGTATCGACGCTGTAGTTCTCGAACGGCACGGAAAGCCGCAGCGTGTCGGGAGCCAGCCACAGGTTGACGGCGACCGATTCCGTCAGGACCGACTCCACCTCGTTGTTACCCAGCGCTATCCCGCGGCCGACCTCGACTTCGATGTTCTCGACGGCGTCGCGGTACGGCTCGACATCTATGCCCCACGCGGCGCACGCCACGGTAGACAGCAGGAGCGCCCCTGCGACGGTCCCTCTAGCGGTCATGCTCTGATTCCTCTGGGTCAGTCTCAGTGTCGGCAGCCACTGCGCCCTCGCCCTCCGCGTCCTGGGCGTGCTCTGGTTCGCTTGTGTCCGCATCGTCTGGCGCGGCGTCGGCCGCGTCCTCCGCGGTTTCATCGACGGTCACGTTGTCCGGCTCCAAGGCGTGTAGCTCCGCTTCGTCCGTGACGCCCTCCACCGGCGCGGCCAGATCCCGGGCCAGGCTGTACGGTTCGCCGTCGCCTTCAGACCGGCCGTCGACGACCCCGTCCGCATCGGCATGCGCGCCCGCCGACCCGGCGTTGCGTCGGTCGAACCACTGCTCTAACGGGTAGAACAGTGAGAACAGGACGGGTGCCAGGAACAGGTTTGCCCCGGTTGCGCTCAGCATCCCACCGAAGGTTGGGACGGCGATGGGCTTCATGAGCTCCGCGCCCGTCGTCACACTCACCTCCGCGAGCATGATAGGCAGCAACGCCAGGACCGTGGTGGCCGTCGTCATGACGATGGGTCGAACCCGCAGCAGGCCTGCGTGCACGACGGCTTTGTCCACGCGTTCCCCGCCGCGGACGCGCTCGAGGAGGTACTCGATGAAGACGATCCCGTCCTCGACAGCGACGCCGAACAGCGCGATGTACCCCACCCACACCGCTGTGCTGTACTTGATGATGTAGCCGCCTCCCCACGCCTCGGGGATGTGCTGCATCGCCCACTGCATCCACATGCCGCCCACGAACGCGAACGGTATCGCGAGGAACACCGCGAACACCGCCGACGGCGACCGGAACTTCACATAGAGCAGCAGGAAGATGACGACGATGCACACCGGCACGACGACCATCAGCTTGTTGCGCGCCTCTAGTTCCGCCTCGTACTGTCCGCTGAACGAGTAGAAGTACCCCTGTGGCAGCGTCGGCTTGATCGCCTCGTCCAGCCTCTGTTGAGCCACGTTGACGAAGTCCACGAGACCGACCGCGTCGACATCCACGTCGCAGAAGACGCGCGAGAAGAGCAGCGTGTTCTCGCTGGCGATCTTGGCGGGACCGGGGCGCCGCTCGAAGCGCACGAGCTGCTGTAGCGGGATGTGCTGCCCCATCGGAGACGGGACGAGCACGCGGCGCAGCGCCTCGACGTTGTCGCGCAGTTCCCGCTTGTACCGCACGCGGATCGGGTACCGCTCCCGTCCTTCGACGGTTTCCGTCAGGTTCATGCCTCCGATGGCGGTCATGACGATCTGTTGCACGGCCCCGATCTTGATGCCGTAGCGCGCAGCCGCCTCGCGGTCGATGTGGAACTCGAGGTACGGCTTGTTGCCGATGCGCTCTGCGTATGGCCCCTTAGCGCCCTCGATCTTCGCGAGCTCCTGCTCGATGCGGACGGCGATCTCCTCGATTGTCGCCAGGTCGGCGCCGAACACCTTGATGCCGATGGGGGTCTGAATGCCGGTCGCCAACATGTCGATGCGGTTGCGGATTGGCTGCGTCATGATGGGCGACACGCCGGGCAAGCGCGTAGCCTCGATCAGGTCCGCGATGAGTTCCCCGCGCTTCTTGGAGCGGAAGTGTTTCGAGTGCGCCAGCGTTGGCTCAATGTCCCGCGCGATGGTATGCAGCGTCGTCTCCGTATCGCGTTCTCCGAGGAGCTTCCCTTGATCGAGCGCGGCGATGACCGCCTCCGTCAGCGAACGAATGAGCCACACGCGGTAGAGACGCTCCCGCTCCCCCACTGCCTGCGCCTCCCGGTAGTGTTCGGCGGCTAGCGCGTCCACACGCTTCGCGGCCTGGTCCGCCACCGAGGTCGCGAAGGCGTTGTCCATGCGCATCGCGTGGCGCTCGCCCACGAGGCCTTCGGCGATGAGTCGGCGCGCCACGCGCCGCGCCAGCGCGGCAGCTGCGGGCTCCAGGACGCGCCTGCGCGGCCAGTTCAGGGGATCGTCCACGTTGATGACCGTCTCGAACATGCCGATGGGCGCCGGGTCGGTCGCGGTGGACGCGCGACCCAGCTTGCCGACGACGCCCGTCACTTCCGGGAACCGGCTGATGATCATGTCCTGCTTCGCGAGGATGTCCTGCGTCTGCGTGATCGACGCGCCTGGAAGCAGTACCGGCATGAACAGCAGGTCGCCCTCGTTCAGAGGGGGCATGAACTCCTGCCCGATGTTCTTGTGCAACGGCGTGAGCGGCAGGCTTACGACCGCGGCAGCCACCGCGAGGAAGACGACTGCCAACTTCGTCCACAGGTTGCGCACGCTCAGCCGGATGAGAGGGCCGTACGCCGCCTTGAGCGCCCACGAGAGACCTTGCGCCACCTTCACCAGAGGCCAGCTAGGGAGCGTCAACGCGCGACCGACCGGCCCACGTCTTCGGGTCGTGTCTGGCAGGATGATGGACGCCAATGCTGGCACGAGGCTGATCGCGACGAGCGCTGCGCCCAGCATGGCGAGCGTCTTCGTATACGCCAGCGGCTTGAAGAGCTTGCCCGCCTGGCCGGTCAACGAGAACACCGGCACGAACGCTACGATGATGATCACCATCGCGAAGAAGATGGGTGGCCCGACCTCCTTCGCGGCGCGCGTCACCACCTGTGCCTTGGTCTCACCCTCGTGCGGTTCTCCCAGCAACCGCGTGATGTTCTCCGCCATCACGATGCCAGCGTCCACCATGACGCCGATGGCGATGGCAATGCCCGCCATGGACATGATGTCCGACGGCAGCCCCATCGCCTGCATGCCCAGGAACGACAGCAGCACGCCCAACGGCAACACGATGGCAATCAGCAGGCTGCTCGTGAGTTGACCGAGGAAGAGGAGGATGACGGCCGCCGCGACGATCACCTCCTCAGTGAGCGTCTCTTTCAGCGTGTCCGTCGCCCGATGAATCAGATGGCTACGGTCGTAGAACGGCACGATCCGCACGCCAGGCGGCAGTCCCGGCTCAATCTCCCCCATCTTCGCCTTCACGTTCTCGATGACGCGTAGCGGGTTGTCGCCATACCGCATGAGCACGACGCCGCCGGTTGCGGAGACGCCCGCGTTGTCCAGCGCCCCGCGACGGAAGTCCGGCCCTTCCGTGACCGTCCCCAGGTTCTTCACGTAGATCGGCACTCCACCCTTGGCGGCGATGACGATGTTCTCGATGTCCTCAATAGACTGGATGAAGCCGAGCCCACGTATGAGGAACTCCATGCCCCCTTCCTCGACGACTTTGGCGCCGACGTCCACGTTGCTCGCGCGGACGCTGTTGAAGACCGCGGACAGGGGCAAGTCGTAGGCGAGCAGGGAGGCCGGATCGATGTCGATCTGGTACTGCTTGACGTGGCCGCCAACCGACGCGACCTCGGACACGCCGTCCGCCGCCGCCAGGTAGTAGCGCACCGTCCAGTCCTGTAGCGACCGGAGCTCGTGCAACTCTTGCCTCGACGGGACAAGATCGCCGCCGCCTTCCGGGCACTTGCCGGGGTCGGCATAGCGCGCGGTCGGGTGGTCGGGGCAGTAGTAACCGTTCTCGACCGTGTACCACAGCACCTGACCTATGCCGGTGGCGTCCGGCCCCAACACAGGCACGACGCCGTCCGGCATGTCCTTCTGCGCGACGTTCATCCGCTCCAGGACGCGCGTGCGCGCCCAGTAGAAGTCGACATCGTCCTCGAAGATGATGTTGATGTAGCCGAAGCTGAACATCGACGTGGACCGCACGTCTTTTACGTCGGGGATGCCCAGCATGGCGACGCCCAGCGGGTAGATCACCTGGTCTTCGATGTCACGGGGGCTGCGCCCCGGCCAGTCGGCGAACACGATGACCTGGTTCTCGCCGATGTCTGGTATCGCGTCCACCGGCGTCGACTTCATCGCTCGCCACGAGGCCATCGTCAGCAGGACGAAGGCGGCGAAGACGAGAAGCCGGTTCGCCATGCAGATGTCGATGATGCGGTTGATCATGTGCGCGCCTTGTGGCTTCTCCTTCCCGCCTAGTGGTTGTGGGCCGGCGCGGACGACTCGTCTTCGCCGCCGAGGGCCCCGCCGTAGGCGCCGGACGCCGATCCGGTGAGTTGCGTCTGCGAGTCCAGCAGGAAGGCGCCGTTCGTGACGACGGGGTCGGCGGGGTTCAGGCCGCTGATGACGGGGAAGTAGCGCCGTCGCGCCGTCGACCCGCCAGCGTCGTTCGTCGCCCACGCCTCGGGGCCTACGTCGACGTCCACCTGCTCGTATCCCGCGTCGCCGCGATCGACGAACACCACCGTGCGCAGACCCGTGTCGATCACCGCCGACTTGGGTACGGCCAGCGCCTCTCCGGTCATGACAAGGGGTTGGCCGTCCGTCGGACAGCGCCCAGGTAATCGTCTGGATGGTCTGGACACGCGTATCTGAAGATGAGGGAAGGCCCCCGAGCGGGGCTGGGCGCGCGCGCCATGGTGTCCCGCCCGCCCATGGGCGCAGGCGCTGGCGCGGCGTGGTCGTGTCCCGCGTGCGGATCCGCCTCCGCCTCGATCAGTGCCATGCCACAGATCGAGCATTCGCCTGGTTCGCCCTGCTTGACGTCCGGGTGCATGGGACACG
>CAYYPK010000024.1:0-98472 GCA_964473525.1 uncultured bacterium
CAGCATGGAGAGAGGGCGAGGCGGCCCAGAAGGGGAATGTCAGTCGGGAAGGGCGACACCAACCTTCTCGGCGGCATCCGCCAACTGCCGCCACACGGCGATCAGGACGTCTACGCCGTTCGCGAGTTTCTCGGCGCGGCTACGCTGCTCCGGCTCGCCGGGCGCCAACACCTCGTCGAAGCCTTCTGCCGGGGGACTGTCGGTCACAGCGTCAAGGAACGCGCGAACGTTACTGGCGTATTCGTCCGCAGGCAGGAACGCCCCGACATCAATCGCAGCGAGGAACACGCCGTGCATGCGGTCGCGGTCAGCGTCGAAGTTCCCTGTCAGCCCGCCAAGGAGGCATGTTGCCAGGGACAGCGCGTAGCCCTTGTGTCCACCGAAGATGGCGGACTGGCCGCCGTCGAACCAGTCGTCTGGGTCGACCCAGTGGTGTGCGGGCTCGTATCAGCTCGCGTCCAGCCGCGCCTTCATGACCGCATCGATGGAGTCGTGTCCGACCGGGTACTCCGACAGGCAGTCGTCCAATCCGGCGCCTATAAGAGCGTCGATGACCCCGCCGTAGTCCACATCCTCATAGCGGCGCGCTTCTGTCGCGCTGTGGATGGCGTAGTCCGCGGCTGAGGAGTTGTACGTCGGGTCGATCATGTCGACGGGGTGTCCGTGCTCTATCAGCAGTCGGACGACCTCGGCGTTGCCGCTCCACGATGCGTTGTGTAACGGCGAGTAGGCGTGGTTGTGTTCGGGGATTCCCAACGGGAAACCACACTCGACCATCAACCTGACCGCCTCGGTTTCGTTGTTCGTCTCCCAGCACGCTTTGGCGAGGAGCATCTTGTCCTCATCGTCGAACTCCTCGACGAGATTCGGATGCGCGTCGAGAAGCGACGTGGCGAGCTCACGATCCGCCAACATGCCGGCGATAAGCAGCTTGTACTTCGGCGGCGTCGTCTCCATCAGCAGGTCGTAGACGTCGGTGTGACCGCGTCTCTTCGCGATCTCTTGGGCGGACTGGTTGAAGTCGAGCGTCCACTGTAGAATCGTCCCACCCAGATCCTCGTACCCGATGCCAGCGAACGGTCCGCTGTTGACGCCGATGCGGTAGGTGACGCAGTCCGGCGTCGTCTCGAGGCAGGCGCGCGCCACATCCATATCCCCGAGACCGGCCGCCAGGAAGATGTCCGGTAGGGCGCCGTGTTCCAGGAGGAGCCGCGTGACGTCTGGCGACACCTTGATGCGCCATTGCGCCGGCGTTGAGTTGTGGTCGTCGTCTCGGGCGTCGAGGTCGGCGCCAGCGTCGATGAGGAGTTTCGCGACCTCCACCGTACGCGCGAAATGGATCGGCGTGCCGCCGTCGCCGCCCTTCGCCGCGACGAGTGACGGGTCGGCCGCCAGCATCTCTCGCACCGTTCCCGCCAGACCCAGGGCTGCGGCGGCGTGGATGCTGGTCTGGGCTCCCGCCTGGATTATCCGGTCTGCGACGTCGCGCGGCACGTAGTCCACCCAGAAGCCCCGACGCCAGAATTCCGTGATGACGTCGACGTTGGCTCCCTCGCTGAGTAGGAGCTCAACCATCGCCACACTGCGCGCCTCCACCAAAGCTGGGCGACCGTACGGGAACATACCCGCGTCGATCTCGGCGCGGACATCGTCGTGCCGCAACGCCGCGGATGCGGCGTCCACGCCATCTTCGGTGATTGCCTTCTTGAATGCGTCCAGCGGATTCGCCATCGTCACTATCCCCTCTCCCAAACCCCCTCGCGCTCACGCCTCACTTCTCACTACGGATATAGGCCGATTGGCGATGCAGGAGATGGGTTTCGACGCGCGTGCGGGAGACCGCGCCGCGAATGTCAGTCGGGGAGCGTCACTCCGACCTTTGCGGCGGCATCCGCCAACTGCCGCCACACGGCGATCGGCACGTCGATGCCGTTCGCGAGCTTGTCCGCGCGGCTGTGTCGTTCGGGTTCGCCGGGCGTCAACACCGCGTCGAAGCCTTCCGCCGGAGGGTTGTCGGTCACGGCGTTCAGGAAGGCGCGGGCATTGCCGGCGTATTCGTCCGCAGGCAGGAATGCCTCGACGTCGATGGCGGCGAGGAAGACACCGTGCATCCGATCGCGCTCGGCGTCGAAGTTCCCCGTCAACCCGCCGAGGAGACATGTCGCGAGAGACAGCGCGTATCCCTTGTGTCCTCCGAAGATCACCGATTGGCCGCCGTCGAACCAGTCGTCCGGGCTGACGCTCGGCGCGTGGTTCTTGTCCACGATTGCGCCGGGGGGTAAGTGGCGCTCCTCCTCGCGGGCGACGCGAATCTTGCCGTTGGCGACGACCGTCGTCGCAAAGTCGGAAACGAACGGCGTGCCGTCTCCGGCTGGCGCGCCGATGGTGAACGGGTTCGTGAGGAGCCGCGTCTCCGTGCCGCCATACGGAGCCGCTGGACCTACGCCGCGCCCTCCCTCTCCCAACGTGATGATGCCTATGCAACCCGCCGCAGCCGCCTGCTCCACGTATTCTCCGAGCCTGCCGATGTGGGAGTAGTTCCGCAGGCTGACGCAGGCGATGCCCGTCTCCTTCGCCTTCTTGATCGCCAGGCCCATGCTCCACTGCGCGGCATAGTGGCCCCATCCGCGCTTGGCGTCCACGGAGGCGGCGCCGGGCTTCTCGTCCAGTATCTTCGGGCGGGCGGCTGCCACCAGGTGGCCACGCTCCAGCGCTGACATGTAGCCGATTACGCGGAACATGCCATGCGACGGATGTCCCGACAGGTCCGCCCTGATGACGATCTCCGCGACGCGCTTCGCGATGTCGGGTGGCGTGCCTGCGGCGAGGAACAGACTCTCGGCGAAGATCCTGAGAGGGTCGGCGTCGACTCGTACGTACGCGTCGGGCATGTGGCGCGCCTTCGATTGAGGTGCACGGCGTGAGGTGGCGTCACGTGATTGTGGCAACGTGGCGTCGTGTGAACAACCAGCGGGCCAACGGTACAGCGGTAGCATTGTCGGCCTTTCACCCCCGTGCTACGCTACCCCTAGCGCCCCAACGAGGTGAAATCGCCGATGCCGCGCGTCACCGTCTCCGTCATACCGAAAGCGTCCCGACAGTTGGTCGAGTGGTTGTCCGAGACGGAGGCGAAGGTGTGGGTGCACGCGGCTCCCGAGAAGGGGAAGGCGAACAAGGCGGTGCGGCAGGCGCTCGCGAAGGATCTGAGTATTCGGGCGTCGCAGGTGCAGATCGTGTCGGGCGAGACATCGCGGAAGAAGATCGTCGAAATATCGGAGTGACTCGCGCAGCTCTCGGCTCCCGTGATCGCGCAGCTCGGCCTGTGGCTCGACGTGTGGAAGGAACAGCGGCATGGCAAAGGTGAAGTCGTCGAACGAACTAGAGCAGCGGCTTGTAGAGTTGCGCGACCCTGACTGGAACGTCCGTCACGTCGCCAGCCGCGCGCTCGTCGACCTAGGTGAGTCCGCCGTCGAGTCGCTCTCCCTCCTCCTGGAAGAGGACGACAACTACCTCCGTGGCGCGGCGGCGAAGTGCCTCGGCGAAATAGGTAGCAGCGATGGGGTCAAGCCCCTCATCTCGCTTTTTGACGACGACAACGGCGCCGTGCGGCAGGAGGCGGTTCGGGCCCTCGGACACATCGGCGTGGACGCGGTGAAGCCGCTTCTCGACCGCATCAAAGACCCGTCCCCAGGCGTCCAGCGGTGCGTAGTGCAGGCGCTGAAGGAGGTACGCGACCCAGGCGTCAGCCCCGCCTTGCAGACGCTGGCGAGCGACATGGACATTCCCGCCGCCCTGCGATGGGAAGCCAAGATCGCCGTGAACCGCCTGCGCGAACTGCCCCAGCGGTAGCCGATGGCCAAACCTACGCTCACGCCTGCGGAGCGCCTCCGCGCGGCTATGAACCATCAGGAACCGGATCGCGTACCTCTGGACTTCGCGGCCACCGGACTCACCGGACTGCGCGTCGAAGCGCAGGACGCCTTGCTTCGCCATCTCGACATCGACGACATCAGCTGGGAGGTCGTGAACGCCCAGGAGCGGATCGCCGCGCCTCACGAAGCCATCCTGGAGCGCTATCCGGTGGACGCCACGTCCTGGCTACCGACGGCTGGACCCCTCGTGGTAGAGGATGACCAAGGCGAGGAACGGTACGACTGGCTCCCGGAGGAGCGTGAAGAGCAGGATCCCGACGAGCCAGAGGCGCCGCGCATCCCCGTCCGGATCCTCACGGACGAATGGGGCGTCGTTTGGGAGCGGCGAGGGGCGCAGCGGTCGTTTCGGCCTGTCACAACGCCTCTGAGCGGCGAACTTCCCGCGAACGCTGTTGCCGCTCACGACTTCCCGGACGCGACGGACGAGCGACGGTGGTCGGCGTCGCCCGATCTGGACGGTACTCCCACCATCGTCGGCGGCTACGGACGTGGCCTCCTCGAAACCGCCCTCCTGCTACGTGGACGGCAAGACGTGAACCGTGATCTGGCGCTCAACGTCGGCCTCACCCAGCCGATCATGGAACGAACGCTCGACGTGAAGATGCGCTATTGGGAGGCGCGTCTCGCAGACATGGAGGAGGCGCCGGCGCTACTCATGGAGCGGGAGCGCTTCGACCTGCTCGACGGCTTGCCCATGAACGAGACGGCGTTCCGCAAGCTCCTGCGGCCGCAATGGGAGCAGTTGGCAAGACATCTCCAGACGCTCGCGCCCGATAGCGGCATCATGCTGTTCAGCAGCGTGTATTCCCATCGCTACCTGCAAGACCTTATCGACATTGGCTTCTGTGCCGTGAACACGCTGCCGGCCAAGATCGTGGGCGCGGACGCGGCGTTCATGAAGCGCGAGTACGGTGATAGCATGATGTTCTGGGGAGGCGGAGACCACGCCAAGACCGACTTCCTGGCGGGGCAGTCGCAACAGGCCGCCGACCACATGAAAGCCACGCTGGACCAATTGGCGCCGGGTGGCGGATTCGTATGGGCGCCATCCCCAGTGATAGACGCCGATGTGCCCCCCTTGAACGTCGAGAGCGCCCTAGACACGCTGTTCGAATACGGTCTATATTGACAGTGGTCGCGACACGAACGACCTCGGAGGCCCGCATGGACACGCCACGGAAGAGCGGCCACACTCATGAAATGACCTGGTGGGAACGGATGTACGTTCCCGAGGCTTTCAAGGGTCTGGCCACGACGCTCAAGCACATCCCGCAAAAAAAGAAGACGCTCCAGTATCCCGAGGAGCGTCCCGAGCGCCTGCGGGCGGAGCCTGAGCGGTACCGCGGGATGCACCGCCTGACGAAGGATCCCGACGGTCGTGTTAAGTGCGTCGCGTGCTTCATGTGCGCGACGGCATGCCCCGCCGATTGCATCAACATCGTCGCGCAGCCGACCCCCGAAGAGTGGACCGACCGCGAGAAGATGCCCGCCGTCTTCGAGATCAACGAACTGCGCTGCATCTTCTGCGGCTACTGCGTCGAGGCGTGCCCCGAGGACGCCATACGCATGGATACGAACATGACCGTCCCGGTATTCGGGCGGCGCGAGGACTTCATCTTCGACAGGGAGCAACTCCTGAGCCACGAGCCCAGGATGGACCTCAACGGGGAGTACATGTCCCGCAGGTAGGTCGCAACCCGCCGAGGAGTCTCCCATCAGCGCCCACCGACCTCTTGTCGATCAGTTCGGTCGCCAGGTTCGCAACCTGCGCGTCTCCGTCACCGACCGCTGCAACTTCCGCTGTGTGTACTGCATGCCCGAGGAGATGCAGTTCATGCCGCGCGCCGAAGTGCTCACTTTCGAGGAGATCACGCGCGTCGTCCGCATCGCTGCGGATATGGGCGTCAACAAGGTGCGGCTGACCGGCGGCGAACCCCTCGTTCGACGTGATTTACCCGTGCTGGTACGGCAGATCGCCGATGTCGACGGGATCGAAGATCTCGCCCTAACGACCAACGGCATCCTCCTGCCGCAGACTGCGGCGGACTTGAAGGCCGCTGGGCTGCAGCGCCTCAACGTCAGCCTCGACTCCCTGGAGCGCGAGACGTTCGCGGAGCTCACCCGTAGGGACGCTCTCGACAAGGTGCTTGCAGGCATCGACGCCGCGCTCGACGCGGGATTCGCCCCTCTCAAGGTGAACGCCGTCGCCATCCGGGACACCACTGAAGGCGAACTGCTCGAGTTCGCGCGGTTCGCGCGAGAACGACCCGTCATCATTCGCTTCATTGAGTTCATGCCCTTGGACGGCGACGAACGGTGGTCGGCCGAGCAAATACTCACCGGGGATGAGATCGTCGAGCGCATCGGCGCCGTCTATCCGTTGGAACCCGTGCCTGGACGTGGCAGCCAACCGGCGCAACGCTACCGTTTCCGCGACGGCGCGGGCGAAATCGGCGTCATCGCCACCGTCACGGAGCCGTTCTGCGACAAATGCGACCGCATCCGCCTGACTGCGGACGGTAAGCTACGGAACTGCCTGTTTGCGTTAGATGAGACGGACATCCGCGCCCTGCTACGCGGAGGAGCCGACGACGATGCCATCGCCGAAGCGATGACCGCATCCGTGTGGGCGAAGTGGCGCGGGCACCTCATCAACCAGACGGATTTCGTCCGTCCGGGGCGCAACATGTCCCAAATCGGCGGGTAGCCCGACGCCACTGGGAGCAGATCCGTGAGAACGGCAAATCCAACGCTCAAAGAGAACACGTTTACCGTCGGCCGGGCCGTCGCGGGCGAGGAGTCCATGACGATTCAGGGGACGGTCAACAAGACCTTCCTCCTGCTACTTGTCCTGGTTGGCGCGGCGTACACCACGTGGGGCTTGGCCTTCCAGGGGCGACCGGCGGCCATTCCGCTCATGGGTGTCGGGCTCGTTGGTGGTCTCATCGTGGGAATCATGACGTCCGTGAAGCGTGAGTGGGCGCCTGTGACGGCGCCCATCTACGCGGCCATGGAGGGGCTTTTCCTCGGCGGCGTCTCCGCGATGGCGAACATGATGTACCCTGGCATCGTGCCGCAGGCTGTTGGCCTCACGTTCGGCACGCTCTTCTGCCTGTTGCTCGCGTACAGGTCCGGTCTGATCCGGGCAACGGAGAACTTCAAGCTGGGCGTGGCAGCCGCGACGGGCGGCATATTCGTCGTGTACATGGTGTCCATGTTGATGCGGCTGTTCGGCCTGTCCGTGCCTTTCCTGCACAGCAGCGGCCCGATCGGCATCGGGATCAGCCTGTTCATCGTCGCTATCGCGGCGCTGAACCTCGTGCTGGACTTCGACTTCATTGAGCAGGGCGCGGAAAGCCACGCTCCGAAGCACATGGAGTGGTACGCCGGGTTCGGCCTCATGGTGACGCTGGTGTGGCTGTACCTCGAAATCCTCCGGCTACTCATCAAACTGCGCAGCAGCGACTGACACGGGACGGCGTGCTCGCGGAGCGTTGGCAGGAAGCGCCTGTGACCCTGAGGGGCCGCAGGCGACGAGGCGTCTCTGGTCTCCCAACAGAGGCGCCGGGCGCCCGTGCCACGTCAGTTGCCGCCAGCTGGCGGCGAGCACACCCAGTCCTGCCGCTCTGCGGATCGCGCATCTGACGCGGGCCTGCGGGCGGCGTGTGCACGCGCGTCCAGTTCCTGCCTTCGCCAGTCGACCGATATATGTGGCCCCGGTATGTTCCCGCCAACAACGCATCCGCTACCGCTGCGAGCGCGAGCATGTTGCTGTCCGCCAGCCCTTCGTTCCGCTGCTCCCATAGGCCGGTGGGCGGATCCTGCCTGTAGACCCCAAGCTTTTCTGAGTAGAGAGCGCCACGGCGTCGCTAACGTGTGCAGCGGTGTGACCTGATCCACGAGCTGGGTCTGTGCGTCGTGCGCTCAGTTCTGCAACGGTAGGGCGCTCACGTTTTCGTCCTCCGCACGCCAGCCTACATCCCCACTGTCGTGGATCGCTGGGTTCCACCTGGTGATTGCGCGTAGGCGGGTTCGTCATCAATCGCGGCGAAGTGTCGAGGGCGTGGGTTACGGAGCAAGCGTCATGGGAGCGGGCGGGACGGTGGCGGCGAAACAGAGAGTAGGGCAGACGCGCGTCGTGCAGGCGAAGCCCACACGACATGCTGGCGACTCCGACACTAGCTGCCGGTCTCTGCGGCGCACGATGCGATGTCGCCTTAGGAGTGCCTACGCGCTTCCGAACAGCGTCGACTGTCGTTGCGCCGCGCGTCGTTCAGGAGGCCTCCGCGTCGCTCGGAGCCCCGAAGGCGTCCACGTTCCGACCCTTGATGGACGTGATGGGTATGTTGGCGACAAGCGCCATGCTGTCGCCCTCGCGTTGGAAGTTCACGTCGGGTTCTTCGTCCGAGACGTTGAAGTACTTGCGCATGAGGTCTATCAGATCGACCCGTAACGCCTCGAGGATCTGCGGGTCGACGGACGCGCGATCCTGGATGAGTATCAGTTGCAGCCGGCTTTTCGCCGTGTCCTTGCTCGCCACCTCGCCGTTCAGCCACCGAACGACGCGGGTGACTACATCTCCCAATGCCATGGGGGTCTTCCTTCCGCGTGAGTCGCGTGTGGTGATGGCGTCAGTTGGCGCCGACGAGCTTGCCCCAGAGCCGACTCCATCGGCCCTCTGAGCGGAACTCTGGGATGGGGATGTCGTCGCCCGTCATCCTGCGCGCGACTCTCTTGAACGCCTCGGCGGCTGGCCCGGACCCGTCGAACACCAACGGCTTACCGCTGTTGGACGACGCGACGATGTCGCTGTCCTCGGGGATGACTCCGAGCAACGGGATCGCCAGGATTTCCTGCACGTCCTCGCGGCCGAGCATGTCTCCGCGATCCACGAGGCGTTGGGACATGCGGTTCAGGATGTATTGCGGCTCGCTAATGCCCTTGGCTTGCAGTAGCCCGATCACGCGATCCGCGTCGCGGATGGACGACACCTCCGGCGTCACGACGACGACCGCCTCTTCCGCCGCTACGACGGCGTTCTCGAAGCCCTGCTCGATGCCCGCCGGGCAGTCGATGATGGTGATGTCGAAGTCATCGTCCATCTGCCGAATGAGCTTCTGCATCTGCTCTGGGCGCACGTCGCTCTTGTTGCGGCTCTGCGCGGCCGCCAGGATGTGGAGGCCTTCGGCGCGTTTGTCGCGGATGATCGCTTTGTTGAGCTCGCACTTGCCCTCAATCACGTCCATGGACGTGAAGACAACGCGGCTTTCTAGGCCCATGACGACATCAAGATTCCGCAGTCCGATGTCGGCGTCCACGATGACGATCTTCTTGCCGTTGACGGCAAGCGCCGCGCCCAGGTTGGCGGCGGTGGTAGTCTTCCCGACGCCTCCCTTGCCCGACGTCACGACGATGCGACGGCCCATAACCAAGCGCCCCCTCTTAAGAACCACACGTTCTGAATCCGCCCAACCCCACGCGGCTGAACCCGCCGGGGCGGCTCCGTACACCTTTGCCTAGAAGCCCGCGAAGTCGCGGACGACTATCTGCCCATCCTCCACCAACGCGTATTCGGGATTGATGCCGGTCACGCGGCCGCCCTCCGGCGCTCGCGCGATGCACTGCGCGATGCGCAGTTGCGTAGCCTGTAGATTCAGCGCGACCACCTTGGCGGACTCGTCCCCAAGCGCGCCCGCGTGGACGATCCCGCGCAACGTGCCGAGCACGATGACGTCCCCTGAGGCGACCACTTCCGCGCCCGGGTTGACGTCGCCCAACACGAGGATGTTGCCCTCGAGGTGCCGCTCGACGCCTCCCGACCGCAACGTGTGCCGAACGCTGATGGTGTCCGGGTCGCGCGTGTCGGAAACCCCCGTGTCCACTTCCTGTCGATGCAGCGTCGGCGCGGCGCGAATCCGCAGCACCTCCGCGGCCACCCGCGTGCGGTCGGATCCCGTGATGACCTGACTGATGTCCAGTCCGTATTCGCGCTCGAAGCGCTTCTGGAGGTCTCGCAGGAAGTCGTCGGTGACGGTTCGCTCGCCGATTTCGAGGATCACCGACGCGCCACGCACGGACGGCCCCACGTTCTTGATGCGGTCCATGATGCGCTCGGGCAGTTCGTCCGTGTCGAGCGAGGCGTCGATGGTGATGTACAGGCCGTTGCGGTACCCCCGTACGAGGATCGGCTCCTTGGCTCTCATGCGCCGGGTCCCTCTGGTGGCTGGTTTGCTACGGGCATCACGTACGGCCCCTCCGGTATCGCCAGGACACGCGCGTCCGCGCCGTGCTGTTCCAGCGCGCGACGGATGCCCTCCTCGGGCGACGCGACGGGCGTGACGAACAGCTGTTCCAAGATATCGTCAGCGATGCCGTCCGTGTAACAGTAGATGGACGCCTTTCGCGTGACCTTCGCCAACTCCTCCAACTGCCACTGGTCGATCACGAACCTTGCCGGGTCGTAGAGGCCCTCGACGAAGTCCGTCAGGTCCGTGGTGTCGTGCATGAGCTTCTCGAAGGGAGGACTACCGATGCCCTCGTTGCAGGCCGCCATCAGCACGATGCTGCCGCCCTGCTGTACGGCGTCCAGGGCGCCGACCGGCCCCTTGATCGCCTGGTAGAACGTCTGATCCAGCGGATGCCCGGCGCACGTCGTCACGACGATGGGCGCGGGTTCGACGTCCACTCGGACGCGTTCCTCGACGAAGGCGCAGCCAGCGCGGTGCGCGTCGTTGATGTCGCCTGAGAACACGCCGATGACCTCGCGGTTCTCATCGAGTGACACGTTCAGATTGAAGTCGACGCCCGCCATGCGCGCGATTTCGAGCGCTTCCTCGTGGAACGGGTTGCCGTCCAGGATGCCTGTGGACGCCGCTGGATGCTCCAGAATCCCCGGCCCGTGCATGACCTTCATGGTCTCAATGGACGCGAGTCCTGGACACACCGCCTTGCGGCCGCCGGAGTATCCTGCCATCAGGTGCGGCTCGATGAGCGCCGTGGTGACCTTCAGGTCCGAAGCGCAATACCGCTCGTCGATGAGCACGTGCGTGCCCTTACTCGTCTTGCCGAGGTCGCGGTGACTCGCCAGGTCTTCGGAGAAGTGATTCTCCACGCGATACGCCGAGGCGATCTCCTCGCCGACCAACTCGATCAACTCGTCGCCTTCGTTCGGGCGATGGATGCCCGTGGCGATGAGGATGAGGATGTCTTCCCGACGGACGCCCGCGTCCTCGATCGTCCGCAGTATCGGCGGCAGTATGAGCCGATTCGGCACCGGCCGCGTGATGTCCGATATGACGACGCATGCAGAACTGCGGCCTCGCGCCAGTTCGTGTAACGGCTGCGAACCCGTCGGGTTCAGCAAAGCGTTCTCAACCGCACGATCTGGGTCTTCGACCGGCACGCTGGGACGCATGCGCAGTACGGTCGTGTTGGGATCGGGGAACTGCACGACGCGGCCATCGCGGCCGTATCGCATAGTGACCTGCAAGGCCTCGATTCCTCTCTCGGAACTGGCATTGGCTCGCGGTCGGGATGGGGCGTTCGCACAAGGTAGGAAATGACGCCGTCAGTCGGCGCGCCCCACGCCACGATGGATTCCTCGGAAGCGTTGACCCAGATTATAGGGAACGGGCCGGCCGAATGCAACGGCCGCAAACGCGCGGACGGCCTCTATCAGAGGATTGCCGGCCTTCCGACCCATCTGCGCGGCGGCTCCGGCGAGAGGGGTGAGTATGCACACCTTGTGGACACGGACGCCCGTTGGATGCACACGCTTGGCGCGGAAAGGCCTTCCTGCGTGGGCCGTACGCTGGCGCCGGCTAGGCACGCGTTATGCAGTTGCCTCCAGACCGACGAAGGAGGGCGTGCGAATGGGATCGGGTAGAGCGAGGAGGGTCGTAGGCGCCGCGTGTGTCATGGTCGTCTCGCTCATCGCGCGCGTTGGCGCGAGCAGGGCGCACATAGTCTACTACGTGGCGGATGTCGGCTTTCACGCCATCTCCCGCGATGGAGCCGCGCGGCGCAGTTTGGTAGGAGCGCTCCATCCAGAGCTGCAGGCGCCAATCGCGTTCTCCCCGGATGGGCGGTGGATTGTGTTCGAGTATGAACCGCCCGAGCCCGTAGATGCAATGGGCGACATCTGCGTCGTGAACGCCGACGGGAGTGGTTGGCGCAACCTGACGAACCGTGTCGACTGGGACACCGGCCCGGGGTGGTCGCCGGACGGAGCGAGGATCGTCTTCGCCTCACACGCCGGCCCTCAGCGCGAACTGTACACGATGCGACCCGACGGATCCGACAAGGCCATGCTGCCCCAGGCCGCCAATCCGACCGGAACGGCTCGGTGGCCCGCGTATTCTCCCGACGGCACCCAGTTAGCGTTCGCAGCGACCGGCGCCGGAGGCGGGAAGGGCGGCAACATATCCATCACCGATACGGATGGCGCCAACGTGCGGGAAATCCAGTCCGACCTCAACGCCATGATGCCCTCGTGGTCGCCGGATGGCTCCCGCATCGCCTTCGTGGCAGATCGCGAAGGCGACAACCACAGCCCCGACATCTACACCATGCGACCCGATGGGACGGGCGTGCGTCGCCTGACCAGACACCCGTCCTGGGACGTGCACGCCTCGTGGTCGCCAGGCGGATCAGAGATCGCGTTCCTGTCGGGCCGGGACGATGGGCAGCCCTACCGTCTCTACGTCGTCGACGCCGCCACGGGGAGAGTCACCCGCGTGTCGGACAGGGATGTCGTGCATGCCAAGCCAACATGGGCGCCAGCAGGAGCGCTGGACGTGTCGGACGGTATGCGGCGCCTAACGACGTGGGGTTGGCTGCGCGCCGGCCGCGGCCTTTGAGACGCCCCGACACAAGTCACAGAGGGAGAGGAGTAGCAGTGCTGTCTCGGTATGCTCGCAAGCGCGGTTGGGTCGTGGTGGCGGTGTCCTGTGCGGCGTGGCTTGCGGTGGCGTTCGCCAACGCGGAGCCGAAGCAGGACGGTCTCGAGATGGTGGAGGGCGGGTTCCTACGCGCCGAGTACGACAGCACGTTCGAGGACTATCCAGAGGGCGTCACGGTGGAAGGCTGGTTCTACTTCACAGATGTCCCAGCGGATGACGAGCTCTGGGTGCTGGTGATGAAGCCTGCGAGCTACGGCCTTCTCCTAAGCGGCAGATTGACGGACGACGGTATTGACGGGGAGCCACCAGGCACGGTGCGCGTCCACACCGTGGGCTTCGTCTCGGACGGATTCGGGGTCCATTCGTCCGGGATCGCGCCTCGCGAATTTCCGCTACGGCGTTGGGTACACATGGCGGTCGCCTACCGGGGAGCAGAACCAACTCGCGACTGGACTTACGTGGACCGTCGGCAGTGGGGGCGCGGGGGCGGTGGCCCCGGAACCGCAGAGACGCCGTTGCTGATCGGAGGAACTGACCTAGACTTTCACGCGCCCTCGTACGCATCGCTCCTGTCTCGCGTTGGGTCTATCTCGGGCTACGTCGGCTCGGTGCGCGTATCCCGCGGGGTACGCTACACCGACAAGGCGATCCGACCGGCCCGCGCTCTGCAGGCTGATGCCGACACTTTGGCTCTGTGGATCCTACACGACGCCGCCGTCGCGCTATACGCTGACAAGTCCGGTAACGGAAGGCCGTTGCGACGCCGAGGCGCTCTGACCGTCGAAGCGGGCGGAAAGGCGACTACGGTTTGGGGACGACTTCGGCGCGTCGGCGAGACACACGACCGGCAGCGTCGCTGACGCGATTACCCTCGCGGGCGTCAGGCGGATCGGAGGCCGCATTTCTCTCAGGGCCGGACGGTGAGACAGCATCTCGTGCGTACGTCGTGAACGCTCACACGGGAAGGGGCGCCTGTCTTGGCTGGAACGCTGTGAGCGCTAGACCAACATGGGCGCCCAGGCAGGCCCGGGGCCTGGCGGTGTCAGCGCCAACTCGGTCCGCGATCACGTGGGGTTGGTTGCGTGGCGCAACTTCCCTGTGAGATACTGTGAATCATATAAGGGTGGAGGAGATCACCATGCCAAGTCAACGCACTCGCAAGCGCCTCTTGAGCGTGTTAGCGGTAGGTTGCGCTGGACTGCTTGCCGTAACGCTTGCTAGCGCCGCGCCATCCAAGGGGGCCGGTCTAGATATACCCGAGGGAGGGTATCTTCGGGCCGAATACGACAAGCCTTTCGACAACCATGCAGAGGGTGTGACCGTTGAGGGCTGGTTCTACTTCGACGCCCCGCCCCTTGACAAGAAACCAGGGGTGCTGTGGGTCAAGCCCGGGAGCTATGGCGTCTTCCTCAGCGGCAGGATGCCCTTGAACGGGAGGGAGCTTGCGCACCCACCCGGCACGGTTACATTGGACCAGATATGGTACAGAAGCGCCAGCGCAGGGAGGCTCAACGCGGGAGGACGGGGCGATCACTACGAGCCGGGCATGTTCCCTCTGCACCGTTGGTTACATGTCTCAGTGGGTTCCATTGGGGTTCGCGAAACAGTCCGAACGTGGACGCATATCGACGGCGTGACAAAAGGGGCGAACACCCAGTCTTACGCGTTGTCGAACCACCCGCTGCTCGTTGGCGGCATGGACGAGTCGCTATCGTTCGATCCACACGATCGGTGGCTCCCTCACGCGGGCTCCATACGCGGCAAGGTGGCCGCCATTCGGGTGTCCCGCGGAGTTCGATACCGAGACGACGTGATCCTGCCGAAGTATCCCTTCCGCGTGGATCACAACACAGTGGCTCTCTGGGAGCTGGGTAGGACGCCAGCCGCAGCGTACCCTGACCTATCGGGCAACGGGAGAGTCCTGCGCTCGCATGGCCCCCTGTCGGTCAAGTCCGGCGGCAAAGCAACGACGCTCTGGGCTCAGCTTCGCGCCCGCGCGGCGCCGTAGCCCGATCGGTGCTCACATGACCCCCACGCGGGCGATTCCGTCAAGTGGAGGCCTACGGAGCCACGACCGCAAGCGTCACACTAGACACCTCGTTGACATACGTCGCGGTGATCGTCGCTTCCCCAGGGGAGTTCAAGGCGACGATCGCGATGGCAGTGTCTTGCCCTAACGACGGTTGGATTGGCGCCACCGACGCTACGGCGGGGTCCGATGACGCCCATGCGACACTGTTGAGGAAGTTCAGCAGGTCTGGGTTCCCCACCGTCACGGGATTGCCCGAGGCGCTGAGCGGCAGCGCGGTCAGCGCCAACTCCGAGCCAGCGTGCAGACCGACCAGCAGTTGACCGCCCACCTCCGTGACGATCTCCAACCCTACGATAGAGTCCACGACGACATCGCCACCGAGGTCGTCTTCGTCGCCGCCGCATCCAGCGCCCACGAGCAGCGCGCCCGTCATAAGAACGGCTGTCGAGGCGCGCAACCACGTAGCTGCGGCGCGGCGTGCTGGCGTCATCATGCGTGGCTCCCCGTTCCTGGTCCGTCGGGCGCGATGCAGTCGTCGTGCCGGCCTACGGCATGCGGCGCCCAGCCGTTTCGCGCGCCGCCATTGATGCTCTCTGAAGTCGCTGGCAGAATGCTCTACGGTCTTCTCACAGGGCAGCAAGCGGCATCAGAGTTGGGAACACAGATGATAGAGCAGAACGGCAGCGGATTCCTGGCGTACATCGGCACGTACGCCGACGCCGATAGCGACGGCATCCATATCTACGGCTTCGACGCGAGTTCAGGCGCGATGGTACGGGTCGGAGGAGCGTCGGGGGTCACGAATCCCTCCTACGTGGCGATCCACCCCAACAGGTCGTTCCTGTATGCCGCGTGCGAGATGTCGGGCTTTGGCGGCGGCAGCGGTGGTGGCGTCGCCGCGTTCTCCATTGATCCCGCGTCGGGGGTGTTGACGCAACTCAACCAGCAATCTTCCGTAGGCTCTGGCCCCTGCCACCTTACCGTCGATGCGACGGGCAAGTACGTGCTCGTGGCGAATTACGGTGGCGGCAGCGTCACAATGCTGCCCATCAACGACGACGGCTCGCTCGCGGAAGCCAGTGACTTCCACCAGCATGAGGGATCCAGCGTCAACCCGAACCGGCAGAAGGAACCGCACGGGCATTCCATCAACGTGGATCCGGGCAACCGCTACGCCTATGCCTGCGACCTCGGGTTGGACCAGGTGCTTATCTACGCGTTGGACTTCGAGAACGGCAAGCTCGTGCCGGCCGACCCGCCATACGGCTCAACGCCAGCGGGAGCGGGGCCACGGCACCTCGCCTTCCACCCGAGCGGAAGCCACGCGTACGTCATCAACGAGTTGGACTCCACGATGACGGTGTTCGCCGTCGACTCGGACACTGGAGCGATGACGGAGACGCAGACCATCACCACACTGCCGGGCGACTTCGACGGGGTGAGTCACTGCGCCGATGTGCACGTCTCCCCCGACGGCGCGTACCTCTACGGCTCGAACCGCGGCGACGACTCCATCGCCATCTACAGCATCAGCGATGATGGCGGCAGCATTGAGGCGCTCGGGCACGAGTCCACGAAGGGCGAGACGCCCCGTGGCTTCGCGTTAGTTCCAACGGGGCAGTTCCTCATCGCCGCCAACCAGAACACCAACGACATCTACACGTTCCGCATCGCGGACGACGGCTCGCTGTCGGCGACGGGCCACTCGGTGGAAGTACCGAAGCCTGTGTGCGTGAAGCTGATACCGGTGTCGTCGTAGCGCAATCGCACGCGCCACGTGGGCCCCATGGGCACAGGCGGAGGACGAACGCCATGCGGCGAGCCCTGCTCCCGTTCTGCCTGGTTCTCGCGGTCGCGACCTGCGTACACGGTCGCGACCCGCGGCGAGTGATCCACGTGGGCATGGTCGCGCCCAACATCGTCAGCGTGGCGTTTGAGGACGGCTACGTCGAATACGGACGCCAGGCGGCCTACACGCGTCAGCCGGGCGATGTCGTGGACGCGTCGAGCCACCATCGCTGGCTGACGCGAGACGGACGGGTGTTGGGCGCGCTTGTCGGCGCCGAGCAGGATCTGCTGTGGGCGTTCGACGAATTGCGCGCGCAGCCCTTCGAGCCGGCGTATTTGGACTCGCCCACCACGTACACACTCCTCCGCCGCGACGTAACGCTGACGCCCATACGAGTACACCGAAAGTCGAAGCCTACTGACTTTGGCCGCGTCGAGCCGTGGGCGTTCGCGACGCCAGCGGCTCACACGGTGTATCTGACTTTCGAACGGCCGCTGGCGAACGCGGCAGACTACACGCTCTCCTTCGCAGACGACGCCCTGCCTCCTCAGACGTTCACGTCCGATCGCCGTTTGCTTCGCAGCGAGGCGGTACACGTCTCGCACCTCGGGTTCCGACCGGACGACCCCGCGAAGGTAGCTTTCCTGTCATGCTGGATGGGAGACGGCGGCGCTGCGGCGTACGAGCCAGGGATGCAGTTCGCTGTCATCGACACTGTGTCGCGGAAGGTCGTGCTTCGTGGGCAGACAGCCCTCGGGAAAGCCGCCGCGGATCTGACCGAAGACCCGTACAATCGCAACTACAACGGCGTCGATGTCTTCGCCATAGACTTCAGCGCGCTGACTGCGCCGGGTGCCTATCGCATCGTCGTTGAGGGTGTGGGGTGCTCCTACCCGTTCCGCATCGGCGAGGGTGTGTGGGCCAACGCGTTCGTAACCTCGGCGCGCGGTCTCTACCACCAGCGCAGTGGGATCGCGCTCGGGCCGCCGCACACGCACTTCGCGCGGCCGAGAACCTTCCACCCCGACGACGGTCTCACCGTGTTCGAGTCCGCCGCGGCGCTCATGGACACTGGCAACGGTCTCAATCGGAACGACTCCAACTTTGGCGTCCTCGTAGACGGGCTGACGGATCGCGTAGTAGAGAACGCCTGGGGCGGATACATGGACGCCGGCGACTGGGACAGGCGTATCCAACACCTCATCGCGTCGCGCCTTCTGCTGGAACTCGCAGATCTGCACGCAGCCCATTTCGACGGCGTCTCGCTGAATATCCCGGAGTCGGGGAACGCGCTCCCGGACATCGTCGACGAGGCGCTCTTCAACGTAGACTTCTACAGGCGATTGCAGACGCCCGCGGGTGGCATACGAGGCGGGATTGAGTCGGAGGAGCACCCGCGCAACGGCGAGGCGAGTTGGCAGGAATCCCTCGCAGTGATGGCGTACGCGCCGGGCATCTGGTCGAGCTACGAATACGCGGGAGTCGCAGCGCAGGCGGCGCACGTGCTGCAACGCCTGGACACCGATCTCGCGGCCACGTATCGAGAGAGCGCTCTGCGGGCGATGCGCTGGGCAGAAACCGAGCGCGCTGAGCGCGACGCCGAAGACCCGCACGCGGTCGATGACTCGCGCAACCTGGCAGCGGTGGAGTTGTACCGCCTGACGGGCGATGCCGAGTGGCACGAGCTCTTCCTCAGTACGACGGTGTTCACGGGGCCCGACGTTCCTCTGTATCTGTGGGAGCATCACGATCAGGGCCACGCCGCGTGGACCTATCTGAACACGGACGCGGCGACGGATCGCAGCGTGGCGGATAACTGCCACGCCGCTCTGCTAGCGGAAGCCGAGGAGCGGGTCACGCAGGGCGAGCGAACCGCGTTCCGATGGACAAAGAACCCGTACGCCCCCGTTGCTTGGGGCGCCCTGGCGGCGCCCGACGGGGTGACGCTAGCGCGAGCGCACCATTTCACGGGTGACGACCGCTACCTGGAGGCGCTCGTATTGGCGTGCCAGACGGGCGCCGGGGCGAACCCCGCCAACATCTGCTACACGACGGGCATGGGACACGCCAGCCCCCGACACCCCCTCCACATCGACTCCCGGATCACGCATCAGGATCCGCCGCCGGGTCTGACGGTGTTCGGCCCGAAGCATCTGGACGGCTCGGAGGACTGGGCGTTGCGCTTCGTCAATCAGGTCGCCCATCCTCCGGCGGAGGAGTGGCCGACGATGGAGGCGTTCTGGGACGTCTTCTGGTATCCGGCTGTGTGCGAATTCACCGTGCAACAGCCGATGGCGCGGAACGCCTACGCGTGGGGATACCTCGCTGCTCGTTGACTAAGGGGTAAATGCCGGACATGCGTAGTTCGCAGACAGATGTAGTGTCCGTGGAGGCCGTGCGCGAGTCGGTGATCGCGAGGGACGGCGCGTACGTTGTCATGGACACGCGCGGAGCCACGGAATGGCAAGTAGGTCACCTCGCGGGCGCGGTGGAACTGTCGCCAGACACCTTCTCGCGCGTCGAGAACGCCGCCGGCATCGTCCCACGGCTGGCGGCGGCGGGCATCTCGCGCCAAGACCACCTGCTGCTCTACGACGACGGAGAAGGCTACGAAGTTGGGATGATGCTCTGGTTGTTGGATCGGGTCGGCCATCCACGCGTATCCGTGCTCGACGGAGGCATCCCTGCCTGGCAGGCGAGCGGACAGCCGGTGGCGGCGGACGCTAGGGCGCCATCGCCCGCGACGTACGCCGCCGACGAGTCGGAGCCCGTCTACGAGAACCTCGCCACCAAGGAGTGGATACTCGACAACATGGACCGTGATGACCTCACGCTCCTGGACACACGCTCGAAGTCCGAGTACCGAGGGACCAGGATCAGTCTCCGCAGAACCGGCCGTCTCCCCGGCGCGGTGTGGATGGAGTGGTCGGAGACGCTGGCGCAGGCTCCCGGCAAGCCGCCGCGCTTCGTCACGCCCGACGAGATGGCTGCGAAGCTGGGCGCCCTGGGCGTCACGAAGGACAACGAGGTCGTCTGCTACTGCCAGGTCGGCGTGCGATCCGCCCAGGTCTACGGGGTTTTGCGGATGCTCGGATTCCCACGCGTCAGGAACTACGTGGGGTCGTGGGCAGATTGGGGCAGGGACCGCAGGATGCCCATCGAGAAGGGCTGAGCGCGCGGGACGGCGACCGAGCCAGTGACGGCAGTCCGGGCATCCTCGCCTGGATGATCGCTATCTGCACATCCATATCGTATGGCCAGAGGTGCGTCGTGTCCCTATGGGAGTAGAGTACGCCGCTTCTTGCCCACCACTTTATCTTATGGCATACATGCCGTAATGTGGCGTCCGCGCGAGGCCTCGACTACCCGGCGCGCGGATGAAGGTGCACTACTCACATCGAACACGGCACGCTTAAGGAGGCGACCAGGAGCGAACGTCCGCGCCGCTGCCGCAGCCAGACGAGCTCGAGCAGTATTGGCAGGAGCTCCGTCTGCTCGAAGAGCAAAGGTACAGCGTTGCTACGGCGCGTGGCGCTTATGCGCGAACAGTTCCTCGCCGCAGCCGCGGACGACAGGCGCGCGACGCCATGGGGCGACATCGGCGCCGCGCGCGGCGCTAGGCATCGACCTGGTCAAAGCGCGCGTGCAAGGAGAGTTCGTTGAAGGAGGAGAACGAGCCGAACATGATGCAGGTGCTGCAGCATCCCGCGCTTGGCGCCATGACCACGGGCAATCCCGCAGAACGGGGGCGGGAACGCCCGCGCTTCCCAGGACGCCAACGGATGTTCGCTTACGGCGGAGGGTCTCCCGCGAATGAACTACGGCACGCCCGCGATCAGCACGCCCTACCGCGGGTTCCGTTGGGGGATTCGATGGGTGACCGCTAAGCATTCAGTGCACGACTACGACGAGCCGCCGTGTCTGGGCAAGGCTAGCAACATAACCACTGATACTTGGGAGGAAGCTCTGGAACGTTACCGCGGCAGCGGGCCGGCGCCAGTATACGCAGCTGAAGTGTTGGCACTGTACAACGAGGGCAAGAACCCGCAACCAGGAGCCCCGACGTGCATCTGGCCGATTAAGGCGGACGGGCGCCCCCGGCAATGAAGCCTCCACCAGGCGCGAGACCGCCGCATCGGCGCGCTACATGTCAGTGGGTCGCGGCCGCCCTTGTCCTAGGAGGCCTCTGCACGCTCGTCGCCCGTGGAACGCTGGCCCTGCCCAGTACGGTGTATCACGATCCGAAGGGAGACGCTGCCTATTGGCAGTTCCTACCGGCGGTCGAGCCGGGGGTTCACTACTACTGGACGCGTGCAGTGGCGCGTGCCGACGTTGATGGCGACGGCGTCGCGGACGACGTTGCCATCGTTACGCAGCAGCGGAGCGGGGAGGAATTCGGGGAAGTCGTGCGCGCGTATCTACTCGTTGGTCGTCGCGACGGAGACAGCGTCTCCAACCGCTCCGTGACGGTCCTCTTCGACGAAAGCAGTCGCCGGGAGTACGACGACTGCCCCCTCATCTACCCGCTCATCGACTGTGAAGTGCCAACCACACACACGCGCCTGGACTTGGTAGACCTTACCGGGGATGGCATTCCCGAAGTGTGCTTCTATCCGTGGACGACCAGCATGGCCAAACCCGTGTATTTGTCCGTCCACACGTACCGCGACGGCGAGTTCGTACCCATCCTGCGACGTCGCTGCTACTCGCGCGAGGGAGGCCCGCGATACGGCGACCAAGACGGGGATGGCGCGGGTGACATCATTCTGTCCAATAGCATCGTCGTGAAAGGTACGGACACCGCCTCCGACCCGGACTGGGTGAGTGTTTTCGAGTGGAACGGCGAGGAGTTCGTCGACGACACGAAGTCGTATTACGCCAGCGACGACGGGGAACTCATGGACGGCTACGTTCGCCGCTACGAAAGCAACACGCTGCGCGACGCGGCGATAGGCCACGAACGGCACTATCACGAGTACGAGTTCTACATGGGCATGATCCACCTCTACAAAGGGGAGACGACCGAGGCGACCCGATTGCTCGACCGCGTCGCGGAACTGGCGGAGCGCGAGGAGTTCAGGACTGCGGCGCGGCATGTCCTGGACAGCGTGGAGCGGCCGGCGCAGGCAGACAGCGGTCGACATGTCGACGTCACGCAATACCGCGACCCGCCAGGCGATTCTGCATACTGGGACTTCCTCCCGGCCATCGATGCCAGCGAGCATTGGTATTGGACGCGCGCGAGCGCGCGATCGGATATCGATGGCGATGGGAAGCCCGACGATGTCGCCGTTGTGACGCTGCAGCAGCGCGGGAGCGAGTTCGGCACGGTCGCCCGCGCCTACCTGCTGGTTGGCGACCGAGATGAGGATGCCATTGCCAACCGCTCCGTGACCGTCCTCTTCGACGTATCCGACCGCGTGAGCTACGAAGACTGTCCCCTCTACTACCCACTCATCGACTGGGAAGCGGAAACCACGCACACGCGCCTGGACTTGATGGACTTCACCGGCGACGGCATCCCCGAAGTGTGCTTCTATCCGTGGACCACGAGCATGTCCATACCCGTGTATTTGTCCGTCCACACGTACCGCGACGGCGAGTTCATACCCATCCTGCGACGTCGCTGCCACTCGCGCATGGGAGGGCCGCGATACGGTGACCAAGACGGGGATGGCGCCGGTGACATCATCCTGTCCAATAGCATCGTCGTGAAGGGCACAGACACCGCTTCCGACCCCGACTGGGTGAGTGTCTTCGAGTGGAACGGCGAAGAGTTTGTCGACGACACGAAGTCGTACTACGCCAGCGACGAAGGGGAGCTCATGGACGGCTACGTTCGCCGCTACGAGAGCAACACGCAGCGCGACGCGGCGATAGGCCACGAACGGTACTATCACGAGTACGAGTTCTACATGGGCATGATCCACCTCTACAAAGGCGAGCTGCACGAGGCGACCAGTCTTCTGGAGCGCGTCGCCGAACTGGCGGAGCGCGAGGTGTTCCAGGAGAGCGCGCGGGAGATGCTATTCGGCATGGCGCGGACGGAGGAAGGACCGTAGCCCCTCGCGGCAGGGCGGCCCATTCCGGCGCGTACGATGTCGGGTAAGGGATCTTCTACGTCGGTGACCCGCCTACGAGGCGGACGAAGGCAAGGGGTAACGGACAATGGAACTGCTGGACGTTGTGATGCCTGTCGAGGAAGGCCGCTTCATCCCTCACGAAGCCCTTGCTGGAATTGCAGGCCCGGGATTCTCAATGCGCCTGTGGGTTTCCACACAGCACTCGGGCGGCGACTACGCGGGGGCTCGCAACAACGTCAAGCAGTACGCCCTCACCGACCGCACGCTCATGCTCGACAACGACGTGGTGCTGACGCCAGGGTGCGTCCGACGCATGTGGGACTTCCTCGACGCGAACGGAGACTACGCGGCTGTTGCGCTCTCCAAGCACAACGCGCCAGCCGGCAGGACCGAGGTGGAGGACTATACGCACATCGACATGTCCTGTGTGCTGTTCCGACGAGAGATGCTGCGCGGGCGCCCGGCAAGCCG
The DNA here is from genome assembly GCA_964473525.1 of uncultured bacterium. Taxonomy (GTDB): domain Bacteria; phylum Poribacteria; class WGA-4E. The sequence continues at coordinate 23,208 of CAYYPK010000024.1, forward strand.
CCGCGCTTCGGCGCGCCCGACGAGATGGCTGCGAAGCTGGGCGCCCTGGGTGTCACGGAGGACCACGAGGTCGTCTGCTACTGCCAGGTCGGCGTGCGATCCGCACAGGTCACGGAGTCTTGTGGGCGCTATGATTCACACACGTCAAGAACTACGCGGGTCGTGGGCGAGGTTGGCAGTGACCGCAGGATGCCCATTGAGAAGGGCTAGCCGGGCCGCGGCCCGCCCGTGCGCCGTCCCACTCCACGAACCTTCGGGAGTGCCGCCAATAGCGCGCTCGTGATGGTTGGCGCCCGTCCCGGAGGGAGGCTAGCGTGCATAGCACCATGGGTCGGCAAGGACAGGCGTGGCCCGCCATAGCAATGTGGCTGGCTGTCGTATGCGTCACCATCGCGGGAGCCCGGGAGGATCGCACGTTGGAAGGTGTGGAAATCGTGGGGGTCACGGTCACGCCGCATGTGCGAGCGCAGAGCATGCGGTATCGCCACGAGTACGATGAGGCGACGGCGGCGCGCGTGCAACTCGTCCTGCGGAACACGGGCGCGACTACAGTCGAGCTTCGTTTACCCGTGTTCGACGGGAAGGCGCCCGAGGCGCTCGTTACGTCGGGGGAGTGGGCGTGGCATGACATACCAGCGTTCAGCGCCCTGGCGCCTGGGGCGGTCACGGTGTGGAACTTCAACGGTCAGTCGGAATCGTGGGCGCCGGGTCGAAGCGTGTCGCTAGCCATCGAGGGGTCGGATGGCGGACACGTTGAAGTCGCCTTTGGGATCACCGAGCCGTCGGTCTGGCTTTCCGCAGTGACGTACCTCGGCGACGACGGCACGGTGCATCCGACCCGGGTCATGTTCCACATCAAGAACCGATCCGACGCCGGCTTACGCATAGCCCACGCCGAACTGTATCTCCCGAGCGACCCCACGCATCCGGCCGCCCTCGACCGCCGCGTGACGCCCCAGCAGATGCGCGCGTTCGCCAGCGACGGCGTCATACCCGCCGGTAGCCATGGCGGCGGAGAGGCGTCCGCCGGGCCACTGCCTCTGACATACGGGGCGCTACGCGTCGAGATCGAGCAGGCGGGCGAAACCCGGTCTCTGTGGGCCCATCAGCGTATCAAGCGGGAGTCGTTCGACATCAGCGGGGGATGGGTGAACTCCGACACGCGCGATGGCTCCTCGGCGGTCACACAGGAGGCGTTCCTCAAGACCCTGAAGTGGCTGCACATAGACACGGGACACATCGGCCCGACGAAGGGTTACTCCGACACCGAGCTGTACGAGCGCTACCCGCTGAAGTACTTCCATCGCCTCGACCCTTCGGAGGGGTACGATACGGACGAGATGCTCCCGCGCATCCACGCAGCGGAGTTCTTGGGCGAACCACAGTACTCCGGCGGGAACTCCTACCGGACGCCTCAGCAGGTGTGGGATGCCCTCGCGCACTATCGGCCGACACGACTGCCGACGACCGTGACGCTGAGCGACGAGTCGACGTGGCGCTTCTACGCCGGCGTCTCCGATTACCCGCACTACGACGCGTATCGCGTGACGGCGCCAGCGGCAGACACGTGGCGTCTCTACGACCGATGGGGAGACACGAGGATACGTTGGGGCGCGCCGCTGGAGACGATCGGCGACATGTGCCGGTCGCTGCGAGAGCTGAGCCGACCCGTCCCGACCGCTTACTGGTCGCAGGGCGTCCACGCGGGATGGGGTGGGCGGGCCGGTCGACGCCGGGCTTCCCCGAATTCCGCCGAGATTCGGTCGCAGGCGTATCACGCGCTGGCGAGCCGAGTCACTTCGCTCTACTGGTTCAACATGAGCCTCGCATCGGTCGTGAAGTTCCCGGACGCGCTCGACGAGATCAACAGGATCGGATGCGAGATTCGTCTGCTCGACCGCTTCTACCTCGAAGGCGCCGCCGCGTGGTATGGCAGGGCGCCAGAGGGCGACGGGCCGGGATGGGACTTGAGCACGATCGTGACGTCCGACTCGGCGCTGCTGTTCGCGCTGGATCTCGACTACACGCCCGACCCGGACACCAAGGAGTTCGTGTTCGGCGCGCCCCGCGAGGCAACACTCAGCTTCCCGCTGCCGCCATACCTGTCGGACGTCGTGGACGTGTTTCGGGTCGATGCGGACGGCGTGCGCGACATCGCCCATTCCCTGACGGCGGACGGCGTCCGTGTCGTGGATGAGGCCAGCATCGCGGCAGTCTACGTCGCCACGACTGAGGAGACCTTGCGGGGCGAACTGGCTGGGCGTCTCGCCGCCTTGCGGGAGGCCGAGTCAGCGCTCGAGTGGAACCCCGCGATACGCCCGGATGACCTGGCGGAACTACGCGCGCTGCTGCCTGACTGACCGCGAGCGCGTCTGCCCAGACAGCGGCCAGGCTTTCACCTTCTCGGCGCTCCACGCGGGCATCTTCATGCCCCGTCGGAGGCGCCCCACGCAATGCTGCATCGAGGAAACTCGTAACGCTTCCCGCCGGTCGGTGTCCTATTGACACACTCGGTAACGCACGATGGCCGCTCGCACAGAGAACCAAGTTGAGTCGTTTGACCGGGGCGTCGTTGCCCACGTCGGGTTGGTGCGCCACATCGGCGCCGCGACGCTCTCCGGGCAGGCGGACCTGGACGACTTCACGCAGGACGTGCTGGCGCGTGTGTTCGCCAAGCGCGACCAACTGCGCGACCTGTCGCGCCTTCGCGCCTGGATAGCGTCCATTGCGCGGAACACCGCGCGAAACTGGAATCGCCAGCAGCGGTTCACGTTCACGGAGTTGTCCGAGGCTCTGTCGCTCCCGGCGCCACCCGCCGACGAGTGGCTTTCGGAGCGGGAGCGATGGACGGCGTTGGTCGACGCCCTGTCACGGCTACCGGAATCCGACCAGGCGCTCATCCGGGCGTACTACGTCGACGAGGTGAGCTCGCGTGAGATTCAGGCGCGGACACAGTTGTCTGCGGGGGCGATCCGCGTGCGGCTGAGTAGGGCGCGCGCCGTCTTGCGGGAGAGATTAGCGCCGCTTCTCGCCGCGTTGGGGGTGCTCGACAGTGTGAGAGCGCCAAGGAGTTTTGGCGAAGTTCCGAAGGGGAGTAATCGGATGGGAGTGACGGGATCAGTCGCGTGTTCGTTGGCAGTGGTCGGTTGGCTTGGCTTCGGCGCCTATCAGGTCGAAGAGGCGGTGTTGAGCGCCACGTCGCTCGCGCCGCTAGGTGACACGCTTGCCCAGATTGAGCTGATAGCAACGGAGGACCTCCCAGCTGCGGAATCCGGATCGGCTAGCGGCGCCGAGGGAGCCACGGGTTGGCAGGTCAGCGCCACGGACGAGGAACAGCAGAGCATGGCGAAGGAGCTGGACGTTGCGCCAACGCGCACCGTTAGCACCGTCGTGGGCACGCTCCACGCCAGGTTGCTGGCCGCCGGACACCCAGAGTGGTCACCGGATCGGCTGTACGGAGTGCTGGGTCACGCCTTCACTTTCGAGATGAAGGAGGACGGAGGAGACGTTTGGCAGGAAGCACAACTGGACTATGGGCATGGGTCGGGGTTCTTTGAGATGCTACCGGCGCTTGGCTCTCGGATTCGGCGGTTCGACGGTGTGCGACGCGGCGAGCAGGACGACTTCCAAGCGCTGAAGACCGAAGCCTGGAACGCCGTAAAGGCGAGCATCGATCGAGGCGTTCCGGCGCTAGTGTGGCAGCCGATGACGCAGGAGATGAAGGACGAGGGAATCAGAGCTGGCGCGTGGGGCATGCTGATAGGTTACGACGAGTCCGACGAGACGTATGCCGTGCGCCATCAATACATCGGCCGTGGCCGCGAGACCTACGCAGTGCGCTACGACGCGCTCGGGTACGCCGCTGCTGCCAACTGGTTCTGCGTGCTGGTCTACGATGGGTCAGAATCCGCTGACGCCACTGCGGCGCACCTCAGGTCGCTACAGAACGCGGTGGCGTTCGCCAACGACACACGCTGGCCGCCAACGACCGGCCACCATGCTGGGGAGGCGCGCGGGCTCGCCGCCTATCCAGTCTGGCGCGAAGCGATTCAGTCTGGTGTGGCTCCTCCTGAATACTCGCAATACCACGCCAACGACCTTAGGGTGTTCCGCGGACACGCTGCTGCATACCTTCGTGAACTCGTCGGCGTGTTCCCAACTGCGGAGTCGGACCTTCGCGAAGCAGCGGGGCACTACGATCAGTTGACCGAGACGGCAGCCACTATCCATGACCTTTGTGCCAACGCCAAAGAGGGCGGAGGCTTCTCAGACGAGGCCCGCTCTGAGACGGCGACACTGATAGCGACCGCGCTTGCCGCGGATCAGGCCGCCATCGGCCGAATAGAGGCGGCTCTCGCCGTACTGGACGAGTCACAGTAGACGTCGGTCCCACCTTCTGTCCTGCGCCGCGGCATGAACCGATCTCACCCGCTCTCCTAGGAAATCCGTTACGCTTGCCACCGGTCAGTGTCTCATTAGGCACACTCGGTGGATAGGCATGAACCCCAGCAACCAATCTCAGGTCGAGTGCTTCGACCGTGGCGTTGTCGCCCACATCGGGTTGGTGCGCCACATCGGCGCCGCGACACTCTCCGGGCAAGTCGACCTGGACGACTTCACGCAGGACGTCCTCGCGCGCGTGTTCGCCAAGCGTGACCAACTGCGGGATCTGTCGCGCCTTCGCGCCTGGATGGCGTCCATCGCCCAGAACACGGCGCGGAACTGGAATCGACAGCGTCGGTTTACATTCACCGAGTTGACCGACGCCCTGGCCCTTCCCGCTCCGTCCGCTGAGGAGTGGCTGTCCGACCGGGAGCGATGGTCGGCGTTGGTCGACGCTCTCTCGCGCCTGCCGGAGTCCGATCAGGCGTTGATCCGGGCGTATTACGTCGACGAGGTGAGCGCCCGCGAACTTCAAGCGCAGACGCGACTGTCCGCTGCGGCGATTCGCATGCGGCTGAGCAGAGCGCGCGCCGCGCTACGAGAACGGCTGGCGCCTCTCCTGGGTGTGTTGGGGTTGGTCGACAACGTGCGGGCGCCGAGAAGTTTCGGGGAAGTTCCGAAGGGGAGCAATCGGATGGGAGTGACGGGGTCGGTAGCCTGCTCGTTCGCGGTCGTTGGGTGGCTAGGCTTTGGGGCGTATGAGGTCGAGGAGGCTGCCTGGAAGGCTGCGGCCTTCGCTCCGCAGGGCGACACGCTTGCGCCAATCGAGCTTCTTACGCCCGAGTTTCGGCCGATGGTGAAGCTGATTGCCGCTGGCGGCGGAGAAGAGGACGCCACGTGGCAGGCTGCCTCCACGGCTGAGGGGGAGCACATGACCAGGGTTCTGGATGTCCAACCCTCGAAGAACATCAGCACCGTCGTGGGCGCGCTGCATGCGATGCTGCAACGGGCTGGGCAGTCGCAATGGTCAACAGACCGATTGCAGGGCGTATTGGGCAACGCTTTCAGCTTCGAGATGAGGACGGGAGCCGGCAAAGTCTGGCAGGAGGCCAATCTCGACTACGAGGGCGGATTCTTCGACATGCTGCCGGAGCTCGGGTGCCGAATCCAGCGCTTTGAGGCCGTACAGCGAGACCAGGAGGGCGACTTCCAGGGACTCAAGTTGCGCGCGTGGGACGCCGTACGCGCGAGCATTGATCGCGGCATTCCGGCCATTGCATGGGGGCCGATGTCGGTGGAGCAGAAGGCTGCGGGCCTAAGCGCACACGTCTGGGGCTTGCTCGTCGGATACGACGAGGCCGCGGAAACGTACTCGGTTCGGCACGACTACGTCAACGGCGGAACAGAAACCTTCGACGTGCGGTACGACGCCATCGGACACACCAATTCTGTCGAGTGGTTCTGCGTGCTGGTCTACGACGAGCCAGAGCCCGGCGATGCCACAAGGGGTCATCTGACAGCGCTCCGAAACGCCGTCGCCTTTGCCAATGGCACGCGGTTCCCGCAAGACTCCAACTACCACGTGGACGCGCGCGGGTTCGCCGCGTATGAGCTGTGGATTCAGGCGATCGAGTCCGGCGTGGCGGCGCCGAGGCACTCGCAGTACCACGCATTCGAGCTGAAGGCGCTGCGTGCACACGCCGCGGCGTATCTTCGGGAGCTTGTGGGCATCTTCCCCGACGCGGCGTCCGATCTTGCCGTGGGTGCGGCGCACTACGACCAACTGGTCGAGGTGTCAGCCAGGCTTCATGACTTCTGCCACGAACACGGGGATGCCGAAACCTTCCCCGACGACACCGGGGCCGAAGCGGCGGCTATGGTGACAGCTGCGCTACAAGCGGAACGAGACGCCATCGCTTGCATTGAGGCGGCCCTCGAGGTCTTGCCCAAGTCTCCGTGACGACGGGATCTGCCCATGGTCAGCATGGCGTGTGTCGGTCGTAGGTCTAGTCGGCCGCGCGTCACGCCTCAACGCTGTCTGAGTGTGCCCCATGTCGTCGCCACGGTAGCCACCGGTAAGACGGACAGCGGTACGCTGTCGTCCATGATGCTGCGGATCTCGGCCCGGCTGAGGGGCCGATTCCACACATTCACATCGTCGATCGACACGGCGCTGCCTGCGCCGACAGGATCGAGGTGCAGTCGCACGCCTCCCCCATCAAGGCCGCCCCAGTCGCCAGATATGCTCGGGCTGGCGACAGCCCTCGACACCTCGACGCCGTCAACATAGATTACCGCGGTGGCGCCGAGACCGTCGTAGATTCCCGCGTAGTGGATCCACTCGTCCGTTTCCGCAGGGGGAGCCTCGACGCGGAACGACCTGGCCCCATCCTCCTGCCACGCGCGCCATTCGGTTTTCCAGTCCGCTGTGACCGAGAAGTAGAGCGCCCAGTCGCTCTGCGAGCTGAGGGCGCCGAATGGCGTTGCGCTCCCAGAGCCCTCGACCCGCACCCATGCCAGGATGCTGAGTCCGTCCGTCGGAACTCCCCGGGCAGTCCAGGTGTGACGTAGACCGCCGTCTGTCATGATCGTGGACCGCGCGGCCATGCCCTGTGGCCCAGGGACGGACGTCAGCGAATCCCCCTCCACTGCAATGAGGTTGTCCCATCGACGGACGGAATGGTCTCGCACGCGCCACGCCTGGATGTCTGCGTCGGGGACCGGTGGCTCGTATGGCCGCATGTCATCGAACGTCAGGTGCTGCAGCAGGTCGTGCGACTGGGCGCGGGCTCCCAGCGCCAGGCCACAGCAACAGACGCAGATGGAGAGCGCCACGACGGCTCGTCGGACGGGCATTCGACACATCAGGGCGGGCAATTGCGATAGGTGCGTGAGCGTACCCAAGGACACCGTCAGAGACCCGCACCCTAACGTACCAACCCTCGAAAGTCATACACGTCGCGCTCTGGCGCGTCAGTGTCGTGGGCCCTCGCCCCACGGGCGGTTGCGCGGTTCGTCTCTGCTTCTGCTCCGCGTGCCCGGGCGGTTGGCAGCGGCACACGCTTCCCGGAAGCCTCTAACTACCATGTGGACGCGCGCGGGTTCGCCGCCTACGAGGTGTGGCGTGACGCCGTGTTGAGTCTGGCATGGCAGCCCCGAAGCACTCGCAATACCACGCATTCGAGCTGAAGGCGCTGCGAGCACACGCCGCCATGTATCTTCGCGAGCTAGTCCATGTCTTCCCCACCGTTGCTGGCAAGCTCGAAGAAGGCGCGACCCACTATGATCGGTTGGTGGAGACGTCAGCCAGGCTGCATGACTTCTGCGGCGAGTACCGGGATGCCGAGACCTTACCCGAGGACACCGGCGCCGAAGCGGCGGCGCTGGTGACCTCTGCGCTACAGGCGGAACGAGACGCCATCGCCTGCATCGAGGGGACTCTCACTGCGTTGGGCGGATCCCGGTAGCGGCGAAATTCGCCAGCATTGGGCCACGCCCTGGATCCGCGATGGCGGCCGCTCGCCGGCGCCATCCGCCGACCCGCGATCCCCGACAACTCGCCCCAGGTACGGTGCGTCAACTGCCGCCACACCGCGGGCGAGGAGCGGGGTCCACGCCTCCCATCCTATCGCCGCCGACAGTAGGGGCGCTCCGGCCGACTTGCGTCTATCCTACGCAAGCAATAAAGTTGCTCTCGGAGCGGGGAACGGGCGCTCGCCTTCCGTACACTGTAGTTGCGGCCCCGTGGAGGGATTCGTCCCAACGGGGCCTGCGCGCACACCTGGCGTGTGCCGCCGCGCCGACTCAGAGCTGTGTGGCACGGTTCTACACGCAACCCTCTGCCGTTGGAGGCGACCTTGAACACCCATGCTGGTCGCGCGGACGACGCCTCTTGCAGCCGGTCGAACGCGGATCGTGTCGCCCAGGACACTGCTTCCCAGGCTCGCCTGCCCCGCCCCCTCGAAGACGAGCGGGGCGAGGCCCGACAACTGCAGGCACTGCAGACCACCGCGGATCGCGGCCCCTTGAGCGCCTCCCTAGGCGCGCTCCGGGACACCATCGACCGTGGAGGCGCCGCGACCACGGTGGCCGTCGGCCCGACCCCACCGACGAGCGTCGCCGAAGTGAGTACCTCGCCCGTAGAGCTACATGCCCCCTCGCTCTCCCCAGCGCTGGCATTTGAGCCCAGGACACCACGGCTCGCGGACGACCGTCCGGGCGCTGCCGCCCAGATGTTCAACGTGGGGAATCCGACCACGCAGCTGGGAAAGGGGGACGTGTCGGATGCGGAGGCAAAGCAGGCGGATGAAATAAAGCGCGTAGGAGGCTTCGAGGACAGCGAGGTCAAGGTGGCCGGCGCGGGCGGGGCCGGGGCGGACATCACCGCGCACGACGGCGAAAAACTGTGGGTGTTCGAGGTCAAGGGCAGCAATCGGTGGATGTCGAGGGACAACATCAGTTCAACCGGCAATGTCCCGATGAAGCAACTGGTGCACACGTTGGGTGGCAAGCTCGAGCAGAACGTGACAGTCCCGGATGATCCCTTCGGCGACGGCCCTGTATCCGTCGGGCAGTACATCGCCGACCACGATACCTACCTGGATGGCAGACAGCAGATCCTCCTCGGCGCCTCGCATATCGACATTAGGGATGCTCTGCTCGCATTGCCGTGCACTGTGGGCGGCGAGGGCTCGGCAAAGCTCGACATGCGCAAGAGCGGGCCGATGCCACTATCCGTGACGAGCGTGGGCGCGTACCTCAGGAACGACGACATGAGCTACCCGCGGCTAGAAGGCGTGTCACTGGAGGACATACTCGCCGGGGTCGCGGACGCCCGGGACGCACGCGAGTACTTCATAGCGAACCCGGACGAACTGAGGCTGCTCGAGGAGGCCTACACGAAGAAACGGCAGTCAAAGCGTGAGGGCGAGCAACAAGAACTCCATGGAGTGGCGCTGGACAGCATCCCCGACGAGGTCAGCTACAAATTCCTCCCTGTCGTCGGCGATCTGAGGGGTGTGAGGCAGGACGTAGCGGCGGCGGAGACGCCCAGGCCAGCGCCGAGAGTTGCGACGCCCTCGCATGCCTTCATCGGGCGAGCCGTCCAGCTCATTGCCCGATTCGATGACGTCGCCGCCGCGAAGGTATGGCTGCGGGCGCACATCACGAACGATGTCACCGAAGACAACTCGTGGCAGACGCTGCCTGTACTTCTCGACGCAAGCCCCTATGGGGGCCAATCACAATACCGCGGGTTGAACTTGGGCCGCCTCAATGCCGCGTACCAGGAACTGCTCCAGGAACAACATGTCGAGGACGTTGTGGCGCAGCGCGACGCCGTATCGGCTGATCGGGTAACTCCTGCGCTGCTAACACATGTCACCTGCGGCGAAGTGAACGGGCAGAGCGTCACGGGGTATCATTGGATCGGATTGGGCGACCATGAGAGCGTGGTGGCCGAAACAACGGGAGAACCAGGGGGTACGGATGACCACGGCGTGTACCATCAGGGGGTACGAAACCGCGCGACCCACGGCGTGAAGGGCGGCGGATCGTCGTTCTTCCCCGACAATTGGACGCTACACGATCTGAAGGCGGCGATCAATTACGCCGAAGGGGATCTGCCTGACCTCACCGTGACGATCCCGCCTCGGAGCGCCGGCATGGCCATCCACTTCGTCGGGGACACCTGCTACCCGGTACAGGGGTGAGACGACCGCTGTTCGTGGAGGAACCATGAAAGAGCACGCTACTCGCGCGAACGACGACGCTCGCGGCAGGTCGAACGCGGAGCGCGTCACACAGGATCTCGGCTCCCGGGCGCCGTTCCCGCTCGCCACCGAGGACGAGCGGCCCGAGATCTTACAGTTGCAGGCGCTCGCGGACCGCAGCCCAAGGGCAGCGGCGTTGGCTGATATCCGCAGCGTCATCGACCGGGCGCGCCAATATCCGCTACCTCCCGTGCAGGCGCAACCGATTCTCGCGTCGAGGCTCATGGCCTTGTTCCTGAGCTCACCTGGACGGGTCACACGGGCGATGGCGAAGATCCCACCCAAGAAGCTCACGGAATACGCGCTGCATCCGACGAATTCGAAGGGCAAGAGCGCGCTGTGGGAAAAGGCTGGATACACCCAGGGCAATTGGTGGCAGCTTTCTAGGAATCTGCATGACGCCATGCAGAATGCGCACTTCGAGAACCCTGAGAGTACCGATTACGGCGTGAAATACTCGGCCAAACTCACGATCCCCCACGGCGACGGTCATTCCCCTCCGGTCCAGGTGCAGACTGGGTGGATGATGTCTGGCGAAGGCGACACCGTCGGGTTCGGGGACGACCTCCTGCGGATGACAACGGCGTACCCGATGCCGTGAGATCCCCGAATCCAAGGGTATGCAATGCTGACATTCCGCAACTTCCAGGCCGTGCGTGTGACGGAGCCGGTCGGGGATGTGCAACCGGGAACGGTGGGCGTGGTCGTGGAGTCATACCCAGCCACCCCAGGGAGGTCCGAGGCTTACCTGATAGACTTCAGCGAGCCGCCCGGCGAGCCCATCGTGGATGTATTGCCAGTGCACGCGCTGGAGCCCACCTAGTCCGCATCCGCAGTGCCCACACCTCAGTGTGACGGTTCCACGTGCGGACCGGCGGCGCCCGATGGCTCATGGCAGATGCTCGCGAGGCTATGGAAGCTCCGTGGCGCCCATCAGGTAGCGGTCGCACTCGCGCGCCGCGCCACGTCCCTCGTTGATGGCCCACACGACAAGGCTCGCGCCGCGCCGCACGTCGCCCGCGACGAACACGCCGTCGACAGCGGTCGTGTATTTCTCGAATTCGGCCAGGGCGTTGCTGCGCTCGTCCTGTTCCAAGCCGAGCTCCTCGAGGATTGTGGCTTCCGGCCCGAGCCACCCCAGCGCCAGCAGCACCAGGTCCGCCGGCCACACCTTCTCAGTGCCTTCGAGTGGGATCATCTGCGGACGCGGGCCGCTCATGTCCCAGTCGATGTCGACGGTGTGGAGTTCCTTGATGCGCCCGTTCTCGTCGCCGACGATCTTCGTCGTGTTGATGCAGTACGTGCGCGGGTCGTCGCCGAAGAGTTCCTTGGCTTCTTCCTGCCCGTAGTCGAGCTTGTCGACGCGCGGCCACTCGGGCCACGGGTTGCTCGGAGCTCGCTCCGCTGGCGGGCGTGGGATGATGTCGAACTGGTTAACGCTCTTGCATCCGTGGCGAACGGCTGTGCCGACGCAGTCCGTGCCGGTGTCCGCGCCGCCGAGGACGATGACGTGCTTGTCCTTCGCAGTGAGGTAGTCGCCCTCTTCACGTGTGCCGTCGAGCAGCGTCTTCGTGTTGTCCTTTAGGAACTCGAGCGCGAAGTGGATGCCGTCCATCTCGCGGCCTTCGACCTGCAAGTCGCGGGGCTTCGTCGCGCCGAGGGCCAGCACTACGGCGTCGAATTCGTCCACCAACTGCTTGGCGGGAATATCCGTGCCGATCTCCGTATTCGTGACGAACTCGACACCCGACTCCGCCATGATGTCGATACGGCGTTGCAGTGTGCCCTTGTCCAGCTTCATGTTCGGAATGCCGTACATGAGCAGACCGCCGATGCGGTCGGAACGCTCGTAGACGGTCACTGAGTGACCGACGGTGTTGAGCTGGTCCGCGCACGCCATGCCCGCCGGGCCGGAACCCACGACGGCAACGCGCTTGCCCGTACGCGCGTCCGGCGGCGTCGGCTTCATCCAGCCTTCCGCGTACCCGCGGTCGCTGATGGAGACCTCAATGTTCTTGATCGTGACCGGCGGCGAGTGCACGCCCAACACGCACGACCCCTCGCACGGCGCCGGACACACGCGACCCGTCACCTCGGGGAAGTTGTTCGTCTTGTGTAGACGCGCGTGCGCCTCTTCCCAACGGCCCCGGTAGACGAGGTCGTTCCACTCGGGAATGAGGTTGTTGATCGGGCAGCCTGCGGCCATGCGGTTGATGAGAACGCCCGTGTGGCAGAACGGCACGCCACAGTCCATGCACCGCGCGCCCTGCTCCTGTAACTGCTCGTCCGTCATGGGAACGTAGTACTCGTCCCAGTGGCGGATGCGCTCCGTCGGAGCGGCCGCTATCGGCACGGAGCGTTCGAATTCGAGGAATCCCGTGTCTTTGCCCATCGTCAGTCCTTCGTTCTGCGGTCACGTCGTCGCGTAAGGTCGAAGATTGCCGTTGGCGCGCTAGTTCCCGCTGACTCGGGACACGTCGCTCTTGTTGGCCTCGAACGCGGCCATAAGCGCCTCTTCGCCCTTGAGTCCCTCTGCCTCAACTCTCGCCACGGCCTCGATCATGCGCCGGTAGTCCTTGGGCATGACCTTGACGAACTTCGTCGCGGTGTCTTCCCAGGAATCCAGCAGTTCCTGACCGAGGTCGCTGCCCGTGTACTCCACGTGGCGCTGTATCTGGTCACGTACTTTGGCGATCTCAGCGTCGTCTTCCCAGCCTTCGAGCGCCACCGTCTCCTTGTTGCAGACGGCGTCCAGCGCGCTGTCGGGGTCGTAGACGTAGGCGATACCGCCGGACATCCCCGCCGCGAAGTTGCGCCCCGTGTCACCCAGGATCACGACGCTGCCGCCAGTCATGTACTCGCAGGCGTGGTCGCCCACGCCCTCGATGACCGCGTTCACGCCGCTGTTGCGCACGCAGAAGCGCTCACCACCGATGCCGCGGATGTACGCCTCTCCGGCCGTCGCTCCGTAGAAGGCGACGTTCCCCACGACCACCTCTTCGCGAGGGTCGAAGCTAGACACCTTCGGCGGGTAGAGGACTAGCTTGCCGCCCGAGAGCCCCTTGCCGAAGTAGTCGTTGGCATCGCCTTCCAGCTCCAGCGTCATACCCGGCGGCACGAACGCGCCGTAGCTCTGACCAGCGGAGCCCTGGAAGTGGATGCGGATGGTGTCCTCGGGAAGACCCTCTGCGCCGTTTGCCTTCGTCAGTTCGCCACCCGTGATGGTGCCAACGACGCGATCCGTGTTGGAGATCGGAAGCGTCGCGCGCACCTTCTCGCCGTTCTCAATGGCAGGCTTGCACAGATCCAACAGCGTTGTGCGGTCCAACGACTTCTCGAGACCGTGGTTCTGGTCGATGGAGCAGTAGCGACCGACCTCCGGGCCGACGTCCGGGCGGTAGAGGACTTTCATGAAGTCCATGTTGCCGGCCTTCCAGTGGTCGACATCCTTCCTCGGCTCGAGCATGTCCGCGCGACCGACCATCTCGTTGATGGTGCGGAAGCCAAGCTCCGCCATTATCTCGCGCATGTCCTCGGCAATGAACGTGAGGAAGTTCACAACGTGCGCCGGGTCGCCCGTGAATCGCTCGCGGAGTTCCGGGCTCTGCGTGGCGACACCGACCGGACAGGTGTCCAGGTGGCAGACGCGCATCATCAGACACCCCAGAGCCACGAGCGCCGTCGTGGCAAACCCGTACTCCTCAGCGCCCAGCAGCGTCGCCATGACGACATCGCGGCCCGTCTTCAACTGACCGTCTGTCTCGATGACGATGCGGCTGCGCAGGTCGTTCAGGACGAGCGTCTGGTGGGTGTCCGCTAGCCCAAGTTCCCACGGCATGCCCGCGTGCTTGATGCTCGTTTGCGGAGACGCTCCCGTGCCGCCGTCGTGGCCGCTGATGAGGACGACGTCGGAATGGCCCTTCGCCACGCCGGCTGCGACCGTTCCCACTCCGACTTCCGACACAAGCTTCACCGTGATGCGGGCGTTGCTGTTGGCGTTCTTCAGGTCGTGGATGAGTTGCGCGAGGTCTTCAATGGAGTAGATGTCGTGGTGTGGTGGTGGCGAAATGAGGCCCACGCCAGGCGTTGAGTACCGCACCTTCGCGATCCACGGGTACACCTTGCGTCCGGGTAACTCGCCGCCCTCGCCCGGCTTCGCCCCCTGCACCATCTTGATCTGCAATTCCTGCGCGTTCACGAGGTATTCGCTCGTGACGCCGAAGCGTCCCGAGGCGACCTGCTTGATCGCGGAGTTCTTGGAGTCCCCGTTGGGTTCCGGCGTGTACCGCGCAGGATCTTCGCCGCCCTCGCCCGTGTTGCTCTTGCCTCCAAGCCGGTTCATGGCGATGGCGAGCGCCTCGTGCGCCTCCTGACTGATGGAACCGTACGACATCGCCCCGGTCTTGAATCGCTTCACGATCTCCGAGACCGGTTCCACCTCGTCAATCGGAATTGGCGACCCGTGCTCGCGGAAGTCCAGCAGGCTGCGCACCGTGACGTGCTTGCCCGTCTGGTCGTTGATGAGTTCCGCGTATTCCTTGTAGACGTCCGTGTCGTTCAGTCGGACCGCCTTCTGGAGCGTGTGGATCGTCATCGGGTTGAACAGGTGGTGTTCCCCGTCCTTCTTCCACTGGTATTCGCCGCCGACCTCGAGCGTCGTCTCGCGTTCCCTGGTCTTGGGGAAGCCGCGCGCATGCCGCATCTCAGCTTCCTTGGCGATGACGTCCAGGCCGATGCCCCCAATGCGAGAGTCGGTCCACGTGAAGTATGCGTCAATGACCTCCTGGGATATCCCCACCGCCTCGAAGATCTGCGCGCCGCGGTACGACTTGATCGTCGAGATGCCCATCTTGGACATCACCTTGACGACGCCCTTCGAGAGCGCCTTGTCGTAGTTGGAGACCGCCACCGCGTGGTCCATGCCCGTGAGCTGCCCCTCTTCGATCATGTCCGCGAGGGTCTCGTGGGCGAGCCAGGGGTTGATCGCCTGAGCGCCGTAGCCGAGAAGCAGGCAGAAGTGGTGCGTTTCGCGGGGCTCACCAGATTCGACCACGAGTCCTACGCGAATGCGGTTGCCGTTGCGGATAAGGTGGTGGTGCAGCCCGGATGTTGCCAGCAGCGCCGGTATCGGAGCCATCGTGGCGCTGAAGTCGCGGTCCGAGAGGATGATGATGTTCGCGCCGTCTTCGATCGCCTGGTCGGCAGCGGCGAACAGGTCATCGAGCCCCTGCTTGAGACCCGCCTCTCCCGAGCCGACCTCGTATAGCATCGGCAGCGTGACAGAGCGCAGCCCTGGCTGGTCTACCTCGCGCAACTTCGTCAGTTGCTCCGCGGTCAGCAGCGGCAACTGCAGCCTGATCTGTCGGCAGCTTTCTGGCTGCGGGTCCAGCAGGTTGCCCTCGGCCCCGAGGGTGGTGTCCATGGACGTGATGATCTCTTCGCGGATCGGGTCGAGCGGAGGGTTCGTAACCTGCGCGAAGAGCTGCTTGAAATAGCTATAGAGGAGCTGCGGCCGATTCGAGAGCACCGCCAGAGGAGCGTCGTTCCCCATCGAGCCGATCGGCTGGATGGAGTTGCGCGCCATCGGTTCCATGTTCACGCGTAGGTCTTCGAACGTGTACCCGAACACCTGCTGCTTGAGGAGCGTCTCGTCGTGCGTCGGCTCCTCCTCCTCGTGGTCGACTTCGGGGAGTTCCTCGAAGTCGACGATGTTGGCGTCGAGCCACTCGGCGTACGGATGTTCCGTCGCGATCTGCTGCTTGATCTCGTCGTCCGCAATGATGCGGCCCTGCTCAGTGTCGACGAGGAACATGCGACCCGGCTGTAGCCTGCCCTTGTGCAGCACGTTGTCCGGCTCGACCTCGACGACGCCAACCTCGGACGCCATGATGACCGTGTCGTCCTTCGTCACGTAGTAACGCGAAGGGCGCAGGCCGTTGCGGTCCAGCGCGGCGCCGACGCTGACGCCGTCCGTGAAGGCGATGGACGCCGGGCCGTCCCACGGCTCCATGAGGCAGCTGTGGTACTCGTAGAACGCTCGCTTATCCGGCGGCATGCTCTCGTGGTTTTCCCACGGCTCTGGGATCATCATCATCATGGCGTGCGGCATGGACCGCCCGGAGAGCGACAGGAACTCGAAGCAGTTGTCGAACTTTGCCGAGTCGCTGCCGTCCTCCTGGATGATCGGCTTCAGCTTGTCGATGCTGTCGCCGTACAGCTCGGACGAGAGCTTCGCCTCGCGGGCGTGCATCCAGTTCTCGTTGCCGCGCAGCGTGTTGATCTCGCCGTTGTGGATGACGTAGCGGTTCGGGTGCGAACGCTCCCACGACGGGAAGGTGTTCGTGCTGAACCGCGAATGCACCAGGGCGAGCGCGGTTTCCATCGCCGGGTCCGAGAGTTCAGGGTAGAACTGCTCAACCTGGTGAGGGGTCAGCATGCCCTTGTAGACGATCGTGCGGCACGACAGGCTCGGGATGTAGAACTCCGGGTCCTTCGCGTCCGACGAGTAGCGAATGGCGTTCTCCGCGCGGCGACGGATCACATAGAGCAGTCGCTCGAAGGCGAGGTCGTCGCCAATGTCGTTGTCACGCTCGATGAATACCTGGCGGACGAGCGGCATGCAATCGAGGGCGGTCTTGCCAAGGGGCTCCGGGTTCACCGGCACGGTTCGCCAGCCGAGGACGGTCAGGCCTTCGGAACTGACGATTTCCTCGACCGCCTGCTCGCACCTCTTCTGTCCAGCGCTATCCTGGGGCAGGTAGATCATGCCGACGCCGTACGAGCCGGGCTCCCCTAGCTTGATGCCGTGTCCGTAGCAGGCGTGGGAGAGGTAGGCGTGCGGTATCTGCATGAGGATACCTGCGCCGTCGCCGGTGTTTTCCTCGGAACCCCGCGCGCCACGATGATCCAGGCATTCCAGACACGTCAGCGCCTGCCGGACGATCGTATTGGACTTCTCGCCTTTGATATTGACCACGAAACCTATGCCACATGCGTCGTGTTCGTTCCGTGGGTCGTAGAGTCCTTGCTTGGCCGGAAATCCAACCGGTCGCTGCATGCCGTTGCCTCTCCTAGGTCGTCTCTATCCGCGCGCGGGCGCGGTTCGATCCGCTCTGCTCGTCGTGGCGAGCGATCTCCGGCGGTCGATGCCGCCGTCGTTTCGCCGCCCTAAACTCGGTGGATGATGCGCGATATGGCGAGCGCCGACTCGTCCATCGGCCTGCATGTCGAGAGGAGTTCCGACCCCGCTCTCGCCGCGTGTGGCGGTCATCCGTTCGCTGATTTGGTGGCGCGTAGAGCCTGTGCCGCCCTGTTACCATGGTACCCAGAGTGGCGATATGGTCAAGCTCGGCCCACGGTCAAGGGCGCTCCGCAAGAGCTTTCGCCGCGCCTCTCACGCGAACTACGACCGTCTTCTGGGTGATGCAGCCGCGCCCGCCTCGCGTCCGCGATGCGTGGGATCTGGCATGGCGTTCCGCATGGCCTTCCTTGTGGCGAGATGGCATTGGACACCCGCCCAAACTCAGCTCCGCACGCCCCTTGGTACCACGATTTCGGACGTCTTCACAAGGGAGTTCACGGTGCGAGCGCGTCTGCCAATCCGGCTGTGGTCACGCTACGGCCCCTCGTCGGCGAACTGAGGCAGCGACCTCGTGGGGAACTGCCTGTACGCGTAGTGCGCCATGGCTTCCTCGTCGAGCTCGATGCCAAGCCCCGGCTCCGTGGGCAGGGCGACGTATCCATCCTCGACGCGCCACGGATCCACGGTGATGGCATCACCCACCTCGCGGAAGTTCACGAAGTACTCCGTGATG
The DNA here is from genome assembly GCA_964473525.1 of uncultured bacterium. Taxonomy (GTDB): domain Bacteria; phylum Poribacteria; class WGA-4E. The sequence continues at coordinate 41,176 of CAYYPK010000024.1, forward strand.
AGGAAGTTCGGCATGGCCGCAGACGCGTGCACCGTAGCGGCGAGGGCGACGGTCGTGCTGTTGTAGTTGTGCGGCGACATGATGACGTAGTACGGCTCCGCCATCGCGCCGATCTCTTTCAGCTCCAAGATGCCCCCGCAGTTGCAGACGTCCGCGTTCAGGATGTCCGCCGCCTGCTTCTCGAGCACCTCGCGGAACTCGGCCTTTGTATAGAGCTCTTCGCCCGTGACGACGGGCATGTCGATGGCGCGCCGCACGTCGGCGAGCGCGTCGATGTTCATCGACGACACCGGTTCCTCGTACCAGAACGGGTCGAATTCCGCCATGCGGTGGGCAACGCGGATCGCGTGCATAGGCGCGAGTCGACGATGCACCTCGATGAGCAGATCGACCTTCGGCCCAACCGCTTCACGGATGCCGCGTACGCAGTCAATGGCGGCTTCCTCGTCGTCCCGAGAGATGTGCGTGCGCCACGGGCCGGGGAACGGGTCGAACTTGAGAGCGCTGAATCCCTCCGCGACACGCGCCTGCGCTCGTTCGCCATCGCCGTCGGTGAGCCGCATACCCCAGCCGTTTGCGTAGACGCGTATCTTGTCGCGACATGCGCCTCCTAGCAGGTTGTACACCGGCGTTCCGAGCGACTTCCCGACGATGTCCCACAGCGCGTGTTCGATGCCGCTGACGGCGGAGTACAGGTCCATCGCCCCGCGCTTGGACGCGAAGTCGTTGTAGACCATGTAGGTGAAGTGTTTGATGTTGTGCGGGTCGCGGCCGATGAGGTAGCGCGCGAGTTCCTCGACGTGGATCTGAATGGCGCGGTCGCGATCCGACTGCGTGTAGCACTCGCCCCAGCCGTGTATCCCAGCGTCCGTCTCTACCTTGACGAACAGCCAGTTCTTGCCGCTGCCCGGGCTTACGAGGAACGTCCGAACGTCCGTTACCTTCATCGAATCCGCCTCTGGTTCGGTCAGTGGCCTGCGTCGTCCAAGATGCGTTCGCGGCCGGGCTGGTACGGTGGCTGAAGGAGCCTGCGCTGTCTATCGGTCAGGAGCGGATCGAGCTTCTCTGGAACCCCCTGCGCCTTCCCCCAAGCCAGGTGCGACGGGGCGTACTTCAGCAGCAACGACCGCCGATGCCGTTCCCCCTGCCACGGCAGCGTGCCATGCGTCAGCGCCTCGGTGAAGATGATGACGTCCCCTGCCTTGTGCGCCGGCTGGCATACCCAGTCGCGATGCGCCTCGAAGTTGCGCACGTCCTCCGGTATCCGGTAGTTGCTCTTGTGACTACCGGGCACGCAGCAGAACCCGCCGTCCTCTGGACCGACGTCCGTCAGCGCAAAGGAGACGACCGTTAGCCCGTTGTACATGCGGCCGTTGCGATGGACGTAGTATTGCGACGGATCGTACGGCGTGGACTGCCCGTGCAGCTTCAGCCCGACGTTCCCCTTGCCCATAAGGATGCCGTAGGCGTGGTCGAGCCTCATCTTGTCGCCGAGCATCTCGAGGGTCACGCCGAGGACGCGTTCGTTGTCGATGAGGTCGCGGAACGCCTGGTTCCACATGAAGAACCCGCCGAATCGCTGCGACCAGATGTCGTCAGTTGGTTCGTCCAATTCCTGTGCGTCTAGCTCCTCGTTCAGATGCGCTACCTCCGCCGAGGAGAGGACGCCTTCGAGCACGATGTAGCCGTTCAGGTCGAGGAAATACCGTTCGTGGTCCGTCATCGAGGCGGGGTCGGACATGGGTCGTCCCTTCTCCTTGGGCGTCCGCGGCACTGTATGCGCGAAGGATAGCCATTGCAAGGAACTTACGGGAGCGGAGGGGGTAGAGCGTCGCCTTACGCGCCCGGGCCGGAAGACTTGCGCTGCATCTGGTGAGAGCGCCCCTTCCATGCCGACTTGCCCGTCAGCCCAGCGAGACCCACGAGCAGCACGTACGACGTGTGGAAGGCCGGCAGCCACGGCAGATGCAGCAGCAGATCGCGTCGCCCGAACAGCGACAGACCACGCGCCATGAGCACCCACTCCGGCAGTATCTTGAGCGCGACAAGCGCGGCGGCCCAAGGCAGCGACCCAAAGCCCAGCAAGGCAAGGACCATCGTCACGGGCAGTAACAGATTCACGCCGTACGCCACGACGCTGAACCACACCACTGAGAAGCGGTTTTCCAGGCTGTTGGACGACCACCGCAGCCGCTGCTCCAGAAACGCGCCGTAGGTCGGCATGGGACGTGTCCATACGAGCGATTCCGCCGAGTGCGCGACCTCAATCCGCCACTGCGTATGGCGATCTATCCACTGCACGAACATGTTGTCCTCGGCGACGGTGAACCCCATCTTCATGAACCCGCCGAGTTCCTCGTAGACCGCGCGACGATAGGCGAGGTTGTTGCCCGTGCAACCCATCGCGAGACGCCACGCCAGGCCGCCCGCGAAGGCGGCGAAGATGCCGAGGAGTTCCAGCGACTGCAGCTTCACGAAGGCGCCACCGCCGTCTCGCGGCTCGTCAAGCACGGAGAATCCGACGACGACTCCAGTGTCCTCGCGGAAGCGCGACGTCATCGCGCGCAGCCAACTCGGCGGAGGCGCGCAGTCCGCGTCCGTGCTGGCGATTATTTCGCCGCGGCTGGACCGTATGCCGTGGTCCAGGGCGTGCTGCTTGCCCGTGCCAGCGTCGTCGCCCAGATCACCCAAGGACAGGACGCGTAGGTTTGGCGCGCCCTCCGCATGCGCCTCGGCCAGAGCCCGCGTGTCGTCCTCAGAGTGGTCGTCTACGAAGATCACTTCGTACTTGTCGGCCGGGTAGTTCTGCGCCAGGAGCGACGACAGGCAGGCGTCCACGTTGTCGGCCTCGTTCCGCGCCGCGACTACTACGGAGACGTGTGGCAGATCCGCGTCGGGGCGTGCCGGGAGTCGCTGGCGCCGCAGGCGAAACAGTCCGATGACGAAGAAGCACGCGACCACGGCGTAGGTCAGCGTCAGCGACGTCACGAAGCCGTATGCGGCGGTCCAGATGTCGCTCAATCGGCCCCTCTCGGTCGATCCGACCAGTTACCCACGTAGCACGCGGTCCTCGAACAGCGACAGGAAGCGGGGCGCGTCCACGGACAGGGCGATGCGCGCGTTGGGCGAGTCCGCGAATCGTGGCCGGTCCCGCAGGTCGGCGGCGGTCATTCCGGCGGCGATGTTCCCCACCGTCTCAATGTTAACGCGGGCGTCGCGAAAGCCGAAAAGGCTGTCGTCCACGAGATACGCGATCGTCAACGCGTCGTGGACATACATCCCGCGCCGGTCCTCAATCCGTTCGGCGAACTCCATCGTGTGTCCCGTGATGTCCCGCACGAACCGGCCTAGCGCTCCGCTGGCGTGGCGTCCGACCATCTCGCGAGACAGGACGACCTGTTCGGTGACGTTCAAGGGGAAGAGGGTGATGGGCGCGCCACACTGGAAGACAACCGCCGCCGCGTGTGGGTCGGCGTAGATGTTGAATTCCGCGCAGAGCGACACGTTGCCGGGTCGATCGAAGACGCCGCCCATGATGACGATCTCGCGGACGCCTCGCATCGCGTCGGGGTCTGTCTGCACGCACCGCGCGAGATTGGTGAGTGGACCCACGGCGACGAGCGTGATGTCGCCGTCCGCGGCCCGCGCCTCACGGAGAATCACCTGCTCCGCCGTCTCCTCGACGGGCGCGGCCGGGCTCGGGGGGTAGACGGGGGTTCCGTCGTCTCTCGTGAGGGCGTGCGCCCCACCGAGGCCGTCGCCTCCGTGCACCTCGTCGGCGTAGACCGGTTCACGGACGAGTGGTCGGTCTGCTCCCCGCGCGGTCGGCGGGCGCTCCTCCGGCGCCAGAACGTCCAGCGTGCGAAGGATGTTCGCCGTGGCGTACTCCACGTCGATGTTGCCGCTGACCGACGTCAGGTGCGCCACGTGGACTTCGGGCGATCGTACCGCAAGGCAGATCGCCAGCGCGTCGTCTACGCCCGTGTCCGTGTCCAGGATGATGCGCCGCCGCATGTGTGCCTCTCTCGCCCCTCTGATACCCATTGCGGGCCGCTCTGCGTGGATGGCCCGAACCCCCATCCTAGCCTTCCCCCTTTACGAAAGGGGGAAGGGGCTGCGCCAACGGCGGACGACCCACTGTCTCCGCGCGGCGTCGGTATGACGCCGTGTGCGGCGATAGTCGCACGGGTTCGGGAGACCCGCAATCGCCCGGGAGTACCTTCGCGTCCGCCTCGGACACTCGCCCCGGGGCACGCACGTCGCGCCGGAGGGTGGCGTCGGCAATCTGGTCAGTAGGGCCGTCCTGACGCCATGACTTCCCGGCAGAAGCGCGTGCGGAGCCAGCGGAACGGCGCGTAACGCACGCGCTTCCACTCGCCTGCAACGAACCGTGGCTCCAGCCGGTGGCGTGACCTTAGACGCAGAGCGTGCCGTCGAGTAGGCGCTGCTTCTGCTCCATGTAGTGGCAGAAGTTCGGCCACGAGATGTCGGGTGGGAACGTGTGGTCCAGAGCGGGTATGTACCCGCCTGTCTCCATGAGCGGAGCGAGTTCATGGAGGGCTCGGTCAATTGCGGCAGGCCCTTGCGCGATGTCGCGCTTGTCTACCCCGCCCCAGATGCGCAGGTCCGACCCATACTGGGCCTTGATGCGCACCGGGTCCATGTCCGCCGCGCGCTCAAACGGCCAGTGGACGTCCACGCCCATCTCCAGGAACTGCGGTATGAGCGTTTCCGTGTTCCCGTCGCTGTCGAGGCTGACGTAGCGCACGCCGTGCCGCTTGAGGTGGTCGATGGCGCGGCGGTAGTGAGGGAACACGAGCTCACGGAAGCTGCGAGGACTCATGAGCGGCCCGGTCTTGAACGCCATGTCCTCGAAGAAGTTGAAGTAGTCGAAGTCCACTTCCTCGACGATGGGCGTCGTCACCTCAATGACGAAATCCGCGATGAACTCGAACGTCTCCTCGCAGAGGGCAGGATCGTCGTGGATGGCGAGGCACAGGTTCTCGGTGCCCATCCACGCCCTGGCAACGCCGTAGAAGCCCGTGCAGCAGTTCCGCCCCAGCACGAGGACATGGTCGCGTTCGTTCCAGCCGGCGATGGACTCGCGCCAGTTCCGCGGATAGCGATTCATGTCGCCTGGGTCGTACCGCTTCTTCAGGTCGCGGAGGTCGGCGACAGTCTCAACTGGGAAGCGCAGATACTGGTCCATGGACGATCGCCCACCGCGCACGGTCCCTTCGACGAGCGCCTTTCGCACGATGCCGGAGCCGTCCTGCACGACCTCGTAGCGATCGGTCTTCTCCAGCACGCGATGCTCGAACGGCGGCGCCATACCCATGTGCACCGGCACGAATTCGCGGACGTCCAGACCGACGGTGTTCTCGCGTCCCGCGTCGACGCCAGAGAACCAATCACCGAGCAGTTTGTCGTCCGGCATGCCCTCGGACAGCCAGCGGTCCTGCGTCTGCGGCCAGATGCCGAGCTCCCAGCTAGGCGCTCGGTTAGCGGGCGCGTGGTCCATCACCGCCAGGAACTGCTCACGCGATGTCATGCCCGTCTCCATCAGCAGCGCGCTACCGCCTGAGTTCCGCCCACGACGTGGTCAGCTTGGCACGCGAATCGACGGCCAGCGCCATGTCGTCCTCTGTCTCGCCGATGACGAGGTTGTCGATGTAGATGAGGCCGTAGAGCGCGAACGGCCCAGCGTCTAGGTCGCCCTGCGTGCCCTCGAAGAGAGGATCCGTGGAACCGAAATCCGCGCGCTCGTCGGGCGTCCCGATGTGGGCGGCGAAGGTGTCACCCTCGATGGTGAGACGGAAGCTGTACCACGTCTCAGCGTCTGTGGCGTACTGACCGGTGTTGATGCGGTTCCAGCCGCCCGCCTGATGCCAGAGGTCGAAGTTCCCCGCCTCGCCCGCGGAGCGACGGTCGAACAGGTAGAAGTTCGTGTCGTCCACGTAGCGGAACAGCGTCCCCATGTAGAAGTCGACCGGAAATAGGGCGTCGTATTCGACGATGTAGTCCGTCCACGCCGCGCCGCCAACGCCGTAGACAGAGCCGCCGACATCGTGACGCGAGGCGTCGTGCGCGAGGTCGGACGACGACAGCACGCGGTTCCCCGCGTCGAGCGGATCCTCGACAACAGACGCGGTCGTGGTCCCGTCCCACAACTTTTCCCACTTCGCCGGCAGGGCGCCAACGGCCGTGTCCTCAAAGTCGCTGCCGTACAGCTGCGCAGCCTGCCCTGCAAACGGGGCGTATAGAACTGCCGCGCACGCCGCCACAAACATCCAACGTCTCATGACTGCTCCCTCTCCTCTGGGTTCTGTCTACCGTCGCAGGGACGCCCATGTCGTCGCGAGTTTGCCGGCGGGTTCCACGGCCGCCTCCACGTCCGTCGTCGTCTCACCGACGATGAGGTTGTCGATGTAGATGAGGCCATAGAGCGCGAACGGGCCGCTGGTCAGACTAGCGTCCGACCCAACTGCGAACGGTACGGCGTTGGAGAAGTCCGGTGGCGTGGCGCCTGGGAAAGCAGATCCGCCCACCGAGGAGGCGCCGGAGGCGATGAATGCCACAGGTTCGTGCCATCCCGCGTAGGCTTCGAAGCTGTCGCCTTGGACGGACACTCGAAAGCGGTACCATTCCATCGGCTGCGCGTCGAATTGACCTGTCCCCAGTCGATTCCAGCCGTCGGCCTGATGCCAGAAGTCGAAGTTCCCCGCCTCGCCTCCTGAGCGGCGGTCGAACAGGTAGAAGTTCGTATCGTCGTTGTAGCGGAACAGGACGCCCATGTAGAAGTCGACTGGGAACAGGGCGTCGTACTGGACGACGTAGTCCGTCCACGTCTCGTCGCCCACGCCGAAGATGGAGCCGCCCACGTCGTGGCGCGACGCGTCGTGCGCAAGGTCGGAGGACGCCAACACCTGGTTCCCGCCGAACACCGGGTCGTCAATCACTGTAGCCTGGCTCGCGCCATCCCACAGCTTCGTCCAGCCCGCAGGCAGCGAGCCCAGCGCCTCGCCCTCGAAGTTGTTCACGTAGAGGAGCTCAGCCTGTGCGGACACCACCAACGCAAGCGCGCTCGCAGCCACGACACCAAGCAGATAGCGATGCATCAGATGCTCTCCTAGCGACCCATCCGGTTCTTCGGCGCCAGTCCGCTACCGAAGACGGACACGACTCGACCTCGGCACGGGCACAGTAGGGTAATAGCCTGCCGCAGAACCCCGGTCAATGCCCCCGGCGAGCGCTGACAGTGGGCAGACCACGCGTGCAGAGCAGTTGGGATGCCCGCATGCGTGCGGATACGTCGCCTGTGTGGGAGGCTACCCGCGCTTCTTCTTGGCGGCGGGCTTGGGAGGTCCGAACGGCGCGGCGAACTGATGGATCAGTTCCGTGCGATCGTAGGTCGAGTACTCGAAGTCCTTCGTCATCGTGAGGCACTCGGTGGGACACGCCTCGACGCAGAGACCGCAGAAGCAGCAGAGCGACATATCGATGTCGAACAGAGAGGCGTTGCGGCGGATCGGCACGCCCTTGGACGTGTTCGAGAAGATCATGCCCTTCGGGGCTTCTTCGTAGTCGATGTGGATGCAGTCGACTGGGCAGTCGTTGGCGCAGGCGAGGCAAACGACGCAGTCAGCCATTTCGTTGTGCAGGCGGTTGCGGGAGCCCTCGGGTATGTCCGGGTGATTCTCCGGATATTCCTTCGTCACGGCGGGAGTGAAGAACTCACTCATGGTGATGCGCATGCCCAGCATCGTCGTCCATACCGTGCCGTAGACGTTTCGGAGATACTGCCTCATCCCGTACCTTTCCTGGGCCGCATGACGCGTCTCGCAGAAATCATATCCGATGCCGGTGGCCGTGTCTGCCTGTAGTGCGTCGTCGGGTACGTTCTGCAATAGTTGGTGGGCCTGGCGCCGCGCGGGCCGCTACCCGAGCGCCGCGAGCACACACGGTAGAACTCCACGGGTTGACGGCTCACAGGGCCGCCGGTAAACTTCATGAGGTTGCCCGATCTGGCCGAATCGCCTGTTTACCGCTAGGAACTGGACCCATGCGCGAGATCATCCACCTCGTTTCCGAGGACGGCAAGTCCCGATACGTTATGAAGAAGAACCGCCGCGACAACCAGGAGCGGTTGGAACTCAAGAAGTACTCCAAGCACGAGCGTAAGCACGTACTCCATCGCGAACGCCGATAGCGACTACCGGCGGGACACACCGATGGGCTACACGGAGCACAAGGAGGCCTCGGAGGGTCGTGTCGTCGCATGCGCGGTAATCACCGTGAGCGACACGCGCACCGAGGCTACCGATAAGAGCGGCGCGTATCTGCGCGAAACGCTGGAAGCCAACGGGCATAAGGTCGTCCACTACGAGATCCTCAAGGACGAGCCCGACCAGATTCAGGACTGCCTCGACCGAGTCCTCGGCCACGACGAGCCGCACGCCGTCATCTTCACCGGCGGCACGGGCATCGCCAAGCGCGACACTACCTTTGACATTGTAAGCGCTACCCTCGAGAAGACGCTTCCTGGGTTCGGCGAGATATTCCGATACCTCAGCTACGAGGAGATCGGCGCCGGGGCGATCATGTCGCGCGCGACGGCAGGGGTGGCGAAGAACACCATCGTGTTCTCGATACCCGGTTCTCGAAACGCCGTCGGCCTGGCTACCGAGAAGCTCATCCTCAAAGAGCTCTCCCACCTCGTCTGGGAAGTCGCCCGCTAGCGCATCGCCATAGCGAACACGCACCCAACATCGAGCATCATCCGCATGAAGCACGCCACGGATCGTCGTATCACCGGCGTGACATGGCGGGCGATCGTCCTGGGCGCGATTCTCTGCGTGCCCAACGTGTTCTGGGTGCTCGAAGTCGAGGGCATGTGGCACTCCGGCCACCCCACGACCATCTCCCTCTTCTGGAACGTCGTCCTCAACGTCTTCATCCTTATCCTGATCAACCTGGGTCTGAAGCGGTTCAGGCCTGGATGGGCGATGACGCAGGGCGAGCTCATCACGATATACGTGATGCTCTCCGTCGCCTCAGGCCTCGCGGGCCACGACACGCTTGCCCTGACGATCCCCGCGATACCACACGCGTTCCACTTCGCCACGGCTGAGAACCAGTGGCAAGAGCTGTTCTTCCGGTACATCCCCCAGCACCTCGTGGTCTACGACCCCGAGGAGACGATCCTCAAGGGGTTCTACGAGGGGGACGCGCTGGACGAGTTCTACACGTGGCGCGTGTTCCAGCCCTGGTTACGGCTGACGCTTTGGTGGAGCAGCCTGATCCTCGCTCTTGGGTTGGTGATGGCCACCATCAACATCTTCGTGCGCAAGCAGTGGACGGAGCATGAGAAGCTCGCCTATCCGATCATCCAGTTGCCGATGGCCATCACGGAAGGTGGCGGGACGTCGAGCTTCTTCCGCAACCGGGCGCTCTGGATAGGATTCGGCGCCGCCGCCGCGCTCGACATCCTCAACGGTCTCAACGCGCTCTTTCCGTACGTGCCGGGATTCGCCGTCCGCCACAACCTGCGGCAATTCAGCTTCACGGAGCGGCCGTGGAACGCGATGGGCACGATCCCCGTGCCTCTGTACCCATTCGTGATTGGTCTGGGATATCTGCTCCCTCTCGACCTGTCCTTCTCAATGTGGTTCTTCTATCTGTTCGCCCGCTTCCAGCAGGTCTTCGTCGCGGCGAGCGGTCTGCGCATGCCAGGCGCCCCGTTCCTGAGTGAACAGTCCATTGGCGGATGGATGGCGGTGTTCTTCGCCGCCGTGTGGGCGACGCGCGGTCATCTGCGGAGCGTGATAGCGCACCTGCTCGGTGGTAAGCAGATGGACGACTCCGGGGAGCCAGTACGCTACCGCACGGCGGCGGTCGTCATGCTCGTTTCCTTCGGCTACATCGTCTACTTCTGCCTGCACGCTGGGATGACGCTGCCGATCATCCTGCCATTCATGGGGTTCTTCTTTGCGCTGTCCATCGGCATCACCCGGGTGCGCGCGGAGTTCGGCCCGCCGGCGCACGAGATGGCAGGGATGGTGAACGGCCAACAGTTCCTGATAAACATCCTCGGCACCCGGGGATTCGGGTTCGAGAACCTGGGCGTCGTCCCGTTCTTCTGGTTCTTCAGCGGGCGCGGCTACCGCGAGCACATCATGCCCCATCAGCTAGAGGGCCTGAAGATGGCGGAGCGGGCGCGCATGAATACGAAGCGCCTTCTGTTCGCCATCGGCGTCGCCCTGGTTGTGGGTTCGCTTGGCTCCTGGTGGGCGGGAGTCAGCGAGATGTACCGCCTGGGGTACGCGCGCGCGCAGCCGTTCGTAGGTCACATTGGTCAGTTTGGCTGGGCGGCTGGGCACTTCCGCAACCCACAAGACCCCAACGTCAGCGCATCGGCGGCGATGGCGGGCGGGCTGATGTTCACCTTCATGCTGATGTTCATGCGCATGAAGTTCATGTGGTGGCCTCTTCACCCGGCCGCGTATGCCATCTCCATGACGAACGGCGTTCAGTACTTCTGGTCGTGTCTCGTTATCAGCACGGTCATCAAGTTCGTCGTACTGAAGTTCGCGGGGATGCAGGCCAACCGTAAGGCCACGAGCTTCTTCTTCGGTATCATCTTGGGTGAGTACTGTGTGGGCGCCTTCTGGAGCGCGTTGAGCGTGATCCTGCAAACGCGCACATACGATTTCGCCCCTGGCTGACCCACCGCGCGAGGAGTCCGCATGCGCGTCGCCAAAGCAACCGGATGGATCGTGGCGCTGACGTTGCTCGCTGCCGTCGCGGGGAGCCGCGCGGCAGACGAGGGCTCGTTCGCGCTCGAATTTCTCGGCATGGGAGTGGGAGCGCGCGCGGCGGCGATGGGCAACGCTTACGTCGCGGTAGCCGAGGACGCCACGGCGGCGTACTGGAACCCAGCCGGGCTCACGGGAGTCGAGCATTACGGCTTCACGACTCAACACGCCGACATGTTCCAGCAAGGCACGCAGGAATCCGCGCTCATGCGCGGTCTGGCGCAGTACAACTTCATGAACGTCGTCGTGCCGTTCAACCAAGGCAGACTCGGCATCAGCTGGATGCGCCTCGGTATTGACGATGTGCCGCGCGTGACCTTCGACGACGTGAACGGAGACGGCATCCTCGGCACCTTCCGCGACCTGAACCAGAACGGCGTGAAGGACATCGGGGAGCGGTACATAGACACTCCGCAGATCGCCGAGACGTTCACCACCTCTGACAACGCCCTCCTTCTCTCTTACGCGCGCGCTATCACGGAACGTGTGTCCGTCGGTGGCACGGCGAAGATCGTGCGGCAGTCCATCATCGCGAATCGGGGCAGCGGCTTCGGCGCCGATCTTGGAGCCATCGTCCGGTTGCATGACAACGTTCGCGCGGGACTCGTCGTGCAGGACGCCGTAGGCACGCGCGTCAAGTGGGACACTCCCGGCAGACCAACGTTCTCACGAGGAGCGAACGCGCGCGCTGGGCTCGCCGTGCGACTGCCCGGAGGCAAGCTCGCTAGCCTGTCGCTCGCCGGAGATGTCGACTTGAACCGCACGGCGCGCCTGACCGACGACGCGTCGGAATCTCGACTGCACGCAGGCGCGGAACTGACGCTCCTGCGCACTGTAAGCTTCCGCGCGGGACTGGACGCGGGCGAATTCACAACGGGGGCTGGCTTCCGCATTCCCGTGCGAGACGTGACCGTCCACGCCGACTACGCATTCATGACGCACCCCGACCTGGGAGACGCGCAGCGACTGTCGCTGACCGGGTCGTTCTGACCGTTCGGCTTTTGGGGAGGGAAGCGCCGCCATGCTGAAGTTACTCGTCGCCCTTGTGGCAGTTGTTGTTGCCTTTGCCGTCGCTCGGCCTGCTCGCGCGGGAGACGCCCTCTCTATCTCCGTGGGCTCCTGGCGTTTGCAGTTGGACGCGAGTGACGTAGACGGGCGCGCATTTGTGCCTATGGCCCCGATCGTGGAGGCGTTCGGCGCGAAGCTGGAGACTGTCTCCGACGACATGATCAGCGTGTGCGTCGAGGACGACATCTGCGCTCTCGTCAGAACCGACGGCACGGACGACCGCATATCCGGCGCCGACGGCTCGCGACTCGTGGCCCTGTCGGCAATCCCAGAGCTCTTCCGAGCGCACTTCGACTGGGACGACGTGGCCGATTCCCTAGCGCTGGCTCCCGGCGCCGATCCGTCCACCGCTGCCATTGCGAAGGGCGATCCGATGCCGGAGGTCGTCCTCCCAGACATGGACGGTTCGCCCGTTGCGCTCTCCGCGTACCGTGGCAAGCGCGTCATCATGTACACGTGGGCGAGTTGGTGAGGATGCCGCGAAAACCTGCCCGGGTGGCAGGAGTTCTACGCAGCGCGGGACAGTGACGACATCGAAGTGATTGCCGTCGCGATGGACGTGCAGGGAGCGGACCTCGCGCGCCCGTACGTGGACATCGCGCAGGCGGAATATGCGAACCTCGTAGACGCCGAGAACATCCTCGGCGACCTGATCGGCTTCAAGGCGGTCCCCAACACGATCCTCATCGACGAAGCGGGTCGCTATCAGGGCATGGTGTCGCCCGACGAGGCGAAGGAGTGGGCGTCGGCGGAGCGATCTGAAGACGCCGTGGCCGCCCCGGCGTCAACCAGCGTGTCCAACGGCGCGGGCCGCATCCGCGCGCTGGAAGCGCTCGCGGACTTGCTTCCCAGAGACGCGGCTGCGCAGTCCGCGCTCGCGGAGGGGTACCACGCCGCGGGTAGGGACGAGGAGGCCGAGGCCGCCTACCGCCTCGCGCTGACTCTGGGCGCCGCGGACGCCCCGACGCACTTCCGCTACGGCAGGTTGCTACTCTCTCAAGGACGCACGGAGGAAGGCGTGGCGAGCCTCAAGCGCGCCCTCGCCGTGGACCCGGGCAACTACGTCATCAGGAAGCAGATATGGGCGGTCGAAAACCCCGACCGCTTCTACGACGGCGGCATCGACTGGGACTGGCAGAAGCAGCAGCCGACCCGCTGACGGCCGCCCTGCGGCAAGACGCCCAACCCATTCCGCCTCCTAGTTCACATGGTTTCTGGGGCCGTCCGTCGGGCTCCCATGCGACGCGCGCGAGACCAACGTGGCGGCCCGCATCGGCCGGGCGCCTATGGATGGACCACTTCGTGCGCAGCCCAGCGCCCTGGACACGACGAACACCGTGGACTGAATGAGCGACACGGTCGTTCAGCGTCTGTGGGCAGCAGGCAAGTGGGCGTGACGCGAAGGGGATGTCCGCGTGGCGGTTTACTCCGCCGCGCGGCCTCGGTGCACGATGTCGTTGAGGTGCTGCGCCGCTGCCGTGTCGGGGCCACCAAGCACGTCTATACGGTGGCGCACACGGCGCAGTACAGTGCCGCTCAGTGGACCCTCGACCTCGCCGTCTACTGCGTGAGAAAGGCGCACCAACTCGTGGAGAGACACATCCGCCGCTGGTGAGCCGATGTCCATCAGAATGTCGGCAAGCTCGCCCAGGGCGTCCGCACGCAAATCGGCGTTGTTGTCCTCATCGTCGCCGTGCGTCAGGAGGCCCTGCACGATCGCTCCTACGCCGGAGCCCGCGCGGCGCGGTTCGTGGCCGCCAGCTTCTGCCTCGCCTGCGAGCATTGTCATCACTGCCATGTGCCGCATCACCGGATTGCCCACGTCTCGGTATAGCAGCGCCAACTCACTCCGTCCATCAGCTGCCAGAGCTGGATGTCTGCAGCACTGCTCTAGGAACCAGTAGTGGACGGCGGCGGGAATGGTCGCCAGATACGCGCGGCTTCCTCGCCAAGGATCCTCCTCGGCGGTTTGGTCGTGTCCCTCGGCGTCGGGAACGGGCTCTGGGACCGGGCTCAGACCTTCGCGCAGCAAGCGCCAGTATTCCTGGAGGAGTGGTCCCTGGTCCTCCCCGTGCACCGAATGGTACGCATGGGCCTCGTATGCGCGCTCCTCGGCATCGAGCGACGGATCCAGCATCCGCCGGACGTGTTCTACGGTGAGATGCATGAAGGGATCGTGCCGCATCCGTAATCTCCCTAAAACCGTGTTTGCGGCATCATCACGGGTCGTCTTGACGTGTACGCGTCCCAGAGACGTGCCACTTGGGTTGCCCGGCCCGCTAGGCGCTCGCGGGGAGTCACGTCCTGAAAGAGCGACGGAGCAATAAGATCCGCGAACTCCCAGTTCTCCCGTATGGGCTCGAATTCGTCCCATACGATCGCAACCCAACGACAGTCCTGGACTAGGTTCGTTCGCCCGGGCTCTGCGCCCACCGCAGTGCCGACGTCGGGCCAGTCGGATAGGACGTACCAGCGGTCATGGCCCCTCCGGACGTAGCGATCGTTGAACTGATCTGGATGGAAATGCACGAGGCCGATGTTGAACGTCTGACGGAACAGGTTGCGCAGTCGACGGTTAGCCCAGTCCGCGTGGATCGTCGTGGTAAGGAGACCAAAGAGCCAACTCCTGCGGGTAACCCAGTCCTGGTAGAGATCCTGGCCGCGTATGTCGGACGCGTCGTACACGTTGCCAATGTCTTCGCGCGCTACCCAGCCCATCGCTCCGACCCGACCATACATCATCGTCGACAATGGACATGATGCTGGGGCCACGTAAACGCCGTCTCCCCACGTGAAACCCGGGGTGGCGGAGATCACCAGTCTCTTGTCCGCCTGGAACGCCGATAGGTACTTAGCCCCGAAGTATTTGACAACGTATAGTCCCGCAGCGCCCCATGGAGCATCCTCGCCAGTGATGGCGTATGGCCCCTCGCCAGACGGCCAGTCGCCTTCGTCGCGGAATCGGTTGGTGGATACCCTTGCCCAATCAATGATTGCTGCGTTGAGGTCGTCCGCTGTCCGCACCACAGGTCTCCTTAGTCTTGGAACCATCGACCGACCCCATCATATCACATCCCTCGCGTTACATCTTACGTGTTGCAGGCCTTCACGCATCCAGGCGCTGGAGCCACGACCGAGCACGAAGAACCCCGCCAGCCGCATGGCCAACGGGGTTCTTCATACCGTTCGATGCGCAGCAGCTACGCGTCCTTCTTCTCGTCGTTCTCGTCTTCGTCGTCGACCACTTCGAAGTCAGCGTCGATGACTTCCTCGTCGCTGCCGGCGGAGGCGTCCGCCTCGGAGGCTGGCTCGCCCTCCATGCCTTCCTCACCCGCGGCCGCGCCCGCCTGCTGGTACAGCTCCGATGAAGCCTGGTACCACACCTGCTCGAGCGCTTCCGTCGCGGTCTTGATGCCCTCGACACCGCCGCTTTCGATGGCTTCCTTCAGCGCCGTGAGGGCCTCGTCGACCTTCTCCCGCGCGTCGGCGGGCATGGTCTCCTCGAACTCCTTGAGGTTCTTCTCCGTCTCGTAGGCGAACTGCTCGCCACGGTTGCGGATGTCGATCTCCTCGCGACGCGCCTTGTCGTCCTCGGCGTGCGACTCGGCGTCCTTCACCATCTGCTCAATCTCGGTGTCGCTCAGACCCGAGGACGCCGTGATGGTGATCTTCTGCTCCTTGCCGGTCGCCGTGTCCTTCGCCGACACGTTCAGGATGCCGTTCGCGTCGATGTCGAAGGTGACCTCGATCTGCGGCACCGCGCGCGGGGCCGGCGGTATGCCTTCCAGCCGGAACCGCCCGATGGTCTTGTTGTAGGCGGCGAGTTCACGCTCGCCCTGCAACACGTGAATGTCCACGGACGTCTGGCCGTCCTCGGCGGTGGTATACACCTTCTGCTTGCGCGTTGGGATCGTCGTATTGCGCTCGATGAGCTTGTCCACGACGCCACCCAGTGTTTCGATGCCCAACGACAGCGGCGTGACGTCGAGGAGCAGGATGTCCTTGACGCCTTCGTCGCCCGCCAAGACGGCGCCCTGAATCGCGGCGCCAATCGCGACGACTTCGTCCGGGTTCACGCCCTTGTGGGCTTCCTTCCCGAAGAACTCCGTCACGATCTCCTGGATCTTCGGCATACGCGTCTGACCGCCGACGAGGACGATCTCGTCGATCTCGTTGGGGGAGACGCCCGCGTCGCTGAGCGCCTTGCGGCACGGCTCCAGCGTGCGCTGCGTCAGATCCTCGGTCAGTTGCTCGAACTTGGCGCGCGTCAACGTGACGTTGAGGTGCTTCGGGCCGCTCGCGTCCGCCGTGATGAACGGCAGGTTGATGTCCGTCTGCGCGGCGCTGGACACCTCGATCTTCGCCTTCTCGGCGGCTTCCTTGAGCCGCTGCAACGCCATCGTGTCGTCGCGCAGGTCGATCGCGTTGTCGCGCTTGAACTCTTCGGCGAGCCAGTCGATGACCGCCTCGTCGAAGTCGTCGCCACCCAGGTGCGTGTCGCCGTTCGTCGACTTCACCTCGAAGACACCGTCGCCGATTTCAAGGATGGAGATGTCGAAGGTGCCGCCGCCGAGGTCGTATACGGCGATGCGCTGGTCCGCCTTCTTCTCCAACCCGTAGGCGAGAGAGGCAGCCGTCGGCTCGTTGATGATGCGCAGAACCTCAAGACCTGCGACCGTGCCAGCGTCCTTGGTTGCCTGGCGCTGAGAGTCGTTGAAGTACGCCGGCACCGTGATGACAGCCTGCGTGACCGTCTCCCCCAGGTAGTCCTCCGCCGTTTGCTTCATCTTCTGAAGCACCATCGCGGAGATCTCGGGGGCAGTGTAGTCGTTGTCCTGAATCGTCACGGAGATGCCGCCATTAGCGCCGGACAGCTTGTAGGGCAGGCGGTCGCCCTCGTCGCCGATCTCCGCGAAGTTCCGGCCCATGAATCGCTTGATGGAGAAGATGGTGCTGTCAGCGTTTGTGACGGCCTGCCGCTTCGCCGCCGCCCCAACGAGGCGCTCACCGTCCTTCGCGAATGCGACGACGGACGGCGTCGTCCGCGCGCCCTCGGCGTTAGGTATGACGGCGGGCTCGCCGCCCTCCATCACCGCGACGCACGAGTTCGTCGTGCCTAGGTCGATACCGATTATCTTAGACATCTGGCCCTTTCCTCCACGTACGATCCGTTGTCCGGGGCGTTCCGCCCCGTTCGACGTTCCTGTTGACGGTCTTGATTCACTTGCGACGCACGATCCACCGGCTCCATCGCACGAGGACCGACGTGCGCTTCATTCCCATATTCGACATCGTAACTGTCATCGACCCACCGCTCTCCAGCGTCCTCCCGAGGATCTGACGCACCCGCTGAAGGTCGAGAGGCTTACGAAGGTACGAGGACGCTCCCGCGTCGCACGCTTCGAAGATCACGCGCTGGGACGGGTTCCCCGTCATCAGCAGTAGCGGTACGTGCGGCCTCGCCCTCTTGAACTCCTGGATCAACTGGATGCCCGTGACGTCGGGCAACTCGAAGTCGATCATCGCGATGGCTATCTCCGCCTCCGCGAACGCCTTCAACGCCTCCGCTCCGTCGGCCGCCGGTATGCAGCGGTAGCCGTCGCGGCGCAGAACCTGACACAGGACTTCCAGTGTCTCGCGGTCGTCATCGACGACCAACACCGTCCTGGACGGCCGCACGTCGGCGGCGTCGTTGGTTCCATCCCACGCCGTGAACATCATGGTCTACACACCTCAAGTCGTCGCGCGCCGAAATCGGCGCCGTCTAGCGGCGATACGCAAGGCATGTGCCAGGTGGTTTCGGACGCGCCAAGCCAATGATAGCGCGGGGTCGAGGCGGCTGGGCGACGTATGGGCGCCATAATGACACGCTGGCGCGCCACGCGTCAGACAGCATGGCACAGCGCGACCCACCCGGGATATGGCAGGAGTCGCGGGGTCCGGTAGTGCCTAGTCAGCGTCCACCCGGTCTCTCCGAGCAGCGCGATCCAGGTTGACCGCGAGCGATAGGTAAGCGATGCGCGCTGGGTATTGCCGTAGTACCCGGTGGCGAGCTTCACACGCTCCTCGATCCGGGTAGCCTGGTACTTCCACGCCGGCTCCGTGATGGAGTCCTTGATGAGCATGAGGGCGCCGGCCCCAGCGCGCTTGCGCGCCTCTTCTAGAACGCCACGCTGCGTCTCGGCAGCGAGGTACAGCAGCGCGTCGGTGAAGACGAACCCGTCCCACGACCTGGTCTCCGAGCTGATGTAGTCGTGCACGGCTGCGCGTTCGAAGCGCAGATTCGGCCGCGTCTCCGAGCCTTGAGCGACGCGGATGCGGGTTTCCGAACTGTCGATCCCGACCACGTGGCGTTCAGGCGCGCGGGTCAGCCATCGCGCGACCTGTCCATGACCACAGCCAGCGTCGAGAATGCACGCCGATGTCGGGAAGCACGCGTCCGCCAGGCGCATCAAGCTGCCCAAGGCCGCCGTCCGCAGCGCCACTACACGCTGTACGGACGCAGGCGCCTCCGCATAGGCGGACATCGACATCGCGAGTTCGGAGCGGGAGAGCGGAGGGTGACCGCGACACGCGTAGAGGCGCCCGCACAGCCACAGCGCGGGATACGGCGCCCCGCCAAAGGTCATTAGTCGGGGACCACGTCGGGCGTCAGAACGCGGCGAGCATGGTCCCACGCGTGGTAGGAACTGCGCACGAACGGCCCCGACTCGATGTGGTCGAAGCCCAACGCGCGTCCCTCCTGGGCGATGTCGTCGAATTCCTCGGGCGTCACGTAGCGGTCCACAGGCAGGTGGGCGGCGCTTGGCTGTAGATACTGCCCCACGGTGACAATGTTGACCTGGTTCGCCCGGAGGTCCGACAGCACGCCCGTGATCTCGTCGCGCACCTCGCCCAGCCCGACCATGAAGCCGCTCTTGGTGACCATCCCAGCGTCTCTCGACCGACGTAGCGCCTCCAGCGACCGCTCGTACTTGGCCTGGGGTCGCACCCTCGGATAGAGGCGCGGCGCCGTCTCGACGTTGTGGTTCAGGATGTCCGGCGCGGCGTCGACCACGTCCTGTAGCGCGCCCCAGGCGCCCTGGAAGTCGGGAACCAGCACCTCAATCGTGCACTCAGGTAGACGGGCTCGCGTGGCGCGAACCGAATCAGCGAAGACCGACGCTCCGCCGTCTGGCAGGTCGTCGCGATTCACCGAAGTGAGGACGACGTGCCGCAGGCCCATCCTCTCCGCCGCGTCTGCGACACGCTCTGGTTCGTCCGTATCGACACTCGGAGGCCTGCCCGTCTTCACGCTACAGAACCCGCACGAGCGCGTGCAGACCTCGCCGAGGAGCATGAGCGTCGCCGTGCGATGGCTCCAGCACTCCGCCAGGTTGGGGCACCTGGCGCTCTCGCAGACGGTGTGTAGGTCGAGGCCGTCGAGCATTTCGCGAAGCTCGTGGACCGCGCCGCCAGACGGGACGCCCGAGCGAATCCACGGCGGCTTGCGGCGCGGCCGCGCTCCATCGACGTACGACTCGAACGCCGCGTTTGGGGCGCCAGCTACGCCCACTGGAGAACCGCCCCCAGCACCGCCGGATCCCACTCCGCGATGCGGCCGAACACCTCGGGAGCCTTGTGCGCGGGCAGCCGATCCGTGATGAGCGGCTGCACGTCGAGCCTGCCGTGTTCCATGAGGCGGAGCGCCGTCTCGACGTTGTCTCGCCAGGTCCACAGACCCGCCGCGGACTCGACGTTAGGAACCGTGGACGCGTGCGCTCCGATGAGCGTGAGTCCCTTCTTGTGGACATCTCGGTAGAAATCGACCGCGGGGGTGACGCCGCGAGAGCTGCCCAGCAACACGACGCGCGCCATCGGCCCGGCGATGTGGCACGCCTCCAGGATGACTTCGGGGAACCCTGTAGCCTCAATGACTACATGCGGGGCGTCACGGCATTTGCCCTCCATGTGGTGCACGATCTCACGGATGTGGTCGGCGAAGGCGTCCTCGCGGGGGTCGATCGCCCTGTCCGCGCCATATTCGCAGGCGAAGTCTCGTCGCGACTCGTGTAGGTCGGCGACTATCACCGGCGCGCCGCCGCTGATAGTCGCGAGGCGCATCGCCAATAGACCGATGAGGCCGCCGCCGAACGTGACGACCGCCTCGCCCAGTTCGATCTCCGCCTTGCGAATGCCCTGCAACGCGATGGCGCACATGTTGAAGAATGTAGCGTCCTCGGATGAAACGTGCGCTGGCACGTGCACGGCCTTGTCCGCTGGGACGACGGCGTGGCTCATATGCGACGCAGCGCAGACAACGCGTTCGCCAACGGTGTGGGTGTCTACGCCGGGCCCGAGCTCCTCGACGTAGCCTACATAGCTGTATCCGCTAGCGCGTGGGAAGGCGCCCTTCGCGTTGTCCAGACCCAGGAGGAAGGCGCGCTCCGTGCCGGGGCTGATGAGCGTTGCCTCGGCGCCGACGACGACCTCGCCCTCGTGGGGATCGCGTACGGTGATGTCTTCTAGGGCGACTTCTCCTGGGGCGGTCCAGACGACGCGCTTTGCGTGGCGTTTGCTCATCGTGATGCTCCTCGAAATCACCCGAAGACGGCCCGAGTTGGCGGGCCGAGATGCGACCCCGGCGGGTGACGATCGTGATGTCTTGCCGGGAGCCGTCCACGCGTCGCTCGGTGGCGAGGCGCGTTGCGCTTCATAAGAGGCGTACCCGTATCGAGTGTAGCAGGGACGGCGCCGACGCGGAAGGCGCGGGACGGACGCAGGCGCGTTGCCCAACGGAGCCAGCTGGTCAGCGCGCGGGCGCCGTGGCAGCCTCCATAGGTCCGCCGCACGGCGCCGTCAGTGGAACTTGCGCGAACTGCGTTGAACAGGATCAGTGGCGTCGAGGAGGCCGGTGGCGATAGGGGCGAGGCGATGGTTGCACACGCGGCAGCGAGAGGGGACGCGTTCAGGAGGCAGGCGGGATTTGTCACAGCGAACCCCGCCCTGCAAGCCTTGTTCGGGGAGGCCAGTGACGTCGCGGCGCGGGACTGCCCAGTGCTCATAGTGGGCGAGAGCGGCACGGGTAAGGTGATGTTCGCTAAGGGCATCCACGGGGCGAGCGCACGACGTGATCGACCGTTCCAGACGCTGTCCTGCCACGGATCTTCAAGGGCGGTAGACAACGAACTGGCAAGATGTCTGAACCGTGCGGGCGGTGGGACGCTCGCCATCGACGGCATCGCCGGCGCCCCCGTAAGCGTGCAGGACACCCTGTACGAGATGATCGCGGCCGGAACCGAGGGCGCGGCGGCATCCGCAATATCGGCACGGCGTGACATGCGGGTCATCGCGCTCACCAACCCCAACGCGACGCCAGACATCGCGACGGCCGCCGTCGAGGGCGCCTTCCGGCGCGACCTGTCCGACGCGCTCGCGGAAGTGACGCTCACGATACCGCCGCTCAGGACACATCCTGAAGACATCCCGATCCTGGTCGAGCACTTCCTGCACCGTCTCAGCTCACAATGGAGCCGGAATGCGCCATCAATCGAACCTGAGACGATGGGACTGCTGAGCTCCCACGACTGGCCTGGCAACGTGCGGGATCTGTACTTCGCGGTCGAGTATGCGCTTTCGAAGTGCCGAGGCCCAGAGCTGCTGCCCGAGCATCTGCCGTCTGCCATCGCCAGCTGAGCGCGATGTCCGCAGGCACGGGACATCTCTAGTCCCACGCCGGCGCCCAAGGCGTCGCGCCGTCAGTATGGGCCTGCCAGCGTGTCCTGGGCGAAGCGCCTGGCTCCGCCTCCGCTTCGGTCACATTGGCTCGACGACGAGGCTCCACCGGTCGGTAGACTGCGCGCCTTCGAGATGCGCCAGGGACAGGAGGGGGAACGGCTCTCCGACAGCCGCTGCCGCCGGGCCTGTCAGGAGTACCTGGACGAGGGCCTCTCGGGCGAGACCATCTCGGTCCACTTCATAGCTCTCGTCCCAGCTACGGCATGCGCCTTTGGCGTACCCATCGGCGTCCATCGGCCCGGCGGCAAGAGTTACCCGCATCTGCCTCGTCCTCGGCGAGGTCTCTATGAAGAACTCGCCCTTTACACGGCGTGCGCTGGGCCACCGTGTTACGCCACAGGGGGATGCGAGGGTGCGGACGTGAATGCAGACCGCGTCAAACGGGCACTCGAACTCGAAGCAGAAGTACAGGATCTGCATGCACGAGGTGTCAGACGTCCACAGCGGCGTGAAGGCGACCTCGTCCGACACCTGGCCTGCGGGCGCAGCGTCGACGTGTTCCTTCATCCTGATCCAATTCTCGAAGCCGTATTCGCGCGCGACGACCAGTTGTATCTCGGTCAGCGGAAGCGCTGCGCTCAGAATGGTGGCGTCCGAGGCGTCGCGGAAACGCGGATGGCCAGCGCGCACGCGCGTGATCGCCTCGGGATCAGACGCCGCGTATGCGCGTAGAAAAGCCTTCGCCTGGTTGCGGAGATGCTCGACGTTCGGATGGGACGGTAGCCGGCTGGCAGGCATATGAACCCTCTTCCACAGGTCTACTCGTCGTCCGCCGATACGAGCCGAAAGAAGGTCATGTCATGTGCGAGCGAGCGATGGGCTAAGCCCTTCCGCGGACGTGTGGCTCTCGCCGGAGCGCACCCAGCTTATATCCTATACGTCAGGCAAGGGCAACGGCGTAATCGTGACGGCGAGGCGATGCCTTCTGTGGCTCCGCAACTGCCACGTGCCTAGAAGGCTGTCGGGGTCATTGCGAGGTGGTGATCGCCGCGCCCAGGATAGTGGCCGATCTGCCATGGCCGCCGTTCCGCGCGAGGGCAACAGGCTTCGCCCACGCCGGAGCTGGGGCGTCGGGGTCGGCCCCTTGGCCTAGCAGATACTGGACGGTCGCCGTGTGGCCCTCCCGCGACGCTCTCGCCAGCGGCGTAAGCCCCTCGTCGTCCGCGCAGTTCACGTCGGCGCCCATCTCCTCCACGAGGAACGCGATGTGGCGCAGTTGGTCCTGTGCGTCCGCGTAGCGTCGGGGCTGATCTCCTGCAATGCCAAGGAGGGAGCCCTCGGGCCGCGCGCCGTGTTCGACGAGGAGTCGATAGACGCGCGGGTACGTCGTAAGTGTCCAGCGCAGGTTCCATTCAGAGGCGTCTTCGAATCGAGCGCCGTGGCGGATCGCCAGCTTCATGATGTTGAGCGCGAGTTCCTCGCTGCCTTCGTCGTCCCAGCCGTATGGCAGCACGGCGTCCGCCTTCGAAGGGTCGAGTGCGAGAACCTCGGCAATGACGTCGATGCGGTGCTTCGCGGCGTATGCCTGCAACTCCATCGTCCCACCGTGCGCGTACAGCATGTGGGCGACCTCGTCATGCCCGCCGTGGTACGCGCCGAACATCGCGTCGCCCGACGAGTCTACCCAGTGTTGGGGAACAGCGCCGTGGTCCAGAAGCGCCTGGACCATATATGCTTCGCCGGCGCCAGCAGCGTGCCGCAGCGAATACCCGCCCTGACAGATGGCTTCCTTGGCGTTGGGGCTCGCCCCGCGCGCGAGCAGCACGTCGGCGACGTGGTCGTGCCCGTTCGCGACCGCAGCGGACAGCGGCCTCCGGCGACAGGGATCCGCCGCGTTCGCCGCGCCGGGGTCGTCGCTCAGCAACCCACGAACCCGGCGTTCGTCACCGACGGACGCCGCGATCAGCGCCGTGTATTCGGCGCCGCCCGCGAGCAGCAGGTCCAACACCTCCGGCTGTCGGTCGTTTCGCCAGTACCTGTGCAGACCATAGAGCGCGACGACCGCTGGCGTGCGTAGATCGCCGTTCGGTGCGTCGACCAGAGCGCCGCAGTCGATCAGCAAACGCGCGATACCAACCGCCCCGGTTGCCGCTGCGAGGTGCAGAGGCGTGTTGCCAACGACGTTCACTTGCCTGACGCGCTCCGGCCTCGCGTCGATCAGCGCCGCCACGCCTTCTGCGTCGCTCTGCACGACGGCGGCGTGGATGGCGCCGTCGTCAACAAGCGGCCCGTAGCGTGACACGACGGCGGTCTCAATCGTCTCGGCGACCGCGTCGTGACCGCGGTGGAGAAGCTGGCCGGTCCAGTTCCCATAGGTCTCGTCGTGGTATTGGCCGGCCACCTCGTACGGGACTGGGTTCGCGCCCATGTCGAGAAGTCGCGAGACGAGTCGTTCGTGACCACCCATCGCTGCGAGGTACAGAGGCGACCACAGCTCCGACCCGGGATACGTGTACCGCTCGTCGTTGTCCGGGGAGTCCAGGACATCTGGATGGCGTCCGAGCAGATCGACAGCGGTAGCCAGATCGCCTGTCTTGCACGCCTCGTGGATGCCCTGTATCTCGGCGAGATGCTCCCCAACGTCAGGCGCGGGCGCATTCACGGACTGGACCATGCGCGCATTCCTCCCATCCGGTTGACGAGCTCGGGACGTGTGTCGGAGCTCCGTGCTGGAATCCACGTGTCCAACACAGGATCGTTACAGCAGATGGGCTTCCGCGGACGCGTGACTCGCGCTCTCGTCGTTGCTACCCGGCTGGCGCGCACGTACACTGCCCGTTGGGCGATTCGTCCGTCCGTGGGCAGGGAGGATTCTATGGCCAGCAGCGCGCCTCAAGTGCTGCACGAGTACAAGCACTGGCTCATGGACAGCGCCCGCTGGTCCGGTTTCACACCGCGCGACGACGATGTCGTCATCGCCACCCCGTACAAGTGCGGTACGACGTGGATGCAGCTCATCGTCGGCTCGCTCATCCATCAGGAACGCAGCATCCACGACACGTTGGCGGCTCAGGGCGACTACAGCTTGTCGCCGTGGTTGGACTTCGACCGAACGCCCATCGGCGAACTACTCGCGGCACTCGACGCCCAGGATCACCGTCGGTACATCAAGACCCATCTTCCCCTCGACGGTCTCATCTTCCATGACGAGGTCAAGTACATCGTTGTTAGCCGCGACGCGCGCGACGTGTTCATGTCGCTATGGAACCACCACGTCAACTACCGGCACGAGAAGCACGGACCACATCCGACGAGTTCATTGGACGACCTCCACGCATTCTGGCGCGACTGGGCCACGCGCGGATACTTCCCGTGGGAATCCGAGGGGTACCCCTACTGGTCGAACCTGCGGCACACGCAGACGTGGTGGGATTACCGCCACCTACCGAACGTCCTGTTCGCGCACTTCAACCACCTGCTAGAGGATCTGCCAGGCCAGATCAGACGCGTAGCCGACTTTCTGGACATCCAAGTAGCCGACGACACCGTGGCTGCGATTGCCCACGAGACGACGTTCTCGACGGTGAAGCAGAAGGCGGATGTCTCGATGCCCGGCATGGAGAACGGCTTCCGTGGCGGCTCGCGGACATTCTTCCACAAGGGCACGAACGGGCGGTGGCGGGGTGTGCTGTCTGAGTCTGAACTTGCTCTCTACAACGCCGCGGCGGAGCGGGAACTGACGGCGGACTCGAGGAAGTGGCTGGAGCGCGGCCAACTGAGCTAGGACCGGCCGGTGCTAAGGGCCGTGGTTCGACACCTTGGGCGGCGTCGCTGTTAGTCCGGCTCCTCATCCGTCAGGACGTTGCTGGCGGATGAGTCGGCGAGCATGAGCGTAACGTCCGCGAGGGCCTCGTGCATGGTGGCCACTTTGTCGGCCAGCGCGTCGACCTCGTCGCGCAGCGCCCCGAGCTCCTCGGCGCCTCCCTCGGGCAGCCGTCGCTTGTTGCTCGCGTGTTGCACCGCCGCCCAGACAATCCCTACGGAGCATCCCAAGACGATCGCGACAATCGCTACGACGAACTCGAAGACACCCATGTCGCATCCTCCCCGGTTACAGGGCCATGAAGCCGTGGCGAGGCGGCTCGCCTAGAGCTTCGCCTGGTAGGACAGCTTCACGAAGACGGCGCGGTCAGTCTCACCCTCTTCGCGGGTTTCGTTGTAGACGAGGAAGAAATACGACTTCGGGCGGTATTCCGACCCGTAAAGCACGAAGAACCGCGACGTGTCCTCGGCGTCCATCTCCGCGGACCCGCTCAGGAACGAACGCTGTGTGAACTGGTAGCGCGCTTGCAGCCGCTGCACGCGCCATTCCTGCCGCCAGTCCGCCTGGCTTGTGGGCCGCCGCAACTCCCTTTGCAGGGAATACTCCAGCGAGAACGCCTCCGTGGGTCGCACCGTGAAGTTGGGACTCATGTACCAGCTTCGCTCGCCGTCCCGGTAGCCGAAGCTCTGGAAGAGCCGACCGTTGACATGCTTGGGCGGGTAGTACCCGAAGAAGAGGTCCACGGTCTCGTCCTGATAGAGGATGTCGTCGTCTTCGTCGAGGTGCAGGCGTCGTTCTGGGCCGAAGAAGACAAAGAAGTCCGACACGCCGAGTGAGAAGTCCAACTCCGCGCTCTCCTCCATCAGCACGCCGTCCGCATCCGTCAGGCGCTGCCCCGAAACCTCGGCGCTGACACGGTTGAGGAGACCGTCGAACTGCCGACGGTACTCCATCCTCGCGCCAGGGCCGCGGCGATTCAGTCTTGGTATGAAGCCTGGCTCGGAGTCGAAATTCCTCCCGGTGTCGAAGTAGCGGAAGCCCGTGCGGAACGTGTTGGCGCGACGCTCTCCCTGGATCAGGAAGGCACGGTCTGTCTCCCAGTCGCCCTCGCGGGTCCAATTGCCTACGGCCTGCGCGACCATGTTGATGTCGTGCGGCAGGCGGAGCGTGACGTCCGCGCCGCCGGCTCCGTGGTTGCGGTCCAAGTCGGGAGTGAACTTGTTGACCCCGACCAACCCCACGCCCACGCGCGCGCCCAGATTCCTCTGATACCTTGCCGCGGTTACGTTCGATTGACCCTCACGCTCCGCGTCTTCCTCTTCGAACGGGGTCGCCTGCACGGTCATCAGCGCGATGTCTTGGTCTCCGACGCGTCCGGCGAGCTTCCCCCCAGCCTCGAGGTCCTGCACGCGACGGGTGTAGAACACCTCGATGGGCGTGCGGTAGAGGTCTCCGCCTTCGAGGAAGAACGGGCGCTTCTCGGCGAAGCGGCGCTCAATGTCGCTCAGGTTCACCTCCGCCGGGTCCGCTTCGATCTGCGCGAAGTCCGGGTTGATGGTGACGTCTGCGGTGAGGCTGGTAAGCGGGTATCGCAGGTCCAACCCAACCTTCGGTGACACTTCGAAGTCCTCGCCTGACAGCTTGCGCGGGCTGAGGGTCGAGTATGGGGTGACGAGCAGGCCGCGACCGTTGTCGAGCTCGGCCATTTCGAGTCCGTGCAGTTCGCCAAACCGCGAAATGTTGTACTGGCGAGCGCCGATGTCCGCCCAGGTGATGTCTTCCTCGTTTATCTCCACCGCGCGCCAGAAGTTGATGCCCCAGACATCACCCTTGGGATCGAACCTGAGTTCCGCGAAGGGGATTGCCATCTCGACCGTCCAGCGATCCGCCAGCCGCGCGACCTGGACTTCCCACGTGGCGTCCCATGAAGCATCGCCGCCGCGTCGGCCTTCCTGACCGAGTCCCTCGTTGATGATGCGCATGTCCCGCTGCGTAGCCAACGGATTCGTGAAGAAGGCGTAGGCATTCCGCCTGTCGTAGAACGTGTCCAGGTAGACGCCTACGTGGTCGTCGGAGAAGAATCGCTCGTCGCGCTGCGTCGTGGCGCCAACGCTTTCGCCGGTGTTGGCGACGGAGCAATCGAAGGCAATGTACAGCGTAGTGTAGTCGTAGAGGATGCGTATCTCGGTGTCTTCGGTCGTCGGATTCCCGTACGTAGGTCGGTATTGCGCGAACTCGGTGACGGGCTCCGCCGTCGCCCACGCCGCGTCGTCGAGCGACCCGTCGATCTCCGGGGCGACGTCCGTGTACGTCGCGCGCGCGGAGGGCGCGGCCTGCGCAGTCGGCATGTAAAGAGCGAACAAGGCGATCAGGATCGTGACGGGATGTAGCCGCAGTTGGCTCGGATCAGGCGGGTCGTTCTTCATACTCTCCGTTGTCCGTTGTTGAGCTGCGTCATCCCCCACCGATGGCGGGTATGAAATGGACCTCGCTGTCAGGGCCTACCGCTTGTATCAGACCCATCGTCGCGGTCTCGCCGTCTATCGCGACGGCGACCCCCGGTCGAACCTGGTGGCCCTGTCGGAGCCACTTGCCGGTGCCGGGGTACTTCTCGTCGAGCGCCTCGATTATCTGCCGCACGTTCGAACCCTCGACCTCGACGATCTTCTCGCCATCGGTGAACTTCTGCATCATCGGAGGGACGTGCACGGTAGCCATGGCAGTCGCCCTGAGTGTGTTCCCGAGAAGACCCGCGAGCAAACGACAGGGGTGGCCGAGGCCACCCCATCAACAGATTCCGCGTCAGATTCGACGTCGATGCGACTAGCTCAATACGCGCGTCATGACGTACGCCGGGTTCATCGGCGTGTGGTACATGCGCTTCCCAGTCGCAGCGGCGACGGCGTTGCCTATCGCTGCCACGGGCGGGATGATCGGCGTCTCGCCGACCCCACGCACTCCGTACGGGTGGTTCGGGTTCGGCACTTCCACCAACACGGCGTCGACCATCGGCACGTCGAGCGTCGTCGGTACGCGGTAGTCGAGGTAGCTAGCGTTGGCGAGCAGTCCCTTCTCGTCGTAGAAGTACTCCTCGTTCAGCGCCCAGCCGATCCCCTGGACCGCGCCGCCCTGCAACTGACCTTCCACGTAGGACGGATGCAGCGCGTGTCCAACGTCCTGGATCGCCGTGAACCGGAGTATGGACACCTTGCCGGTCTCGATGTCCACTTCGACATCCACGACATGCGTGCCGAAGCCCGGCCCCGCGCCGCCGGAGTTCTTGGAGTGCTCCGCCGTGATCGGCCCACCCGTGCCGTTTGCCGCGGCGGCGACATCGGCGAACGTGAGCTTCTCGTCCGGCTTCGAGGACGCCGTGAGTGTCGCGTCGTCGTGGTAGGTTACTTCTGACGCGTCGACTTCGAGCATCTTCGCGGCGCGCTCGACGACTTCTGCCTTGATCGCCAACGCCGCCTCGTGGCAGACCCAGCCCATCTTGTGCGTCGTGCTGCTGCCCCCGGTGAAGTCGGTGTACCCAATGGCGTCCGTGTCGCCGACGATCGGGTGGACATCCTCGGCTTCGAGGCCGAGAACCTCAGCGACGATCATCGCCATCGTCGTGCGGCTGCCTCCGATGTCGACGGAGCCCTCGACGAGCGTCACATTGCCATCGGCGGTCACGCTGAGCGTCGCGGAGGCGTTGCCAGCGATGTTGAACCAGAACCCGGAGGCGATGCCGCGTCCACGCTTCACGCTGCTGTCTTCCGACTCGCCGAGCGGTGTGTTCCAGTGCTCGCCGTCCCGCGCGGCTTCGAGCGTTTCAATGAAGCCGATGCGTGCGAACACCGGGCCGTCGGCGCGCCGGTCGCCCTCCTTAACCGCGTTCAGGAGTCGGAACTCGACGCCGTCGATCCCGCACATCTTGGCGAGTTCGTCGATGACGCTCTCCGAACCGAACGCCGCGTTCGTGGCGCCCGGAGCGCGATACGCGCCCGCCTTCGGCCGGTTCACGACCACGTCGTATCCGTCGATGCGCACGTGTTCCAGCAGGTACGGAGCGAGCACGCACATAGCAGCCATGCTGACAGGAGACCCAGCGTAGGCGCCCGCCTCGTACGCGAGGGTGACGTCCGCCGCGGTAATCTTCCCACTCGTCTTGCAGCCCATGCGCACTTTGACGTGCGAGCCGGAGGTCGGCCCGGTGGCCTGAAGCACCTCGGCGCGCGTCATCGTCATCTTGACCGGCTTGCCTGACTTGGCCGACAGGCACACGGCGAGCGGCTCCAGGACCACGAACAGCTTCCCGCCAAAGCCACCACCGATCTCCATCGGGACGACCTTGATGTTGGAGAGCGGGATGTCGCACATGTCCGACACTTCTTCACGGACCCCGAACGCTGCCTGCGTGCTGCACCAGACCGTCACGCGTCCGTCGGGAGTGACGTGCGCCGTGGCGTTCTGCGGCTCGATGTAGCCCTGGTGCACCATCGCCGTAGTGAACTCGCGCTCGATCACGTAGTCCGCGGCGGCGAATCCCACGTCGAGGTCGCCGTGCTGGTGCCGGAAGTGCTGCGAGATGTTCGACGGCTCGTCGGACGCCTCCCCGAGGCCGCTGGTGCGCAGGCTGTCGTGAAGGAGCGTGGCGTCTTCCTTCATCGCCTCGCGCACGTCCATCACCGGATCGAGGACGTCGTATTCCACGTCGATGAGGTCAAGCGCCTCCTCCGCGTCGTGGACGTTCGTCGCCGCTACCGCCGCGATGGGGTGCCCGTGGTAGAGAGCCTTGGCGCCAGCCAGGATGTTGTGGATCGGCTCGTGGCTAGGCTTCTCCGACGCGCCTGGGAGGTCCGCCCCCGTGATGACGGCGCGCACCGCTGGATGCGCCTCCGCCTTGCTGGTGTCAATGGAGACGATCCGCGCGTGGGCGTGCGGGCTGCGCAACACCTTGCCGTGCAGCATGCCGGGCAGGTGCACATCCGCGCCGTAACGCGCGTCACCGGTGACCTTGTCCACGCCGTCGTGGCGAATCGGCCGCGTGCCGAGAACGCGGTACTTCTTGTCCGACGCCATGTTCAGCCCGCCTCTCCGCGCATCGTCTCGGCCGTGTCCAGCACGGCGCGTACGATCTTGTCGTACCCCGTGCAACGACACAGGTTGCCCGCCAGACGCTCACGCACTTCGTGCTCAGTGGGATTGGGGTTCGCGTCCAGCAACGCCTTCGTCGCGACGATGAATCCTGGTGTGCAGACCCCACATTGGAGCGCCGCGTGCTCCAGGTACTTTGTCTGGATCGTGTGCAGGCCGGTCTCCGCCGACGCGATGCCTTCGATGGTCGTGACCTCGCTGCCTTCGCACTCGACGCCAAGGACAATGCAGGCATTCACGACGCGGCCGTCGAGGATGACCGTGCACGCGCCGCAGTTGCCGTTGTTGCAGCCTTCCTTGGACCCGGTCATGCGCAGGTGATCGCGGAGAACCTCCAGCAGGCTTTCGCGCGGCTCCGCCAACACTTCGACCGCTTCGCCGTTGACGGTGAACGAGATGATGCGCTTCTTTGCCATGCTAGTTATCCCCCCGCGCTCGGGCTATCGCCCCGTTGAGCGCGCGTCGCGTCAGTACGGCGGTCAGATGCTTGCGGTGCTCGGCAGTCCCGCGCATGTCGGATATGGGCCGCGCCGCCGCTTGAGCGATCTCCGCCGCTTCCTGGATGAGCTCGTCGCTGATGGTCTTACCCGCCAGGTGGTCGCCCGCCGCCGGGACGTAGAGCGGCGTCGGGGCCACGGCCGCGAGGGCTACACGCGCCGATTCTATCGTCTGTCCCGACGAATCGAGTTGCACGTGCGCTCCGGCGCCTACTTCGGCGATGTCCATCTCATTCCTGGGTATGAACCGCAGGTAGAACGCGCCTGAGTTCGCCGTCGGCGCGGGCAGTTGCATGGAGACAAGCAGTTCTCCCTGCTCGAGAGCTGTCTGACCAGGCGCCGTGCAGAAATCCTCGGCGGCGATGGCGCGGGAGCCGTTCGGTCCCTGCACGTTGCACGTCGCGCTGAGCACGATGAGCGGGCAGATGGCGTCGGCGGCAGGAGACGCGTTGCACAGGTTCCCGCCGACGCTGGCGCGTCCCTGGATCTGCGCGGATCCGATAATGCGCGCGGCATCCATCAGACCCGGGTACGCCGCGGCCACCTCAGCGTCGCCATAGATCTGATAGCACGGGGCGGCGGCGCCCAGCGTTAGCCCGTCGGTCGCGCTGTATTCGATCGCGGTGAGTTCCGCGATCTCCTTAACGTCGACGAGCACGTCAATATCGCGTCGGCCTTCGCGAACCTGCACGATGATGTCCGTGCCACCGGCGATGACGCGCGCGCGGTCGCCGTGATTGTCGAGGAGGGCAGCAGCCTCACTGACGCTCTGGGCCGAGATATAGTCAATCTCTCTCAACCATCATCCTCCCTGTGGGAATGTTGGGTATTGCAGAAAGGGGTCACGAGGGGTCGAGGGCATGGTGGTCCAACGGGTCGCAACGCTGAGCATTCGCATCGGGATCCGGGCTTGGAATCCCGCCGTGAGTGGCTCCTAAACCGCGCTATTCTGGCACATTTCCGTGCGATCTGCAAAGGCCGCCAGACGGCCGGCGCTGTCTATAGGCGATGGCAATGGTCCTCGGCATCGCCCCACCTCTGTCATTCTGAGCGCGGCGAAGAATCTCGTCGGCTAGTGGCGACGCGGAGATTCTTCCGCTCGCCTGTTGATGCCTAACGGCATCGCTCGTCTTCGCTCCTCAGAATGCCCACTCGCGGGCGGGCGCCGTAGGCGCCACCATCACGTGTTGAGAACACCAGACGGCCGGTGTTGAGGACGCCTCCGTCCCGGTGTTGTCTGACAGGTGATGGCATCGTTCGTCTTCGCTTCTGAGAATGGCAGACGGCGAGGGCGCGGATGGCCGAGCCATCGCTTGTTGAGACCGCCTCCATCCGTGTCCGGTTGGGGTAGCGCGGGTCGTGTGCTAGGATGCCCCGGCTCGCGTTCGTCCGGTTGGACACGCTGGAGGTGGGGTTCCCATGCGCAATCCGTTCAGGCAGATATTCGCTATCCGGCGGGATGAGCTTCCCACCGCCCTGCTGATGGCGTCGTACTTCTTCCTTGTCATCACGAGCTTCTGGTTCCTCAAGCCGATCAAGAAGACGCTGTTCCTGAGCTACTACCACCCCGAGGCTCAGGGTAGCTTCGACCTGCTCGGATGGCAGCTTGCCGGCCCGCAGGCCGAAGGGCTGGCGAAGATCCTCAACATGGCCGTTGCCGCGGTCGCGGTCGTCGTCTTCACGTGGCTGTCGCGCCGTTTTGTACGGCAGCAGTTGACGACCATCTTCTCCATCTTCTTCGCCGCGTGCTACCTGATCTATATCCCGCTGTTTCCCAAGGATCTGAGCGTCGCTGGACAGGATATGGTCGTCTGGTCGTTCTATCTCTTCGGTGACATGTTCAGCACGGTCATGGTCGTCACGTTCTTCGCGTTTCTGAACGACAGCGTCAACTCCGACGGCGCCAAGCGGCTGTACGGACTTGTCGGCTTCGGAGGCGTTGTCGGCGGCGCTTTTGCGTCGGCGGCGCGCGTCGCTGCCGGGCCGCGCGTATCGGAGACGGGATGGCTCCTCATCCTCGCTGGCGTCGCTGGCGTCATCATCGTCCTCGGTCAGTTGGCGGGCAGACGCGTAGATCGGGCTCGCGCCGACGCCCAGCCCGAGGAAGAGACCGCGCCTGCGCCAGACACGGCAGCGCCAACCGGGAACCCGGTGACGGAGGGCGCGCGTCTGGTATTCTCGTCCGGGTACCTCCTCGCGATCGTCGGTATTGTCGCGATGTACGAGGTCGTGTCGACGATCATGGACTTCCAATTCAGTCAGACGGTGGTGCATTACAGCGCCAACCCCGAGGCCCTCGGCCGGCATTTCGATATTGTGTTCGCGTTCACCAACAATGCCGCGATGGTCGTTCAGTTGTTCCTGACGAGTTTCGTCATGCAGCGGTTCAACGTCGGGGGGCGCGTTGCTAGTGCTGCCCGTGGCGGCGCTCGCGGCGTCGTTGGGCTTCCTCGCTCTACCGATCCTGTGGGTCGGCAGCGCGCTGAATCCCGCCGACAACGCCTTCAGCTACTCGATCAACCAGTCGGCGCGTGAAGCTCTCTATGTGCCGACATCGCGCGATGAGAAATACAAGGCGAAGGCGTTCATTGACATGCTCGTCCAACGGCTTGCGAAGGCCGTTGCGGTCTTCATCGCTATAGGCGTTACCACCGTCTTCACCGACTTCAGCGGCGTGCGTTGGCTGTCGCTGATAACCGCCGCTATCCTGGTCGGCTGGGTTGCCACCGTCCGATACGCAGGACGCAGATTCGAGGAGTTGACGCGTGACGAGACGACCTAGGACCGTGAGGGCATGGGCGGTGGCTGCTGTCACGTTGGCGCTGCTGTTCGCGATGCCAGCGCTTGCCCAGAGCAACGAGGAAGCTGGGCTCGCGGCTCGACAGACGCGCCTCAAGACCAAACCCATGCACGACCACCTTCTCGACTTGCCTGGTACGCTCATCGAGTCTCCAATTGGCCTGTTGGGCCTCACCATCAAGTACTCGATGATTGTCGCGGACAAGACCCGAGTGACGCGCCGGATTGAGGCGCTTTTCCGTGAGCCGATCAGCCCGGTTGTCTCTTACGGCTCGCGACCCGGGTTTGCGGGCGGCCTGCGCGTCAAGCTGCGCGGCATCGGAGCCGAAACGTCCGACCTGACGTTCCACGGCACGTTCTCGACGAATAGCCACCAGGACTACTACGTCCGCTATCGCGCGTACGAGCTGGCCGATCGCGTCTACGTTCACGGCCGCGCGGGCTACAACGTCAACACGAACGAGGACTTCTACGGAGTCGGGACGGAAGGCGCGGGCTTCCGGTCGGTGTTTGAGCACACCCTGGCCAGTGGGAGGCTGACCGCAGGGACCGACTGGACCGACAGCGTGCGCACGGAGTTGCGTGTCGACGTGGCCGACCACGCGTTCGCGGAGGGCGACGGATCGTACCCGTCTACGATGGACGTCCTGTCGGAATACGGGGGTGGAGCGCCCGGTATAGGTGGAGTCACCCTCGCTGGCGGCGGCGTGGCCGTCGCGTTCGACTCCCGCGACAACGACTTCTATCCGTCTCGCGGCGGCCTCGCCGAACTGTCCGCGATGCGGTTTGTCGAGTTAGGCTCGGACCAGCCAGAGGGCAAGGAGTTCAGCTTCACGCGCTATGGCCTCGCCCTAAGCCATTTCCTCACGGTGGGCAGACCTGGGCGCATCTTCGCCGCCCGCCTGAGCGCCGAGATGAACACGGACGCCGGAGAGCGACAGACGCCGTTCTTCGCGATGGCGGACCTGGGCGGCGCGGAAGACCTCCGCAGCTACGACACGGGTCGCTTCCGAGACCGCGATGCTATCGTGCTGAACCTCGAATACCGCTATCCCGTGTGGGACGCCATCGTCAACATGAAGGGCGGGATGGACGCGGTCGTCTTCGCGGACCTCGGTCGCGTCTATCCCGACCTGTTCAAGGACACGGCGAGCGACCTCCGCACGATATACGGCTTTGGGCTGCGCGCCCGCACGACGGACGGCTTCCTGGGCCGCGCGGAGATGGCGTTCGGGGAAGAGGAAACCCGCTTTATTCTGCAGTTCGATCCCATATTCTAAGGAAGGGCGAAGCCCATGCAGTATCGTCCTTCGCAGTATCGGCCCTCAATGACACGCCTCCTGCTCACGGTCCTCGCGGTCGCGACGATCGCGGGATGCAGCGCGAGCGTGCAGTTGACGACCGACGACATATGGACCGTCGACGACGACCGCTACGACATTCCGGAGCCAAGAGAGCGCGACCCGAACTACATGTGGGATTGGGCGCACCGGCACTTCTTCCACCCATTCTTCCGGGTCTTCGAGGTCTCGCGATACTTCCGAGACAACGAGGCGGTTAACGTGAACGCCCTCGGGGAAGTCCCCAACTCGTCGTGGTTCACGAACCGGCACGCCACCAAGCGCATGTCGAGGGAGGAACTGCTCCGCGGGCCGCTCATGGGGCCGGGACCGGATATGGACGCTCCGTGGACGATCACCCGCATGAAGACGCAGGGGGCTACGCCGGGCTTCAACATCCGCGACTCGCGTGGCGACACGTACGTCATCAAGTTCGACCACCCTGACCGTCAGGAGATGGCCGCCGCCGTCGAAATCATCGGCATGCTGTTCTTCTACGCCATCGGGCTCAATGTCCCGGAGAACTACCTGGCGGACTTCCACCCGGACGACTTACGCATCGAAGAGGGGGCGCAGATCGCGGACGAACTCGGGAAGAAGCGCCCGCTGACGCGCGCGGACCTGGACGAGATCCTCGCTGCGATTCCGCGTCGGGACGACGGCACGATCCACGTCGTCGCCAGCAAGTTCCTCGACGGCAAGCCGATGGGTCCATACTCGTATCTCGGTAGGCGCAAGGACGACCCGAACGACATCTACCGCCACGAGGACCGGCGCGAGCTGCGCGGGCTGAAGACGTTCGCCGCCTGGATCAACCACGTCGACATCAAGGGTCCCAACTCGCTCGACATGTTTGTGACCGAGGGCGACCGCAGCTACGTGCGACACTACCTCATCGACTTCGGTACGATCCTGGGCGCATCCAGCCAGCGGTCACATGAGCCCAGCGAGGGCCACGAATACGCCTTTGACTACGGGCAGATCGGAAAGTCGATCGTCACCCTGGGACTGCTGGGCAAGCCGTGGGATGACGCCGTATCCATGGATGACCCTCGCGTAGGCTTCTTCGAGGCGGAGACGTTCCGCCCTGAGAAGTGGAAGGAGACCTACCGCAACCCGGCGTTCCTGGAGACCACGACCCTCGACGCCTACTGGGGAGCGAAGCTCGTCATGGCGTTCACGCCGGACGAGATTCGGGATCTCGTCGCCGCTGGTGGATACAGCACGCCTGCCGTCGCGGAATACCTGGCGGACGTGCTCATCGCGCGTCGCGAAAAGGTGGGCCTATACTGGTATACCAAGGTTGCGC
Organism: uncultured bacterium; assembly: GCA_964473525.1. Classification (GTDB taxonomy): domain Bacteria; phylum Poribacteria; class WGA-4E. The sequence continues at coordinate 77,685 of CAYYPK010000024.1, forward strand.
CGCTGGACAAGTTCTCCGTAGAACCCAACGGAGACGTGCGCTTCGAGGATTTGGGCGTCACGAGCGGGCTGTGGGATGCCGGGGTCTACCACTACAGACTGCTCCGTCACGCGGACGGTTCCGAGGTTGAATCCGGCACGCTGACAGACTCCACCACTCTGGACCTGCCGGAGGGACTAGCGGCCGGCGAGTTCTACTACTACGAACTCCGCATCGAGCGTGACGGGAAGACGAGCAAGCCTGTCCGCGCGTACGTCCACATCGGCGACCAGGTGAAGATTGTCCGGGTGGATCGGGACACGTGAGAACCCGATAGCCACCCGGCCCGCACAACCGCAACCGTCGGGATCGGCCCTTGCAGCGACTCGTGAGCAGGTTCGTCGAGTTGCGCCCGGGCGAGTATCGCCGGACGGCGCTGCTGTTCCTGTACTTCTTCCTTGTAGTGGCCAGCTTCTACATCCTGAAGCCGGTGCGCAACGCGCTCTTCCTGGACGCCCTCGGGGCAGAGAAACTGCCCTACGTGTACCTGGGCACGACGGCGCTCGTCGCGCTAGCGATGCCCCTCTACACGCGAGCCGCGGCCGCTCTCTCGCCTCAGAGACTGGCGGCGTATGGCATGGGTCTGTCCGTGCTCAGCATTCTGGCGTTCCGGTGGGCGCTCGGTCTCGGCTCAACGGGCGTGGCGGCTGGCTTCTATATCTGGGTGAATCTGTTTTCCTCGGTCGCCATCTACCAGTTCTGGTTCCTGGCGAACGTCGCGTTCAACTCCCGCGAGGCGAAGCGGCTGTTCGGATTCATCAGCAGTGGCGGGATTCTGGGCGGCGCCGTCGGGAGCGCCTTCACGCGATGGGCAAGCCTGTCGCTGGGCACGAACGCCCTCCTTACACTCTCCATCGCGCCGTTGATTGTGTGCCTCGCCATCGCCACGCGGCTGCGTGTTCCCAGCGACGAGGCGCCTGAGGCGACGACGCCAGGCGGCGAGGACACTGGCGCCGGTGGGCTGCGGCTCATCTGGGACTCGCGCTATCTGAAGCTCATCGCGGCCACGCTAGGCATCGCTACGGTGGTCTCCACGCTCGTCGACTACCAGTTCAGCGTGATCGCCGAGGAGCGGTTCCCGACCACGGACGAGAAGACGGCGTTCTTCGGGAACTTCTTCGCCGGTCTCAACGGGTTCGTGTTCCTCTTCCAGCTCGCCGTGACTGGGCGCATCGTCAAGCGCTTCGGCATTGGGGTGTCTCTGCTGATCCTGCCCGTGGCGATGGCGGTGGGGTCGGTGGGTGTATTGGTGGCGCCGGTTCTGGCGGCAGCAGTCGTCGCGAAGGGGTTCGATTGGGGGCTGCGGTACTCGATCAACCAGTCCACACGGGAGCTCCTCTACCTGCCGATTCCGCGCGCGACGAAGGCGAAGGCGAAGCCCTGGATCGACATCTTCGGGTCTCGCCTCGCGGAGGGCGCCGCCGCGCTCGTGCTGCTTGCAATGACGGCGACGGCTCTCGCCTCGATTCGTGGCATCGGCGTAGTCGCCGTGGTGTTGACCGCGCTCTGGGTCATCGTCGTCGTTGGGGTCAAGCGAGAGTATCTGCGACTGCTCGTCGGGCTACTGGAGCGGCGCGACGTGCATTCGGAGGACGAACTGCTGTCGGCCCTCGACGCTTCGACCGTCGACGTGCTCCGACACGCCGTGACCGCGGACGACGAGGCGCGCGTCATCTACGCCCTGGACCTGCTGCGTCTGGCGAAAGGCGTGGACCTCAGCGTTGAGGTGCGTCCGCTGCTGTCCCACGGCTCTGAGGTTGTGCGTGCGGCGGCGGTGCGTCTGTTGGCGGACATTGGGGATGGAAGCGTCGTCGACGAAGTCGGCAAGATGGCGGAATCCGATGAGACCGAGGTGCAGCTCGAGGCCGTCTACTACGTGTGCCGTTACGGGCCGGCGCTGCCCGAGGAGCAGATGCGGGAGTTCTGGTATCACGCCGATCCGAAGGTGCGGGCCGCCGCGATCGCCTGTGTGGTGCGTCACGGGAACCACATAGAGATTGGCATGGCGTACGAAGGCATACGCCAGGTGATCGACGACAAGAGCAAAGACAACGCGGACATACGGTTCGCGGTCGCGAAGGCGTTTGCGTCCATGGGCGCTCCCGCGCTCACCGACCTGCTGGCGGAGCTCGTCGCCGATCCCAATCCGAACGTGGCGACCCAGGCGATCGAGAGCGCCGCGCATCTTAGGGCATCAGCGCTTGTGCCAGCCATTGAGGAACGGCTGCAAGATGCGTCAACGGCCGTGGCGGCCCGCTCGGGGCTCGCTGCTTACGGTGGCGACATCGTACCGCGTCTGCGCGAGGCCCTCCTTGGCGAAGACGTCGATCCGCGCGTACGGCGGCGCATCCCTCGGGTGCTCTACATGGTCGGGACCGATGAGGCCGCTGGTGTCCTCGTCGAGGCGTTAGGGGAGTATCCGGCGGGCCTCGCGCAGGACACGCAGGCGTCGCGGTACCACGTCATCAAGGCTCTGAACCGACTGCGGCGGGATCGCATGGACGCCGTGATACCCGCGGCCCCTGTCGCAGCTGCGATCGAGAGTGAGTCCCGTCTACAGGTGGCGCTGCTCGACCACTGCGGAGCCATTGACGGTCTCAGCGAACCGGCGTACCTGCTCTCGACCGTGCTGCGTGAGAGGCAGCAACAGAGCCTAGAGCGGCTGTTCCGCCTGCTTGCGCTCCAGCATCCACCTCGTGACATCTACAACGCTTACGCGCCCCTCCACGCGCCCCGCGTACCCGTGCCGCAGTCGACTGCCCGCGTGGCTCTGCGACCGAACGCGTTGGAGCTGCTGGACAACCTGCTACCGGCCGACACGAAGCGCCTCGTGATGCCTCTGATAGAGGACGGCGAGCAGGAGGCCCGGCTGCGACCGCTCCGGGAGCGGTGGGGCCTCACGCGACACGATCTGACCCAGTCCCTGAGCATCCTGCTACGCGAGGACGACCTCTGGCTGAGCGCTGCCGCGTATCGCGCGGTCGCGCTGAGCCGTGACGCCGCTTCGATTCCCGCTGTGTCGCCCGCCGGCCTTGCTGCTCTAGCCCATGCGCTATCCGAGAGGACACCGGACATGAACCTGCTGGAAAAGGTCGAGTTCCTCACGCGCGCGGAGCTCTTCGCGGGCATCAACACGGAGCAACTCGGCCAGGCGGCCGCCGCGACCACCGAGGCGGACTTCGACGCTGGCGAAGTCGTATTCAGCGAGTATGAGTACGCGGACTCCGTGTACGTCGTGGTCCAGGGCGAGATACGACTGTCGGGAGAGACGATCCCCGAGCATGTGGCGGGTGAAGGTGAGGTGTTCGGCATGCTGGCGCTCTTTGCGGATGAAGCGCGGCTTCTCACGGCGACGGCGACGCAGCCAACCCAGACCCTACGATTCGACCGGGACGTCTTCCTCGATCTGCTCGCGGATCACGTCGAGATAAGTCGCGGCATGCTCAGCAACCTCACCCGAAAGATCCAGACCCTGTCCTCCGAGCTCCAGAAGCAACGCGCCCTGCCCGCTACGTAGCTGCGCAGCGGCCCGGTCGTCGCACGCGCCTGTGGAAACTCTTGGCGGATTTCCCCGCCGGCGCCCGTCTACTACTATGCAAGATCGCGCTACTTCACAGTAGCGGGCGCGTAGCACGCGCCTCGTGGGGGAGACGCCGTTGTTTAGCCGTAGAACGCACGGACTGGTCGCGAGTCTGTACTACATTGCCTCGGTCATCGGGGTCGGCCTGGTGTTGGTTCAGGGCAAACCCGTGGCGAACATCGTGCTAACGCTGTTTGCCATAGGCAGCATCCATCACGTCGGCGCGTCCATCATCCGCGCCGTGGAGAGGGGACGGGGCGCGCCGTATTGACCTGCCGCGCGGCGTCTTCGTGGACGCTCGCCACGACGGCATGTCACGTTCGCCAGTAGGTGGATCCCTCGGGAGCGGCGTAGGCAATGTCCAGATGCGGCGTCTCGATCCTCGCGTCGCCCTCGTCCTCCTGCGCCGCCAGGCTATCCACGCCCGCGATGACAAGACCCGACGTCAGCAGCGTCCGCTCTACCGGATAGGACGCCTCCCCGGTGGCGAACAGCCTCTCGATGTGATGGACCTGCGGCGAGAAGAAGTTCGCCAGCGTCGTGCGCGCCGGGGGCATGGGCAGGTACATCTGTGTCGAGAGAGGGGCGTCGTTCCCTTCGATGCTCGCGGCGAAGTTGAAGTCCTGCACGAGCCCGTTCAGCAGGAGCATGGAGCTACGTAAGCCGTCGCGATGCTCGTAGACGTAGGCGATGGGGTCTTCGACGATCTTCTTCAGGTCATCAATCGTGGGGAACGAGTTGTTGAAGCCTGGGCGTGACGGCGTCAGCGTGTGGCTGCGCGTCAGCGCCGACTCGAACAGCTCCCGCGACCAGACGCCCTCGTGATGCGCCTGCCAGAACGAGTCGCCGCGATACGCCTGCAACCATCGGACGCCCGACTCGCCTCCCTCGCGCCGTTCGACCATGCACTGTAGCGTTTCGAGCGCGTGGATGTCGCCTCCGTCGATGCCTCCGCACGCGACGCAGACGGCTTCGGTGACGCGCGCGCCGTAGGGCATGTCCAGCGACGGCGTGCGCCACGTCACGGGCAGCGACGATCCCGCCAGCATGGGAAATCCCATCTCCCGCGCCGTATCGACCATCTCTCGGCACCACTCCCACTTCCACGACAGGTGCTTGTCGTTGAAGACGGGGACGCATCTCCCGCTGTCGCGGAACACGTCGACGATCTCGCGGAAGAACTCATAGCGTGGGTACAGGCGCTGTCCCTTGTCGTTCGTCTCGTATTCGCCGTGCTCGCCGATGAGCATGACGCCGTCCACGGCGAGTTCGTCGTCGCCCTGGGTGAGCGTCTCCCGAATCGTCGGGTAGATCGTCATCGGCGGGAAGCGTTCCGCGCGGTCGCGGCTCAGGTCGTCGTCTCGCACCTGGTCGACGTAGAGCGACACCACCTCCATCTCGGGGCGATGGTGCCTGCCGTTCCAGCCGTAGCCCTCGAGGAAGCGGTCTACGATGTGTTGGGCGTGGGCATATTTGTGGTAGATCGTCACGACGGCGGCGATGCGTGGGCGTCGCGGCATGTGGGTGTGTCTCCTCACACTGCGCGAAATACAGGCTCAGGTCCGCGATCTGGGTTGCCAGGCCAACGGAGCCAGATCGCCCGGCATTTTGGAGCCCCGGTCCTAGTCGCCTATTGGCAGCGACCGCACGCGAAGGCGGGTTTCCTCTACGATCACTACCGCTCCATGTGAAAGCCTGTCCGCGAGCTGCGGCAGGTTCGCAAGCAGCAGCCCCATCTGAACGTCTGGGAGCTGGTTCGCCGCACCGCGGAAGAGAATGACAGATGGCTCGCCGTCTCCGCGTAGGGCCAGGAGCGTGCCAAAGTCTGTGTCAAGCGAGACGACTATGCGATCCTCGGCCACAGCATGAGCGGCGATGTCCGAATCCGTCGCGTCGCCCATGCCGCACTCGCGGACGTGCACTGCATCGTACCCCTCCTCTCGAAGGGATGCCGCGACATGACGGGACAGAGCATTATCGATCAGGAGTTTCACGTCGGACGACTCTTACGGAACAGGAGCGAGCGGCACGTGGGCTTCGCGTAGCGTCGCCGCGGCGTACCTGAGCGCCTCCCCGATGTCGTCCGATTCCAGGTCTGGATAGTGGTCCAGTATCTCCTCGTTCGACATGCCGTGCGCAACCAATCCTACGACAGTGGCGACGGGAATGCGTAGACCACGGATGCACGGAACGCCCCCCATCTTGCCCGGATCGACAGTGATTCTCGGATACATCGCCCTGTCCTCATAGGTCCGCGCTGGCGTGTCATCCCAGCAGCCCAGTCTCCATCATACCGTACGAATGCCGCGCGCGCCTGCTGCGTTGTGTTCAGAGGATCATCTGTCTGCTCATTCCAGTTGGCTGAGGAATCCTCGCGCCGCCTTTGCGTATTGGTATCCCGAGCGCCATTGGGATTCGGCGCCCCAGTGAAAGTGCGAGTCCATCGCCGTCCACGACATGAGCCACACGCCTGTCACCCGCAGTTCTCCCTGGTAGAGCAGCGTCGCCTGCAACTGCTCTACGAGTTCCGCCGCGGTCGTTCCACGTGGCTGGTTGTACGCGCTTGCCTGGATCACCGGCTCTACGCGGAACTCCGGCACGTCGTCCCTCGCTTGGAGGGCTTCCAACGATTCCAGAATCCGCCGCCACTTGGCGACCACGCCTGTCTGGTTCTGCGCCTGCGGGAAGAACTGCGGCATGAACACAGGCTGCGCGCCCGTATCGCGAAACACGGCTAGCCACTTCACCAGTCCCTCGAACCGCTCGGAAGGCGACGCGCCGTGCTCGTAGATGCCTCCTCGCTTCGCTGGCGAGGCGAAGTGATTCGTGAAGTGGAAGGGGACACGCGCGTCGGGTCGCAGTCCGTGGACGCGGCGCACGATCTCGTCCCATCTCGAGTCATGCGGGTAGCGCGCGAAGTCGTCGCCGAGAAGGAAGCCGCGCACGTGGCGGTCTCGCGCTCCGTCGATCGCGTCCGTGAACCGCTTCGCCATGGCGACGACATTCCCAACGGACCAGCCTCGCCCGTTCACGAGGTTCCACATCGGGCGGAACACGAGCGTCGCGAGAGGCCCCTCCGGGTGATCCATGCTCGCGCGCTCGACGGCGTCCAGCCAGTCGACGGACCAGCGCGCCTCCGCCGAGGGGTCTCGTTCGCGCGCTCCTGCGTCCGAGACGGCGCCGAGATACGTGTGCACCGCCGACGCCGGGTGCGTGTTGTGCAGCTTGTGCAGCAGTTCCGGCGTGGTCGGCTCGTTGAAGCCCCACAGACTGATCGCTGGCGTGTCCCTCGTCACGAGGCGGAGTTCTGGCTTGGGCTTCGCCTCTGGCGGCGATGGCAGGCCGGGGCCGCTACGCGAGCGTCTTGGTGGCCGGGGCGGCGGAGGAGGCTGCGCGGCCAGCAGGCTGGCGAGGCGAGCCAGGTGGCGTACCAGTTTCACGCAGTGGAACTCCACGTCAAGTGTCGGGTTCGACTATGGAGTCTGCTGTACGGAGCGGTCGGTGGCAACGGCGTAGGCGTCTAGATGTAGCCGTGCAGGTCAATCCGCGCAGATGCTCGGGCCGTCGTGGTCGACCTCCATCGTGCTGCCACACTTCGGGCAGCCGTTCTCGGCGTGCCATATCTTGACGCGCCGGCTTCGGCACGACCTACACCGTGGCTCTCGTGGGGGTTGCGTCTCCAGGGTGCGACCTTCGCAATCCGTCGTCGGGCCGAGGCCCAAGACGCTTAGCTCATCGCACTTCGCGCAGATGACGGCTCGGAGCCACTCACGCATCGTCGCGCTGTCGCCCTCGAAGCCGTAGTGGTCGTGGTCGCACCCGGTGCAACGGAACGTCTGGTATACAGCCACGGCAGCGCCCTCCAGCGCAAGGATTTGGCAGCCTTCCCGGTCTCCGTGTCGACATGGGACGTGGCTGGCATGCGTCAACCGACGCCGGTCGCGCCGCGCCCGGCCGCTAGGCGACTCACAACAGAAGTGCTAGACTACGCAGACAGCATCTCACGATCCGTCAGCATCGTCAGCGGAGAACCATGGCAGCGAACTTCTCTCAGGTCGCCAACTTCATATGGGGCACGGCAGACCTGCTCCGTGACCACTTCAAGCGCGGCAAATACCAAGACGTTATCTTGCCCTTTACCGTCCTCCGGCGCATCGACCTCGTTCTCGCTCCAACGAAGGAAGCGGTGCTTCAGCAGAACGAGCGCTACGGCGCTCAGCTCGACGATGTCGACGACATGCTCAACCACGCAGCAGGCTACGCGTTCCACAACCGCTCCCGGTATGACTTCAAGACCATGTTGTGGGATCCCCCCGACCTCGTCGCGAACCTCCGCGCCTACATACAGGGGTTCAGCGAGAACATGCGCGAGGTGCTCGAACGCTTCGAGTTCGACCGCACCATAGACCGCCTCGACGAGTCCGGGCTGCTCCTTCAGGTGATGGAGCGCTTCGCGTCTCCGCAGGCTGCTCTGCACCCCGACGTCCTGTCCAACCACGACATGGGGCTCGTCTTCGAGGAGCTCATTCGCAAGTTCAACGAGTCGCTCGACGAGAACCCCGGCGAGCACTTCACGCCCCGTGAGGTCGTGCGCCTCATGGTGGACCTGCTGCTAGAGGACACGCCGGGCATCGATCAGCCGGGCGTGACGTTCGCCATCTGCGACCCTTGTTGCGGCACGGGCGGCATGCTGACCACCGCCAAGGACCGCATTCAGGAGCGTAACAAGACCTCCATCGTCCACCTGCACGGACAAGAGGTGAACCCGGAAACCTACGCCATCTGTAAGTCCGACCTGTTCATCAAGAGCAAGGACGGCAGCGACGCCCAGAACGTGAAGTTCGGCTCCACTCTCCGGCAGGACATGCACGGTGGTCGCGCCTTCGACTTCCTCATCGCGAACCCGCCATACGGCAAGGACTGGAAGCAGGACCACGACGAGGTCAAGGCGGAAGCCAACCGAGGCGACAACGGACGTTTCCCTGCAGGCTTGCCGCGCAAGAGCGACGGGCAGCTCCTCTTCTTGCAGCACATGCTCTCTCGCATGAACGACCCAGCGAGCGGCGGCAGCCGCGTTGCCATCGTCATGAACGGCTCGCCGCTCTTCACCGGGGATGCGGGCGGCGGAGAGTCGGAAATACGCCGCTGGATTCTCGAAAACGACTGGCTGGAGACGATCGTCGCCCTGCCCGAGCAACTCTTCTACAACACCGGCATCGCCACCTACGTGTGGGTGCTCACGAACCGCAAGGACGCCGCGCGACGCGGCAAGGTGCAGCTCATCGACGCCCGGGAGATGTGGCAGCCCATGCGCAAGAGCCTGGGAGACAAGCGCCGGGAGATTGGCGACGACCACATACGCGAAATCGTCGACATGCGCCGCCGCTTCGAGGAGGAGGAGCGTAGCAAGCTCTTCGCCACGACCGCTTTCGGATACCGCAAGATTACCGTAGAGCGACCCCTACGCCTGAACTTCCAAGCCTCCGACGAGAGGATAGCGAGGCTGGAAGACGAATCCGCCTTCGCGAAGCTGTCCGAGCCAAAGAAGCGCAAGGGCAAGGCGGCAGACGAAACGACGCCAGCGGAAGACCCCAAAGTCGCCGAGGGTAAGCAGCTGCAGCAGGACATTCGCGACGTCGTCGCCAGCCTGCCGGACACGCTCTACCGTGACCGCGAGGAGTTCCTACCCGTCCTCAACGAAGCAGCCCGCGAGCGTGGGCTGAAGCTGTCCGCGCCGTTGAGGAAGGCGGTGCTGTCCGCCCTGTCCGAACGGGACGACGAAGCCAAGGTGTGCCGCAACGCAAAGGGACAGCCCGAGCCCGACACGGAGATGCGCGACACGGAGAGCGTGCCTCTCGCCGAGACGGTCGAGGACTTCTTCGACCGCGAGGTGACGCCGCACGTTCCCGACGCGTGGATCAACGACGGCGTGCGCGACGCGAAGGACGGAGAGATCGGGCGCGTCGGCTACGAGATCAACTTCAACCGCTACTTCTACACGTATGTGCCGCCACGGCCGTTGGCGGAGATTGAGGCGGAGATCGAGCACTCAGAAAGTGAGATTGCGGGACTACTGGAGGCGTTGACTCAGTGATCTCCGCCCCGACACACGCGATGGGAATGGCGAACGGACGCCCCAATACCGAGACGCGACCCCAGTCGGGGCCTTTTCGTGGTGCACTCGAACGCGTCTCTCGCGACCAACGATGGCCGATAGCGCCTCTAAAGGCACTGTTACAGCGTAACGATAGCGGTGTGTGGGGCGAGGAAGCCGACGGCGAAGGTACCGTGGTCCTCCGGTCTACGGAGATTACTGTCGACGGAAAATGGAACCTTGAGTCACCAGCCGTGCGGTCACTAACGATGGACGACCGATCCAACGCACTGCTACAGACAGGAGACATCGTAGTCACGAAGTCTAGTGGAAGCGAGGCTCATATCGGCAAGGCGGCGATCGTCGACAGCGCCATCGCCGCCCAGGGGTGTTGCTTCTCGAACTTCATGCAGCGCTTGCGAGCGAATCGAAGGCTTGTGGCTCGGTACCTCTATTGGATGCTGAACAGCTCATTGGGCCGTGAGCAGCTAAGATACCTTGGCGCGACGACGACCGGGCTAGTCAACCTTAACGGTACCACCCTTGGCGAGATGTACACGCTCGTTCCGCCTGTGACATCGCAGCGCCGCATCGCCGACTTCCTGGATCGCAAGACGGAGGCGATCGACGCGCTCATCGCGAAGAAGGAGCGCCTCATCGAACTCCTGGAGGAGAAGCGCACGGCGCTCATCACCCACGCCGTCACGAAGGGGCTCAACCCAGATGCCCCGATGAAGCCGTCGGGGATCGAGTGGGTGGGGGATACGCCCGCGCACTGGATATCGGGGCGGGTGCGAGACACCGTCGGCGCTGCCATCAACGGCGCTTGGGGAGACGTACCCACAGGCGGCCGCACAGATGTAGTGTGTGTGCGGGTTGCGGACTTCGATCGGCAGTTGCTCAGGGTCACAGGTGGTGAGTTGACGCGACGGTGCCTGCCACTGCGGGATAGAGGTGCTCGGGTGCTGCAGACGGGCGACCTCCTCCTAGAGAAGTCTGGCGGCGGCGAGAACCAGCCTGTCGGTGCGGTCGTCAAGTTCAGCCGCGATACTGATGTCGACGCGGTCTGTTCTAACTTCGTGGCTCGGGTTGTGCCCCACTCGGGGCACGACTCCAGCTTCCTCTGCTACCTTCACGCGGCGATGTACACAGCGCGCATCAATGTTCGCTCGATCAAGCAGAACACAGGCATTCAGAATCTCGACGCCGGCGCGTATTTCTCCGAGCCTGTGCTGCTCCCACCGAAGAACGAGCAACACGCAATAGCTGGGTACTTGGACGAGAAGACGGCCGCGCTGCGCGCTGTGGTGACCCGTACGCGCGACAGCATTGAGGCGGTACGCGAATACCGATCGGCCGTCATCACCTCAGCCGTCACCGGTCAGCTAGACGTGCAGGAGGTCGCCTCGTGAGCGACATCAAGCTCTATCGCATCGCTGGAGGCTCCGTCTCGGAACTCCCCGGCCGCTCGGTCGAGCTCGAGAAATCACTTCAGGAGCTCATGGAACAGAACTTGGAGGCGCTGCTCGGCGTTCGTCTTCTTGCCTCCGAGTACTTCACCGGGAAGACACACGCCGGTTTCATCGACACCTTGGGTATCGACGAGAATGGCTGTCCGGTGATCATCGAATACAAGCGCGCGGTGAACGAGAACGTCATCAACCAGGGTCTCTTCTATCTCGACTGGTTGATGGATCACCAGGGCGAATTCAGGCTTCTCGTGCACGATAAATGCAGTGAAGACGCAGCCACCGAGATCGACTGGAAGACCCCTCGGCTCCTCTGTATCGCCAGCGGGTTCACGAAATACGACGAGCACGCGGTTCAGCAGATCAACCGGTCGATCGAGCTGATTCGCTACGCCCGCTACGGGGACGATCTATTGCTACTGGATCTCGTCAATGCTACGCAATCCACCGTTTCCGCCAGCGCGAGTGGCCAGAGCAACGGCTTGGCGGGCGCCGACAGCGGCGAACCGACACGCTTGCAGCGCGCCCACGCCCAGGCGGGCAAACAGCTCAGTGACCTTTACGAATCGCTCAAGGGGTTCCTCCTAGCGTTGGGTGATGATGCGCGCGTGTCTGAGCAGAAGGACTACTATGCCTTCAAGCGCCTTCGCAACTTCGCGTGTGTGCGCGTGCTACCCCAACCAAATGCTCTAGTCGTCTATGTGCGGGTGGACCCCACGACAGTGACTCTGGAGGAAGGGTTCAGCCAGGACGTCACGAACACCGGTCATCTCGGCACAGGCGACCTAGAACTCCGCCTATCCACACCCGAAGACCTCGAGAAGGCCAGGCCGTTACTGATCCGCAGCTACGAGGCAAGCTGACATGAAGCCGTCCGAAGAGCAGTTCGAAGACACCATAGAGCAATCGCTCCTGTCGCAGGGGTATCAGCAGCGCCAGCCGTCGGACTACGACAAGGCGCGCTGCCTACTGCCCGCCGACCTCGTGGCGTTCGTCGTCGCGACGCAGCCGCAGGAGTGGGCGAAGCTGCGCGAACACCATCGGGACGCTACGGAGGCGCACTTCCGCGCGCGCGTGGCGTCCGAGGTGGCGAAACGAGGCGCGTTGGACGTGCTCCGCAAGGGCGTGAAGGACTACGGCAGCCGCTTCGACCTCGCGTACTTCAGGCCGTCTAGCGGTCTCAACGAGGAGCTGCGCCACAAGTACGAGGCGAACCTGTTCAGCGTCGTGCGCCAGCTCCGCTACTCCGAGAAGACGGAGCAAAGCCTTGATCTGACGCTGTTTCTGAACGGCTTGCCCATCTTCACGGCGGAGCTGAAGACGCCCTTCACGGGTCAAAACGCCGACAACGCGATGGCGCAGTATCGCAAGGACCGCGACCCGCGAGAGCCTCTCTTCGCCTTTGGGCGCTGCCTGGCGCATTTCGCGGTGGACCCGACGCGTGTGCACATGACAACGCGCCTGGCGGGGTCGAAGACGCGCTTCCTGCCGTTCAACCGCGGCAATCAGGGCGGCGCGGGCAACCCGGACGAATGGGAGAAATACGCGACGGCGTACCTGTGGGAGGACATCTGGTCGCCCGACGGCGCGCTGAGCTTGGTACGTCACTTCATCGCCGACATCCCCGCCGCGAACGGGTCGCCTCGCAACGTCATTTTCCCGCGCTATCACCAACTGGACGCGGTGCGGCGGCTGGTGTCTGACGCGCGCGAGAAGGGCGCCGGACAGCGGTACTTGATCCAGCACAGCGCCGGCAGTGGCAAGAGCAACACGATCGCATGGCTCGCGCATCAACTCTCCGTGCTTCACGACGACGAGGACCGCCGTGTCTTCGACTCGATCGTCGTCGTCACGGACCGACGGGTGCTGGACAAGCAGTTGCAGGACACGATACTGCAGTTCGAGCAGACACGGGGCGTCGTGGAGAACATCGACAAGACGTCGCGGCAGTTGCGGAGCGCGTTGGAGTCTGGGAAGAACATCGTCGTCACGACGTTGCAGAAGTTCCCCGTGATCGCCGACGAAATCGGGTCGCTGCCCGGCAATCGATTCGCCGTGATCATCGACGAGGCGCACTCCTCGCAGGGGGGGGCGAGAGCGTCAAGGACATGAAGACGGTCCTCGCCGGAAACGAGGCGGACGAAGGCTCAGACGAAGGGCCGCCCGATCCTGAGACACTGGAAGATCGCATCGTCGCTGACATGCAGAGCCGGGGAAGGATGACGAACGCGAGCGCGTTCGCGTTCACCGCCACTCCCAAGCCAAAGACGTTAGAGCTGTTTGGCTGCCCGAAGGAGGCCGGAGGCTTTAAGCCGTTCAGCCTCTATCCGATGCGTCAGGCGATTGAGGAGGGGTTCATCCTCGATGTTCTGCGGAACTACACGACCTACAAGGACTACTGGCGGTTGCTGAAGACCGTCGAGGACGACCCGAAATACGACCGCGGCAAGGCGGACTACCTGCTGAAGCGGTTCGTCGACGAAAATCCCGCGACGATCGCCCGCAAGGTCGCCGTGATTGTCGAGCATTTCCAGCAGAACGCGGCGCACTGCATCGATCGGCGCGCCAAGGCGATGGTTGTCACGCGCTCACGGCTTACCGCGGTGCGGTACCGGCGCGAGATCGACAAGTACCTGAAAGAGCACCGCATCGGCTTCAAGGCGCTCGTGGCGTTCTCCGGGGAGGTAGAGGACGGCCGCAAGGAGACGGAAGCCAGCATGAACGGCTTCCCGGAGGCGCAGACGGTCGACAAGTTCGACACGGACGAGTACCGCATGCTCGTCGTGGCGCAGAAGTTCCAGACCGGGTTCGATCAGCCGCTGCTGAACACGATGTACGTAGACCGGCTGTTGGGAGGGGTGCATGCGGTACAGACGTTGTCCCGCCTCAATCGCGTGCATGCCGATAAGCAGGAGACGATGGTCCTGGACTTCGCCAACGAGGCGGAGACTGTTCGGGACGCGTTCCTGCCGTATTACGATCGTACGTACCTAAGGGAGGGCACGGACCCGAACCTGCTGTACGACTACGAGGCCCGCCTACGCGCGCACGGGCAGTTCAGCGATGGCGACCTGGAGAGCTTCGCCGAGGCCGCGTGGGGCGACAAGCCTTCACAGGAGAAGCTACACGGCGCCCTCGCTCCGGTGGTTGAGGGTTGCGAGGAATTGGACGAGGACGAGCGCGAAGGACTTCGCGGCGACCTGCGCTCGTACATCCGCCTGTACGCCTTCCTCTCGCAAATAGTCCCCTTCACCGACGGTGACCTTGAGCGGCTGTACGTCTTCTCGCGCTACCTGCTGCGCCTGCTTCCCGCCCCCGTGGTGGAGCTACCCACGGACGTCATTGACGCCATCGATCTCGACTCGTATCGCGTACAGAAGACATTCACAGGACCTATGCCACTCGAGCCGGGCGGCGGCGAACTGGAGCCAAGGGAACCCACGGACGGTCGAGGCGGCGGCGACGAGAACGAAGAGGCGCTCTCTGAGATCATCAAGAACCTCAACGACAAGTTCGCCACGGACTTCACAGAAGCGGACCGCGTGCTGATCGAACGCCTAGAGGAGAAGCTGGCAGAGGACAGCTCTCTGAGCCAGAGCGCGAGCGTCAGCCCGCCAGAGAACGTGCGTCTCACATTCGACCATGTGGTCAACGAGCATCTGCAGGGCATGCTCAACACGCACTTCAACTTCTACAAGAAGGTGAACGACAACTCCGCTCTTCAGAGCCATCTGCTCGGGTGGCTCTTTGATCGGTACCAGCATCGGCAGGAAGGCGCGTCGTAGGAAGGTGACACATGGCGCGTATGGAAGAGCACAGCCCCGCGACCCTGGCGGCGGACCTGCCTGATCATGGTCCGAGCCAGGGCGACTTCGGACACATCGTGTTCGTATACGGCGACTATGAAGCCTACGAACTCGAGGTCCACTTCGCCGACGGCTACACAGTCGCTGTCGTGACGATGGAGGCGGATCAGGTGCGCCCGGCTACCCGTCGCGATGTCCTGTGTGTGCGTCGACTGTCGGCATAGCCTGGCTGACCACGTTCCGGCGCCCGAGGCCGCTCGACCTTCCCTTCCGCCTTGCCTCGTGGTCCCTTGGGCGCGAGTTCTCCCTCTTCGCATCAATGCTGCGCCCCCATACAATGCGTCCACCGACCTCGCCAGTCGCCGCCTTCTGCCGGGCATCGATTAAGGAGAGACCTATGTCCGCCGTAGCTCGCATCGTCACGACGTGCCAGAACGGACGCGGACACCGTACGATGGCTGGCAACCGCGACCACATGCTCGCGCTGTTCGACCGAGCGGCGCCGGTACGTCCCGACCTCGTCTGCCTCCCCGAGACGTTCACGACGGTACGCGCCGAGGACGCAACGGCGGAGACGGTACCCGGACCCACGACGGACGCGTTCGCGGCAAGGGCGAAAGCGACCGGGTGCTACATCATCTGCCCCATCGTCACAGCGCGGGACGGCGAGGAGTGGAACTCCGCCGTCGTGATCGGTCGCGACGGATCCATCGTGGGCATGTACGACAAGGCGCAGCCCGTCACGACGTCGAACGACTACACGCAGATGGAGCGGGGCATCACCCCCGGCGTCGTTGACCCGCCCGTGTTCGACCTCGACTTCGGCCGCGTAGGCATCCAGATATGCTTCGACGCGGGCTTCCCTGAGACATGGGAGGCGCTCGCCCGCAAGGGAGCGCGGGCGGTCTTCTGGCCCTCCGCCTATGACGGCGGCTTTTCCCTGGAAGCCTACGCCTACCTACATCACTACTACGTGGTCTCGTCCGTGTTCACGGAACGCTCGCGCGTCATAGACCCCTGCGGCAGGACCATCGCACGCACGGATCGCAACGTGGAGTTTGTCAGCTACGATCTGAACCTGGACTTCGTCGTCAGCCACTACGACTTCAACCAGGGGATGCCCGAGCGCATCATGGCCGCCTACCCTGACGGCGTGCGAGTGACTTCGTACAGGGACGCCGCGCACTTCATTGTCGAGCCGATGGCCGACGGTCTGACGGCGGCGAAGCTACAGACGGAGTTCGCGTTCGAGTCGTCGGCGCAATACTTCGACCGGCATCGTCAGGCGTACGCCTCGCTTCGGGCGGGAGCGGCTCCGGCTTCCCAGGAGGCGGCGCACGGCGACAGGTCGATGTACACCAAGTAGGACGCGGCTTTCCAGCGACTTGAGGCTGTGGATAACTCGTGGGTAACCGTGTGGACAACACGGATCGGAACGCGTCACACACGCCACGCAATACGAGGCTGTCTCCCGGTGACAACGCCTATAAATCCCCTTAGAATGCCGGTTGAGCGGGAAGACGCCGCAACAGACCGGCGGCCACGGAGGTTCCCCTCCCAGGTATCCACAGGTCTCGCGGGCGACTGTGGAAAGCTTCGCGGGCGACTGTACACAGACCCCGTGAATTACCTGACAGAGTCGATCCCGCGCGGCCGGTGGCTTTCGGTGGGGCGCCCATGAGTTATCCACATTCCATCCACACACTCTCCACGCTGGCGCGCGACGCGCTGGACTAAGGAGGCCTTATGGGGGCCGACAATCTCCTCGTCAACGGCGACTTCCCCGTGCGTAGCGACGGAGGCGTTCCGTCGCACTGGGAGACGTGGGGGCCGTCCTGGGAAAACGCCTGCTGTGATGTTCGCTCTACGGCGGACGGGCTCGTCATGTCGTCGGAGGGCGAGTCGCACGGAGTGGGTGGCGTGGATCAGACGATAGCGGGCATTCGCGGTGGACAGGCGTACGCGGTCGCCGCCGAATTCGACGCTCCCGGGATCCCGACCCCGGACAGATCGCTCATCGTACGCGTGGCCTGGCTCAGCGAAGGGCGGGCGTTGCATCCCGCAGGGCTGCTGGCAGGCGGTCTTGTGATGGACGGCTCACGCGGCAGCTACGACGACACGCTCATCGCCCCGGAAGGAGCTGATGGAGCCCGCGTGTCCCTCGAAGCGAAATGGCTGCAGGGCGGCAGCGTCACGTGGAAGTCAGCGCGATTCGCCGAAGCGGAAGCTCCCGCGCCACGGCCGGTGAAGATAGCCACGGTCTACTACCGACCCAGCGGCGGGACGCCCGAAACCAACATCGAGAGCTACTGCGACCACGTAGACGAAGCGGGCCGTATGGGCGCCGACATTGTCTGCCTGCCCGAGGGCATGACCCTCGTCGGCACGGGGCTGAACTACGGACAGAGCGCACAGCCCATCTCCGGCCCCGCCACGGAGCGCCTGAGCGCCGCGGCGAAGCGCAACCGCCTCTGGGTCGTCGCGTGCTTCAACGAGGTCGACGGATCCACGCTCTACAACACGGCGATTCTCTTCGACCGCGGCGGGAACATAGCCGGGAAGTACCGCAAGGTGCATCTCCCCCGCGAGGAATGGCGGCAGGGCATCACTCCCGGCGACGTCTACCCCGTCTTCGAGACCGACTTCGGCACGATCGCCATGCAGATCTGCTACGACTACTTCTTCCCGGAGCCGGAGGCCGCGTTCGCCCTCGCCGGCGCCGAGATCATCTTCGCCCCAACGTGGGGCTCCACCGGCAAGGACCGCGACGGATGCGTCGGGGGCGAGAACATGTTCCGCGTTCGCGCTCGCGACAACGGGGTCTACATGGTTCCGTCCGTGTTTGACGGAAACAGTCTCGTTATCGACCCGTTAGGTAGGGTGCTGGCGTCCAGCGATGGGCGGACGGGGGTGTTCATGGCGGAAGTCGACCTGGCGGATCGCGACGCTCTGCGGTGGGTAGGATACTGGCGCACGTTGGCGCGGCGGCACCGCATGCCGCAGACTTACGGCGACCTGACGGAGCCCGCATGAACGCCGCGCGCGTGTTCCAACAATCCGACGGCGGAGAAGGCAGATGAGCGACCCGGGTACAGGCTCCTACATCGTCGCCATATCCGGCACCTCGGGCAGCGGGAAGACGAGCCTCGTCAACGCGGTCGCCGAAAGCCTGGGCGAAGCCGTCCATCTGCATTTCGATGATTACGCTACGGTGTCATCGTACCCACAGGATATGCGGGCGTGGATCGACGCGGGAGCGGACCCCGCCGAGTGGCGCACGCCGAAGCTTGGCGATGACCTGCGGGCGCTGAAGTCCGGCAGAGCCATCAAGGCTCCCGGCGGATCGCGGATCGACGCGGCTCCCTATGCCGTGCTTGAAGAGCCGTTCGGGCGCGCGCGGCCGGATGTGGCGGACCTCGTGGATTTCGTCGCCTTCGTGGACGTGCCGCTCGAGATTGCCCTCGCCCGGCGCCTGCTGCGCGATTTCGACGACGGCGCTCCGCGTCAGGCGGAGGGATACACCCGCCGTCTCTACGGTTTCCTGTCGACGTACGTGGCGGTGTACCGCGACGCATACGTGGAGGGCGTCCGACTCGCCCGCGAGACGTGCGATATAGAGGTGGATGGAATGAAGAGCGTGGAAGAGATCGCCGAGGAGATCACTCTGGCGGCGCGCGTGTCGCGGCGAGCTACGGAGCAACTGAACCCGTGAAGCCAGTCCGCATATCGAGGGAGACGGCGCGGCGAATAGCCGTTCGCGCGCACAGCCTGAACAGCAGTGGCGGAGTGGCTGGCAAGGAAGCGGCGGCCCAGACGGTCGAGCGTTTCGGCTACGTCCAAATCGACACGATCGCGGTAGTGGAACGAGCGCACCATCACACGCTGTGGACGCGGCAGCCGGACTATGAGCCAGCCATGCTGAACGAGTTGCTGGCGCAAGACCGACGCGTCTTTGAGTACTGGGCGCACGCTGCGGCCTACGTTCCCATGGCGGACTACCGCTACTACCTTCCCAAGATGCGCGCCGAGACGGACAAGCCCAAGAACCGTGAGTGGATGGCGAAGCACTCCGACCTCGTCTCCCTCGTCACGGATCGCATACGCGAGGAGGGGCCGCTAGGCTCCGCGGACTTCAAAGACACGAGCAACGAGCACGCCGGGAACTGGTGGGGGTGGAAGCCAGCGAAGCACGCCCTGACGACGCTCTGGCTCAACGGCGACCTCATGGTATCGTCGCGCCGGAACTTCCAGCGGCTCTACGACCTGCGGGAGCGCGTCCTTCCAGGCGATGTGGATACGACAGAGCCCGACCCGGACGAACTGGCGCGGTTCTTCATGCGCCGCACGGTCGCTAACCGAGGGGTCGCCCGTGCCGAGCGAGCGCACTGGGGCGGCCAGAGCAAGGCGCGGGTCGCGCAGGCAGTCTCCGAGCTCGTCGAAGCGGGGGAAATGGTCTCGGTCGAGGTTGAGGGAGTGGAGGGCGACACGTTCGTAACCTTCGCGGGAAGCCTGGAGGATGCATCGTCGGATGCCACTCCGCCGCCTGCGCTCCACATCCTCTCTCCGTTCGACAACATGACGATCGATCGACGCTGGATGCAGGCGCTCTTCGGCTTCGACTATAAGATCGAGTGCTACGTTCCCGCGGCAAAGCGGGTGCACGGCTACTTCTGTCTGCCGATCCTGTGGGGCGACCGGTTCGTCGGACGGGTGGACGCGAAGGCGGATCGCAAGGCGAAGGCGCTCCTGATCCGCAAGCTCATCTTCGAGCCGCAGTTCGGCGATTACGACGCTGTCTGGCCGCCCCTCGCGGAGAAGATGCGCGCCTTCGCGACCTTCAACGGATGTGAGAGTGTCGTTGTCGAAGACGTAGACCCGACGCGCGTGAAGGTTGCCGCACGGCAGGCGCTGGATTCCGCGTGAACTCACCTGGGGGCGACGATGGAATCCACGCGCAATGAGGAAGTCTGGGCGCTCGCCGAGGAACTCATGACGTCCGTCGTCGGCGCGCTCCGACGCATCGACACGCTGGCTCCACGCTTCTCCGAAGAGATGCACGAGGCCCGCGATCCCGAGACAGACATGGATGTCGCGGACTTCATGAACCGGCTACAGGAGCATAGCGACATCCACCGGCACGAACTCGCCAGCGTGCGCGCTTCCATCGGCTCCAGCCGACCCACCGACCCGGACGACGAGCATCCGGCGACAGGAGAGTCGTACCGCGCGACGTGGTACCGGTGGGCGTTGCTGAGCGCGTTCCTCCGCCGCGCAGACATGGTGGGCGAGCTCATCGGCTTCACAGACGCCGACCTCGACCGCAAGCCATCCCAGGAGCACACGGCAGGCAACGACCGCAGCGTCCGCGAGGTCTGCGAACACGTACTGCACGTGCAGAAGTGGCTCATGGGAGGGATCGAGCGCGGAGTGTCCTCGGCGCGTAATGAAAGCGCGTAGGTACTGAGCCCCAAAGGTCGCTCGGCTCGCCGCGACCTCAATGTCGACTGGTGTGCCAGTGGGAAGGTGGGAGTTCGATCCGGCGGTCACGGCGACCAGGCGGCAAGGCCGTCCCACGCGGGGTGATCGGTCATGTTCGTCGGGTTCCTGCCGTCTGCCTCCATGACGTAGACATCGGAGTTGCCATCGCGTAGCGAGCGGAACGCGATACGAGTACCGTCAGGCGACCAGGTGGATCCAGAGTCTGCATCTCGGTGATTGGTGATGTTCGTGGGGTGGCCCCCATCAGCGTCCATGACATACAGCTCCCAGTTACCTTCGCGGAAGGACCGGAAGGCAAGAT
>CAYYPK010000025.1:0-95244 GCA_964473525.1 uncultured bacterium
CCCCCATGCTATATCAGCCATGGTCGTTTACACCGATCTATGTACACCCTCGAAGATCACCGGGTTCCGCGCCAGATCCCGCGTGAACTGTGTCAACCCTTCGCGCTTCCCGTCCCTGGGCTCCGCCCGGTTCGTGCGCATGTGAATCGCGAAGCTGCGGCGCATCTCGCCGGAGTGATTTGGGCCGCTGGCGTGGAACGTCTGGCAGTCGTGGAAGCTGACGCCGCCCGGCGGTAGCACGGCGACCGTCTCGGACCACGTCTCGCCGTCTGGGGCGCCGATCTCGTCCTTCAGGGCGTCGTTGTCCTGGCCGTAGAAATCGCCTCTGCCGAGCAGACCCCAGCGGTGCGAGCCGTCGACGAACCGCATCGGCCCGGCATTCGCCGTGACGTCCGAGATGGCGACCCACGCCGTCAACAGTTCAGCGTCCGGCTCCCACGCGCCCCAGTACTGCCGGTCCTGATGCCAGCCAACCCGAGTCGCCGCGTCTTGCCCTGGCTCGGTCGCGGGCTTGCCCAGCAGTTGCACCCACCACACCTGCACCATCTCCGCGCCGGTGATCTCCGCCGCAACTCGGCCTATCTCGGAGTGGCTGACGACCTCGTGTATAGCGCGGCTCGCTATCTGGGGCAGTTCGATCTTGCACAGCTTGTCTTCAGGGTCGCCGGGGTTCCAATACGACGGCTGTGGCGGCACGCCCGTCTCGTATTCGCCGTTGCGCAGGGCGTCCATCCCGGCGGACGCTCGTCGCACGAGGTCCATGTCCAGCAGCGGCGTGTCGTGTATGTAGAAGCCGTCACGGTCGTAGGCGGCGTGCGCGTTCGAGGGCATGCGGTTCGTAGCTCCTGATGGCGCCCGTTGGGACGCGTCCGGGTCTCGGTTGCGGCGCGGGCCGCCTAAAGTAACTCAAGCTGGCGACGGCGCCTTGATTTCCGCCCGCGTCCCGGCCATGATGTAGGCGGCCGCTGACGCGGCTGGAACGACCGCGTGTGGGATGACGAGAAACATCAAGCTCACCATCGAGTACGACGGCTCCGCCTATGGTGGCTGGCAGGCGCAACCCAATGCGCCCACTCCTCAGGCCGTCATTGAGCGGGCCTTGGGATCCGTCCTCGGCGAACCCACGCGAATCATCGGAGCGGGACGCACGGACTCTGGCGTGCATGCGCGCGGACAGGTGGCGAACCTGCGTACGTCGTCGTCCATACCCGCGTCTGGGCTGCTTCACGCGCTCAACGCGGAGATGCCGGACGATGTCGCGATCGTGGCGTCCGAGGAGGTCCATGCCGACTTCCACGCCCGCTTCGACGCGCTCTCGCGCTCGTACGAATACACGATCCTGAACCGCGACGCCCCATCGGCGTTGAGGGGCCGGTACACCTGGCGCTACCGCAAGCCCATCGCCGCCGATGTCTGGCATGAACTGGGACGCGAATTGGTCGGAAAGCGCGACTTCTCATCGTTCCGCAAGACGGGCAGCAGGCGCCTGAATCCCGTCTGCGACCTGCTCGCCTGCTCCTGCCAACGCGACGGAGACGAGGTGACGGTGGCTGTCACGGCTGACGCCTTCCTGCGTGGCATGGTGCGCGCCATCGTCGGCACGTTCGTCCGGGTGGCGCCCGACGACGACGCGGACGTGGACGCCGCCACCGCGTCGCTGCGCGAGATACTGGCCGCGCGCGACAGATCCGCGGCGGGCGCCGCCGTTCCCCCTCAGGGCCTGTGTCTGATGGGCGTAGCGTACCCATGAACCCCACGTGGAACCGACAGCCCCTCGCGCGCGTTCTTACACGCGGATGCGGGGAGCGCGTACGTAGCCGAAAGACACTCGGGAGTGGGCGCGGATGCAGCTGAAGGAACTCAAGGTTCGCGGGTTCAAGAGCTTCGCCGACGAGGTGAGCTTCACCGTCGACGACGGCTTGAACGCGATCGTAGGGCCCAACGGTTGCGGCAAGAGCAACATATCCGACGCCATGCGCTGGGTGCTGGGCGAGCAGAGCTCCCGCACGCTGCGCTGCGCGAAGATGGAGGATATCCTCTTCAACGGTGGGTCGGACCACAAGCCCGCCAGCGTTGCCGAGGTATCGCTCACGCTCTCGAACGAAGACGGCGCGCTGCCACTAGACTCGCCAGACGTGACAGTCACCCGCCAACTGCACCGCAACGGCGACAGCAAGTACTTCCTGAACGGCGCCGGCTGCCTGCTGCGCGACATCAACGAGCTGTTCATGGACACGGGCGTGGGTCGCAACGCCTACTCGCTCATGGAACAGGGCAACATCGACCTCATCCTGAACACGCGCCCGGAGGAGCGTCGCTTCCTCTTCGATGAGGTAGCTGGCATCACGAAGTACAAGTATCGCAAGAAGGAGACGCTCAAGCGCCTCGACAAGGCGGAGCAGAATCTTGTACGCATCAACGACGTCATCTCGGAGCTGGAGCGCGAGACGGAAGCCCTCGGCCACCAGGCCGAGAAGGCCCTCGAGTTCCGCGAGCGACAGGAAGGCCTGCGCACACTCGAACTGGAACTCGCGCGCAGGCAGTGGGACGGCGCGCATTCGAAACTGGCGAAGGCCGAAGAGGATCTGGCCAACGCCACCGTTATCATCAACGAGGCGGACGGCAAGGTAGCGGCGCTTGAAGCCGCCATGGACAAGGGTTCGCTGAAGGCGGCGGACCTCGATTCCCAGACGCAGGTCGCGCAAGGACACGTGCGGAAGTTCGAGTCCGAGGTCGAGCGCACGGAAAGCACGATCGCGCTCTACAAGGAGCGGCAGTCCAACCTCGGGCAGCAGCGTGAGGACGCCGCTGGGCAGATCGACGCCCTCAAAGAGCAGATCGAGCGCATCGGCAAGCAGATTGAGGAGCGAGAACGCGAGCGCGAGCAACTCGAAATACAGTTGCGCCTCGACGAGGGACGTCTCACCGGCAGGCAGCGCAGCCTGGACGAACTCACGAAGCAGGTCACGACCGCTGAGCAGGAGATCGAGGACGGCAAGGCGACGCTCATCAACATGATGAACGAGGGCGCGCGTATCGAGAACGCGCTGTCCACGCTGGAGAACCGCGCGGAGTATTCCGAGACGCAGCGCGCGCGACTCGACGCGTCGCTCGTGTCGCTGAACCGCAACGCGGAAGAGGCGGAGCTCAAGCTCGACGAGTCACGACGGCGTGTGAAGGATCTGGACGCGACGGTCGCCGCGCGCACGGCGGAAGTCACGGAGATGACTCAGAAGCTCGAGACCGCGCAGAGCGGCGTGCGGAAGCTCGAAGCGGAGATGCGCGGCCAGCAGGACACTCTCGCCAAGGCGGTGTCCCGCGTGCAGTCGCTGGAAGACTTGCAGAACGCGCATGAGGGCTACTACCTCGGCGTCCGCGCGGTGCTGCGCATGCACGAGGAGCGTCCCGACGAGATCGGCGGCATCTGCGGCGTCGTCGCGGAACTGATCCGCGTCGAGTCGGACTACGAGACCGCCATAGAAACCGCCCTCGGCGCGGGCATCCAGAACATCGTCACCGAGACTGCGGGCGACGCGAAGGCGGCCATCAACTTCCTGAAGCGGCACAAGGCGGGACGCGTCACGTTCCTGCCGCTCGACATTCTTCACGCACGCTCCAGCCTGGACCAACGCGTCCTGAGCTACCGTGGCATCGTCGGGTGGGCGCCCGATCTGATCGACTGCGACCCGAGGTACCGCGTCGTCGTCGAGAACCTGCTCGGGAACGTCGTCATCGCCGAGACGTTGGACGACGCCATCACGGTCGCGCGACGCGAGCGCACGCGTATGCGCCTCGTCACGCTGGACGGCGAGGTCGTGAACCCCGGCGGCGCGATGAGTGGCGGGTCGGGACGCAGCAACAACGCTGGCTTCCTGCAACGCCCGCGTGAGATCGAAGACCTGAAGGAGCGCATCGGGCAGCTCAGCGAGACGCTCGGTAAGAAGGAGAAGCGTCGCACGCTGCTCGAGCAGCAGGCCGCGGACGCCCAGAAGACGCGCGCGGAAGGTCAGGAAGCCTTACAGAAGCTACAGATCGAAAAGGCGGAAGCCGCGAAGGACTTGACGCAGGTCACGGATCACGCAGAGCGCGTGAAGCAGGAAGTGGACGTGACGACGAGCGAGCGCGAGTTGCTCTCCGGCGAGGAGGGCGACATCACGCGTGAACGCGACGCGACGCAGGAGGGCCTGGAGAAGCTCAAGCGCGAACGGAGCTCTCTGGAACGCCGCGTACAGAACATCGGTGAGCAGAAGGACGCCACGGCGTCCCGCAGAGCGGAAATCGAGGCGTCGGTCACCGAGATGAAGGTGGACCTGGCGACGCGCACCGAGAAGCTCGAGGGCTTCGGCGCCGTCATCAAGGGCCTGGACGACAATCGTAAGGAAGCCGCCGACCGCGCCCACGAATTCCAGCGCGCCATCGACAACCACGAGGAAGTCGCCAAGGAACTCGCGGACAAGGTCGCCGATGCGCAGCGTAGCTTCCTTATGTTGGAGCAGAAGAAGTTCACGCACGCGGAAGAGGTCGCGCGGCTGGAACGAGAACGCGCCGAACTCGCCGAGGAGATCGCCAGCAAGGACAAGGAACTCCGCGACGTGCGGCGCGATACGGATCGGGCGACGAAGCGCCGGCACAACCTGGACGTGCAACTGACGCGGCTCCGCATGCAGGAACGGTCCATCGCGGAGCGCGTGCAGGAGAAGTACCGCGTCGCCATCTCCGACATCGAGCCGAACCCCGAAGTGGGCGACAACGAGATCGAGGTGAAGGAGAAGGTGCAGGCGCTCCGCGGACAGATCGAGTCCATGGGCGCGGTGAACCTCATGGCAATCGAGGAGTACGACGAGCATCGCGCGCGCCTCGACTCGCTCTCGGGCGACCGCGACGACCTCGAGAGCGCGCGCGACGCGCTTCTCGAAGCCATCCGCAAGATCAACGAGACGTCCCGCGAGCGGTTCCTCGAGACGTTCGAGCTGATCCGCGTGAACTTCTCCGAGGTGTTCCAGCAGCTGTTCGGCGGAGGCGAGACGGAGCTCAAGCTGACCGACGACGAGGACGTGCTGGACGCTGGCATCGAGATCATCGCGCGTCCTCCCGGCAAGCGTCCTCAGAACATCTCGATGCTATCCGGCGGCGAGCGGTCGCTTATCGCCATCGCGCTGCTGTTCGCGGTGTTCAAGATACGTCCTTCCCCGTTCTGCGTCCTCGACGAAGTGGACGCCGCCCTCGACGAGGCGAACGTCCTGCGCTTCGCCAACCTGATCCAGGACTACGCCCGCGAGACGCAGTTCCTCATCATCACGCACAACAAGCGCACGATGGAGAAGGCGGACCTGCTGTACGGCGTGACGATGGAGAAGGCGGGCGTGTCGAAGATCGTCTCCGTGAAGTTCGGCGACGATGGCGCCGAGGCCATCGCATAGGACGCCGGCGCCCCACGATCGTGTATCGCCGGCCCACAGGCTGGATGCCGGCGTCGCCCGACAGTGAGTTGACGGGTGCCTCCGGTTCGTTTGCGTGCATACCTACCGATCCCGTATAACATCGCAAGCGACCCGCGACCGCCCACGAGGCCCCTGGGGCACGGCTGCGTCGCCTTGGAGCGCCACGATGGCGCAGGCTCAGCGGTCGTCGTCCGGCGAGCAGGACTGCACATGCCTAGATGCCCAGCCAACGCGGCGCCGCCACCGGCGGCCGCCCCATACGCGGCCCTACGCGCGCATGGGCGCTCCGCCGCACACGTCCTCACCATCGTGGCCCTAGCGTTCTGCGGCTGCGCGTCTCTCACATCGACGGAAAGTGATGGGTCTGACTACAGACGGAAGCTCACCCCGGAGCTCCGCAGCTGGCCCAGGTCCGGCCGTGGGCGGCCCGTCGACCTGATCGTGGAGGTCGGGGCGAACGTGCAGTGGCACGACCCGCGCCAGGCCGCGATGGCGGCTGCGCTGCCCGCGCCAGAGGCCGAGGAATACGCGCGCCTCATTCAGCGGTTGGCGGAGCTTCCCCGGCTTCCGCGGCCCGGCGACGTGTCCGATGTCCACGAGCGCGCGCTACTGACGACACGGATCGGGCAATTGTCACGTCGGCTGGAGCGAGAGAAAGCGGCGGCGGCCATGGTCGTGCGCGAGAAGAACAGGACGCTGGCTCGGGCCGCCGCATCCGACGCCCGTCGGGAGTTGGCGCAGATACCGGGCGTCGAAGTCGTAAGGCAGCCGTGGCTTTCGCCTGTTACCGTCGTCTACATGCGAGCGAACGCCTCCTGCCTCGAACATGTGGCGCGACTCGATACAGTACGTCAGGTAGGCAGGAGCTACGGATCGGCGCCGTGACAGACCTGGCCGAGCTGTCGGCGTGACTCGCAACGCCCGCGCGGAGACACTGCGACACGCGGCGCCCCGCGGCGTCTGTAATTGCGGTCGGCTCCCAATGCGTGTCGGTTACGGAGGCACTGATGTACCGGTTGCTGAGTCGCATGTCCCAGACAAGCCTAGCAAGGCGCTCAATGGCGGCTGTGCTCATCGCCGTCGGCATCCAGTCCTGTCGAGCGCGCGCGGTTCACGAAGGAAGGCGGTCTCCACTTCAAGAAGCTGGCGGGCGATCCGCCCGTCAAGGACGGATACGCCGCGATCTACGCGAAGGAAGACTCTGGCGCAACGGAGATGTTCGTCCGTGACGAGGCAGGCACGGTGACGCAGATATCGCCGCACGACCCCACGACGGGCGAGTGGATCTTCTACTCGGAGAACGTCAACACGGGCGAGAAGATACGCATCGACATGGAACAAGCCGTCCGCGCCGTCGAGGAGCTCACGGGCGAGACGTTCATTGAGCAAACGGCGGCGCGCGATGCGTGACCAGCAAACAGGTGGACGCGCGCCAGCCACTGATCCGCGTAACGCCCCGTCAGATGTCATCCTGAGCCGCAGCCGAAGGATCTCCCGTCTGGGTCAGGCGTCGTGGCAGCGGCGCGACCCGTGTTGCCTTGCCAGCGAGATTCTTCACTCCGTTCAGAATGACAGTGCGGCGCGGTGGGTGAACGCGAAGCGCCGCGCGACTGCAAGAGCTCTAGAGCCAGTGACGAGGCGGCGATGAGTAAGAAGCGCATCCTGTGGGTCGGCGACAGCCCGACGCTCTTCACCGGCTTCGGCCGCGTGGCGCGCGAGGTGCTGACCCGCCTGCACGCCACCGGGAAGTACGACATCACCTGCCTGGGGTGGTATTACGACGGCAGGCCGTACGACACGAACGCGTTGCCGTTCGAGATATACCGCACGGGGAACACGGAGTTTGGGCAGGACGTTCTCGGCGGCATCATCGAGGCGCGCGAACCAGACGTGATGATCTCGCTGGGCGACATCTGGATGGTGCAGTGGATACAGCAGATCCCGCAGCGGGCGCAGACGAAGTGGGTCGGCTACTTCCCACTGGACGGCGGCCCGCTGCACTCCTCCTTCGGGCCGGTCATCCGCGCCATGGACGTGCCTGTCTGTTACTCCAAGTTCGCGCAGGACGTGATCGCGGCAGACGCGCCGGACATCCACACGGAACTGATCTACCACGGCGTGGACGCAGACACGTTCCATCCCATTGCGGACAAAGTGGCGTGTAAGCGGGAAGAGGGTATCGGCGACCGATTCGTCGTGGGCTGTGTCGCGCGCAACCAGGCGCGGAAGCAGATTCCGATCCTCGTGAAGGCGTTCGCGCGGTTCGCGGAGGACAAAGACGACGTGTTCCTCTACCTCCACATGGCGCCACGAGACGCGGGATGGGACATGCCGGAGTTGCTCCGCCGCTACCGGCTTCAGTACAAGGCTCACATATCCGGCGCCACGGTCAACGAGGCGCTGACAGACGAGCAACTCAACGGCGTGTACAACTGCTTCGACGTGTTTGCGTTGCCGACGATGGGCGAGGGCTTCGGGTTGCCAATCGTCGAGGCGATGGCGTGCGGCGTGCCGGTCGTGGTGACGGACTACAGCGCCTGTGTCGAACTCGTCGAGGGGCGCGGCGAACTCATCAAGGTCCGCGACCTGCTGACGCTGGGGCAGAACAACATCGACCAGGCGGTCGCTGACGTGGATGACCTTACGGCGCGGCTAGAGAAGCTGTACGCGGACCCATCGCTTCGGCAAGCGCACGGACACGCCGGCAGGCAGTTCGCCGAGACGCTTGCCTGGGACGCCCTGATGCCGCAGTGGACGGCTCTCATCGACTCACTTGGGGATCGTGACAATGTCCGTGACGATGTCGGGGATAGCCGGGCTGCCCTCGGGGATCAGGGCTAGCTGGCGCGCGTGCCAGCCGAGGCGGCCCGTCGCCATTGCTGTCGTAGTCAGCTTGCACTTGGCGGGGTGCGCTCTCCTGCCCTTCGGAGGAAACGGTACGCCGGACTATATGCTGAAGATAGCTCCTGAGGTGCGGGACTGGGTAGCGAGCAATCCACAGGGGACGACGGACCTGTGGATAATGCTCGACCTTGATCCAGAGATAGATGAAATATGGCGTCCGGTCGCCCACTTCACACCGCGCCCGGACGAGATCGCCCGCCGGAACGACCTGCAGCGGCAGATCGCCGAAACTTACAGGCCAGTAGAGGGACGTACCGAGCAGGACGCGCGAGCGGCAAGGAGCCGCCTGAACGCAGCGTTCCTGGCCGTCAATGGGCCGATCTACGCACGGAAGCGGGCCCTTCGCCAGGAGGCGTCCGCTCGCGCTGCTGAACTTGACCGAGAGCTGGGCGCGCGGGCCTTCGCTGCCCTGCGGGAGACCAAAGGCGTCGACCCCAGCACCCTGACCGACGACTACCCAGTATCGCACGGGCTGCTCGAGGTCCGGGCGACCTCCAGCGCGATCGTCGCCATGGCCCAGCTGCCCCTCATCGCTCGCATCGAGGCAGCCGCGACGACGGGTACACCAGGCCTTCACTTCAGCAGCCAGGCAATTCAGGTTGACCCAAACACACGGTCCAATGCCAACAACGGGGAACGCGCCGTTGTCGCCGTGCTCGACACTGGCGTCGGCGCCACAGCACCGGGCACGTTGGCCACGGCGGGCGACGCTGTTCCCATCAATGGCGCCGACTGTCCTCCTGACGAAGCCGATCACTGGCGCGCCGTGAGCATGGCGGACTGCAGTACGGCGCCGGCGCAGCAACTCGGAGGCTAATCGTGCGAGCGTTGGCGCACTTGCTGTCGGACTTGATATTCCGAGGCACTGGAAGCAACGTGCCCCGAACGTGCGTCGGGGCCGCCACAGCAGCCATCGCGCTCGTGCTTGGGTGCGCCGCCGCTCCGGCCCCAGTTGCTGACGTGTCCGCCTTACTTGATCCAGCCGCTACCTTGCCCGGAGGAGAAACGACGATGCCTGACCATATGTTGAAGCTGGCCCCTGAGCTCCGGGACCGCATTGCGGCTGAACCCGAGGGCATGTTCACCGTGGACATTGACCTTGACCCCGGGCCCGAAGCACGAGAGATAACCCGCGCGCGCGACCACTTCAAGCCGAAGCCCCACGAAACAACGCGCCTCAAGGAGCTCGAACGGCTCATCGGGCAGATCGCGTTCGAGACGCCTCTCGCCGATGGCGACGCGATCTTGGAGCTCGAGCCCCTGAACCGGGAGTATATGGCGATCAGAACCGCGGTTGCGGAGCGAAGGGAAGCGGTGTGGGAGGATACGCTGCGTCGGAGCCGGGAACACGGTAGGCAGGTGGGCCTGAGGGCACTAGGTATCATCCGGCACATTGATGGGGTCGATGTCAGTTCGCTGGATTTCGACGAAGACATCGCTGGCCTGGTCATAGATCGAGTCACATCGAACGCTCGCGCCATTGAGGCGATGGCGCGGCTGCCGATAGTGACCCGCATCACACCTACGACGAACGGGCAGACAGGTCTCTACCACAGCACCAGGGCGGTGCAAGTCACGGACTACGGCAAGGCCATCGCGAACAACGGCGCTGCCGCGGTCGGGGTGCTAGACACAGGCGTCGGCCGTACGGCGCCAGCACTGCGACTTGGGCGTTAGGCATGCGAGCGCCAACTGCCTTGGGGTTCAGGCGCAACGCGCGCGCCGTGCTGCGCGCGTGCGCGGTGGCCGCCACCGCAGCCATCGGGTTCGCGCTTGGATGCGCCACCACGCCATCCCCATCTGCTGACGTGTCCGCTGCGGAGGCCGGTCTGCCTGTTCGAGAAGTCGTCCTGCCGGGAGGAGAAGCGACGATGCCGGATTACATGCTGAAGATCACGCCGGAAACACGTGACTGGATGGAGGCGAATCCTGACGCCGTCGAGTGGTATAGCGTAAGGCTCGATCCTGGGCCTCTCATGCGATCGCGCTACCCATCATGGCCCTATCTGCCGGAGGACATGGATGAGTACCACCGTCTTACTCAGAGGCTCAAAGACATACGCCCAGGTGGCAGCCTGGCCCGGACGCACGGCCACGAGAAGGAGAGTGTACAGCAGGCCCTCGATGCGGTGCACACAAGATTCGTCGAGCACCAGAAGGCGTACCGCGCCAAGGCCCTCGCGCACAACGTGCCGCTCATCGATGCCGTCAAGAGGCGCGTTGTGCCGGCAATACAGGTCATCAAGGGCGTCAGCTCGGTCGAGGTAGACTACGACACCGAGATATTCGGTGTGGGGGTTGAGGCTACGGCTGCCGCGATTCGGGAGGTGGCCCAGATTGAGGAAGTCGCCCAGATAGACGCCCCGATCACAATGCCCCACGCCACTGGTCTTATCAACAGCGTTCCTGCGATCCACGCGCTGCCCGACGCCGTACCTGTCGCGAGCGGCGGCTACGCGGCTGCCGTGGGAGTGTTGGATACGGGCGTCGGAGCTACTACCCCGGCCACCCTGACAACTGCCGGCAACGCGATTTTCATCGACGGGGCCGACTGGCCTGCTGACGCAGGCAACCCCTACGACGTAGAGCGTTGGCCGGCGCCGAATCCGCAGACGGCCGCGCCGGCTGGTCATGGAACACCTGTGGCTGGTGTCATTCGAGGTGACTTTGCCGGCCCAGGTGGCGCCTACCACGGCGTAGCGCCCAGTGCGACCATCTACAACGCCCGGATTTACAAGCGGCAGTCGGCCACGAAGCTAGATCCTGCGCCCCCGACGCGCGCGAAGATTGAGCAAGCCGTTGACTGGGTCCAGCAGCAGGCTCCCCAAGGCGTCACCGCGCTGATCAACTACAGCAACTACTCCACAGCCGTCGCCGCTGAGGCGGGTGGTACCGACCCAGCCACGAGGCAGTACGAGGAGTTCGTGGACTGGCTAAGCCAGACAAGGGACGCGTTCTGGGTCGGCATCATAGGAAACGACCCGGAGGCAGTGCCGCCGCCGTGGTCCACGCCCAGAGCACCGGGCGGCGCTTACAACGGCATCGCTGCCGCAGCGTACATCGACAATGGCGGCACGAAACCGGCGGAGTTCAGCTGGTGGCTGGACAACCCGGCGTTCCAAGGCCAACAGGCCACGGAGCCGCCGGTCCGCAAGCCTGACATCACAGCCCCAGGCGTCGTCACAAGCTGTGCCATCACGGCGAACTACCCGACCGGCTACGCCGAGGTGGCGGGCACGAGTTTCGCCGCCCCGCACGTCGCGGGAGCTGCTGCGCTCGTATACAGCGTGCCTGGAATGGTGGCGTCCGGAACCAACCCGCTCTTCGTGCGAACCGTACTCATCCATTCAACGAAGGCTTCGAAGGACCAGACCGCCGGCCCGCACAGACTCGTGGGCGCCAATCTTACGGAGCAATGGAGCAATCGCTGGGGCTGGGGTGTCCTGGACGCTGAGGCCGCCGTCGCGTACGCGCACCTCAAGCCCGCGTTTACGTACGAGGGGGAAGTCGCCCAGGGACAGACAGTAAAGCTGTATCTCATCGGCCCAAACGAGAAGCCTCCGGCGGACAGTTACCACAAGCTGACGCTGTGCTGGGACCGACAGTTCAGCGGAAGTAGCTCCTCCTCCGCCATCGCGCTGTCGCAACTCAATGTCGAGTGTTGGCGCTACGAGAACGGCGCTGCCACGGTTCGCACAGTTGACGACCCCGACAGCAACCGCAACACGGTGTACAACACGAAGATGGTTCGGGGTTTCCGAATCCCTCGCCAGGCGAAGGCGACCGAGAATAAGACCACTCTCGAGATCCGCGTCATTGGCCACACTGTCCACCCTGACATCGGCGGAGGAACTGGGCGCCAGAGCTTCGTGCTAGCGTGCGACTGGGAACTGGAAACATCACCAGTATGAACCGCGCGCGATCTGTTCCCTCACGCAGAACCTAGGAGGATCCAGCATGTCCGACTATCCAGTCCATGTGTTCGACGGATCATGGACTGACTATGTCGCGCCCCTCACCGCTGCCTCATTGAATGTCCGTGACGACGAAATCCGCGCGATTGAGCAGGCCCTCGGGACGTACTTGGTCCCCGTGCCGCCTGCCCCACCAGAGGAGTCGATCCACCTCACCGACCACCTCCGCGTACGCGCCGACGACGCTGGCGTGGAGCATCTGTACCTCGCACACGACCCGGACGGCGATCATCCTTCGGCGGTTAGCATCGGCCCGGAGGTCGTCGACCCGCCGCCGTCGGCTGCGCCACCACGCCCGCTAGGTATGCTCTACGTCCGCGACACGTCCATCAGCGGGGCAACGCCGCTGGCGAACGCGGACAACATCGTCGTCGACAGCGGCGGGGACGCTGGCATCAGCCTGCTATTCGACGAAGTGGGCTACGGCAGCGTGTTCTTCGGCGCGGACGGGAACGACGACAACGCCCGCATTCAGTTCAACGCGGATACCGGAGCGTTCCACCTGGGCACGAACCACGCTTCGGGGTCGGTGGTCCTCAAGTCCGGCAATGCCGCGCCCGCGCTGACGATCGGCCCAGATCAGGCCGCCACGCTCCACGGCGACGCGACGTTCGTCGGGGATCTGAACATAGGCGCCGCCACCCAGGCGAACCGACCGCTACGCATGGAACGTGTCAGCGATGCTGGCGTAGCGTTCAAGAACACAGCGGTCAACGGCCCGCCAATCGTCCTCGACTTCGGCTCGGACCGCGCCGGCGCCGGGCAGGTGCTGGCGCGCATCTACGGGCGTTGGGACAGCAACTCCGTCACGCAGATCGCGTTCCTCAGCGGTACTGTGGCGACGAACAAGGACCGCGGCGAGATCGTCTTCTACACGTCGCGCACGGGTTCCAGTCCGCTGGACCGCGGCCGGTTTGGCGACGAGGGTGGTCTGTATTTCAAGTCCGTCAGCAGCGATCCCGGCGTCGATGCGGATTACGCGGCGATCTACTCGAAGAACGTGTCGGGCGGCATCTCGCACATCTTCGTGCAAGCAGACGGCGCCGGCACGCCGATTCCGGCGCTCAGCCAAGCAGACGGCGAGGTAGTGTTCCGATCGACGGACGTGTCCAGCGGCACGCAAACCGTTGTCCACGTCGAGCGCTTCGTCCGCCGCGTCGAGGAACTGACGGGCAAGTCGCTGATGACGAAGACGGACGCGGCGTAGACGATGGCGTGCGCGACCCCGTGTCGGCCTTAGGGGGCGGCCCATGTGCAGGTTGCTGAGCCGCCTCGTCGACCCATGGCTCGCATTAGGCGCCAGGGAGATGGCGGTCGTCGCCACCGCCCTCGTGGTCGTCCTGGCGGCGTCCGATTGCCCTGCGACTGAACCATCGGTGGCCGGCGGGGAGACGCCGGAGGGCAGGCCGAAGGTCGCCCCCAGAGTGCGCGAGTGGTACAGCGCGAACGAAAGCGGTACCTGCCTCCTGTTCGTGACTCTCAACATAGGCCAGCCGCTCCAGGAGTTGCCCTGGGTCGATGACACGCCCGAAGTCCGTCGGTGGGAGGAAGCCGCGTACGCCCACGCGCATGACTACGCCGTGGCAGCGCTTCAGGAGGATGGGCCGGCGGTGAAGGCAGCCCTGGAGCGTAGGCTCTCTGAGGCCGACGCCGTGGTTCCGCAACTCCTAGCGGCATGGCGGGCAACATACGCGCACAATCTGGGCATCGTGCAAGAGATGTTGAGGGAAGTGGGCGACGACCTGCGCGACGTTGAGGGAGTCGCGCGCGTGGAGCAGTGGATACGCGGCTCCATGAGTCCAGAGGTACTCGTGTGGAGTTCACAGGCAGGCGTGTCAGGCATCGTTGACACGCCTCGTGTACTCAGGGTCAGAACCTTCGCGGATGTGCTGGCGGAGCCGGTCGACCTTAGCGGCCCCAGAGACGAGGGTGTGACGGGCGATTACTACAAGGTCCACCGGGATGTCACCGAGTGGATGGAAGCGCGCCCCAGCGAATGGTGCCGGGTCGACCTCGAGATCATGCCCGGCAAGCCGCTGCATGACCGTCGGTGGAGGGCTGATACGGCTGCGGTTCGCTTGGAACAAGCAGCGCGGGCCGCAGCGGCTCGGTTGGACAAGGAACACCGGGAAAGCGGCGCCATAGACGAGGCGCGCAGGGACGCCGCGTGGTACGACGTCCACAGATGGTTCGCAGTCGTCAACGCCGAGGGCTTCCTGGCCAACGCCGCCGGACGAGCTTACAACCTTGCGATCACGAAACCGTTCCAGCTGGCGCTCCAGGAGGAGTTCCGCGCGTTGAGCGGCGTGACTGTGACACGTGACACGCACCCCGAGTACTTCAGCGGCACGATCTCACCGCGCGTGACGCCGCAGGGGCTTATGCAGCTCGTGCGGATGTCGTGCGTGCGCCGCGTATATCTATCCAGTATCGGCAACGCGAGGTAGGTTCATGGACGAGCCCGCGCGCCACCCGACGAGGCGTCTTGAAACCGCGCTATCAGCGGCTTGCCCCTCCTCCCCGGCCCTGCTAGCATCTCCATTGGTCGTGCTACGTGGGGAGGTAGCGGTGCCCTGCACCTGCAATCCGCTATAGCAGGACGGAATGCCCGCTCTGAGGCCCAACCTTGTGGGGTCTGTCTTCGGTAAGTGGCGTTGACGGTCGGGTCCTACGCAACGTGTAGGTGTTGAACCCCGTCAGGTCCGGGAGGAAGCAGCGGTAAACGCTAAAGCGTGTGCCGTAGGGTAGCCTGGCCCGAGCTAACTGCCGAAGTAACGCCCGGGAGGCTTGGTGTCGAAGGTGGGCTGCACGGCCGCTACTGAATCCAGATGTCGGCGCGCGTAGTCTCGGCGTCGCGTCGGATCGTTCATCGCGTGAACGCCTATCGCCGCTGTCTCGCCCGTCCTCGGCTCGCCCTGACTCGACCCGAGTAAGCTCATGTCGTACGTTGCTCTATCGCGCAAGTGGCGTCCTCAACGCTTTCAGGACGTAGTCGGACAGACGCACGTCGTGCGCACGCTTCAGAACGTCCTGCGCACGGGGCGAGTCCATCACGCCTACCTGTTCAGCGGCCCTCGCGGCGTCGGCAAGACGACCATGGCGCGCATCTTCGCGAAGGCGCTCAACTGCACCGAGCGTGGCGACGATCCCGACCCCTGCGACGAGTGTGAGTCTTGCGAGTCCATCCGCACGGGGCGCTCCCTGGATGTCGTTGAGATAGACGCCGCCTCTAACAACGGCGTGGACGACATCCGTGAGCTGCGCGAGAACGTCAAGCTGGGCACCGTGTCGTCCGAGTACCGCGTGTACGTCATCGACGAGGCGCACATGCTCAGCACGGCGGCGTGGAACGCCTTCCTGAAGACGTTGGAAGAGCCGCCGCCGCACGTCATCTTCGTGTTCGCCAGCACGGAGAAGGACCGATTCCCGCCGACGATCCTCTCGCGCTGCCAGCAGTTCGAATTCCACCGCATGGCGCACGCGGAGATCATCGGTCGGCTCCAAGAGTTGCTCGGGGCAGAGGAGCTAGAGCTGGACGCCGACGCGTTGGGGCTCATAGCGCAGCAGTCCGAAGGCTGCCTGCGGGACGCGCAGAGCATCCTCGAACAGATCATCGTCTATAGCGACGGGTCCGCCACGGCGGACGACGTAAGCCGCATCCTGGGCTTCGGCTCCGCATATGTGATGGACCAGCTCATCGAGGCGCTCATCGCGCGGGACGCGCCCGCCACCGTGCAGTGCGTGCAGGAACTGGTTGGGCAGGGAGCGGACGTGACGCAGTGCCTGCGGTATCTCGTCGGGCACTTCCAGGGGCTGTTGCGCCTGAAGGTGCACCCAGAGCTCGTCGCGACGGTGCAGGCATCCGAGACGTTGCAAGAGCAGATGCGCGCCCAAGCGGAACGCCTCGAACGGGAACGCGTGCAGTGGGCAATCCGAACGCTCATGCACGCGGAGCGCGACATCAAGACGCTCGGGTACGACGCCTACAACTTCGAGCTGGCCCTGCTGGACATCTGCCACACCGAAGACCCGATCCCCTTGGAGACGGTGGTCAGCCACCTTCAGGAGATCGAGGCGCGCGTGGAGAGTGGCGCCGTGCAAACGGAACCAGCCGCCGCGCAGCCGCTGCCCGGTCCAGCTCGAACGGCGACGCAACCGCGGCCGGAGCCGCCGCCGCCAGCTCCGCAGACCCAGCGCACGGAAGCGCCAACCCCTCCCGTGGCTGAGGAGGAAGCGTATTCGACCCCGCCGCTAGGCGAACCCGATGAGGCCGGCCAGGCCGACCCGCCGCAGGAGCGCGAGCAGGCTCCGACCCCAGCTCAACCGGAGCCCGAGCCCGCTGGCGAGCCGTTGACGGCGGAGGCGCTGGACGCCGTCTGGAAGGTTGTGCTGGAGGGCGTGGCGCAGAAGGACGGGCCGCTCGTCGGGCCGCTGCACGACGCGACTCCAGGCGTGCGCGGAGACGACATCGTCCTCACATTCCGCAGCATGATCAACCTGAACCGCGCCAAGGAGAAGAGCGCCACCATCGGCGAGGTGCTGACGGAGATCCTCGGCGGCGCGCGCCCCATCGTCTTCACGATCGGCGAAGCCGCGCAGACAGGCAGAGCAGAGCCTACACAGACGGAAGACGCCGCCGACGTGCGCGAAGAACAAGACCAGCTCGTGCTGACCGTATTCACCGGTGACATCGAAGACCTCAGCGAATAGGGAGAGACGCGTGAACCAGGGCATGGGCGGCCTGATGAAGCAGGCACAGAAGATGCAGAAGCGGATGCTCGAGGTCCAAGAGGAGCTACAGCACCGCACCGTCGAGGTGAAGGTAGGTGGCGGCATGGTGACGGTGGTCGCGAACGGCCACCAGGAGGTGATCTCCATCACCATCGCGCCCGAGGTCGTCGACCCGGACGACGTCGAGATGCTCGAAGATCTGATCCTCGCCGCGGTGAACGAGGCGCGCCGGAAGTCGCAGGAAGTGGCTGCCGGCGAGATGGAGAAAGTCACCGGGGGCATGAAGATTCCCGGGCTTGGTTAGCGCGGCTCCGGTGGCCGACGCCAGGTGCATGAAAAGGCGACGGCGGGGACGCTGGATCGTGGCCGCCGCCCTCGCCGTCGGCGTGCGGTTGTCTGCCGCCTCGGGAGACTGGGT
This sequence comes from uncultured bacterium, assembly GCA_964473525.1. Classification (GTDB taxonomy): domain Bacteria; phylum Poribacteria; class WGA-4E. The sequence continues at coordinate 17,469 of CAYYPK010000025.1, forward strand.
GACGTTCACAGACGTCACAGAAGCCGCGGGCATCTCGTTCCAGCACGTGGCGGGCATGACAGGCCGCAAGCACATCGCCGAGACGATGGGATCCGGCGCTGCCTTCCTCGACTTCGACGGCGACGGGGATCTCGATGCGTACCTCGTCCAGAGCGGCTACCTGCCCGACGAACGCCCCGACGGCAATCCTGGCGGAACGCTTTACGAGAACCTGGGCGACGGCAGCTTCCGCGACGTCACGGACGCCGCTGGAGTCGCCAACGACGACGGCTATGGCATGGGCATCGCCGCCGCGGACTGCGACAACGACGGCGACCAGGACATCTACATCACGAACTACGGCCCGAACGTCCTGTACCGCAACAACGGCGACGGCACGTTCGAGGACGTGACCCACGCGGCCGGCGTCGGTGACGAGCGCTGGGGAGCGAGCGCGGCCTTCCTGGACGTCGACAACGACGGGCTGCTGGACCTGTTCGTCGTGAACTACCTCAAGGCTCCGCTCGACATGGCGCCGTGCCGCAACGCCGACGACCCAACGCTCCTGGAGTACTGTCACCCGCGTCTCTTCGAGGGCGTCGGAGACGTGCTCTATCGCAACAACGGCGACGGCACGTTCGAGGATATCTCCGAGGCAGCAGGCGTCGTGAACCCCATCGAAGGACGCGGTCTCGGCATCGCGGTGGGCGACTATAACAACGACGGGCGCCCGGACGTCTACGTGGCCAACGACACGACGCGCAACTTCCTCTACGAGAACAACGGCGACGGCACGTTCACCGACGTGAGCCTGCTCGCCGGATGCGGCTATAACGGCATGGGTCTGCCCGAGGGCGGCATGGGCGTCGACTTCGGTGACATCGACGACGACGGCTGGCTAGACCTCGTGTCCGTGCACTCCACGTCTGAGACGAACACGCTCTATCAGAACATGCAGGGCTTCTTCATGGACATCACGGCGGCATCAGCCGTCGGACGCCCGAGCCTGCCAATGACAGCCTTCGGCACGAACTTCGCAGACTTCGACAACGACGGCATGCTCGACCTGTTCGTCGTGGACGGGCACGTTCAGGACGTCATCGCGCTTCTCGACGATGCCCACACCTACCCGCAGCGGGACCAGGTGTTCCGAGGCGTCGGAGGCGGCCGGTTCGAGGAGGCATCCGAGGAAAGCGGCGACTACTTCGGTCAGATGCACGTGGGTCGCGGGGCTGCCTTCGGCGACATCGACAACGACGGTGACGTGGACGTGCTGATCTCGAATTCCAACCAGCCTGCCATACTACTCCGCAACGATGGTGGGTCCGACAACAACTGGCTGCGCGTCGCCCTTGAAGGGTCGGCCAGCAACCGCGATGGGATCGGGGCGCGCGTAACCGTGATGGTGAATGGGGCGACCCGGATTGCCGAGGTGCAGAGCGGATCAAGCTATTGCTCGGCGAGCGACCGTCGTCTGCTGTTCGGTCTTGGGGACGCGACGGGCGTGGATCGTCTGCATGTGGCGTGGCCGTCGGGTCGCGAGTCTGACTTCGCCAACCTGCCCGCCAACGAGACCGTTGTTGTCGTCGAGCCCTAGCGGCCGGCAGTGGTCGAACCTCCAATCTGACGCTCCCTTTAGCGCGGCAAGCGAGCGAGTCGAGCGCGGTTGGCCGACGGCGTGGACGCCCCAACCGTGCTACTCCAAGCACAGGGCTGTAGGGGTGCGGCGCCAGCGCGCAGGCGGGGCAGCCTCCCCGCAGGCGAACGCAACAGCGATGACGGGCCTGCGACGCCTAGCGACCTGACTTCAGACCTGCCCAGGCAACGCTCGCTTTATCCTTGGCCTCAACGTCAGGGACGATGCTGAAGAAATCACCCTCAACGGTAGGGATGATTCCAAGGTTTTCGGCGTCGAAGTAGACGTTGACGTATGCGGAGCCGCCGGACTCACCACACTTGAACAGCATGATGTTCTCGCCGGCGTTCAGGTCGATGTCGGTGGGCATCGTGACAGTGCGCACGCCACCGGTCCACTGGTCGTTGTCGTAGACCTGCTCGCCGTTGAGCCAGACCTGCAACCAGTCGTCGTGAGCGGGATGCATCGTCGTGGTCTGCGGGCCGGGCGAACGGACGCCGATGAGGCCGTACCACTCGATGTCGTCGGAGCCAGCGGGGAGGCCCCAAGACGTGGCCATGTTGTCACCGTCGTTGGTGTCGATGGTGATAGACTGCCAGACATGCCGGCCACCGTAATCGGCTAGATCGACCACCATGCTCCGCGTCGCGCCAACGCCTGCGAGCGTGGAGACGGTCTCGTGCGTGTGCGCCCCTCCCGTGCCCTCGCTGATGAAGTCAATCAGCCCAGACGCGGCGAATCCCCCGTTGTTCCGGATGAGCTCGAGGCCGAACCAGCCCTCGACCCAAGCGTCAGGGCCGCTGCCCTGCCGATCCGCCGCCATAGCGTCTGCCGCGACCAGACCCAGCGAGATGGCGCCGGCAACGAACCACGTTGTCTTCATGCGTGCCGTCCTCCGGTTTGAGCGCCCGAGCAACGGGGCCGGGTCGGCGTGATGCGTCGGGCCGTTGCCCCACAATAGCCACTGGCGCGACCGCCCGCGGCAGGCGCAGCCACGGCCAACCAGCCGCGCTCCTCCGCAGCGACTGCGGGCTGCGCCGTATCGGCTCCGCTTCATCGTGTAGGGATCCGCCGGCGTCCGGGCAGGATGGCACACCCCTGAGCATCACGGTGGTCAGTCGAATGTACGGACGTTCCAGAATGCCTTGCCGCCGGCGACGACAGCCATATCAGGGACCATCTCCGAGCTCCGCTCGCGACCACGATCGTCCGAGAACGACAGCCGCACGTCGTGTGAACCGGGCGGAACCGGCACTCGCGCGACGGAAATCAGGCACGGCAGCGTCTGCCAACTCCGCGTGTCGGCAACTTCCGAGGCCACGTTGAACGCGTTCACGAGCCAGCCAGCGACCGTGTTCTTCTCCTTCGCGCGGCGATAGGCGAGGTACTTCAGCAAGCCTCGTGCCGCCGTACGCAGCAGGATCTTCCCCTGCTCACCCTCGAAGGTGTCCGTCATGACGCGGTCCAGATCCTCCACCCGCGTCGCGTGGACAGCGTGTTCGCCGTCGCCGACGGAGACGCGCATGCCCGTCAGCGCGGGTCGCTCGGATGCGTAGTCTGGGATGGCGACGCGCAGCAGGTAGGCAAGCTCGACATCGTCATACGTCGTGAACCTGCGTTCGACGATGCGGTCGGCGAACACCCACACTTCCTTCTCGTCGAGTTCGTCCCCCGTGAGGATGGGCAGGACGATGTCATCGGCGAACTTGATCGGCGCGTATCCGCTTTCGTGGAACAAGACGACCTCGCCCCAGCCATCGGGTGTCGACGGGGGCTCCCCGTACTTGTCGACGTACTGCTCCGCGTCGTCGTCGAAGCCTAGCCCGCGAGCCAGCCGCACGAGCGAATGCCCGATGTCGTCTGGCTGCTGGACGCCGTACGCCTCCGTGTACCGTGCGTAGCCCTGCTCAGCCCATCGGTAGGCGATGTAGGCGTCGTTCCAATCGCCCGCCCACTCATACAGGATGCCGGAGAAGTACGCGAAGAAGGCGGCGCCAGCGAACTCGTACTTGTCGTCCTCATCGGCGTATGACCGCAACAGGGCGCCCGCTCGCCGTACCTCAACGAGGGCATCGTCCGGCAAGCCCAGATACACGTAGTTCAGCGCCCGGTAGTAGTGGATGAGAAGACGCTCGTAGCGCGTGCCGGCGTACGGTCTCACCGTGTCCGACGTAAGGAGCGCCGCCGCCTCGTGCGAGATGTGGCGCGTGTAGAGATCCTCGGCGAGGTACTCCGCGATCTCGAAGGCGGCGTTGCTCTGGTCGAACTCGCCCGCGTAGTGGGCCACCAAGCCGACCTCGAGAAGGTACGGCAGTGAGATGTCGGGATCGACCTTCAAGCGCTCGAGGGACGCCTCGTAGTCTCCCGCCGCGAGGGTTCCGCGCAACTCCGCCATGTTGTACGAGGCGCAGCCCGTCGAGACGACAAGCAGCAGACACAGCAGGAGACGCCGTGGCGTGATGAGCGGCATGCGCGGCCCCTGGCGATGGGTCGGGAGATTCAGCGTGGCACGTGGACCGATGGCGCCCTAGAGCGCCGTGCGCTTGCGCTCCACGAACTTCTTGATCTTCTCCTGCCCGAGCCAGATCTTCTCATTCGTCTCGATGTCCGTGAGAACGAGGTCGGTCTGGTAGAAGAGCACCTGCTTGCCGCCCTCGCGGTCCTCGATGGTGTTCACCTCGCCGGTCATCATGTAGTCCGCGCCCTCTTCCTGGCCCATCTGCTTGATGCTGTCGAGGCTCGCGAACTTCCGCTGGTCGTCCTTCTCGTCGCGTAGCTCGCCACGCTGTTGGGCGCTCGCGACCACCCGCACGCGCCCGTCGTTGATGAACGCGCGTTCTATGTCGGAGACGAACGTCCCAACAGGAATGTGTTCCATGCTGCGGTTGCGGATGCCGCCCACGATGACGACGGGCTGCTGCCCCTCATCACGTGTCATGTGTCGTGTCAGCCACGGGTGGTTGAGACAGTCGACTATCATCGTCTCCGACACGTTGCGTGAGTCCGTGTCGTTCCAGCGTCCCGACAGGTCGATGACTTCCGTCGGATCGATGCGCGTAACAGACTTGGACGCCCCGCAGCCGACGACGGCGAACGCCGCGACCAAGATGGGAGCGAGAAGCAGATGCCGTTTCATTGCCTATCCCCTAGAATATGGATGCGGAAGTCGCGTTGCCCACGCAGGCGGAATGTACCCCGAAGGATACACCGTCTTCCCGTGTAACGAACGTGGGCGGCGTACGTTATAGCGACTCGAAGCCTTGCGAGCCGGCCGCCGCCGTCGTGGTCGAGCGGGCACCCTCCATCGCACGGCATGCGACAGGATGCATAACCATGCGACGTCGAAGACGCGGTTGGTCCGAGACATCAGATGTGGGTAAGTCGGGCCGGGGAGTCATTCGGGACTTCAGCAGCCAGGTAGACATGCCCGCTTACCAGGACCGGACGGTCGCCGTCGAGCGCGCGCTTCTCTACAAGCTCACGCGTCGTTGGGCGCCGATGGCAATAGCTGTCGCCGCGATCCTCGTCGGGCCCTTCGCCAGTGGACGGTACTACGAACGGCGGGTGGTGAACCAGGCCGCTAGCGAGACGCGCGCGCGGTTACTTGGGGAGCTTCGCGGCGAGGTCGGGAAGGCGGCGGCCGACTTGCGGACACAGGCAGGTATCCTGAGCGCCGTCGGGGCGGGCGACCTTTCACGCGCTGACGAGTTAAGCGTGGCGCCTCAGGCTGTCGCCTGGCGCGCCGCCTCGTTGCGACTCGATGTCCTCGAGGGCGACCCGTCGTACGAGGGCATCGCTGACTTCTACGCGCAACTCGCACGCGTCAACCAGAGCATGTCGCGATACCTGCACGCCGTGGATCACGCCCGCTGGGGTGGTACGACCTCGGGTGTCAACACCGTGGCGGTTGCCGCCGACGCAGCGCGGCTCCGCTCCGCTCTACAAGCCGCGGCGGCGGCGGGCGAGTCCGCGATCCAGGCCGCTCCCCCTGGGACAGAGTAGCGAGCTGGTCCGCGCGACGGCATGTCGCGGCGGCTCCGTCGGCGCTCCGCGACTTCAGCCAGGCCCCCGAGCTCCGTGGTCGCGACCGTGCGGTCGAAGTGCGGCAGCCAGTCGGGATGCGACCAGACAGGCGTTCGGTTCCGCCCATCGCATTTCTCGGAGGAGGCCCGCCGCGACCTCAGGATCGCGTTCCCACGCCCTGGCGAGGTAGTCGCTCCACTCGTTGCGCGCTGTCAGCGGCGGCGTCGAGAGAACAGCGGTCGTACGCGGCTTCGACGGTCGCTGTGTCGTCCGAGGCGCCCAGGCGCCAAGAGGCCTCGCCGGTTACTCGTAGCCCAGCTCGGCCATCCACGGTCCGTATCGCTCCACGACAAGACGCGCCTCGTCGTCCGACAGGGCGGCCTTCCACACGCCTGACGCGCCGCGTGTAGACGAGATGTGATTGTGGTGGAGCAGCGTCGTCCTATCCTGAAAGACGGCCGCCAGACCCGCCAACTGCTCGCGCATGGGCGCCCTTTGTCCGAACAAGCGGTCGCGGTCGGCTACCATCTGCCGGCGCAGATTACGCGTGATTGCCTCTGCGTTCTCCAGTGAGCACGCCGTGACCACGGCGGCGCGCGCCTCATCCGACATCTGGAGGTCCATTGCGACCACCACCTCATCGACGGCGGAGGGCACATCCGCGACCACCTGGTCGTACCGCTGCACGAGCAGCCAGTCGGCATCGGCGTGCCGACGGATGAATTCGTAGTTGTCCTGCACGCGGTCCAGGATCTCGGCGCATTCGTCGAAGTCTATGCCCCACGCGCGCTTCATGGACGCAACGACGTCGCGTAGATCGCGATGCACGTACAGCACGCGGAGTTGGCCGTCCTCGCCCAGACGCTGAGCGCGCTCCAGATCAGGCAGGAGGGTGTCGAGGTCGTGCGTGTGGAACACGTAGCGCGCGGGGTCATCGAGCAGCGCAGTCGACACGATGTCCTGCGGGCGCGTTCCAGCGAGTGGCCCGGTCGCGGCACGCTCCGAGGCGTTGCGACACCCCTCGCCCACGCCCAGAGACTCTACGATGAGTCGGGCGATGTTGTACTGTAGAGTAGATCCCGACCGCACCATGCCGTTGCAGAGCACCAGCATCGCAGTACTCCCGCTTACATCTCGTCGGCGCGTTGCTCGGCCCCCGCGCGCGACAGTCAGCGCGTCCTACCCGCCAAACCAGCGCGCGAAGCGCTCACGCTCAAATTCCGCCTTCAGCTCCAGACCCTCCTCGGACGGTGGCTGCATGGTCATTCGCGGGCCTTCCAGGGGCAGCAGATCCGCCGAAACCGCCGTCGCCATGTCCCCGCCCATCTCGAAGAAGCACGCTCCCTTGCCTGGGTACTCCTCGAGCGCCGCACTCGTGATCCGCGCCGCGAGGTTGCGCCCGACGACCGTCGCCTGCGCCTCAGCGAACATGCCGGACTTCGGATGAGGCTTGTCGCTCGGGAGCCGTGTCGCGGCAACGTCGCCCACGGCGTACACGTTCGGCGTGGTGGTCTCGAACGTGCCGAACTCGACAGGGACGAAGCCCATCTCGTTCGTGAGTCCCGCCTCCCGGACTACCGTCGGCGCCCTGTGCGGCCACACTGCGGAGAAGACAGCATAGTCCAGTTCGAAGCCGTTTTCGTAGGTGATACGGCGCGCCGCCGGGTCGACCGAGGCGATGCGGTGCTGCGTGTGCAACTCGACGCCGTTGTCGGCCATCCACTCCGCGACGACGGCCCCGATCTTTGGACCAGCCGTCGGCATGGGGTGAGGCTCGGGCGTCGTCAGTATCAGCGGGACGTCGTCCCGTACGCCGCGGGTTCGGAGAAGCTCGTCCATGAGCAGCGCGTATTCGTACGGAGCGGGAGGACACTTGAACGGTGTCGCCGACACGGCAATGACGACCGCCCCCGACTCGACCTCTTCGAGCCGCTGCTTGAGCTGCATAACGTCGTCGATGGCGCAGAGGTTGTAAGAGGCCTCCGCGAGGCCCGGAATGCGCTGCGGATCCATCTCGCAACCTGTCCCGATGACGAGGTCGTCATAGGGCAGATCCTGCGTGCGCGTGTGGACCGTGCGCGTCTCCGTGTCGATTCGAACGATCTCGTCGTTCACGAAGCGCACATGGTCAGCGAGCAGGGAAGTGTAGGGTCGCATGCCGTCGATGGGCTGGCGCCTGCCCATGAGCGCCCACTGCAAGGAGAAACCCATGTTGAAGTGGGTTTTCCGATCGACGAGCGTAACGCGAGCTCGGCCGCTAGCCGCCACGTCGTTGAGCTCCGTGGCCAGCGCGAGCCCTGCGAAGCCGGCGCCCAGAAGTACGATGTTCCTTGCGTCGCGATCGGACATGCAGCGGTGTCTCCCCGTTGGGTCGCGGCACAGGGAACGGCAGCGACCGGCGACCATCATACGGCCGGCGTGCAAGCCAAGGAAGCCTACGTGGAGAGCGCACGGACGGGGCAGCCGAGGGCGGAAGGGCGACGTGGACCAGCGCCTAAGCGTGCTCCTCCAACGCCAGGGCCTTCTGATGGCGCTTGTGCTCGCGTTCACCGCGGAACCACATCGAGAGGACGGCTGGCAGGTTCCCGTCCACCGCCGAGCAGCGGTAGGCGCATCCGATGGTGCACCCGTCGGAGCACGTCTTCTTCAGCGCCCCCGCGGCCAGCATATCCGCGCGTGTGTATCCCGTAATGTCTCGGTCGAGGTAGCCGCGCTGCGACGCGCAGTACTGCACCTTGCCGAACTCGTCGACGTACATGTAGCGGTGTCCCGCGCGGCAGTGCCAGTCAGGGGTTTCGCCTCGTAGCAGGCGCGATCCGTATTCGCGCTCAATCGCGGAGAAGTTCCCCGACTCGGCATAGAACCTCTCCCACGTGCTGAGGTACGGCTCCCCCTGGATGCCGATGCGACCTTCGTCGTCGTGTACCAGGCCAATCGAGATGGGGATGCCCAGGTCGCGGACCTCGCTGACAAGGTCGTCGTACTCGTCGATGCTCTGCGGGCAGAGGACGGCGTTCACGTGCAGGCTGAACTTCGCGAGGTCCGCGAGCGCGCGCAGCCTCGAGCGGACGCTCTTGAGGGACTTCTGGATGAACAGATCGTCGGAGGGAGACAGCGTATCGACGCTGATCTGCATGTGGTCCAGGCCTGCCTCGTTCAGGTCATGGATCATCTCTTCGCTGAGTAGAAAGCCGTTCGTGATGAGCGACACGTTGGACTTGCGCCGCGCGTACCGGACCAACTCGCTCAGGTCTGGATGGAGGAGCGGCTCGCCCCCCAGTAAGTCAATACCGGCGGTCTTCAGCGCGTGGAGGGCGTCGATGCGTTCCTTGAGCGTGTCCACGTCGATTGACGGTGAGTGGTCGTCGTATTCGGTGCAGTAGCCACAGCTCAGGTTGCAGCGTCGCGTGATGATGAGCTGCGCGATAATGGGGGCCTTCCGCGCGAGGACGTTCCACGCGGTCCGCACCGGCTTACGTACTACGCTCACCCGTCGCCTCCAACTATGACCGCACCGTCTGGCGCCGTCGCCCTGTCAGTATACGTCAATCGTCACGCGCGGGCGTCCCAGTGGGCGCGCGGCTCCCCGCCACGCTCCTCCACAGCTTCGCCACAGCGGCAGGCACGACCATCGCCACGAACCCCCCGACAATGACCCAATTCGGGATGTCCAGCCTCTCACCAAGCCATGCGTACACATAGAATCTGGGCGCTCGGCCTACGACGAGGGCCAGGAGGTAGCGAGACGCGGGATAGCGCGCCGACAGCGCGATGAACTTGATGGGATAGAACGGGATCGGAGTCAGCGCGGCAACCACGATGGTCCAGAATGGACGTTTCGCGTACCAGAGCACGGACGCCTTGTAGATGCGCCGGTGTTCGTAGAGGCCTCGCACCTTCTGGATGTTTAGAACGCGCGTCAAGGTCTGGTGGTCGATCACACCGGACAGAACTGCGCCGATCGTCGCGGAGACCATCGCCCAGAACGGCCCCAGCGTCTTGCCGTAGAAGATCAGCACGGGCTCGTGGGGAAGCACGGAGATGTAGCTGTTCGATACGACCGTGTACGCGGCGAGCTTGACTAACTCAACGCCGTGCGGCGCGTAGAGCCAGGTGGCGCCCGCCCCAAGCGCGGCGCCCACCACGCCGACAAGCGCCGCAGCTCTCCGAGCGGTCATGCGTCCGTGCTACGAGTCACTGTGCCGACGTTCCTTACGAGGTGGCGCGGTCGTTCCGGGGAAGCTTACGACACGTGTGCTGGAGTAGGAAAGCTGGCAAAGCGGTTCTTCCGCACGCCCGACGCGAGGAGTAACATGATGAGGACGCGTGACCCCGCCAGGAAGAACCCCGCAGGTAGTCGGGCAGTTGGCCAGTAGCCGACCGAAGGTCGCAAGCACGGCAGCGCGCTTCGGAACCGTCGAAGGCGTGTTCACCCCGTGCACGTTGACGATCCTCGGCGTCATCATGTTCCTGCGGTTTGGCTACTGCGTCGGGCAGGCAGGGGTGCGTCACGCCATCGCCATCGTCCTCATCAGCAAGGCGATCACCACGCTGACGGCGCTATCGCTGTCGGCCATCGCGACCAACACGCGACCCAAGGGCGGCGGAGCGTACTACCTCATCAGCCGCAGTCTTGGCGTGGAGTTCGGCAGCGCGATCGGCATCGTGTTCTTCCTCGCCCAAGCCGTGTCCGTGGCGATGTACGTGATCGGCTTCTCCGAGGCGCTGAAGGCGGCGTTCCCGGGTCTTGATGTGCCGCTGTGGCAGGTCGCCACTGCCGTCAACGTCGCCGTCTTCGTGAGCGTCTTCATCGGCGCCGGCTGGGCGATCAGGCTGCAGTACGGCATCCTGGCGACACTGGTCGTCTCGCTCCTGTCGTTCTACGTCGGAGCCATCCCGTCCTTCGACCCGGCGACGCTGGCGCGCAACCTGGCTCCGGGATACGAGGGCGGTCAGAGCTTCTTCACCGTGTTCGCCGTGTTCTTCCCCGCGGTTACGGGCATCATGGCGGGGGCGAACCTGTCCGGCGACCTTCGCGATCCGGCGCGCTCCATCCCACGCGGCACGCTGGCGTCCATCGGGGTGACGGGCGCCATCTACGGGAGCCTGATACTCGCGCTCGCGGGCGCGGCGGAGCTACCAACGCTGCGTGGCGATTCGCAGATTCTGGCCGGACTGTCCCAGTGGCCTGCGCTCATCACGGCGGGAGTGCTGGCGGCAACGCTTTCCTCGGCGCTGGGCAGCATGATGGGGGCTCCGCGTATCTTGCAGGCGTTCGCCCGCGACGACGTGCTCAGATGGACGCGCGTCTTCGCACGGGGGAGTGGGTCCGCGGACGAGCCACGCTACGCCATCGTTCTGACGTTTGGAATAGCGCAAGCAGCGGTCAGCGCGGGCGATCTTAACGCGCTAGCGCCGATCATCACGATGTTCTTCCTCATCACCTACGGCATGCTTAACTTCGCCACGTTCACCGAGGCGATTACGGGGAACCCGAGCTATCGCCCGCGTTTCCGGCTCGCACACTGGTCGCTCTCTCTACTGGGCGCGCTTGGGTGCCTCGCGGTGATGTTCCTCGTGGACCCTCTGTGGGCTTTGGGCGCCGTCGTCGCTATGGCGACGATCCATCGCCTGCTCTCCCGCCGGCAGATCAGGACGCGGTGGGGAGACGTCAACAGCGGGAGCATGTACGACCGCGCGCGACGTAACCTCCTGCGACTCGAGGACGAGAAGTACCACCCCAAGAACTGGCGACCGACGATCCTCGCCCTGCGCGCCGAGTCGTGGGAGAGCCCGCGCCTCGCGGTACTCGCGCAATGGTTGACAGGTGGGCGCGGCGCCCTCAGCGTGGGACGCCTGATGGTCGGGTCGAGTGACGCGCTCCTGGAGCGTCAGGACGCGCAGCACCGGGCGCTCAGGCGGTTTCTGCGGGCGCATCGACTGTCGGCGTTCCCCGTGGTTGTCGTCGCTCACGATGTCGTGGAGGGCATCCGTTCGCTGTTGCAGTGCCATGGCCTGGGCGGGCTGCGACCCAACACGGCGCTCATTGAGTGGGATCCCTCCGCGGACGAAGAGCGGCGGCAGGCGTTCATCCAGGAGTGCAGGGAAGTCACGCGCATGGGCCGCAGCCTGCTTGCCGTGCGGCGCCAGGAGGATCCAGCCGACGCCTGGCACGCGCCGCCCGGCACGGTCGACGTGTGGTGGAGCGGCGGAGGAAACGGCTCGCTCATGCTGCTCCTCGCACACCTCCTCAGCCTGAACGCCGAATGGCGCGGACGGACGATCAGGCTACTCCGCGTCATCGGGAGCGAATCCGGCGTGGAACAGGCGCGGAAGCACCTCGCCGACTTGGCGGAGGCGTCGCGGATTGAGGCGTCCGCCGAGATCGTCGTTGCAACCAACGTGCCCGAGGCCATCAGGACCACCTCCGCGGATGCCGCGATAACATTCATAGGGTTCTCACCCATGCACAGCGGCGGGCGTCCGTTCGCGGAGACCATGGAGCTGCTGTCCGAGGGACTGCACACGGTGGTGTTCACGCACAGCGAAGGCGGAATGGAATTGGACGTGTGACGCGCATGCCGATACGCCTCGTCATGGAACCCGCGGCGAGAAGCCGCCTCGCCTCGCTCTCCGAGCACCTCTCGGCGCGCGGTGTCGAGGCGCACCTGGTCGGGGGCGCCGTGCGGGACACCCTCGTAGGCCGCGCCGTGGACGATTTCGACATCGTCGTGCCATCCGACGGCATGGCCGCCGTCGAGAGTTGGGCGGCGGCGGAGGATCGCTACGCCATCCCCCTGCACGAGGATCCGCCGACGCGTCGCGTCACCTTCGAAGACGGCATGATCCTGGACGCATGCTGCTATCGAGGCGCGTCTCTCGACGCGGACCTGCGGCGTCGGGACTTCACGGTGAACGCCATCGCCACGCCTCTGTCGGCGGCGTTCGACGACCTCTCCGGTACGCTCATCGACCCTTGTGGGGGCGTCGACGACCTGCGTCTGCGCACGCTGCGCCGCGGCTTCGACGAAAGCCTGACCGACGACCCCCTCCGTATGCTGCGCGCCTTCCGGTTCATGGCGACGCACGGCCTGCGTGTCGAGGAGAGCGCCCTCGCCGTGGTTAAGGAGCGCGCCGTCGACGTCACGAACGTCGCGTGGGAACGCATCCGAGACGAGTTCTTCAAGCTGCTGGGAGCCCCGCGCTCGTACGCGGCGTTGCGAGGCATGGACAGCGCGGGCCTCCTTGAGGTTCTGCTGCCGGAAATCGCCGACATGAAGGGCGCGCCGCAGAACCGCTTCCACCACCTCGATGTCTGGGAGCACACGCTAGACGCGCTGGACCGCTTCGAACGCGCGCCCGTGCCGCCGTGTCTGTCCGGCCTACAAGGCGATTTCGCGGCGTATCTTGCCGAGCCAAGGGGCCAGGGCATCCCAACGGTCGCACTCATCAAGTTCGCCCTACTGCTGCACGACGTCGCTAAGCCTACGACGAGGACCGTTGGGGACGACGGTCGGGTGCGTTTCATCGGCCACGAGAAGGACGGCGCGGACATCACGAACCAGGTCGGTAGACGGCTCATGCTGAGCAACAGGGGCCGCGAAGCCGCGTCACGCTTGGTGGCGGAGCACCTGCGAACGATGCATCTCTCATCGGGCGGGCCGCCCTCGCCGCGCGCGCTACGTCGGTTCCTGCGGCGGGTCCGCGGCGATTGGATGGGCGTCGTCGCGCACTCCTGGGCCGACATGGAGGCGTCCCGTGGGCCGGCGAGGACTCAGGCGCAACGGCGCCGCACCGAACGGACGCTTGTCGCCATCGCGAGCTTCTGGCACGAGGAAGGTCGCGCCACCGCAGGCCGAAAGCCCCTCATCCTGGGCGGAGAGATCATCAGGCGTTTCGGCGTGGCGCCGGGGCCGGAGGTCGGGCGACTGCTCCGCGCGGTGAGAGACGCGCGTGAAGACGGGCAGATCAGCACATCGAAGCAAGCGCGAGCCTACGTCGGCGCCCTACTGCGGGCTCGGGATACAGGGTCAGGAACCCGCTAGGGATTGGACGTCGCGACCGTTGTCGTCTTGGCGTCGGTCGTCGGAGCCTGATGCACCAGTTCTGGCTGCGGGGGTCGGTTGATGCGCTTCAGCGTCCCCACTAGACGCCTTGTGCGGCGTCCCTGGTCGCTGTCGATCAGGATATACTGGACCTTCTGGGCGGCATCTAGCTCCGCGAGGATGCTCAACTCAACCTGGCGGTACCGGCTCCAGAACGCGTCGTCCTCGGCACGAAACGCGCCGACGACCTCGTCGAGATCCTCGTCCATTCTGCTGGCGTCCACGGCGGCATCGGGTTCGCCATAGCGGTGCAGGGCCCCCCTGAGTTCACCCAGCCGTTCCCCCCGTTCGCCCCAGAACTCACGGCGCATTTCGAGGAGTTGGCGCCACTTGGGAAGCACGCGCACCAACTGGTCGTCGGAAAGGGCTAGCTCTTTCTCGAGGGTGTACAGGTTCAGCACCTGCACGACCTCTTGGAGTTCATCGTCGGACAGGTTCAGGTACTTGTCCGTGGCCTTCTTTGGCATGACGGTCTTGGACGAATCTGACGGCGCAGGGGTGTCGTCGCGTCCCGCCTGGGCGATGAGGGCAGCGGACCCCACGACGACGACGAACGTGACGCCAAAGAGAATCCAGTACTTCCGCAGCGATGGTCGCATCTGTCCGCCCCCGCTCGTTGCCTTGCCAGCGGCGTCCTGTTCGCCGCGTGGCCCTCCTCCGCCGGGTTACTCCCCCCGACGGGTAGACACAAGGAATATGTCGGATGCGCCGTTGTCGGCGCCGTATAGGTCGATTGGCCCCTGCCGACTATCGTACGTCCCAGACGCCTCGGTCCATTCGATAGATTCTGGCATGTCGACTGCCAGAGCGTTCGTACGTAGCAGCGCTGCCAACTGCTCCGAATCCATCTGCATCGTCATGCGCATGGGCTGCGCGGAACCGTCTTGCGCTATGAAACGCACGAGGTATTCGTCGCCCCCGCTCTCCATCATCTCCGCCGTCAACCCCACGCCGTCCATGGACATCAGCGACGTGATGGACGTAGCGGGTAGGCTGCTGTCCCTGGTTGGGACAAGGCCCTGCGACAGACCAAAGTAGACGACCGCGAAGGCGCAGACGGTGCCACACACGGCACCCCCGACGGCTCCAGCGGCAACCTCAAAGCCGCGCGCGGGCCAGCGAGAACGAGCAGGCGCCCCGAGCCGAGCGTCCTGCTCAATGCGTTGCCGTAGCTTCGATGTGAAGCCTTCCCAAACGTACGGATCCGGGTAATCGACGCCGACCTTGCCGACTTCCTCGCGCATGCGTCGGTAAGCAGCCACCTCTGCCCGACACGCCTCGGAGCGGCGCAACCGGTTCTCGAACCATCGGCGCTTGCGGTCCGACAGCGCCCCCTCGAGGTACGCTGGGATATGCCGTTCGAAACGGCAATGCCTAACGCTCATGCGCGTCCACCTTCCCCGTCCGTGTTCCACTCGCCGGGCGCGTGAGACTCCTCGATATACGGCGTTAAGAAGTGCCGCATCTTCCTCGTCGCGTGGAACAGGTGAGCTTTCACGGTTCCCAGCCCACGTCCCAGAATGTCCGCGATCTCTTGCAGCGCCAGCCCCTCGAAGTGTCTCAGCACGAACACCTGTCGCTGCTTCTCGGGCAACTGCCGGACGGCCTCGCGAATATGGACGCCGATCTCGGAGTTCATCGCGTTATCGTCGGGCATCCGTTCGGGCGTTCGCAACGTCCTGACGTCTTCCTGATGTATAACGGCGTCCGTCAGCTCAATGTTCTGGTAAGTGCGTCGTCGTCGCTTGTGATCGATGCACGCGTTCGTCGCGATGCGATAGACCCACGTGAAGAAACTCGAATCGCCCTTGAAGCGTCCCAACGACCGGAACGCGCGGTAGAAGACATCCTGCGTGATATCGTACGCGTCCTCGACGCTGTGCGTGAAGTAGAAGGCGTAATCGTACACGCGCTTGTAGTGCCGTTCGACGAGCACATCAAACGCGCCATCATCACCTGCCTGGAACTGTTCGACCAGAAAGTGGTCGGCGTCTTTCACGGAATACGAACTCCCGTCCAAGCTCGCGTACAGTGGGTAAGACGGCGTTGCCGCGGGATATGTTTAACCCGCGGGAGAATCCCGGCCGCAACGGCGGCCTGGCCAATCGAATCGTCCCGGCACATCGGGAATGTAGCTCAAGCGCCACGCTTGGCGAACCGCGCGTCAGCCACACCATACCCAACGGCCATAAGAACGACAAGCCCTCGCATTACCTCGACGAGCTTGTCTGGAACGTGGTTCGGCTCAAACGTCATCTCTCGGGAGCCCGACGCCAGCGCGGCGAAGAACACCGCGGCGGCCACGACTCCCATGGGGCTCAGCCGCGCGAGCATCGCGACGGCTATCGCGGTATACCCGTAGCCGACCGTCGTGAATCCCTGACTCAGAGAACCCACGCGCCCAAGGAGTTCGACGCACCCCGCCAGGCCCGCCAGCCCGCCCGACGCCAGCATCGCCGTGAACGTCGCGCGCGCCGGGGACATGCCCGAATACGCGGCGGCCAGTGGATTGTCGCCCACCGCTCGGAGTTGGAAGCCGACCGTCGTGCGATGCACGAGCAGATGTGTCAGAGGCGCTGCCACGATCGCGAGGAAGATGCCCGCGTGCAGATCCGTCGCCGCGTCGAGCGTCCATAGCCGTAGGTTGGACGGTATCTCCGCCGTCTGCGCCGTGCCTCGGATGCCCTCCAGCGGCCCCGTGACCGCGTACCGCACGAGTTCGATGGCGATGAAGTTCAGCAGGATCGTGCTGAGCACTTCCGGCACGCGGCGCCACACGCGTAGCGCCGCGGCGATACCCGCCCAGAAGGCGCCACCCGCCACCCCAGCCAGGAAGAGCATCGGCACGAGGGACCACGCCGGCAGATCGACCTTCGTCGCGAGCGCCGTCGCGGCGATGCCGCCGACCAGAAGCTGCCCCTCGGCGCCGATGTTGAGCGCGCCGCCCCGAAACGCCAGGGCGACCGCGAGGCCTGTCAGAATCAGCGGGCAAGCGCCGGTAAGCACGGGCGCCAGGCCGTAGCGATTGCCGACGGTTCCCTGCCAGAACGCCCGCGAGCATGACGCCAGGTCGTACCCACCGATCAGGAGCAGCAACCCGGCGGCCCCGACGACGGCGACGAGGATGACCCCGGTCGAGAGCAGGTGGCGACCGGACGATACTAGCCGGCTCACAGGGCTGGCGCCTCCCCGACCATGAGAGAGCCGAGAGTGTCCCGACTTCGCGCGTCGCTCGGGGCGTCGTGCACGACGCCATCGCGCATGACGCCTATGCCGTCTGACAGGGCAATCACCTCGTCCAGTTCGGTCGAGATGAGAAGGACGGCGAGACCGGTGTCTCGCGCTTCGAGGAGGCGGCGGTGCACGTACGCAGCCGCGGCGACGTCCAGCCCCCGAGTCGGGTTCATGGCGACCAGCGCGACCCCAGCGTGCGACAGCTCGCGCGCGAGGACCACCTTCTGCTGGTTGCCGCCGGAAAGCTGTGACACGGGGGCGGCGATATCGTCCGCCCGGATGTCGTATTCGCGGCGGGCGTCTTCCGCCGCGGTCGCCATCGCTCGCGGCGACAGCCACCCCAGACGCGACATAGGGGCGTCACGGTAACGCTTGGCGGCCAGATTCTCCGCGATGGACAGCCCGGCGGACAGATCCTTCCCGCGACGGTCCTCCGTGATGACCGCCAGCCCACGCTTGGCGCGTTCTCTGGGTGACGCGCGCGTGATGTCCGTGCCCCGTAGCAGGATGTCGCCGGACTCAGGCGCTCGCACACCCGCCAGGGCGTCCATGAGTTCGACCTGCCCGGCGCCGTCGACTCCCGCGACTCCGAACACCTCGCCGGCGCGCACGGCGAGCGAGACGCCGCGTACCGCCGCGAGCCCACGTGAGTCGTTCACGCGCAGGTCGGTCAGCACGAGTGCGTCCTGGGTCTCACGCAAGGGCGGGACACGCCGCTCCTGGGTGGCGACGCTTTCACCCACCATCAGCGTTGCGAGCGACGCGGGGTCGGCGCCAGATGCGTCGACGGTGGCAACGTTGCGCCCGCGCCGGATCACCGTGATGCGGTCGCAGAGATCAAGGGCTTCGGGCAGCTTGTGGGTGATGAACACGATGGAACGCCCCGCGTCGCGCAGCGCGCGTAGCGTATCGCCCAGTTCTTCGGCTTCGGAGGGAGTCAGGACGGCGGTCGGTTCGTCGAACACGAGCGTCCGCGCGTCCCTGGCGAGGCACTTCAGTATCTCTACTCGCTGCTGCACGCCGACGGGGAGGGTGTCCACGCGACGTGTCACGTCGACGTCGACGCCAAATCCGCGGGCGAGCTCGGCCACGCGTTCCTCGGAGGCGGTCGGTCGCCTCCAGAACGTGGCTCCGGGCATGCCCAGCATGACGTTCTCGGCGACGGTCATGCTTGGAATGAGCATGAAATGCTGGTGCACCATGCCAACACCCGCGCGTATCGCCTCGATGGGCGCGCGGAACCTCACTGCGCGCCCATCGACCTGGATGGCGCCCGAGTCGGGCGACGCCAGTCCGTAGAGGATGTTCATCAGCGTGGTCTTGCCAGCGCCGTTCTCACCGAGCAAGCCGTGGACCTCGCCCGCGGCGACATCAAGGGACACGTCGTCTAGCGCCACGGTGGCGCCAAACGACTTGCACACGCCGTCGAGTCGGATCGCGGGGCGATTAGCGGTCACGGGTTGGCGCGCCCGGCGCCAGGGTCAGTCGCATCAGGGGCTGCCTTCCACGGCCTCCGTCAAGCTGATCGCGCCAGAGCGGAGGCTTTCCGTCGCGGTCTCGACGGCGGCCTTGACGTCGTCCGGTATGCGGTCCTCGAGTGCCGGGTTGTACGCGACGTGAATCCATCCCCCTTGCAGCGTGAAGTAGCGGAGAGCGCCCTCGAAGTCGCCGTTCTCCACCTGCCGCGCCATGTCGACGAACCCCTTCGGGATGTTCGACACCGCGCTCGCAAGGATGACCTCGGGGTTCACGTGGTTCTGGTCGCGGTTGGACCCAAACGCGTACACGTCGCCTCCCGCCTTGCGCGCCTCCGCCACGGCCTGGAACACGCCAAGACCTGCCTTGTCCGCGTTGTGCAAGAGGAAGTCCGCGCCCTCCTCGATCTGGGCGGCAGCCTGCTCGCGGGCCTTCAGCGCGTCCTCCCAATTGCCGACGTAGGCGGTGATTACCTCGATGTCTGGGCGCACGGACTGCGCGCCCTTCACGAAGGCGCTCAGTCCAGCGGACACGGGCGGCAGTTCCTGTCCGCCGACGAAGCCGAGCTTGCCGGTCTGAGTCATCTGCCCAGCAAGAACGCCTAGCAGATACATGCCGTCGTCCAACACGAACACGATGGGCGCGTAATTGGGGCGGGCGTATTCAGGTTCCCCACCCGTGGTCACGAAGTACGTGTCCGGGAACGTCCCTGCGATGTCGCGCGCGTGCGTCGAAAACTCGTACCCGTGCGCGAAAATCAGGTCGTATCCGCGCCGCGCGTAGTCGCGGAAGTCCTGCCGGAACTCCCCCTGGTTGCGCGACTCGCGATGCGCGACCTCCGCCCCGAGTTCCTCCTTGATGAGTTCGAGGCCTTCGTGCGCGGAAGCGTTCCAGCCATCGTCGCTGACAGGGCCGGGCGTCAGAAGCGCCACCCTGAGCGCCGCGCCCGCGGTCGAGGTGAGTGTCGCCGCAGACACCAGCACGACTAGGCTGGCGAGGACGCGTGGTAGAAAGCGTGTAAGCGGGAATGTCAGCATCGGGCGTTGGACCTCACGGAAACGTCATTGACGGGGCCTCGGCCGGGTCACACATCAGCCGAGGTAGCCGCTATGGAGAACGCATGGACAGCCGATTCATTGTATCCGATGCCACCGCCGTAACCGACGCGGCGCCCTTCCATGAACCGCGCGACCGACGCCCAACGTTAGGCTCCATGGGAAGACGACGATGCCGCACGCGCCGCCGTGAGCGCGATATCGGGGATGGGGGCCCGCGCATGACACACGAGGAAGCGATAGACATCGTGGCGGCGATGGACATCACCGGCGCCGCGCACGGAACGGTCCACGGCGACTTCGACCGTGTGCGAACGGCGTTGGACGACCACGCGGGCGCCATCACCGCGCTGAACAGCCTAGACCCAGCGAAGGTCGAGGAGACCCCACAGGGGGCGGCCGCGCATCGTGGCTGCCGCGAGGTTCTGCAGCTCCTGGTGTCTCGCGGCGTGACGCCTGACGTGTTCATCATGGCCGCGTTGGGGCTGACCGACGACCTACGGTGGATACTGCGGCGATCTCATCACCTGGCGAATTCTCAGGGAGCGCACGGAATCCACGCGCTGAACCACGCGTGCGACCGCCCGACGACGGATCTGCTGCTGCACTTCGGCGCCGACCCAAACTTCCCTGTGTACGAGCCGTGGGATTGGACTCCGGTGCACGAAGCCGCCGCTGGCGACCGCGTCGACATCTTAGCCGCCCTCGCCGACTACGGTGGCCGCATCGACGGCGAGCGTCGCGGCACGACCGCGTTGCACGCCGCCGCGCGCAACGGGAGCGTCCACGCCGTGAGGTGGCTACTCGCGAACGGCGCCGCCTCGGACCCGGTCGGAGGCGGAGGGCCATACGAAGGCCGCACCGCCCGAGAGATTGCCGCTGAGTACGGCCGTGGCGGCGTTCTCGCGGCCCTGGACGCGGCCGCCGCGCCCATGTCAGCGGCAGCGCGTCCATTGCCCGTCATCCGCGCTACGTCTGCGTCCTGACCGCGCACGTCTGATGGCCGCCGCAAGCCGCCCGATTCCGTGACTCACGCTGTCCATCAACACGCCTCGCCTTGCCGACCGGCCTCCGTCGCTCTATCAATGGACATGGGTTCACGCGACCGCCGGTCACGCGCCGCGCCCGACCGCGCGATCGCATGTCCCGTCGGGGCCAGCATGGTACTATTAGAGCGGCACACGCAGCCGTGGGTACCTTGACGGCGGAGCGCGGCCGTCTCACCCCTCTCTCCCGTCAGACCGGCTGAGTTGCCTCGCAGCGCGAGATCGCATCGCGCGCGTATGACGCTGATTCCAATGGTCCAGAGCGATGATCACCACGCGTGACCGGGACGCTTTTCTCGTCTCCACGGTCATCAAGCTCATCAAACGGAACGCGGTACCCAATCTCCGTAAGGTGATTGCCAAGACCCATGCCGCGGACATCGCGCGCTGGTTCCCCCACCTTCGGCCCGACGAAAAGACGCTGCTCTTTGGCCTCGTGGCTAGCGAAGAGCTGATGGGGGAAGTGCTGCCCGAACTCAACACCGAGGACCGCCTGCACTTCCTGGACGAGACCGAACCGGTCGTACTAAGCGGCATCCTGCGCGGGATGCCGGCGGATAACGTCACGGACCTCCTCGCCGATCTGCCCGAGGATCAGCAGGCGGCGCTCCTCGCGCTCATCGAAGCCGAGGCGTCCGAGGACGTGCAGCAACTGTTGCAGTACGAGGACAAGACCGCTGGCTCGATCATGAACCCGCAGTTCTTCTCCCTCCCCGAGGATATGACAGCGTCCAAGGCGGTGGAGCGCGTCCGGGAGATGGCGGACATTGAGATGGTCTTCTACGTCTACGTCGTGGACGCGAACATGCGGTTGGAGGGGGTCATCTCGTTGCGGCAGCTGGTTACGACGCCGCCGAACACGCCGCTCTCGGACCTGATGACGAGGCGACTGTATAAGGTCCACCTGGCGACGCCGCAGGAGGAAGTGGCTCGCGTGGCGTCGCGGTACAACGTCCTCGCCGTGCCAGTCGTCGGCGATGAGGACGAACTCATGGGCATCGTCACGGTGGACGACGTCATCGACGTCATTCGTGAGGAGAACACCGAGGACATGCTCCGCATGGCAGGTACCGGAGACGTGGAGCTGGGAGCCCTGTCCGCGTGGCGGAACGCGCGGGCGCGGGCGCCATGGCTGTTCGCGAGCCTGTGTGGCGGTGTCGCGGCGGCGTGGGTGATAGGGCAGTTCGAGGGGCAGCTCGCGGAATTCGCCGCGCTGACGGCGTTCATACCCGTCATCATGGGCATGGGCGGGAACATCGGCACGCAATCGTCGACGATCGTCGTGCGGGGTCTGGCGACGGGCGAGGTGGACCTCCAGGAAGGCTGGAAGGTCATCCGCCGTGAGCTCGCCACGGGACTCGCGCTGGGGGCCGTCTACGGCCTGCTTCTCGGCGCGTTCGCGAAGGTACTGCACTGGACCTCGGACGCGACATCGCTGTACTTCGTGCGCTTCCCGATCGTCGTCGCCATCGCAATTGCGGCGAACATGGTGCTGGCCGCCAGTCTCGGCACGCTCATCCCGATCGCGCTGAAGCGCATGCGCGTGGATCCAGCGATTGCCACCGGCCCATTCGTGACGACCTCCATCGACGTCCTGGGTATCGTGTTCTATTTCCTGCTGGCCCGTGTCATCCTCTTCTGAAGGTGAGGTCGGACATCTCAACAGCTTGGTACGCGTAAGGAGGGACGCAATATGCGCGCGCGCAGCATCGCGAATCTGTTCTCGAAGTCGCCCTTCGGCCCGACGCAGGCGCACCTCAAGAAGGCAATCGAGTGCGCCCAGCAGCTGCGCCCGCTGTTCGAGGCGGCGCTCGCCTACGACACCGAACGGCTGGCCGCCGTCACGGAGCGCATCAACGATCTCGAACACGAAACGGACCTACTCAAGAACGAGATCCGGGACACGTTGCCTCGCTCTCTGTTCCTCCCAGTGGACCGCCGCGACCTGCTCGAACTCATCCACATGCAGGACTCCATCGCGGACTCGGCGCAGGAGGTAGCCGGTCTTCTATCGCTCAAGGAGCTACGGCTGCCAGAGGATCTCAAGCCCACGGTGATGGAGCTCATCGAGGAGATCCTCGTGACCTGCGACATGGCGCTGGCGATCGGGTCGGAGATGGACGAGCTGTCCGAGACGTCCTTCGGTGGCCCGGAGGCGGAGCGCGTGCTCAGCATGATCAACCAGTTGGATGACGTGGAGACGAAGTCCGATGTCATCGGGGTGCAGCTCTCGAAAGCCCTCTTCGCTCGCGAAGACGAGATGAAGCCGGTGGACGTGATGCTCTGGTACAAGGTGTTCTACACGGCGGGTCAGGTAGCCAACTACGCGGAGCGGATGGGGAACCGGCTCCGCTTGCTCATCGCACAGGCGTGAGCAGCCGCCCGCGCGGGTAACGTAACCGAACGGATCCGCAGTCGGAGTAAAGAATGGGAATCGAGACGATCCTGATCCTGACGCTTGCGTCGGTATTCGGGTTCTACATGGCCTGGAACATCGGCGCCAACGACGTCGCCAACGCCATGGGCACGTCCGTCGGCTCGAAGGCGCTGACACTCAAGCAGGCGATCCTCGTCGCGGCGGTGTTCGAGTTCGCGGGAGCCTTTCTCGTCGGGTCGCACGTCACGGACACGGTTCGGAAGGGCATGATCGACCTGACGGTGTTCACGAGCATGGAAAACGGCGTGAACATCCTCATGTACGGCATGCTCGCGTCGCTGCTCGCGGCTGGCGCGTGGCTGCAGATAGCCACGTACTTCGGCTGGCCGGTGTCGACGACGCACTCCATCGTGGGCGCGATTGTCGGCTTCGGCGTTGTCGCTGGCGGCTCGGCGGGCGTCGCTTGGGGCAAGGTCGGCCAGATCGTGATGAGCTGGGTGGCGTCGCCGCTGCTCAGCGGCACCATCGGCTTCCTCGTGTTCTCGGCGATACGACGTACGATCATCAACGTGCGAGACCCGGTGCGCGCGACAAAGCGGTGGGCGCCGCTGTACGTCTTTCTGGTCTTCGCGATTCTCACCCTCGTGACGCTGTTCAAGGGTCTCAAGAACCTCAAGCTGGACCTAAGCCTCCCTGAGGCCCTGTTAGTGGCGACGGGCGTGGGCGTCGTCGCGTCGGGGCTCGGGTCGGTGCTGATAAGACGGATGCGCGTGGCATCTGTCGCGCCCTCGGACACGCCGTCGCTGGCGCCGATGGGCGGCGACCTGCGGGCGATGGTCAAGCACGTGCGCAAGATTCGCTCCATGGTCACGCCGGAGGTCGAGAAGGACGTCGAGGACATCCAGGAGGATATCGACGGTCTCTTGGAGAAGGTCCGGGAGAGCGAGGCTTCGATCAGTACGCGCGAGGAGTACCGGTTCGTGGAGAAGGTGTTCGCCTACCTCCAGATCCTCAGCGCGTGTTTCGTCGCGTTCGCGCACGGCGCCAACGACGTGGCGAACGCGATCGGGCCGTTTGCCGCGGTCGTATCGCTCGCGCGAGAAGGCGCTGGCGCGCTGGAAGCCAAGACGGCAGTGCCAATGTGGATACTGTTCGTAGGTGGCGCTGGTATCGTGGCGGGACTGTCCATGTGGGGGTGGCGGGTCATGGCGACCATTGGTGAGAAGATCACCGAGTTGACGCCCTCGCGTGGCTTCGCCGCTGAGTTCGCGGCCGCGACCACCATCGTGCTTGCGTCTCGGTTGGGCATCCCCATCTCGACGACGCACACGCTCGTGGGAGCGGTGTTGGGCGTCGGCGTCGCGCGCGGCATGGAGAGCCTGAACCGGCGCGTCGTGAGGGACATCGTCACGTCGTGGGTCGTCACGCTGCCGGCGGGCGCGGGCATGTCCATCGTCTTCTACTTCATCATCAAGACCGTGCTGACCACGGTGACGGGCTAGACGCGCGGGAGGCGCGCCGGGTCATCGCCACATTCCGTCGACGATAGGGAGTGGGAATGAAGAAAATCCTCGTGCCGGTGGACTTCTCGGACTGCTCGGTAGCGGCGCTCAAGGCGGCAATCAGGATGGCGCGCTCCTTCGACGCGAAGATACTCGCCCTGCACGTTATCCACGACCCCGCGGACGCCCCTGGGTTCTACACGGCTCAGAAAGCCGGCAAGAAGGTGTTCCGCAACATGGCGGACTCCGCAGAGCAGATGATGGAGGAGTTCGCCGCCAAGCGCCTGCGCAAATACGACAAGCACGAGTGCCACGTGCGTCCCGGCATCCCCGCGACGCAGGTGCTGCAGTTCGCGGCGGAGCAGAAGGTCGACATGATCGCGATGGGCACGCATGGACGCGGCGGCCTGGATAGGCTTATGCTGGGCAGCGTCGCGGATCGCGTGATTCGCAGCTCCGAGTGTCCCGTGCTGATCGTCCGGGACGGCCAGAAGTCGACGAAGGATAAGGACGACGAGGGTTCAGCGTAGGATGAGCAGATACATAACGCGCGGCCGTTACGGACTGCTTTTGGGCGTCGCGCTCCTTAGCGTGGGCGCCGCAATCGCCTTCGCCGCCGACGGCCCGTCGCCCAGCGGCGGCGGTCTCGACGTGCCGACGATGCTCTTCAGCCTGTTTGGCGGGCTCGCGCTCTTCCTGTTCGGAATGGAACAGATGGCCGGCGCATTGAAGGCAGTGGCCGGCGAGGGCTTGCGCAAGATCCTCGCGAAGCTCACCGTGAACCGCGTAGCTGGCGCCGCGACGGGCGCGTTTGTCACGGCGATCATCCAGTCCTCGTCCGTCACGACGGTGCTAGTCGTCGGCTTCATTACCGCCGAGGTGATGTCCCTGTCACAAGCGGTGGGTGTGATCTTCGGCGCCAACGTCGGCACGACCATCACCGCGCAGATCATCGCGTTCAAGGTGACGAAGTACGCGCTCGTGCTCATCGCTGGCGGCTTCGGTATGCTGTTCGTCGGCAAGACCGACAAGGTGAAGCACTACGGCGCCATGATCATGGGATTGGGGCTTGTCTTCTACGGCATGAGCGTCATGAGTAACGGCATGAAGCCACTGCGAAGCTTCGAGCCGTTCACGGCGCTCATGGGGCGCATGGAGAACCCGCTGCTTGGGATACTGGTCTCGGCGGCGTTCACGGGCCTCGTACAGAGCTCCTCGGCGACGACCGGTATCATCATCGTGATGGCAAGCCAGGGACTCATTACGCTCCCGGCGGGGATCGCCCTCATCTTCGGGGCGAACATCGGCACGTGCGTCACCGCGCTTCTGGCCTCCATCGGCAAGCCGCGCGAAGCGGTGCGCGCCGGGGCAGTGCACATCACCTTCAATGTCATCGGCGTCCTAATATGGGTGCCCTTCATTGGGCCCTTGGCGGACGTTGTCCTGACGGTCTCGCCAGCATCAGCGGCGCTAACCGGCCTCGATAAGCTAGCTGCGGATACCCCGCGGCAGATCGCCAACGCGCACACCATCTTCAACATCGCGAATACGGTCATCTTCCTGCCATTCTCCACCCTCATCGCGAGGCTGGTCGAGGCGCTCGTGCCAGATCGGGCGGCTGCGCCCAGCGGAGTCGCGCCCGAAGTATCGGTTCAGTACCTCAACGAGGATCTCCTCTCGACGCCTGTGCTGGCGATTGAGCAGGCGCGGCGCGAAATGCTGCGCATGGCTGAGATCGTGCGCGGCATGCTCGCCGACATCATGCCGGCATTCGTCGCGAACGACCTCGCCGCGGCCCAGGACATCCTCCAACGTGACAACCAGGTGGACTACCTGCAGAGGAAGACCGCCGAGTACCTCACGCGCGTCGGCCGCTCCGACCTAAGCCTGCAGCTGTCGGAACGCACCATGCAGCTGCTCAACGTGAACACGGAGCTCGAGCACATCGGCGATGTCATTGAGAAGAACCTGGTGACGCTGCTCACCACGAAGGCGCAGGAAGAGATCGTCTTTTCCGACGAGGGCCGCGCGGAGCTCCTCGAATACCACGAACGTGTGATGGCTAGCTACGACCAGGCCGTGCAGGCATTCGCGGACGATGACGCCGACGCCGCGCACGTCGTTGCCACAACCAAGCCCGAGCTCGTGCAACTGGAGCACGTCTACCGCCGCACCCACTTCGACCGACTGGGTCAGGGTCTGCAGGCGTCCGTCGAGAGCAGCCGCATTCACCTTGATCTCATTGACTACCTGAGGCGGATCAACTCCTACGCGGAGTCGATCGCGAGCAGCGTATTGGCCTAGTCCCTCACCGCAGGCGATGGAGACCGCTATGAGTGGGAACGACGAACGCACTCCCGACACGAAGGAGCCGCGTCTAAGCGAGGAGGCCCAGGACGACCGCCTTCTGGACGAGGAAGGGATAGCCGCCGACGCCGAGGACGTGGTAGGCGCGCAAGAGCCTATCGTCGCCCCTGCCCCCGCAGGCCGCGACGCCGAGAGCCACGAGCATGAACGGCGCGCGAAGCGCCGTCGTCGCAAGCCGAAGTCCGACAACGGCCTCCCAGACGATCTCGCGGAGCCGCTCGCGAAACTGAAGACCAAGGATTACCTCGAGCTCATTATGCCGCTGCACGTGGAGCTGCTAAAGTTCGAGAACTGGGTCAAGGACGAGGGCCCCAAGATCGTCGCCCTCTTCGAGGGCAGAGACGCGGCCGGCAAGGGCGGCACGATCAAGCGGTTCGTCGAACACATGAATCCGCGCGGCTGCCGCGTCGTCGCTCTACAGATACCGAGCGACCGCGAGAAGACGCAGTGGTACTTCCAGCGCTACGTGGCGCACCTACCTGCTGCCGGAGAGTTAGCTCTGTTCGACCGCAGTTGGTACAACCGCGCGATGGTCGAGCGCGTCATGGGGTTCTGCACCGCCAACGAAATGCGCGAGTTCCTGCGTTCGGTGCCTGAGTTCGAGCGGATGCTCAAGCGGTCGGACGTGGCTGTCCACAAGTTCTACTTCTCCGTCAGCAAGAAGGAGCAGGCGCGACGCTTCGCCAGCCGGGAGAACGACCCACTCAAGCAGTGGAAGCTGTCGCCCGTGGACAAGGCGAGCCGCAGCCTGTGGGACGACTACACGCGCGCCAAGGAGGACATGTTCTTCTACACGTCCACCGACGCCGCGCCCTGGACCATCGTGAAGTCAGACGACAAGAAGCGCGCGCGGATCAACGCCATACGCTATCTATTGAACGAATACGACTACCCAGACAAGGATCCGCGCTTGTTGCGCATCGACCGCCGCATCATTCGCACGGTACAGGAAGAACTGAGCGTAGAGGATTAACGGAGCAGCCGCCGTGAGGTCGCAGCCAAACAGACGCGCCGTCATCGACATCGGCACGAACACGGTGAACCTGCTCGTGTGCGATGTCGACCGTGACGCGCGCGCGTACGAGGTAATCGAGGATGTCGCGGAGGTCACGCGTCTGGCGCAAGGGCTGGAGCCGGATGGGCACATGCACTCCTCGGCCATTGCCCGTACGTCGGCGACGATTCGACGGTACCTCGCACGCGCGAAGAAGCTGGGTGCAACGGAGACTGTAGGGGTCGGGACCAGCGTGCTGAGGGACGCGGCGAACACCGCAGCGTTCCTTGAGCTGGTGCGGAATGGCTTTGGGCTGGACGTGAGCGTTATTCCCAGCGCGGCGGAGGCCCGCCTCTCCTACCTGTCCGTTCGACTGGACGGCGAGTTTGCGGGTGGAGCCTCGGACCGCCTCGTCGTGACCGACGTTGGATCAGGCAGCACGGAGTTCGTCTTCGGGCGATTCACGCCCGCGCGCCGCGAGCTTGACACGTGCCTTAGCGTGAGCGTGGGAGCCGTGCATCTGACGCCGCGTTTCCTGCGGAGCGACCCCCCAACCGACGACGAAGTCTCGGCTCTCTCCGAGTGGCTGGATGAGACGCTCGCGTCGCAGGTCGCCACACCCCCTTCCGACGACCCTCCAACACTTGTGGGCGTCGGGGGCACTATCGTGAACCTTGCTGCGGTGAAGCAGGGCAAGTCACGGCGCGAGCAGGGAAACCTGCACGGGACATCGCTGACCGTCGAGGACATAGACTGCCAGATCAGCCAATACCAGGCGTGTGACACGATGGCCAGGGCTCGGATTCCCGGGCTGGAGTCCAGACGCGCGGACACGATCATCGCTGGCGCGGCGGTGGTACGAGCTATCCTGAGTCACGTGGGGGCGCCGGCCATCCAGGTCAGCGCACGCGGCCTCAGATACGGCGTGATGTACGACCGGTTCGTGGCTCCCGAGGACGACGAGGCAGGGCCGCCGACGTAGAGCGAGGACGGCTTGGAGTCTAGGCACGGCACGTTAGACGGGGGCGAAACGATGGCGCGCGAAGTCGAGGCTAAATTCCAGGTGGAGTCCGAGGGGCTCTTCGACGCCATCCGCGGAGCTGGCGCCGTGGCGGGATACGCCATGACAGCCGGCGAGACCGTTCCTCAGAGGGACACGTACTTCGACACGCGGGGCGCCACGCTCTTGCGCGCGGGCTGGTCTCTTCGTTTACGAGAGAAGGCTGGCAGTCTCCTGGTGACGTTCAAGGGGCCGTTCCTTGACGAGCACGCGCGAACCGAAATCGAGGAGGCGATCACAAAGGAGCAGGCGGCGGCCCTCCGTGCGGGACGCCTGCGTGGCATCGACTCGCCGGCGGTGGTCGCGGCCCTCGAACACGTCGGAGACGCTGACATCGCCGCGACGCTTACCGTGGAGAACGAGCGCGAGGCCTGGTACCTCGACGCCGAGTCCGGCGGGGCTTCGGGTCGCATCAAGCTGTGCTTCGACCGGGTGGTCTACACGGCGGCACGAGCGGGTCATACAGACGGAGACGGCGGCCCTACCCTCGGATACGAGCTCGAGGCCGAGCTTCTGGAGGGCGACGAACGTGTTCTGACACGCGTCGCGCAGGAATTAGCGCGGGAACACCACCTGTCGCCAGAGCGTCGATCGAAGTACGAGCGTGGGATAGAGTTGCTAGGGATGTTCGCGTAGGCGACGCCGGCGATGTATGCCGGTACAGCTAACTGATGGGGGTGTTTGGCGATGGCGACGGTCGACGACGGCCGCGAAGAACACCGAATGCTCATCTTCGGGAACGACAGCGACGCGGTGCAGGAGTATCTGGTACGAGACAGCCTGCACGGTGTTCCCATGCACGGGTTGCTGGAACGGAAGAGACACGAGCAGTCGTACACGGTCACCCTGTACGCGCTGCTCAAGGACTACGGTCTGACGCCCGTGGTCCGAATCAAGCCACGCATCCGATTCGGGCGCACCAGCTACGACAACCTGTCGTCCAGCGCGCCCTTGCGGTACGGTCCCGACGACATCGTGCACTTCGCGGAGCTGAAGCGTGGCTCCGAGCCCACGGAGACAGTAGAGCCGACCGCGTTGGAGCAAGTGTTCGGCGACGCCTCCACGATAGACCGGCTTTCCGACGACGCCGCGTACCTGCTGATCTCGCAGCGCGACGTGTTTCTCCGCCAGCCGCCCTTCAAGACGAAGACCAAGGTGTTCGGACACGGCTCGGATATGCAGGGCATACCCATTGGGAACTTCCTGGAGGCCCTGAACTACCCCGCCCGCGCGGAGAAGCTGTTCCAGCCGTTCCCACGAGGAGATGAATTCGCTCTGGATGTACGCGAGGCGTTGGAGCAGTACGACGGCGCCGAGTTCCAGTTCAGCATCTACTCGCGCTACGAACGTCGGGACTGCATCCTCGCCCGGCCAGACGGCGACGAAGAAGCTGCCTACCGCACGACGTTCGATCCATGGACAGGCCTTGGCTACGTCCGCTCGGACGGAAGCGATTACCAGCTGCAGATACTCTCCCACGAGCGCGCCACACGCTGGGAGCACAAGATCGTCCTCGAGGAGATGGACGCGCCGACCATTGACCTCGTGTCGCAAGAGATACGCGCTCTGCGGCGCAAGTACCTCATAGGGCGCGTGCTCTCCAAGAGCCAGACGGCCCTGTCGCTGCACGCGGATAGCGTGGAGTCCAACCTCGGTCTTGTGCAGGAGCTACATCTTGGGTACGGGCTAGAAATCCGCGCGCCTCTCACGCGGAACCTCTTCGGCAGCATCGACGCTCGCCGCCGCCTGCGGCGCGTGTTCACGTCCAGCGGCGAATACAGCCTACACCCCCTCAGCACGGACATGGTCGAACGGCACCTGGACCTCGCGTGCGGCGTGCGCAACGGCGTGCAATACACACTCGACACCGCGGTGCTGACCCAGGGCCCCGTGCCCGAGGAGGTACAGAGCAATGGCTATCGCATCATCCGGCGGCCCCGGAGCGAAGGCGCCCTGATGCGCTCGGCGGAGGAACTCCGCGAGCGCATGCCACCCGCCGGCTTCGAGCGGTGCTGGAACGAGTTCATCGATGAAGGCGGATACACGGTCGTGAACGGGTCAACGGGACGGTGCTACGCGGTCTACTACGCAGGAAGCCAGCAGGGGGGCGTGCTGGACGCGGAGTTGTGGGCGGACGATCGCGAGAACTACCTCGTCGTGAAGTACCTCGGCATCTCCGCACAGGACTACTCTGCGGGGAGGGCGTGGTCGAGCCAGCCCGCGAACGCCAGTCTCCGCGACCGACTGCGCGGGGCAGTCGCGGCGATGCGTCTACACAGTCAGGAGCGCCAGATATTGGGCGAAATGATGGAGCTCGTGGCGCATCTCAAGCGGCAGAACGTGCTCTAGTCGCCCGACCCCAGCGAGTTCGCCCAACCCGCCAGCACCCGCGCCATCTCAACGAACACATCCTCGTCCGTGTTGCGCGAACGCTTCAGCGTCTTGAACCCGTGGTCGGCGGTGTCCAGGAAATGCAGCGTCGCGGAGTCGCCAAGGTCATCGCAGACGGGTTCCAGCAGATCGCGCTGTCCCAGGGCATCACGCGTGCCGGACAGGAACAGCATTGGGGTGGTCACGCTGCCGAGGTGTTCGGCGCGCTCGGTTCCTGGCTTCCCAGACGGGTGCAGCGGAAACGCAAAGAAGACCATCCCCGCGACGCCGTCGAAGGGTTCGTCGGCTGCCGCCATAGACGACATGCGTCCGCTGAACGAGTGTCCGCCTACTAGCACCTGGATGCCATCGGCGACCTCACGGGCCGTCCCGATAGCGGCGCGGATCGTCTCCTGGCACACCGCGTTGGAATTCCTGCCGCCGCCTGACTCGCTGTACGGGAAGTTGTAACGCATCGTCGCAACACTGGCGTCGAAGCACCGCTCGGCGATGGTCTCGACGGTGCGATGCCGCATGTTCGTGCTCGCCCCGTGTCCAAGGACTAGCAGGCTCTGCGCGCCCTCCGGTCGCAGGAGCAGCGCGGACACCTCGCCTTTCTCCTCCGTCGCCAGGAACTTCATCTCCACCGGTTCGTACGGCACGCTCCATCTCCTTCGTGTGGTCTGTTGCGCACGCCACACTCCCGTTATAGGGCCGCGAAGCGCTGAGGCGCGCGGATTGTGCCGGGCGAGCGGGCGGAAAACGTCCACAGCCTTCGAGCGCGCTCGCGACGTAGCCGATTGAGATGTGGGAGTCGCGCGGCTAGAACGCCGTGCTGAGAGAGACGCGGTTGGACGGCCCGAGATCGCCCAGGGACACAAACGCGTAGTCCACGACGAAGCCACCCAACACGAGGCCGAAGCCACCGGTCAAGCCGCTCACGGTGCCGTGGTCGTTGCCTCCGAAGTCGTAGCGGTAACCACCGCGCAGTATCAGCGGGTCCAGCACTTCATACGAGAGCCCGGCGCCGACCTTGGGATCGTCGTCCGTCGGCAGCGCGAGGTCCAAGGCGAGGGCCGCGCGGTCATCCGCGACGCGGTAACCCGCGCCAGCGCGCAGCGTCGTTGGCAGCGAGTAGCCCTCCGCGTCGAACGTCATGGAGGTGCCGAGGTGCTGGATGGTCGCCGCGACAGAGATGGAGCTGTCTGGCACGTCGTAGCGAACGCCCGCGTCCACGGCGAAGCCGCTCGCCGTAGCCTCGTCGATCTCCTGCCGGAGTATCTTGCCCTGGACGCCGACGGAAAGGTCGTCGTTCACGGCGAAGCCGACGCCTGCGCCCGCCGCCAAGTCGGAGGGGCGGAACACGCCTGTGGGATCGCCACTGTCGTCGCGTCCCTGGATCTCGCCGTAGTCGAAGTAGTTCACGAAGACGCCCAGCCCCGTCGTGTCGTTCAGGGGGTGTGCGAACGCGGCGTAGTTCTGGCGCAGATCCAGAATCCACTCGTTGTTCATGAGCGCCAGGTGCGTCTCGCGTGTGTGTGCCAGACCAGCGGGATTCCAGTACGTGGCGTAGGCGTCCTCGGTGAGAGCGATGCCCGCGCCTCCGCGCGCCACGGTCGCTGCCCCGACGCCCAGCTTGAGCGTGGGGAACGCTGACGTGCCGACGTCCTCGTTCGGATCCGCCACGCTCGCGGTGACGACCCCCAGCAGGCCGACCAGCACCGCGGCCGACAACGCTTGCATGTATGATCCGAATCGGCGGTTCACGGCGAGGACTCCGATCACTGGTACGCGTCTGGGCGTCAACCTGTGGATTCTACCCCCGTGCGGCCGCTCTAGCAACGACCGGCCGGATGAAGGCACTCTATCGCGGCCCCCGTACCCCGTCAATGCTCGGAACGGCCGATGCTCCAGAGGGGCTACGATCACCGAGTCCACACAGGCCCGTCCCGACGGCAGAAGGTGTGGCGCAGCGGGATGTACGAGTAGAATGCGGGCGCTCTGGACCATTCGGGCCGAGACGACCGATCCGCGAGTTCCGACGACACCTCTGGATTTGGGGGCGCCGCCACACCGTGAACCTCATCGACAAAGAGACGATCCTCTCGATCACCCACGTGTGGGAGGGCGACCGATTCGACGACGGCCGGCCGCGCGTGTCCGACGACGTCATCGAGCGCATGAAGGCGATAAGCATCGAGCAGGCGTGGGGCGTCCTCAACGGCAAGGACCACCGTTGGCAATTCGCCGGCGACTGGATGAACCTGCACCCCGACCGCGTGCTCGTCGGGCGGGCCGTGACGTGCGCCTACACGCCCACGCGGCCGGACCTACGAGCTGCGGTCGCCGCGGACGGAGAGCGCCACGGTCGCGTCGGCGGCACGAATTCCTGGGTTATCGACACGCTCGTCAAGGACGACTGCATCGTCGTGGACCTGTTCGGCAAGGTGAAGGACGGCACGTTCGCCGGCGACAACCTCGGCAACTCCATCTACGCCAAGACCGGCACGGGCATGGTCATCGACGGAGGCATCCGCGACCTCGACGGCATCTACGACCTGCCGGATTTCGCCACATTCATCCGCGGCGTTGACCCGACGGCCATCAACAACGTCGACCTTACCGGCATCAACATCCCCATCCGCATCGGTGAGGCCACATGCCTACCCGGCGATGTCGTCCTGGGCAGACGCACGGGAGTCATCTTCATCCCGCCGCAATACGCCGAAGAGGTGGTCGTGAAGGGCGAAGAGGTAGCGCTACGGGACATGTTCGGTCACCAGATGCTGCGTGAGGGCAAATACACGCCCGGCGAGATCGACCGGAAGTGGTCCGAAGAGATCGAAGCCGTCTTCGCCGAGTGGTCCGCAAATCGCGAGCAGTAGGAGAGCCCTGTGGCGACCGAACCCCACGAGCAAGCGCTAGACAACGTCAACACGGCGTCGCGGCCGTCGGACCTGCAGATCACCGACATGCGGTTGGTGAAGACTAAGGTCGGCGGCCCGATCCTGAAGCTGGAGACGAATCAGGGCATTCACGGTCTGGGTGAAGTCCGGGACGGCGCCAGCAAGACGTTCGCGCTGATGCTGAAGAGCCGTATCCTCGGCGAGAACCCGTGCGATGTTGACCGCGTGTTTCGCAAGGTCAAGCAGTTCGGCCACCACGCGCGTCAGGGCGGAGGCGTCTGTGGTATCGAGATGGCGCTCATGGACCTCGCGGGCAAGGCGTATGGCGTGCCGTGCTACCAACTCGCGGGGGGCAAGTTCCGCGACCGCGTGCGGTGCTACGCCGACACGCCGACGCTCCGCGACCCCGCCGCAATGGGCGCCAAGCTCCAGGAGCGGATGGACCAGGGGTTCACGTTCCTCAAGATGGATGTAGGAATCGGCCTGCTGCGCGACATGCCCGACACGATCGCCGCTCCCGACGGACATCTGCGCACACACCGCATCATGCACCCGTTCACGGGCATACGCGTCACGGACAAGGGCATCGCGGAGCTGTGCGAGTACGTCGAGGTAGTGCGCTCCGTCATCGGCTACGAGATCCCACTCGCGGTGGACCACTTCGGACACATCGGCATCGAGGACTGCATTCGCATCGCGAAGGCTCTCGACAAGTACACCCTCGCATGGTACGAGGACATGGTGCCGTGGCAGTTCGCCGAGCAGTACGTGCGCCTGTCGAACTCCTGCGACACGCCCATCTGCACGGGCGAGGACATCTACTGTAAAGAGGACTTCCGCCCGCTCTATCAACCCCGCGGCATCGCCGTGGCGCATCCCGACATCGCGACCTCCGGTGGCATTCTGGAAACGAAGAAGATCGGCGACGAGGCGGAGGAGCACGGCATTTCCATGGCGCTCCACATGGCGGGCACGCCGATCGCCGCGATGGCGAGCGTGCACTGCGCCGCCGCGACGGAGAACTTCCTCGTCCTCGAGAACCACTCCGTGGACAACCTGTGGTGGGACGACATGGTCACGGGCCTACCAAGCCCCATCATCCAGGACGGCTACATCGACGTGCCGGACACCCCAGGGTTGGGGATCGAGCTGAACGACGAGGTCGTCCAGGCGCATCTGCACGACTCCGAGACGGGGTATTTCACGCCGACGGACGAGTGGGACGACGAACGCTCGCACGACCGCCTCTGGAGCTAGGACAGCAGACCGCCGGGAAGGGACAGGAATGAAGATCACGGACCTGAAGTGCGCTGTCATCGGGAACAACCCGGTGGTACGCATCACCACGGACGAGGGCGTGACAGGGTACGGCGAGGTGGAGGCGTCCAAGTCGTATCTGAAGCCGCACGTGCTGTTCTACCGCGAGTACATCCTGGGCGAGGATCCCACGAACGTCGAGCGCGTGATGCTGAAGATCCGCCGGCTGGGCAGCTTCAAGCCGTGGGGTAGCGCCGTCAGCGCGATCGAGATGGCTCTCTGGGACATCGCCGGCAAAGCCGCGGGCCTGCCGGTGTACAAGCTTCTCGGTGGCAAGGTCCGCGACAAGGTGCGCGTCTACAACGGAGCCGTGCGCTTCCCGATGCACGACCAGTCGCCCGCCGGCCATGCCGAGAACGCGCAGCGCATGAAGGAGTCGCCCGAGGGGTTCTCCATAGTGAAGCAGGGCGTCGCCTTCCATAGCGGCATGCCGACGAACTTCCCAGACTTCCACTATGGCGACAATCTCGCCGGCGGCCATCGCGTCAACAAGGGGTTGCTGACCGAGAAGGGCATGAACCACGTCGTCGCCTGCGTCGAGGCGATGAAGGGCGCGCTTGGTGACGAGGTGGGTCTGGCGTTGGATTGCGGACCTGGGATGGTCGTCGCCGACGCCATCAAGCTCGCGAAGGCGGTCGAGCCGTACAACGTCATGTGGCTAGAGGACATGATCACGGGCGACTACGTGCCGTACGTGTCCGCCGACCTGTACCGCGAAGTCACGCGGAGCACGACGACGCCGATCCACACTGGCGAGCAGATATACCTGCGCCAGAATTTCCAGGAGCTCGTCGAGAAACGCGCGGTGGACATTCTCGGCCCCGACCCGTGCGACATCGGCGGCATTGCCGAACTGAAGTGGGTCACGGAGTACGCCGATCTGCACGGCATCCTGATGGCTCCGCACGGCACGGGGGATGGGCTGCTGGGACTCGCCGCCCTGGTGCAGGTGTGCGCAACGCTGCCGCAGAACTACATCGCCTTTGAGTACCCCACCGGACGCCCCGACTGGTGGTACGACATCGTCACTGGTCTGCCGGACCCAATCGTCGTCGATAGCCACATAGAGGTCTGGGATCGCCCGGGGATGGGCGTCGATCTGGATGAGGACGCGGCGCGACCGTATCTGTCGGACGAGGACGCTGACTTCTTCGACTAGCCGGGCCGGTCGGGTTCCGCGTCCGCCGACTTGTCAGGGGCGAGCAGCTCCAGGCAGGCGGTTGACAGGCGCACCATCTCGCTCAGTCGCTGGGCGAGTGCAAAGGCGCGCTCGTCAAGATCATCGGCTTGCCGCACCTCAGCCAGGAGCAAGGAGGCGCGTCGGATGTCCTCGCCGGCGGCCTCGACGGACAACGTCCCTG
This sequence comes from uncultured bacterium, assembly GCA_964473525.1. Lineage (GTDB taxonomy): Bacteria > Poribacteria > WGA-4E. The sequence goes on from CAYYPK010000025.1 coordinate 54,277, forward strand.
GGCTGGTTACACGTTGCGCGGCTTGTAGTTCGTCCTCAGTGGGCAGAAACGTGTCTGGATCGTGCGCTACGGCGCGCTCAATGTCCTCATCGGTGAGAGCGTGGAAGTCCTCCCACACCATGCCCCCATCGGAGTCAGACGCTGGCGTCGGCGTCTCGTGCTTCGTATCGCCGTCGTTCATGGCGCGTCGCCTTTCGCGCGGAGATAATCCGCGTAGAAGCTGCTCTCTCCGTGTAGATGACAAACACGAGGGCGCCACGGGCGTGACCCAGCACCCACCAGCGTTCCTCGCCATAGTCGTTCCGAGAATCTACGCCAGACAGGCGTAGCGGATCGCTGAACACGTTCTGCGCGACCTCGAAACTGATGCGGTGCCTCCGGAGGTTGCGGCTCGCCTTCTCCACGTCCCACTCGTACGTCACGAGCCTGCACCCTCGATGCGCGCAACATCAGACGGTTCCCGCGACCGGCACCATGCATAGGATACCACACGCCATGCCCAGCTTCGCCCCCCAATCGCGCCATCGCCCGCCGGTTGGCACATAGAGCGACCTCGGAGCGGTTCACCAACACGGCAACGGCGGCCGCCCAATGTGGGCGTGAAGCGATGCTACTGTGGTACCTCTGTCCGTAGCTACGGGCTCGGCGCCCGCCTACGGACCGGGCTACACATGAAACGGACGACGCCAATACGACGACCGCAGCGAACGAGGGAATGGCTGCTTGACGAACGATGTGATGCGCGTGCGAATCCGGGCGATGCGCGTTTCCGTCGCCGTCGGCGTCGTCATGTTGGCGACGAAAGTGACCGCGTACGTGCTCACCGGCTCCGCCGCCATCGCCTCGGACGCCATCGAGTCCGTGGTGCACGTCCTGGCCACAGTGTTCGCCCTCTACAGCGTCATCAAGAGCGTCCAGCCACCCGATCCTTTGCATCCCTACGGGCACGGGAAGATTGAGTTCTTCTCCGCTGGCTTCGAGGGCGGACTCATCATCCTTGCGGCGTGCGCGATCGTCGCCCAGGTTGCGCAGTCGCTTGTGCTGGGCGCGCGGGCGCACGATCTTGGCGTGGGCATTCTGCTAACGCTAGCTGCTGGCGCTGTGAACCTTGTGCTTGGGGTCTACCTCATCAGGACGGGGAGGCAGACCGGGTCGCTAACAGTCGAGGCGGATGGGAAACACGTCCTGACAGACTCTTACACGAGTCTCGGCGTGGTCGTTGGGCTGGCGCTCGTTCGTCTGACAGGCTGGGCGCTGCTGGACCCGCTCGTCGCCCTGGCCGTCGCGCTCAACATTCTGGTGACAGGGGGCAGGCTCGTCCGGGCCGCGGTGGGCGGCCTGATGGACGAGGCCGAACACGACGTCCTGGCCGACATTCTCGCCGTCATCCAGCGACAGCGCAGACCCGAGTGGATCGACGTGCATCACCTGCGGTCGTGGCGTTCCGGTGACAGGCGCTACGTCGATCTTCACCTGACCGTGCCACGTTACTGGGATATCGAGCGCGCGCACGCCGTGCAGCATGCTTTCGAGGAGACGGTGCTGACGCATCTGGGGGCAGAAGGCGACGTCATTATCCACCTCGACCCGTGCGTGCCGGAGTGCTGCCCGTTCTGTGATGTAGACGGCTGCGCCGTCCGGGCCGAGCCACGCGCCGTGCAGCATCCGTGGACGATCGAGCGGGCCGTGGGCGGGCCGGCGCACACCGAGATCGGCGGGCCATAGCGACTGCGCGCCCTGGCCCCGGGGCAGGCCGCTGCGGGAGTGGCAGCTTGAGCGAGCGCGACGACATTAGGGGTCGCGCCTGACGGCCGCTTGCGGTATACTACTGGTGGATTAATGTACCCGTCATCACGTCACGGGCGGGCAGTAGGGGGCGCCAGAGGCCGCATCCCAGGCCGGACTCGCCATCCAGCCGTTTGGGTAACGCGTCTGAGGCGTTTGATTGCCGCAGAGATATGCGTGTCTGCGAGAACGCGAGCTAGGGTTGCTGTAACGTCGTGCAGCCGTTAGCGCGTTCACGAGACAGGATTTTGACCAGCGCGCGCAGCGCGCTGGCGCCATGCCACCATCGGAACGGAGCGGGACATGAACGAAGTCAAGCAGGAGGTCGAAGCTCCAGAGGCTGAGCAGACCCCCGAGGACGCCGCCGAAGCTCCGGCTGCGGTCCCAGCTACCAAGAGCCCCAGTTCTGACGACGAGACGAAGAAGCCCAAGAGACCCAAGGGCGCTCCGATACAGATATCTGTACCTTTCCCGATGTCCACGGGAGCGTTGCGGGGAGCTGCCCTGGTGGCGGCGATCAGCGGCCTGAGCGCCGCGTCGTTTGGCTTCACGCAGTTGCGACCGGTATACACTCCCGCGCCTGTTCTCCCGCCGCTGGCGGAGGATCGCCCTGTCTTCGACTTGCTGCAACGGGGCGAAGGCACACAGGTCACTTCGGACGCCGCCGCCATACAGGCGGCCGCTCCAGCTCCGACCGCAGCGCCGGTTGTGGACGCGACTCCGCCACCCGCGCCCGTCGAACAGCCCAAGCCTGAGGTAGCGCAAGCTCCTCCGACGCCGAAGCCCGCTGCTCCTCCAAAGCCCGAAGTGGCCAAGGCTCCCGCGCCTAAGGCAGTTGCGGGCCTCGACAGCGACGACGCGAAGGCTCGCAAGAAGGCCGTGCGCCGACTGCGGCGTAGTGGCGCCGTCGACGCCGCCACGGCCACGAAGCTGGTGGCGATGCTCGGCGACTCAGACTCAGGCGTCCGTGAGTCCGTGGTGACAGCGTTGGCGTCCGCGTCGATGCAGTCGCCCGCCATCACCAGCGGCATCATCACGGCGACGCGGGATTCCTCCGAATCCGTCCGTGTGCGCGCGATAGCAGCTCTCAGTTCCGCCCCGGCCTCCGACGCCGTGATGTCGGCGCTGCAAGGCGCGCTGAAGGATCGCAGCACGTCCGTGCGCAACAACGCCATTCTGACGCTCGGCAAGCACGGGACGCGCGCGCGTTCCGCTGCTCCCGCGTTGGCGAGCATCGTGCGCAACAGCGGCAACGCGTACTCGCGGTCGTTCGCCAGCACGGCGCTAGGACAGATCGGCTCGCCCACCGAGGATGTCGTGTCCGCCCTCGTCCGCGCGATGGGCGACGGGAACACGAGCGTTCGAGCAGCCGCCAAGCTCTCGTTGGAACAGTTGGGAGACCCAGCGGTATCCGCGCTGTCCAAGCAGATGGCGAGCGGCAACGCAGGCGTGCGTGAGGTGCTACAGACGATCGGCACCCCAGGGGCCTTGGCCGTACTCAGCGGCAGATAGCCACAGCCGATCTCTTGCCTCACCGACATTACGAACTGGTAATCTGGCGCCGGCGACGGCGCCAGATTCCTGTCTGCCCATGCGAGGACGCACAACGATGTTCCCAGCGCTCAGTGACGACCTGCGCCAGGCGCGCCTGGAGTGGCCGAGAAGCGTCGTCCGCATGGTCCTCGACACGGACACCTACAACGAAGTCGACGACCAGTTCGCCCTCTGCCACGCTCTTCTGTCGCCGGACCGGCTGAGGGTCGAAGCTGTCTACGCGGCGCCTTTCCACAACAGCCGTTCGTCCGGGCCAGCCGACGGTATGGAGAAGAGCTATGACGAGATACTGAGACTCTTGGCGCTCCTGGGCGTTGCGGACAACGACCTCGTGTTCCGCGGCTCCCGCGAGTACATTACCGACGCCGCGGCCCCACCTCGCAGTGACGCGGTCGCGGACCTCATCGCGCGCGCGACGGCTTCACCCGCGGACGACCCGCTTTACGTCGTCGCCATTGGAGCGATCACGAACGTCGCCGCGGCCATCCTGCTCGAGCCGGCCATTGTCGAGAAGATCGTCGTCGTGTGGCTCGGCGGGTCGGACATCCATCAGCCAAGCGCGCGCGAGTTCAACCTGGGGCAGGATCTGATCGCATCCCAGACCATCTTCGACTGCGGCGTCCCGTTCGTACACATCCCATGCCGCAACGTCACGTCGCACCTGCACACGACGATCGCCGAGCTGGAACACTATCTCCGTGGCGCCGGCCGGCTCTGTGACTACCTGGTGGACATCGTCAGAGGGTACGTCGGTGAGGCAGACGCGTACGCGTGGTCCAAGATAATCTGGGACATCTCAGCCACCGCCTATCTCATCGACGCGAGTTGGGTACCTACACGGCCGATGCCCAGCCCCGTGCTGACCGATGACTTCACGTGGGCGACCAACCGCGACCGGCACACGATCCACGCAGCGACCCACGTAAAGCGCGACCCGATCTTCCGTGATGTCTTCAGCAAGCTAACCACCGTTGACTGACAGCCGCCAGCGAGGCAACCCATGAGCCAGAACATCCGCGTGACCGTGTGGAACGAGTATCGCGACGAACTGCGAATCCCTCTGTCCGGCGAGGTTTACCCCGACGGGATGCACGCGGTAATCGCCGACGGGCTCGCGGGCAACGGGGACATGACGGTGCGCACCGCGACACTCGACGAACCCGAGCACGGGCTAACCGAGGACGTCCTGGCGAACACGGATGTCCTAACCTGGTGGGCGCACTCGGCGAACGGAGAAGTGAGCGACGAAGTAGCAGACCGTGTGCGCAACCGTGTGGTTCTGGGCGGCATGGGTCTGATCGTCATGCACTCGGCGCACTTCTCGAAGCCGTTCGTCCGGCTCATGGGAACCTCCTGCAACCTTAAGTGGCGGGAAGCCGGCGAGAAGGAACGCCTGTGGGTCATTGAGCCGGGGCACCCCATCGCCGAAGGTCTGGGGGAATACGTCGAGCTACCCGAAACGGAGATGTACGGCGAGCGGTTCGACGTGCCGCAGCCGGACGCCACGGTGTTCACTAGCTGGTTCGAGGGTGGCGAGGTGTTCCGTAGCGGGTGCTGTTGGCAGCGCGGACGCGGGAAGGTGTTCTACTTCCGCCCTGGTCACGAGACCTACCCGATCTTCTACAACCCGGAAATCAGGCAGATCCTCACGAACGCCGTACGCTGGGCGGCGCCGGTCGCCGGAGCTGAGACGCGGTACGGCAACGTGAAGCCACTGGAAGACATCAAGGCGTAGCCAGGCGTCTCAACGGGCGGGGAAGTCCACGGGTGAGCGGACGCCCTCGCCCAATCTGTGTTCGGCGTTGTTGAGACGTAGCGTCCCTCCGACGATTTCCCGCGTGAACCGCGCCTCAATGCCGTCCAAAGACACCGTGACGGCGTCGTCAGCCTCGGCCACCGATGCTGCCGCGACGCTCGAGGTGGACGCGTCCGAGGTAGTCAGCACGTGTAGGAAGTAGTCGACGGCGGCGGGTATCTTGGGCGACACCTCGACGCGGCAGGACGGCGCCGGGCCGGTGTCGCGCGATGGTGGGTAGACCTCTCCACCGTAGCGATACAGGTCAGCGCCATCATGCAACGTGACGTCGTGCTCGCTGGGCGCCAGCGTCTGCACGAACAGCCTCCCCTCGCCGTTCGTGACGACCAGCCGGCCGTGCTCCACGGCGGGCGTCGCCATCGCCTGCAGCAGCCACGCCTTCCTGAGCTCAGCGCGCGTCGACTCGACACGGTCGAATATGACGAACGTGTCTGGGCGGAGATGCAGCACCTGCCGCGTGAACGACGCCACCTTGTCAGGCGAATAAGCGCGTGAGCAGTCGGCGGCAACGTACACGAACTCCCCCTGGTCCTGGAACGCGACGATGTCGGCGATGTCGTAGAGTGCGCTACGCTCGTGCCAGCCGCGCGGATCGGCGACGGCGCCGTTGTGATGTGGCCAATCGTGGTGTTGGCCACCGTCGTTCCCGGTAACGTCGCCCGCCCGGATGCCAGGCCACTTCTCCGACGGGTCGGCCACGGTGATCGTGCTGTGCGCAATCGTACGCAGGTGGTAGTTCACGTCGTGGGACGTGCCGAATCCGTCGTAGTGTCCGCCGTCGCCCGCGAGCTCGTCGCGCTTGTAGATGAGGAAGTGCCCGACATCCAGGTGCTGGTGCGCCGTGAAGCGGTCGCCCGCCTTGAGGTAGAAGTACGTGGCGTCGTCCGTCCAGTCGCTGCGGGCGTGGACATAGCCCGCCGCGGCACTCAGATGAGAGCGACGGAAAGCCTCGAGATCGCCCGTCGGCACGGTGGCGTCACGCCACAGGAAGTCCTTGTAAGCGTTGACGCCCACCGACGATCTAGGCGTCGTCTCGTTGAAGGCGTGCACGACCTGGTGCGCGGGGTCGTCGCGATAATGGTTCACGAGGATGCGGCGCGCGGTGAGAGTCTTGTCCCGGTCGCCACCGAACGTCCGGCCGCCGCCGTCGCCCATAGGGATGGCGCGCCGGGATCCATACTCCCGTATGCCAGGGTACGCCTCGAACATGCTCGCGACGGCCCGTGAGCCGAAGAAGGCGGGAGCATCGGCGTAGTAGTCGACGCCGCCGCATCGCAGCGCGACCTCGCAGAACACGAGCCACTCGTACAGCCAGTAGTTGGTGTAGTAGCCTTCCGCCCAGCCGCCTCCCGCGCCCGCGAGTTCCAGGGCAGGCGCCGCGCGCGTCCGCCAGTCCTCCTCCAGCGTGGCGAGGATCTGCGGCGCACGCTCGTTCTCACCCCACGTCGCATAGCAGGCGACACCGATGCCCCAGTGCTTGTAGCCGTACCAGCCGTTGTGGAAGACGTGCGTCTCGGATCGCGTGTTGGCGTCCACCGTCGCGTTCAGGTAGGCGATGAACTCCTCCCGCTCGCCTGCGGTCCAGTGTTCGTGGCACAGGTCGTACACAAAGGCGCAACGGGCGAGATCGTGAGCGAACGTCACGTGGCCACTGCGGATTGGACCGCGGATGTACGTGAGCGCCCGGTCAACGGCAGCGCGCGCGAGTCCTTGGTCTTCCTCGATTGCAGCGACGAGCCCGAGCGACATCATCAGGGAGTGGTCGTCCGCATCTCCGCGCCTGGCCACTGCGACTGTTCGGGCGTAGGCCGCGGGGCGTTGCTCGGCGAGCGAGCGCAGATAGTCGCGCGAGCCGAGGAGCCGGGGGTGACCGTCGGAGACGGCGGATGCCACGCCAGCCCGCACGGAGGTCGTGACACACAATGCGACTACGCACACGAGCGACAGCGCCGACAGACATCCAACCATTTCGCGCGGCTCCTTCGCCGTGGGCATCTATGGGTCGGCGCCACGGTATGGTGGCTTCCCCAGCAGCTTAGGCGACATCGCCGCGAGGCGCATCAACTCGTCGCATACCAGGGCGGGAGTTCATGTATACTGTGCGTCGCAGTCTCATCGCGCCGTGTCCCAACGCACACAGGTAGCCGAGAACCCATGCTGGAAGTCCGAGGCGCCACGCCGAACGAGGTAGACGCCGCTGTCGAATGCGCGGGACGCGCCTTCGGCCGGGGCGACGCCGACCGTGTGCGCGGCATAACGGAGTTCTTCGCGAAGATACACAAGCAGGACCCGTACTTCCGCCCCGAGAACAGCCGCGTTGCCGTCGTCGACGGGGTGATCGCCAGCGTCGTACAGGTGTTCGATCGTGAGATGCTCATCCAGGGCGTTCCCGTACCGCTCGGAGGAATCGGAAGCGTGGGCACCGACCCTCGCTACACGCGGCAGGGCCTGAGCAACAAGGTTCTGGTCAACACCGCGAAGTACATGACCGACCGTGGCATCGTGCTCTCGTCCCTTGGCACCGGAATCCACGACCACTACGGCAAGGTCGGCTGGCAACGGTTCGATCACCACGCCTATCTCGAAGTGTCTCTGCCCGACGACTTACCTGGCGCGGACGAGCGCGTGCTGATACGGCAGATGGACTGGGACGCCGATCTACACGCCGTCGCGGAGATCCACGAGCAATTTAACCGTGGCTCCTCTGGGGTGATACGCCGCCCTGCGGAGCTGTGGGAGGCGACGCCACGATGGCGCTCCGTAGACGCGGAGCGCCGCTATGTCGCGGAAGTCGGTGGGAAGGTCGTCGCGTATCGTCAGAATGGCGGCGGCGACGAGGACAAGGTAGACGAAATGGGCCACGCCGACGGGCACGAAGCGGCGGCGCACGCCCTCCTGGCCGCCTTCCTTGCCGACTGCCGCGCGCGCGGCCTGGAAAGGCTGCGCATCGACAACGTCACTTTCCTTCCGTGGCTGAGGGACAGCGGCGCGGGGGTCGAGGTGGGTCACTACGGTGGCTGGATGCATCGCATCAACGACCTTGGGCGACTGCTTGGTCTATTGGCCCCGGCGATGTCCGAACGCCTCGCCACGCGGGACGTAAGCGACTGGACCGGCGTCGTGGGTCTCGACACGGAAATCGGCTCGGTAACACTGGCTGTGGAGAAGTCGCGGGTCACCGTAGGCGAGGCGACTGAGCGGGCGGACGTGCGTCTGAACTTCGACCACCGGCAAGCCGTATCGCTTATCATGGGGCAGGCTCACGCAGAGACGTTCGCCGAAGGTAGCGTGGACCCTCTCTCCGCGGCTGTGCTCGACGCCCTGTTCCCACCCACGGAGTACCGCTGGCACAGCTGGGACGGGTTCTAGAATGTCGAGATGTCCGAAGAAGCGCCATTCGATGTCGAGAGAACGCCGATGAGCGGAGACGACGCGGCCAAGGTCGCTGCGCATCGGCCGACCGAAGAGATCCGCCGGGTGTCCCAGGCGGTCTACGAGGACTTCGTGGCCTCTCCGTCGGCTCGACACTGGTTGCGAACCGGCAAAGCCATCTGCTTCTACGGCCCCGACCAACCCGCCCGCACTGTGCAGATTCGCGGCCTCCGGGACGCCGCGCGCACCTGGCGCATCCCCTTCTACATCATCACGGTGGGCAACGAGGACGACCTGCATGAGGTCGCGGGCCACAAGCCCGTGCTGTTCATCACGACGCTGGCGTTCGTCGCGCAGCTTGCGCCGCTTGTCGATCGGTGCGAGGGGACCGTCGCTCTCATAGGCAGTTACTACGACGCGACCCCGAACCAGGCGACCGTCGCATGCACGTCCGACGAGGAGGCGCGCATCCTCGACGAACAGCGCCACCGCATCTCCGTGGTGCTCTCCGAGTGCTCCCCCGAGGGTGTCGAGCGGTACGCCCGTGGGTATGTGGAAAGGCACGGGATTCCCGTGATGTCCTTCACATGGGGCATCAATCTCGTGCGGCAGTATCCTGTGCCGGCCGCGAACATCGCGAGCCTCGTCTTCCTTGGATCCTACTTCGAGAAGACGACGCGCATAGACGCCTACTTTGGAGAGGCGCTCAACCGGCACACCCACAGTATCGTGGGGTACGGCTGGCGCGACTCACCCTTCGACATACCGGATACTGTGCTCGATGACTTCGACGCGACGGCGCCCGTGCTGTATTCGGGGCACACCGTGTCACTCAACATCCACCACCCGTACGAGGAGGAGGGACACACGTGCAACGAGCGGACCTTTCACGTCCCGGCGTGCGGTGGGTTCATGATCTCGGACAACGCGCCTCGTATCCGAGACTTCTTCTCAGAGAACGAGGCCGTCCTTGCGCACGATCCGGCGGACTACCTGGAAAAGGTCGACTACTTCGTGCGTCACCCGGATGAGCGGCTGCCGTATCTCCAGAAGGCGCGCAAGCGGGTCGTCGCGGAGCACACTTACCACCATAGGCTGTGCGACCTACTACGGTTTATACTGGATGGCAGCACGGTGTATGAACACTGCCCGGTCACGCGCGCGAGCTAGCGCGTACCCATCGTCGCGTTTCAGGTGACGTCGTGTCGTTGCTCAGGGCTGCCGTCGAACGCGGCAGAGAGACCACCACAGACGCGGCTATACGATGGACTCATACATACAGCTACGCGTGGCGCTGGGTGTCGGAGCGCTGCTTGTGCTCTGGTGGATCGAGGCGTGGCTCCCCTTCTGGCACGAGGGAACAGATCCCGCCACACGTCGCCGCCATGCCGGCCGCAACCTGACGCTGACGGGACTCCACGTCACGCTGGTGTCCTTGATGTTCGCTGGAGCTACTGCGTTCACGGCGGGTTGGGCGTCGAGCTCCGGGTTCGGTCTCCTGCGGTGGGCTCCAGAGATGCCGCCCGCGCTCTCGACGGCGCTCGCGGTGGTCCTGATGGATGGATGGCTGTACGTCTGGCACCGGTTGAACCACGTCGTCCCGTTTCTGTGGCTCTTCCATCGGACGCACCACACCGACCCGCACATGGACGTGACGACCGCGACTCGGTTCCACCCTGTGGAGATCGCTCTGTCGGCGGTGATAAGGCTAGGAGTCATCGCGGTCATCGGCATGGATCCCTGGCAGGTGATCGTGTACAGCATGTTGCATCTGCCGGTGATCCAGTTCCAGCACAGCAACGTGGCTCTGCCCGAGCGGCTGGATCGGGCTATGCGCGCCGTCCTCGTCTCGCCGAACATGCACCGCGTACACCACTCCCGCTACCAGCCCGAGACAGATTCCAACTACTCGAGCATTCTGTCGGTGTGGGATCGCATAGCTGGCACTTACGTGCTGCGTGAGGATCCGACATCGATCCACATGGGGCCGGACGGCTATGACGACGACCGCTGGCAATCCGTCGCGGGGATGCTAACAACACCCCTCCGGCGCCGGAACGAGGGGTAGAAGCCGACGCGGCGGCACGTACACTTGCGCCACTCCTCCGACGTCCGTAGCATAGGCGCACGTGGGGAGGCACGCGCCGGGCGCCAGACGAGATGACGCACTTCCCGAGCGTCCACACAGCATGTCGAGATTCTGCACTCCTGCTTGCGTAAGGGCGTGCATGTTCGGCTCCATCTAGATGGGCCGTTGGATGTCTCCTGCGGTCACGGTGCCGTGTGTGGTGTTGAGTGCTCCCTGAACCAGTTGGCGAGAGCAGCCTCGTCGAGCTTGTCCTCGCACACTGCATGCACTGCGACCACCGCCTCGCGCTCGTCCACGATGAAGTCCACGCCGTTCATGTGCAGGAAGGTCGCGCCCGCCGCAAGGGCCACACGCTTGTTGCCGTCCGCATACCCGTGATTCTTTGCCAGTCCGAAGGTGTATGCGGCCGCGAGCTCGTACACAGACGGATCCCGGTACGGGATGTTGTTGCGAGGACGCGCGATGGCGAATTCAGTCGCCCCTTCATTGCGCGCGCCCTGCGCCCCGCCAAACGCGCGGAGCACGTCGAAGTGAATCGCGTCCACGGCTCTTCGGCTGAGCCACCGCGGCTCGTTCACTTCGCCAACTCTCTGAGAGCGTTACGGTACCGGTTCTTCACCACTGCGTAAGACTCCATCGTCCGCTCGAAGTCCTCGTCGTAGGGTGTCAGCAGCAGTCCGTCCTCCGTCTGGATGACGGTCAACTCATCGCCTTCGTTCGTGCTCATCTCGTCGAGAACCGCCTTCGAGAGGATCACGCCTAGCGACCCCCCTATCTTCCGAACCTTTGTTCGCATGTTCACGGGCATGATCCCGCCCCTCCTGTCGTGTGTCAGCAGCATAAGTATAACTTATGTTAGACTTGGCCAAACCACCGCGCCACGGAACGCCGGCCGATGTGGCATCGCGGAGGTAGGCGATCGCGGACGCTGCCTAGCGCACGGAGCGACGGAGAGCGCCCCACGTTGTCATCAGCTTCCCTGCGGGTGAGACATCAAGGACGTCCAACGGCACACTCATTGACGCCTCGACCACCCGCCAGCCATTTCGGCGCTCCATGAGCAGCGACGTGCGTTGCCCGTCGACGTCTTGGAACGCGATGGCGCGCCCGACCCCGGCGCCCACGAAGAGCGTCATCGCCTCGCGAGAGAGCCCCTCTGGGGGCTCGGCGAACCCCGCCCACCCCAGGGCAAGCACGCCTGTCCACCGATCGCCGTCCGCGTCGATGAAGACGAAGTCCGCGACATCCTCGACTATCACCGCCAACTGCCCGGCCTGGTCCTCCGCGGCGAACGCGGCAGCGCCGTCTTCCATCATCTGCGTGGGCCCGTCGATGGCGCCGCTGGCGTCGGACGCGTCGAACCCCGCGATAGGCATATCCGCGCTGGTCCCGTCGAAATCCAAGGCGCCCAGCAACCACGACCCGCCCTCGCGTCGGGCGCGCGCGACATGTCTGCCAGACTCGCCACCCCACTCCCACTCGACGAAGATCCACCCCGTGGCGGCGCCAACAAGGACGCGCGGAGCAGTGGCGATGAAGTCGCGTTTCGGCAAGCTGACCACGCGCGCGGCGACCGCCGCCTCGACCGCGTCCCGCCCGACATGGGAATCGCGGCCGTCGTAGTAGGCGATGCCGTCTCCGGCGCCGTAGAGCGCCATGACCGCGGCGACATCGCCCGCCGACTCGGCGGCGACGAGATCCCCCGCTAGCTCGGCGAGGGCGACGCCGCGGTCGAACAGCGGGTCAGCGCGCGCTGTCACAGCGGCAAGCATCAACCCCGCTGCGAGCGCAAGCACGACTCGCTTCATCGGGGGAACTTCCATTTGCGCAGGGAGTCGGACGCGCAGATGCCGGCGTTCTGCCCCATTCCGAACGACGCGGTGACGAGCTTGCGCTCACCCGCGACAATGTCGCCCGCGGCATAGAGGCCTGGGACCGGCTCGCCAGCGCTGTCCTGCACCTGGTTGTCCTCGTCGACTTCGAGGAGACCGTCTTCGTCCGTCGCGACATCCCATCCTTCGAGGAACTTCGTGTTGGGGTCGAGACCTTCGTCGACGAAGAAGCCGTGGAAGAACGCCTGCTCGCCGTCCTCCATCTCGAAGCCCAGGAGGTTCGTCTTCTCACCAATGTGCTTGACGATCTTCCGCTCGTCGATCTCCACGCCCATCGCCATCGCGTGGGCGTGCACCTTCGCGGACATGTCGTGTGGTCGGCCGTCGGTGAGTACCGTGAGCTTGTCGGTGAAGTCCTGAGCGCCGATGACCATCTCGTAAATGTAGTCGCCAACGCCGTAGAACGCCATCTTCTGATCGATATGCAGGTGGCCGTCGCACCGGATGCAGACGTGCCACCCCCGCTTGTTGCCGGCGTACCGGAAGGCGACGCGGTACTGGTCGAAAAGGCGGGTTGCGGTTGGATCGTGTTCGATGTCGGGCCACTCGTCCTCGAACCCGCTCGCCACGACAACCGTGCGCGCGCGGAACGTCTCCTTGGCCTGCACCTCATGCTGATCGTCCAGCGGAGCCACGGAAGCGTCGAGGTGGAACGCATCGCCCTCGCGCTCGAGTTTGAGGACGACGCCTGGGCGCACTTCTATGCCGTACTTCCGATCCTCGCCCGCGATCGTCACGTCTCGCACGGGGCGCGAGTCCATCCACTCGCGGAGCGCCTTCTTCAGCCGAGGACCCGTGATTCCCGTGAAGACAGGAACGTCCTCGAGTTCGACGGACTTGGACCAGTACGCGCGTCCTTCGCGTCGGCTGATTCCGCCAGCGTCGAGAACGAGCACATGGCGCATCTGGTGGCAACCAGAGATGGCGGCCTGCGCGCCGGCAGGCCCAGCGCCGATCACCGCAATGTCGTAGAGCGTGTCGCTCATCGGGCGTTCACCCCACTGGATCGCGTCCTACGCGCTGATGTCAACTTCGAGCGTGTGGTAGCCCGTGGCGCCACGCGGGTGGCCGTCTTCGGGAGTCGGCGTCTGCACCTCGCCATCGGCTCCGACCGATCGCGCGAGGATCTTCGCCGTCTGCGCCCCTGCCGGCACCGCCCACTCGTACTCCCACAGATGCCACGAGCGGATGTGACCCGAGCCCCAGATGTTGGCGTCGTTCCACGTCTCGCCGCCGTCCACGCTGACCTCGACGCGCGCTATGCCGCCGTGGTTGCCACCGTCGAAGGCGGACCCACTGATGCGATAGGCGCCCGCGGGCAGGGCATCGCCAGCTGCTGGCTGGTTGATGCGGGTGGCCATGCGCACCGCTGCGGTGTCGTCCCAGCCCTTGCTCTCCCAGTAGCCCAGGTACTCGCGCGCGACGAGTTCCACGCCGATGATCCACTTCGGGCACTTCTGGCCGTACTTGCCGGGGTTGAGGAAGCGCAGCGGATAGCCATGGGCGCGGGGCAGCGGCTCGCCATTCATCTCATAGGCGAGCACCGCGTCCTCGTGCAACGCGTCCGCGATGGGTATGCCCGTCGTGTAGCCGTCCGATGACTTGAAGACCACCCGCGTGGCCGCATCCCGCGGCTGCGTATCGGCGAGCAGGTCACTCACCCGGATGCCCTTCCAGACCGCGTTGCCGATCTGCTCGCCTCCGACCGGGTCGCCGATGCACGCCAACGTCCGCTCCGTCGTCACGGCTGGCAGAGCCAGCACGTCGTCAAATGTGACGAGCTTCGCCTTCCTCACCAGCCCGTTCACGATCAGCTTCCACTTCTCGACATCGACGTGGGGATGCTCGCCCGCCGTTATGTCCTGCACGTAGAATTCGTCGTTTGGGGTGATCCACGAAGAAGGCTTCGCCGCCGTGTTGATCAGGACGTTGGCGTCGGCCGCCTGCGCTTCGCGCGCCTCGCCCTTCCCATCCTTTACGGGGAGCCATATGCCTGCCGCGCTTACCGCAGATACGCGCAAGAACGTACGTCGATCCATGCCTGTGCCTCTCGCTTGTCCTGTCGCGCGTCAGGCGGGTCGTGGAGCCGCTGACGTCAGTATGACATCCACCTCGCCGCCAACCGGGGCTCCCTCGTCGCCAATGACAGCCAACCCGTCCGCCAACACCAGCGACCTGAGGACGCCTGACCCCTGCGTGCCCGTCGTGCGCGCGTGCAGACGCCCGTCCCGCCGCTCAAGTGTAACGCGCATGTAGTTAACGCGCCCGCGCGCGTCGTTGGCTACCCGCTCGTCCATCAGCGCCCGCACTACCTGTCGATGCTGGCGCGCGTGACCGCCCATCTTGAGCAACGCGGGGCGTACGAACAGCTCAAACACGACCATGGACGACACAGGGTTGCCCGGCAGCGCAAACACGGGCTTCCCCTCAATCTCGCCAAACGCCTGCGGCTTGCCGGGCTTCATGGCGACGCGCCAGAAGTCGAGGGTGCCTAGCTTGAGCAGCACGTCCTTCACGACATCGTAGTCGCCGACGCTCACGCCGCCGCTTGTCACAAGCGCGTCCGCCTCGGAGACGGCGCGGCGTAGCCGGTCCTCGACGTCCGACGCGTCGTCGGAGACGATGCCCAGGTCGATGGGCGCCGCGCCGGCCTCAATGATCTGGCCGTACAGTCCGTAGCGGTTGCTATCGCGGATCTTGCCCGGCGCCAGCGGTTCGCCTACCGGCGTCAGTTCGTCTCCGGTCGAGATGACCGCCACGCGTGGGCGTCTATGCACCGACGGTTCGCCGACATTCAGGGAGGCGAGCATCGCCATCTCGGCGGGCTGCATCATCGTGCCAGCGGCCAGGACGGTGTCGCCGACGCGCACGCTCTCGCCAGCGCGACGGATGTGCTGCCCCTGGCGCGGCGCCTCCATGAACGCGACATCGTCGCCGTCGGCGCGCGTGCTCTCCACCATCACGACCGAGTCGGCGCCCTCTGGCAGCATCGCGCCCGTCATGATGCGCGACACCGACCCAGAGACGACAACGCGAGACGGCGCGACGCCCGCTGGAATGTCCTCCAGGACCGGTAGCGTGACCGGGTTCGCGTCGCTCGCGTCTGTCAGATCCTCGGCCCTCACGGCGAAGCCGTCCATCGCGGAGTTGTCGAACGGCGGGTTGTCCTCCGTCGCGACGGCGTCCTCTGCGAGCGCCATGCCGCCGCATGTGAGCACGGGCACGCGCTCGGCCTCGGTGGGCGCGATGGTCGCGAGCATTCGCGCGAGCGCCTCGTCGACGCTGAGCATGTCGGCCATGTCGGCTCCTATCCCAAGATCAGGGCGAGTTCCCGCGCCTGTTCGAGGTCGTCCGGGGTGTTCATGTTGAAGAGCCTTCGAGAGTCCATTCCCGCAGCCAACAGGGCGTCCTCGTCGACCGCAGTCAGGTTCATGCGCCGGGCGATGGACTGTGCGGCCAGTTCGCCCTCGCGGATCATGTCGAGCAACCGGTCGAGGATGTCTACGCGGTACGCCGCGCATAGGGGCTCGTAGCCACGTGGCGTCTGGACGATGGCTCCATCGGCGGATCCTACGGAGTCCACGAGCAGCCGCATGAGTTCCGCGTCGACAAACGGCATATCGCACGCGACGCATACAACGATACCCTCGCCCGCAGCGCGGAGACCCGTTGCGATGCCACCGATCGCGCCGAGGCCGGGACGGTCGTCGGGCAGGACGCGGACGGGGAGATCAAGGAAGCGTTCAGGACGGTCTCCGACGATGTAGGTGTCGTCGGCGCACTCACGAACTTGGCGGAGGATGCGGGCGATCACCGACTCTCCAGCGAGGTCGATGAGGGCCTTGTCGGCGCCCATGCGGCTGCTGCGCCCGCCCGCCAACACTACGCCCGTTACAGACTGCATACGCGCTCCGCTTGCCTCGTCGGGCGTCCTCGCGGCAGGTCGTGGACGCCGTCGGAAACGTAGCACCCGAACGCGCGGCGCGGCAAGTCACCGGCAGCGATGTATCCACGTGGTTCGGCCCGAGGCGCGCCGGCTACAGGACGCGGCTGAACGCGGCTGGTTCGAGCTTCCACACCGGCACGCCACAGAATCTGTCGCCCTCGGGGCAGTAGGGCGTCTGCGGGGTCTCGAGCCGGAACCAGCACGGGGCGTGCAGGTACTTGCCGACGGTGGGATGCGCCGCGCGCACCTGCTGCACTTCGTCGACGGACGCGTGGAATATCTCCTCCTGCGCCGCGTAGCACAGGCGCATACGCCACTTGTGGTGCAGGTCCATGAGCGACCCGGACTCGATCATGCGAATCGAGTAGGCGTTCGGCAACAGGTAGAAGGCGGATTCATCCGGGACGCCTGCGTCGAGCAGCCGGTTGATGTTCTCGAAGGCGCGCGCGTTTGCCTCGTCGTACACCTCGCGCGCCTCGTCGTTGAGGCCTACGAGTTTCGGCGTCACCGTGTCCGGCTCGCCCGAGTACACCGCGCTCAGCACCGGTCTCGACGCCGGGACCATCCGGTGCCGCTGATCCTGGGAGTCCGCCGTGTGGCTCAGCTTCTTGGCGAAGGTGTAGTTCACGTGGTACATCGCGCGCGATAGCTTCGTCAGCGTGTGGATGTTCATCGTCTCGGCGTAGTACGCGTTGCGCGATGGATCGAGGAGCAGAGCGAGAGCGTCGGCGTCGGACAAGGCGCTCTCGGGCGCGCCCAGCACGGATCGCACGGCGTCCGCCATCGTCCGCTCCGCCGCTGGGTCGTGGCCCAGCAGCACGGACGTGTGCTCCCCGAGCCGAGCGTCAAACTCCCGGTTGTGGTCTGCCGCGAGCACCCTCCTGCCGCCGCTATCCGCCTTCGCTAGGAACTCGTACTCCGGCGTCTGGTCGAGAGGGATCGGATCTTCTAACTCACGCGCGAACAACTCATCCCGCTCAGTGACTGCTGCGAGCATGCCGTCGACGAGGAGGCGCTGCTCCGTGGGCGCATCGAAGAACGCCGCGAGCCTCGCGTATCGGATGAGGGTGAGAGCGCTCACCGTGTGATAGAGATATGTGTATGTCGCCACCGGGAGCACGTAGCGAGCTACCTCATAGGCCTTCCGCTCCAGGTGGCGTTCCCAAGGCTCGGGACGCTTCGCGCGCGCGGGAAACAGCGTGTGGAACTCTTCGCGAATCGTCGGGGCGAGGAGCTTGATGAGCCGCTGGTACGCCTCGGTCTGCATCTGGACAGTCGACTCGTAGACCTCTAGCGCATCGGGATCAAGGTCCGGCACGACGTAGCTGCCGGGCTGCACCTCGACGTACCGCTGGCTCACCTGCTCGGAGTTGTAGAACGGATGGCTGTGTAGGAACGACCAGACCGCAGCACGCGACACTTTGTCCATGCCGAAGACGAACGTCGCATGCTGGCGCGTCGTGAGGTGCCCCGCCGCAAGCGTGCTCGACGCGATCCGGTCGCGTAGGTCGCGCGAGCGGCGCGTCTTAGAGACCTGATCAGGCAGGACGATGCCGCGCGAGGAATAGCACGTGCGCGCAGCGCCGACAGCCGTCTCGTAGGGCTTGTCGATGGCGTCGATCAGCGTGACTTCGGGTGGGCCGGATATGAACGCCATCGCGGATTCCTCTAGCTCCTACTGGGTCGTGTTCGGCCATACGTCAAGTGCGCTCGCGACGTTCCACCGGTCACGCGAGTACCTGCACAGGGCGGAGGCGCGCCGCGGCCCCGGCCTCGGGCTCCATTGTGCGCTATCCTCCAGACGGCGACGCCAGATGAAGCGATTCCGCGCGGAAATGCACAGACGGGTTTGGCGAGGGAGACAGGTGATGCGGGGCTGGAAACAGGCTGTTGGGGTCGTCATGATGATTTGCACGAGTGGCGCCGCGCACGCGGCGATCGACCCAGGCATCGTCGTGGGAGCGTGGCTTCTCAACGATGCGGACGGTGTGGAGGCAATGGACACGTCGGCGAACGGCCACCACGGTCAGCTACAGGGTGGGACTGGGTAGACGGTCAAGTCGATGGGGCCATCGAGTTCGCCAAAGGCGACACGGTTCAGATCCCCCTGCCCGCCGAGAGCGTCTCGGACAGGCTTACGGTGATGATGTGGATCCAATTCACCGACATCGCTGGGCAGCAGAACTACTTCGCCATCTGGGATGGCGGGGATCAGCGGATCGTCCCGTACAAGACGGACGCGAACATCCTGAACCTATGGAGCAACTCCTGGAATGTCGGTAGTGGATTCCAGGTGAAGGAGGACACGTGGTACCACGTCGCGAACGTCCTCGACGGTGGGACGGTGCAGATATATGTCGACGGAACGCTGGAGGTCGACCAAGCAGCTGCGGGCATGTCCCTGGGCGCCGGGGCGCAGTCGGCGTGGATAGCCACCGACAAGGGCGGCTGGCACACCGCGTGCGTCGCCGATGACGTCCTGCTGCTGAACGACGCCATCGACGCTGGCGTCGTCACGGATGCCATGGAAAACGGCGTGGAATACGCGCTGGGCCTGAAAGCCGTCGACCCGCGTCGGAAGCTGGCGTCCTCGTGGGCGGCCATCAAGACTCGCGACTAGGGCTCCAGCGCGCCGCTCAGCCAACCGGCGGAACTGTCCTAGTGCCGAGCCACTCGGCCCATGGTGCGTTCGGTCGGGCTGTGGGCGGCCGAGATCCTTCGACTCCCTTCGGTCGCTCAGGATGACGCCTGTCCGGTGGTGGCGCCGCAACACAACACAGACTGGGACGAACTAGTGGCTCGCACGGTACGCCGCGACGGCGGCCTCGACCCCGAGACGTGGGCTGCTGAGAACGGGAACGGCCACGCCCCCACACAGATCCGCGGCCGGCGCCATGGACCCTTGCGCCAGGATGATCGCGTCGACGCCCTCCGCGTTCCTCGCAACGGCGTCGGCGACCTCCGCGTAGTAGCCGTCCAGATCCCCGGCCTCGAATTTCGCCCACGCCGCCTCAGCGACGACGGTCGAGAGGGTGATGTCGGTTCCCGCGTTCTCCGCGGCGTCTCGGATCAGGTCTGTCGTTGGTCC
The DNA here is from genome assembly GCA_964473525.1 of uncultured bacterium. Classification (GTDB taxonomy): domain Bacteria; phylum Poribacteria; class WGA-4E. Next base: position 73,819 of record CAYYPK010000025.1, read on the forward strand.
GACCGTGCTTTCCAACGTCGCAACGACGAGTACGCGCGAGCCCGCCTCGACGGCGCGCTCCGCCATCGGCCGATCCACGCGCATGACGACCGCTGCGACGTCGGCGCTCTCAGCGGGGTCGCCGATGGTCGAACACGTGCAGAGCACCACGCGGGCGCCACCGTCGACTGCGTTCGCAACGGCTCCTTCGACAGCCTCGCGCGTCTCGTTGGCATCCGCGCCATGCTCTCGCGCCGTACCAAGGAGATCTGGCGCGATCAGGTGGCGCGCCGGGAGACCTGGCGCAATCTCCGCGATGAGTTCGTCGAACGCGAGGGCGAGCGGGGCCGCCGTGTGCAGGAATGTCAGCGTGTCGGGCATGTCGGGCTCCGGCTCGGATGTGGGAGGCACGGTGGTCGGTGTAAAGAGGCGCCGCCGGTTGTCCCCGCTTGCGCGAGCAACGCCTAGTAGCTGCGCAGGAACGTCACCTTGCTGAGGATAGCCCAGTTGCGCGTCGCGAACCCATCGGTCGTGTCCCAGCCGTGGTCGTAGACGAGGTAGAAATCGCTGCCCGGTTCGTAGATGTAGTTGAGCAGGAAGTTCATCCCCGCGCGGTCGCTCGTGTCGTTGTATTGGGCGAACAGCTTGGTGAAGAAGCGCGTGTTCAACGAGTAGCTCACGCGTGTCCCGATGACGTTCGTGGTCGTGTCGTCCTCCGGCAAGTCGATACGGTTGTGGCCGTAACGTCCCTCGATCGCCAGCTGATGCGTTACGCGCCAGCGCGTGTCCACGTCGATCCCTAGACGCGTGCCTCCAAAGAACTCGCCGAACTGCACCTCGCTGAACAAGGACATGGGTCGGCTCTCGTTGGTGCCAAAGCCCATCCCGGAGCCGAGCATGTGGTATTCCCCAGGCAGCACCCAGGCGTCTCCTACCTCGAACGCCTCGTCGACGATGTCGTACGACTGCCCAAAGCCGGCGCCGAATCCGTCGCCGGACGAGAAGTACATGCCCGCCTTGCCGCCGTAGTTCCAGCCGATGACCTCGTTGTCGTGGTCCAGCAGGTAACTGCCACGGCCCTCGACATCCATCCCGCGGATGGTCGTGTCGGGATGCGCTTCCGCGCTGCCGCTGAACTGGAATCGGCGCATATCCTCGCGCTGCACGAAGCCGGTCTCCGCCGTGAAATCGGGCGCGATGTCCAGGTAGGACGCGGATACACGGAAGTTGTCGTTGCGCCAGTTGTTTCCGGCATAGAAAGCGACGCCGTTCCTGTCGGGGTCTGGCGTGTCACTGCCGGCAACCAAGGCGTCAACGCGCCACTGATCCGTCGGCCGTAGCGTGAAGTCCACGCCGCCGTTGCGCGCGTAGTCGTCCGCCTCGCCGCCCACGGGCTGCTGGTTCGTGACGATGGCGCCCATCTGCGAGCGGCGCAGAATGTCGCGCTGCACGCGCAGGACGCTGTAGCTCTTGCGCGGCGAGAACTCCGTCTCGTCGGTCAGCACGGTAAGGGCGCCAACGCTGTACGGACCCATCTTGCCCGTGAGTTTCGTGCCCCCAGCACGGGAACTAGCGTCTCCGCCTCCTCGTCGATGCCGATGCGTCGGCTGTAGAACAGAGACATGTCCGGCGAGAAGTCGCCACCCGCTCCGAAGGAGAACATGCCGCTGCCTTCGAGGAAGAACTCGCGCTTCTCGGGGAAGAACAGGTCGAAGCGCGTAAGGTTGACCTGCTCGCGGTCGGACTCGACCTGGGCGAAGTCGGTGTTCACGGTGACGTCCAACGTCAGGTTCGACGTGACGCCGTACTTGACGTCGAGGCCGATGTCGCGCTCGAAGGCGTCTCCCCACGTCCCTTCATCCTCGTCGAACTCCTCCGACCCGCCTCCGACGACGTACGGTTTCACGTCGAGATGCGAGGACGAACGGATGCCGGCTATGCCGGTCAGCGGCGCCGTGTACGTCGGTCGGAACGTGCCCATGAAGAACTCGCTGCGAGGGACGGGAACCCACTGCGCGGCGCCGTTCAGACGGGTGATGTTGCGGCCGAAATTGATGCCCCACTCCATCTCCTCCGCCTCACGGAAGCGGAGCTGGCTGAAGGGGATGGCGATCTCGACATCCCAGCCCTCGTCGTGGATGCGCCCGGCGCTCTCCCAGATGCAGTCCCAATTGCCGTTGAGGTCGTCGCCGTCCTTGGCGACCGCCATGTCCTCCTGGGCGCCGAGAGGATTCGTGCGGAAGTAGTATCCCTCCCGCTTCGCGCCGTAGGTGTCCAGCGTGATGTAGACGTTGTCGTTCTGCCAGAGCGCGCCGTCGCGTCGCATCTCGTTGGCGACGATGCGGTCGGGTTCGGAGTCCCAGCACTCGAAGCCGACGTAGAGGTTCTCGTCGTCGTACATCACCCGCACACGGGTGCGCTCTGAGAGGGGCTCCCCTTCGTCGGGCTCCTGCTGGATGAAGTCCTCAATACCCGCAGTAGCGCCCCAACTCGCCTCGTTGAAATGCCCATCGACCTCAATAGCCTCTGCGGTACGGTGCGCGCGTATGGACTTCTCGTTGCCGAGGGAGGTCGCGGTCAGGAACGCGAGGAGGACGCCGAGAGCCGAACGGACGGTGGATCGAAACGACACGGAGAACTCCTTCTGGCGTGGGAACGCTTGACAGGCAAGTATAGCGCGGGGGGCTTGCGTCTGAAGCGGCCCACCCACCTAAGCGTTGGGTTGGATGCACGTCTCGCCGCGGCGCATAAGGGAGTGGTTCGAGGAAAGCCGCCGACCGCGTGTAACGAACCGTCTACGCGCTAGCGCTCGGCCGGCGCTGGGCGCATGCCCGCCTGGAGAGCGTGCCATTCCGCTGGCGAAATCCTCCGTATGCTGCGGCCCGGTCCCGCCCGCAATCCCGTCGTCGCGCGGGTTCGACGCACCATCTCCTCCACCGTTGCGGGTAGAGATGGCAGCCGCCAACGCAGCACCCGACCCGAGAATCCCCCGGTGAACATGGTCGAGCCGTCCGACGTGAAGGCGATTGCCTGAGCTACGCCAGGCACGGAGATCGGCAACCCGTGCGGTCGCCCGGTTTCAGTGTCCCAGAACCGCACGCGAGAGTCCGTTGCCGCAGTCGCTACGAATCGCCCCCTGGGCGCGAACGCGATGTCGTCCACCCTGGCCGCGTGCCGCATCGCCCGCCCGAGGCGGCTGCCGGTCGTGATGTCCCACACGCGCGCGGCGTTGTCGGATGTAACGGTCGCCAGCAGAATCCCGCCGTCACCAAGCGCGAGATGCGTGACCGCCTGTGGATGGTCGATCGCCTCGAACACCTGATCGCCTGCCGGGTAGCTGAAGAACCGGACCTCCGCCCCTACGGCAACCGCGAGGAACGTCCCCGAACGGTCGAAAGCCAGGTCGACGATGCGGGCGCCGATGTCGACAGTCGCTGTCTGCGCGCTGTCGGCGCGACGCAGGAACCTGATCTGGGAACCGTCCGCCAGAGCGAGCAACGCGCCGTCAGGAGTGTAGGCTAGCGCGGCGGCCTCCGGGCCGCACGACACGGGCGGCCCGACGGGTTCACTCGACGCCGTGTCGTACTGCTGGATGTTCGTGAGCGTGCGTATTGCGAACGCGGACCCGTCGGGGGAGACAGCCACGGCCCGGTCTCTCCGATTGACGCCGCCGTGAGGCAGTCCGAGTACCTCAGACTCCGCGGAACCGGCGGCAGCGTCCCACACATGTGCCGATGGCCCCGCCGTTGAACACGTAACGAGCGTCGAACCGTCCTCTGACAGACCAAGCTTTGCAGCCCAGCCGCCAGCATAGGAAACGACCTCCTCCACTTGGCCCGCCGTGCGCACCCGGTACACGTACACGGGAGCGGCGTTCGCCATCTCCACGAACAGCTCAGGCGACTCGCCCCCTGAGAACGCCAGCGACTTGATTTCGCTCGGTTCGGCGCGTGGGACGCCTTCCCCGACCGCTGGCGCGGGCGACGCCGCCGGGAACGTAAGCGCGCCTGCCAGGTCTTCGCCTGACTCCGTCGACCAGACGCGCGCCGTGTCACCCGCGCCGCCTGCCAGCAACGAGCCGTCATACGACAGCCGCAGGCCCACGATAGGGGACTGGTGGAAGATAGGGCGCCCAACTGGCTCGCCGGTCTCTGCGTGCAAGACGAGAATCTGACCGGTCGGGTCTCCTGTCATGGCGGCGACGACGCGGCCGTCGCCGCTTATAGATACGACGGTCACGGGCGCGTCGAACAGGTGGTGAGTCGCGTCGGACTCCCGCGACCCGAACTGGATATCCCCGTCCGAGGGCCAATCGCTTGGCACGCTCGCAGGCGATAGCGATCCATACACGATAGAGCCATCGGCAAACCCGATCACCACCCACGCGCCGGTGGCATCCTCAGCGGCCTCCGAGCTTATCGTGGACGGAAGCGAAACATAGCTCAGTCGCTCCATCGTCGCGGTGTCCACGATCGCCGCGCGTCTGATAGACCCGTCAAACACGAGGAGGTACGCGTCTGGCCCCAAGCTGACCACCCCGTCGAGGCTCGACGGCTCCGCGGCGAGGTCGCCGGTATCGGTGTCCCAACGCCTCACGACGGTGGCCCCCGAATCCGTATACGTCAACGTCGCCAGATGCTCCGCGTCGAAGGTGAACCGACTGAACTGCACGGCTTCTGGATGGCGGAGCGTGGCGCGCAGCGAAGTGGTCGCGACATCCCACAGCTTAACGACGCCGTCGTCGGAGCGCGTTTCGAGCGTGCGCCCCCCGGGGTCGAAGCTCAGCCCAGAGATAGGAGAGCCATGCTCGAGGGCTGCCCCGTGTGGCGTCCTGTCCGCGGTTCGCCACAGTTGCGCCAGGCCCCGTGCATCGGCCGTGGCGAACCACGTGGCGCTGGGGCTCATCGCGAAGCTCGACACGCCCTCCTCGGGGCCAACGATCGCGCGGAGACGTCCCGCGTATCGCCGCTCCCACGACGCCCACGTGGCGCCCAGTAGCCGCAGTTCCGGCCCCGGAGGAAGCGACCTCGCGGTCTTCGCCAACCCGACGAGGCCGCTGGCATCGCCATTCTCCAGCAAGCGCACGTTGTTAGCGATCCGCAGGTCAGCCACGGTCGCCGCGAGGGCCTCGCGATCGGCGCGACTTGTCGCTAGCGCATCGCTCAGACGGACGCTCTGCACGCCGGCATAGATGGCGATGGCGGCGAACACCACGACGGCCGCCGAGACGCGGCGAGCGCCCCGCCAGAACGCCTGCTTCTGCCGCCTGAGTTCCGCGTCGGGCATGCTGTCACGGACCCACGCCCGGTCGAACACCCGCTCGTAGATGCGGTTCCTCACCCGCAGCCGTGCGCCGTCGACGCGGACAGTGCCGGCTAGCTTGAGGATGCTGACGAGGGGGTTGGCGTCGTCCACCGGGACGCGCCGTCCGCGCAGGATGTCGTCGTATAGCGTGAGAAGGCCGGCGAGGTCCGCTCCGTCGTATTCGGGGCTACGGAGGACGCGGTCGCGGGCGAACGTCAGGTTCGTGTCCTGGCCACGACCCTCCTCGGACAGGAAGAGGTCGCCGCAGACGCGGTCGATGTCGGCGTCAGCGGCTGCGGAGCCGTCCGTCGCTATCGCGTGGCAGAGCCGTTGCGTCAGGTACGGATGCCCGTTCGTCCAGTAGAGCACGCGTCGTAGGAGGCCTCGAGCCGTCACGGGATCGCCGTGCAGCCCGTCCGCCAGTACTCCTCCGTCGTCCTCGGTGAGGTCGGCGAGTTCTATGCGATGCCCGATGTTGAACGGCGTCGTGCGGGGGTCTTCGTTCAAATCCGTGGGGGAGGCGACGCCTATCAGGCAAAACGTGAGCTGCTGTAGCTCGGGGGATTCCACGCGGCGGTTGTAGCAGGCGCGTATCGCGGCGAAGAACTCGTCGGGGGAGAACGACAGACTCATCACCGCGTCGATTTCGTCCACGAAGAAGACCACCTGACCGTCCGCGCGGGGCAGGATTACCTTCTCAATCGCGGCTACCCACCGCTGCACGGGGCCGAGGACGTCCTGCTCTATCCAGAAGTCGTCTAGCTCGTCCTCCAGACCCAACTGCTCCCCTACGTGGCTGAGAAGCCCCGCGTACCACTGCTCGGGGGTAAGGTTCAGCCCGACGGCGGTGAGGTCGATGACGGCGACCATCGCCCCTTCATCGCGCAGGCGCGCCGCCGCGCGCACCATGAGCGAGGATTTCCCCATCTGGCGCGAGGTGAGCACGTAGCAGAACTCGCCCTCCGTGAGAGCGGCGTGCAACTCCCTGTCCGCGGCGCGGACGGCGTACGAGGGCGCTTCCAGTCGTAGTGTCCCCCCAGGGACGTAGAACGCGGCGGATTCCCCATCCCTGCGGGTGTCTTCGTTCACAGGAGATGCCGCCGGAGGTACGCTGGATACAGGTCGTTGCGGAACCGCGCGCTCTGCATCGAACCTCCGATGAGCAGCCCCGCCGTGCGTAGGTGATAGAACGTCTCGGCGTCCGGGTTGGACTGGCCGGCGAGGAGGTCGCTTACCGCGCGGCGCCGTTCCTCATTCTGCGCGAGGAGAACCAGGATGCGGCGCAGGTGGTCGCCATACGGCCCGTCCTCTTCGGCGGCCGTCGCCTCCAGCGTCGCGAAGTCCAGGCCGTGCTCGACGACCGCCTGGAATCCGCGTTGGGCGAGGTAGGGATGTCCGCCCACGAGCCGTGTGAATCGCGCCACTTCCTCGGCAGAAAGCGGGCCGCCGTAGCGGGCGTTGAGCTCGGCGATCTGGCTCTCGTCGAAGTCCCCGAGTTCAAGCCTCGTGCCGACGTTGAAGGGCGACTGGTTCACATCCTTGATGAAGAGATGCGCTTCCGTAGCGTAGGCGATGACTAGCGTGAGCTTGCTCCACGGACCCGTTGGGTCGAGCGCGCGCTTGTTGTGCCACGATCGGAAGAGGCCGAACACCTCGCTCGCGTAGTCGGTCTCGAACATGCCGTCCACCTCGTCGAGCGCCCACACAAGCTGATCCACTTCCTTCAGCGCCACGCGTCGGATGTACCGCTCGAAGTTGACGCCCGGGCCGAGCCGATCGGTCCATGTGTCCTCGGGCATGGCGTCGAGGTCGAGTTGCTCTACGAGGGAGTAGGCCAGGCTCAGGAAGAACGCCTCCGCAGACCCAACCTGCCGTAGGCTCAAGGCCTGCAGGTCCGTAAACGGCGCTGGCACGCCCTCCTCCCTCGCCTGCATGAGTCCACGCGCCAGGAGGGACGTCTTGCCCATCTGCCGTGCGCCCTTAATCAGGATGATGCTGTCACGGCGTGTCACGGAACGGTGGAACAGGTCGTCGGTGTCGCGACTGACGTAGAGCTTGGAGTCCAACGGGACGGCGCCACCGACCGGAGCGGACAGTAGCTCCGACTCCGTCAGGGACGAGACCGGCGCGCGCACGGCGGCGCCGACTTCCACGCACAGCTTTCCATCGTCCTCGGCGTTCGACCAGCGCAGTTGCGGCAGACCGTTCACGACGTTCCCCATCGCGGGCGGCAGATCCCCGTCGTACGCCAACCTCACCGGGACAATGCGAGGTGTACCGTCGCCCGCTTGGGAGGCGTCGTGGGCGATGGCGAGTTCGTGCTCGACCATCTCGCTGTGGATGGAGTTCGCGGACAGAAGCGCGACGACGACGTCGGCCTGACGTATCTGGGTCTCGATCTCCTGCGCCCACTCGACGCCAATGCTCATGTGCCGATCTATGAAGACATCGTGCGCCTCGGAGACCAGGTGGTCTTCGAGGAATCGCAGGACACGGTTGTCCGGCTCAGCAGCGCGGCGATAGAGAAGCATTACCCGCATGGCGATGGCGTTCTTGCCGAACTATGGCTGACGATCCCCGGCGCCACTATCACACCGGGGCGGCGACAGAGCAAGGGCAGACCACGAAGCCCGGGCGTCTCTTATGTGTCGCCCACTTGTTGGTGCCGGCGCCAGCAACTAAGCTCCACCCGAGGTTGGTCGATCGCCGATGCGCCAAATAGGGAGGATACCCATGTGGCTTCTACGGATGCCAAGCGCCGTTCTGATGGTCGCCGTATTCGCGCTCGCGCCGTCGCATATCTTCGCCGTGGAGGTCTTCAGGGTGTCGAACCATGACGGCGGAGCGCAGATCTGGTTCGAAGCGGAGGCCTTCGACCAACGCCTGCCCGAGGGCGACCAGCACTTCCCAATCACCGGTGAAGGGAACGCCCCTGACGCTCCCGACGACGCCTTCGGCGAGGCGATCACGCGCAACGGCGGCGCCGGGGGACGACTGTCGTACACCTTCGACATCTCCCGCGCGGACGGCAAGGCGGGCACGTGGTACTTCTTTGGGCGCGTCATCAACCCCAGCAACCAGTCGGACTACATGCTCGTCGACGCCCACCCGGACGACGATATCCCCGATGGGCCGCCCTTCCCTGGGGGCGACGGCGTCGCGCCGTTCGATAACGCCGACGACCGCATCTTCGAGCAGGACACGCCCGCGTGGGCGTGGGTCCTTACGAGCCACGCCGAGGGGCACACCAAGGAACTCGACGACGGCGAGAACACGATGCACATCTTCCACCGCCAGGGGAACAGCACGCGGTTCATTGATGTGATCGTGTGGGTGGACGATCCCGCGTATCTTCCCACGGACGACGACTACGTCGCGGCGAAGGAGAAGACGTCGGGACTTGGTGTCGACGATGGTGGGAAGCTTGCCACAGTGTGGGGTGGGCTAAAGCGTTCGGCGCGTTAGACGACAGGACGCCACGCCTCCGTGGGAGCCGACCATGATCCGAGTAATCAAACCGGCTGGGGTCGGGAACATCCAGCTCGAGGATGTCCCTACGCCGACGCCCGGGCCGAATGAAGTGCTGGCGCGAACGGACATCACGCTCATAAGCCGCGGCTCGGAGCTGTTCGCGCGGTACATCAAGGACGAAGCAGTTTCCCCGTCCATCATGGGGTACTCGCTCGCCGGTCGAGTCGAAGCCGTGGGCGATGATGTAGGCGGCTACGACGTGGGAGATCGCGTGATGATCGTGGCGCCCCACGCGACCCACGCGATCGGTACGCCGGATGGCTCAGACGGCAGGATGGTTCGTCTGCCCGACGACGTGTCGCAGGAAGCGGCGACGTTCCTCCCTCTAGTCACCAGCTCAATCGCGTGGGCCGACTCGTCGGGCGCTCAACCCGGCGCCACCGTGGTCATCCTTGGACAGGGACTCGTCGGCAGCCTCATGCTCCAGGTGCTGAGGACGCATGGTGTCGGACGCATCATCGCCGTCGACGCGCTCACAAAGCGGTGCGATCTGGCGCGCAGTCTTGGCGCCGACATCGTCGTCAACGCGCGGGAGAAAGAGCCGGTCGAAGCCGTCCGAGCGGCCACCGATGGCGAGGGCGCCGACCTTGTCATCGACTGCGTTGGCGGCCACGCGGGCGTGAAGTCGTTCGACCAGGCGCAGGACATGGTCCGCCCGCGCGGAACGCTTCAGCTCATCGCCCTCTATCAGCAGGCGCCCCTTGCGCTGCACTCGGGCAAGATCATGAATCGGCGCCTCGTGGCGGGCATTCTCATCGACGAGCCGCGCGCGCGGACGGTCGATCGGGCGGTTGCGCTCATGCAGTCCGACGCCATCCGTGTGGACGCGATGATCACGCACCGCTTTCCATACACGGAGGCGAAGGCGGCGTTCGACCTGCTGTGGAACAGTCCCGGAGACGCGCTGGGCGTCCTACTCGACTGGGGCTCAACGGCTAAAACGTCGCCGGCCGCAGTGACCCAGTAGGCGGGGTCGCGCGCCTCGGGACGTAACAGTTGGAAAGACAGTGACGATGCGCGATCAGCCAAACATCCTCTTCATCGTGTCGGACCAGATGACAGCGGCCCTGACCGGCGTCTACGGGCATCCCGTCGTGCAGACGCCGCACCTGGAGCGGCTGGCGGAGCGGGGCGTCCGCTTCGACGCGGCGTATACCCCGTTCCCCCTCTGCTCGCCGGGACGAGCCTGCATCACGGCGGGCCGCCATGCGTCCGAGATAGGCGCGTGGGACAACGGCGCCCTGCTCCCAGCGGATCAGGTGAGCTATGCCCACTATCTGAGCCACGCGGGGTACGACACAGTGCTATCCGGCAAGATGCACTTCGTCGGGCCCGACCAGTTGCACGGTTTCCACCGACGCATGACTACGGACATCTACTCGTGTCACTTCGACTGGGTGCGCCCCGAGTGGATTCGTATCAAGGAGACTCAAGGGCGCGATTGCGAGGAGGTGATGGGCGCTCGACCGTCGTACAACGCGCGCGGCTATACCGGCGACGCCGTGCGGGTCGACGTGTGGCACGACGCCCTGAGCTACGACGAGGAGACGCACTTCCGCGCCATCGAGTACCTCCGCTCGAAGGCTCGTCGGCCCGAGGACGGGCCCTTCATGCTGTGCGCGTCCTACCACCACCCGCACGAGCCGTTCCTGCCGCCGCAGGAGCTGTGGGATATGTACGAAGACGCCGACATCGACATCCCAGACTTCCCGGACGAGCTTGACGACAGCTACTCCCTACTCGACCGGAACCTCAACGCGTACCACGGGACGCGCCGGTACGACCTGCGCGATCCTGACGGGCTGCGTCGGCTTCGACGGGCGTACTACGCGCTCGTGACATACATGGACCAGAAGGTCGGGGAGCTGCTGGACACGCTCGACGCGACGGGTCTCGCGGACAACACCGTGGTCGTATTCACGAGCGATCACGGCGACATGCTCTGCGAGAAAGAGATGGTGCAGAAGAGGAATCTGTACGAGTGGTCGTGCCGAGTTCCTCTCATCGCCCGCTTCCCTGACGGCTGGCGGGCCGGCGCCACCTGTCCGAATCCGGTGTCACTCCTGGACATGCTGCCCACGTTCTGCGAAGTCGCGGGCGTGGAAGCGTCCTTGCCGCACGATGGCGAAAGCCTGCTCCGGGCATTCGGTGAGGAGGCGGAGGATCGCTGCGTGTTCGTCCAGGCGCACGAAGCCGTAGGGGTGCCGTGCATCATGGCGCGCCAGGGGCGGTACAAGTACAACTACATCCATGGTCACGACGACCAACTGTTCGACCTGGAGGCCGACCCGGGCGAGTGGCGTTCACTGGTAGACGACCCGGCCCACGCCGACACGGTAGCGCGACTGCGCTCAGCCATCCTGTCGCGGTTCGATCCCGACAGGATGGCGGGCGAGAACCTCGAGAGCCTCTACCGGCGACGCCACATCCGCGACGCCATGCAGGCGACAGGGACGCGGTGGGACCACGCACCTACCTTCGACCCGGGGAAAGGGGCTCTTGCGCAGTACCTGGCATAGGCAGGGGCTGCGCTGTCCGAGGCGCTGCAGTGGCGCCCGAGCATCGTCGCGCGGCAGCCTGCGCGTGCGGGACAGCGACACGCACATCGCAGGGCGTGTCCCACCGACCTCCGCTGCATTGCGCCCTCCGATATAGTAGGGTAGGTTCTTAGTGTCCACAGAAGGTCATACCCCGCGCTCGGAGAACCGCGATGCCTACGCGCAGCCTGCTCGCTACGTGCCTTGTATCGGCGACGGTACTCGTTGGGGGGTGCGGCGACGAACCCGACGACGCGCTGGGAACCGCCGGGCCGCTGGAGGATGACACGCCGGTCGTCTCGACCGACCCTGAAGCGGATGACGGCGACGACGGACCTTTCATCCCTGCAAGGCTTCGGGGGCGCATAGCATTCGCGTCGGAGCGAGATGGGTTGCACAGGATTTACGTTATGGACGCCGACGGTAGGAATCTGGAGCCCATTACCGAACCGCGCGATTGGTGCAGCCAACCCGCCTGGTCGCCCGACGGGGAGTTCATCGCCTTCGTATCGGACCACGACGTCGATGACCACATTTGGGTGATGGACCCCGACGGCCGAAACCAGACGAACCTCAGCAACCACAAGGAGTTGGACGACTCGCCCGCCTGGTCACCCGACGGCAAGCGTATAGCGAACGACCGGTTCATGGGCCGCACGTACGACATCTTCGTGATGCACGCGAACGGCGCCCGCCAGACGAACATCACGAACAGTGACGCTCAAGACAGATCGCCGGCCTGGTCGCCAGACGGCACGCGCATTGCGTTCCAATCGGCCCCAGACCGTGGCGAGCAAGGGGATATCTACGTCATGGACCCAGACGGGGCGAACATGACGAACCTCACCAACCACCCAGCCGGAGACGGCAATCCCGTCTGGTCGCCGGACGGCTCCCGCATCGCTTTCAATTCAGCGCGAGACGGCGACAACGACATCTTTGTCATGGACGGGGATGGCGGCAACGTGACGAACCTTTCGGACAATGCCGGATCGGACGCCCACCCCACTTGGGCGCCGTGGGGTTCGGCTCTCGCATTCACCTCGAACCGCGATGGCAACTGGGAAATCTACGTCATGGACGCGGATGGTGGAAACCAGACGAGGCTGACCGACCATCCCGACGCGGACTGGCAGCCCAGTTGGGCGGAGTAGCCCCGCAAAGGGGCGGCGGCCCGTCCTCACAGCGCGGTTCGCCACGGGAGCGGCCGCGCGACCACTGCCGGCCCGTCCTGCGCGCTCTTCGCAGATCTACATCCCGGCCTCGCCCAGCAGCGTGCGGAGATGCGCGACAGCCTTCGGCACCGCGGTGGCCGCAGGCTCCGCGTCCCAGCCCTCGTACACGACGGACATCCAGCCGTTGTAATCGACGCCCTTGAGAATCTTGAGAATGCGCGGGTAGTCGAGCCACTCCTCGACGCCCGACGCCACGCGGTAGAACTTGGCGCGCACGTGCACGGCGCGATGCGCGCTCGTGGCGATGCTGTTGTACAGCCCTTCCTCGGCGTCGGCGTCGCGATCGGCGCCCGACGCGCCAGGCGACCCCACGTACTGCCCGGTGTCGAGAATGTGGGAGAAATACGGGCTGTCGATCGTGTCGAGGATGCGCAGCACGTCGTCGCCCGTGCGCGTGACGCAACCGTGGTTGTGGTTGTGCAGTCCGATGACGACATCGCGCTCCGCCGCGTAGTCGACCACCTCGCGGATCGCGCCGAACATGCGCTCCCAGACGGGCTCCTCCGGCTCGTCGTCGGGCAGCCACGCGGCGAAGATGCGCACCAGCGGCACACCCATGCGCTGCGCGATATCCGTCCACTCCTTCGTCAGTTCTATGTCGGCTCGCAGGGCGTCGCCCGTCTTGCCGAAGTTGTTGCTGACCGCAAGGTAAGAGAGGGCGAGACCACGACGGTGGCACGCGCGGCGGACCTCACGCAGCGCGCGGTCGTCCGTCGATGCGAACGCCCTGGTGTGGAGGTCCACGCCGTCCAGGCGCATGTCGTACGCCTTCTCGAGGAAGTCCTCGATGGTCATATCGCCGTTGGGTCCGAGCTCCCGGTAGCTTAGCGACATGCAGCCGACCTTAATCATCGTCCTCTGCCCCATCTGTGGTGGTCTCGGCCGCGGCGAACGGCGCCCATGCGCGCTCGACGCCCGCCGCGACTTGGTCCGGCACGCGTACGCCGGACTGACGCGCGCTCCAGTTCATCGGCTGAAAGGCGGCCTCCGCCTTCAGCCTGGCGAGGGGGAGTATGGGCTCGGCATCGGCGTCGAGCAACGCGTCCACCTGCCAGTGGAGGTACCGCCTCGTACGGCCCGACCCGTCCCAGTGCGCCTCGACGAACGGCTCCGATATTGCCATGCCGGACGCCATGATGCCCTTCGGCTCCGTCCCAAGGCGTATGAGAAACAGACGGTCGCCGATGCGCACCTGCTTCGTGCCGCAACTCCACCGCTGCTCGACGAAGCCGCCAGCGTCCACGACGGTCTTCGCTTCGCGGAGTTCCGGCCAGTCCCAATACTTCGGGTTCCAGCACAGGAGGAACGTGTTCATGCGCTGCCGACGGCCGCCTCCACGTCGTCGATCTCCTTGACGATGCCGTCGGTGAGGACTTCATGGCCGTCAGCGGTGATGAGCACGTCGTCCTCGATGCGCACGCCGATCCCGTGGTATTCCTCCGGCGCTTCCTCGGCGCCCTCGGAGATATAGATGCCCGGTTCGATCGTGAGGACGGCGCCTTCCTCCATCTTGAACGGCTCACCGTCCGACTCAGCGGGGGCGGAGTCGTGCGTGTCCAGACCCAGACTGTGTCCGATGCCGTGCATGAAGAACGGTCGGTGCGCGTTGTCCTTGAACAGTTCCTCGGGATCCTCGTCCTTAACCAGGCCTAGCTTCGCCAGGCCGGCGAGGATCACCAGGGCGCCCGTCCTGTGGATTTCCTTGACGGCGACTCCGGGCTTCATCGCCTCGATGGCTGCCTTCTCCGCAGCCAGAACGATTTCGTAGATGGCGCGCTGCGCGTCCGTGTAGGCGCCGTTGATGGGGTAGGTACGCGTGACGTCGGAGGCGTAGTGCTGGTACATGCAGCCAGCGTCGATGAGGAGCACGTCTCCGTCTCGCATCTGCTTGTCGTTCTCGACGTAGTGCAGGCAGGTGGAGCTGTCGCCTCCACCGACGATGCTCGTGTACGCTGGTCCATCCGCGCCGCGGGATCGCCACCCGTACTCCAGCCGCGCCTGTATCTCGTGCTCGTAAGCCCCCGGGCGGATGTGGGGGATCGCCTCGGCGTAGGATTCGCGGGATATACGCGCTGCGTGGCGCATCACCGCGAGTTCCTCTGGCGTCTTGTGGACACGCATCGCTGCGAGTTTCCACGTGGGATCCTTCAGCTCCACCGCGCCGTGCCCAAGCCTGTCGCTGGACTTGGCGGCGCGCTCGTACATGCCGAAGAGCGTGCGTCCCAACTGCGTGTGTACATCAGGCTTGAGGTAGGCGTGCCACGCCTTGAGGAAGAGGACCGGCAGCTCTTTGTCGATGTCCTCGACCGAGTGCGCCGCGTCCGCGCCGTAGTCGTTGATGGCCCCATCTACACCCGCGCGCTTGCCGTCCCATCGCTCGCTGTGGGCGTTGCGCGGCGGGACGAACAGGACGTAGGTCTGCTCGCCCTCGCTCTTGAGCAGCGCAGCCACGGCCCCCGGCTCGGAGAAGCCCGTCAGGTAGTAGAAATCGCTGTTCTGGCGGAACTTCACGTGGTTCGGCGTCGATGAGCCGGCGGGAAACACGGCGATGGTGTTGTCCGCCATGCTCTCGAAGAAGCGTTCGCGGCGGCCTCGGAAGAAGTCCTGAGTGAGTGTGGGCCCGGTCACGTCTTACCCCCTAGCGCGTGGTTTGCGTTCGTCTCTCGGGCAGGCAGCGAAGAACGCCGCCGCCCGCTCTGCGTCCACCGGGTTCGTGACGACGCCGTCCTCCTTGAGCGCCGTCCCGACGATAGCGCCGTCCGCGACAGCGATGATGTCGCCTACATCGTCCACCGTCGCGCCGCTGCCGACAAGCACGGGGGCCGACGGCAGAGCGCGACGCACACGAGCTACGTCGTCCTGCGACGTCTCCTTGCCCGTGCCGGTTCCGGTGACGATGAGGGCGTCCGCGAGTCCGCGCTCGAACGTCTCCTCGGCAAGTTCCTCGATAGGGATGCCGGAGCCCAGCGGCGTAGCGTGCTTCACCGCGATGTCGGCGAAGATCAGCGTCGTGGCGCGTAGCCGCGCTCGCTCGCGAAGTGTCTCAGCGGCCCTGCCCTCGACGACCCCCTGGTCGGTGACCATCGCCCCGGCGTGGACGTTCACGCGGATGAAGTCGGCCCCGGCGACCATGGCGACCGCGAGCGCCGCCTGTGCATCGTTGCGCAGGACGTTCACGCCTATGGGAGTGTCGCCGATCTCCTCACGCACGGCGCGGGTGAGCGCCGTCATTGCCGCGACCGTCGTGGGTGACACGGACGTGGCATAGAAGGGGACATCGCCGAAGTTCTCGACGATGACGCCGTCGGCTCCAGCGTCAACGAGCGCCTTTGCATCGCGTCTCGCATCGCGTTCGACAGCGCGCCAGTCGCGTCCCCACCTCGGACTACCGGGCAGCGGCCGGAGATGCACAACGCCTATCAGCGGCGCGCAACGTGGGAACAACGTCCAGAAGTCCATGCCATCACCAAGTTGGGAGAGCGTCGCGGATCCGCGGGTGTAGGGAGGGCGTGACCGCCTCAGCCTTCAGCGTCGGCTTCGCCGCTACGGAGGGCTCAGAACACGACGACGTTCCGTAGGGCCTCACCTGCCAAAGCGGACGCGATGCCTTCGTTGATATCCTCTAGCCGGTAGGTACGCGTGACCAGTTCGTCGAGCTTGAGGCGGCCCTGCTCGTACAGATGGACCAGCCTGGGCACGTCAACCATGAGGTTCGTTGAGCCCATCCCGACGCCCATGACACTCCTCTCGCCGCGGAACACGCCCAGAGATGTCGGGATCTCGTGCTCGTCATGCGGCGGCATGCCGACGATAAGGAGCTTTCCGCGCGGGCCCAACATGGGCAGTCCCTGGAGGATGGCTGCCCTGCTCCCCACGGTGACGAACACGTAGTCGGCGCCGCGCGTGATGTCACTGATGGTCTCGACCGCGTTGGCGCCGCTCCCGTTGACGACGTGTGTCGCGCCGAACCGAGTGGCCGCGTGGAGCTTGCTGTCCAGCAGATCTACGGCGACGACCGGCTCCGCGCCCGCCAAAGCCGCCCCCTGCACTGCGTTGAGCCCCACGCCGCCTGCTCCAATGACGACGACGGACTCGCCAGGCCGTACTCGCGCCGTATTCCACACGGCGCCAACGCCAGTGATGACGGCACACGCGAGAAGACCGGCGGCGCTATCCGGCACAGCGTCGCCGATCGGGGCGACCTGCGACTCGTGGACCACGGTGGCCTCCGCGAATGTGGCGGCGCTGAATCCCGCCGTGACCTCCTGACCATCGGACGTGCGCAGACGCGGCCCTCCGGGGCGAGACTCGCACATGTGCAACCACCCGCGGGAGCAACACGGACAGGCGCCGCAGGACGCGATGAGCGACACAATGACGCGGTCACCCTCGGACACGCGCGTTGCTTCGGCTCCTACGGCATCGACGATGCCGACGCCCTCGTGTCCGGCGACCTCTGGCTTGTCGAAGTGTCCCCACTCGCCACGCAACACGTGGATGTCGCTGTGGCATATCCCGCTTGCCTGGAGGCGCACCCGCACCTCACGGCCTACGGGCTCCCGCAGGATCAGATCCTCGATCACCAGGGCATCGCCAGGGGCGTGACAGACGGCTGCGCGCATCGCAATCCTTCCGGCAGGTTGTTCCTCGACGGGAGCGTATCGCACCCATGGGCAGGCTGAGAAGGGCACGCCCACGGCGCGAGTAGCGAGCATGAGTCGGGCGCCGCGCCGCCGTAGACGGTATCCTCTCCGGTGTGCGATGTACACCTGTCGCGCGCGTGGAGAGGCCTGCTGTTGCTACGCGTCCGTCCGATGCATGCGAGAGACGTGGATCCGGTCACGTCGGCCGCGGCGGTCGCCTGGTTGCCGGCCCTGCTGACGTGTCTGTGGGCGTACGCCCCGTTCGCGGGTCGTGGCGCCGTGATATGCGCGTTCCGTATCGTCAGTGGCTTTCCCTGCCCCGGCTGCGGCATGACACGCGCCCTTGGCGAGCTGCTCCGTGGGCGGGTCGCGGTCAGTCTGCATTTCCATCCGCTGGCTATCCCCACGCTTGCTGCGTTTATCGTGGCGTGGGTGTACGGGATAGTGGCTTCCCGCCGGCGCGTCAACCCAATCACTTCGCGGTTCGTCCTGACCGTGCTGACGCCACTTGCTGGCATATTACTGATAGTCTGGGTCGCGCGCCTGTATCTGTTCCTTCGCGCGGGAGGCATCCCGCCTGAATTCGGCCGCCCGACCTGGGGAGGGTGATCCCTGCATGACGACGCCTGTTCCCATCCGCGTCGACTCCCGTGGCAAGGCATGGGCGATTCTGTCCGCGCGCGACTTCGCGCGGCGACTGCCCAACCACGACACGTGGACGCTGCGGGCTCGGGTGACACGGCTGTCCGAATCCAGGGCGCCGTCGCCACAAGATCTGTTGCGAGACCTGTGCCTGGCGCCCAACGGGTCGCAGCTTGTCGCCATCTTGCTGCGCGGCGACGACCACCATCAGACGGACCTCTACGACATCACCAGGGAGGTCGCGGAGGACCCCGAGGACGCGGCGCGTAGGTTGCGTGGCCGGGATGCGGTGCAACTCGGGCGGGAGCCGTCGCCTCTACCGAGTTGGTGGACGCCGTCATTGCCGGACAGCCTGCGCCTCGTGGCGGCTGACATCGGCGATGTCCACGGCGTGCTCCTCCTCGCAGACTGGATGCCCCGCTACGACCCCAAGGAGAGGGCGATTCCCGATCCTACGCCCGACGGAACGCTGCGCCTAGATCGACCTGAGGAGTCGGTGGGATGGGCGTTCCTCACGGGTCAACCGTCGGCGTCGGTGCGGGCGCGGGTGTTCGCGGAGCTACGTGAGCGCGCGGTCACCAACCTGCGCGCCTGCGTGGCGGCCCTGGGCGGCCGACGTCTTGCAGTCGCGCTACCGTCGGCAAAACGTCGTCCCTGGCTTGTGGCTCCCCATGAGATCGCGGGAGCAGGAGCAGACCCGTTCCTCGACATGTCCCAGGTGTCCTGGGACGCCCTTCTCGAGGGGAAGTCCGTCCTGGACGTGCCAGAACTCATGCCATATCGCGGGCGAGGCATCGTGTACCGAGACCCCGACACGCGCGTCTCGACGGCGCTGCACGGAACTGGGTTCAGCGTTCTAGCGACGACACCACACGATGCGCCACCTATGTCCGACACACACGCCGCGGCGAGCGTGGCGGTTCTGCGGTCCCGGCGTGACGCGTGGGCGCATGCGTGGGACGCCTCGTCTGTCCGCTCCGACCGGGCCGCCGCGCGCGTCGCGGAGCAGCTGATGGCGCGAGGAGTGCCGTTCGCCGTCGTGGACGAGGGCGCGCTTGAGGACGGGCGTGTGCACGGTTTCGCGGCCGTCGTGATGGCCCCCACACGCGGTCTGAGTGAAAGCGCGCTGGGCGCGCTGACGCGGCACGTGGACGAGGGTAGGTCTGTCCTTGCCGTCGAGTCGCTCCCGGTTGTCGTCGACGGGCGACGGTCAGGCGCGCTCGAGGGTCTACTTGGCCATCGCAGGTTCCGCGCAACGGCAGAGGAAGAGCCGGCGCTATCGAAGGCGCTCGCGGGCCTGCTTCGACGCGCCCGCGTCAGTGCGGCGTCGGGCGTCTACGCGCGCCCAGGCGGAGAACGCGCGCGAGGAGCGAGGAGCCTACTCGCCGTCGGCGACGGAATCGAACACCTGACCTACTGGCACACTGACGAGACGGCGGCAAGCATCCTAGTGGAGCGCACGGCAGTCCGTCGGGCCGAGGCCTGGGCCGGCGACGCGTCGGAACCGATCCACCACTGGCACGCGGACGACCGCACATACGTTGAGGTGGAAGCGGCGCCCAACACGCCGCGAACCGTGGCTTTCCGACATGGCCCGGATGACGGCGCCGCGTGAACCTGTACCGCGAGCGGATTTAGACGCGCTCTCCGCCGCGTTTCATCTTGACACCTCTCGACGGCCACACTAAACTTTCCTCTGCGATTCGCCTTCGTTGGCGAGATGGTTTGAGCGGGTAGCTCAGTTGGTAGAGCGGCGGCTTTACACGCCGTAGGTCACAGGTTCAAGTCCTGTTCCGCTCACCACGCCACCTCTCGTCGCGCTGGCGAAACGTAGTGCGGACCCGTAGTTCAGTTTGGTTAGAACGCTGGCCTGTCAAGCCAGAGGTCGCGAGTTCAAGTCTCGTCGGGTCCGCCACCCTCTTTTCCCTGCACGGCCAGCTTCAGGCTTACACGCGGGCTCTCACACCAATGTCCTATTGGCGCCCACACTCTCGATACTCAGCCTAAGCCGCATGGACTCGTTGCGCCGGGTGATCCCAGGCTCGCGCATCCCTTCCCACATCGATCATCTCCAAAACGACAGAGGCACGACCCATGCTCGACTTGCGGACCGTCCGCGAGAACCCCGAAGCCGTCCGTAACGCTCTGACTCGACGACACCAGACGGACCTGCTCGCCGAGGTAGACCGGCTGCTGGCGCTGGACACGAGTTGGCGCGAAACCACCGTCCGCCGCGACGGGCTGCGCAACGAGCAGAATACGGTCTCCAAGGAGATCGGGCGCCTCAAGCGTGAGAAGCAGGACGCCTCCGACGTCATCGCCCGCATGCAGACCGTCGCGCAGGAAGTGCGCGACCTGGACGACGAGTTGCGCGACGCGCGCGCCCAGATGGACGCGATCCTCCTCATGCTCCCGAACATCCCCCACGAGGACGTGCCCGACGGGAAGAGCGAGGACGACAACGTCATCGTCAAGGAGTGGGGCGAACGACCCGAGTTCGACTTCGATCCGCAGGCCCATTGGGATCTCGGCGAGTCGTTGGGAATCCTCGACATAGAACGCGGCGGCAAGATATCGGGCAGTGGGTTCGCCGTATACAGGGGACAGGGCGCGAAGCTACAGCGCGCGCTCATCTCCTTCATGCTCGATATCCACACCACCGAGCACGGCTACACGGAGATATGGCCGCCCGCGCTCGTGAATCGCCAGTCGATGATCGGCACGGGTCAAGTGCCGAAGTTCGAGGACGACATGTACCGCCTCGCGCAGGGAGCGGAAGACGAGGCGGAGGACGAAGCGCGCGACCTGTTCCTCATCCCAACGGCGGAGGTGCCCGTCACCAACCTGCACGCCGAGGAGATCCTCGACGCGGCGGACCTGCCCATCTACTACGCCGCCTACACGCCCTGCTTCCGACGCGAGGCCGGAGCGGCGGGTCGCGACACGCGGGGCATCCAACGAGTCCACCAGTTCGACAAGGTGGAGATGGTGAAGTTCACGACGGCGGAGACGTCCTACGACGAGCACGAGAGCCTGCTCGCGAACGCCGAGGCGATCATTCAGCGCCTCGGCATCCCTTACCGCGTGTCGCTCATGTGCGCTGGCGATCTCGACTTCAAGGGCGCCAAGCAGTACGACGTCGAGATATGGGCGGCGGGCCAGCAGCGTTGGCTCGAGGTCTCGTCGGTGAGCAACTTCATCGACTTCCAGTCGCGTCGCGCGAACATCCGCTATCGCCCGGAGCCGGACGCGCGCCCGGAGTTCGCGCACACGCTGAACGGGTCCGGCGTGGCGTTGCCGCGTCTGGTCATCTCGCTGCTCGAGAACTACCAGCAATCGGATGGCACGGTGCGCGTCCCCGAGGCGTTGCAGCCGTATTTCGGGTCCGACGTCATCGCGTAGGACTGGCGCGCGGAATGGCAACCGCTCGGCCCCATTGATGGGCCCGAGAATGCGCGCCGCCGCGCAAGAAGTCCCTTCCCTCGCACGGGAAGGTTAGTATTACAACCGCAGGTTGGCGCTACGTCTACAGTGGGATGTCCGGGCGAGCCAGCG
>CAYYPK010000026.1:0-89818 GCA_964473525.1 uncultured bacterium
CTCGTGGGTCGCCGTCGTCGTCCAAACGGTGTCGTCCTGGACGTACTTGTCGCCGGCCACCTCCCACTCCCCCTGCACTTCCGTCCACTCCGCGGCCTTGCCGGCGTTGAAGTTCTCCGTGACCGCGAGCGCGGCGTGCGTGACAGCGAGCATGGTCAGGCAAGCGCATACAACAAGGCGCATCATGGATCCTCTCTCCTCATCGGTATCCCGTCGCGTGGGGTCGGATCCCGTGGCGAGCCACAGCGGCAGGCCATGGCTCGCAGATCCGCAGGCGTGCTTAGTGGGCCTCGCGCAACCTGGCCCACACGCTGGGCAGCTTCCCACGAGATTCGACCGCTGACGGTATGTCCTCGCCCTCGACCTCGACGTCGTCGAACGTGCCCACGCAGTCGAACGTGCCCACGCCGACGGCGCCAGATGGGAACGCGTCATCGGTGGTCTCGATCTCCAGCACGTCGTCTACATAGCACCGGATGTCGGAGCCCTCGACCTTTACCTTGAGGACGTAATCGCGGCCGAGTTCGGCTGGCTGGTTGGCGTTAATCTGGATGGTCTCGTTGGGCGCCCTGATGAGACCCGGGCCCTCCGCCCCGCGCGCGTCCAGGCGGAAGTAGTAGTACCCGCCTGCGTCGCTCTTCTCGCTCACGCGGAAGAAGATGCCGATGATGGGCGCCACATCGCCACCTTCATCAATGCGCACCGTGGCTTCGACCTCGTAGTCGGTCCAGCTCTCGTCGCCGAAGAACGACCGGTGGTAGGTCTCCAGCGTCGAGGTAGTGCTCCACTCGACAACGGACTGGGTGTATTCGCCGTTGGCTACGGACCACTCTCCTTGCACCTCGGACCAGTCCGCCGCCCCGGACTCGAAGTCCTGCGTGAGGCCGAAGGCCCCGTGCACCACGAGCATCATCGGAACGCAGAGGCATATCGCGAGTTTTCGCATGCAGCTTCTCTCCTCTTCGGCCCGGCTGCCGGGCTCGATTCACTCTGGCGAGCTCCGGTCTACACTAGCCGCGATATGCGCCGTCGCCAATGTCGCGCTGGCGCGCGGGGTGGGGCCTGGCTACGTTGCGGGTGAGACGGAGCCCGCTGAGCTGGAACCGCATGTCCGCCAAGGAGGCGTTCGCCATGCCGCGTGAGATGACTTCGAGGGAGCGCGCGCTGACGGCGTTCGCACGCGTCGAGCCCGATCGCGTGCCCATCAACTACCTGTCGAACCCAGGCATCGATGGCCGGCTCAAGGAGCATTTCGGGCTTCAGCCTGGCGATGGCGAGGGACTACGGCAGGCGCTCGGCGTCGACTTCCGTGGCGTCGGGACGCCGTACGTCGGGCCGAAGCTTCACGAGGACATCCCCGACCGCGCGGTCGACCTGTGGGGTATCCGACGTCGGTACATCGAGCACGACAGCGGCGGCTACTGGGACTACTGCGACTTCCCCTTGAGCGACGCGACGCTGGACGAAATCGAAGCCTGGCCGATGCCGTCACCCGACGACTACGACTACACGAACGTAGCCGCGCACTGCGCGGCGCAGGGCGACTACTGCGTGATGTACGGCGGGGCCGGCCTCCCCGACATCATCAACGGCACGAGCATGATCCGCGGCATGGAGCAGGTGCTTGTTGACCTGCTGACCGGCGACCCGGCGGGCCTTCGCTACATCGAGCGACGCAGCGCCACGCTGCTCGAGATCGCCGCGCGCACGCTCGAGGCCGCGAAGGGAGGCATCGACGTCTTCCAGATGGGCGAGGATCTCGGCACGCAGATCGGCCCCTTAATAAGCCTAGAGCTGTTCCGCGCGGTGATCCGCCCAATCCACCAACAGTTCGTGGACCTCGCGAAGAGCTACGACCTGCCCGTGATGATCCACTGCTGCGGCTCCAGCAGTTGGGCGTTCGACGACTTCATCGAGATGGGCATCGACGTCGTGGACACGCTCCAGCCCGAGGCGGCCAACATGTCGCCGACCTATCTGAAGACGCGCTATGGCGGCCGTCTGTCGTTCCACGGCGCGATCTCAACGGCGGGGCCGGTCGCGACAGGTTCCGTGCAGGACACCGTCGACGACGTGCGAGCGACGCTCGACACGATGATGCCCGGCGGCGGCTACGCGTTAGCTCCCACGCACCAACTGCAGGACAACTCGCACACGGAAAACGTCGTGGCGATGTACGAGGTCGCGCGCGAATATGGCCGATACTGACGGCAGACGCGCCGTGTAACACTTCACATCTCGCGGCCGTTGTCGTCACTACTGGTAGTGCGCGCCCTGTTCCCACGACACCGGAAGCGAGACCACCATGCCCGACACCGACAAGAAGCTGTTCCTACTCGACGGCATGGCGCTCGTGTACCGCGCGCATTTCGCGCTCATCCGCAACCCACGGATGTCCTCGACGGGCATGAACACGTCGGCGGTCTTCGCGACGACCAATACGCTGCTCCAGATCCTCGACAAGGAGGGGCCGACGCACATCGCCGCGGTATTCGACACGCCGGAGCCTACGTTCCGGCACAAGGAGTACGAGGAGTACAAGGCGCAGCGCGAGGCGATGCCGGAAGACCTGAGCCAGTGCCTGCCTTACGTGTTCCGCATGTTCGAGGCGTTCAATATCCCGGTCATCAAGCAGCCGGGGTTCGAGGCGGACGACATCATCGGCACGTTGGCCTTGCAGGCCGACGCCGAGGGCTTCCAAACGTACATGGTCACGCCCGACAAGGACTACGCGCAGCTGGTTTCCGACACGGCGTTCATGTACAAGCCGGGCAAGAGCGGCAGCGGCGCGGAAGTGCTGGGCGTGCCCGAGATCCTCGAGAGCTGGGGCATCGAGACGGTCGACCAGGTTCGCGACATTCTTGGGCTGTGGGGCGACACCAGTGACAACATCCCCGGCGTGCCTGGGATCGGCGAGAAGACATCCAAGAAGCTCATCGCCCAGTTTGGCAGTATCGAGGGGCTGCTGGAGAACACGGACAAGCTCAAGGGCAAGCAGAAGGAGAACGTCGAGACGTTCGCCGACCAGGCGTTGCTGTCGAAGAACCTCGTGACGATCGTTCGCGACGTGCCGTTGGAGCACACGGTCGGCGACCTCGCCCGCCGCGAACCCGATGCCGACGCGCTCAAGCAGCTGTTTGTCGAGATGGAGTTCCGCACGCTCGGTAAGCGGATGTTCGGTGACGAGTTCGAGATGACCCTCCAGCGCTCGACCCAGGAAGCCGCTGAGGACGCCGACACTCCCGTGAAGGGCATCGCCGACGTCGAACACGATTACCAACTCGTTGGCGACCAGGACAAGCGCGCCGCGCTCATAGCACAGCTATTGGAGCAGCCAGCCGTCTGCTTCGATTCCGAGACGACCGGGCTGGATCACAAGCGTTGCGAGATCGTGGGCTTCGCGTTCTCCTTCGCGCCCCAAACCGGCTACTACGTCCCGTTGCCCGAAGACAGGGCCGCCAACCGCGCGGCGCTCGACGAGTTTCGGCCGTTCTTCGAGAGCGAGAGCGTCCTGACCGTCGGCCACAACCTGAAGTACGATCTGGGCGTACTGAGATGGCACGACGTGAAGGTCCGCGGCCCCCTCTTCGATACGATGCTCGCGGCCCATCTCGCGACTCCCGAGCTCCGCAGGGGTATGGACTATCTGTCCGAGGCATTACTCGCCTACCGGCCGATGAAGATCAGCGACCTCATCGGTGAGCGGGGCGAGGAACAGCGCACGATGCGGGAGGTCCCCGTCGAGCAAGTGACCGACTACGCGGCGGAAGACGCCGACATCACGTACCAGCTCTTCCGCAAGTACGAGCCGCTCCTGAAGGAAATGGGTCAGGAGACGGTCTTCCACGACATCGAGTGTCCGCTCATCCCCACTCTCGTCGAGATGGAGTACGAGGGCATCCGACTCGAGTCGCCGGTGCTGCACAAGCTGTCGGAGGAGCTCAGCGAGGACATCGTCGCCACGGAAGCGCGCATCTACGAGCTCGCTGGCGAGGAGTTCAACCTTGGCTCGCCTAAGCAGTTGGGCGAGCTGCTCTTCGGCAAGATGGAGCTCGACCCCAACGCGAAGAAGACGAAGACTGGTCAGTTCCAGACGAACGAGCAGGTGCTGTCGCGCCTGGCCCCGCAGCACGAGATCGTGGCGAAGGTGCTGGACTACCGCGCCTCGACGAAGCTCAAGTCGACCTACGTCGACATGCTCCCAGGCGCCGTGTATGAGCCGACTGGGCACATACACACGCACTACGAGCAGGCGGTCACGGCGACAGGGCGCATGCAGTCCAGCGGCCCGAACCTACAGAACATCCCCATCCGCCGCGAGAAGGGGCAGGAGATCCGGCGGGCGTTCGTGCCGCGCGGCCCTGAGTTCACGTTGCTTGCCGCGGACTACTCGCAGATCGAGCTGCGTCTCGCCGCCGAACTCAGCGGTGACGAGGGGATGATGAAGGCGTTTCAGAACGACGAGGACATCCACGCGGCGACTGCGGTGCGCCTGCACGATGTCGATCCCGACGACGTTACCCGCGAGATGCGTGACCGCGCGAAGACGGTCAACTTCGGCATCATCTACGGCATCTCGGCGTTCGGGCTGTCGCAGCGGCTGAACATCCCCCGCAGCGAGTCCGCGGGGCTCATCGACAGCTACTTCGAGCAGTACCCAGGCGTGCGCAAGTACATGGACGACACGATCGCGTTCACGAAGGAGCACGGATACGCCGAGACGATCCTCGGACGCCGACGGTACCTGCGGGACATCAATTCGAGGAACGCCACGACGCGTCAGGGCGCAGAGCGCAACGCGATCAACAGTCGCATTCAGGGCTCCGCGGCGGACATGATCAAGATCGCGATGAGCCGCATACAACACGAGCTGGACGCCCGCGAGCTGCGTACACGTATGCTGCTCCAGGTCCACGATGAGCTCGTGTTCGACATGCATCGCGATGAGGAGGACGTCGTCGCGCCGCTCGTCGAGGACGCGATGGTCAACGCTCTCGACGTCTCGGTGCCGATCCTGGTGGAGATGGGCACGGGCGCTAGCTGGCTAGAGGCGCACTAACCCCGTCCGGTCGGTCGCGTCGGCTGGACCGGCCCGCGCGCTACGCACGCCTGTCGTCGTCGCTATGCGCCTCTGGGCTGCGACAGATACAGCAACGCCCCGGACGCGACGGCGGCGGCCAACAGGTAGACCGCGCCGTTGCCGTCGCCCTGACCCACCTGCGCCAGTCCGCCGAGAACACCCACGACGCCTGTCACGATCAGCACGATCTTCGCTGCCATGGCCATGTGACTCGCTCCTTCGGCGCGACACCGTCCCGTCGCGCTACCTTATCCGCGCGCGCGTACACGCGCCGTCAATGTATAGCCCGAGCCAGCGGCGTGACGTAGCTGGCGTCAGCAGTGCGGGCGAGAACGCGCCCGCGACGCTACTCTAGTCACGCGCCCAGGCCGTTCGCCAGACGCGCCGGAGATGTCCGCTATGCTCGGAAACAGTGTGCTGCGTCTGCTGATTCTCGCGTACGCGCCCGCGATTCTCTCCGCCATCGGCCGGAACGTGGCGGCGTGTGTCCTGCTGTCCTCTGGAGGCCGCGCTATCCCCTCGCGTTGGGCGGGCACGACGAAAAGCTTGGGCTGGTGACAGCCACGGGCAGACGCGGTCGCGCGTTCGCAGACTACGAACGTCTGGCGCTCCCGCAACGCGGCGGGAGCGTGCCGCCACGCAGGAAGCCGTTGGCCCAGTAGCGCCTACTTGACGGCCGTTACGCCTACCAAGGGTTGCGTCCAGACCGGCGTTCCTCCACGCTACGCCTGCATACCACGCCCCACCGGGCCAAGGAGGCAAGTATGGCGGCCGAGGGAATGACGAACGAGGAGAACTACGCGTTTGATGTGAGCGGTTACCTCATCTTGCGGGGCGCGCTCACGCCGGACAGAGTCGCCGAGCTCAACGCCGCGCTGGACGCAACGGACGGTCACGATCTGCTGGCCCCGGACTGCCCCGACGCCGCGCTCTTCCGCGACCTCATGGTGCACCCAATGATGGTCTGGTACCTGAACCAGATCGTCAGTCCTGGGTTCCGCCTGGAGTGTCTGCCGGCGCTGATCGAGCCGCGTACCGACGCCGCCGCCGGGCGCCTGGCGGGCGGCAATGAGCCTCGCGAACCGGGCGCCGCGTACTACTACCAGAACGGGCGCCGCATGTGCCAGGCCGTGAACGTGGCGTGGGCGCTAGACGACATCGCCGAGGGAGATGGCGGCCTCGTCTTCGTGCCGTGCAGCCACAAGAGCAACGTCGAGACGCCAGCAGACGTCGCCACCGGCGCCGACGACATGGGCGTGGTGTGGCAGCCAGCGCTGAACGCAGGCGACTTGCTGATCTACGCGGACGCGCTCGCGCGGGCCACGCGCCCGTGGCGGAACGGCGCGCGACGGCTGCTCCAGTACGAGTACGTATCGAGGGGCGTCATTCGCGACCGCGGGACTGGCGTGGACGCGTCAGCGCAGCCGACGCCGGAATGGATGTCCGCGATGTCTGTTGAGCAGCAGGCGGCGGTCCACAAGCCTGGCTATGCGGACACGACCCCGGCGCCCGTCCTGGACAGCGACGGCGCGAGCCAGTGGGTGTCCGCGGATCGCCACCCCGTCCACTCCTTGATCTACGTTCGCGACCCCGAGTCCGGCATCGACGAGAAGGAGTTCTACTTCTGGGATCTGAACGGTCATCTGGTGCTGCGGAACATACTGACGCAGGACGAGTTGGCGCTGGCGAACGAAGCCATCGACCGGTTCGAGGACCGCATCCGCGTGGGCGAGGAGCTGTCTGGAGGCTCCAAGGCGCTCGCCGGCACGGGCCGTCCGACGATGGGCGGCTTGCTGCAGCTGCCTGAGCCGTACTGCCAGCCGTTCCGCACGATGGTCGCGCACCCGGCCGTCACGCAGCGTCTGAACTGGATGGGCGGCAGTGGATGGCGTTGCGGCGGGCCGACAGCGTTCTGCGCGGTCAAGGGGTCGTCCGGTCACTCCCTGCACGATGCCAATGAGCCGCTCGTGCCGTCGCGGAGCTACGTGTACCAGAACGGGCGCAGCTACTGCGAGGCGATTACCGTCACGTGGCAGCTGCGGGACGTGACGGAGACGGACGGTGGCTTCGCCTGTGTCCCGGGCAGTCACAAGGCGCAATACAGGATGCCGCGCGGCGTGCGCACGTGTGACGACGACATGGGCCTCGTGACGCATCCCGTGATGAGCGCGGGGGATGTCCTCTTCTTCATGGACGGGGCGCAGACGCACGGCGCTCTGGCGTGGACAAGCGACATCGCGCGGCGCGGCATCCTCATCAAGTACTCGTCGCGCAGCTTCAACCGTAGCGGCGGAGCCATGGTGCATCCAGAGGCGCGGTGGGGCGACCTCGTGGACGGCATGACGGATGCGCAACTGGCAATGATGCGCGGCCCCGACCGCGACGTGCACGCGTCGAACGTCCCTCGCCTCGAGGTGGAGGATGGCGAGATCAGCGTGTCCTACGAGCGGGGAGGCGGCCTCTACAGCCGCGAGGCGCCGACAGGGCCGGTCGCGAAGTCATAGCAGGCTCAATCCGCCGCGGATCGTCCCGGTCTGCACGACGGTTGCGCGTGTCGTCAAGTAGGCTATCACTGGTACATCTGTGTTTGGCGCGTCCTCGTAGCCCCGACGTAGGGAGGGCCGGGCTATGCAGCGCACGGTACCACGTTCGGAACGGCACGCCGGCACCGGGTTATCGAGGTGTCTGACAAGCCTGGGCGCGGGAGTAATCGCCTCGTGGGCGGCCCTGTCGCTGAGCGTCGTCGGTTCAGTCGTCGTGGCGAGCGCCCCAGGCGAATTGCTTCACATGCTCAGGGTGTACGCGAGCATCGTGTACGGCGCCGAGGCGCTGACGTCGAACGTGCAGGCGCCAGCGGCGTTCGCGACCGCTATCTTCCTGTACACAGTCGCTGGCGCCGTGATTGGCGCGCCAATATACGCGATATATCGGCGGCGGTACGGGTGGCACACGATACCATGGCGCCTCATGAACAGCCTGTGGCTGGGCATGGTGATGTGGCTCGTGAACTACTACGCGATCCTGTCGTGGGCGCAGCCGCTCGCGCTGCGCGTACTGCAGTACGAAGGCGAGCGAAGGGCGTACATCCCCGAGAACGTGCCGGGATGGGTCGCGGCGGCTACGCACGTGACGTTCGTCGCCGTGCTGCTGATCCTACAGGAGCCCACCGAGCCCGCGCGCGACGACCCACGCGGTGACAGCCTATCCACCACCTAGCCCCGCGGCGGTGAGGGCGGCGGCGACAGCGGCGTGCGAACCGCGCGCGACAGCGTCGGCGTCGTAGCCCGGCTTCGACCAGATCATACGGGCGACTTCGAGCGTGAGGTAGTCGTCCCACCCCGCCTGAGCCATGGCGGCGAGGAACGCGGGCAGGTCCAGCGTGCCGGAGCCAGTGACGAGGAACTCGTAGCCCTCGTCTAACTGCCGACCCTCCTTGATGTGCACGTGCGCGGTGTACGGGACCATCGCCGCCACGGTCTCCATGACGGGGTCGCCGGCGAGCTGGAAGTGCGAGATGTCGAAGAGCAGACGGATGCGCGGATTGCCGTCGAGGGCGTCCATTAGCCACAGCGTGCGTTCGGCGCGGTCGAGCAACCCGCCGTAGTGCGGCTCGATGGCGAGGACGAAGTCGTCACGCGTGGCGACATCTGCGACCTCAAGGAGGCGCTCCAGGAGCCCGTCTCGCCCCTCCGGCCAGTCGTCCGAGCGGCCACCCAGGTCGGCGGTCAGTACCGGCGTGTCGCCCATGCCGAGATCGTCCGCGAGCGACCGAGTCTCTGCCAGCAGGTCCAGCGTCTGGGCGTACTCCTCCGGGTCGTCCGTCAGAATGCCGCGCGCGAGGAAGATCGAAGGAACGCCCATGCCTCGCTCGTTGAGGAAGGCCCGCACGTCCGACCGCATCGACGCCGACCACTGTGCGGGCATCGTCCGATGGATGGGGTGGAGGATGAACTCCACGCCCGCGTACCCAATGTCCGCCATGAATCGCACGGACTCGAGCGGCGACATGTCGGGCGTCGCGTAGTTGCCGTAGGCGATCTTCATGTCGAGCGCCTTCCTTCACTGCCGTTGGGTGACGCACGCTAGCGTCGTCGCACCCACACTCCGACGCCTACTACCGTGATGAGCAGCGGCATGAACAGCATCGTCACGCCGATGAGCATGAACCCCTCCGCGCGCGACATGGTCGGAGCCAGCCTGCGGTCGGAAGCGTCCTTGGGCGCGATGGCGATAAGATCCTCCTGCAATGCGAGCCAGTTGACGGCGTTCAGGAAGAAGTCGCCGCCACCAAGGGCGTAGAGGCTGTTCGACGCGAAGTCCGAGTCGCCAATGACGACGAATCGCGCGCCCGTCTTCGAGACGTCGAAGCCGTCGGCCGCCGTCGGCGCGGACGCTACGCCGAACGTCACCGGGCCGGGTAGATCGCCGGGCTGTAGGCGGGGCGGCGATGTCTCGAAGTCCGTCTCGCCCCACGCGGCGGTGTTGCTGTCGGTGGTCTGCACCAGCGGAGTGACACGCCTGCCCTCCGGCCCGGCGGATGCCTCGCGCACCGAGCACGCCATACGGAACGGCACCGATCGGCTCTGACGACGGAACGACTCGGTGATCTGGTGCGGCTCGAACTGCCCGGCCGGTATGGTGGCGTCGTTGAAGGCGTGGTTCATGATGTCGATGACGATGTCGTTCCCAACGTCGATGCCCCACCGCCGTAGCCACCGACGCACCGAGTCCAGCTTGTCGTTCGGCGGGTCCAGCAGCGCGAGAACTCGGCCGCCGTTCTTGGCGTACGTGTCCAACGCTGAGATCTCGCTGGAGTCGAGGGGCATCCGTGGCCCGGCGATGACGACAACCGTGGCGTCGGATGGCACGCGCACGGGTGACTGCTGCCGCAGAGCCACCGGAGCGACGATGTAGTTCTGCTTGCGCAGAGCCTCGACGGCATCGTAGTAGGACGTCTGGTCCCCGCTGCTGATGGGGCGCTCGTCGTGTCCCGTCAGCCAGTAGACCTTCGGCATCTCTTCACGGGTCAGCTTCAGAAGCGTCGCCGTAAACTCCGTCTCCGTGACCGTGTTCGTCGTCTCGCGGCGGTCTCCGGTCTGGAACACGACCGTGCTCTCGTACTCGACGCCGTACGCCGACGCGCGCTGCGCGTTCGTGTAGGGATCCACGATCTCGAAGCTGAACAGGTCGCGATTCTCGCGGCGGTACAGCGTCAGCAGGTCGCGCGCGCGGATGCCATCCTGCCCTCGGAAGTCGTCGAGGTCGCTGGTGAAGAAGCCGACGACCTCGACCGAGTCGTCGAGTCCCTGGACCACCTGTACCGACTGCTCGGACAGGGTGTGGAACTTCTCCTCGGTGAAGTCGTACTGGATGTCGAGCAGCGACGACGCGTACATGTTCAGGATGACTGCGATCCCGAGCACCAGGAGCACGCTGAGCGCGACGACCGCGCCGTATGTCGCGCTCCGGCTGGCGAGCACCCGCGCGGTCTGCGTCCTGAAGACCAGCACGGTGCCCGCAATATCCGCGACCGCCAGGACGAGCCACACGTACGGCCACGGGCTGGACCAGCCACTGCCCAGCAACGCGACTACACTACCGACCAGCAGCACGATTCCGCTGCCGAAGCCAAGGATCGGCGCCACGTTGCGTTCCGCGCGATCGAGTCTACGCATGGTCGCTTACCTCCACCGGCCGGAGACGATGGACGTCACGGTGAGGAACAGACAGACGGTCGTGAACGTCGCGTAGAAGAACACGTCCTTCAGCACGATCACGCCTCGTGTGAATTCCTCGAGATGTTGTTGCAGGGACAGGTAGACGATGCCGGAGCGGAGGGTCTTGTACGCCTCGAAGCTACCGATCGACTGCGGCAGGAACGTGATGACCCAGAGAAGCAGTCCGATCCCGAACGTCATGACAGCGGCGACGATCTGGTTGCGCGTTGTCGAGGACGCCAGCAGACCGAGGGAGATGAGGCACGCCCCAAGGAGCAGCAAACCCAGGTAGCCTGTCACGATGGGCCCGTTGTCAGGATTGCCGTACCGGTGCACGTAGAGCGGATACGGCGCGGTCGCCGCCAACATGACCACGAGCAGCGTCCAGCTGGCCGCGAACTTCCCAAGCACGATCTCCACCTCGCGCACCGGCGCGGTGATGAGCAACTCCATCGTGCCGGATCGCTTCTCCTCCGCGAACGTGCGCATTGTCAGCACGGGCGTCACGAGCACGAGGATCATGCTCATCGTCTGCAGCATGCCCGCCATGAGTTCCGTCGGAGCGTTCGGCACACGCGCCTGAGCGAAGTAGGAGAACGCGGACCAGAAGAAGAAGCCGCACACGAACAGGAACGGGATGAGCACGAAGTAGGCGATGGGCGACACGAAGTAGGCGTACAGCTCGCGCCGGTAGATGGCGGCGACGTTCCTCATTCGCTCTCCTCCGCGTCGGCGACCGTCTCGGTTTGCGTTAGGTCCAGGAAGAGACGCTCCAGGGAGGGTCGCGCTTCGCGGAGCTCCAGCAGGTCTGCCCCGGACCCCAACGTGGCGCGGGCGATGCTGGCGCGATGGTCCTCTCCCGCCACCGTCGTCACGGTGAGCGCGAGCGTACCGTTCGTCCTCTGTTCCGCCACGTCGGTGACGCCTCCCAGCGAGCGCAGCGCCGCCGCCGTGCCATCCGCAGCGCCGGCCACCTCCACCCGCACGGTGCGGGTTCCGTCGTAGACGATGGCATCGCCGCCGGGCGTCCGTACCGCGGCCACCTCGCCGGACGAGTCCAGGTCGATGTCGCCTACGATTCCGCCGCGATTGATGACGAGCAGCCGCCGGCAGCTCATCTGCGCCTCGGCGAGGATGTGCGTGCTGAGTATCACGGTCTTGTCCTCGCCGAGCTCTCGGAGCAGTTCGCGTATCTCGATGATCTGGCCGGGGTCGAGCCCGCTGGTGGGTTCGTCGAAGATGAGGACGGTAGGATCGTGGATGAGCGCCTGCGCGATGCCGACGCGCTGGCGGTACCCCTTCGACAGATGCCCCGCCGTGCGCGAGCGCATGTG
This sequence comes from uncultured bacterium, assembly GCA_964473525.1. Lineage (GTDB taxonomy): Bacteria > Poribacteria > WGA-4E. The sequence goes on from CAYYPK010000026.1 coordinate 12,132, forward strand.
TTCGAGCCCGCACACACCGAGCACGTGCGCCAAGCGCGCGGGCATGTCGGACTTGGCGATGCCCTTGATCGTCCCGGCGAACCGAAGGTACGCCTCGACCGTCATCTCTGGGTAAACCGGTGGGGTCTCGGGCAGGTATCCCACTTGACGGCGCACCGCGAGGGAGTCCTGAAGGACGTCCGCGCCCGCTACCCTCGCGACGCCATCGGTCGCGGGCATGCTGCACGTTAGCACGCGCATGGTCGTCGTCTTGCCAGCGCCGTTCGGCCCCAGAAATCCGACGACTTCGCCCGCCTGCATGGAGAACGAGACGTCCTCAATGCCGATGTAGCTGCCGTAGTATTTGGTGAGGTTCTCGACCTGTACCATTGCCGTCATGGGCGATCTCCCCGACCACGAGGCGGGTGTGCTTGCGTGGGCGCGTCTGTCATAGACCCTCGTTCAGCGACGCGATCTGTGTCCACGGGTCGTCGTCGTGTCGGCGATACAGTACGCTGACCGCTAGCCTCGCTCCGTCCAGTTCGGCGGCGCCTAGGGCGACGTCGATGGCGCGCGTCTCCTCCGCCTTCAGCCGGTCATCGCCCGCCTTGCCTTCGATGACGGCGCCAGCGGCATCCAACGGGTGAGTATACAACTTCACGTCGCTATGAAGCACCTCGCCATCGGCCGCCGTAATGAGTATACCGAGTTGCATCGCCCTGAGCGGAGCCCCTGGCACGGAGTGCGCCGCGGAATTCATGACGTATACCGTGATGCCCGAGTCCGTGCGCTCGTAGTCGAGACGTAGCGCGGCCTCCAGCCATGCCTGGCTCCGCGATCCGTAGAAGGCGTGCGATCCACCGCGTTTCGTCCTGCGGCTGAACCTGGACGGCTTCCGGTTCGTCTCGGGCATGTGGCATCGCTGGCACGTCTCGGCCTGGCGCGCTGACTGGCTGCCTCGGTACTCCGTAACGAGATCGTGCGCGGCGACCGACTGCTGCCCGTGGCAGCTTTCACACACCGTCACGCGTCGCGTGTAGAGCGCCAGGTCGCGCTGCACCGCGTGGAACGGAGACGGGTCGGAGCCAGGTCCGTGCATCTTGCCTTCAGGCCCCAGGTGACACGCAAGGCAGTCGACGCCGCTGTCGCGGTACTCGTCGCGCAGTTCCGGCGCCTTGCCCATGCCGGTGATGTGGAGCGGCTTGGGCGCGTGGCACGGGTCACAGGCCGTTGGGAAGTCGTAGCGCACTCGCGCCTTCTGGTAGAGTTCGCTCGTCCACGCCTTCGCGTGGCCGGACTCTTCCCACTCGCCCCATATCTCCGGGTGGCAGTCGGCGCACTCCCCATCGACGAGATGCCCACGCATGTCGGCGGCCGTGGGTAGGTCTCGTTGAGCGTACACAACGTAGGCCCCCGAAGCGACGGCCGCGAAGGCGGCCACGACGGCGACACGCCACGCGAGGGGGCGTGCGCGCCAGCCGAGGGGAGTGGAGGTGCTGCGCCGCATGCCCTAGCTGTTCGGCCCCCGGTACGCGCCGAGGTAGTCGAAGGGCTCGACGACGAAGTCCGCATGCGGGTCTACCGCGCTGCCTTCGAACGCCTCCTCGCAGCCGGTGACATACCGGAGCGCGCGACCCCGGCGGAGGAAGCCAGCGTTGTGGACAAGCGCGACCATGTGACGTGGCACGTCCGACCGGTTCGGGACGCCACGGTGCCACAGACGCATGTCTCGAATGAGCGCGGCGCCCTTCTTGGTTTCGCCCCGCACGGGCGGTACCTCGGCACGCCGAGTCTCTTCATCGGCGTCGTCGATCCGTCGCCCGACATCGCCCACGAGGTGCGTGCCCGGCCACAGTTCGATGGCGCCGTCGTCGGCGCTGACGTCGCGTAGGGCGAAGTTCACCACCACCGTCGCTGTTGGGTGCGACGGGTTCAGGTCGGGCCACAGGTGACCGGTGTCCATGTGCAGCGGCTGCTTGCCACTGCCCGGACAGTTCGTGTTGCCGTTATAGAAGCTGTTGTACGCGCCCTCGCCTAGCAACGCGACCGTCACCTGGTTCGTGATGGGATTCGCGACGATGTCCGGGAAGATGTAAGGGGCGTGAGGTGGCGCGCCCTGCTGCAGGTGGTGAGGTATGCGACCAGCCCCGCCCCACTGCTCACGGCCTACGAGGATGTTCGTGTCCTCCGTCATCTTCTCGCGCAGCGCGTCGAGGTTGTCGTGATCGACGATGTCCTCGAGGACGACGTAGCCGTCATCGTGAATTGCCCGGATGGCCTGGGACAGCCGCGCCTCTGACAACCCTCCGGCCGACATCTCTTGCGGCGTAACGCTTATCTCCATCGTCGCCTCCCGTGAGCAGGTACCCAGCGTCGATCCAGACGGCAATCGACACCGACGAGGATACCAACTCGCGCCGCGCGGGTCGAGGGCCGGCATCGCAGGCGTTCCCAACACCGATCCTACTCGTGCCGCCAGCAACGCACGCCGTCGTTCCCTGCGGCGTGCGGCGGAGGCGAGTCGTGAGATCGGGCAGGCTGTGGGCATCGGTCGCGGCGCCCTGGACGGCTGCCTACGGAAGCGACATGCCACTGACGTGGCTCCGCGTCCAGGAGACCCAACATGGGTGGCGTGTCCGCACGGCATCTCTCACCCCGCAGCGACGCGGCGCAGAGCACGTCGACGCCGGTGGGCGTGCCCGCCCACCTGGGCCCGACGTGGTGTGGCTCGGCGGGACGTAGCCGGAAGTCAGTCCTCGGGATCGGGCACGTAACCCCCGTCCTTCAGGTACCTGTATTTGTCCTCTATCGCATTGCCTAGATCTTCGTCAGCCATCACCTCGGCCCACGTCAGACCCTCCCGGTCCATGATTGCCGCGCGCAGTTCATTCAGCGTCATTCCGCTGGGCGGGTACCATCTGCCATCCTGTGGCTCAGCCTTGCGCTGGGCCTGTGCCCGCGAGCGGCGTGGGCTGTCGCCTCCCCTGGCGCCCAGGACGGAGGCGTCGAACTCGACCGTCACGTCGTCGACGCCGTCGCCGACTAGGCGCACTGATCGGCCGCCAATCGACGCGACCGCGTAGCCATCTCCCACCTCTCCGCCGACCTGGACGTACAGCCCGGCGGGTCGGTCCTGCCGGGTGACAAGCGCTCTCGGCCCATCTGGGTGCTGGACGATCCCGGCCAGGCCGAACGGATGCTCTCGCGACTCTTCCCACCCCAGAGGTCGGAACAGGTTGTCCTTGGCGATGGTTCCGTAGCCCGTGGGCGATTCGGTCGCCTCCTGCACGGCCGCGCGCGTGGGCTCGCGCCCGCGCGCGTTCCACCGTGTTGTCCGCTGAGCAGGCGCCCGCTTGGAGTCGTTACGCGCGCTCTCGGCTGTGGATCGGCCGCATCCCGCGAGCAGTCCGGCAGCGGCCAGAAGAGCCACGGTCCGTGTGAGCCGCATCAGCCAGTCTCCGTCCCCGCAGCGCATGCGGCCGGCTACCGCCAATGCTGCGCATCATCCGGCACGTAGCCGTCCTCTTTGAGATACTGGTACTTCCCACCGATTTCCTCGGCGAGCTCGGGATCGCGGTACATGTCAGCCATCCTCAGACCCTCGCGATCGGGGATGGCGAGGATGAGCTCCTCCTCGGACAGGCCGCGCTCGGATACCACGCCGCCGCGCCGGCGCCATGTCGCGTATCCAGGGGCGGGCCGCCTCCCCTCCCGGGCGCCGCGCCTCGCGAGCCGACCACACTCGGGTCGAGCTCAAGCGTCACCTCACCAAGCGCGCCGCCCGCAAGCGTGACGGTCCTGCCACCGATGCTCAGCACGGCGTAGCCGCCGCCGACGTCCCCGCCGACCTGCACGTACAGACCTGACGGTCGGTCGCCGCGCGTGATGAGGGCCCGGGGCCCGTCCGGCCGTGGCGCGATCCCCGCGAGCCCGAACGGGCCGTGGCGCGGCTCTTCCCATCCCAGTGGCCGGAACACGTTCGCTTCGGCGATCCCGCGGTGGTGCCCCAGAACCACGGCGGCCTGCCGCTCAGCCACGTGCGGCCCGGCACGCGGCTGAGCGTTGCCCTCGTAGCGTTTCGCCCGGATCGCGTGGCGGCGGGCGACATCAGTATTCGGGGTGGGGTCTGCGTCCGCGGCAGTGCCACAGGCGCCAGCCAAAATACATGTGACAGCCATCAATAAGATAGTTACCACCCGCACAGCGTTGCCCTCCAGGCCGTCTCTGCAACCGGGCAGCCAACCACCATACGCCCCGCTCGCGGGCACAGTCGCTCGGGACGGCCGGCACGCCGGGTCTGCCCTCAACCGCGCGGCAGCGTGTCCTCTGGCCGCTGCTCAGCGGCAACGGCCTCGGTCTGCCGGTCGTGTCTGTCGATGAGCAGGTCCGCCATCATCTCGCGTAGCTGCGTCATCTCCTCGCGCATCTCCGCCACCTGCTGCCGATCGGTGGCGCGGAGCGCGGAATTCATCTCGTCGCGTCTCTCCTTGCGCGTGCGAAGCAAGCGCCCGATAAGGACGCTGAATCCGATGCCCACCAGCGCCAGGTGCTCGAGGATGAACAGGAATATCGTGAATTCGTCGTGGTCCAAGGTGCGTCTCCTAGCTCTGACGCGCAGCGTCGATGCCCGCCGCGCCCGGCCCTGCTCGGGGGCGGCCGACGCCGCTGCGGCCTCTGCGGCGTGCTGGCCATCCGCGGCTGAAGTCGTCTCCCGCAGCCACGCCTGCGCCTACCGCACAGCCCGAGTCGGCGTGTCCGCCGTGTCGTTCGATGCCCCGACCTCGCCCGGACGTTCGCGCGACCCCGAGGCGTCGGCGGCTGCGTGCATGTCGAGGAGAAGCTCCGCCATCATCTCGCGCATCTGGGTCATCTCGTCGTGCACGCTGGCTATCTGGCGCTGGGCGTCGGCGGCCTGCGCAACGGCATCTCCCTCGTCCGCCCTCTCTCTGCGCTCTCTCGCCCATCGCGTCAGTATCACGATGGCCACGATGCCGCCGACAACGAGATGCTCGAGGATGAAGACGAGTAAGAGCGCTTCATCGCCGTTCATGGCTTCGCCTCCTGAGGGCCGCCACGCCCGACTGCCACAATCGTGCTCGCGCGCCAGGCGTCCGTCTGCGCGCAGCTTCTGCCGGGAGCCGCGTGCGCTCGCCGAGTTCCACCGCGTATCCCGGCCTCCGCCGCCGCATCGGTTGGCGGCACCAGCTTACACTAGGATAACCGACACCTACACATTGCGCAATGCCCATGTGCCATTTGTGGCGTATGGGGCGCTATATGGGCCTTATGCAGAAGTCGGCACTCCATGTTGCGGCCGACGCACGGCTCGAAAGGCCAGCCGGGCCCGTCTCGGCGTCTCGTCGTGCCGCGCGTGCTGGCGTGTCTGCCAAACCGGCTCGGCCGACCGAGTGGGCGGCAGGCGCAGGCGGAGCCGCGAGCTCGCATTGCAGAGCCACGGCACGATCCCATAGAATGCCCGCCACCTACATGCGGCGACACCAAGAGGGAAACAGAAGACGATGTGGTCCGATCTATCGAACATCTACCGACGGAGCGACGCCGAGTCGCGCTCAATCACCGCCGAAAACACCACGGGAGCGGTCGGCGCCAGCGCGATGGCTGACCCCAAGGGCGAGGGAGCCGCGCGCGAACTGGGCGTAGGATGGAAGGTGCGGCCCTGCATCACGCTGAAGGCCGGTGAGACGACAACGCTCATGGACAACGAGGGTCCGGGCGTCATCCGGCACATGTGGTTCACGTTCAGCGAGAAGTTCTACCGGGACGTCATCATCCGCATCTACTGGGATGGCGACGACACGCCGTCCGTCGAGTCGCCGCTGGGCGACTTCCTCTGCAACTCGTGGAACAGCCGACAGAACGTGCTCGCGTTGCCGATCAACGTGAACCCGTCCGGCGGGATGAACATCTATTTCCCGATGCCCTTCCAGAGGCACGCTCGCATCACCGTCGAGAACGACTCGCCGGCAGACCTCGGCGGCTTCTTCTACACCATCAACTACACGCTGGAAGCCGTACCCGAGGACGCGCTCTACTTCCACGCGCAGTGGCGCCGCACGAACCCGACCCCCTACGCCGAAGAGTACCTCATGGCGGACGGGATCGAGGGTCAGGGCCAGTACGTCGGCACGTTCATGTCCTGGCAGCAGAACAGCGCTGGCTGGTGGGGCGAGGGCGAGATCAAGATGTGGCTCGACGACGATGGCGAGTTTCCCACGATCTGCGGCACCGGCACCGAGGACTACTTCGGGGGAGCGTGGTGCTTCGGCGACGACTTCACCGCGCCGTACCTTGGGTTCCTTCAGGTGCGCGGCAAGTCCGGTGACGTCGGCACGCGGATGACGCTCTACCGCTTCCACGTCAACGACCCGGTCTATTTCAAGAAGAACCTGCGCGTCCAGATGCAGGCGCTAGGGTGGCGTGGTGAAGGCCGGTATCTGGCGTTGCAGGACGACATCGCCTCGGTCGTCTACTGGTATCAGACGCTACCGCACGCTCCGCTGCCTGCCGTCCCAGAGCGCAACCTGCGCGAGATCATCTAGGGCGCCGAGACACCTCGCCGTTCGTAGACGACCCCGGTTCGGAGCGATGCTCTCGCCGGGGTCGTTTGCCGTACGCTAACGCCCAGCTGCCTACCAGTTGTCTCGCGAGACGCGCAGGCCGCGGTTCTGCATGGGGAAGTCGACTCGAGCGCCTCCGAGCCGCGCCGACTCTACGACGCCGAAGATGATCTCCTGGCTCCGGCGCGCCAGCTCGATGTTCCCCTGCGTATCACCGTCGGAGTCGAGGGCCTCGGCAAGATCGGTCAGGAGATTCACGGTCGCGCTCTCGTCGGGAACGTGCGGGAACTCCCGATCCTCGAGGATGCCCCACGGCTCCGTCTTCTCGCGCCACTGGCAGGCGTTGTAGTCGTCGAGGGTACGCAGCTTGCCGCGCGTGCCGGTCACTTCGAATTCGTAGCCGGCGGCGGACGTCCAATACGCCCGAACGCCGTTCTCGAAGGTCACGAACCCCATCTCGATGCCGGGGTCGGTCGTCAGGTGCGTACCGTCCCACGCGCTGTCGTCGACCAGAATAGAGCCCTGGACAGATCGCACCGGCGAATCTCCCGCCATATTCAGGAAGACGTCGGCGGTGTGCGTGTGCCACCACTGCGCCGAACCCGTCCCGCAGTACGCGACGACGCACTGCACGTCGCCAAGGTCGCCGGCGTCCACGATGGCGCGCATACGACGGAACAGCGGCGAGTACCGACGGTTCGTGCCGTAGTTGAACTTCACGGCGTTCGCCCGCACGGCGGCGACCATCGTGTCCGCCTCGCTGGGTGAGCAGCAGAGCGGCTTCTCGCAGTAGATCGCGCGGACGCCGTTCTCAGCCGCGTATACTGTCATCTCGCAGTGTGTAGCGGGCCGGGTGGCGATGCACACGATGTCGGGCCGCTCGCGCTGGATCATCTCCTCGTAGTCGGCGTAGGCCGTCGGCGCCCCGTACCGAGCGCGGATACTCTCGGCCTTGTCGGCGTCGATGTCGGACACGGCGACGAGCTCCGTGCGGTCGCACACCACGACCCCAGCGGCGTGCGCCCAGGGCAGCGTCGGCGTCCGGTGAGGGTGGCCGCGTATCTCGTCGTCGATGGTGGCTCCCATGCGTCCGCAGCCTATGAGACACGTCCGATATGTGCGTGGCATGCGCTCTCCCTGTCCGACGGTTGGTGGCCTTCGACGAGCATCGTAGCGCGGCCGGACTGTCGGGGCATGGGCCGGACAGCGTCACCCCTGGTTGGCCATGGCGTACACTTAGGCGCCGGTAGCGGGCGGCAGGTCGAGCAAGGCGTCGCGTTGACCCTCCGAGGCGGCGTTGAGTAAGATTGCAGCGTCGCGCCGGCTTCCGCCAGGTCTACATTCTCACGGGATGGGTTCCGCATGATCACCGTCAAATCGCCCGCCGACATCAAGCGCATGCGGCAGAGCGGCCGCATCGCCGCGGACGTGCTGATGGCGCTCGAGGACCGCGTCCGGCCAGGCGTCACCACCGCGGAACTCGACCGCGTGGCGTACGACCTGATCACGAAGGCTGGCGGCGAGCCGTCGTTCCTCGGTTACGGTGGCTTCCCAGCGTCCATCTGCTCATCGGTGAACGAGCAGGTCGTCCACGGGATTCCGTCGGACGAGTGCGTCCTCACCGATGGCGACATCGTCAGCGTTGACGTGGGCGTGTTCTACAAGGGCTTCCACGGCGACAACGCCCGCACCTATCCCGTCGGCCCCATCGCGCCCGATGTCGCGGAGCTGATGAAGGTCACCCGCGAGTCTCTGACGCTGGGACTGGCGCAGGTGAAGGCAGGCGCGCGGCTGGGCGCGATGTCGCACGCGGTGCAGTCTCACGCAGAGGCGCACGGATACGGCGTGGTGACGCAATTCGCCGGTCACGGCATTGGGAAGAAGCTGCACGAGGAACCCAGTGTGCCGAACTACGGCCGACCTTCCGACGGGCCGGAGCTGCGCGCCGGCATGGCGCTGGCCATTGAGCCGATGGTGAATGCCGGCACCCACCGCGTCCGCACGTTGGACGACGCGTGGACCGTGGTGACGGCAGACGGGAAGCCGTCCGCGCACTACGAACACACCGTCATCGTCCTCTCCGACGGCATCGAGATCATGACGAACTGGGACGCCGAGACGGCCTAGCTCCCTCGACCGCAAGGACGCGCCTTGATACCCATACGCGACGAACGCCTACTGCCTCTACACGACAAGGTGATGGACGGCGCGCGCCTGTCGTGGGACGACGGCCTCCTACTCTACGACACCCACGACCTGAACGGCGTGGGGTGCCTCGCCAACATCGTCCGCGAGCGCAAGAACGGCAACAAGGCGTACTGGGTGCGGAACCAGCACCTGAACTATACGAACGTCTGCAACAAGTTCTGCCGCTTCTGCTCCTTCTACGCCAAGAAGGACGGGCCCGTCGCGTATACACTCAGCATGGAGGAAGTCGAGGAGCGCGTGCGCGTCCACCTCGACATCCCGATTACCGAGATACACATCGTCGGCGGCATCCACCCGCGCCTGCCGTATTCGTACTACATCGATCTTCTCCAGACGGTACGTGGTGTGCGCCCGGACGCCCATATCAAGGCGTTCACGATGATCGAACTGCAGCAGATACAGCTGGTTGCAGGCAAGCCGATGGACGAGGTGCTCGCGGACCTGCGCGATGCAGGCCTCGGGTCGCTGCCCGGAGGCGGCGTCGAGGTGTTGAGCGACCGCCTGCACATGGAGCTGTTCGACCGCAAGCTCGACGGCGACGAGTGGCTCGACACGGCGCGCGCCGCGCACCGTGCTGGCTTCCGCTCGAACGTGACGATGCTCTATGGGCACCTGGAGCGGCGCGAGGAACGCGTTGAGCACATGGTGAAGATCCGCGAGCTACAGGACGAAACGGGCGGGTTCCTGACGTTCATCCCGCTGTCGTTCCACCCAGAGAGCACGGATTTGGATCACCTGCCCCCGCCCACGGGTCAGGACGACCTGCGCAACATCGCGGTAGGCCGGCTGATGTTGGACAACGTGGACCACGTCAAGAGTTTCTGGATCATGAACACCGCGCCCGTCACGCAGGTGGCGTTGTGGTACGGAGCCGACGACACCGATGGGACGATCCAGGAATACGAGATCACCCGAGACGCGGAGACGGACACGCGACAGGCGCTAACGCGCACGCAACTCGTGGACATGATCGCCGAGGCGGGGCGTGATCCCGTGGAACGCGACACGCTCTACAACGTGATAGCGGCGTAGGGCGAGCATCGTAGCGGACATGTGGGGGACTGGCGGAAATGGCACGCGAGATGGATATCGTCGCGTCGAAGGTCTATGCGGGCGAGCGCCTGACGTTCGACGACGCCGCGACGCTGTGGGACTGCCCCGACTTGCCGCTACTGGGACACCTCGCCCAGCACGTCCGGTTCCAGAAGCACCCCGACCGCGTGGTCACGTTCATTGTCTCTCGCAACATCAACTACACAAACGTCTGCTGGGTGCAGTGCAAGTTCTGCGCGTTCTACCGCCTGCCCAAGGCGGACGACGCCTACGTCCTCCCTCACGACGAGATTCACGCGAAGATCCAGGCGCTCGTGGACGTTGGCGGCTACGAAATCCTCATACAGGGCGGGCTGAACCCCAAGCTGAAGATCGACTACTACGAGGGCCTGTTCGGCGAGATACGCGCGCGGTTCCCGAGCGTGCACATCCACGGGCTGTCCGTGTCCGAGGTGCTGTACATCGCGAAGCTGTCGAAGCTGTCCCTCGAAGCGACGCTCCTGCGCCTTCGGGAAGCGGGAATGGCGACGATCCCGGGCGCGGGCGGGGAGATACTGGACGACGAGGCACGGGACATCATCGCCCCCTACAAGGACTCCACGGAGGAGTGGCTGCACGTCATGCGCGTCGCCCATGGGCTTGGGATGAGATCCACGGCGACGATGATGTACGGGCACGTCGAGAGCATCGAACACCGCATCAAACACCTGATCCGCGTGCGTGAGTTGCAGGACGAGACGGGCGGATTCACGGCGTTCGCCGCCTGGAACTTCCAGCCCGGCGGCACGGACCTCCAGATTGAGAAGAAGGCCAGCGGTCTGGAGCACCTGAAGATGATGGCGCTATGCCGCCTCATGCTCGACAACGTCGACGGTCTCCAGGCGTCGTGGGTGACGCAGGGAGCTAAGATCGCGCAGGCGTCGCTGGAGTTCGGCGTGAACGACTTCGGACAGACGATGATGGAGGAGAACGTCGTCAGCGCCGCTGGCACGTCCCATTTCGTGAACGCGCCGGAGATATGTCGCCTCATACGCAACGCCGGGTACACGCCGCGTCTGCGGAATGCCTACTACGACGACATGGGCGACCCGGACGACCTGCCTACGCCCGTGGGCATCGCCCGCGGCCTCCCGCTGGTAGGGTCGGCGGATGGGTGAGGCGCGACACGACATTCTTGCGTTACGCGCCGAGGCCGAGGATCTCCAGGCGGAGACGGTCGCCGTGCGACGGGACATCCATGCGCACCCCGAGGTCGGCTTCGAAGAAACGCGCACTGCGGGGATCGTCGCCGACAAGATGAGCGCTCTCGGTCTGGAAGTGCAGACAGAGGTGGGGCGAACCGGCGTCGTCGGCCTGCTGCGCGGCGCGATGGGCGGCCCCACTGCGATGGTGCGCGCGGACATGGACGCCCTGCCGATGGAGGAGCTCTCCGACGCGCCGTACGCGTCTAAGACGCCGGGCGCCATGCACGCCTGCGGTCACGACGGACACACCGCCATCGGCCTGACGGTGGCGAAGCTGCTCGCATCTCGCGTCGACACGTTGCGCGGCTCCGTGAAGTTCGTGTTCCAACCGGCGGAGGAGACCCTAGGCGGCGCCCAGGCCATGATCGGCGACGGCGTCCTCGACGACCCCGCGGTCGACCGCGCGTTCGGGTTGCACCTCTGGACCGGCTCTCCGGTGGGCACGATGTCGACGAAGGCTGGCCCGCTGATGGCCGGCGCGGACTCGCTGGACATCATCGTCCGGGGAACGGGCGGTCACGCCGCGATGCCGCACCACACCGTAGATAGCATCGTCGTGGCGGCCCACATCGTGACAGCTCTGCAGACCGTCGTGAGCCGGAACGTGAGCCCGCTAGACGCCGCAGTGGTGAGTCTTGGGCAGATAGACGGCGGCACGGCCGCGAACGTCATTCCGCAGAGCGTGGCCCTACGTGGCAGCATCCGCACGTTCCACGCGGACGTGCGCATCGAGGTCGTCAAGCGCGTGCGCGATATCGCTCAAGGGGTCGCGCAGTCGTTCGGCGCGGACGCCGATGTCACCGTGACGCCTGTCTGCGACCCCACTGTCAACGACGGCGATGCCACGGCAGCGGTGCTGGACGCGGCGGCGGCGTTGCTCGGGCCGTCCGCGGTTCTGCCTACCTCGGGCGTCATGGGTTCCGAGGACATGTCGTTCTACCTCAGCCGCGTGCCTGGATGCTTCTTCTTCGTTGGCGCCGAGCCCGCGAGTGGGCCGACGCACTCGCACCACAGCCCGTACTTCGACTTCAATGAGGACGCCATGCCCGTCGGCGCCGCCGTGATGGCGGGATCCGTGCTGAGGTACCTGGACGGCCAGGCATGAGCCGCGCGTTCTGCCTCGTCCTGGCTGAGATGACGGCGGGAGGCTTCGCCACCCTCATCTTCGTGCCTCCGCACATCCTGGGTCCGAGCTTCTTTCGGTTCATGGGTCTGCTCTACTCGGCATGCCTCGTGGGCGTGCTGTATCTGTTGGCGCGCGTGCTGCCCGGAGCGGTACCCACCCCCGTCCTCGTCGCGTTCGCGACCCCCGTAGCGGCGTACGCGGCGGTTGCCTGGACACGCCGGGCGGGGCTCGCCTACCTCCTGACCTGGCTGTCGCTGCCCGCCGCCGTGCTGTTCGTAGGCCACCTGGCGGTCGCCGGAGCAGAGCTCTCCGCCGCAGGCCAGCCCGTCGCAGCCGCCAGCGCTGTTGCTGGGAACGCTGGCGTCGGAAGCGTTGGCATCGTGGCAAGCTATGTCATTTCAGCGCTGCTGACGGGCTCGGCGATGACGGCGATGCTGTTCGGTCATTGGTATCTCACGACGCCCAACCTGCCCGTGCGCTATCTGCGCCGGCTGAATGGCGCGGTGATCGTCGGGTTGGCGCTGGTGGCCATCCGGGCGGTTGCGACGTGGGCGCTACTGCGCGCGGGAGTCGGGGATCCGACCGTTCTGGCCACGCCCCTACTCGGCGAGGTGTATCTGCTCGCGCGCGTGCTGTTCGGCATCGTCGCGGCCGGCGTCTGCGTCGGTCTGACGTGGTACTGCCTGCGGGAGGACTCGACCCAGGCCGCGACGGGCTTCCTGTACCTCGTCGTGTGCTTCACGGTGATGGGTGAATTCATCAGCCACGTCCTCATGCCGCAACTGCGGTTGCCGCTCTAGGGGGCATGTGCGATACTTCAGGCGGCTTTCCGGCGGCTATTGGGAACTGCTCCGATGAAGATTCTGTTTGAGAAGATCAAGGTGCGGACGACGGAGCGGTTCGAGCTCCAGGACATCACGGGCAAGGTCATGGAGGCGCTGAAGGCCGCCAACATACGGGATGGCTTCATCAACCTCGCCTCGCTGCACACGACGACGAGTATCTTCCTTAACGAGTTCCAGAGCGCCCTGCTCGACGACATCCGACACATGCTCGAGCGCGTCGTCGACGAGACGGAGTGGTACAAGCACAACTCCGCCGAGTTCTCGGACTGCGAGCGCAAGAACGCGACTTCGCACCTGCGCGGCCTCTTGCTGGGAACCGGGACGCTGTCGCTCCAGGTTTCGAAAGGCAAGCTCGTCCTCGGGCAGTTCCAGAGCATCATCTTCGCGGAACTGGACGGGCCTCGCGAGCGAGGACTACAGATCCAACTCATCGGGAACACGGACGCGCCAGCGTCCTCGTAGCTCTACGCCGCGCGCCAGCCGCGATCTGCCCATTGCCGGCGCCCTCGCACGCGTGACGCGTAGCCCTGACAGCACACTAGCGCGCGCGCCTCAGTCGCCCCCACGTGGTTGCGGCCTTCCCCAACGGGGCCACGGGCTCCGGCCCTGCCAGACCCCGCATCGCCTCTTGCACGTCGTCCTCCGACAGCGCGACGTTGAAGAGCCCCACCTCGTCGATGACGCCGTCGTAGAACTCCGCAGGCGCGCCGCCGGTGAACCGCGCGCCAATGAGCACTGGCGTGGCCGTGTCCGTGTTCTGCGGGCCGCGATCCTGCGCGGCGACCTCTTCCCCGTCGACGTATATCTTCATCTCCCCGCCGTCGTAGGTGGCTGCGACGTGCCAGAATTCGCCAGCGTCGACCGCTCCGGCGCCCTGAAGGCCCCACGGAGCCACCTCGCGATGGAAGGTCACGCCGCCGTTCCCGGTGACGGTGACGATATAGGCGCCAATGACGCCGCCGTTGAACTTGCCGACCACGGTGCCCCCGGCGCGTGGCATCACCCAGGCGACGATGGTGAACGGCTCAGCCGCGCCAAAGGGCAGGTCGACCGCGGAGTCCTCCAACTCGACATAGCTGCCGCCTCCGAAGTCCAGCGCCGTGCCGTACTTGCCGTCGGTCCACAGCGGCCCCTTCTCTAGCACGCCGTCGTGGCCCGTGCCCGAGCCGTCCTCGACTGTGTCGCCCGAATTCTCTTCGAACAGCCACATCCCGACGATGGTGTCTCTATCTAGCTCCGCGCTCGCCAGCGGGACGAGCATGCACATGCCCATCACACCCGCAGCTATCGCGGCCACAGTAGTTCGCCCGCGCATGTCGTACCTCCGTATCCGCGTTCCGGCCACGTTCCTGCGCTTAGGCAAGCGCTGCCAGGGCCTCCAGAACCTTGTCCGCGTGACCTTCGGGGGTCACACGTTTCCACACTTTGGCGACCTTGCCGTCCTTGCCGACTATGTACGTCTTGCGGATCACGCCGACGGTCTTCTTCCCGTACATGTTCTTCTCGCCGTAGGCCTCGTACGCCTTCATGACGTCGAGCTCGGTGTCCACCAGTAGTGGGAAGTTTAGGTCGAACTTCTCAATGAAGGCGCGGTGGCTGGCCTCGTCGTCGGGACTGCACCCGAGAACGACTGCGTCGGCGGCGTCAATCTCGGTCATCTTCTCGCGGAACCCGCGAGCTTCTACCGTTCAGCCAGGGGTGTCGTCTTTCGGGTAGAAGAACAGCACGACGTTCTTCGACCCCTGGTAGTCCGACAGAGTCAGGTCGGCGCCCGTCTCCGTCTTGAGTGTGAAGTCCGGGGCGACATCTCCCACGTCGGGCATATGGCAGCCTTTCGCGCTGGCGGTTCGTTGAGTATGCTGGTTGCGCTGGCCACATGATAGTGACGACACGCCGCGAGGAGAAGCGCGCCGCATGAAGATCGTATCGGTCGACCCGTTCTACCTGAAGATGCCGGAGATCACCGACGCCGCGGACGGGACGCAAGACACGTTCGCCGTCCGAATTCGCACGGACAGGGGCATCGAGGGCTGGGGCGAGAGCGACGCGTCGCCGCTGGTGTGCATGGCGGCGTATTGCTGTCCCATGTCGCACGGGAACATCATCAACATCCGAGAGTCGCTCGTGGGCGAGACGGTCGCCTCGCCAGAGGACGTAGTGCGCCTGCACGCCAAGTCGATCCGCAACGGGCTCGACATACAGCAGATCCACAACGCCTACGCCGCCGCGGACATCGCGCTTTGGGACATCGTCGGCAAGGCGTGTGGCGCGCCCGTGTACAAGCTCTTGGGCGCGGGCGAGTCGCATCCGAAGACGCCGTACGCTTCCGTCCTCTTCGGCGACACGCCTGCGGAGACGCGCTCGATTGGCGAGGGGCTGAGGGCGAGGGGCTATCGGGCCGCCAAGTTCGGATGGGGGCCGATGGGCAAGATAGACGAGGCGACGGACATCGCCCTCGTCGCTGAGGCGCGAGCCGGCATCGGAGACGCGGCGGAGCTCATGATTGACGCCGGCGTCGTCTGGGGCGAGGACGACGACACGGCGTTCGCCCGGGCAGAGGCGTTTGCGGAGTTCTCCCCGACGTGGCTCGAGGAGCCCCTATACCCACACGCCATGGAAGCGTACGCGCGGCTGACGCGGCGGGACCCGTCGGTGCCAATCGCGGCAGGCGAGGGCGCCGGACTGTATCGCCAGGCCGAGGACATCATCGTCAACGGCGGCGTGCAGTTCGCGCAGATCGACGTGGGACGTATCGGAGGCATCACGCCCGCGTTCCGGGTGCGGCAGCTCTGCGAGGCGCGCGGCGTGCAATACGTGAACCACACGTTCAAGAGCCACCTGTCCGTGGCGGCGTCGCTGCACGTCTTCGCGACGAACCCCGGCTTCCGGTTGTGCGAATACCCGGCCGCCGGTTCTCCGCTGTCAGAACGCCTTGCGTCGCACGTGCAGCGGGACGCCAGCGGCATGGTCCGCGCGCCAGAGGCCCCCGGTCTGGGCGTCACCGTGGACATGGACGCTGTGCGGGAGTTCTACGCGCCAGTCAGGATCGACGTCGGCGGCGAGGCGCTCGGATTCGACGCGCCGTAGCTTCGCCGTCCCGTGCGGGCCGGCGACGCACGCGAGCTGTCGGCAAGCGGCGCGCTCTTGACACGCGAGCGAACCGTCCGCCCGCCTGCGCCGCTTATGCGGCGCGCCGCGCGAGTGGTACACTTGGCTAACACCATGTCACCGCGTCGGGCAGGCGCGCGTCAGGTCTCGCCAGAGGAAAGCCGAGAATGAAGATCGCCGTCAATACGGGCGGGGGCGACGCCCCGGGACTGAACGCCGTGCTCCGCGCCGTGGTGAACTCCGCGAGCAGCCGGGGCTGGGACGTGTACGGCGTTCGCGACGGGTACAACGGCTTCTTTCGTCCGGGCGGCGTGCACCCACTCACGACGGAGATGGTGCGCGGGATCGCGGCGCTCGGAGGGACCATCCTCGGCACGGCAAACTCAGGCAGCCCATTCGAGTATCCGCGCGACGGGAAGCTAGTCGACATCTCAGACGATGTCGTGCGGGGCTTCTACGAGCAGGGGTTCGACGCCTTCGTGGTGATCGGGGGCGACGGGAGCTTCCGACTCGCGAAGCAGTTCATGGGCAAGGGCATCCCCATCATCTGCGTGCCGAAGACCATCGACAATGACGTGAACGGCACGCACGTCACGTTTGGCTTCCAGACGGCTGTGGCGACCGCGACGGAGTGCCTCGACAAGTTGCACTCGCACGCCGAATCCCACCGCAGGTCGATGTGCGTCGAAGTGATGGGGCGCTACTGCGGTTGGATCGCTCTCCACTCGGGGATAGCCGCGACCGCCGACGTCATCCTCATCCCTGAGATCCCGTACGACCTGGACAAGGTGTGCGCGAAGATCGAGCGGCGCTATTCCGCAGGCCGGACGTTCGCCATCTGCGTTGTGGCCGAGGGAGCGCACCCGTCTGGTGGAGACATGGTCACGTTGGGCACTGAGGACGCGGGACGCGAGGTGCGTCTCGGTGGTATCGCCGACAGAGTGGCCGAGGAGATCGGCGAGCGGACAGGCGTCGAAACTCGGTCGCTGTCGCTGGGCCACCTTCTCCGCGGCGGCCATCCCACGGCGTACGACCGCGTCCTCTCGTTGCAGTACGGAGCCGCGGCTGTGCGCGGCATCGAGCTCGGCAAGTTCGGCAGCATGGTCGCGTTCGACCCGCCGAACATGGTGTACAAACCGGTAGACGAAGGCATCGAGGTCACGAAGAGCGTACCTCTCGACTCCGAGATCATCCGCTGCGCGCGCGAGATGGACATCTGTCTGGGCGACTGACCCACCATCCGCCCCGCGCCCGCCCGACTGGATAGGCGGTGGTAGACCGTCATGTTTTTCTGGTTGCTTTCCGAAATCGCTGTGGTGGCGGGTTTCCTATTCGCCGCGGTCGCCATCGCGCATATGGTGCGCCAGCGACGTTCGCCGCAGAGCGCGCTCGCCTGGCTCCTCGTGATGGTGTTGCTCCCATACGTCGGGGTGCCTCTCTACCTCATCCTCGGCGGGAGGAAGATGCGGCGCCTGGCGATTACGAAGGGGCCGTTGAGCCTGCCGCGGGACGAACCGGAGACGCCCGGAGATGCCGCCCGCGTGCAGCGCATCCTCGCTACGTACGACCTGCCGGCCGTCACGACCGGCAACCGGGTCGACCTGTGCCGCACCGGCGAGGAGTCGTACCAGGCGCTCGTGACCCTCATCGAAGAGGCGCGCGAGAGCCTGTACGTCACCATGTTCATACTCAAGACCGACGCTGTCGGCTCGGACATCCGTGACCGGCTGGCGCGCCGCGCCGCCGACGGCGTCGACGTGAGACTTCTGCTGGACGACTGGGGATCGATACGGACCCGCCGTCGGTTCCTTCGGCCCTTCACGGCCGCAGGCGGTCAGGTGGCGTATTTCATGCCGCTGCTGCACCGGCCGTTCGCGGCTCGCACGAACCTCCGCAACCATCGCAAGGTCGTCATCGCCGACAGTCAGCTAGTGCTGGCCGGCGGCATCAACATCGGCGAGGAGTACCTCGGGCCAGCACCCAAGCGGGGACGGTGGACCGACCTGGCATTCGTGCTGGAGGGCCCCGCGACACGGTTCTACTGCGACGTATTCCGCTCGGATTGGGCGTTCGCGCGCGGCTCCAAGGCGCCCGAGGCAGGCAGTGTCGGAGAACCACTCGCGCGCCCGTCGCAAGCGGTCGTCCAGGTCGTGCCGTCGGGGCCGGATGTCCAGGGCGACGCGCTCTACGAGGTCATACTGTCCACCGCCTTCGCCGCCGAGGAACGCCTGTGGATCGTGACCCCCTACTTCGTCCCGGACGACGCGCTGTTGCAGGCGCTGTCCCTCGCCGCAAGGAGGGGCGTGGACGTGCGCATCATCATGCCGGAGAAGTCCAACCACCGGATAACTGACTGGGCGCGAGGCGGATACCTTCGGGAGATACAGGAGGCGGGCGGCGAGATTCTCCTGTACACTGCTGGCATGCTCCACGCGAAGGTGCTCGTCATGGATGACCACCTCGCGATGGTTGGCTCGGCGAACATGGACATGCGCAGCCTCTTCCTGAACTACGAGGTGGGCATGCTGATGTACAGCGCGGGCGAGATAGATGCTACCGCGCGGTGGGTCGAGAACGTGACCGCGAGCGCACGGCGCGGCGTGCCACCCGTGGGCGTCGTCCGGGACTTCGGCGAGAGCGTCGTGCGCATGGTCGCCCCGCTCCTGTGATGCCGGGCTTGGTGTGGCGGAAAGGCCGCTCTTAGAGTGGACACGATCACCGTATCTCTTACGGGCGCGGCGGCGTGTTTGGGACTGGCGTTCGCGTCTGGCCTCAACTGCTACGCCGTCATCGTGCTCATTGCCCTATCCCAACTGCTTGGCGCGGACGTTGCGCTCCCTGGGCAGCTTGGGCTGGTCGCGCGACCCCTTGCGCTGTGGGCGGCCGCAGCCTTCTACACGGTCGAGTTCGTTGTGGATCAGCGGCGTAGGTTGGGCACCGTTTGGGACGCGATGCACGCGTTCGTCCGACCGACCGCGGGAGCGGCCCTCGCGTTCCTCGTGCTGGCGGATCTGCCACTGGCTCCGCGTCTCGCGGGAGCCGCCGTCGGAGGCGGACTGGCGTTCGCCGCACACGGGACGAAGGCCAGCATACGGCTCGCGGCAAGGTCGCGCCGCCAAGCGCGCGTGACGGTGTTCCTTAGCCTGACCGAGGACATGGCCGCCGTCCTGATGACTTTCCTCGCTCTGACATACCCGGTACCGGCGCTGGCCATGGTCGCCGCTGGCGGGATGGTCACGGCGCTGATCCTGCCGCGCGTCGTCATCGCCTTCGCGCGGGCGACGAATCGCACTCTCGATTCGGTCATCGCGCGAACAAGGGCGGGCCAGTAGGGCCAGCGGCCTGCGTAGCCGCCGCCAGTCGGCGCCACCACCTCGAAGCTGGGAGAGCAGCGTTGCGCGCATTGGTCACTGGCAGCCGCGGACGTGTCGGGACGTATGTTGAGCGCGATCTGGTAGACGCCGGTCACGAGGTCGTCCCGTACGACGCAAGCGACGGCTGCGACGTGCTGGACGCGGCCGCTCTCTCCGTCGCGGCCGAGGGGTGCGACGGCGTCATCCACCTCGCGCACGGGTTCACTGGCGCGGAGTGGAACGCGCAGGGAGTCATGGAAACGAACCTGCAAGGCGCCTGGAACATGCTCTGCGCCGCGGAGGAAGCCGGCGCTTCTCGCGTCGTGTGCATCAGCAGCGTAAACGCCCTCGGCGTGTTCATGGGCGAAGCCGCCCCGGACTACCTGCCCATCGACGACGAGCACCCGCGCCGACCCGGGACGGCGTACGGCATGTCGAAGAGCCTGTCGGAGGACATGTGCAGGCTGTGGTCGGCCAAGACTGGGACGCCTGCGGTGTGCCTGCGGCCGCCGGGGGTGTGGCTGCCTGAAACGTACGACCGGATCATCGCGGCGCGCCGTGAGCGGCCAGAAAGCGAATGGGCGCCGGGGTGGGAATACGGCGCCTTCATAGACGTTCGCGACCTGTCGTCTCTGATACTGCGTGCCCTGACCCACCCATTCGAGGGGTACGGGTGCTTCCTGCTCAACTCGACGGACATCACCACCTCCGGCCGCACGAGCCGCGAGCTGGCGACACTCGTGCACCCCGACGTCGAGTGGCGCGGCGGCGCCGAATACGACGAGGACCCGTACCGCGCGCTCGTACGCATCGACAACGTCCAGCAGGCGTTGGGCTGGACGCCTCAGCACACATGGCGGAGCGTCACGGGCTTCAGCCCGGTTGACTGACGCATCGCGCGGCGCCAGCATTGGCTCTGCGGCCACATGCCTCGCTCGTTACACACGGAGACGGCGATGAGTTCCTATGACCCACTGCGCGTAGCCATCATCGGGTGCGGCGGCATATCCGGCCCATACGGCAGCAGCCTGCGCACGAAGCCTGAGAAGGTCGAGATCGTCGGCGCCTACGACATGGATCCCGAGCGTGTGACGACGTGGACCGAAGGTAACGGGGGTAAGGCGTACGCGTCTCTCGACGAGCTGCTGGCGGAATCCGCCATTGAGGCCGTGGTCAACCTCACGATCCACCACGCGCACGCCGAGGTGAACCGCGCGGCGCTGCTGGCGGGCAAGCACGTCCACTGCGAGAAGCCGCTGGCCACCGACCTGCCGGACGGGCGCGAGACGGTACGTCTCGCGGAGTCGGGCGGATTGCGGCTCAGCGCGTCGCCCTTCACTTTCTTGGGCGAGGCGCAGCAGACGTTCTTCAAGGCGCTGCGGGAGGACCGCATCGGGAAGCCGCTCGTCGTCTACTCGGCCATGAACTGGGGACGGTTGGAGTCGTGGCACGGCAACGCGTCCGCCTTCTACACGCGCGGTGTTGGGCCGCTGTTCGACGTCGGCGTGTACGCGCTCACGGTGCTGACGACGGCGTTTGGGCCCGTCAAGCGCGTTACGGGTTTCGGTGGCATCCAACAGCCTCGACGCGTGCAGCAGGCAGGGCCGCGCGAAGGAGAGAGCTTCTACGTCGAGACGCCGGACGTCGTCATCTCTGGCCTCGAATTCGAGAACGGCATGATCGGCCGGCTTACCGCGTCCTTCCTCGTCGGTGGCGCCAAGGATGGGTCCGGGACCGAGGTGCACGGCGAGAACGGCGCGCTGTACCTGGGTTCGAACCACGACTTCAATTGCAGCGTCGAGATTCAGTCCGGCCGCTCCTGGGAGCCGCTCGAGTACGTCGCGGAGCCCTACGGCGGCGTCGAGTGGGGCCGCGCAGTGTTCGACCTCGCGGACTCGCTTCGCACAGGCAGCCCGCAACGCGCGACGGGCAGGCAGGCGCTGCACGTGTTGGACATCTGCGTCTCAACGCTGGAGTCCATCGAGCACGGGCACCCAGTCAACACGACGACGCACTTCGAGCAACCCGCGCCGTACTACGAGTAGACATGGACGACGCGTCGCGGTGGACATCCGTACGCATGCGGGCGTCGCGGGACGGCCGGCACGTTAGCGGCGCCGAGAGGCTCGTGCCGTTCGCGGACTCGGCGCGGACGCTCATCGAGTTGCTCGCGCGGGCTGAGGCGGCCGGCGACGGGCGCCGCGCCGTGCTCAACGTCGAGGACATCGCGGCGGAACGGATCGCGAGCGTGCCCTCCCTGGCCGTGCGAACGGTGACGGCGCGCGACCACGTGGCGGGTCAGCGGCTGGCGCGTGCCACGTTGCGCGGTCTGGGAGTCTCGGACGTCGCCTCGCGGACGGCCCTGGACCTGCTGAACGCCGGCCCGCGCCCAACTGGCGGCGCCATGCGCGGCGCCGTGGTGATGGACCATCTCACGGGCGGCCGACTCGAACCGGACCCAGAACGCGGGGTCCGGGTGTCGCGCGTCGACATGCGGTCGGACGAGCGAGCCCGCGTCCTCGCCGAGGGTCCTGGCGCCCGTTACCTTGATGCGCTCATCCTGGCGTCCAAGGTCGTGGCGTTGGGGTGCGTCGTCGCCGACCTTGGGTGGTCCGACGACCCGACGTATCTGCCCGGATATGTGGCGTCCACCGCAGGTGGTTACGTGCGGTTCACGCCGCTCAAGCCGCCTGGCTCCCCGCATGGAGGCCGCGTCTACTTCGTCCGGGGCGACGAATTCGAGGCGCCGCAGGACATCGAGTTCCTGGAGCGCAGGCCGACGCTGGTATCTCTGGAATGCCCGACATGACCGTGTAAGAGCGCGGTCTGTTCCGGTGGAAATCGGACGCCGGTTCGTGTAAAGTAAACCCGTGACGATCGCCTTGGGGAAGACGACCGAAAGGAGAGTCGCCCTGGCCACTCCGGCCTGCGGCGCTTCTGAATGGCCTACGTCATCTGTGAACCGTGCGTGGACGTGAAAGACACCGCCTGTGTCGCGGTGTGCCCTGTCGACTGTATCTACGACTTCGACGGGGAGAACATGCTGTACATACAGCCCGATGAGTGCATCGACTGCGATGCCTGTCGGCCTGAGTGTCCCGTCGAGGCCATCTTCCCCGTGGCCGAGGTACCTGGGCAGTGGCAGTCGTACATTGAGGTGAACCGCGTCATCTTCGAGACGCACTCGACGGACGATGCCGCCAGCGACGACGAGGGCGATGAGCTCGCGCCCGCGGCGGCAGCGGCCAGCTCAGGCGGCGGCGGCTTCGCTGGGGCGATTACAGTTACTGAACTCAGTCGAGATCGCATCCTGCGGGTTCTTCAGACCGTCGAGGAAGGCGTGCTGGACCCGGACGTCGCACTCATACAGCTCACCGGACTACCGGCGCAGGCCGCGCCCGCTCCCCGTGCAGCCGCGGCTCCCGCAGTAGCCACCGCTCCGGCGGCAGACATAGCCGAGCGCGTCGACGACGCCGTCCCCGAGGACGTGGTTGACCGCATCCAGGTGCTCCCAGAAGGCTACGGTGGTGGGGGAGCGCCGGCTGCCTCGGAGGATGTAGACGCGGAGGAGGCGCCTACGGCGGTCATTGAGGTGATGCCCGAGCCAGAAACGCCTCCGGCGCGCCCCGACCGACAGATCACCGGCTTCGCGGGCCTTCTGCTTCGGATGTCGCAGCCGCTGCTTGGCGCGTTGCCCGCGCCGCACAAGTACGCACTAGAGGGCTATGCGGGGCCGAAGACCTTCAACGCGTGTTGGGCGACCTGGCAGAACATCGGCCTTAATATCGCGGCCGGCACGATCGTGGCGATGGGACTCGCCCGCGCGATGCTGGGAGCCGAGTTGTGGCAGATCAGCTCGATGACAAACCTGTTCCCGCTGCTCGCGGTTGTCCTCGCGATGACCGAGGCGCTCGCACGCACGTGGTCGGTCACGGTCTCGTCCGCTCCAGCGCACCGGCAGTACAAGGGCGCGCTGTACGGTTGGCTGACTTCGTGGCTGGTGTGGCCGGTCGTCGAGGCCCTCGCGAAGAGCCTCTCCCACCCGCCTCACGACGGCGTGGTTCCTCCCGAGAAGGCGGTGCCCGGCGGCGTCGTTCACATCCCGGACGAGATGGAGAAGCGACGGCGGTACGGCATGGTGCACTCCGTCGACGAGAGCGCGGACGGGTATACGATCGTGATGGAACTGCCACGCGTGACGCCCGTCAGCCTGCGCCCACGCGCGGAGCGTCTGCCAGCCCAGATGCCGGACTACGCGCTCAGGTCTTGGGTTGAGGACGGGGTGCTGCGCGTTCAGGGCACACTGGACGACCCAGCGTTCGCCGATGCAGTTGACCGGGACGCCGACTTTCCCGGCAGTTTCGTGGCGGAATTCGCCCTGGCGGACATCGGTGACGACGTCAACGAGCGGTACGACGCCGAGGCCAAGGAGCTAGTCGTGCGGGTCGCGAAGCGCGGCCGCCGGCTCTTCATCGAGGACATGGGCGGGGCCGCGTAGCCAGCGCGTCAGTTCGATCCTGCCGGAACGACACACCTGACCACGTCCACGACCCGGCCGTCGGAGATGACCCCGACTGCTTCTTTGAGGGTCTGCGCGCGGGCGTCCCAGGCCTCCCCGTCTAACGGCTGTCCATCCAGCGCGTAGTCGACCTCGACAACGGTCCACGCGGCTACGTCGTCGATGGCGACAACGTCGGCGGCGCCGACGAGGCGCTCCCCGTTGGCGCGCACGTCGAACGCCCGATTGAACAGCAAACGATGCGGCGGCGGGAAGCGCGCCGCGAGCCACTCGCTGGCGTGTCGGGCCGCCGCCACGGCCGCGTCCGCAAGCGCCGCGCGGTCGGCGCCGCCCGCGTAGGCCGTCAACAGCCCCTCCGCCCGGCCCCGCAACGCGTTGACGTCGTCTGGCGCCTGCCATGCCGACGGCAGCAACTGGCGCGCGGTAAGCGCCACTACGTTGGCGGGGGCGCCGGCCCTGCGCGCCACGCCATCCCCAGCCGCGTCTGCCACCGTGCCCAGCCCGTAAGCGTCAACGCCAGGTGTGGCAGGTGGCGCGTCCCACAGGCGTGACGGGTCGATCTCGGGAGCCGCGGCGGCGCGGTATGCCGTGCCGCCGCTGTCGAGCGCCGACGGCGGGTGGATTTCGCGATAGAAGGCGGCGTCCTGCCTGCATACGGAGCCGTCTTCCAGCACGTGGCGGATCCAGTCGGCCCACGACGTGGCGTCGTCGAGGTCTTCGGACCTGGAGCGTCTGTCGGTGCAGCACCCTACGATCAAGTGCCGCTGCGCGCGCGTGAACGCCACGTAGAGGAGTCGCTTCTGCTCCGCCCTCCCACGACGCCGTCTGTCCTCCTCCATACGTCGCCAGGTGAAAGTCTTCGCCACGTCGTGGTAGGCGGTCTTGTAGCGGATGGCGACGGTCGCTGGGTCGTCATTGGCGCCGTCCGGGTCGCGGCCTATCGCAAGCCGCGTCGCCCGCGAGGAGCCCGCCGGCCCCGCCGTCTCGTCGATGTTAGGGCGGAAGCCGGCGTCCGTGTCCGGGACGATGACCATCGGCCATTCCAGCCCCTTCGCGCGATGCACCGTGAGCAGCTGGATGGCTCCACCCTCGGGCATGTCCGCGTCGCCCTCTGCGTCGCCTTCCTCGTCCTGCATGTCTATGTGTCGAGTGAGGTCGCCCAGAGTGCGCGCGCCGTCGGCCTCCAACGCCGCCACAATGCCGAGGAACTTCTCGACGTTCAGGACGCGTTGCCGCCCGTCGACCCCAAGGGCGTACGGCGCATAGGCGCCTGACTCGACCAACGCTCGGGAGAGCACGGCTGAGACCGGCTCACGGCGAGACGCGGCCCGCCACCGCCGTAGCATGTCCGGCGCCTTGCGGAGCGCGTGGAGATCGTCGGATGAGAACCCGGCCTCGTCCATCGACGCGTCGTCCGGGAGGGCGAGGAGGACGTCCCAGAGCCGCTGGTAAGGGTAAGCGCGGCGAGTAGCCAGCAACAGAAGGCCACTGTCGCTGCAGCCGACGATCGGTGACCGGAGCGCTCCCACGAGAGGGATGTCCTGGTCGACGTCCTGCATGAGTCGCATGAGGTTGCGCAGATCGCGCGCCTCCTCGCTCCGAAAGAAACCACGGCCTCGGGCGGCGATGTAGGGGACGCCGTGCGCGCGTAGAGCGTCCTCGTACGTGTGCTGGTGCGTCGTCCGCCGAAAGAGGATCCCAACCGAGCGGTCGCCCGCCTCGATACTGGCGGCGAGCCCTGGGAAGTCACTCTCCCTCTCTCCGCGCGTCACGCCTTGCAGGAGTTGGGCAATCGCCCGCGCCTCACGCTCGTACACAGTGCCCTGGTCCTCGGCGGCCTCCTCGCCGTCGTCCGTGGCATCGCTAGCCTCGCCCACGAGGTCCACGATGCGCGTCACGGACCCGCCCCGCTCGACCGACGCCGCTGGCGGCTCGGATATGTCACCGTGGGTCAACATCTGCGCCTGCGCCTCGTACGGGCGGTCGCCGGTGAGAAGCGACGCGAAGAAGCGGTTCGTGAAGAGGATCAGGTTGGGCGCCGAGCGGAAGTTGGCGGTGAATTCGAGGTTGTGGTCGAGTTCGCGTCGCGCGAGGCCGCACACTTCCACCTCGCCTCCCCGGAATTCGTAGATCGCCTGCTTCTCGTCGCCCACGACTGACAGGACGTCGGGTCGCAGGGCCCCGGCTCCATCGTCGGCGAGCGCGCGGAACATCGCCCACTGATGGCGGTTGGTGTCCTGGAATTCGTCTATGAAGATCGCGCGGAACTGGCGCCTGAGCGCGGCCAGCACCCCGGGGTCTCGGAAGAGGGCCGCCGCGCATTCTTCCAGATCCACGAAATCCAACGCGCCAAGTCGCTCCTTGCGACGCCTATACTCCTCGACGCACGTGCCGGTCAGCCGCGCCAGCGAGGCGAGCGCCTCGTGCGCGTCTTCCTCAAGCGATCCGTCCCACTCAAAGGTCAGGCTGGGATCAGCAACCAGCCGCTCCGCGATGGCGACCATCACAACGTGCGCGTGGTCTCGTGTCTCCTCGTCCCACGCCTTCTCGGCGCCCAGTTTCCTGATACTGACCTTCCCCGCCTTCGTCAGCAGCGCCAGCCGTAGCGCCGGCAGATCCTGCTGGGCGAGGCCGTTCAGCGTCGCCGCTCTTTTGAGCGCGAGCTTGTCACGATCCCCTCCTGGCAGAGGCGCCGCAGCCCGGAGCGCGGCGACGAGGTCGAGCAGGGCGTCGTGAGAGAAGAAGGCCTCCCGCGCGCGGCGCATGAACTCCTGCGCGCGTCGCGCCGTCGCCTCGAACATCGCCCCCGGTTCCTCGGCCATGCGTCGCAGCCAGGCGTCGACCTCAATGCGCTTGCGAATGAGAACGGTGATGGCGGCGCACACGCCCGCGCGGCGTTGCTGACGCAGCCAACGGCGCAGGTCGTCGCGCATGGGCGCGCGCGGCGATGATGCGATGCGGTCAATGACGCCCTCGACCGAGTCACGGAGGAGCGCCTGCTGTTCGGCGCCGCTGATGACACGGAAGTCTGGATCGACACCTTCGAGCCGGTCAGGGAAGCGTCTCAGGACGTGCGCGAAGAACGTGTGCATCGTCGAGATGTGGTTCTGGAGGAAGCCGTCGCGCATCGCCTCCAGGCGGTCGCGCTCGTCGCCGTCGCTCTGACGGATGCGCGCCAGCAGGGCCTGGTAGACGCGCCGTCGTATCTCGCCCGCGGCGTCGTCGGTGAACGTGACGACAAGGAGCTGGTCGATGCGTTCCAGGCCGTCAAGGACACGGACGACTCGTTCGGTCATCGCGCTGGTCTTGCCCGTGCCGGCGCCTGCGGTGACGGCCACGTTCCCGTCTGTCGCGACGACCCTCGCCTGCTGTGCCGTGAGAGTCACGGGCATTAGGAGTCCTCCCGCGACGAGCGATCGGCTGGCGCAGCTGGGTCCAACGCGTCGAACGGCTGCGGGTCGTAGTACGGCTGGTCGGTCACCATCCTTCTCTGACGCGAGGGGCGCATCCGGCACGCGTCGCGGTATTCGCAGTACAGGCAGCCCGCGTCGTCCTCGGACTTCGCGGTCACTGGGAAGCGCCCGTGTCGCATGTGCGCTTCGATTTCCTGGACCCGCTCGCGCGTGATCTCGCGGAACCGCGTGAAGGCGTCGTCGTCCAGGAGGCCCGCCGACTTGCGCTCGACCTTCGTCAGGTCGCCACGCGCCAAGGGATCCCGACGCTTGACGTCCGTTGGATCCTGCACCGAGTAGAAGGTGCCGCCCGCCGGGCTGGAGAACCCCTCGCGTCCCGCGAGCGCCTCCATGTAGATGGCGAGCTGGAAGTTGCTCCCGCCTAGCGCATCGCGAGCGGTCGGGTTCCTGCCGGTCTTGTAGTCGAAGACGACGAAGCGTCCGGTCTCCTCATCTACATCCACGCGGTCGACATAGCCCTTGATGTGGATGTCGCCGTCGCCGTCGGCGCGAGGAATCACGTGGGCGTCGAGCCGCACCCTGGCGTCCTCTCTCCCGGTGTCGCCGAACGCGACCTCGTTGTAGCGTCCGCGCGCGTAGCCGCCCTGGAACTCCACGCCCTTCTGGTCGTGCTCGGCGCGCAGGAAGCTGGCGAGCAGGCCCTGTGGGCCGTCCGGGTCGTCCAACCCCAGCGTCAGCGCCCGCTTCTCCTCTTCCCAATACAGGTTCGGGTATCGCTCGTCGAGCGCGTCGAATTCCTGGCGCGCGCAGGCGAGCATTCTCTGTCTGGCGTCCGCGCCGTCCCAATCGTCCACGCCCAGACCCGGCCCTCCTCGGCTGAAGAACTTCTCGAAGATGCCGTGGATGACGATGCCGCGGACGTTTGGAGCGATGTCCGGCTCTACCTCATCCTGGCCGCCGATGCGCAGGACGTGGCTGTAGAACAGCCTCGCGGGGCACTTCGCGTAGGTGTCGAACTGCGTGGCTGACAGCTCGCCGCTCGTGAATTCGTCTAGCGCGGTCATAACCGCCGGGTGGCTTCCAGCGAGGTAGGTGTCGTATTCGCTCCACCGCGTCACGGATTCGCGAGCCGCCGCCAAGCGGACGAGCGCGTCCACGTTCCCACGCCCGAGGTCGCTCGCGGACACGTCCTCGGCGCGCCCACTCGAGGCGAGGGCTTCCCGCGCGCACAGGACACCCGCGTTGGCCGTGGGGTCGCGCACGATGTCGTCCTCCGAGAGTCCGAGGGCGGCTACGACGTCGTCGACGAAAGGCGACGGCGAGAGGGCGCCTCCGCCTTCGGTGGTGGGATAGGTCAGCACGACGTGCCGCGCGTTCGTCAGCGCCTCTCGGAAGGTGAACCGCTCGACGGATGTGGTATCCACGGCCGCGCCCGCGTCGCCATCGCTCGGCGCCGGTGGCTCCACAAGGAAATTCGCCGGAGCCGCTGCGGGGAACTCGCCCTCGACGAGGCCTGCCATGTAGAGTCGGTCAAACGACAGACCGACCGTCTGGTCCGGCGTAAGGACCGTGACGGCGTTCTCGCGGTGTTCCGCGGGGAGACGCGCGTCTGAACTGGATAGCGCGAGGCAGATGTAACGCGCGAGGTCGGCGGCCATCGAATCCCGTTTCGGCGCAACCGCTTCGAACGTCGCGACGCACTGGCTGAGCAACGTCAAGAACGCCCGCCAGGCAGCGGGCTCGGTCTGCCCACTACGCTGGGCGGTCTCGGTCGGGTCGATCGGCGTCAGCCCGTGGTCTCTCAGCAGGGAGAGCAGGGCATCCGCGAAGTAGCGAGGCGACGCAGCCGAAGCGAGAGCTTGCAGGCGTTCCACGAAGTCGCCAACAACGCACAGGTCGAAGGCCACGCGTATGTCGTCCGCGTGCGGTGGTTCCCACGACCCCGTGTGCGTGTCGTCGCCCCTTCGCTCGCGGGCATGCCTCAGATACGTCGTGATCCGTAGGTACCACGTCTCGGCGTCGAATGCGTCGCCGATGCCAGCGCGGGTGACCCGACTCGCGAATTCCGCTAGTGAAAACGTGGGGAATCGCGCGGCTGGATCCAGGGGGGCGTCAGCGAGAGCTGCGACTGAGTCGAAGATGTCGACAGGCGTGTGCATGCGGGCGTGGCGCAACACATCCATGAGCTCGCGGATCGTCCACGCGGCGTCCTCGTCACCGACGGAGCTGAGCAGCTTGTGCACGACCCGCAGGAGGGGTGTCGCCAACAGCGGGGCGCCACGGCTCACGTTGGCGGCCATACCGTACTCGCGGAAGGTGTCCTGTACCAGCGCTGCGTAGGTGTCGTACGACGACACCACGAGGGCATACGGCGTCAGGTCCGCGTCCGTCTGATCGATGTCCCCAAGGTCGGCGCGGATCATGCGCGCGACGCCGCGCACCTCCTCGCGGCGGTCGGGGTAAGCCACGACGCGCAACCGCCCGTCCGCCCCATCGCCGCCCAACCTGTCGGGGACGCACAGCGCCGACGCGATGCGGGGAAGAGGATTGGAGTCGTCCGGAGCGACACGGTCGATCCGAGCGTCGGCACCCGCCCAGAGCGCCATCGGGGCGGCTGCGGCGAACCCCCGATTCAGGGCCAGTCGTGGCTGCTCCACGTCTGGGGCGGGCAGCGTGATGATGACCTCGTCGAACGCGAGAGAGAGTACGTCCATGAGCCGGATGTCGACGGGCCGCGTGAGCGCGAATTCGTCGATGACCAGCACGCGTTCCTGCGCCGGGTACCCGCGTTGCTGCCACGCCGAGATGAGCGACGCCGCCAACCTACGGATGTCCATGAAGCCGCGCTCTCGTAGCGCGTCGTCGTATGCGCGGGCCAGTCGCGCGAGGGCGGGTGCGTGACCCGTCGTAGGCGTCACGCCACGCGCGAGCTCCTCGACGTCCGGCCCGCCCTCGTACCACGCGCCGGCCATCGCGTCGAGGAACCCAACGACCTTCCGCGCCAGGCCGCGGGTGAGCGGCCCCCGCCCGACCACTGGAGCGTCGCCAGCGAGCTCCTGCACCAGCAGCGCTCGGGCCTCGGCTCCGAGGCGCCGGAACGGCCCGCCGAGCTCGTCAGAGTGTCGGTTCAGGAGCGAGTCGGGCGTGTCGACCCGTGGCGTCCAGCACCGCCCCCCGAAGTGCGCGAGGACATCCCGCCCCGCGGCTGCCGCCCGCTCAGGCGTTGGGACCAGGAACTGGGCAGCTAGCGTACGCGTGTCCTGGTCGTAGACGGATTCGAGGCGCGCAAACAGGGCCTCCTGTCGACGGCGCTGCGGCACGCCAATGATGAGATGCTTGGTTGGCAAGATGCGCTCCAGCGAGCCGCCGTGAACCACGTCCGCCCTGGTGGACTATTGGCGGTAAGGGGCATCGCGTCAAGCGTTCAGCCCACGTCCGACGCAGCCGCATCGCTCGCCGCGCGCTTGGCAGACAGCGTCCTGCGAGATACGACTGCGGCGACGGCGTACAGCGCGCCGCCCGTGAGGAACACCGTCGAGGACGGCAAGCCGACGTGCGGGGCCGCCCAGCCCAGGAGCGGGCCAGCCGCCGCGCCCATGTCCGAGGCGGTCACGTATGACGCCGTGACACGCGGCCCTCGGCTTACTGCCTCCGCGAGCACCGTGACGGTGGTCGCCGTGCCACACACGAAGAACACGAGCACGCATGCGATGAGCAGGACGGGCCGGTCGATCTGGCTCCCGATGGCCAAGGCGCCCGCGCCGACGGCGAAGTAGCGTAGCGACGCGTTGCGCCTACCAACGCGGTCGCTGATGGCTCCCCACACGGGCGCGCTCCAACCAGCGATCCACCGCGCAGACAGCAGAGAACCGTTGAGGGTAGCGACGCCTACGACGACCCCCACCACGGTGACCGACTCCCCAACCTTGTCGCGCAGCACGAGCCCGAGGGTAGACATCACGAGCCCAGAGCCCACGCAGCCGACGGTGAAGCCACACACCCACAGGCCCGCCGTGCCCCTGAAGCTAGGCCGCTCATGTCGCTCCCGGGCGCCGGTGTGCTTCACGAGCCGTTGAGATTGCACGCCGAGAGGGATGGCCAGGAGCGACGCCCCGGTGAAGAGGAAGAGCGTGCGCGCGAAGCCCAACACGTCGTGCCCAACCGCCCCCGCGAGGTTGCCTGCGACCGAGCCCAAGCGCGCGATGAAGTTGTACGAGCCCATGACGACCCCGACCGACTCGTCGCCCGCAGCGTCCGCGGCGGTCATCAGGCCGCTCTGTCGGATGAACGACCAGCAGAGACCCCAGAGCAGACGTCCCGCGAGGAACACCAGGAAGGTCGAGGCGACGCCGTAGAGCGCCGTGACGGCAGCGCCACCCGCGAGCGCGCAGGAGAGAGCGAACGTCACGTTGACCCGGTAGAGCGCGCGTTCCGCGACGTGGTTGGTGAGGAAGCGCACCCACCGATTCGCGGAGAGGATGATCCCGACCTCAAGGTACGTCAGCCCAAGGGCGTCGTAATACGTGGGGAGGACCGAGTAGAGCATCTGGTCGCCGAGGAGCGAGAACGCCGTCGCTAGGGCGACGAGGACGACAGGCGCGTACGCTCGCGACATCAGGCGGGCTCTCGACGGGTGCTCGGATTGGGCGTGGCAGGGGTCGGGCCGGAGCGTTGGCGCCTACACGAAGTCGCGCGCGGTGAGCGGCCGCGGCTCGTCGGCCGTGTCCTCCCACGTCGGATCCAGGTCGGCGTCCTCGTCGGAGATCACCGTCGTTGGAGCCTCGCCCCAAAGGCGGTCCAAGCCGTAGAATTCGCGGGCCTCGCGCGTGAAGACGTGGATCACCGTGTCGACGTAATCGAGCAACGTCCACGCAGCCTGGCGCGAGCCTTCGCGGTGCAGGAGGCGGTGGCCCTCCTCCTTCATCCGGTGGTGCACGATCTCCGCGATCCCGTTCGCGTGCGTGTCGGACGTGCCGGTACAGACCACGAAGAAGTCGGTGAAGGATCCCATCTCGCGGAGGTCGATCAGCGTGACGTCCTGTGCCTTCCGGCTGAGCGCCGCCTCGGCAGCTACCCTCGCCATCGCCTCGGTATCTACGGCGGTTGCCATTGTGTTCCCTTCGGTCACAGGAGCGGCCGTTGTCACGATCGAGACCGCGCGATCAGGTCGTTCATGGCGTCCACCGTCCGAGGATGGATCAGCCTGCCCTTGTCCATCAGAGCTTGAAGGCGGAACTGCATCGTGCGGACGACGCCACCGTGCAAGTCCCGCATCACGAGGCGCCGAGCCACGGCCGCCTCCGGGAACGGCCTCGACGGCTCGGAGAAATCCGCCGCGTAGAGGGCCATGTCCAGGTCGGTCATGCCGACGCGCCCGGTAGTGTGGCTGCGGACGGCGTCGCAGACCAGTTCGTCCAGGCCGAACCGCTCGCGCCCCATTTCGGCGGCGATGTAGCCGTGCAGAGCGACCGGGTTCAGCCTGTCGTCCCGCGTGAGCCGCACCCCATGCCGGGCGCACTCGGCGAACTGCATCGGCGTGGGCATCCACTTCGCGGCATCGTGCAGGAGGGCCGCGAGCTCGGCTCTCTCGGTGTCAACGCCGTGCGCGGCGGCGTATTCGGTCGCCGTGTCACGCACCCCCGCGACGTGCTTCAGTCGCTTCGCTGGGAGATGCTCTTCTAGGTAGGCGGCGAGTTCAGACTTCGATGCTCTCGTCGTCATCCGCCCCCGCTTTCTCGCCCAGCTTTGCCTGCAGCTGCTGCACTAGATCCACGAGGTCATCGCGGCTCATGTCAGAGACCTCGGCTGTGAGGCGCTCCTCCTCGGTCAGATCCCGCCCAACTACGTACCGCTCGCTGAACCAGTTGTCGAGGTCGACATGCTTGCAGCGTTCGCCGCAGAACGGGAACGCCGGAGGCAGCGGGTCGCCTTTGACGTAGGCCACGCCCGCTCCGCACGTCGGACACTTCAGCGCCATGCGTCTTACCGTACGCGCCATGCGCTCCACAGCCCCTCAATTGCAGACTCTGGCTCTGCCGACTACCATATGACGTGGTCTGGACGGTAGCGGATTGGCGCGACGGAAGTCAAGGTCTTGGGGGTCGTTGGATGGAACGGGGGATGGATCGTCGCACGTTCCTGACGAGCTTCGCCGGAGGACTCGTTGCCTTGCGCGCGCGTCCGCTGAACGCCGTGGGTGGACCAACTGTTGGCGAGTACACAGGGCCGAACGTCGTCGTCGTGCGTTTCGGTGGCGGCTGCCGTCGTCAAGAGACCATCCTCGGCGACGACACGTACTCTCCTTACCTGAGGCACGTCCTCGCCGCGCGCGGCACGCTCTTCTCGAGCATGGAGATGTCGGACTCGTCCGAGGTGGAGACAGGCCACGGTCAGGGCACCCTCAACATCCTCACCGGCCGCTACGACAGGTACAAGGACGTCGACGACCGCTTCCTCGGCGAACGGTTCGAGGCGAAAACGCCGACGCTCTTCGAGCTCCTGCGCAAACAGTACGCGGTGAAGGAGCACGAGGCGCTCATCATCAACGGCGAGGACCGCATCGACGAGGAGTTCTACACGTTCAGCAACCACCACCTCTTCGGCGTCGAGTACCGGTCTCGCGTCCTGAGCCTGTACCGGTACAAGACGTTCCTCCTCCGCCGGCGTCTGGACGAGGGCGACGTCTCCGACGAGGAGCGACCGAAGGCGGAGCGTGAGCTGGCGAAGATGGAGGGCAGCGACTACCGCATGCAGGGCGCCTACGTCGAGAGTCCAGACATTGTGCGCTTCTGGGAGGCGTGGCGGGAGTATTACGGTGACACGGGCTTTGTGAACCCCCGTGGCGATCGGCTGCTCACCGAACTCAGCCTACGCGCGATGCGCCAGCTGCGCCCGAAGCTCATGATGGTGAACTACAACGACTGCGACTACGTCCACTGGGGCGCCATGAGCCACTACACGCGTGGCGTCGCGATCATGGACGAAGGCCTGCGCCGACTCGTCGAATTCACCGACCAGGACGAGGCGTACCGCGACAACACCATCTTCGTCGTCGTTCCCGACTGCGGCCGCGACAACAACCCGTTCATGGCGGTGCCGTGCCAGCACCACGCCAACACCAGATCAGCGAGGGAGATATTCGCCCTGGTCGTTGGCAAAGGCGTCCCGGCCGGGCAATGGATCGACGAGACGACGGACCAGATCGCGGTGGCCCCAACAGTCGCCGCGCTGATGGGGTTCCCGGCCCCAGACGCTGAGGGCGCCGTCTTGCGGCAGGCGCTCGCATGAACGCCGCCGACGCTGCCGCGGTTCCCGCTCCCGCTTCCCTCGTGGTTCGCTGGCGTGGTCGCATCGCGCGTCTGCTCCGCTTCTGCTGGCGTTGGCTGTTCGCCGCCTTCCTGTGCACGACGCCGCCCGGCAGTGTCGTGGCGCTGGGGTGGGCGTTGCGACGGTCTCACGCCGCCAGTCACGGCGTCTGGGGCTCGAGTGTGGCTCCGCCGGGGCGGCCGCGATGGGTGTTCGCGGACGACGTGTGGCCCGCCTTGCAGAGGGCGAGACACGCGCCGGGCGGCATCCGCCAGCGCGGGCGTGCGGCGTGCGCCGCTCTGTTCGGTTCCTTGGCGACCAACTTCACGCTCGGCTTCTCCAGCATCCTCGTCGTGTGGACGGTGACGCTGCCCGGTTGCGTATTGTGGCTATTCGCGTGGTACGACGGGTGGAACAACTCGTTCACGAAGGGCTACGAGAACGCGGCGGTCGGCCCTGTGACGGGTCTCGGCGGCACGGCGCTGTTCATCATGGCGATGCTGTACGTCCCGATGGCGCAGGCGCGACACGCCGCCACCGGCGACTGGCGCGCCTTCTACGAGTTCCGAGTGGTCTGGCGACTGATGCGCGCGACGCGGTTTCGGTATCTGCTGCTAGCGGCGTTCTACGCGGTCAGCGCCGTGCCGGTCATGGTGATGAAGACCGCCCCGTTCATCTTCACGCAGATAGACAACGCCCGCGAGGACATGGGCGCCGCCGAGGCGCGCGAGCTTCTGGACGGCTACTTCTTCAAGACCTGCCTTGTCGTGTTCCCGATATTCGTGGCGTTGCGCGTTGTTGGCGGCCGCGTGTACGCCAGAGCGGCCGACCGCGCTGTCCGCAACGGCGCGCTGGCGCCAGAGACGTTGCGCCCGGCCGAACGCGACGCGGTGGGTTCGCTGGCGCCACCGGCGCGCGCGCGCCGCCGACGGGGTGACGGGCTCGTCACGGCGCTCTGGATCGGTGGGTTGGCTGCGGTGTGGTTCGTCTTCGTCGCGCAGATATTCATCTCCGAGTTCCTGAACTACCATCCGGGTGTGGGATGGCTCAACCAGCCCACGGCGCAGCTCCCGTGGTTCCACTACATACCGTCGCATCTCAATCAATAGGCGAGCGATGCAGGAGTCGATGGATCCCGAGACTAGTAACGTAGCCATCGCGCGCGGCTGCCTGCCCGTGGTGCTGGTGGCTCTGCTGCTGGCGGGTGGGGCGTTTGCATTCGTCGCGTGGCGCGCGGGCGGCCCCAGCGAGATAGTCAACGAGTTCCTCGTCACGGGCACGCTGAATCTGCTGGAGACGCACGCGCTGGGCCAACGCCCGGACGGCGTGGCCGAGAGCGAAGTGCAGGCGACATTCGCGGCCGTCCGCGCCGGCGTCACCGACGACCGAGTCGACATGGACGCGCTGTACACAACCCTTCGGAGCTATGAGGAGCGGTTCAAGGGCACGGGTACCAAGCCCTCCACCGGAGAGATGCAGGGGTTCTTGAGCGACCTCGACGCGACCGTCCTGCCGCTGGCGGACGTCCGCTAGGCAGCGTCCCGCCGCGTAGCCGGATGCCTTCTATGGACAATACACCTCGGGCAGCGGATCACCGTCGGTGATGACCGTCACGCGCGCGCGCGGCCTCTCTCCGTCCTTACGGTCGACGTCCAACGCCACACGGTTGTCGCCGGCCTCCACGGTGGGCGTTCCTCCGACGGGCGTCACGTCCCGCAAGGGCGCGCCGTCCGGCCCGTACAGGGTGCAGGCGTCGGGCGAGACGTACTCGACGTAGCACCCGGGCTCTATGTCGACAGGGAAGCTGATGCGGTCCCGGCCGGTCGTGATGTACGGATGCCTAACCGGCGTCCGTACGAGCGGCAGCGCAGTGATGGGACCGAGGTAGCACTCGACGTCTTCGCCCGGCGGCAGGTTGTTGCACCAGACGCTGAGGAAGCCAACGGCTCCGAAGTCCACCGACTCCCTGAATATCGAGTACAGATCCCGTGAGTAGGGCCAGACGTAGGCGCCACACCGTTGGGCGTCGAACTCCACCAACTCGAAGTAGCGCCAGCCTTCGAAATCGACGACTACGTAGTGTTCGCCCGTCCCAAGCGCGACCGTTTCCGGGCTCTTGACCTGGAAGTTCAGCACCTCGCCCCTGGCGTCGCCGTGCACCCAGACTCCCAGACCCTGATGGCCGCCCAGATCGAGCGGCTGCGCGAACTCCCATCCGGCCCTAGCCCACGCTCCTTGCCGTTCTGGTCGGTCGCTGCGAGCCCTGTAGCAGCCACTCAGGGCTCCGTCGGGCGCCACGGATGTGGACGGTTCCAGCGCTGCCGTGACGCCGTCAGCCGTCTCGACCGCCTGCATGGGCGCGCCACCGGCGTAGTCCGAGAGGACGATGTTCCCCGGCTCGTCGTAACCGCCGGCAGACATCAGCGCCTCGATGCGAATCCGCAGGCGTTGCGGGTCGAACGCGTTGTGAGTCGTCCACGTGTCCGCGCCGTTCGCAAGGCCTGGCGTCGTGTGCCTGTCGTACCTGACCGGCCGGAACGTCCACCGACCGACGCCGGTCTGGGCGAGCGTGAACTCGTCGCCCGGGGTTCTGAGTCGCGCGCGTATGGGCTCCGGCACGCAACCAGCGCGCCTGAGAGTCTCGTACTTCCTACACACCGCGGCGACGCGGGGCAGGCCGGGAGACGTAGCAAGCCGCGCGGGGTCCACTTGCATCATTGAGAAGCTGCTGTCCGTCGCCAACGCCTTTCCGCACAGATACTCGATGTCGTCGGCCATCGTGGGTTCCTGCTGCGGGGAGTGCCACGGCAGCGGGGCGAACCATCCGAGGTGCGCCGGTAGCATGTTCCGCTGCGCCGAGAAGCCGTGGTCGCCAACGGCCGGCGCGGCGTGCACGCCGGTCTGCCCGTTGGACGCGCAGTGGATGTCGATGAACGTCTTGTAGCCGCGCCGCGGGTGGTCCCACGCGCCCAGTCGTGACCGCACGAACCAGAGATGGTGGTGGAAGGTGCTCATCTCCATCACCGCAGGCTTCTCGAGGCGCTTCCACAACTCGAACACGAACTTCGAGCCGTAGTGCCAGCCGTTCTCCCGGCCGCCCATCATGTCCTCGGCGTCCAGAGCGTCGAGGTACATCATGTCGAAGCCGCAGGTGTTGAAGGCCTCGGCCGTCTTCGCAGCGACCTCCGCGAGGAGGACCGAGTCGCCGTCGGGCGCGAACAGCCCGAAGAACTCGAGCAGGTGGTCGGCGCGCGCTCCCGTCGCGTGCGGGGCCACCTGCGTGCCGCACGCGCCTCGCGTGCAGCCCGTGAAGGCGTACGGCTCCGTCTTGTCGATGCCGTCGAACGTGATGAGTTCGTCGTCGATTCTCAGCGTCACGCTGTTGCGGGAGAAGAGACCGGTGATCGTGGACATGTCCGCTGTGGACTCGACGACGCGCACGGTGGTCGCTTCCTCCGTCAGCGGCTCGGCCAGCGTGAAACCGGCGTCCGACGCCAGGCCCGGATGCGGCACGGGCGTCACCCACGCGGTGTCCTTGGCGATGCAATGCGCGTACGTGTGGAGGCCCGCGGAGATGCCCGCCTCGTGCAGCTTGTCGACAGCAGCTTTGAGGCCCGCGTACCCGTCTGGGTACATGTCTGGGTTGGGCCGGCAGTCGCCGAAGCGGAACGAACGGCCGCCGTGGAAGTCGATCTGGTCGAACCCGAGGGCCTGCGCCACGCCGATCCACTCGTCGGCGGTCTCCTCGGTGAGGTCGCCGAAGTTGAAGAGGTAGGAACCGCGGTTGATCGACGGTTCGAGCGCCCAGGGGCCGCCGAGTGGCGAGTGCGGCAAGTCGGGCGCGCTGCTCACGACCTCCTGCATCACCTCTCGCAGCTTGTCGGGCGGGCACGCCATCACGGCAGCCCTGGCTCCGGCGAAGCCGAACCTGGGGTAGCACATCGCTCTTAGGCGGACGTTTGCGCCGGGTAGCTCCGCGACGTTCGTCTGTAGGTTGAGAGCAAGCGCGCACGCCGCCATCGAGGCGCCGCTGGCCCCGTCCGCGGTTAGCGAGACGTCAACGAACGTGAGCTCGTCGACACCATCGCCGTCCACGGACAGCACCTCGAAGACGATGTGACTAGAGTGGACATCCGCGCGTATCGCCAGGGTGACGTCCGCGCCCGCGAACTGCACGATGAGCGTGTCGCCGTCGCGTGACACGCTGGACGACGGCCACGCGCGGCCGTCCTTCGTGACGCGCGCGGACGGAACGTCGGAGCCGCGGTCGAGGCGGTCAGCGCCCGTGCTCGTGTCCATGAAGCCGAGATTCGCGCCATCCCGGCCGATGACGTGGCGGCAGCGTTCCGTCTCCAGAACGATGCCCTGGCCGGCGCTGAACGTGGGATCAGACATGTGGGTCGGCGGCCTCCGTCAGGCACAGGGACAGACCGGGGCGGCGGCGGCGGCCGGAGCGTACCCAAGGCGGCCGTCCGACGCAATCGCGCGGTGACGCCACAGGCTGCGGCGGCGTCTACAGAAGATCCTGTGCCACGCGCACGACGCTCGTGATCCCCTGGCTCACGACATCGCCCATGATGAGCCCCATGAACCACGGGAACGCGCCGCGGTACGCCTTGAATCCGCCAGCCCGGAGCAGCGCTGTCTTCACAAGCCAACCAGTGAAGAACGAGCTCCAATAGATGTGCATGCCCCACGAATTCGCAGCCATGTATCCCGCTGGGTGCAACGACCACCAGGCATAGCGGAACCGGCACGCCGCCAGCCCAAGCGACGTCACGAATCCCCACGCAATGGCGATGGTGCCTGGGCCGCTCGGCCCCGAGGGATTCGCGATGGCGCCGGCCAGGTTCTGGTACGCCCAGTACGCCTGACTCCCAACGTAGTGCACGGTGCGGTCGCCAATGCGCAGCGCGCGGAAGCTCCGGTCGTGGTACAGCATGAGCGTGAGCGGCACGGCGAGGACGAGCGCGAGGACTGTCGCCGCGTACATCCCTGTCGCCAGGCGGCGAAGGTCGAAGCGGGCGGCGTCCGCCATCTTCATGCCCTCCAACTGAGCCGGCATAACACCCATCGTGCCCTTAGCGAAGTACGACCAGCGCAGCGTGGCGATCGT
The DNA here is from genome assembly GCA_964473525.1 of uncultured bacterium. GTDB lineage: Bacteria > Poribacteria > WGA-4E. The sequence continues at coordinate 51,979 of CAYYPK010000026.1, forward strand.
GGCCAAGTCGCGGCGAGCGAAGGCCGATGTTCCCGCAACGGTGTACATCAGCTCGCTCACTATGAGCGGGCTCAGGAGTATGCCCAGGCCGGTTTCGACACGGACGCGGCCCATCACCAGCGTCACAAGCATGTACACCGCGACGAACGCCACGGCCACCACGGGCGACATGCCCGCCGCCGCGCACCATACGCACACGAACGCCAACCCGACTACGAGACCGACGACGGGCCATCGGTACTCGCCGCCGTCAGTGGCGGATTCGAGCACGCGCCGCCAGTGCCCGCGCCCAGTCCACACGACGATGGCGAACATCCCGAGCAGCGCTCCCATGCCCTGAAAGAACAGCGCGGGAAAGACCGGGGAATACACGCTGGGCGGCCCGGACGCCCCGGTTCGCACGACGGCGACGACGTTCTCCAGACGCGTGATGAAGTGGAACACCCAGCAGCTTACCGAGATGTCCGTTGGCAGAATGAACGCCACGCCGAACGCTATCGGCAGGCTCGCGCCCACCCAAAAGCGCGGCGACCGCAGCAGCGGCCTCGGCGCCGCGTCGTCGGTCAGCTGGAGGGCGATGGTCGTCAGAGGGAAGCTCAGGCGCTCGCGCCGGATCCACTGCCGGCTGACGATGGTGTTCGCGCAGAGCATCACGAAGAAGAGCGCGAGCAGGTACGCCGACCACCCTACAAGCGGTTTGGCCCACGTCGCCCACGGCACGGAGCCGCCCTCGCGATCGGCGAAGTCGAACGCCGCGCCAGAGCCGGGAAACAGCCACGGACGCAGGTAGTGGTGGAACAGCGCGAGCCACTCGTTCTCCGGCGTGGCGTTGTAGTGCACCGACGCCATGTGCGGGAGCATGAACCCCACGACCTCGTGCGACGGTATTGTGCCGGCCGCCACGAGCATGGCGTAGATGGTGAGCATTTCGGCGCGACTGAGATGGGCCGAGGCCCGCAGCCGTCGCGCCACCGGCGCGCCGACCAGCATCCACGCCAGGAGCATGTAGAGGGGAGCCGGAGCCGGAGCCGACGAACCCGCGGCGCCCACCGACAACGCGATCTCGATGAACAGCGACAGCGCCACCAACACGCACACCGCGAGCAGGCCGATGCCGAGAGATCGCGCCGTGACAGGCCGCGCGCCGTGCGCGCGTAGACTCGTGGTACGCTCCATGTGCAGCCGCTAGGTCTGGTTGGCGTTCGCCGGGGATGCCGCTCAGCATACCACCGTGGGATGGCGTCCACACGGCGCCCTGGCGAGACTAGAGCTCCGCGATAAGCTCGAGATCCAGCCGGTGTTCAACCGGCCGGTCGCGGGTAGCCAGCGTCCGGTGGTTGAGACGGAACGTCAGCGCGGTGAAGCTCTGGACGCGGTAGTCCGCGCGAGCGAGGATCTCGTGGCTCAGCCCAGGGTAGAAGCGGTAGCCCGACAGAGCGGGCAGCTCCCCTTCGCTCGACCCGTCCGCCACGCGGTAGGTGACGTCGGCGCGCCCACGACCCAGCCCCAACCACGTGCCGAGCACCTCCAGAGCGTCGACGTTCGTGCGGCCCACCGTCGGCTCGCGCGCCAGCTCCCGGGCGACCTCGCGTTCCCGCGCAAGCCGCACGCCCGCGGTGAATGACGTCATCAGCCTGAGACGCGCCGTCAGCGACTGCTCACGCTCGTCGCGCGAAAGGCTGGAGATCAAGGGCGGAGCGGCCGGCTCAGGCGTCGAGCCATCCTGAGGAGCGGATTGCAGTGTCTCTTCCGACGCGCGCAGCTCGTGCGACCACTCGAACGACCACCGCTTGCCAGGCGACCAGCGCATCCGCAATCGGTCCATGTCCGAGTCGAGGCGCCGATTCAGGCTGTTGACACGCCGGTTCAGAGTCCGCCTTTCCGCGCGTTCGAGGTCTACCGACAGCGAAGCCGCCGGCGATGCGTTCAGCCTGTATTGGGCGAGGGTGCGACCGAAGACCGTGCCGTCAGACAGGAGGCCGCGGAGGGCTACCAGATCCGACACGGCGGCGTCCTCCTGCTCCTCGGTCACGTTCCAACGCGCCTCTCCTGTCAGCGCCGACAGAATCCTCGTCGCGAGCGGCGCCGCGGCCGATTCCGAGGCGTCGGACGCGGCGCTCGTCGGCGCCCCATCCTCATCCTCCACGACATTGCGACGCCTTGGGGCCGTCGTCTCCAGGTACCTCGAAGGCTCTACGCGAACCCGGAACTGCGCCTCCAGGGCCGTGACCGGCGTGTCGCCCACCGTGCGGATGACCCTGACGTACTCTCCCTCGTCGGGATCCTCGACGTAGTGGAACTCGTCGATCTTGACGTACGCTCCCTGCCCGGGCTTGAGCTGCACGGGGGCATCGTCGATGAGCACGACGTTGGTGTAGATCTCCTCGCGACGGGTCGCGAGGCGCTTGTCTAGTCCGTAGCGCGCGCCAACATCCAACGCGCGCCGCAGTGGCGTGGCGGTTGCCTCGAAGCTGGCTACGTTCGAGAGGACGTCCTCGCCGTCCTGCTCGCGGAGCCTCTCCAGGCGCCGCCGCGCGAAGGTCGTCCTGATGTCCGTCCAGTTTGTGGGCCGCGAGGCGACGTCAAGCGCCGTCGTCCTCGCGCGGCTGGTGTCTTCCCACGGGCCGAATCCCACCGCCAGACCCTCCGTCGCCAGGAGGGGCTCGCGCGCGCTTTCGTCCTCGCGTTCCAGGCGCACCGTGGCGGTCGCCCGCTCACCGAGGCGGGTCTCGATGGCATAGGCGCCGGTGTTCTGTCGCCGGTTGCGGTTCGCGCCGTCGGCGACGTCGAGATCCTCGGCGGCGAAGCGGCGGTACGAGTATCTGCCGGTCACCGAACGCCACGTGTACGCGGTCTCGACCGTGTCGTCGGACTTGCGGAAGTCGTCTCGCCCAGCGGTTGTCACACGCGTGTCGCGCATTCGGCCCTGCACCGACGGCAGCCGCGACGGCGACCATCCGAGCGCTCCGCCTAGGTTGCGGCTCTCGGAGTCGCGTGCGGCGTCGGCGTAGTCTTCCGTGGTCACGCCAGCCGTCGCGGACGCTCTCAGTGACTCGTGCGGCGTCAGCGCGGCCTCCAACTCATAGGCGCCTTGAGCCGGTCGCTCGTCGGTGGGCTCGCTGGCGTAGCCCGCGCCGAGAATCGCGTCGCCGTAGCCGCTGTCCGCGAAGCTCTCCGCGTAGTCGACGCGCGTCCTCCCCTGCCCCGATCCGCCGATCGGCTCGTAATTCGCGTCGAAGTACCTCCCACGCGCGTCGAGACTGAGCACGCTGCCCTCCGCCACCGCGGACAGACGCCACGCGACGCCCTCGTCGGGATCGGAGTCCGGCGCGTACGTGTTCGTGTTGAGGCGGTGGAACGCGAACTCGGCCCCCAGTTCAGTGCCGCGCGTGGGCGCCAGGCGGGTGTCCACGCCCATCACTTCCCGTTTGACGGGCGCCGCAAGGGAACGTCCGTCGGCGGCGACCGTTACCCCTCGCCGAAGCAGCCCAACGTCGTCGTCCGAGACCGCGCCGAATGGCCGCGACCTGTCATCTGCCTCCGTGGCGTACGAGACGCCAAGTTCGCCCAGGGAGTCGAGGAGCTGTACGCCCCCACGCACGGCGTAGAGATTGCGCTGCCATCCCTCGCGTTCGGGGATGTAGTCGAAGTCCACACGGATGATGTCGTTGCGCGTTATCAACCTGCGCGGTGTGAACTCGACGACGGGATCGCCGTATTCGCGGATAACGTAGTCCGCGCCCTCGCCGCGAGCCATGCGGGAGCCGTTGAGCCAGACGGTCTCGCTCCCGGCGACCATCGCTACGAAGCGTCCATCGGCGGACACGCGGTATTCGCTCTGTCCCTCGACGCCCACCATGCGCTCGCTCGCCGAAGCCCCTTTCGGCAACGCGACAACGACCTGCAGAGAGCCAAGGTCGGACTGGCCCGACGCCCTCAGCCCTTGCATGGGCCGATCGAACAGCACCAACTCCGGTCCTTCAAGCCTCGCCTCGTCGTCACCAAGGGTGGCGGAGACGCCGTGTCCATCCAACTGAATGAGAACCTGGTCTAGACGGCTCAAGTCCTCCGTGGTGCCCTCGGGCTGAATGGGCAGCTGTTGGTCCGACAGCGCTGCTGACACTCGCAACCCGGGCAGTATCTCGCCGTCCATCCTGAGCTGTAGGCTCTGGTCCGGCGCGAAGGAACGACGGTTGCCCGCGGACACGCCGAACGCCTTCGATCCCGTGACGTTCAGCAGTCCCACGGCCGGCGCCCCATGCTGATCCGCGAAGGGGGCAGGCGTGCGAGGCTCGGACGGCGCTTCTCGGACCTGCTCGTCTGGCCCAACGGCAAAGAGATCGAAGGTCGTCACGCGGTCCAACCCGAGGTCGATCCTGCCGTAGAGAATCTGGACGTCCGTGCCCGGCGGCAGTGGCGGCGTAAACTGTAGGGTGTTGGCGCGATAGTCGTACACGAAGTCCACACCCCGCACGAGCGGGGCCTCGTTCGTGTTCACCTGGATGGTGTTCTCCGCCGGGAAGTCGTCCTGGAGCACGTAGAACGCCATCTCCGACTCCGTCGTGAACGACATGTCACGGCGGAACAGCGAATGCACGTGCCGGTCGGCCAGGGTCGATTGCGGCGGCTCAGCCGCAACGACCAGCGTGGCCGCCGCGAGCCACGACAGGCACGCTACGAGGAGGCGCGGCTCGGCGAGGCCGGTGGCGGGCAGGCAGACGCCCGGCGTCGCCCTAGCAGTCATGCGGGATGGGATCCGGTCGGCAGTGTTCGATTCCGCTATCCTTCTGGGTACTGCTATGCTGTGACAGAGTGTATCGCGTCCTCTCAGCAACGGGCGCGCGCGGCGCCGTGATGACCGCCCCGTAACCCACAGGGAGAACCCAATGGCAAGCGCCGACGAACGCGCCGTCTTCCACGCGCCTGACATCTCGTGCGACGGGTGCACCAATTCCATCCGAGTCGAGCTCGAGGACGTGGACGGCGTGCGCTCCATCGTGGGAGACGCGGAGGCGAAGTCCGTAGCCGTCACGTTCGGGGCGCCCGCCACGATCAACGGCATCAAGGCTGCCATGGACGACATCGGCTTCCCGGTGGCGTCCGTCGAGACAGCATGACCCACGGGACGACCCGATGGCTGCTCAAGCCGGACCTGCGACAGAGACGCTGCCGATAGTCGGCATGCATTGCGCCAACTGCGCAAACACCATCCAGCGTGTGCTCCTGCGCAAGGTCGAGGGCGTGTCCGTGGCGGACGTCAGCTACGCGCTGGAACGCGCCACCGTTACCTGGGACACCGCGGTCTCTACGCGAGATGACGTGCTCGCGGCGATACGCCGCGTGGGGTTCGATGTCGTCGAGGTGGACGACTCCGCCGACATAGAAGCCGCGGAGGAACAGGCGCGCGCCGATGAACTGCGCGCGCAGACTCGCGTCCTGCTCGTCGGCGTTCTGTTCGCGGCGCCCCTGTTCGTGTTCAGCATGTCACGCGACTTCGGGCTCGTAGGCGGGTGGGCGCACGCGGCGTGGGCCTTGCCCCTGATGTGGGCGCTCGCCACCCCCGTGCAGTTTTACGTCGGGTGGGACTTCTACGTCGGCGGGTACAAGTCGCTGCGCGGCGGCTCGTCCAACATGGACGTCTTGGTCGCCCTTGGTTCGTCCGCCGCCTACGCGTACAGCATGTGGCTCACAGTCGCGGCGCTGGTGGGGCGGCCGATGCTGACCCCAGACGGGCAGATGGCCCACGCGTATTTCGAGAGCTCCGCCGTCATCATCACGCTGATACGTCTCGGCAAGCTCCTGGAGGCGCGGGCGAAGGGCCGGGCCGGGTCCGCGATCAAGAAGCTCATGGGACTGCGGCCAAGCACGGCGCGTGTCGTACGAGACGGCGCGGAAAGCGACCTGCCGATAGAACGGATCGCGGTCGGCGACGTCGTCATCGTGCGCCCTGGCGAGCGCGTCTCTGTCGACGGGGTCGTGGTCGAGGGAACATCGGCCGTCGACGAGTCCATGCTGACAGGCGAAAGCCTGCCGGTGGACAAAGTCACCGGCGACCGGGTGGCGGGCGGCACGCTCAACAGGAACGGCGCGCTCCGCGTCGAGACGGAACGCGTCGGCCGGGACTCGACGCTCGCGCGGATCATCGGGCTTGTGCAGGAGGCACAGGCCAGCCGCGCGCCGATACAACGTCTCGCGGACCGCGTCGCCGCCGTCTTTGTCCCGGTCGTGGTGGGGGTGGCGCTCCTCACGTTCGTCATATGGTGGGGCGTCGCGGACGTTGGGTTCACGCCAGCGTTCGTACGGCTCGTGGCTGTCCTCGTGATCGCCTGCCCGTGCGCGTTGGGGCTAGCCACTCCGACCGCCATCGTCGTTGGCACGGGGAAGGGAGCCGAGAACGGCATCCTGTTCAAAAGCGGCGCCGCGCTCGAGAGGCTACACGCGGTCGGAGCGGTGATGCTGGACAAGACCGGCACCGTCACACGAGGCGAGCCGAGCGTCACGGAGGTCGTGGCGGCCGCGCGGCACGACGCGGGCAGCGTGCTCGCCACGGCCGCCGCGGTGGAGAAGCTCAGCGAACATCCTCTCGGCGAAGCGATCGTGTGCGAGGCCGAGGGGCGGGGCCTGCCGCTCGCGGTCGCCGAGTCGTTCCAGGCGATCCCGGGCCGCGGGCTCACCGCCTCCGTGGACGGCGTGCCCGTGGTCGTCGGCAACTCCGCGCTCATGCGCGACCGGGGGTACGACGTGTCGCCGCTGGCGGGTGGTGCGGACGCGTTGCAGGAGGCGGCAAACACCGCTATCTGGGTGGCGCGAGGCGGGGAAGTCGTTGGCGTGATAGGGGTCGCGGACACGGTGCGCGAGGGCTCAGCCGACGCGATACGAACGTTGCGGTCGCAGGGCGTGCGCGTAGGTATGCTTACCGGCGACAACGCTGCGGTGGCGAACGCCATCGCGTCACAGGTGGGCACGGACTTCGCGCGGGCGGAAGTGGCCCCGGGCGACAAGGCTGATGAAGTGCGTCGGTTGCAGGACGAGGGCATCGTCACCGCGATGGTCGGCGACGGCATCAACGACGCCCCCGCGCTGGCTCAGGCCGACATCGGTGTAGCCATCGGCACGGGAACGGACGTAGCGATGGAGGCAGCCGATGTTACGCTCGTCAGCGCCGATCTGCGCGCCGCGCCGCGCGCCATCGCGTTGTCGCGCGCCGTCATGCGCACGATCCGGCAGAACCTATTTTGGGCATTTGCCTACAACGTCGTCCTCATTCCCGTCGCGGCCGGCGCGCTCATGCTAACGCCGTCGGCGCCGGCGTTTCTGCGCGAGCTGCACCCCATCCTGGCGGCGTTCGCGATGGCGTTTTCCTCCGTGTCCGTCGTGCTGAACAGCCTTCGCCTGAAGGCAGCGCGGATCGACGGATGAGTCGGCGGCTCTGTCGCACACGCCGTGTGGCCGCGTTTGCCGCCTCTCTGGTGGTCTTCGTCTCACTGGCCCGGATGGCGGCCGCGGCGTTCCAGGACTCCTTCGGCAGCGCGCGTACGTGGGCCATCGGCGGCGCCGGCGTAGCCATCGTGACGGACCCCGACAGCCTGGCCATCAATCCCGCTGGGTTGGCAGACGCGGGGGCCGGCGAGCAGTCGCGTAGCCTGAGCGCGTCGTACGGTGGCCTATTCCTCGGCCTCAGCGACGGCCGTTCCATATCTCAGTCGTACGTTGGTTACGCGGCCTCCCCAGGCGTGGGGGCCGCTTGGAAGCGTCTGGACGCGGGCGGACTGTACACCGAGGATCGGCTGTCCGTCGGCGCCGCGCGGCGCATCGCCGCAACGAGCGACCGCCTGGCGGTCGGCGCCACGGCAGAAGTCCTCTCCTGGGACACCGCGCCTACCGTGGGAGCCTCCGGCTCCATCGTTGAAGATCTGGACGGCCCCACGCGGCTGGGTGTGACCGTCGGGGCGATGTACACGTTGACTACGACGGAGGACGTGCGTGTGCCCATAGGCATCTCCTTGCGACACGTGAATCAGCCGAACGTCGCGTCGGAGCGGTCCGAGGTCAAGGAGCGGCTGCCGGTACGCACGGTCTTCGGCATCGGCGCGGTGAGCGACCGCGCGCTGTGGGCGTTCGACATCGCGATGGAGCGTGACGACGTGGACGTGCGCACCGGCGTCGAGTGGCAAGCCGTGCCCGGCTCGCTGTACCTCCGCGGAGGGCTGCGGCTCGAGGGGCTCGCCCTCGGAGCCAATCTGACGTTCGGCGTCGGGATGCGCATCAACGAGTCCGTCCGCGCTGACTACGCCTTCTGGCTGCCCCTCGTCGGGGTGTCTGAAACGCTCGGGAGCCACCGTGTCAGCATCGCGTATGCGTTCTGATATGACGCGCCGACGCCAGGCTGTCGTAGCCGCCCTGGCGTGCCTGGCGGCACTGTGGCTGCCCGCCTCGCAAGCTTGGGCGCAACTCACCGACCCCCTCGGCAACGAGTTGCCGTTTGGCGGCGGAACCCTCCTGTATTCGTGGGACGCGCTGTACGACTATCTCGGTGGCGAGTCTGGCGTGCGCCGCGAGAAGCAGTTCCGTGAGAAGACGGAAGGTCTCAACCACTACACGTTCGACATCCGGCGTCCAAACATCCGCCACCAGCTGACCATCGGTAACTTCGCGTCCAAGTTTTCGTCGTTCGGGCTGAACAAGGAGCTGTTCGATGCGATGCGGTGGACGATCACCGTGCCGCGCGCGCGCGGTTCCGCCAGTGGGCTGCTTGCGCGTCTCACCAGCAACACGTTCGACGCGAACGGGAATCCCATCGAGGGGCAGGACATCCGCAGCACGGGCGACTGGTTCCTCGCGGGCTTCCGCGCCGAAGCGAACCTGGGGGCGTGGTACATGGACATCGGTGACCGCGAGATCGCCATCCCTCTGCCGCAACTGGGCATCTCGGTCGCGAACAGGTTCTTCACCAATTACGACTTGGCTCGCACCAGCAATCCCCTGCGTGGCGTCACGATCGCAGCGCCACCGACGGAGCTCCTTCTGCGCTTCCGCGACGACTCTCCCGAGGACGGTCACGGCGCGCGTGTGTACCGCGTTAGGGTCATCATCGACGGCGAGCCGCGCTTCGACTTCGCGGCCGGGTCCGAACCGGCGGGGATACTCGATCTCCCAACCGCGAGTCGGGTTTCACTGGACCGGGACGCGCGCGTGGCCGACGGCGAGGCGTCGTTCACGTACCGGTTCCCGCTGTTCGACGCGCAGGACATCCAGGCGGTGGAGTTCGTCGTCGAACTCTCGGGCGACTATCTCGTGGAGCTGTCCCCCGACGGCGTTGGCTTCACACGCCGACTGCAGGCGCGTGGGAACGTCCGCGACGACTCCAACCGCAGCGTTGAGCGATTCTCCTACGGCGAGCTCACCGACGAGACGACCTTCGGCTTCGACGTGCAGACCACCGTGTCCGGGTTCGCCGTCGAAGCCGAGAGGACGTGGTACACCCGCACCGTGCAGTACCCGATATACCAGGCGGATCGGGAGCAGGACACCGTCGGCGCGTGGTTTGTCGACGTGAACCGGCGCTTCGGTCGTCTCTTCTGGCGCGGCGAGTACACGCACCTTGACCCGCTGTATTCGGCGACGAATTTCGTGGACGACAACGACAACGACGACCCGTATCTTGACGCGCGCGAGCCGTCCGTGCCGTTCGCTGGCAGCGACAAGGACGATCGGGACCGCGACGGTATCAAGGATTGGGACGACGACTTCCTCCTCTTCTCCGCCGACCCGCCGCGATTCGTGCTCGGTCTCAACCGGGAGTCCATCGACTTCAACAACAACGGCGTGCCGGACAACCTCGAGGACGACGCCGACCCCAACTACCGACTCGACTACGACGAGGGTACTAGCGGATTCCACACGTACGCGATCTTCGACGTGCCCGCCGCGCGGGGTCTGTCGCTCATCCCCGGGTACTACGAGAAGAACGCGCTGACGACCGGGCACAACGCGCAGGGGCAGTACACCATCGTGACGTACGACCCCACGCGCATCCCAGCCTTCGGCCGCGCCAGGGCGCGATACACACTGCGCCGCGCGCACGACTCCATCCCCGACGACATCGTCCGCGGTGGGCGGCTCATTGAGGACGATCTCCGCCTGGCGGACTACCTGGGCAACATCTTCACCGTCATCGTGGACTACGACCAGGTGCCCGGCCTGACGATCACGACGAAGTTCAAGTACGAGTACAACAACCTCTTCAACCTGCGGCGGAAGCTCGTCGACGCGCAGTTGATCCACCAGGTGCGTTACCGGTACGACGTGCGCGACGACCTGACGATCTCGCCAGCGTTCCGTAGTGACCGCGTTATAGCCTTCGGGTCGCCATTCCGCGCGAGCGACGAGGAGAACTCGATACGCAACGCCTTCCTCGTCACCGTGCGGCACAAGGTGGCCGAGGAACTGCAGATGAGCGCGGGAGCGCAGTTCCTGACATGGCGCGACTTCCGCGAGCCGCGCAACGACTTCAATCGGCGGGTCGGCTTCCTCGAGCTGGTCCTACAGGGTCAGGCAGCCGGGCAGCCGCTGGGTCTCATCGCGACGATGGACTTCGTGTCGCAGTCGTTCCTTCAGCCGGTCGGCGGCGATCTGCGCTCGACGAACATCACGGCTCGGCTGTTCATACGCTAGGACGCACGATGGACGCACGGTTGCTGGTCACGCTCACGGGCTTGGGTCTGCTGGGGTTCCTGTTCTACCCACGCGCGGACCCGCCTCCCACTCCCGGCGCGGCCGAGTACGTCACGACCGCGCGCGAGGCGGAGGGAGAACCGGTTCGGTTGGCGGGAGTCCAGAGGCCGAACCCACCCGTGCACACGTACGACCTGGGCTTCGTGTACCGCGTCGACCGGATGGAGCTCCTGTTCGCGAACGCGTCCGAGAACGGCCCGAAGCTGTACGAGGTTCTCGCGAGCGCGGAGCGCGAGGGGCCGTACCGTCGCATCTTCACGTTTCACGGGTCGTCCCGCGCCTACCCATACACGGTTCAGCGATTCCCCGACAGCCACGAGGCGCGGTGGGTGCAACTGGTTGTCGGAGACTGGTTCAGCGGGAAACCTGGCGTCGAATCGCTCCGAGCCGGCCCCGTGTACCGACGCGACTGGAACCCCGTCCAGTCCGTGTCGACATCCCATAACGGGAGGGACGCGGGGCTGCTGGTCGACGGCTTACGCGACGATCGCTCGCGGTGGGCAGGGGCTCGCGTCGAGGAGACCGTCAAGGAGGAGGACGGGGCGGAAACGACGGAGCGCGCCTTCCTGTCTCCGGGTGGTGACGTGACGATCACCGCCGATCTTGGCGCGGTGCGAACCGTGTACGGGACGCGCGTCACCCCGGACGGGGAAGGAAACGGGCCGCGCCGCTACGCGCTAGCCCTGAGTGACGACGGCATCTCGTTCGTCGAGGCGTTCGCGCGCGACCTGCCCGATGACGGGGTGTCGCACGCGGTCAGCCTGCCTGCCCCAGAGCGCGCGCGGTACGTGCGGTGGGTCATCGTTGAAGGCGACTGGTACGGCGATTACCCGGCGTTGCGCGAGCTCGAGGTCTTCACCGACGAGTACCGTCTGCCGCCGTCGGCTAGCGAAGCCATGCAGGACTACACGCCGATCCTCGTGCGCGAGGACAACTGCGGCGTCGACAACCGACGCGCGCCCAACCTGACGCAGGGGTTCGCGTTCGACCGAGGCGAGGGCGACGCGCCGGAGAGGTACATGTGGCGCCCCGGAGCGGACATCGAGGGTGAGGCCACGGAGCGCCAGCGCTCGTTCGCGTACCACTACGACACCCTACGGCTTTCATACACTGGACTGCGGCCGGACAGGCTCTACTGGCTCCAGACACTCTACCTACAAGACACCACGGCGTCGCGCCGTCAGAACCTCGTCGTGGACGGGTACCTGATGCATGGCGACGACGTCGCCGCGCCCATCTCCGCGTCCGCCCCGTACACCCACGCCGTGCCGGCTGACGCCCTCGCCGACGGCGCGCTAGACATCGCGATCAACCGCCTGGCGGGGCCGAATGCGGTGCTGTCGGCGGCGTGGCTGTATGAAGCGCGGCCCGGCTCCGGCGGCGCCTCGCGGGCCGATGACGCGCCCGCCGCGAAGGTAACGCGCGCGGTCGAGCCTAAGGTGATCGACGGGTCGCTTGAGGAGTGGGACAAGCTCTACCCGCTCACGCCCGCTGGTGGCGCGCCCGTTCGCACGTATGTCGAGTGGGACGCCGACAGCCTGTACGTCGCGGTCGTGACGCCGGCCGATGAGATGCCGGCCAGCGCCACGGTGAGGGATACGGTCGACCTATTCATCGACTCGACGAACGCCCGCTCCCCGTCACTGTACCGCGAAGGTGACCTGCATCTGCGTGTGTACCGGTACGGCAGCGGCCGCGAGGAGGCGCGGTACATCACGCACTACTCCGAGGACGCGGCCGCGGACGTGAACCCGCCGCCGGTAGAGATGGCAGCGTCGAGGTCCGCGGGCGAATACGTCCTCGAGGCGCGCCTTCCGCGCGAGGGCATGCTGGACGCGTGGCGCCCAACCGAAGGTGGCCGGTTCGGCATGAACGTCATCGTGTCGCTCCGGCCCAACCGTCGCTGGTGGCTGGCCACGGAACGGAGGGATGACCCGCCGATCCGGTGGCGTGAGGCGCGTATGATCGGCTCCGTGCGAGCCGACGCGTGGTTGGGGGCCATCAGAGCCGCCGACCCCCTCGTGTACGCCGGCAGCGACCTGCTCGTCATCGTGCGAGATCCCGACGCGAACAGCGACCCCGAAGCGGTCGATGAGGTAACGGCCCGTCTCGAGGGATCTGCCCTCGGCGACACCCAGGAGATCACGCTGCGGGAGGTGCGGGGCGGCCAACTCGCCGAGCGCGCTCCGGCCGAGGCTATGACGCCCGACGGGGAGTACTTCGCGGCACTCGCCCCAACACGGCATATCGACCGTACGGACATCCGACGGGGCATCGCGCTGACCGGTGGTGAGTCGGTGACACTCACCTATGTAGACCGATTCGCCCACCCGAACGGCGCCGAGGACACGATCTCGGCCTCCGCAACCGTCGCCACCGGCGCGGACGGCTCCATCGCGCTGTCGGGGCCTGACGGTCAGCCGCTCGTGACGTTCCGCGCTGGCGAGGAGATCGCGGTCGTGGTGTCCGACGGAGACCTGGCGGCCGCGCCTGCGACTGAGCAGGAGCGGACCACGGACGAAGCGGCCGAGGACGCGGAAGGCCCGGCGGACGAAGCTGGCGGAGACGCGGCCGGCTACGCGGCCTCACAAGTCACGGTAGTGGCGCGAGTCGCGCGACCCGACGACGGCGAGATGGGTGATATCGAGACACTGGTTCTATCGCCCTCTGCCGAGGGCGGGGCCACGGGCGTCGTCGCAACCGCATACGCGGAGGCCGCGGAGCCTGAGGACGGCGTTCTCCAGTTGCGGGGGATGGACCGGGTCGGAGTCACGTACGTCGATCGAGTGCGCGAGGACGGCGCCACGAACACGGAGCTCACCGCGACCGCACGCGCCGCGATCGGCGCGACGGCGGCGTTGACGATACGGGGCGCGGGCGGCGCCGCTGCCGGCGCCCAGCCTGGACCAGCGCCCGTGACAGCGGGTTCGCCCCTGATCGTCGTCGTCGAGGACGGCGACATGAACCGCGACCAGGGCGCGATAGAGACAGTGGACGTACTCCTCACCGCCGACGCGCAGCGCGACTCGGTCAGCGTCAAGCTGCGGGAGAGCGACATCGACACCGGCGTGTTCCGCGCCATGGCGCCGACGGCGTACTCCGCGGCGGCGGACCTGGCGAACGACGTCCTGGAGCTGACGGGGTCGGAGCTCGTGACCGCGACCTACGTCGACGAGCTACAGGGCTCGGGGAGGCCAGGCGTCCGCGTGACCGCGGACGCCATCACGCTTACCGGTGGCGACGCGACGCTCGCCATCGTCCGCGGCGACTACGTGCAGGTAGCGCCTCGCCTGAACGCCGGAGCCACCGTGTACCTGCGGCTCGTCGAGCCGGACGCCGATGCGTCTGCCATCACGGTCCAGGTGACAAGCCGCGCGACCGGCGATGCCGAGACCGTGCCGCTCGTGGCGTCGGCCGCGGGCGCGTGGCAGTACATCGGCTCGGCGCCCACGCGGTTCGCAGGCACGGGCTCCGCAGGCGATGGAGTGCTGTCGGTGCTTGGAGACGACACGGTGCGCGCGACGTACGTGGACGAGTTGCGCGCGTCTGGCGCGCCCAACACGAGCGTGACCGCCGACGCCCGCATCAACACGGGCATGGACGGCTCGCTGCTGCTCCCTCCAGGCGCGGAGATCCCGCTCCGCGCGGGCTCGCCGCTGCACGTCGAAGTGCGGGACGCGGACCTGAACGCGCGGAGCGCCGTCCTCGAGCAGACCACCGTCACCGCGCGTGTCGAGCCCGGCGGCGATACCCTCGGCATCCTCCTACGCGAGACCGGAGGCGACACGGGCGTGTTCGTGGGGGCGGCGCCGACCGCGTACGGCGCGGTCGGCGCGGCTGACGATACCCTACAGATCACCGGACACAGCGCGCTGACGGTCGAGTACCTGGACGCGATACGCTCGGACGGCGAGACCGGCGCGCCCCTGGCGGCGACCCGCTACGTCGAGAGGGGCGCCAGTGGGATCCTGGCGCTGCTGTCGCTCGACGGACGACGTCCGGTGACGCGGCTGACGCCAGGGGACATGGTGCTGGCGCGTGTCACCGACAGCGACCTCAACGCCGACCCAGACTTCGACGAGTCAACGCAGATACGGGTCGACGGCTCCCTGCTGGGCGACACGGTGCTGCTGCCGTTGCGGGAGACGGGCGTCAACACCAGCGTGTTCGAGGTACGCGTGGCCACCGAGCGTGTCATCGACGGCGCCGCGCACGACCCCCGCGATCTTCTGCTCCAGGTGGCGGATCGCGAGCTCGTCACCGCGACATACATTGATGAACTCACGGACGCGGGCGAGCCGAGACGCGCCGTACGGAGCTCCGCCGTGGCGTCGGTCACCAGCGCGCCTACCGTCCTCCTACAGGGAGCCGACGAGGCCGAAATCGGCGAATTCGTGGCGGGCACGCCCCTCTACGTGTCTCTCGACGAGCCGCTGCTCGCAGCGGACACCTCCGAGGTGGGGCCATCTGTCGTGATAGAGAGCCTCACGACCGGAGACGCCGTCACCGTCGCGACGGCAGCCGTGCCTGGCTTGCATGGGCGCTACGAAGCGCGCGTCGCCACGAGGTACGGGGTGACGCCTGTCGCGGATGACGTGCTCGAGGTGCAAGGCGGCGACGAAACCCGTGTACGGTACCGATCCCCTGGCCGAGCCGTAGATGTGTTCGACAGCGCGGCCGTCGCCAGCGGAACCCGAGGCGCGCTGACAGTGACATACGCGGACGGCCGCCCACTATCGACGTTCACCCCCGGCGACAGCTTGCACGTCCGCCTCGACGATTCAGACCGGAATCTGTCGCCCCTCGCGGTCGACGAGGCGCGAGCCCGCGTTACCGCCCAGGGCGGCGAACGGCGTGATGTGCGTCTCGTCGAGACCGGCCCTGCAACCGGCGTCTTCCGGGGCGTCGTCCTCACAGCCGCGACCGCCGACATGGACCCCGGCGCCAGCGACGATCTGCCACTACGCGGCGGCGAGGCGGTGGTTGTCAGCTACCTCGATCCGCTCGTGGCGACGGGCGAATCAGACGTTGACGTAACGGCTTCGTGCCGCGCGCGCCGCATCGGCGCAGCTCCCTTCACCGCGGAGCAGATCGTCATCGACGGCATCCCGGACAGGTGGCCCCTGGAGGACGCCATGGCGCCGCCGGAGGGAGGGGCGCTCGTGTGGGCCCAGTGGGGACGCGACGCGCTCTACGTGTTCGCCCAGGTCAGCGACGATGATGTTGCCGTTGCCGACGTGACGCGCTGGCACGAGGGTTCCGACGCGCTGGAACTCCACTTCGACTTGGACATGGACCGGCAGCGCAACCCGGCGCATCTAGACGGGGCCGCAGAGCCGACGGAGTACGTGTTCTGGCTCTGCCCGACCGGCGGCGGGATCACGGGCGATGAGCCGTACGTGGGCAGGGCGCAACCGGCTGTCATCCACAACTACAGCGCCGTGGAGATCGCCGTGCGCCGTGACGAGGCCAGCTACTCGTTGGAGGCGCGCATCCCTTTCCACACCGCGCTGCCGGGCTTCGACCCGATCACCTCAGCGAGGCGCGACCGGGTGGGATTCAACTACCTGCTGTATCGCTCCACCGCGCCTCAGGTGTGGTGGGCGCCGCTATCGGCGCCCGGCGACGCTGCTAGTCAGGCCGGCATCCTCTACCTGGAGCGTGACGCGTTCTAGCGCCTCACGACGGGCAGCAGCGCGTCGTGTTGACTCGCGCGGCGGGCGCGCAGTACTGATTAGCACCTATGCGGAAGCTCCCATTCGTCCTCCTCATCGTCCTTGCGTGTGCGTGCGTGGGCGCCGGCCTGTGCACGCTGACTGGGTGCGCCTCCGACGCCGCTGACGACCTGCCTGGCGACATGTCGGACACACGGACGGCGGTCACCGCAATCCGCGGGCAGGTCGAGCCCCGCGTATCAGGCGTCGGGGTCATCGGCGTGCGCAACGGGGTGTCGTCGGCAATCGACACGACCAACGACGAAGGTGTCTACACACTCCACGACATTCCGGCTGGGGAATACAACCTCATCGCCTCTGGGCCGGGCTTCTTCACGGACACGTCCGTGCGCAACGTCATCGCGGAGAAGGGGCAGGAGACGGTGGCGCCGCTCATCACGATGCGGCAGTTGACCGCCGCGGCAATCCTGCGCGGGCAGGCGGTGTCCGACACGGCCGGGACGGCTCTGGCCGGCGTGCACGTGACGGTGGAGTGTCGCACTGGCGTGTGCTCGAACATCACCGCCGTGACCGACGCGGACGGCAGGTTCGAGGTCGGCATATGGCCGGAGCTAGGCGCGCGCGTCGTCTTCCAGATGGCGGGGTACGAGCCCGCGTTCATCAATGTCGACGCCGTGCCGTCTGGGCTGACTCACACGACGCCTCCCGCGCGGATGACGGAGCTGCGGCCATGACGTGGGGCGCCAGGGCATGCTCTGCTGTCGCGGTCGGCCTCATGGCTGTCGCGTGCTGGGGTTGCGCGGGAGAGGCCGCGGACGACGGCGCGACGGATGTCACCCCGACTGGCTCTATTGAGGGGTTCACGGCGCCGATTGACATCTCCGTGGGCGAGCTGATCGTCTTCTCGGGCGACCACGAGGTACACCGCACGGAGTTCCGCGACGGGCAGTTCCGCGTGGACGGTCTGCCCGCTGGCGTGTACCGCCTGGAGGTGCGGGTCTTCGCCTACCAGACGAACGACGCCGCTCGGAACATCTCGCTGGACGCTGGCGAAGATCTCGACCTGGGGCGGTTTATCCTGATAGGCGACGGCGACCTGATGGCGGACATCCCACGGATACGGGGCTCGGTAAGAGACCGCGCCACCGGGGCTCCCCTGGCGAACGTCACGGTGGAAGTGACGTGTTCGGCGGGCGTGTGCAGCGTGCAGAAGGCCGTTACGGACGAGGACGGCGTGTACGAGGCGCTCGCCCCCACGCTGCAAGAGGTGCAGGTGTCGTTCGCCTCCGACGGCCACGCCGCGCGGTTCCTGATCGTGCCCCCGATCTCCGCGGGTCAGAGCGTGACACTGAACACGCAACTCACCCCCAACGGGGGCTAGCTCACAGCACACCCGCGCGCGTCCTTGCCTCGCCCCGCTCGAACCGTCCAAGGCAGAGGCGCGGCCGCAACTCCCCTTGAAAAGCCAGAATTCACTGCCCTAGACTTGGAACGCCCTGACGCCCATCCGAGTCGGGACGGCTAACGTACCGCGCGAGTGTACACACAGACACCCAGAGAAGACCCGTTGGCCGAGTCCATCACATGTCAGAAGTGCCAGGTCGACATAGATGGCGACCGCTTCGTCGCGGCCGCCAAGGTGTGCCCGGCGTGCGGCTTCCACTACCCGTTAACTGCGCACGAGCGGGTCGCGCTACTGGTTGACGATGGCTCGTTCGATGAATTTGCCGACGACCTCTATTCGGTGGACTTCCTGGAATTCCCCCGCTACGCTCAACGGCTGGAGACGTACCGCGAGCGTACGGGACTGCCGTCGGAGATGGTCACCGGCACGGCGTGCCTGGCCGGCGTGGAGGCCGTGCTGGGCGTGACGGACATGCACTTCATCATGGGGAGCATGGGGTCCGTGGTTGGCGAGAAGATCACGCGCTGCTTCGAGGTCGGCGTCGAGCGAGGACTGCCGGTCGTCATCGTGTCGGGCTCAGGGGCGGGCGCGCGGATGGATGAAGGCACGGTCGCGCTCATGCAGATGGCCAAGACCAGCGCCGCCGTACGCAAGCACGCGGACGCAGGTCTGTTCTACATATCCGTCGTGACGAACCCGACGATGGGTGGAACGGCGGCTAGCTTCGTGACGTTGGGCCACGTCATCATATCCGAGCCGGGCGCGATGATTGGTTTCGCGGGGCCACGGGCTCGGGCTGCTATCGGCGAGAAGATGCCGCCAGAGCAGCAGTCAGCGGAGACGTTGATGGCCAATGGGATGCTGGATATGGTCGTGCCGCGCGGCGAGATGCGCGCGACGTTGGCGGACCTTCTGTGCTTCGTAGCGAACAAACCACCTGCCCAGGCGTTGTGATTGCCTGGTAAGCGTTGAGGTTGTGGGGAAAGAGATGCCGAAACGACTCGTGATCGTTGAATCGCCCGCGAAGGCGAGCACGATCGAGAAAATCCTCGGCGAGGACTACACGGTCGCCGCCTCCATGGGGCACGTGCGAGACCTGCCGCGCTCGAAGGAATCCGTCGATGTCGACAACGGGTTCGCCCCGGTCTATGAGGTCATCAAGGACAAGAAGAAAGTCATCACGTCGCTGAGGAAGGCGGCCAAGGCTTCGGACGAGATCGTGCTGGCGGCGGACCCCGATCGCGAGGGCGAAGCCATCTGCTGGCATCTCGCGGAGGAGCTCAAGGACACAGGCAAGCCGATCCAGCGCGTGACGTTCAACGAAATCACGCCGGACGCCATCTCGGCGGCAATGGAGACGCCGCGCGACATCGATCAGGATCGCGTCGACGCGCAGCAGGCGCGGCGAGTGCTGGACCGCCTGGTGGGCTACCGCATCAGCCCGTTGCTCTGGCGCAACCTGCGTCCCGGGTTGAGCGCCGGCCGGGTGCAGTCGGTGGCGGTGCGCCTCGTATGCCAACGCGAGGATGAGATACGCGCGTTCAATCCAGAGGAATACTGGACCGTGCACGCGACCGTCGACGGCGACGCCAAGATGAAGTTCGACGCTCGTCTCTACCGAATCGGCGAGGCCAAGCCTGGCTTCGGCTCGTATGGGTTCGGCATCGACCAGGCGCGCGCGGACGAGGTCGCGGCGGCGCTCAGGCAGGAGTCGTTCGTCGTCGACTCCGTGAAGAAGCGCGCGCAGAAACAGTCTCCCAAGGCGCCGTTCATCACGAGCACCTTGCAGCAAGAGGCCGCGCGGCGCCTACGCATGACGGCGCGACAGACCATGGCGGTCGCCCAGCAGCTCTACGAGGGCGATCCTGACCGCGACCTCGTCGGGCTTATCACGTATATGCGAACGGACTCCGTCCGCGTGTCGGACGACGCCATCGCCGAAGCGCGCTCGTTCATTGAGGGTCGCTACGGCAAGGAGTATGTTCCGACGAAGCCCCGGGCGTTCAGGACGAAGAAGAACGCGCAGGACGCGCACGAAGCCATCCGGCCGACATCGGTCGAACGTACGCCCGAGTCGTTGAAGGGCACACTCTCCGAGGAGCAGCTCAAGCTGTACGACATCGTGTGGAAGCGGTTCGTCGCGAGCCAGGTCAGCGACGCCGTCCTGGACCTGACGACCATCGACATCCACGCGGGTGAATACAGGCTCCGCGCCTCTGGCTCCATCGTCCGCTTCCCGGGCTTCCGCGATGTCTTCATGGAGACCGTCGAGGAAGGTACATCCAAGAGCGCCGCCGCCGAGGAAGACACGAAGCAGACTCTCCCCGACGTGCAGGACGGCGAGCAGCTGTCGCTGCACGACCTCGCGCCGAACCAGCACTTCACGCAGCCGCCACCGCGTTACTCCGAGGCGTCGCTGATCCGCGAGCTGGAAGAACGCGGGATAGGCCGTCCGAGCACGTACGCCTCCATCGTCTCGACCATCGTCAGCCGTCAGTACGTGGACCGCATCAGCGCGAGATTCCACCCGACGGACGTCGGCGAGATGGTCACGAAGATGCTCATCAGCAGCTTCCCGAACATCCTGGACATCGATTTCACCGCGAAGATGGAGTCGGACCTCGACTCGGTCGAGGAAGGCACCGTTGACTGGGTCGCGATGATGACCGAGTTCTACGGCCCGTTCACGGAGGCGTTGGAGGGCGCCGCCGACAAGATGTACGAGGAGAAGAAGAACGTCGAGGAGGTCACGGACAAGGAGTGCGAGGAGTGCGGCAAGCCGATGTCCATCAAGTGGGGCAGATACGGCAAGTTCCTCGGCTGCACCGGGTACCCGGACTGCAAGACGACTCAGCCTCTGGACGGTAAGAAGCCCTCCGAGCCGATCAAGACGGGCGTCTCATGCCCCGAGTGTGACTCGGGCGAGCTGCTGGAGCGCAAGAGCCGCCGCGGCAAGACGTTCTTCGGATGCTCGGAATACCCGACGTGCAAGACCGCCGTGTGGGACCCGCCCGTGAACGGGATGCCATGCCCCGAGTGCGAGGCCCCGTTCCTGACGCACCGCGTGACCAAGACGCGCCACTACTACCTGTGCTACCGCCGCGACGAGTGTGGGTACAAGAGCCCTTACGAGCCTGTGACGGAGGAAAACCCCGCGCCAACGCCTGGCACTCCGCCGGTCGACCACGTGGGCGCGGAACTCTAGGGGTCTCCCATGCGCGTCGCGCTCCTTGAAGTCGATCACTGGCACGTGGGCATGTATGTCGACGCCCTGCGCGAGCTCGACGATGTCGACATCTGCGCCGTCAGCAATGCGGAGCTAGAGCGAGCCACGCAGTGGGCGGAGGCCATAGGTTGTCCTGCGTACGCCTCCTCCACTGAGCTGCTGGACAACGAAGCGATCGACTTCGCGTTCGGCTTCGCCCCTCACCACCGCATGTTCGAGCTGGCCGAGCTGCTTGTAACGCGCGAGCAGCCGTTCGCGATGGAGAAGCCAATGTCCCTGGACGCCGGGGAGTTGGCGCCGCTCGTTCCGCGGATAGCTGCCTCGGGCATCTTTGCGGGCGTGGCGTTCGTCCGCCGGATGGGTGGGTACGGAGGCGCTCTCCTGCGGATGCGAGACGAGCTCGGCGACATCCACAGCTTTCAGGGCCGGTTCATCGGCGGGCCGCTCCAGCGGTACATCGACGATGGGTGCCCCTGGATGTTGCGCCGTGAGCACGCAGGTGGTGGTTGCATGGTCAACTTCGGGACGCACTTCATTGATCTGTTCCTGCAGCTCGTCGGCGAGCCGGTCACGCGCGTCTTCTGCCAAACGAGCAACCGGCAGCACGGTGAGACCGTCGAGGATCTCGCGTCCGTGTTCCTCCGCACGGAGTCAGGAGCGGTCGCCACGCTCGAGTCAGGGTATCTCCTGCCTTCCGAGCCCAAGGAGGACACGATCTCCGTGAGCGCCGAACGCGCCTACGTGGGGAATGAAGGCAAGAAGTGGGGCGTGCCGACGTTTGCGTTCCGCGACGGGAGGGTGGTCACGGCCGATGAACGCGAGCCGGACTACACCGACTACGTGCACGACGTCATCCGCCGGTTCCGCGACGGGTCGCCACCGGTCGCCGACGTGGCGTCCATGGTCGACGTGCTGTCGGTGGTGAACGCCGCGTATGCCTCCGCCGCCAGCGACGAGCCCACCGTGCCGATCCCATACTAGCCGCGAGCTCGTCGGGTATCCTATAGAAGTCCGGTCGACGGTCACGCCGGTGAATTCGCCTCGATGGGCGAACCACGACCCCGCGACGGACGTTAGAGAGACGGTGGCGGCGCGCGGAGATCGCCGAGAACCAACTTACACGCGCGACAGGAGTGGCTCAGGGATGCTTTATCGGTGGCGACTATCCATACTTGCGGTCGCGCTGTCGGCCGTCGCCGCGGGCGGAGCTCACGCCGGCGCCGGTCGCACGGGAGCCAACATTCTCGACCTACCACATCGGAGCGTCCGCGCCGCGGGGATGGGCGAAGCGTTCGCTACGTACGAAGGCGACGTCAACTCCGTACTGTGGAACCCCGCCGGTCTGAGCACGATCCGCGACACGCAGATCCTCAGCGGATGGAACTCGTTCGAGAAGGTGTTCGGCGAAGCCGGGGACGGCCTGTACTACTTCGCCCTCGCGGGAGCCAAGCCGGTCGGCGAGCTCGGCGTGCTGAGCGCGGCCCTGCAGCTCAACGGCCAGGGAACGATCGACATCACCACGGATTCGCCCGAGGTCGTCGCGACCGAGGGGCTCGGCACGAACTGGGTCGCCAGCGTGTCCTACGCGGAAGAGCTCTCGCCGACGCTGCGCGCGGGCCTTACCGGCAAGGTCATCCATCTGCCGCTCGGCGTGGGCTTCGAGCAGGCGAGCTCAGCGACCGCGTACGCGATAGACGCGGGCGTGCAGGCGGACTTCAGCCCCGTCACCGTCGGCGCGTCGGTGCTGAACTACGGCACGCGGGTGCAGTTCAAGGACGCCTACCAAAGCGACCCTCTGCCCCGCAAGTTCCACGGTGGCATCGCCGTGACCGCTCTGGACATGCCCAACACGAGGCTCGTCATCAGTCTTGAGGGCGTTGCCGCGATCGACAAGCTCACGCAGAACCGCGAAGACGAGGACTTCTACGAGACGGTGAACGAGCGTCTCGCCCAGGCGCAGGACGACCCCACATCCGACTACATCGGGATGACGCGCATCGAGATTGAGGACCAGCTCGTCAAGCAGCGGGGCGCCGGGATATACGCGTTCAGCTGGGACCGGCTCGAACGTGGCGTAGGTCTGGAGCTTACTCTCGGGCAGGCGTTCAAGGTCCGCGGCGGGTACAAGAAGTTCGATAGCGCGTCGGAGCCACCTGGTATCCTGGAGCACATCGACCGCGCCAGCTTCGGGTTCGGTGTCGACGGCGCGGAGTTCGGCCTACCGTTCGTGGTAGACTACGCGAACGCTATCTGGGGCGCTGGAGGCCCGCTGCTCGAACGCGTACACAGTTTCTCCCTCTCCTTCCGTCTCTAGGCCCCGGACCCACACAGGAGCGCTCATGCGCCTGAGAGCATTGGTCGCCGGTTGCTGCGCGCTCGCAGTCGTTACGCTAGGCGCGCGCGCGCAAGACGACTCGCTGGGAGTCGACCTGCCCGAGTCCGACTCGGCATATCTGCCGTCGCCCGACGCCCTGTCGCCGGGCCGCGCATTCCTGTATTCCGCCGCGGTACCGGGCGCCGGGCAGCTCTACGTTGGCGCGAGCCGGGGGTACGCGTATCTGGCGGGCGAGGCGATCATGGGCGTCGCGTACATCATCAGCCGCAACGACGCGCGGGACATCGAGCAGCAGTACATCGACGCCGTCCGCGCTGGGGTCGCGTTCGACGGAGACGGCAGCTTCGACGCGTGGAACCAGGAGGACTTCGAGCACGCCACGGACTACGACAACTGGCTCAACACGTACACCGACAACAACGGCGAGCCGCTCGACCGCGTGGGCCCCTTCTACTGGAAGGATCGTGAGGACTTCCGAACGCAGGATCCGCGCGACTCCGCCCAGGGCGACATCCCAGACTCCCCAGACCGGATCGTGTCCAAGCAGTTGCGAACCGACAGCAACAGCGCCTTCAAGCGCACCCGCGGGATCCTGGGCGCGATCCTCTTCAACCACGTGGTGAGCGCCATAGACGCGCGCATTGCCGCGCGCCGGCACAACAGCTCTCTCGCCGAGACCGGCCTGCGCATGCGGTACGACGCAGACGGCTCGGTCAACGTCGTATCCCTCCTCTGGGACCGGCCGTTCTAGCCCCGGTTCGCTCGGCGCCGCCGAACGCCCGTCGCATTCCCCGTCGGGTCGCGTACAGCCGGTTGGCTGGCCATGCGACCAGTGTGGAGCCGCCAATGCCACCCGTACACTTGGCCGAGGCGCGTCCCCGGCACTAGAGTGAGTGTGAACCGCCGAGGGCGAGGGCTGGCTGCGCGGCACACGCGCCGGGAACCTTAGGAGACGGCATGTCCGAGAACCACCGGGCGGAAATCGAGGTCATCGTCGCCAAGAGCGCGGGGACGTGCTTCGGCGTCGAGGCGGCCATCAACATCGCGGAGGAGATCCGCAAGCCGATACTCGGGCCGCTGGTGCACAACCCGAAGATCGTGGGCGACCTCGCCTCCCAAGGGATACCGATACTCGAGCGATACGCGGACCTGGAGGCTGCGGACGGTCTCGACGAGGTTGTCATCACCGCGCACGGCTACCCGCGCGAGCTCAAGGAGGAACTACGCGAGCGGGGAATCGAGTTCCACGACGCCACGTGTCCCGTGCTGCTGAAGTGGGTGTACAGGAAGATACAGACGTTCGAGGACGACGGGTATCACGTCGTACTCATTGGCAACCCCGACCACGCCGAAATCATCGCGAGCCGAAGCTACGGCAAGGACATCAGCGTCGTGTACGACGAGGACGCCGTGGACGCATTGCCGTCGGGCCTGGGCCGAACCGTGGCGATATGCCAGACGACGATCACGAAGGAGAAGTTCGAGCGGCTCGTGCGGTGCATACGCGCGCGGAAATACCCGGATCTGCGGGCAGTCGACACGCGATGCAAGCCGGTCAAGAACCAGCAGGAGGCCGTCGAAACCCTGGCGCAGTGGGTGGACGCGATGATCATCGTCGGCGGGTACAACTCCAGCAACACGACAAACCTGGCCCGGATATCCCGGGAGCATCTGCCGGAGCGCACGTACCACATCGACTCAGACGCGCTGGTGCGGTCCGACTGGCTCGACGGCGTGCGACACCTTGGCATAGGCGCGGGCACTAGCACGCCGAAGGAGCAGATTGCCGCCGTGCAGAGCCGCATTGCGGAGCTGTACCCAGGGCAGGTGGCGTTCCGCACCGGCGACGGCCCGTTGTCGACGTAACCGCCCCTCCTAGCTAGTCCTCCGACGCGAAGAGCTTGCGCACGTCCGGCTTCACGACCTTCCCCATCGCGTTTCTGGGCAACGTCTCTTGCACGCTCAGCCTCGACGGCACTTTGTAGACGGCGAGGCGTTCCTTCCCCCATTCGCGCAACGCGTCCAGCGTGACGGCGCCGCCCGTTCTCGGTACGACTGCGGCGGCTACGCGCTCTCCCCACTCGTCGTCCTGGATGCCAACGACGGCGCATTCGGCGATGTGTTCGTGGCTTCGGAGCACGCTCTCTATCTCCAGGGCGGAGACCTTGTATCCGCCCGTCTTGATGATGTCGACCGACTGGCGGCCCAGAATGCGGTATCGGCCGCTCTCCACTAGGGCGACATCGCCCGTGCGGAACCAGCCGTCCTGGAACGACGACGAGGTGGCGTCCGGCTTGCCCCAGTATTCGCCAAACACGCCGGGGCCTCTGACCTGTATCTCGCCGGCCGACCCTTCGGCGGCGAGGGCTCCGTCGTCCGCAACCAGTCGAACTTCAACGCCGGGCAGGGGCTCGCCGACCGAGCCCGGCCTGCGCTCGCCGTGGAGTGGGTTGGAGAGTCCCATACCCATCTCCGTCATGCCGTAGCGTTCGAGCAGGCGATGGCCGGTGATCTCTTCCCAGCGTTCCAGCGTGGGCACGGGGAGCGCGGCCGAGCCAGACACCATCAGACGAAGCGCGCGCGCCCTCGGACATTGCGGTCTGTTCGCCAGCCGGGGCCGCCTCCCACGCGGCGATCAGTCGCGCGTAGATCGTAGGCACCGCCATGAAGAGCGTCAGACCGCCCTCGCGGATGCGCGCCCAGACCGCATTCGCGTCGAAGCCATCGTGCATCTCGCACGTCGCGCCGGACCAGAGGCTGCAGCAGAGGACGTTGATGATGCCATGGATGTGGTGCAGCGGGAGCACGTGCAGAATGCGGTCGTCTTCCGTCCACCCCCACGCCTCCACGAGGCTGGTGACCTGGGCGGCAACGTTGGCATGGGTGGTCACGACGCCCTTCGGCCGGCTCGTGGTGCCGCTGGTGTAGAGCATCATCGCGCGTCTGTCTCCCGCGCCTGCGGGCAGATCGACGACATCCACGCCCATCGCCTCGCTCGTGAGTAGAAACCGAGCCACCGCCGACCGCGCGACGGCGGCGCCCGCGTCCCGTCCAGCGGCGTCGGCGACCACGAGCGACGCTCCACTGTCCTCGACGACGTATTCGAGTTCCGGCAGTGGATGGCTCACGCAGAGCGGCACGGCGACGCCACCCGCCCGCCAGATCCCCAGCAGCGTGGCAACGTACTCGTGACCTGGCCGAACCAGGAACGCCACGCGTGCCTCGCCCAGATCGGCAGCGCCATCAAGCAGCGCGCTCGCCACGCGTGCGGACGAGCCTTCCAGCTCCCGGTAGGTCCAGGCATCGTGCGCGCGCGTGACGGCCGTGCGAGCGCCGAACGAGCCAAGGGCGTCGGTCAGGATGGGCATGGTGGTGTCCAAGATCGACTGGGCGCGGATGGCGTCACCGGAGGAGGTTGCAGCGTCGGGCCGCCGGCCGCAAGAGAGGCGTGCATCCGTATCCGAATGTATACAGATCGTGACGTCCGTGGCCTACCGTATACTTTCGGTCACACTTCGGCGGGGCACACGAACGCGCGATCCGCGAGAGCGAGGAACGCGCGACAGCCACCCGGGCCGCCCGCGATGCCGCATGAGACGCGGGTTCGCGCGTGTCAGTAGTTAACGCCCGCGGGACCCACAAGTTCATACGCGCGCCAGCCCCAGCGGCCGCGCCGTCTTGGCATCGCATTTGCTAAGGACGGTGTAGCCCGTCACCGTGTTACGGCTTTTGCCCGCTGACTCACGAGATGGAGAGACGCATGTTCGAACTGGCTAATCCAGCGCCTCCGACGTATCCGAAGCAACTGAGCGACGAACAGTTGATGATGATGACACGCGCAGGCAGCAGCGATGCATTTGGCGAGTTGGTCGAGCGTCACAGCGACCGCTTAGCGTTCTATATTGGGTCGGTATTGGGAGACTCCCAGGGCGCCGAGGATCTCGCGCAGGAGACGTTCCTCCGAGCCTACCGCGCGCGCGAGCGGTACGTTCCCAAGGCGAAATGGACGACGTGGCTGCGCAAGATCGCGCGTAACCTGTATCTTGATGAGCGGCGGCGGCGGTACAACGCGGGCACGCACTCGCTAGACGAGATGCGCACGCCGTCGGGCTCCGACAGCGCGTTCCCGCTATACGAGGTCCTGCCCGACAACCAGACGCCGTCGGTCGAGACGCTCCTGTGCGACGAGGAGGTCGTGCGAGAGGTGCGCAAGCACGTCGATGACCTGGCGCCGAAGCACGCCGAAGTCCTGAAGATGCGCGTGTACGACGAGATGAACTACCGGGACATCGCCGACGTGCTGGGATGCTCCCTCGGCACCGTCAAGTCGCGTATACACTACGCCGTGCGCGAATTGCGGTCGCGCATGGTCGAGGAAGGCGCCAGCGCCTAGTGCCGGTGCATCGTTCCGTCCACGCGGCGCACCAGTCCCAGGTAGGCCTTGCGGTAGGGATACTTGGCGGCGGCTTCCTCGTCGATGTCCATGCCCAGGCCCGGCGCGTCGTGTGGATAGGCATACCCGTCCCGCCACTGGCACGGGTTCGCCACCACCTCTCTTAGCCGCGCGTCTCCGTCGCCGTCGAAGCCAATCCACTCCTGCACGCCGAAGTTCGGTATCGCCATCTGCAAGTGCAGGGACGCGGCCTGCCCGATCGGCCCGATGTCGCCTGCGCCGTGGAACGCGGATCGAATCTGCGCCGGCTCCGCGAGCACCATGATCTTCCGCGCCTCGGTGATCCCGCCCACGTGGATCGGCTTGATGCGGATGTAGTCGATGAGCTGCTCCTGGAACAGCCGGATGCAGTCCCACCGCGACGTGAATACCTCTCCGACCGCCAGCGCCGTCGTCGACGCCTCGCGGACAACGCGGAAGCTCTCCCAATGCTCGGGCGGCAACGCGTCCTCCAGGAAGAACAGTCGGTAAGGCTCCAACTCCTTCGCGAGCCACGCGGCCTGGATGGGCGTCAACTGCGCGTGCACATCGTGCAGTAGCTCCACCTCGTCGCCGAGCTCCGTCCTCAGATGCTCGAATAGCTTGGGGGTCTCTGCCAGGTACGGTGGGGGATCGAAGTACCTTGTCCCAGGCGCGCCCGGCCGGATTGGGGGCTCGTGCCGCGTCACGCCGCTTCCGCCGTACCCGCCAATCTGCGCGCGGATGACCTTGTACCCGCGATCCAGGAAAGCGCGCACGCCGTCGGCGACGGTGGCAGCATCGCCGCCGCTGGAGTGGCCGTACGTCAGCACGCCGTCCCTCGACTTGCCGCCGAGTAGCTCGTACACGGGCAGCCCAGCAACCTTGCCCTTGATGTCCCACAGGGCGATGTCAAGAGCCCCGAGCGCCGACATATAGATCGGGCCAGCGCGCCAGTAGCTCCAGTTGTAGACGAGCTGCCACAGATCCTCGGTGCGCATGGGGTCGCGGCCGATGAGCAACCCAGCGGCGTGTTCCATCGCCGCTGCGACGGCCAGTTCGCTACCGTTGAGCGTCCCTTCGCCGACGCCGTACACGCCCTCGTCCGTGACGATCTTCACGAAGAGATAGTTGCGCGTTGGGCAGGTCAGAATGACGCGCACGTCGGTGATTTTCATGGCGGCGCCGTCCTTCCATGGGTGCTCGCTCTATGCGTGCTCGCTGCGTGTGCTGGGCGTGGTCTACTGAGCGCGGCTCGCGGCGTACCGCACCGCGTTCTCGAAGATGGGGAGTCCGTGGCCGACGTCCGGTGATCCCTTGCGCGTCCAGCTCGGGTGCTGCGTCCGGTCCACGAACCGCTCGGGGTGCGGCATGAGACCGAGCACCGTGCCCGTCCCGTTGCAGACACCGGCGACGCCGCCTCGGGATCCGTTGGGGTTGGCGGGGTATGCGGCCTCACCGCCGTCGCTCTGAACGTAGCGGAACACGACTCGACCCGAGGCCTCCAGAGCGTCGTAGACGTCGTCTTCAGCGACGAACCGGCCTTCGGCATGCGCGACAGGCATCTCGATCACGCCGTCCACGCCCTCGGTGAAGATACACGGCCCTGGCTCTACGCGGAGGTGCGTCCAACGACACTCGTACCTACCGGAGTCGTTGCCGGCGAGCGTTGCGCTCTGCGACCCGAGCCCGTCGTCGCCGGGGAGGAGGCCAGTCCGCACGAGAGCCTGGAAGCCGTTGCAGATGCCGATCACGGGATTGCCGTCGGCGACGAACTCCGTCAGCGGCCCGCCCAGCCGATGGACGAACTCGTTCGCCCAAAGACGCCCAGCGGCGATGTCGTCACCGTACGAGAACCCGCCGGGCAAGGCGAGGATGTCGTAGCCATGCAGCGTGTACGGCGCCTCGAACACGCGCCCAACGTGGACGCACTCGACATCGGCGCCGGCGAGGCGGAACGCGTGCTCGGTCTCGACATCGCAGTTCGTGCCGGCTGTCCGCAGGATCAGCACGTTTGGCTTGCTCACGCTGATGCCCCCTCGATGCTGTTCGGTAGCGTGTTCTGCCACGCCGCCTTGAGGTCCGCAATGGCGACGTCGATGCAGGACGAGGCAGCTGTGTCTCTGACGACGAACCGCCCGCTGTCGGTCACAGTCCCAAGTCGACCCACGGAGCGCAGCCCGATGGCGAGCATGCCGGCGTAGAACCGCCCCGCCAGGTCCGCAGGGACCGTCACGAGGAATCTGCTGGCAGACTCGGAAAACAGGGCCTCGTCGGGTCGCAACCCATGACCGGGAATCCGGCGCAGGTCCAGCTCCATGCCGAGGCCGCCGGCGAACGCCATTTCCGCGGCCGCGACGGCGACGCCGCCCTCCGAGCAGTCGTGCACGGCGTTGACGAGTCCCGCCTGTATCGACGCGTGGACGGCGTCCATCGTGCGGCAGGCTTCCTTCGGCCTCACCTGCGGTACGTCTGGGCCGGTCTGGCCGTGCAGGCCGAGATAGTGCGATGCGCCCAGTTCCGCGTACGTGCGGCCCAAGAGGAAGACGACATCGCCTTCCTCCTTTGCGTCCATCGTCGCGACCTTCTCGGCGTCGTCGAGGACGCACATGGCGCTGATGAGGAGCGTGCCAGGTATGGCGACCTGCTCGCCCGTCTTGGTGTCGCGGTACTCGTTGTAGAGGCTGTCCTTGCCGGAGATGAATGGCGTGCCGAACGCCTTGGCGAAGTCGTAGCACGCCCGCGCGGAACGCACGAGCCCTCCAAGGCGGTCGGGCTTGTCGGGGTTCCCCCAACTGAAGTTGTCGAGCAGCGCCGCCCGAGAGCGATTCCCGCCTACGGAGACGAGGTTCCTGAGGGCCTCGTCGATGGCGAGAGCCGCCATCCAGTACGGATCCACGTCGCCGTATCGGGGATTCATGCCGTTGGAGACGGCGACCCCTTCCGGCGCTCCCAGCACGGGACGGAATACGCATGCGTCGCCGGGCCCGTCCGCGTCGACACCGTGTAAGGGCTTGACCACCATGCCGCCCTGCACCTCGTGGTCGTACTGGCGTACGATCCACTCCTTGCTGGCGACATTCGGCTCGGCCAGGATGGACACGAGCGCATCCGCCATGTCCAACGGCCCCTGCGGACGCCACTTGCTGAGGTCGGGCGTCGACCATACAGCCTTCTTGGTGATGCGTGGCAGCCCGTTGTGCAGGAACGACATGCCGAGCTCGCCTACCGGCCTGTCCCGATAGTGCACCTCGAGCCGACCCGTGTCGGTGAACTCGCCGAGCACCGTCGCCTCTACATCCTCGGCCGCCGCGAGCGCAAGGAGCTCCGCCTCGTGCTGGGGCGGCACGGAGAGGACCATCCGCTCCTGCGCCTCGGACAGCCAGATCTCCCAGGGCTCGAGTCCCTCGTACTTCAAGGGCGCGCGATCCAGATGCACGCGGGCGCCCGTGTCCTCGCCCATCTCACCGACGGCGGAGGAGAACCCGCCGGCGCCGCAGTCGGTGATGGAGCTGAACAGACCCCGGTCGCGCGCCTGCATCAGCACGTCCGCGACCTTCTTCTCCGTAATGGGGTCGCCTATCTGCACCACGCTCCCGAGGCTCTCCGACGTGTCGTCGAGCTCAGCGGACGAGAACGTGGCGCCGTGGATGCCGTCGCGTCCCGTGCGGCCGCCCATGGCCACGATCAGGTCGCCCGGGGAGACGCGCTTGTCCACGCAGTCCACCGGAATGAGCCCGACAGTGCCGCAGAACACGAGCGGGTTGGCTGCATACCGCTTGTCGAAGAACACCGCGCCGTTGGCCGTTGGGATGCCCATCCTGTTGCCGTAGTCGCGCACCCCGGCGACGACGCCCGTGAGGACGCGCTTCGGGTGGAGGACACCCGTCGGCAGCTCTTCGTGCGGCGTGTCTGGCAGGCCGAAGCAGAACACGTCCGTGTTGAGCACCGGCTTCGCGCCTAGCCCCGTGCCAAGGATGTCGCGGATGACTCCGCCAGTACCAGTACCGGCTCCGCCGTACGGCTCGATCGCCGAGGGATGGTTGTGCGTCTCGACCTTGAAGGCGACGCCGTACTCCTCGTTCAGGCGGATGACGCCAGCGTTGTCGTGGAAGACGGAGAGGCAGTCGTCGCGATCCAGCTCGTTGGTGGCCCGCGCCACGGTGGAGCGCAGCAGGTTGTCGATAGTCTCCGTCTTGCCGTTCTCGGTGTATTCGATGAGGCCCCGGAACGTCTTGTGCACGCAGTGTTCCGACCACGTCTGCGCGATGGTCTCCAGCTCGACGTCCGTGGGGTCGCGGCCCTGCTCCGCGAAGTGCGCTCGAATGGCGTGCATCTCGTCCAGGTTCAGGGACAGCGTCCCCTCCCGGCTGATGCGCTCGAGGTCGTCGTCCGAGGCGTCCAGCAGCGGTACGGTCCGCACTGTCATCGCGTGGTCCTGGTGGTTGAGACAGAAACCGGATCACGGCAGCCGCGCGCGGGAGGAATGTTACCCGGGGGCTGGGCCAGTACCAATGCGGCCGCGTGTGAAGGGACGCCTGAGCCCGCGGCAGGCCCTCGCAGGCGCGGGGCACGGCAGGGGATGGGCGGCTGGCGGCCATGGCGGGTGTTGGGTCGCGACGCTGGCAGCTAGCGTGACCGCTTGGTGCGCTGCTGTATCAGGGGATCGTCCGGGAACTGTCGCTCCGCCTTCTCGAACACCTTCGCCGCTTCGTCGGGCCTGCCTGCTTCGAGGTACTGTCGCCCGAGTTCCATGTAACGCCACGCCATCCAGTTGGACGACTGCTCCGCGTAGTCGTCGAAGTCCTGCAACCCTTGGTACGGCTGCCCGGTGAGGCTTTCGAACTCGTCCGCCAACGTGCGGTATTCATCCAACGAGTCTCCAAACGCCTGGACGTGTTTCGGCGTTTCCGGCGGCGGGCCCGGGCTCACTGGAGCGGGCGGCCGAGGCGGCGGCCCTTCCGGCGGACGTGTCGGGGTCGGTGGCGTCTCGATGGTCGGCTCAGATGTCGTTGCGGCGCCGCGCGCAGGCGGTGGGTCGCGGGGTTCCGTAGTCGCTTGCCTAGTTTCGAGCGGGAGCATGGGCTCACCGCTGTCTAGCCGGCGCAGGGCCATATTCAGACCGAAGTGGTTCGGAGCGACCTTGATGCCATCCTCGTAGTAGGATCTCGCCGTCTCCAGGTCACCCAACCGTTCATGGGCAGCGCCCATGCGGTTGTAGCCGCCGCCGGACTCCGGGTAGGTGTCCAGGTACCGCTTGGCGTATTCCATGCTCCCGCGGGGTCTTTCCCAGACGGTTCCGCCGGCCAGACCGGCCAGCGCCTTGCGATGCGTCGGGTCGCGCTGCAAGATCGCCAGGTACGCGGGTTCGCGGTCGATTCTCCGGTCCCGTGGCTGTTGCTGCGCCCGCACCGTCAGAGCTTCCAGCGAGTTCGGATCGCTACGTAGCACCGCCTCCGCGTGGTAGAGCGCCCATCTGCGACTGCCGCCTTCCACAGACCAATACTTCGCCGCCTCCATGTCCGTCATACCTCCGGACATCACGGCGTGGTAGAGCTCGTCGGGTTCGGTGACGCGTTTCCCTTCTCGGCTCCAGTGCCGAAGTAGGAGATCGAACTTCTCGGCCTTCGTCAGCGTAGGGTCGTAGATTGACTCCTCAATCGGGCGCGCCATCCTCGCCTCGACTTCCGCTGGCGGGAGCTGCAACGGCTGGTCTTCTGGATGAACCCACGAGGCGCCACCGTCCACGAGGTCGACGGCTCCGCGCGCAGTATTGCCCCATCCGACAGACAGTGGCCCGGCCGACGGCTCCGCCGCAGCTGCGACGTCGGCGGGCGAGGGCTCCTCGCTGGGTCCGCAGCCCAGGAACGCCCACGCCACTGTGCTGGCGGCTATCAGCGCGCGGGCGGTACGCCTCAACGGCCTGCCTCCGTACGCCGAATGGCGCCGCCACGGCAACGCAGGCGGCTGCTCCGACGGCGCGGCCACATGGAGATCACTGCCTGGACCAGGACGCCAAGGATCGACGGCCCTCATGGGCGCGGCTGCCCGAGACGCCGTAGCCAACCCCAAGTCGTGGCCTGACGGACCCTCGGCGATACGCTGCGGGGCACGTCTGGGTCGAACCAACTCGCCCCTCTGATGCTGACGAACCGTCTGTCCGTCACCTTCCGCACGATGCGCCCGTCCAGGTCCACGATGAAGAGCGCGCCATGCCCGTCACGGCGGGATGTGAATAAGATCTGCGTGCCGTCGGGGGACCAGCGTGGATCGGTGTCCCAGGCAGGATGCTCGGTAACGCGCCGCTCGATGTCGCCGTCAACGTCGACCGTGTGGATGTCGGGGCCGCCGGCCGCATTCCCCGCAGCGAATGCCAGCGTCGCCTCACGGGGATGCCACGCTGGCCATTGGCCCGAGATCGAACGGGCGGCGACCTGCGTCGTGCGCTGGCCCTGGGCGTCCATGATGTGTAGGTCCATGGCTCCCTCGTCGGACAGCACATACGCGATGGCGTCACCCACGGGACGCCAGCTTGGGTGGCGGGCGACCGTGTCTAGACCGGTGATCCGAGTGTCCGGGCCACCGTCGACGTCGGTGACGAAAACGCCATGCGAGGTCGGCCACCGGGCCGCCCAGAACGCGATCGCCTTCCCGCGCGGGGACCAGCTAGGCCCGTAGCCCTCGCCGCCGCTAGAAATCAGACGATGGTTGCTGCCGTCGGCATGCATCACATAGATGCGCGGGGTAACCCACTCGCGCCACGCCGAGAAGGCGATGCGACGACCGTCCGGCGACCAAGCCGGTTCGGACGCCGAGTCGCGCTTGCCGTCAAAGAACGTCAACTGCTCAATCTCTGCGCCTTCAGGAGTGATCGCGTAGATGTTCCTCGCGCCGCCGGCTTCGCCGCCTCCGAACAGGATGCGCGCTCCCTCTAGCGACGTGGCGCGCGGGGTCAAGCAAGCGGACAGAAGCCCCAGAGCGACGACGACAGCGTTTCCGCGCCTGCGATGCGTGATCGGCGTCATGGCGCTTACGAGCCCTTCCGCTGGCGGACGGCGCGAGGTGCAGATGCTTCGCACAGGCTAGCGCGCCGGCCACATCGTCCGCCAATTCGGTCTCAGTCGCGGAGGGTGGCCGGCGCCAAGCGTTCCGCTCTCGTGGCGTCGTCGGTCTACGTCGTCCCGCGAACCGTGGATTCGCCTTCCCACCGGTTGAGGCTCGGTCCGTCGCCGTATATCCAGTCGACGGACACCTCGACGTGGTCGATCGTGATGCGGTTGTTCGTGAACGTCACGTGCAACTGACCCTCGCTGCCCTCGACGATCGCCGGGTAGTGGAGCTCGCCCTCGCCCGTCACGAGATCCCTCGTCGCGGCCCATGTGTCGCCCTCGTCCTCGCTGATGGCTAGTGTGAGGGGCGTGCGAGCGTCGGGGTTGTTGTTCCACACGAGCACGACTCGGCCATCCCGCAGCTTCACGGCGTCGATGGCGGCGTGTGGGCACGGTAGGTCGGTGACGACGGCGTCCGACCAAGTACGTCCCCCGTCCTCCGAGACGCTGCGGAGGACGTTCGAGTGCTTGCCGGAGGGGCGGAGCAGCGCGAGGACGCTACCGTCCGAACGTTCGATGAGGGTAGGGTGCTGGTTGGGCTCGCCCGGTAGTGGGTCGGACTCCGTCCACGAATGCCCCTCGTCGTCGCTGATCCAGAAGCGGGAGTGCGCGTCCTTGTATTCCGTGCCGAAGATGATCGCCCGGCTGGACAGCCGGATGGGCTTGGAGTGCGGCACGTGGCCAAGTTCGGTCTCGATCATGCGGTCCTCTGACCACGTGACGCCCGCGTCGCCGGAGACCTTCATCTTCAGATCGCACGTGACCCAGCGCACGCCCGGGCCATACGGCCCGTCCAGCTTGCCGTGCATGGTGCCCCAGACGAGGATCACCTCGCCTCGGGCGTTCTCGAAGAGGATGCCGTTCCCCTCGGGCTTCCCGGGCTCGTCAGCGACGACGGACAGCGGCCCCCACGAGTCCGACCCCGCGGCCTTGCGCGCCAACACCCACGCGGCGTCGGGACGCGCCTCGCCTTCGCCCGCGTAGTAGCCCACCAGCAGGTCGCCGTTGCTCAGGACGCAGACCGTCGAGCAGTGGCAGCGGGGGAACCGGTCTGTGGGCTCCGCGACGACTTCCCATGTGGGCTCTGGCATTCTGACGATCCTCCGAAGACGCATGACGACGAGGGGCGTGGGCGAAGAGTAGGGCGATGGCGGCGTGGTGTCAAAGCGGCGTGTCCATGCCTGTGGTGGCGGGCGCCAAGGAGGCCGCTCACGTATGCGTGCGTCGCGGGCTCGGCGGCCTCCACTGCGTGCGGGAGACTTCGCCGCAGTCCGGTCGGGAGATCCTTCGCTTCGCTCAGGATGACCGATAGCAGGACACCATCGGTCGCTGGACATGACGCCCAGAACACCGGCTGAACCTTGACTTTCGAGCGGGGGCGCGGCGACAATATACCGGCATTGTCGGCAGGGATCGGTAGGACACGGTAGGAACCCAACATGGCTCGTAAGTGCTACATTTCGGGCAAGGGCCCGAAGGTCATCAACAACGTCTCCCACGCGAACAACCGCACGAAGCGCCGGCAGTTGCCGAACCTTCAGGTGATCCGCATCTACGACGAGAAGACCGGCACGTTCCGCCGGCGCCGCGTGTCGGCCCGTACGATTCGCACGCTCGACAAGCAGGGCGCCCTCGCGCGCGCGCCGCGTGAACACGCCACGAACGAAGACGACTTCTAGGCGACGACTCGACCTTACATTGCTCGTGTACGGCTCGTGCGTTACACTCGCCCGGCATTCGCCGCGCGGGTGTTTTGCATTCCCAGGCCCGTCTTTACGGCCCCAACTGGCCGCCCGGAGTGGAGACTGAACCGTGAGTGTTGATCGCTACCGTTTCTCGTTCGGCCCCTGGAACATCCATGAGGGCGCGGACCCGTTCGGGCCGGAAGTGCGCGAGCCGTTCACGTTCGCCGAGAAGCTCCCGATGTACAAGCACCTGGGCTTCGACGCGGTGCAGTTCCACGATGACGACGCCGTGCCGGACGTGGACTCGAAATCGCCGTCGGAAGTCGCTCGCGAATGCGCTGAGCTGAAGACGCAGCTCGACGACGCCGGCCTGATCGCGGAGTTCGTGGCGCCCCGCCTGTGGGAAGACCCGAAGACAATCGACGGCGGGTACACGTCGAACAACCCGGCGGAGCGGGCGTACGCCATTGAGCGCTCCCTGCGCGCCGTGGACATCGCGAAGGCCATCGGCACGCGCGACATCGTGCTTTGGCTGGCGCGTGAAGGCACGTACATACGCGAGGCGAAGGACGCGAAGCTGGCGACGGAGCGCATCGTAGACGCCATCGACGCGATGCTCGCGCACGACCCGAACATCCGCATCCTCGTAGAGCCTAAGCCGAACGAACCGATGGACCAGGCGTACATCCCGACCATCGGACACGCCCTCGCGTTGGCCTACAAGGCCTCTGATCCTGACCGCGTGGGCGGCCTCATCGAGACAGCGCACGCGCTGCTAGCCGGTCTCGACCCGTCCGACGAGATGGCGTTCGCGCTGTACCACGACAAGCTGTGGAGCGTACATCTCAACGACCAGAACGGCCTCAAGTTCGACGAGGACAAGACGTTCGGCGCCGCCAACCTACGGCAGGCGTTCAACCAGGTGCGCGTGCTGG
The DNA here is from genome assembly GCA_964473525.1 of uncultured bacterium. Classification (GTDB taxonomy): domain Bacteria; phylum Poribacteria; class WGA-4E. The sequence goes on from CAYYPK010000026.1 coordinate 89,494, forward strand.
ACGACAACGGCTACGGCGAGAACGGGGAATACATCGGGCTCGACGTGAAGGCGATGCGCACGCAGCGACGTGAGTCGGCGCGGCAGCACCTGTCGAACAGCCTCGAGGTGTTCGAGCACATGCTGGAGAAAGTGCGCACGTTCGACCGCGAGCAGGAGCGACAATACCAGGAGAACCGCGACTACGAAGGCCTCGAGCTCTTCGTGATGCGGCATCTCCTCGGCGTCGGCTGAGCCGTTCGCCCTTGGAGCCACACGACCGGAAGGCATGCCCGTGAGCGACCGTCCGAACATACTGCTCATCACGAGCGACCAGCAGCATTGGA